>NZ_JAMQGM010000049.1 GCF_023703325.1 Streptomyces meridianus
GTAGCGCATCAGGTCCATGTGGACGGCTGCCGGGTTCGCCAGCAGGACCTCCGCCAGCCACCCCGGTGCGTGTGCCCGGTTCTCCAGCATGTGGTGCAGCGGGAACATCACGCCCGAGGCGTACATCCAGGTGCGCATCACGAACGGCATCAGCTGGGCGAGGTCGGGGGTCTTGGCCCCCATCCGCGCCAGGATCAGCGCCAGGCCGGTGTTGAACACGAACTGGAGCACCAGCACCGGCACCACCAGCAGCCACGACCACCGCGGGAAGTGTCCGAAACCGACCAGCACCACGAGCAGCACGATCATGGAGTACAGCAACTGCTGGAGCTGCTGCAGCGAGAACGACACCGGAAGCGCCGCTCGCGGGAAGTGCAGGGCGCGCACCAGGCCCTGATGACCGGCGATGGAGCGCACTCCTGTCATCACCGAGCTCTGGGTGAACGTGAACACGAACACGCCGGTGACCAGGAACGGGATGTAGACGTCGTCGGGCATGCCGCCGCGGCCTCCCAACAGCATGCCGAAGATGAGGAAGTACACCAGCGCGTTGAGCAGTGGCGTCGCAACCTGCCACAGCTGGCCCAGCTTGGCCTGGCTGTACTGCGCCTGCAGCTTCGCCCGCGAGAACGCCAGGATGAAGTGCCGCCGGCTCCACAGCTGCCGCACGTACTCCGCCAGACCGGGCCGAGCACCGCTCACCGACAATCCGTGCCGCGCGGCCAGCTCGGCCGCCGGCGGACCGTCGTCAGGTGCGGGCGGGACGCTCGGTCGCCCGCTCCGTACTGTCACTTCGCTCACGTATCGGCCTTCGGCAATCGGAGGACACGGGAAAGGCGCTGCTCGTGCGCCGCAGTGCGATCACGGCAGAACGCAACCGTTTCGTCGTGCCGAAGGTAGAACACCGAGAGGAAGAGACGCAACCGTATCGTCGTCACGTAGACTGCTGTTCATGCCGCAGTCACCCAATGATCCCCGCCGGCGCGCGCCCGCAGGTGCCGCGGTGCTGCAGGAGGACGTCACCGTCGCGATCCACGCGGCCGTACTCGAGGAGCTCGCGGCCGTGGGGTACGGCCGTATGTCCATCGAGGCCGTCGCCCGCCGTGCCGGTGTCGGGAAGACAGCCGTGTACCGGCGCTGGAAATCCAAGCTCGAGATGACGGTGGCCGTGGTGTCGCAGGCGGCGGTGCACGGTCTGCGGCCGCCGGACACGGGCTCGCTGCGCGGCGACGTCCGCGCGCTGCTCGGGATGCTCGCCCAGGCACTGCGGCATCCGCTGGCCGCCCAGATCATTCCCGACCTGCTCGCGGAGGCCGCCCGGAATCCGGAGATCGCCCGCACCCTCGAGGTCACGCTCCGGGCAGCGCGCCGGGACATGGGTGAGGTCGTCATCGGGCGTGCGGTGGCGCGCGGCGAGGCGCCGCCCGGCGTGGACGTGGAACTCGCGCTCGACATGATCGTGGGACCGCTCTACTGGCGCCTCGCCGTGGCCCGCGCGGACCTGCCGGACGGGTGGCTGGACTCCCTGGCGTCCGCCGCGGCGGCGGCGCTCTCCGGAAACCGCGGCGACCCCGCCTGATCCGGTTCGCCGCGGCCCCGGCGGCAGTCGGCCGGAATCCGGATGATTGGGCTCAACGGGTGAAACCGACCGGAAACGCAACCGCGGGGGCAGTTGGCGGGATCTCTCGGGGCAGCCAGAGTTCCCGCGCTTCGAGGAGGCCGTCCATGAACGTTTCCGCCGACCCGCAGCAGGTGCACCCCTCCGCGGGGAATGTGCTCGCCCCGCCGCAACCGACGAGGCAGCCGGAGCACACGCTCCCCGCCACCGACGTCCACCGCATCGATCTGCACGCGGCTCTCATCGCCGCGGGAGTCCCTCCGATGCCCGGGGACGCCTGGGCCGTACGGCAGATCGCGGGCCTCGACTCCGCCACCGTGGGCGCGGTCGTCGCCTGGCTCGAGACGAGCCGCCGCTGACCGGCGATGTCACGGCTGGCGGCCCAGCAGCGCCACCAGTTTGTCCTGCGGGCGGGCCGATCTCGGCACCGAGATCGGCGGCTCGAACAGGCCGAGCCCCTGCCAGTTGCCGATCTGCGGCTCGATGTGGTCGTGCACCGCCACAGCGAGATCGTGGTCCAGCGTGTCGTCGTCGCCGATGGCCCGGGCGAGATCCCACGCGTGCACGGTCAGATCGCTGGTCATCTGCCATTCGTACTCGGCAGCGGGAATGGGGCCGCCGCTGGTGTCCACCTGGGCGTCGAACTCGCTTTCCGCGTGGAATGCCGCTCGTGAATCCCCGGCTGCGCGTTCCCATGCCGCTACCGGATCGTCACCGAGAACATCTCCGTCGAACCGGGTTCCGACTTCCGCGACTGTGGAGCCACGGAGCAGCCAGGGTGCCCAGAGATGTTCACCGGTGAGGTGGTTGACCAGGTCCCGCACCGACCAGTCGGTGCACGGAGTCGGCCCCGACCACTGGTCCTGCCGTACACGGTGAACGCGGCGGTCGAATTCGGCCATCGCGGTGTCGAAGGCGTCGAGCAGTTTCATGGTCTGCCGCCTTTCTGTGCGGCGGGGGTGCACCTGCCTGTGGTGGCCGGGTCAGGTCCAGGGCTGCGGAGCCGGCTCGGGTTCCGGACCCGGCTCCGGAGGGCCGGGCGGCGTGGGCGCCGGTGGTGTGGGGCCGGGAGGGGTCGGGCCGGGCGGTACCGGACCGGGGGCGGGGCCCGGCTCGGGCATGGGGGGCGGTGTGGGGGCCGGTGGCACGGGATCCGGCTCGGGCGTCGTCATGGCGAGCAGCTCCTGTTCTGTCCGTCCTGCCGGATGCCGGCGGGACGGACGCGGTCGTGGCGCCGGGCGAACAGGTTCCCGCCACCCGGCCGGCGAAACCCCGGAGCACGGTCCCGTCGCGCGGGAGCGGGGATCCGCGGATCGGACGCGTCCCGAAAGCGCCGGTGACGCACGGTCCGGATGCCTGTGCAAGGCCTTCCCGCGGAGGCTGAATTGACGGTTCCGACTGTGGACATCCTCGAGTTGCGGCGTTAGGGTTTTCGGTGTTACGGGCATGCCGCGCCTGTAACGGAATTCGAGGGAAACGAAGGGAGAAGGCGCCATCAAGGTTGCCCGTCCGGAGTGAGAACAACCGGCGGGCATTCGCAGCTCCGGAATGGAAGGTGGTCCACGGTCAAGGGTTTTCAGCCCCCCGCAGCCCCTCCGCCTGAGGCGAGCACTGCGGATATCAAAAACCGACTCCGAGTAGCCGGAAGATGGTGTTGAACCTCCGGGTCCCGGTCCTGTAAGGCACCGGGGCCCCGTCTTTGTGCGGCGGACGATTCCGTCCGCGCCCCGCCGTCTCACCGGGGTGGACGCCATGCCGGCACGCCATCGCCCCCGGCACGGTCCGGAACTACGCCATCGCAGGCGACAGAGCCCACCGCGCCCGTACCGTCTTGCCACCCGAACGCTGAACCACCTCGAACGATCCGGCCAGCCGCTGGACCATCGGCAGGCCCAGCCCTCCGCCGCCGCGAAGATCGCCGCGACGGGTCTGCGGCTTCACCGGGCTCGCGTCCTCGACATCCACGACCAGATGGTCCCGGGATACCCGCACCCGTAGCCGCCACCAGCCGGCGGTGTGCCGCGCTGCGTTCGTGACCAGTTCCGAGACGACCAGCACCACCGCGTCCACGTCCACCCACCCGCCCACCACGGACAGGAAGTCCGCCGTCGCGCGCCGGGCCTCGGCCGTGGATCCGTGGGACGACTCCATCAGGACCATCGCGCCGTACCTCCTTGCTCTCTTACACCGCACGTCTGCCCGCTGACACCGATTTCACCGGTCCGGCGGATGAACGATCCGCACGGATTGCCCCCGCCGGGGTAAGCGGTCCGCATGACAACCGAGTTGTGGGTACTCGTGGGCCTCCTGGCCGTGATCGTCGTGGTCACCGTGGTGATCGCGGTGCGGCTGCTGGTGAGGATGACCCGGCTGCGGGGGCAGCTCCGCGCCGTCGGCGCGCCCCGGAGCGGCCGCCTCGCCTTCTGGCTGGCCGTGGCCTATCTCGTCTGCCCGGTGGATCTGCTCCCCGATCCTGTTCTGCTGGACGACATCGGTGTGCTCGTTCTGGCCGTTCGTTCCCTGGGTGCCGGGGTCAGGGCGGCACACGAGGACGGGCTGCCGCGGGACCGCGACGAGGAACCGCGGCGCGTCGGGGCCTGAGCGCCGGCGGCCTACGGGGCCGGCCGCGGCGGCAAGCGATCCGGCCGGGCCGGTGGTTCCTTCCAGGTGTTCCGGGCCGCGCCGTCCGGAGCCGTTTCGCCGAACGTCCGCCCCGTGCGCTCGGGACTGCGCCGCCGCGGCGGGGGAGTCGGCCCGCTGAACCCCGCGCCCGGTGACGCGCACGCGGCAGCGCCCCGCGCGTCAGTGCTTGGCCCGGCTGGGCTGCACCCGCTTGGGCTCCCCGGGCGCTTTGGGGTGGTCCGGCGGGTACGGCAGATCGCCCAGTCCGTGGTCGCGTTCGTCGCGGGCGGCGAGTTCGAGCACCGCCTCGAGCCCGTACGCGTGATCGTCCATGCCGGCGTGCACGTCCCCGGTCTCTGCGTACCGGGCCGGCATGGTCGCCAGATCGAAGTCGTCGGGCCTGGCGTCGGGAAGCTCCTCCCAGCGCAGCGGCGCAGAGACCGGGGCATGGGCGAAGGGCCGTACGGAGTACGCGCTGGCGATGGTCCGGTCCCGCGCGGTCTGGTTGTAGTCGACGAAGATCTTCGCCCCGCGCTCCTCCTTCCACCACGAGGTGGTGACGTGCTCGGGATCGCGCCGCTCCAGCTCCCGCGCGATGGCGATCGCGGCCCGCCGGACCTGGGCGAACGTCCACTCCGGCTCGATGGGCACGAAGACGTGCAGCCCGCGTCCGCCGGAGGTCTTGGGCCAGCCGCGCAGGCCGAGCTCGTCCAGGACGGCCCGGAGTTCCCCGGCAACCGGCAGCACGTCCTCGTAGCCCGTGCCGGGCTGCGGGTCGAGATCGATGCGAAGTTCGTCGGGATGCTCGGTGTCGGCCCGCCGCACGGGCCACGGGTGGAAGGTCAGGCAACCGAGATTCGCCGCCCAGATCACCGCGGCCGTCTCGGTGGGGCACATCTCGTCGGCGTGGCGGCCGCTGGGGAACGAGATCCGCCCGGTGGGGATCCACTCCGGGTGGTTCTTCGGGGCACGCTTCTGGAAGAACGACTCTCCCTCCACGCCGTCCGGGTACCGCTCCATGGTCGTCGGCCGGTCCCGCAGGGCGCGCAGGATCCCGTCCCCCACTGCCATGTAGTAGCGGGCGACGTCCAGCTTGGTGAACCCGCGGGCCGGGAAGTACACCTTGCCCGGGTTGGACAACCGCACAGTGCGTCCGCCGACGTCGAGCTCAAGGGCCTCTGCCATGCCCGCCACGCTAGGCCCGGCACCGGCCGGACGCTCGCCGAGCGGGTCCGCCGGGGGTGGTGGCCGGCGGGCGGACCCTCCGGCCGCGCTGCACAATCGGGCTCATGGACCTGCCGGTGATGCCGCCGCTCAAGCCGATGCTCGCCCGGACCGCGACGCGCATCCCGGGCGGCATGCAGTACGAGGCCAAGTGGGACGGCTTCCGGGCCATCGTCTTCCGCGACGACGACGAGGTGGAGCTCGGCAGCCGGACCGGCAAGTCCCTCACCCGCTACTTCCCCGAACTGGTGGACGCGCTGCGCGCCCGTCTGCCGCGGCGCTGCGTGGTGGACGGCGAGATCGTCGTCGTGCGCGAGGGACGGCTGGACTTCGACGCGCTCCTGGAACGCATCCACCCCGCCGACTCGCGGGTACGGCTGCTCGCGCGGGAGACACCGGCCTCGTTCATCGCCTTCGATCTGCTGGCCCTGGACAACCAGGCGCTTCTCGACACGCCACTGCGCAGCCGCCGCGCGCGGCTCGTCTCCGCCCTGAGCTCCGCGGCGGACCCGGTCTTCCTCGCGCCCGCCACCGAGGACCGCGAGCTTGCCGAGCAGTGGTTCCGCCAGTACGAGGGGGCGGGTCTGGACGGGGTCGTCGCCAAACCCCTGGACGACCCGTACCGTCCTGACGAGCGCCGGATGGTGAAGATCAAGCACGAGCGCTCCGCCGACTGCGTGCTGGCGGGCCTGCGGCTGCACAAGAGCGGCCCGGTCGTCGGTTCCCTGCTGCTCGGGCTGTACGACGACACCGGGCGGCTGCAGCACGTCGGGGTGTGCGCCGCGTTCTCCATGAAGCGGCGGGAGGAGCTGATGACGGAGCTCGAACCCCTGCGCATGCCGTCGGCGGACGGCCACCCATGGGCCGGGTGGGCCGACGAGGCGGCACAGGCGACCAGCAGAATGCCGGGTGCCCCGAGCCGGTGGACGGGTGGCAAGGACCTCTCCTGGATCCCGTTGCGACCTGAGCGGGTGTGCGAGGTGGCCTACGACCACATGCAGGCCGGCCGCTTCCGGCACACCGCCCGGTTCCGCCGGTGGCGGCCCGACCGGGAGCCGGCCGGATGCACGTACGCGCAGCTCGAGGAACCCGTCCGCTACGACCTCGCCGAGGTGCTGGCGCCCGGCGGGAACTGAACCCGGCGGGAACTGCCGGGGGCGGCGCCCCGGCCGCTTCGGAAGCGGCCGGTGAACGCGCCTCGGGCCGTTTCCCGGAACGGAGTTCGGCCCCTCGGGTGCGCCGTGCACCGGTCGGACCGCCCCCGGTTGCCGTCACGGCCGCCCCCCGGCATCTGTGGAGGGAGGTCCGCCGGAGCGGCGGCCCTGCAGGAATCCCGAGTTCGGCGCCCGGTGGTTCGCGGTCACCCCGTCCGGGAAGCGGGTGGAGGGCAGATGACCCGGCGCCGCGCAACGCTCGCCCCACCCGGCCGCAGCCGCTCCCGGGTCCGGGGCGCCGCGCCCTCGCCGTCGTCACCCGGATGGATGCATGCCATCCGGCCGGAGCCGTGCCGCAGTCCCTCCGTTCGACGTCCGCTGACCGGGGCTTTCGCCGCTCCGGGCGGGCGCACGTTCACCCGACGGGGCCGGAATCCGCCGTGCGCGTGATCCGCCGATTGACTAGGGTGTCCTGTGACGGACAGTTCGCCACCCGGCGGCACCGACATCCTCGGCCCGTCCCGGGAAATCGCCGGCATCACGGCGGACCTCCCGGACCGACATCCGGCGCCACCGCGTCCGATAGCCCTTTCCCAGAGCCCTACCGGGCAGCGTGCGGCGCCCGGTCCGAGCGTTGGCGCGTCCGGTTCACCTGACGCAAAGGAGTGCGCGGTGATTCTCGAGAAGACCGAGCGCAGTGACGATCCGCCAGAACACCCGGACCTCCCCGGCACATCGGGAGAGGTCCGCAGCCTGGACGTCTGGTCCAGGTCGGCTCCCATCCGGCTGGCCGGTTACGAGGATGATCTGATCGAACCGCACATTCTGCGCGGCATCGACTGAGCCCCGGGGGTGCACGAAACCTCACGAGCCGCTTCCACCGCACGGGCGGAAGCGGCTCTCGTGCGTCCGGAACCGGGAGAGGCCCCTCCCGGGGGCGTGCGCCTCAGCCGGCCAGGAAGTGGAATCCCGGCCGCGGGTGCATCAGGAAGTCGTGGTGCGAGATGTTCCAGGCATACGCGCCGGCCAGGGAGAACAGCACACGGTCCCCCGCCCGGACGCCGGGTGCCGGAACCCCGCGGGCCAGGACGTCCTTGGGCGTGCACAACTGCCCGGTGACCGTGACCCGTTTCCCCTCGGCCGCCGGCCGCGGCCACGGGTAAGGCCATTCCTCGACGGCCAGCACCGTGCAGGGCTGGTCGTGCTGCTTGGTCGCAGGCGTCCGCAGATGGTGGGTGCCGCCCCGGACGACGGCGAACTCCTCGCCGTGACTGTGCTTGACGTCCAGCACCTCGGTCGCGTACCAGCCGGAGTAGGCGGTCAGGGCCCGGCCCGGCTCGATGCGCAGGACGAGATCCGGACGGTCCGCCAGCAGCTGCTCCAGCCCGGCGCCGTAACCGGCCCAGTCGAACCTGGCGCCGGGGGCCCCGTAGTCGACCGCCATGCCGCCGCCGACGTTGATCTCGGCGAGCCGGATGCCGTGGCGTTCGCCGAGAGCCTCCGCGAACGCCACGGTCTCCTCGGCCACCGCCAGCTGGGCGGGGGCGTCCAGGCCGCTCGCCAGATGAGCGTGGACACCGCGGAGCTCCAGCCCCGGATACGTGCCGTCCGTCAGCCGGCGCACCACCCGGTCGGCCAGGGACGGATCCAGGCCGAACGGTGTGGGCCGGCCACCCATGGCCAGCGAACTCGCGTCCAGTGCACCGCCGGACACCTGGAGGTTGAACCGCAGCAGCACGGCCGGTTTTCTGCCGGACGGTGACCGTTCACTGAGGCGGGCGAGCACGTGCAGCTCGTACTCGCTCTCGACGTGAAAGCGCTCGACACCGAGTTCCAGCGCCTGCGCGATCTCGTCCGGCGTCTTGCCGGGCCCGCCGAAGGCCAGGGGGGATCCGGGCACCGTCTTGCGGACGTGGGCGAGTTCGCCGCCGGACGAGACCTCGTAGCCGTCCAGGTGCGGCGCGAGGGCGGCGAGGATCTCCGGCTCCGGGTTCGCCTTGGCCGCGTAGTACATCTCGACCCGCCGGGGCAGGGCGTCGCGCACGGCCGCGGCATGTTCCCCGAGGGACGTCAGGTCGTAGAGATAGGCGGGCAGTCCGGCGGAGGGCAGCGCGGACGCGTGCTCGTGCACCCGGGGGGTCAGGTCGGTCAACGGGTGCTCCAGGGGTCGTCGCCGCGGACCGCGTCCGACAGGACGTCCTCGGCGATCGGTGAGGGAAGGCGTACGTATCCGGCCTCCCGGTCGGCCTTGCGCTCCCAGCGGGTGAGCAGATTGGCCTTGGCGGGCAGCGGGACACCGGCCAGCAGGGCGCTGAGCCGGGGCGGGCAGCCGTGGGCGTCGGCGTACTCCCGGAGCGCGGCGCGGACCCGGGACCACAGCGCGCACTCGGTGTGCGGGTACAGATCCGCGAGCGCGGCGAGGAGTTCGGCCACATGGTTGACGAGGAGGCAGTAGACGACCCGGTCCCAGCCGCGCTGCGCGTCGTAGGTCATGGGTGCCGCGATGTCCTCGGGCAGCCGCGCCAGCCGGTCCCGGTTCTGCTCGGGGACGAGCTTGGTGCCCTCCAGGTCGCGGAACAGCACCCGGACCGGCATGCCGTCGTCGTCGACACAGACCAGCACGTTCTGCAGATGGGGTTCGAGCACCACCCCGTGGTCGAAGTAGGCGGCGAGCACCGGCGGCACCAGCAGCCGCAGGTACGACTCCCACCAGTCCAGTGCGCGCTGCCGCCCGCCGTCCGCGAGAAGCCGGGAGATGTGCCCGGAGGAAGTCGGGTACTCGTCGGCGACGGCACCGGCGAGCAGTGGCGTCGCCCCGGGCGGCACGGCACCGGAGAGGCCCTCACGGACGATGACGCCCAGCCCCTCGAACAGGTCGCGGTCGGTGCCGCCACCGGCGCCGGGGAGCCGGGCGGAGCGGTAGGCGGGCTCGCGGAGCACCGCGCTGCCCGGGAACCGGGATGCGAGGTCTTCGAGCACCGGAGCCAGCAGCCGGGTGAGGGCGACCGCGCCGGACAGCTCGTACTCTGCGTTCTTCCGCACGCAGTTGGTGATGCGCACGTTGAGGCTGAACTTCAGGAAGGTGCCGCCGTCGTAGAGCGTGCGTACCGACGCGGTGGGGGCGAACGGCTTCGTGCCGGCGCCGAGATCGAGCACGTCGCCGCGCTCCAGCGCCGAGGCCAGTGCCGGGGTGTCCCGGAGAAGGTCGAACTGCCAGGGATGGACGGGCAGTTGACGGTAACCCTCGGGTACGTCGAACAGGCGGTCCAGTGCAGCGGCGGCATCCGGGGCCGCCGTCTCCTCGGCGATCAGGTGTTCCCGTACGGCGAGCGCGCGCACGGGAAACGAGACGCCGGCCTCCGGGGCGTAGGTGGCCCAGGCCGTCGGATCGCCGCCGCGCGCCTTAGGGGTGGGATGGAAGCGGTGGCCGAGCAGCAGCGACTGCTCCGACTCGAGATACGTCCCGAACGGGCCGTCGGCCTCCGGCGCCCGGGTGCGCGCGCCCAGGGCGGCCGACATGCCGTGATGGCTGGAGGCGACCTGCCGCAGGAACTCGTCGTTGGCGACACCGGTGCGCAGGGTCAGTTCCGCCTGCACGTACTCGGCGAGCCGCAGCCAGCCGACCGGGGACCAACCGTCCCCCGCCTGCTCGGTGACCGGGCCGGAGAAACGGTGCGCGCCGGTGAGGGACGTACGGCGCAGCGCGATCCGCAGCAGGGCACTGCACCGGGGCAGGCGCAGCAGCAGGAAGCCGTCGACGACGGCCGTCTGGTGCTCGGGGCCGGACACCTCGCGCAGCAGGCAGTTGAGAAGGGTGTGGGTCACGGCCTCGTCTGCCGTGGGCAGTCCGGGGGGTGGCACGGACCGGTCGGGGACGGTGTCGAGGGAGGGCATCGGCGACATCAACGGCTCCAGCGGATTCTGGGCGCACGGCCCGTGAGACGACGGAAGACTGCGGGCAGCCCGGCGACGAGCAGGGTCAGCGCGGCGACGGCGGTACCGGCCAGAACCGGGGCCGACGGCCCGAACAGGCCGTTGCCCGCGGCCGCGACCGCACCGGCGGCGACTGCTCCGCCCTTGGAGACCAGCTCCAGTGCGCCGAACATGCCGCCCGGCGCACGCCCCCGCGCGCACTCGGCCGCGAGGACGGACAGGCAGACCAGACCCAGGGTGAGCCCGGCACCGAGGACCAGCCGGACGGCGACGAACGCGGTCAGCGAGTGCGCGGCACCGTGCCCGGCCAGGCCCACGGCTATGAGGCCGAAGCCGAGCAGCACACCGGAGCGCGGGTGCAGGTGCACGGCCTTGTGCACGGCCAGGGCGAACACCAGGTAGCAGACATGGGGGAGGGCGAACAGGATTCCGGACACGGTCGGTGGTGTTCCCGGGATCCGCTCGTTCACCAGGGAGATGAGGTACGGGAAGGAGATGACGGTGGAGAAGACGAAGGCGAACTCCAGCCCGTACAGAAGCCGCAGACGGGAGGCGGGCTCCGCCTCCGGCGCGGGCTGCGGTGCCTGCGCCGGCACGCAGGGCTCCACGACGGGCGCCTCGTTCCGTCGCGGTTCCGGCAGCAGCGCCAGCATCACCGCGGCCGCCAGTGGGAGCACGGCCAGCAGCGCGTACTGCCGGTGCGGCGAAAGCCATGACGACAGTGAGCCGACCACGATCGGAGCGAAGACCAGGGCCGCCCGGGCACTGCCCTGCATGAGGGTGAGCGCCTTGGACAGCCGCGGGCCGTCCAGGGCCGCGGCGAGGTAGCCGTTGGAGGCCGAGAACGTTCCGCCCAGCACGCCCTGGAGCACCAGCGCGATGGTGAACAGGGTCAGCGAGTCGGCCGCTCCGGCGAGCAGGAACGAGACGGCGAGGCCGAGTTGGGCCCGCAGCAGCAGCCGCTTGCGGCCGAACCGGTCAGCCAGACGGCCCCACAGGGGGGCGCCGAGCGCGCCGAAGACCGTCGGTACGACGTACAGCACGCCCGCCCAGTCGGCCGCCGGGTCGCCCAGTCCCGGGAGGATCTCGGTGAGGTAGGGAGGCAGGCCGAGTGCGGCGAACGAGGCGACGAAGTAGCACGCGGCCACGGCGTTGACCTGGCGACGGCCGAACTCCGCGGACTGCGGGGTGCGGGGGGCGCGCCGCGGCAGGCCGCGGCGCGACCGGGAAGGACTGAGTTCGGGAAGCGCTGTGGTCATCGCCGATCGTGCTCCCGCAGCAGGTAGTTGGGGCCGCTCGTGTAGTGCTTGTTGATGTCCCGGGCACCGGAACGCTCCTTGCTGAGCAGGGTTCCGGCGGTGACCATGGCCTTCACCGGCAGCCGGTCGGCGTCCAGGACGTGATCGCGCAGGACGGCCCCCGGCTCGCCCGGCCCGGTGCCGAGCCGTTCCGCGGCTTCTGCGAGCCGGTCGCGCACCAGGGACAGCAGCCGGTCCGGCGGTGTGTTCCCGTGCCGGGCCAGCCCGAACGCATAGGCCCCGGCGCACAGATGAACGGTGATGGTGGTGAACAGGTCGGTCAGCGGGCGGTCGTCGTCCGTGAAGATCCGGGGATCGTCGAAGTCCTCCGGTCCGGGCGCGTCCGCTCCCAGGCGCGTGCGCAGCCGGCGTCGGTTCAGGCGGGGGCCGTCGTTGTCCTTGAACAGCAGCCGAAGCCGGGTCGCGCCGGTCTCCCGGTCCAGCACCAGCGAGACGTTCTGCTGATGGGACTCCAGCGCGATCCCGTAACCGAAGAGCGTGGTCTGCCAGTCGAACAGCAGGGTGAGGCAGGCGTCGAGGAGGGCCGTCGGGTCTCCGTCGAAGAACCGGTCGGCGAGGGGGTCGATGAGTGGCCGGCCGTCCGGCGCGGTGCCCAGCAGCGCGGCCATGGGGAGGACGACGCTGTCGTCGAGCCCCGGCGGGAAGCCGCGCACCAGAACGGCGAGCATCTCGTGGCCCGCGTGGGCGTAGCGGGTCTCGTCGGCGAGCAGCACACGGTCGCGGAACCGGGGCTCACGCGCGAGCACCGCTTCGAGCAGCCGCTGGCCGGCCGCGCCGTCCACCAGCGTGCCGGGCTTGATGGTGCGACGGTTGCGCAGGCCCAGGGTCGCCGTGTCCAGGGGCAGTTTGAGGTGCACCGACGGGTCGCCGGACATCGCCACGGTCCGCATGGACAGGGTCGGCACGGCCGTCCCGTACGGCTGCTCCGCGAGGACCGCGCGCCCGGCGAGGCCCGTGTCGCGCAGGGCGGCGCTCAGGGGCGCCCCGGCCGAGAGCGGGTGCACCGGGAGCGCCAGATGGCTCGCATCGAGTTCCGGCAGCCCGACGGTTCCCGGAGTGGGCCACGAAGGGTGCAGCGGCCTGCGGACGCCCGCGGTGAGCGGTGCGGGCGGGCCGCCGACGGTGAGCGCGTCGGCCGGCAGCACCAGCCAGCGCAGCGGGAGAACGGGATGGAACTCCGGTGCATAGGAACGCAGTTGGCCCTCGTCCAGCCCGGACCGGCCGCGCGCCGTCGGGTAGACGGGGTGGTCGAGGCGGGCTGCCAGGGCGTCGTGAGCCGTCGACCTGGCCCAGCCGCTCCAGTACGCGGGGTCGGCGCCGTATTGGCCGGCCAGCCGGCCGGTGACCTCGCTGCCGGTCCGCGCGTGCAGGCGCATGGTCGCCAGGGTCTGACGGCACTCGTCCGCGAAGGCGTCGAAACCGCTGCGGTCCACCGGGTCGGCGAGCGGCGCCAGTTCGGCGACGATGCGGTCGGGGGCGCGTAGTTCCTCTCCGCCGGGCTCCCACCGGAGCAGTGGCAGCCGGGCGCGCCATGCGCACTGGAAGCCGTCCGGCTCGACCGGGACCAGCAGAGCGGCGTCGCCGCCGGCCGGCAGACGCAGCCAGGTGCCGTCGGGTCGTTCGGCGGGCCGGGCCCGGGTGCGCAGGCCGACGACGTCCTCGCGGAGCAGGGCGTCGAGGACCCGCAGAGCGAGTTCGGCCTCGGCATGGTGATCGGGCGCGGGGACTGCCCCTGCGAAGGCGGTGGCGGTGGTGTCGGTCACGGCGCTCACGGGACGATCTCCCAGCGCTGGGCGGCGAGGTGTGCCTCCGCGACCCGGTCGACCGCCGACTGGTCCGTACCGGTCGCCCGCAGCACGCCGAGATAGTCACGGTTGGTGCGGTAAAGGTCGTGCCGTTCACCGGTCTCCCGCAGCGGACGGTACGTCAGCCGTACCCCGTCCACCTCGAGGTCCGCGGCGCCGGGCGCCGACACGAGCTGCCCGGCCCGGGTGGCGCACGGGTAGTCGAGACGCGCCCGCCCGCCGGTGCGCACACCCGGATCCGCGGGCAGCGGCTCGCCGAGGTGCGTGCGCAGGATGTGCTCGAAGAGCGGGATACCGAGCAGTTCCGCGAGCAGGAGGTCGCACTGGTCGCCGATGGCGCGGTAGTTGACCTCGATGATGCGGGCCCGGCCCTCGTGCACCACGAACTCGGTGTGGCACGCGCCGAAGCCGACCCCGAGCGCGTCGAGCTGGTCCAGGACCTGCGCGACGACGGCCCCGGGATGCTCGGGCACGAACGTCAGGCGCTCCTCGATGAAGTACGGCGGCGGGGACACCCGGGTGTGGAAGCCGCCGAGGACGTGGCGGATCCGCCCGTCCCCGAGCGTCTCGAGCGTGTACAGCTCGCCGAGCAGGTACTCCTCGACGACGAGGGCCGTGCCGGGGCGCCTGACCTGGATCTCCTTGCAGAGCTGCACGAGTTCGCCGGCGTCGGAGGCGAGGACGACGTCCTCACTGGCCACGCCTTCCCGCGGTTTCACGACGCACGGGTAGGGCAGCGGCAGGCCGGCCAGCTCCGCGGGGTCCTGGCCGGGCAGGAGCTCGGCGGATCGCACGGCGCCCGTGCCGCTCACCGCCAGGTGCCGGCGCAGCTCCGCCTTGTCCTTGGTCCGCAGTGTGGCCTGCCAGCTCTTGCCCGGAAGTCCGAAGTACTCGGCGGCCAGGGCGGCCTGGGTCTGCAGATGGTCGCTGTTGGTGAACACCGCGTCGGCCGGGTCGTGGGCGGAGATCCGGGTGATGACGGCGCGGAAGTCCCGCACGTCGCACTCCAGGATCTCGTGCTCGGGGTAGCGGGCCCGGTGCGCGCCGGGCCGGTCGGTGAGCAGGGTGACGTCGGCGCCGAGCCGTTTCGCCGCCGGCAGGAAGCCTTCGGTGACCGAGTCGGTGGGGTTCAACGCGAGCAGGTACAGCCGCATGGGCGGATCCCGTTCCGGGTCGGGGGAGGCGGGGGAGGCGGGTGCAGCAGGCCGGGGGCGGGCAGTCCGTGGGCCGCCCGCCCCCGTGGCCGGCTACTTCGCGGGCAGGGTCACGCCGGTCGCCCTTGCGACGTCCGCGAGCATCTTCCCGGCGGCCTGGACACCGATGCCGGACATCCAGGTCTCGTCCGGAACGGTGTAGACCTTGTCGTTCTTGACGGCCTCGAGGTCCTTCCAGACCGGGTTGGACGTCACGTCCTTCTCCTCGGTCTTCTCCGGGGAGTCGGCCGCCGTGACGAAGACGAGGTCGGCCTCGGCCTTGTCGATCTCCTCCGGGCCGACGTCCAGCATGTTCACGTCCGGGTCCTCGGAGGACTGGGACTTGGGGCGCTCGAAGCCGATGTCGTTCAGGACCACGCCGCTGAAGGAGGCCTTCTGGTACAGGCGGGTGGGTCCGGCGACGAACCGCACGACCGAGACGCTGGGCATCTTGCCGTCGTACTTCTTGCTGATCGCCTCGCCGAGGGCGTGGGCGCGGCTCTCGTAGTCCTTCATCGCCCTCGCGGCCTGCTTCTCCAGACCCAGGGCCTTCGCGTGCACCTCGAGGTTGGCCTTCCACGGGTAGCCGGTGGTCTCCGTGAAGACGGTCGGGGCGATGGCGCTGAGCTTGTCGTAGACCTTCTCGTGCCGGACCTTGGAGGACAGGATCAGGTCGGGCTTCAGCGAGGCGATCCGCTCGAGGTTCGGCTCCTGCATGGGGCCGACGTCCTGCACACCGCCGACCTTGTTCTTCAGGTAGGCCGGGAAGCCACCGTCGACCTTCATGTGCGGTGAGACCGCACCGACCGGCTTGATTCCGAGCATGGTGACGTCGTCGAGTTCACCGGTGTCGAGTACGACGACCCGCTTCGGCTTCGACGGGATCTTCGTGCTGCCCATCGTGTGCTCGATGGTGCGCGGGAAGCCCGCGCCGGCCTGTGCCTTGGTGTCGTCGCCGGACTTGCCGGAGCCGCCGCAGGCGGTCAGCGCGCCGCCGGCGAGGACGGCTGTGAGCAGGGCCGCGGCGAGCCGGCGTGTTCCGTGCAGGGCTGTTCTGGTGGACATGGCGAATCCTTCGGTGCGGTTGGGGAAGGGCAAACGGACGGAGGTGGCCGGTCAGGCGGACACGGTGCGCCTGCGGGCCGTGGTGTCCAGGGGCACGACCAGGGGGGTGCCGGTCTCGGGGTCGGGTATCACCCGGCAGTCCACGTCGAACACGGACTTGATCAGTCCGGCGTCGAGAATCTCGGCGGGGGCGCCGGCCGCGGCCAGCTTGCCTTCCTTGAGGACGACGAGGTGGTCCGCGTAGCGGGCTGCCTGTCCGAGGTCGTGCAGCACCATGACGACGGTGCGGCCGGCCTCGGCGTGCAGTTCGGCGACCAGGTCGAGTACGTCGAGCTGGTGCCGGAGGTCGAGGAACGTCGTGGGCTCGTCGAGCAGGAGCAGGTCGGTGTCCTGAGCGAGCGTCAGGGCGATCCAGGCGCGCTGCCGCTGACCGCCGGAGAGCCGGTCGACCGGCTGGTTGCGCAGCGCAGTGGTGCCGGTGCGGTGCAGCGCCGACTCCACGGCGGCCTGGTCTGCGGCCGACCAGGCGCTCAGCAACCGCTGGTGCGGGTAACGGCCGAGGCGTACAAGTGCTTCGACGGTGATGGCCTCGGGCGTGACCGGCTGCTGGGGGAGCAGGCCCATCCGGCGGGCGAGGTCCCGGGCGGGCATCCGGTGGATGTCGGCCCCGTCCAGGGTGACCGTGCCGCCGGCCGGGGTCAGAAGCCGGGTGAGCCCGCGCAGCAGCGTGGACTTGCCGCAGGCGTTCGGTCCGACGATCGCGGTGACCGCACCGCCGGGCAGCACCAGGTCCAGTCCGCCGACGACGAGCCTGTCGCCGTAGCGCAGGTCGAGCCGGTGGGCGGACAGCTCGTTCGGCTGCGAGGTGGTCATCCGTTACTCCTGTTGACGGGGCTGTTCTGACGGAGCATCAGGACAAGTAGCCAGGGTGCGCCGACGGTGGCGGTGATCACTCCGACGGGCAGTCCGTTGACCGGCAGCAGATGCTGCACCACCAGGTCGGAGCCGAGCAGCAGCATGGCTCCGGTCGCCGCGGTCAGGCCGAGGGTGGCGGGGGTCGGCGGGCCGGCAGCGAAGCGCACCACGTGCGGCACCGCGAGCGCCACGAAGGCGACGGGTCCGGTCAGCGCGGCGGCCAGGGAGGCGAGCGCGACCGCGGTCATCAGCAACTGGAGGCGGGCGCGTGAGGGGTTGAGTCCCAGTGTGCCGGCCGAGTCGTCACCGAGGTCGAGTACTGCGAGCCGCCGGTGCAGGACGAACGCGCAGGCCGTCGCCAGCACCACGGCCCCGCCTGCCGACCAGACCTCGGGCCAGGTCCGTCCGTACAGCGACCCGGTCGTCCACTGCATGGCGGAGGTGGCGAGCTCGGCGGGGAAGCGTACGACCATGAGGTTCACCGCGGCGGCCAGCCCGGCCTGGACGGCGAGGCCCACGAGGACCAGCCGGATCACGGCGAGGCCCGAGTTCCATGCGAACACCCCGAGCAGCGCAGCGGCCAGCAGCCCGCCCCCCAGGGCGGCCGCCGGGATGAGGCTCTGCGAGGCGCCCGCCGCGAGCAGGATCACCGCGCCGAAGGATGCGCCGCCGGTCACGCCCATCACGTCCGGGGAGGCGAGCGGGTTGCGGAACAGACGCTGCAGGACGGATCCCGCCGTGGCCAGGCCCGCACCGGCGATCAGGGCCGCAACCATACGGGGTGCCCGGAACTCCTGGACGACCAGCACGTCGCCGGGATCGCCCAGGCCGACCAGGGCGCGCAGGGCCACCGAGGCGGCCATGGGAACCTGACCGCTGGTCACCGAGACGGTCACCAGCGTGAACAGCGCCGCGAGGACACCGGTGCCCAGGAGCAGCAGACGGTGCCGACGGTGGTCCGGGGCGGGCGACGCACCGGTGCGGGGCATGCGGACGCGCCGCGTCGTCGTGGTGTCGGTCATCGGGCGGCCTTCCGGGCGAGCACGGCCAGCAGCGGGGCGCCGAGGAAGGCCGTGACGATGCCGACTTCGAGTTCCGAGGGGCGGGCGACCAGCCGGCCGAGCACGTCCGCCGCGAGCAGCAGCAGCGGTCCCGCGATGAAGCAGCCGGGGACGAGCAGACGGTGGTCGGATCCGACTGCGAGCCGGACCAGGTGGGGGGCGGCGAGTCCGACGAAGGCCACGGGCCCCGCCACGGCGACGGCGGACCCGGCGAGGAGCACCACCGCCAGGCCGCCGGCGATCCGGATGCGGGAGACGGGTACTCCGAGGGCCTGCGCCGAATCGTCGCCCAGCGACAGCGCGTTGAGTGCCGGGGTGATGGCCAGGGCGAGGGCGAGCCCGACGAGCAGGGTCGGCAGCACCGGGTACAGCACGTCCAGGGTCCGCCCGCTGAGTGAACCGGCCAGCCAGAAGCGCGCCTCGTCCAGGGTGCGTTTGCTGGCCAGCATGACCGCCGATGTCCAGGACGCCAGCACCGCGGTGAGAACGGTCCCGCCCAGGGCGAGCCGGACCGGATCCAGGTGACCGGCGCGCCGGGCGATGCTCTGGGCGAACAACGCCGCGCCGGCGGCGCCTGCGAAGGCGAACCAGAGGTAGTCGGCCGGCTTTGTCACGTGGAGCGCGTAAATCGCGGTCACCACTGCGAAGCCGGCTCCGGCGTTGATGCCCAAAGTGGTCGGCGAGGCAAGGGGATTGCGGGTGATGCCCTGGGCCACGGCGCCTGCCACGCCGAGTGCGGCGCCGACCGCCAGGCCGACGAGGGTGCGCGGCAGGCGCAGGCCGGTCACCACGATGGCGTCGCGCCCCGTCCCGCCGTCCGCGAGGGCTTCGACAACCGTGGCCAGCGGGACCTGCCGTGTCCCCAGCGCCAGGCTGAAGGCGGCGCACAGCGCCAGCGCGATACCTCCGGCGAGGAAGAGCGGGAGTCGCTTCCAGGCCGGGGTGGCCGAGCTCGGGGAGGCGGCCGTTTCATGCGTCGTCACGATCGGTAAGACTAGGTTAGGCATGCCTAACTTTGTCAACCGGGCTTCGGAGGCCCGTGAATGCGGGGCGATCGCACTCCGGCTGATCATAGCGTTAAGGTAAGCCTTGCCTTGCACGCATTCGATGTTGGGAAGAGCCGATGACCACGGCGCCGCAGACCTGCACGCCGCAGCGCGCCGAGAGCTGCCCGGAGATCCTCACCGCGACCTACCGCCGCCTCACCGGCATGTGCGGGGCGCTGCGGGTCCGGGTCGTGCCCGCCGGGGAGGCCGCGGGGCGCCCGGGCAGCCCATGGACCGACGGCGAACGGCTGGCCGCCGAACCCGCATGGGCCGACGTCTTCATCGCCGCCGAGGCGGCCCGGGTCACGGACCTCTACGGCCACGAGGCCCGCCGCGACGTCGCCGCGACCCGGTGGCTGCATCAGCACCTGTGGACCGTCTGCCTGTTGATGAGCGGACCCTGGTACCTCGAGCGCAGGGTCGCCCGAATTCGGCCGCGGGACGTCCGCCTCGACCCGACGACCGGTGAAACGGCCGTCGTCCCGGGCAGCTTCAGCTGCCTCGCCGGTGACCCCGCGGCTCACCTGACGGGCACTCGCGTCGTCGTGGACGACGAGGCCCTGCGCGCCGAACTGCGCGCGGCCGTCGCCGACTACGCGCGCCCGCTGCTGGCCGCCCTGGGAAGCCGGCTCCGCCGCGGCCCCCGAGCCCTCTGGGGCATGGTCGCCGACGATCTCGTCTCCGGGATCTGGCACCTCGGAGTCCTCCTCGGCGACGAGCAGAGCGGAGTCGCCGCGGCCTCCGCGCTGCTCCCCACCGCCGTTGCACCCTTTCCCGGTGGGGCTGCCTTCCGCGACCTGACGACTGCCGGCGGCGAACGGCAGCCCACCCGCACCCGGCTCGGCTGCTGCCTGCACTACAAGATCCGGTCCGAGGAAACGTGCATCACCTGTCCTCGCACCTGCGACGCGGAACGACTCCGCCGGCTGCAGGACTGACGGACGCGCAGCGGGCAGCGGGAGTCGGGGCCGGCCCGGGTCGGCCGGTGCGGATCCGGTCAGAGCGGATGCGGAACCCCGTGCGTGGACGCCGTCCGGGCGATGACCCGTGCGGAGTCGGCGGTGAAGGCGGCCCGTCCGGCCGCAATCCGCTGCTCCCGGAACGGGCCGGGGTCGGTCAGCCGTCGGACGACGTGCAGCAGTTCCGCAGGGCCGGCCGCGAACTCCGACAGTCCGGCGGCGGACATCTCCCGTACGCCCTCCGCCCCGTGACCCGGAACCGCCCGGTACCCGACGACGGGCAGCCCGGCGGCCAGAGCCTGAGCGGCCGTCTGGCCGGCCGCATTGTCGACGAGGGCCCGGCCCGCGGTCATCAGCTCCGCCAGATCGTCCACCCAGCCCAGCGCCAGGCAACCGGGCTGCCTCGACAGGCGGCGGGCCAGACGGTCATCGTTCCCGCACAGCACCACCGGCAGGAAACCTGAACGCGCGAGCAGCGCAGCGGTCTCCGGGAACGCCGACCCTGCGCCCCACGCCCCGGCGGACAGCAGGACCGGCGGCCGGCCGCGGGCAAGATCCGTTAGGGTCCGCTGCCAGCGTGACGCCGGGGCCGCAGCGGCCCGGCGGAAGTGCGGCGGCACCACGGGCCCCGTCACCCGGGCCGGCCGCCCGGTGCCCGCCCGGGCCCGGTCGGCGGCGGCGGGAGTGAGGCACAGGTGGAGGTCGTTGCCGGGGTGCAGCCACTGTCGGTGGACGGCGAAGTCGGTCACCGCCACCACGCTCGGCGGCCGCAGTGCCCCGCGCGCCCTGAGCCCGCCGGTCACCTGGGCCGCGATGTGGAACGTGGAGACCACCACATCCGGGCGCACCTCCGACACCACCGCGAGGAGTTGCCGTTCGGCGGCCCGGGCCAGCGGCGTGGCGTCTCCCCGCAGTCGGCTGCCCGAGCCGAAGAACGTCCGGTAGACCGCGGCGTAGATCCAGGGCAGGCGGCGGACAGCGAAGCGATAGCCCTCGCGCAGCGCCTCGCCCGCCCCGGCGGGCAGCAGGGTCAGCAGATCCACGACCGTGGCCTCGTGGCCCTGTCCTCGCAGGCGCCGGGCGAGTTCGCGGGCGACCGCGTCGTGGCCCGCTCCCATGCTCGCGCTGAGGATCAGTGAAGTCTGGGCCATGAAACTCCCCGCTCGTCGCGGTCGGCCCGCCGACCACCGTCCCGGACCGTGCGGGCGCCGGATCCCCGCCCAGTAGAAGTGTGACTTATCGTGAAGAACCTGACAAAAACGGGTAAGCAGAGCCCGGGATTCCGGTGTCCCTGCACGGCCAGGCCCCACCGGGGTCAGGAGCCCCCGGACGACCCGGAGGACGGAACATGTCCGAGAAATCCGCACCGGAGACCGGCACGGGACGGCAGGTGGCCCTCGTCACCGGCGCGTCCTCCGGGATCGGGGCCGCGGTGGCCGCACGTCTCGCCGCCGCGGGCGGCTGGGACCTCCTGCTCAGCGGCCGGGACGAGCAGCGGCTCGCGAAGGTCGCGGCCGAGACCGCCGGCATGGTCCTGCGGGGCGACCTGGCGTCCCGGGAGGGCTGCGACACGCTGTCCGACTCTGCGCTGGCCCGCACCGGACGGGTCGATCTCCTGGTCGCCGCGGCCGGAGTGGGCTGGTCCGGACCGTTCACCCGGATGCCGGTGGGTGCACTGGAGGAAGTGCTCGCCGTCGACCTGGCCGCCGTCGTGCACCTCGTCCGGGCGATCCTGCCGGGCATGGTCCTGCGGGGCTCCGGACACCTGGCGATCGTCGGATCCATCGCGGGCCGGGTGGGAGTCCGGGAAGAGGCGGTCTACTCGGCCGCCAAAGGCGGACTCGCGGCCTTCGCCGAGAGCCTGCGCTACGAACTCACCGGCACCGACGTCCGGGTGTCCATGGTTCTCCCCGGCGTGGTCCGCACCCCCTTCTTCGCCCGCCGGGGCGTGCCCTACCGCCGATCGTGGCCGCGCCCGATCCCTTCGGAGCAGGTGGCCGACGCCGTGTACGAGGCGGTCCGCCGCGGGCGCGACGAGGTGTTCGTCCCGGCCTGGCTCGGCCTGCCGGCCCGCCTCCAAGGCCTCGCGCCCGGGGTGTTCCGCAAGCTGGCCGGCCGGTTCGGCTGACGGGTGGGCACGGTGAGGCAAGGGGAGGAGGCAGGCCGATGACCGGGCTCGCGGTTCTGCTGGCGCTGCTGTCGGCCTGCGGCAACGCCGTGGCCTCGGTTCTGCAGCGGCGAGGGGCGTCCACCGAGGCGCCGCCCGCCTCGACGGCGCGGTTCGGCTGGCTCCGATGGCTCATCGGCCTGATCCGCCGCCCGGTGTGGCTCTGGGGGATGGCGGCACTCGTCCTGTCCGCGGTGAGCCAGGTCGCGGCGCTGGCCGCGGGCCCGCTTTCCGTTGTCCAGCCCGTGATGACCACCGAGCTCCTGTTCACCCTCGCCGTGGGCAGCGTGGTCTTCCGCCGCCCGGCGGGCGCCCGCACCTGGCGGGCCTTCCTGATGATGGCCGTGGGGCTCGGCGCCTTCCTCGCACTGGCCGACCCGACCAAGGGCACCACGGTTGTGCCCGGCGGCCGGTGGCTGATCCTCCTCGGCCCCACGGTCGTCGTCATCGGAGCTCTCGTCGCGCTCTCCCCCCGGCTGCCCTCCGCCCCCCGCGCCACCGCTCTCGGCAGCGCCACCGCGATCGGGTTCTCGTTCACCGCGGCGCTGCTGAAGGACGCGATCGGACGAGCGGACGTGGGACTGACCGTGCTGCTGACCTCCTGGCAGTTCTACACGGCGATGGCGGTCGGTTTGTTCAGCTTCCTCATGCTCCAGGCGACCCTGCGCGCCGGAAGTCTGGTCGCCTCCCAGCCGGCACTGACCCTTGGTGACGCACTCCTCAGCATGGTCCTCGGTGCGGTCCTGTTCGACGAGACCATTGAACTCGGCTGGCGCATCGTGCCCGAAACTGCAGCGCTTCTGCTGCTGGTGATGGGCAGTATCCGGGTCGCCCGATCGCCGCTGGTCGCGGGTCCCCGCGCGGAGCAGCAGTGGTGAGCGGCCGGCCCCTGCGCGGCGCCCTGTGCCTCACCGCCGGCCTTGCCGCCTGGCACATCGGGCCCGCGGCGACCTGGCTGCCGGGAGTCCGCGCCGCGCTGCCCGCCCTCGGGGGAGCCGGCGACCCCCGCCATGTGGCGCTGACCTTCGACGACGGCCCCGATCCCCGCAGCGCCCGGGACTTCCTCCGCACGCTGGAACGGCTCGACGTGCACGCGACCTTCTTCCTGCTCGGCAGCCGTCTGCACCGGCACCCAGGGATCGGCAGAGCTCTCATGGAGCACGGGCACGAACTCGCCGTGCACGGATGGGAACACGAGCGCCCCTGGCTCCCGCGCCTCCGCCGGGACATCCGGGACGTCGCCCGCGCCGTCGAAACCGTGCACCGGGTCGGGGGCCGGCGCCCGCTCTGGTACCGGCCCCCGTACGGCATCCTGACCGGCGGCCGCTGGGAGGCGGCCCGCCGGTCAGGACTGCGGCCCGTCCTGTGGACCGCCTGGGGCCGCGACTGGACACCGTGGGCGCGCCCCGACACGGTTCTCGCGGAACTGGGCGCGTCCCTGCGCGGCGGGGGCACGGTTCTCCTCCACGACTCCGACCGGATGTCCGCCGAGGGCTCGTGGCGTGCCGCCCTCGGCGCGCTGCCGGATCTGGTCGCCGCCTGCCGGGCCGCCGGACTGACCGTCGGCCCGCTGGCCGAGCACGGGAGGGCCGGTCCGAGCTTGCGTCCGCCGTCCCCCGGCCGAGGCGATGCGGCCCGGCCCGTTCAGCTGCGCGGCCCGGCGCCGCGCTGACGCGGCAGCGCGTGACGCGGCGGAGAAGTGAGCGTGATCTGCCGGATGAGCTGATGGAACGACACCAGAGCGGTGATCGGAGGCAGCCCGGCCACCGTGATACCGGGCAGTGTCTTGGGCGCATGGGCGATGCAGAGCACGACGGCGATCGCGGAGAACAGCACGACGACGGCCCACGAGTGCGCGCTGCGGCGCTGGTGCAGCGCCGCCCGGATGATGGAGAGCGAGGCGACCAGCCAGGGGCCGTAGACCAGCAGCGGCCACCAGGCGGCCAGTTCGTGGGACGTTCCCGGGGTGGCGAGCAGCCGCAGCGGGTTGTAGGCGATGGTGCCGCCCAGCACGCTCAGCATCGCGACGATGATCGCGGTCAGCGCCGCGATGACCAGACTGAGCAACTGGAGCCACGGCACGGGCGCCGGCCTGCGCAGCCACGAGATGCGGCGCCGGTGCCGGCGCCGCGGCCCGGCAGGCCGGGGGGCCGCCGGCGGTTCGCGGGCGTCGTCGGACCACACGGGTTCCTCGGCCACCGTCTGCAGGAGCTGGGCCAGGTCCTTCTCGAACTCCCACTGCCGGGTCAGGTCCTCGAACTCCTGGGATGCCTGGACGTCCCGTTCGAACTCCGCAGCCGCCGGGAAACCATCACCGGGCGAGGGCTGCCAGTAACCGTCCACGGGGGGCCCGGCTGCGTGGCGGCCCTGGGGGCGGGGGAAACCGTTCGCCTCATGCATGCGCAGGCCGCCTCGCCGAACGCGGGTTGCCTCCGGCCACGACCGCAACCGCGGGCTGTGGGAGAAAACGGGGGCCGGTCCGGTTCCGGTCGGCGAGTGAGCGCTGCAGGCCGTCTGCTGTCATATTCGCACCAACGATGAAGGTTTGGTGCCGTTGTGCGGCATCCGGGTGAAAGGCCCTTGAGGTCGGACGGTCGTACAGATGTCCGTCAGTCGGGTGAACCCGGATCACTTGGCCGCGATGGTGGGCGAGTTGACATCGGGCTCCGCGAACGGTTCCCGTCCGGGCCGACGGGTCCGGCCCGTCAGTCCGGTGCCGTCGCCGCGTGCCCGGCCGGGTCCCCGGGCAGGGCGTCGGAGCGGATCCGGGCGATGAGCAGGGCGACGTCGTCGTGGTCCCCGGGTTCCCGCAGCGATCCGAGCAGCACGTCGCAGGTGGTCTCCAGCGGCCGGACCTGGTCGCCGAGCAGCGACAGCAGGGTCTCCAGCCGCGAGTCGATCGGTTCGTCCCTGGTCTCCACCAACCCGTCGGTGTACAGCACGAGCCGGTCGCCCGGGGCCAGCGGGAAGCGCGTGGTGTCGAACCGCACGCCCCCAACCCCCAACGGTGCGCCGGTGGGCAGTTCGAGGAGCCGGGGCGCGGCTCCGGCGCGGATCAGGACCGGCGGAAGATGACCGGCGGTGGACACCAGGCACTCGCCGCGACGAGGGTCGTGAACGGCGTAGACGCAGGTGGCGAAGGAACTCTCGAGTTCCGATGCGATGGCGTCGAGATGTCCGAGGAGCTGCGCCGGGTCGAGCTCCAGGGCCGCCAGCGTCCGGGTCGCGGTCCGCAGCTGCCCCATCGCCGCCGCCGCGGTGATGCCGCTGCCCATCACATCGCCCACGACCAGGGCGGTCTTGTCGCCGGGCAGCGGGATGACGTCGAACCAGTCTCCCCCGACCTCGCCTGCCGCCTGGGCCGGCTGGTAGCGGTAGGCCACTTCCATCCAGCGCTGCTGCGGGGGGCGGGCGGGCAGCAGGCTCCGTTGCAGGGTGAGCGCCGTGTTCCGCTCGCGCTGGAACCACCGGGCGTTGTCGATGCACACGGCGGCCCGTGCAGCGAGTTCACCCGCCAGGAGTACGTCGTCCTCGGTGAACGGCAGCGGGTTCCGGTCGCGTTTGAGGTCCAGGGCGCCGAGGACCTCGCCCCGGGCGATGAGCGGCACCGCCAGATAGGAGTGCACGCCGGCGCGGGCCAGGGTCCCGGCCGCGGCGGCGTCCCGTGCGATCCGCGGCAGGTCCTGCGCCGTCACGCGGGCGACGAGGACGGGACGGCCGGAGCTCACGCACTGCGTGACCAGCCGGTCCGGCTCGTACTTCGCCGTCTCGCCCGGCGGGTCGGCGGCCGTCACCGCCTCCGAGGGGTGCCCGGCCGCGACCGCGAGGGCCCGGAACGTCGCACCGCCGCCCGGCTGCTCCACCGGGGTGCGCCGGGAGTCCAGGACGGAGTCGAGGACGTCGACCGCCGCCACGTCCGCCAGCTCGGGCACCGAGACCTCGGCGAGTTCCCGGGCGGTCTGGCCGAGATCGAGCGTCGTTCCGATCCGCACCGAGGCGTCCGCGACCAGGGCCAGCCGGTGCCGTGCCCGGGCCGCCTCGGTCGCTGTGCGGTGCCTCTCCGTGACGTCGACGACCGAGGTGACCACCCCCAGCACCTTCCCGACGGAGTCCTCCAGGCGGTAGTACGAGACCGACCACGCCCGCTCCTGTTCCGGGGCGTCCGGGTCCTGGCCGGTGGCGAACTGGTCCAGCAGCGGGCTACCCGTCTCCAGCACGCGGCGCATCGCGGACTCGACGGCCTCCATGTCCCGGAACGGCTCGGTCTCGCGGATGTGCCGCCCGGCGTGCCTGTCGGCCGGCAGTCCGATGATCCGCTCCAGCGCAGGGTTCACGGTGACGTAGCGCAGGTCCGTGTCCAGCACCGCGTGCCCGATGGGTGACTGCGACACCAGCCGCGCGGACAGCGCCAGATTCCGCTCGACGCTGCGGACGACGTTCCGGTCGGAGGCGATCCCCAGCGCGTATGCCGCCCCCGCCTGGTCGGTGAGACGCATGTTGCGGAACTCCACCAGCAGGGTGGTGCCGTCCTTGTGCCGCACAGGAAAGACGCCCGACCAGCTCCCGCTGCCCTCCATGACCTCGGTGAACAGCTCGATGACGGTGCCCAGGTCCTGCTCCTGCACCAGCAGCCGGCCGGCGAAGCGCCCCAGCGCCTCGTGCGCGGTGTAGCCGAACAGCTCCTCCGCCTGCGGGCTCCAGAACACGATGTGTCCCTGGGCGTCCAGCACCACCGCCGCGATGTTCAGGACGTCGAGCAGGCTCCCCGGCGGGGAGACAGCGGGATCGGACCGGCTGGGGCCGGCGCCGAACGCCTCCGAGGAGTTCATTCCTGCTGTTCCCTCCGCCCGCTCGCCCGGAACCGTCCGGTCCCGGTCCGGCGGCCTCGTCTCCACTGTGGCCCGTCCATCCTCTCTCCGCACCGGACCCTTCGGCAGCCCCCGGGACCAGGGAGTCGTCCGGTACACGGAAGGTCCGGAGGTGCGGTCGCCGGGACAAGTCGGCACGGTGGTTGCATCACGGCTCTCCGAAGGGATAGGCGTAACGCCATGGCTACCCACAGCTCAGCAGCGCCCGGCAGCGGGGCGATCGGCACCCGGTCCCGGACCGATGTCGAGAACGCCCACGCGGCTCTCGAGGACGCGGCATCGCCGCTGGGCGCCGACGCGTACCGCACCGGCGCCCTCTCCGCCTACCGCTGGGCGCTCGGCCGGTCGGTCTCGGCCCCCGTCACCGGCGCTCCGGGTGGGGGTACACCGCCGCTCGAAACCCTGACGGCCGAGGTCGACGCGGCTCTCGTCCAGATTGAGGACCTGACCCGGGACCCGGCGGCGCTGACCTATACCCAGGGCGTCCAGGAGGCCCTGGCCTGGGTGTGCGGGCATCGCGACGACCGCCCCTGAGCAGCGCGCCGGCCAGGGCATACGGGATCACCGCCCGCGGCGCGGCCACAGGGCCGCCGCCGCGGCACGGGCGCGGCGGCGGCCTTCGGATGCCGTACGCCGCGGGGGCTGCCGCGTCGCGTGCTCCGCGAACTCCTCGGCCAGCCACTGGGAGCGCCGCTCGACATCGAGTTCGCTGAGCAACCGGTCCACGTTCGCGAGCAGCGCGCCGTGCAGCTCCCAGGCCTCGGGCTCCCGCGTCGTCTCGGACCGCAGCAGGGCCGCGATCTCCTCGCGGTCCGACCGGCCCTCGTCCAGCGCCTGAGCCAGCTCCGACTCGGCCCGCTCGGCGTTCGGGCTCACCTGCGCGGTGATCAGACGGCCGAAGTTGTCCACCGCGGCTCCCACGTGCGTCAGGAGTTCCTGCAGGGCCTCGGCCACCGGCCCCGCGTAAACCGGTTCCCGGTGACGCCGTTGCGAGAGGTCGGTCAGCGACCGGCACAGGGTACGCAGCACGACGGCGCAGATCTCCTGGGTGTCGAGGCCGCTGCGCAGCACCAGCCGGGCGAGGGCCGCCTGCCGGACGCGCGGATTGAGCCGCATGCTCTCCTCGGCCTCCCGGAGGGCCGAGTCCACCTGCACGATCTCCTGGTCCAGGCGGCGGGCCTCCTGCAACCAGGAGGTGGCCTGGTCGATCGAGGCACCGCCGCTGAGCTCCCGGCTCATGCGTGCGAGCAGTGCCCGCATGCGGCGTGCGAGCTCGCGGATCGCCTCGCCCGCGGGCTGGACGCGAACGGGCGGGAGCAGCAGGTTCAGCAGGACGCCGGTGATCGCGCCGATCAGCGTCTCGGCGACCCGCCCCCAAGCGGTCTGCGCCACGGCCACATGGCTCACGCCGAGCACGAGCATGGCGCTGATCGCGACCTCCGGGACGAACTCGTTCACCCGGATGGTCTGCCCGACGACCAGGGACGCGAGGATCAGCAGCCCCAGGCTCCACCAGCTGAGCCCCACGAGCGCACTGAACGCGGCGGCGATGAGCACCCCTGCGACGACGCTGGCGACCCGGCGCAGCCCGGAGGTCAGGGTGGCGTACAGGCTCACCTGGATGACCAGCAGCGCCGTCAGAGGCGCCAGCAGCGGGGCCCGGCTGCCCGTCAGCCACAGTCCGATCACGAACGCCAGGGTCGCGCCGACGGTCGAGCGCACCGTCCGTACGACAGCCGGTTCGTTGTGTCGTCTGACGAAGCCGACCACGGATTCCGATACGGCAGGCACGGATTTCATGTCTATCCGCGCGACCGGCGCGCGACACCTGCCGTCCCGAGGGGCGGGGACGGGCCGGCGGGCCGTACCTCGGCTCGCCGGGCCAGTTGTCCGAAGCAGGCGAACAGGCGGCGACAACGTGCGTGCCCCGGCTGTTCGGTGACTGCTGGGCCGGCCCGGTCGCCTGCGCAGCATGCCCGATGGCCCGTCAGACCGGATGCGCCGCGCGGCGACACCGGGGGCCGCGATTGCAGAGCTCCGGCGCGCGGAATTGCGTGCCGCTTCCTCGGCCATGGGGGAGCCGAGGAAGCGATCCGCCACCCGAAGGGGGAGGAGCGGCGGTCGGCGGACGTGCCCACGCTAGGCGCACCGCAGCTGTCGCGCACCGGGGGCGGCCGATCTTCACGGGTTCATAAGACTGCACTGAACCTGCGCTCAGCGACACGTGCGGGGCCGGGCCCCCGCCCAGCGGCGTGAGCCCGGCCCGAAAGTCGCGTCAGACGCGGCGGATGTTCTCGGCCTGCGGGCCCTTCTGCCCCTGGCCGACCTCGAATTCGACGCTCTCTCCTTCGGTCAGTTCGCGGAACCCTGCGCCCTGGATGTTGGAGTAATGGGCGAAGAGGTCGGGACCTCCCGCGCTCTGAGCGATGAAACCGTAGCCCTTCTCGGCGCTGAACCACTTCACGGTGCCACTGGCCATACGATCGTGCATCCTTCGGTTTCGCCAGGAACAGCCCGGGGATCGAGGCTGCCCCAGACGCCCATGTGGGGCATCCGTGAACTTTTTACCTCATTTGTCCGTTGTGCGATTCCGGTACGCGCCCAACAGGGTTCCCTCCCGCGGGGTGTGAGTTCCGGGGTGCTTCACGATGTGCGCAACGATGTGG
The DNA here is from genome assembly GCF_023703325.1 of Streptomyces meridianus. Classification (GTDB taxonomy): domain Bacteria; phylum Actinomycetota; class Actinomycetes; order Streptomycetales; family Streptomycetaceae; genus Streptomyces; species Streptomyces meridianus. Next base: position 29,616 of record NZ_JAMQGM010000049.1, read on the forward strand.
CCTGCAAAGTTAGAATCGCGCTCGGAGGTGTGCGCACGTGCCCGAATCCGACAAGCTTCTCGCGGCCGTCGATGCCCTGCTGGCGCGCCCGGACGACCTACCCCCGCCCGAGGAGCGCGAACGGCTCCGCAAGGCCGCCCGGGTCACCCAGGCCGACCTCGCCGGGGTGTTCGGTGTCCGTCGCGAGACGATCGTGGCGTGGGAGGCCGGACGCAACGAACCTCGCCCGCCCAAGCGGGAGGCGTACGTACGGCTGCTGGCCGGATGGGCGGCCCGCTACCCCGCGGACGGGACGAGCGCCGCGCCGCAGCCGCCGGCCGGGCCCGTGCCGCCCGCTCCGGCGGACCGGACGCCGAGCGGCGAACCGGTGACCGCGTCACCGGAGCCCTGTGTCCTGTGCGGCCGGCCCACTCCGTTCCGCGGCGGCGGACGCCCCCAGCATCTCGACGGGTTCTGCCGCCGAAGCGATGCGGCCGCATCGCAGACGCCCGCAACAGGGACGTCCGCGCCGGGCACGCCCGGACCGGAGGCGGCCGGACCGGAAGAAGGGCCCCGGCCGACAGCCGCCCCGCTCCCTCGGGTTGAGGGGGCGTCCGGAAACCGGACCACGCCGAGGACCGCTGCCCCGGCCATCCGGCCCGCTGCCCCCGCCGGCAGGCGACGCCCCGCGGGCGGAAGCGGACGCACACCTGGCGGTCGGCGGGCCGCCGCGGAGGCGGTGACCTCCACGCGCTTCCCCAACGGACCGGTCGCCGTCCTCGGGGCCCGCGGCACGGCACACCTCCCGGACGGACGCGTCCTCGAATGCCCGGCGCGTACCCTGCCGGCGCTCGCCGCCTGGGCCACTGCCGAGGCCGGTCTCGGCGCTGAGCGTCTGCACCGGTCCGGCCGGGACGCGGACCCCTTGGTCGTGCTCACCGCCGCCGCTGCCCGAGAGCTCGGTCTGCCCCTTGAGCTGGAGGACCGCCGGTCGCTGCGCCTGCCCGACACCCACCCCGTCGTCAGGCAACTGGCCAGGACCGACTGGCGGCTGACCCGGCGCGGGTTCGGTCCGTGGGCGCGCATCTACCGTTCGGCCGCGGATGGCCGGCGCCGCTGCGTCCAGTTGGCCGTGCTGCCCTGGGACGCCCTGGACGCCCGCAGTTGGGGCGGAGCCGGGGGCATGGAACCGCAACGGCTCGCGCGCGTTCTGGGCGACTACACCCGCCGGGTCCGCACGCCCTGCGGCTCCACGGCCGTGACCGGCCTGGAGCTGATGACGAGTCTGCGGCCGCCGACCCGTGCCGTCCGTGACGAGACCGACGGGGGCTGGACCTCGGGTCCGGTGCCCGGGTCCCTCACCGCTCCCGTGGATCCGGCGCCCCCGGAGGCGCCGGACGAGCACCCCGTCGCCCGGGGCCGTGCGGTGGGGGAGTGCCTCGACGAGGAGGCGTACGAGTGGCACCGGGCGGCGGAGTTGCTGGATGACGACGAGCGGGACAGCGCGTACGCGGTCGGCATCGACGTCAACACCGCGTTCCTCGCGGCCGCATCCCGGCTGACCGTCGGACTGGGCGCTCCGGTGCACGTCCGGGAGCCGCGCTTCGACCGGAAACTTCCCGGCTGCTGGCGGGTCGACCTCTCCGGGATCGAGCTCGACCCTCGTCTCCCCTCGCCCTTCACTCCGCACGGCGGTCGACCGGAGGGTCCCGCCTGGTACGCCACGCCCACGGTGGCCTATGCCGTCGAACTCGGCGCCGAGGTCGAGCCGTCGGAGGCGTGGGTGCGGCCCGACAACGGTCCCTATCTCGATCCCTGGCACGCCCGGTTGCGCGAGGCGTACCTGGAGACGATGGAGGACCTCGGGGTGCCCGCGGGCATCGACGGGGCCGGTTTTCTCGAGGCCATGGACCGGCTGTGCTCCGCCGACCCGGATCAGCGGGCCGTCCTCTCCGCGGTCAAAGCCACGGTCAAGGGCGGCATCGGCAAACTGCGCGAGCGTCCCCAGGGCCTGCGCCACCGGCCGGGGGAGCGGTGGCCGGCGCTCGAACGGCCCACCTGGCGGCCGGACATCCGTGCGGCGGTGATTTCCACCGCCCGGGTGAACATGCACCGGAAGATGGCCAGGACGGCCGCTGCCGCCGGCCTGTTCCCGGTCGCGGTGCTCTCCGACTGCGTGGTCTATCCGTCGGACGGGCCGTCGCCGCTCGACGTGCTGCCCCGCAGCGCCGACGGAAAGCCACTGCCGGGTACGTTCCGGCTCGGCGTCAGCCCCGGCATGGTGAAGCACGAGGGCACCCAGCCGATGAGCTGGGCGCTCGGCCTGCTGGCCGAGGGGCACAATCCGGCCCGGCACATCAAGGGCTCCGACGCTGCCCTCGAAGGCGAGTGATCCATGGGAAAGATCAGCGACGGCCTCGACCGGGCGGTGGAGAACACCCTCACCCGCCCGATCCCGAAGAGCGCCGGGGCCCGGATGCGCTTCCTCGTCAAGGTCGAGAACGGCTCGACGCGAGCGGTGGCCGCACGGCTGGGCGTCTCGCAGCGCACGGTGCAGCGCTACCTGACCGGGGAGCGCAAGCATCCCACCCGCGCGGTGGCCAGGCGTCTGGAGGCGGAGGTCCGCAAGGAGTGGCAGCCTCGGGTGCGGGCGCGGGCGCAGCGGCAGGCCGCGACCACCACGGGCATCGCCGTGGAGACGCGGGCCCGGTTCGGGTTCACCGCGGCTCCCGGCTCCACCGACGACCCGCGGATGCGGCGGATCACCGAACTGCTGCCTCCTGCCTACGCGGAGCGCCTGTTCGAAGCGCACCGCGAGGGCAGGTCCGAGCGGCAGCTCGAGGCCATCGTGGCGGAGGGGCTGCAGGAGAAGTACTTCAAGGACAGCGGCCGCCGGGCGGCCGGTCTCACCGTCGAGTTGACCGGTCTGGACTACATCGAGCTGGAGTACTGACGGGCGCAGGGAGCCCCCCCTCGACCGCAAAGAATCTTTGCAAAAGACCTTTGCGAAGAGTTCTTTGCGGTCCTACGCTGCGTGTCATGACGGACACTCACGAACGCGGAACCGGGCACGCTGCCCGCACCCACGTCGTTCTCGACGCCAAGGGGCTGCGCGCCCTCGCCCACCCGGTACGGGTCCAGCTCGTCGGGCTGCTGCGGATGCACGGCTCCTCCACCGCGACCCGGCTCGCCGAACGGCTCGGCCTGACCTCCGGAGCAACCAGCTACCACCTGCGGCAACTCGGCGCAGCGGGATTCGTCGAGGAGGACGCCGAACGGGGCAACGCCCGTGAGCGCTGGTGGCGTGCCGTTCACGAGTCCACCTGGTTCGACGATCCGGAGCTCGCCGAGCGGGAACCCGAGGCCGCCCTGGCCTACATGCAGTCCATCGCCGCCACCTACGCCCTGCGCGTCCAACGGGGGCTGAACGAACTCCAGACCATGCCCCGTGCCTGGCGGGACACCTTCGATCTCAGCGACTGGGCCCTGTGGCTGACCCCCGCGGAGGCGAAGAATCTCCGGCAGGAGATCGCGGACGTGGTCGGACGCCATCGCGCCGCCTCCGCGGCAGGAGGGGCCGATGTCCCGGACGGAGCCGAGCGGGTCTCGTTCATCGCGCAGTTCCTCCCCGAACCCGGCGTCCCGGCTCCCGGCGGGGCCCCGTCGGCGCCGGCGGAACGGGCAGGGGGAGGGGGAGAATCCCGATGAGTTCACGGAGAGCCGCCGAACAGCCTTTCACCCCAGGGAACTTACGCCCCCTGGCCGGACTCCTCACTGCCATGGCGGTCTCTCTGTCCGGCACCCGGATATCGGCCATCGCCCTGCCCTGGTTCGTCCTCGTGACCACCGGCAGCGCCGCGCAGACCGGACTGGCGGCCTTCTGCGAGATGGCGCCGTACGTGATCGTCAAGGCGCTGACCGGACCGCTCACCGACCGGGTCGGCCCGCGCCTCGTCTCCTGGACCGCCGACGCCGTCAGTTCGGTCGCCGCCGCCCTCGTCCCGTTGATCCACCTGGCCGGCGTGCTGTCCTTCCCTGTGCTCCTGGTGCTCGTCGCGGTGGTCGGGGCCGCTCGCGGGCCCGGTGACCTCGCCAAGGAGGTCATGATCCCGGAGGTGGCAGAGCGCGCTCATGTCCCCCTGGAACGGGCGACCGGCGTCTCCGGAGTCATCGAGCGACTGGCCCAGACGGCAGGTGCGGCCGGCGGTGGTGCCCTGATCGCACTCGTCGGCCCCCTCGCGGGTCTGGCCCTCAACGCGGCATCGTTCGCGCTGGGTTCGCTGATCATCGCTTTCACACTGCCTCGCGGCGTCGGGCTCCCCGAGCCATCCGGCACCGGCCCGGCCGGGGAGTGCGGCCCCGGCTACTGGCGACGGCTCGGTGAGGGGTTCACCTTCCTGCGCGGCGATCTGCTGCTGCTCACCGTCATCGTCATGGTCGCGATCACCAACCTGCTCGATGCGGCGTTCACGTCGGTGCTCCTGCCGGTGTGGGCCAAGGAGTCCGGACAGGGGCCCGCCGCGATCGGACTCGCCGGGAGCGCCATGGGCGTCGCATCGGTGGCCGGGAGCCTGGTCGCCGCGGCCGTCGCGCACCGGCTCCGGCGACGGCCGGTGTTCTTCGCCGGATTCCTGCTGGCAGGTGCCCCGCGGTTCCTCGTCCTCGCCTCCGGAGCCCCGCTGTGGGCGGTGGCAACCGTGTTCGCCGTCGCGGGGCTCGGCTCCGGATTCATCAACCCCATCATCGGCGCGGTCTTCTTCGAACGCATTCCCCGTCGTCTGCTCGGCCGGGTCGGCGCCCTGGGCGACGCGACGGCCTGGGCGGGCATCCCCCTGGGCGGCCTGATCGCCGGAGCGGCCGTGACGTCCGTGGGTCTTCTGCCGGTGCTCATCGTGGGCGGAGCCATGTACTTCCTGACCACCGGTCTGGCCGGACTGCGCCGGGAGTGGCGGGAGATGGACCGGCTGCGAGGCAGGGGAGCAGCCCAGCCCGTCGGCGAGGGAGCCCCCGCCCCCGCCGCACAACCGGACCCCATCAGCCCGGCCAGTCGGCGATCGCCTGAACCGCCGTGACCCGCTCGATGTCCGCCCGGACCAGCAGCTCACCCGGAACCGCGTTGCGCCGCCCGTACGACTCGCCCTGCTCCGGCCCCATGTAACGGCTGCCGATTCGGACAGCCCAGGTTTGCAATTCCTCGGGATCATCGACGAGTTCGGCGGAGCACTCCAGCAGCACGAAGCTGAACGGCGGTGTCTCGTCGTCGACACAGAGCGAGAAGTACGGGCTGCGTATCAAAGCCCGGCCCTTGACCGATCCGTGCCAGGTGGTGAACAGCAGACGGTCGTGCCGGCCGCCCGCCGGAACGTCGTCCAGCGTGAACCACACCGGGGTGACGTGCGGCCGCCCGTTCCTGCGGTTGACCGCCACCTTGCCGGTGCGCGTCCCGGCGAGAAGAAACGCACGCCACTCGTCCTGCGTCATGTTCCGCACGAGAAGTCCGCCCCTCCGCGCAGCGATGTCGTATCAGTCGTGGTCGAGTAGGGTCCCGAGCGGTCCGAGATCGAGATTCAGGTCCTGGCGCCGCAGCCCGTGCTGGTCGCACAGTTCGTCCATCCGCTGCTCCAGCAGCATCAGCGTGGTGCCGATCCGTTCCACCTGCTCGTCCGTGAGGTCGCCCTGGTCGAACCTGCGCACTGCCTGACGCTCCATCAACTGCCGCAGCAGCTCGACCACGGTGAGCACGAGCGAGACGAGATCCCGGCCGGCCTTCTCCGGGTCCAGATCGAGCCGGGATTCCGTCACAGCGGCCCCCCGTCGGCCCAGGGCGCCGGAACGCGGTCGCTGACGGAGGCCAGCAGGGCGTGCAGGGACAGGCGGATCAGGGGCACCTCCGCGATGGCGATCACGATGTCGCCGCTCACGACCACACCCGTGGCCAGCACCCGGTCCAGCAGGTCTACCAGCGGTACCCCGATCGGTGCACCGGCCTCGGGGCCCTGCCACGCCACGACCTCATGGCCCGGCATCCGTCTCACCTCCCTGCACGAACGAATAGGGCGCCCAGGGGCCGGACAGCTCGATCTCCACGCCCCGCAGCGCCGGATCACCCCGCAACTCCGTGACGAGGAGGTCCAGTTCGCGGCATCGCGAGTCCGGAACCAGGCAGGTGGCGTTCAGGACCTGGACCCCGCGGTCGCCGGTGCGTTCCGTGTGGTGCGGGCGCAGGCGGCGGGCGGCCACCGCGACCTCGCGCAGACGTGCCTCCACCAGCTCGGCTGCCTGAAACGCGGACCGGTCGCGGTCCTCCCGTGCCCGCTGCCGGCCGCGGACCCGGTCCAGATAGGCCCGGCCCGCGCCGGGGCGCCCCGCACCGGAGGAGGAGACGGGCGCCGTCTCGGGCTGCGCCGGGGCACCGGCCCGGTCGCCGGGGCGGGCGTACACCTTCACGCCCCACTCGGACCGCCCGGAGATCCTGGCCAGAGCCGTCATGAAGCGGTGTTCGTTCTCCTCCAGCGCCGCCCGGGCCCGTTCGTCCCCCCGGTACAGCGTGGCCAGCGGCAGCGGTACGACCGCGGTGTGCTCGGCGACCGCGGAGACCACCGCATGGTGGGACCGCACACAGCGCTCCAGTTGAACGGGGTCCGCCAGCCGTTCGCTCAGGGCCTCCTCGGAGAACTCCGCTTCCGGTACGTCCTGCACGACGGCCTCGAGCGCCCCGACCCGCAGCGAGCGGACCGGTGCGGCCGGGGCGTGGCCCGTCACGCCGGAGAGGACACCGGAGTCGCAGCGGCGGCAGACGGCGAAGACGTAGGTGGCCGTGGACGCCCCGGAGCCGGGGGAGGGGGGCGTCATGAGCGTTGCACCTCGTCGGATCCGTTCCCCTCCGGCCTGGCGGGGGCGCTCTCCAGCGCCTCGATCCGTTCGCGCAGCCGCTCGTTCTCCAGGGCCAGTGCGTCGTGCGCGGCACGCGAGGACAGCGCGGGGTCCGTCTCCCACCAGTCGATGCCCGCCTTCTTCGCGGTGTCGACCGACGCGACGAACAAGCGCAGGCGAATCGTCAGCAGCTCGATGTCGAGCAGGTCGATCTTGATGTCACCGGCGATCACGATGCCCTTGTCGAGGACGCGTTCGAGGATGTCGGCGAGGTTGGACGCGGTGGGCCCGGACCGCGTCAGCGCCGTACCGCTCTCCGGCTCCAGCACGCTCACGCGTCACTCCTCCTCGTCTTCCTCGTCGTACTCTTCCTCTTCCTCTTCCTCTTCCTCCCCTTCCTCCTCCGGCTCCTCCTCTTCCTCTTCGTTCTCGTACTCCTCCTCCGGCTCCTCCTCTTCCTCCTCGCCCTCTTCTTCCTCGGCCTCGAGAGCATCCTCGTGGGTGACGACGACCTCGCCGTCCCGGATCTCGCCCCGCCAGCCCTCGACCTCCTCCTCGGCGCCGAGCGTGACGTAGCGCTGGAAGTGCTTGAGATCCAGCCGCAGACGGCGGCCCTGGGCGCGCCACAGGTTTCCGGTCTTCTCGAAGAAGCCGGAGGGGTAGTACTCGACGACCACCACGATGCGGGTCAGCGTCGGTGAAACCTCGTGGAAACTGACGCAGCCCCGTGTCGTTCCCTTGGCCCCCTCGGAGGTCCACACGATGCGCTCGTCCGGGACCTGCTCCTCGATCGTCGCGTGCCAACTCCGCGACGAGGGACCGACCTTCAGCTTCCAGTCGGACGCCGTCTCGTCGGAGACCGACACGCTGCGCACACCCTTGGTGAACGAACTGAACTCCTCGAACTGCGTCCAGTGGTCGTAGACCGTGCGCAGCGGAAGCCCCACATCGAGGACTTCGACGATGTTGGTGACCTTCGTGTCGCCGGACTTTCCGCCACCGGATCCGGAGAACTTGTCCTTGATCTTGCCGACCACGTTGTCCTTCACGCTCTTCGCCTTCTCTGCCATCAGAGCCTTGACCGGCGAATCGCCGCTGAGTACCCGGGCGCCGGCGCCCTTGAGGAGACCGCCCCCGCCGCCTCCGCCCTCCGTGAGCCGCTCCGTGAGCCCCGTCAGTTTGTCCCCGGCTCCGTCCGCCCAACGCTGCGCCCGTGCGCCCATGTAGCCCACGAGCTCCTCGCGCAGCCGGTCGAAGCCCGAGCCGTCATCGGTTTCCCGCGTCTGCTTCGCCATGACCGCCTACCTCCCGCGCCCGGGACGGGCCGACGTCTTCTTGGCGGCGGTCTTCTTCGCCGGCGCCGACTTCTTCGCAGCCGTCTTCTTGGCCGCAGCACCCTTCTTCGCGGCCTTCCTGGCGGTCTTCTTCGCCGGGGCCGCCTTCTTCGCCGCAGGCGGCCTCTTCGCCGAACTCGCTCTGGGTGCACGGCGACCGGAAGACCTTCTCCGCTCGCGTTCCTCCTCGGCCTCCTCGTCCTCCTCGTCCTCGAACTCCTCTTCTTCGTCGTGCTCGTCCGCGGGCTCCTGCTCCACGACGCCGAGCAGTTGCGTCCGCTCGTGGAGAGCATCGGCGAAGGAGTCGAGGCGGGCGCGTCCCGCGTCCCTCAGCTCGCCGCGGATCTGGTCACCCAACTGGGAGAACTGGGGAGATTCGGCGAGCTTGTGCAGGCCCTCGGCGAGCAATTGCTGAGGACTGACGCCGAAGCGGCGCCCCACCAGATAGGTCGCCATCCCGAAGGCGAACTTCGCCTTCTTCGTTCTGCCGAGGACGTAGCCGCCGGCGACCGCCGCGGCGATGGCCATCTTCGTCGTGTCGTTCATCAGCGCATTCCCGGGGGTTGTCGGACGTCGGTTCTTGCCGGGGCGGGTCTCGACTCGAGCAGGTCGAGCACCCGCTCCTCCTCGCGTTCGAACTCGGCCTCCCCGATCTGCCCCTGTTCGTAGGCTTCGTTGAGCAGGGCAAGGCGAGCCCGGAGCACAGCAGGGTCCCGAAGCTCGTTCTCGGCGGCCTCCTGCAGCCGGTCGGTCACCCAGATCACACTGCGCACGGGGGCCAGCGGCAGCAGCAACACCTCGGTGAACAGCCCCATGTCAGGCCCCTGCCGGCGCGGTCAGCGGGGCGACGAAGCTGTAGCAGGGCAGAGGCCCCGTCAGCCGCAGCTCCACCCGGTCCCGGTTGCGGGCCGCACATTCCTCCACCCGGTCGCGGAAGAGCGCGGTCCGGGACTGCGGTACGAGGAATGAGACGTTGCGGACACACCCCTCCACCTCCGGCCCCGGCGCCACCTCGTCCGCAAGGGGGCCGAACTCCTCGAGGGCACGGGCGGCGGCAGCCGTGGCCCGCCGGCCCAGCGCGGCCGCCACCGCCTCACCCAGCCGGAGGTTCGCCTCGTAGCCGGGACGGCGACGGGCCTCCTCGCGCAGCCGGCGTACTTGCGGGTCCTCCCGGACGAGCGGTTCCAAGGCGTCTTCGGCGGGAAGTGCCTTCACGTTCATCTCGACGCGGTCGCCGATGCGCTCCAGTGTCGCTGTGTGCCGGGACTCCTCCCGCGTCACCTGGGCGACCAGTTGGGATTCGTCCGGCGCGACGACCCCGAACCGCATGGGAATCACCGGGCCTCCGGACGACAGGGCCAGCAGCATTTCCTGGTGGGCCATCAGGTCGCGTCGGCGTGCCCGCAGACTCTCGGGCGCGTCGCTGACGACCGCGCTCAAAGACCCCGCCGGTACGGCACGGATCCGATGAGTTCCCGGACCCACCCCGTTCTGCCCGAAGGGCAGCCGATGCCCGGCGCGGACGATGCCGTACACGTACACGCCCAACTGCGTGGCCATCGGTCAGTCCTCCCTCGTACGCCGCGACGTGCGGGTGCGGCTGCCGGCCGTGCGTGTTCCGCTGCGGCGGCGGGTGGTGGTCCGTGACGGTCCCTCCTCCTCGTCCCGGTCCTCCTCGCTGTCGCCCCCGCCGGCGCCGATGGCCTCCTTCACCCGGCCACCCACCGAGCGCGCAGCCTTCTTCGCCCCGGCCTTGCCGATGCCCGTGGCCATGCCCCCGCCGCCGAACAGCTCGGGGACCGTCTTGCTGCGGGTGTCGGTCTCCAGGTCCAGGCGGTTGCACGCCTCGGCGAAGCGCAGATAGGTGTCGACACTGGCGACGCAGATGCGGATGTCGATCTTCAGGATCTCGATGCCGACGAGCGAGACCCGTATGAAGACGTCGATGACCATGCCCCGGTCGAGGATGAGTTCGAGGCAGTCATAGAGGGTTCCGGCCCGCGGAACGCAGGCGACTTCGCCGGTGTACGTGGTCGTGGTGGTGGTCATGGGAGGACGTCCTCTCGTAGGCGTGGATGCGCGAACTCAGTCGTCGGCCCAGCCACGCCGGTAGCGGCGGACTCTGCGGTACTGCATGAGCTCGCCGTCCTGGTCGATCTCCACCTCGTAGGTGGCGAGCAGACTCGTGGTGTCCGGGATTCTGGGCACTTCCATGACATCCACGTGGACACGCCAGCCTTGCTCGGTACGGCATACGGCCGAGACGCCCTCCAGGGGATGGCCGATCAGCTCGGTGAGACTGTCGCCGGCCCGGCGGGCGGCTTCCTGTGGCCCCCGGGCCGTGGTGCGACGCGACGCCGTCGTTTTCGAAGCGGTTCGCGTGCGCCCCTCACGTTGCTCCGTCATGCGAACCAGTCTGCGCAGGAGGGGGCGAGGGGCGCGCGCTCTGTTGGACCGCTCGGGGGACGCCGCGGTCGGCGCGGCGGCGGGGTCCGCTGGGCGCGCATGCCCGACGCGACGCTGGTCAGCGCAACGTGGCCAGCGCCCGCTCCAGCACCGCACCCCACAACAGCAGTCGCTCGTCTGCCCCCGGCCGTGCGACGCACTGAAGCCCGAGCGGCAGCCCCCGGCCGGGCCGCCGTACCGGCAGACCGAGCGCCGGCATCCCGGCGTGGCTCCACGGGACGCCGAGCACCGGGAGGCCTCCGGGTCCCGGATCGGCGCTCCAGTCGTCGCAGAGTTGGCCGGCCGCGAGAGCGGCGCCACGGACGTCGTGGGTGAACAGGCCGACGGTGTCGTACGTCGGGGCGTTCGGGACGACGCCGTCCACCGGGATCCGCCCGTGGGTGGGCCGGAATCCGGTCACACCGCAGTAGGCTGCGGGCCGGATCACCGAGCCGATGGTCTGGGTGCCGATCGCCAGCAGCTCCACCCCGGCAGCGACAGCGGCTGCCGAGCCGCTGCTCCACCCGCCCGGCGTGTGCCGTGGCCGGTGCGGATTGCGGGTCGGCCCGGGAGCGGGGCCGGCGAACTCCGCCGTGACGGTCTTGCCGGCCAGGAACGCCCCGGCCTTGACGAGACGGTCCACCACGGAGGCCTGGGGCCCTTCGAAGAGTTCCGGCGGCAGCCGTGATCCGGCGCGGGTGGCCGCGTCGACCCGGACGATGTCCTTGACTCCCACGGCGACGCCGTACAGTGGCGGCCCCGCCGCGGGTTCGGGCCAGGTCCGGGTGATCCGCTCCGCGGCGGTACGGATCCGCTCCCGTCGGCCGGGCTCGGGGACGAAGACCCGAAGCGTCCGGTCCGCCTCGTCGATGCGGTTGCACACGGCCTCGGCGTGGGCAGGTACGGAACGGTCCCCGCCGCGCAGCGCGTTCACCGCCTCGGTGAGCGTCTCACCGTCCGCCGGTGGCCGGCGCGTTCCGGGGCCGGGCGGTGCAGCCGGCCCGGTCAGCCGGTCGTCTCCCCGCCGCGTCACGGCCGTCAGCTCTTGAGCGTGGCCCGCCAGAAGCGGTGGACGACCTCACGGAAACCGGTGTGCGACGGGTTCCGCCCGACATGGGTGAACGCCCAGGTACGGGCCACCTCGAAGTCCTCCTCGGCCTGGGAGGCGTCCCCGCACGTGGTGCACTGCATCTCGAAGATGACGGCCGGAGCCTCGGGAGCCGTCTCGGGGCTCATCAGCCAGTCGGCGTGCCGGATGATCGTGTGCACTCACATGCTCCCCTTGCGCGATGTCATGTGATCGGCCGTGCTCCTCGGGCTGCCCTCACCCTGGCCGACTGCCTGGACGTCACTGGGCAGCGCCTCCCACTCCAGGCCGCCCTCCGGCGGACGGAGGTACATGCGACCGCACTGCGCGTCCATCAGAACACCCACGAGCCGGCGCCGTGAGTCCCATGCCAGCACACCCACCTCGGGAGTGTGCGCGTTCCGTTCACGGCCGGCGGTATCCCAGTCCTTCATGCGCGCGGCCCCCCGCAAGCCGTCGCCGGAGGGCGATCTGCTGTCGCATGCGGGCCGCCAGGACCCGCAGTGCCTGCCGGACGTGCCGGAACTCCTGTCATGGCGGTCTCCGATAACAGCGCGGACGGGGGAGCGTGGTGACTGTCCACGCGCACTACTATCCTCGTTCGCCGCCTGCCGCTGCAAGTACATCTGCAAGTACATTCGTAAGAACAGCCGTGCTTGCACAGCACTCTGACGAGTGATGACCACAGGGCCGCCGGTTCCTGGCTGCATGAGGGAGAATCTCAGGTGGGACACATCGACAACGGCATCCAGGCGTCCTGCATCGAGGGTGCGGTGTGGCGCAAGAGCCGGCGTAGCAACCCGAGCGGCAACTGCGTCGAACTCGCCGAGCTGCCCGGAGGCGAGATCGCGGTCCGCAATTCCCGCTATCCCGACGGACCCGCACTCATTTACACCCGTGCCGAGATTGCGACGTTCATCGACGGTGCCAAGGACGGGGAGTTCGACGGCATGGCGGGCGGTTGCTGATCACTCGCGTGGCTCCCCCATTCCGCACGCGGCTGTACGAAACCGGGCCCGGAATGCAACACTGAGCGCTCACGCATTCACTCAGGGGAGCCAGCATGCCCGCCGCTCAGTCGAGTCGCGAACGGTCGATACGGCGCTATCTCCAGCACCCCCGAGGCGGCCCCACGGTGCTGCGCATCGTGCTCGGTTCCCAGTTGCGACGACTCCGGGAAGCGAACTGCATCAGCCGGGAGGCGGCGGGGGAGGCGATCCGCGGGTCCCACGCCAAGATCAGCCGGCTCGAACTGGGGCGCACGGGTTACAAGGAGCGCGACGTTGCCGACCTTCTCACCCTCTACAACGTCACCGACCAGGCGGACCGCGAGGACTTTCTCGCGCTGGCCCGCCAGGCCAGTGCCCCCGGGTGGTGGCACCAGTACGGTGACGTGCTCCCGACGTGGTTCGAGACCCACCTGGGCCTCGAGGAGGCCGCATCGGTCATCCGAACCTACGAGAACCAGTTCGTGCCGGGACTCCTCCAGACCCCCGAGTACGCCCGCGCCGTCACCCGGCTCGGCCACCCGCAGGCCCCCGGCGGGGAGATCGAGCGGCGGGTCGGGCTGCGCATGGCCCGGCAGCGGCTGCTGACCCGTCCCGACGCGCCGAAACTGTGGGCCGTCCTCGACGAGGCCTCGCTGCGCCGTGCCCTGGGCGGACCGGACGTGATGCGGGCTCAGCTCGAGCATCTCGTGGAGGTGGGCAGGCTCCCGAACGTCACGCTGCAGATCGCGCCTTTCAGCATCGGCGGTGTGGCGGCGGCCGGCGGCCCGGTCACCATCCTGCGCTTCTTCGAACCGGACCTTCCCGACATCGTGTACCTGGAACAGCTCACGAGCGCCCTGTACCTCGACAAGCGGGACGACGTGGACAACTACCTCTCGGTGATGGACAGAGTCTGTGCCGAGGCCGAGCCCCCGTCGGCCACCGTCCCGTTCCTCGAAAAAATCACGGACGAACTCGGCCGGTAACCGCTCGCCGACCGGGCTCGTCGTCTCACGCCTCAGGGCTTGCGGGCGACACCGCCGAACTCGATCCACTCCTGGGTGAGCTGCTTCGGCCCGATCTCGGAGTCCGGACGCCACATCGAGACCTCCACCAGACCCGGCTCGAGGATCTCCAGACCCTCGAGGTACTCCGCCACCTCGTGCTCCTGCCGCACCCGGCCCCAGTTGCCGTGGGTGCTCTTGTCCATGAAGTCGGTCACGAAGTCACGGGTGGCCGCGTCCTCACTGACCAGCTGGCACACCACCAGGCAACTGCCGGGCGCCAGACGCTCCACGACCCGCTTGATCAGTCCCGCCGGGTCGTCCGAGTCGGGTATGCAGTGCAGGACCGAGACGAACAGTGCGGCCACGGGCTCGTCCGAGTCGATCAGGCGGACGACCTCCGGGTGGCCGAGGATCCCCTCGGTGTCGCGCATGTCCGCCTGGATCACGGCGGTGTTCTCGTTCTCCTCGAGCAGGGCACGGCCGTGAGCGAGAACGATGGGGTCGTTGTCGATGTAGACCACACGGGACCCGGGGTCGACACGCTGGGCGACCTGATGCACGTTGTCCTGGGTGGGCAGCCCCGATCCGTGGTCGATGAACTGCCGGATGCCGTGGTCCTCGGCCAGGCGGCGGACGACGCGCTGCAGGAAACGACGGTTGTTGACGGCCAGGACCTTGGTGCTCGGCACGGCCTTGAGCAGTTCCTCCGTGGCCGCGCGGTCCACCCCGTAGTTGTCCTTGCCACCCAGGAGGTAGTCGTACATCCGCGCCACGCTGGGCACGTCGACGTCGATCCCCTTGAGCACGGGCTCGTGGTCCTGGCTCATCCCTGCCTCGCAGTCCTCGCCGGTTTCGTACCGTTGCCGGTCCGTCATGCTAGGTCAGTTCCCGACGCTGCGTCAGGTATCCGGCCAGGTCGGGGTGCCCGGCTGCCGGACACGCGGACCGCCGTGCGCAGCACCGGGGTTGGCCGCGCCGGAGGCCAGGCTTCCGGGAGAGCCGGCCGGCCCTGCGCCGTGTCCCGTCGGCGGGGCCCGGGCGGAGGCCGGTGCGGACACGGCGCCGCCGCACGGTGCCGGTGCGCCCGGGCCCCGCCGACGGACCCGTCCCGGGAGCGCGGACACCGTCTCTGCGAGGCCCGGGACGCAGATCTAGAATGAGAGACGCCCGCGGAGATTGGCGAGGACGGCGCATGAGCGAGAGCATGATGGGTGACGAGGTCTACCAGCCGGACCGCTCCGAGGTGCAGGACGACATCGGACCGCTGGAGCCCGAGGACACCCTCGAGCAGCGCGGAGTCGACGAGGTGCTCGACGAGGGGTACTCGCCCCCCGAGCGGCCCCTCGCCGTCGAGAGCCCGGGCACGACCGCCCAGGAGCAGCACTTGGGGGAGAGCCTCGACCGGCGCCTGTCCCACGAGGTTCCGGAGGTCGCCGTGCCCGAAGGGGACGGTCTGGGCGACACCCCCGACAGCGACGGGGAGTTGTGGGACGACGAGGTCGGCGGGGCCCGTTCGGGACGGCTCGTGGCACCGGACGAGGGTGCGCACTCCGCACGGGAGAAGGACATGGTCGCGCGCGACGTCGGGATCGACGGCGCGGCAGCCTCCGCCGAAGAGGCCGCCGTGCACGTGGTCTCCGAGGAGGACCGGCTCGGGGGAGCCCCCTGATTTCCGTCCGCTCGGTTCCCCGCCCGGCGGGTACAAGGACGCCATGACGAGTCCCGACCGGGCCCGAGCGGTCCCCCCTCCCCGCCACCCAGCACGGGCCGTCGCCGCGGCGGCCTTCGCTTTCGTCGTCACCATGATCGGGACGACGCTCCCCACCCCCCTCTACGGGATCTACCAGCACACCATCGGCTTCGGCGCCCTGATGACGACGGTCGTCTTCGCCGTCTACGCCTTCGGTGTCATGATCGCCCTGCTGCTGTTCGGTGACTTCTCCGACCGGTTCGGCCGCCGCACCCTGCTGCTGCCCGGCCTCGTCCTTTCAGCCCTGTCCGCGGTGGCGTTCATCGCCGAGGAGGGGCTGCCGCTGCTGTTCGTCGGACGGCTGCTCTCCGGCCTCTCGGCGGGAATCTTCACCGGTACGGCCACCGCCGCCATCGTCGAACTCGCTCCGGAGAAGCACCGCGGCCGGGCAGTCCTGATCGCGACCGGGGCCAACATGCTCGGCCTCGGGTGCGGTCCGCTCCTCAGCGGAGTGCTGGCACAGTACGCGCCGTCACCCCTGATCACGGTCTTCGTCGTCGACCTCGTCCTGATCACGGTGGCCACGATCGGGGTGCTGCTGCTCCCGGAGACCGTGCCGAGGACCGGCCGGCGGGCGACCCTGCGGCCACGCATGCCGCAAGTACCCGCTCAGGCGCGCCCGGTCTTCGTCCCGGCCGCGGTCGCCGGGTTCGCCGGGTTCGCCACCCTGGGACTGTTCACCTCCGTCGTGCCCAGCATGGCGTCGCAGATCCTCGGACTGCACAACCTGGCAGTCTCCGGCGCCCTGGTCTTCACCGTGTTCGCGGGGTCCACGGCGGGACAGGTCCTCTCCCGGCCGTTCGACTCGCGAGCCGTTCTGCCCGTCGGGTGTGTCGTGCTCTTCACCGGAGTGACGGCTGTGGCGGCGTGCCTCGTGGTCGAGTCCGCCGGGCTGCTCGCGGTGGGGGCAGCCGTTGCCGGCACCGGCCAGGGGATGAGTTTCCGCGCCGGATTCGCCGTGGTCGGTACGCAGAGTCCGCCGGAACGTCGCGCCGAAATCAACTCGGCGCTGTTCCTTGCCCTGTACGTCGGCATCTCCCTGCCCGTGATCGGGATCGGAGTCCTGGAACAGGCCCTGGGCCTGCGCTCGGCTGGGCTCCTCTTCAGCGGTTTCGTCGCTGCCCTGTGCCTGTTGTGCGCGCTCCGACTGGTCGTCCGGCCGCTGCCGCAGGAGACGGTGCCGGCCGGGGCGGCGGAGTCCGGGTCCGGCCGGCACTGAGACGGGTGGCCCAGCAGGCTGTGGCCGCCGCACAACGCGGCGGCGCCGCCCCCGCCGGGCAAAGGAGACGGGAGTGGCGCCGCCGGACGATCAGCCCGCGAACGGGCCCGGTTCAGCAGCTCTTGTGGCCACCGTCCCAGCGGTTCCACGCGCACCGGTCGAGCCTGCGGCCCTCGTCGTCGCGGAGGGTGAGGGAGCCTCTGACGTTGCTGTACAGGTGACGCGGGCTGTCCTGGTAGACGCGCGACCCGCTGTCGCGGCCGTAGCCGGTGTGGACGGTCACCTCCTGGCCTCCGCGCAGCCGCAGCCAGCCGAACCGGTAGGTGTGCCCCCGCCCGTCCCGGACGGTGTGGTTGCGGAGCTGGACGGGGAAGCGCCCATCGTTCCGGACCGTGAACCACTCGCCGTTGAGGCTGCGGTTGAAACGGCTGTCGATGCCGCGGCTGTTGTACTGCACCTCGGAGATCTCGACGCCTCCGCGCTGCCCGTGGCCGTGGTGCCCGTTGTGGTGGCCGTGCCGGTGACTCCCGTCCGCGGTTGCGGGGAGGGTTGCGGCGCCCACGAGGGCGACGGCGGCGACGGCCGTGGCGGCGAGACTGCGGATGCTCAGGGACATGGTGACCCCATTTCTCGTGCAGGCACGGCTGGATGCACCGTGCCGGTGGTTAATTCCCGGTGAATGACCGGGAGACCAGATTCGCGGCACGTCCCGCACGAGCCGCGCTGAATCACCGCGCGTTACAGAATGGGGACATTTGACCTTTTGGCATGGTCATTCGACGTCGATCGCCGTCATCACCGGCGGTCCCAGAGGCGCGGACTCCTCGTCGAAGCCCGCCTGTTCGAGGGCGTTCCGGGCGATGGACAGCGCCTCCTGCTGAGCGGAGCGGCTGTCCTCGGCATCAACCTCCAGACGCAGCGTGAAGGTCGGCCCGCTGTCATCGGTGCTCAACGCGTCCAAGTCGGGCGGAACATCGCCGACTTCCTCCGGGTCGGTGCCCTGGAGTGCGGTCAGCAGCCGGGCCCTCGCTTCGGCGCCGAGTTCCTGCTTGAAGGTGCCGGGGACGGAGACGATGAAGTTGGTCATGGCGCCGAAGCCTAGTGCGGTGGCCGGAAAGGTCCACCGGCTCGCGACGCCCTGTCCGGCCCTCGCTGCGTCGCCTCACCCGAGCACTCCCCCATCCTTCGGGGAGGGCCCCCGGGTCGGAGGGGCATCCCCTCCTGCGATGTACCGCACCGGACGCCGCAAGCATCCGGGCGAGACTTGCCGAGCACGGGCACCGGGCCCGGCGGGTGCGGGCCGGGTGCCCGTCGCAGGGACGTCGGCCCCGGCCCCGGCCGCAGCGGCTGGGGCCGCGGAGTGTCGCCCACCCGGGCGATGCCGGGCGGCGGCGGGGTAGGAGGGCGGCAGGAGAGGGCAACCGTCCTTCATGGTCGTTCTCAGGAGAATCGCGCGGCCGCTCATGGCCTCGGTGTTCGTGTACAGCGGATGGTCCACCTACCGGAACGCGGCGGCGGTCGCGCCCGGGGCCGCCCGGGTCGTCTCGCCCCTCGCGGAGCGGGTGCCCGCCGTGCCCGACGACCCCGAGCAGGCCGTCCGGGTCAACGGGGCCGTTCACGTGGTCGCGGGCGGCATGCTCGGGCTGGGGGTGCTGCCGCGGATCAGTGCGGTCGCGCTGGCTGTGACCCTGGTCCCCACCACGCTGGCCGGTCACCCGTTCTGGAGTGCCAAGGACGAAGACGAGCGCCAGGCGCAGAAGCTGCACTTCCTCAAGAACCTCTCCATGCTCGGAGGCCTCCTCCTCGCGGCCGCGGACACCGCCGGCCGGCCCTCGCTGAACTGGCGGGTCCGGCACGCGGCGCACGACGTCGGACGTCAGGCCGCGCTCGTGCGCCGGACGGCGGGCGCCACCACCTCCCGGCCGGTGGTCAGGGCCGCCCGGCTGCTCCCCTCGCGGTGACACCGGAGCCCCGCCGGCCACCCGGAGCCCAGCCGCACCGGAGAAGTGAAGTTGCGCGAACCCATCGGTGTGCGGGAAGGAATACGGGGTAAGCGGGGCTCGAACGACCGAAACATGGGAGGGCGACGTGAGCATCATGGGATCCACGACCGGCACCGAATCCGCCGCCACGACGGTGAGCGGAGCCGCTCAGGTCGACGAGACGAAGGACGCCGCTCTGCCGTGGATCGAGGAGGCGGACAAGATCGCCCCCAAGGATGCCCGCGCCCTGTCGAAGCTCTTCTTCGACCGGCTGGCCGAGCTCGAGGAGGGCACGCACGAGTACCAGTACGCGCGCAACACCCTCATCGAACTCAACCTCTCCCTGGTCAAGTTCGCCGCCGGGCGGTTCCGCAACCGGGCCGACCAGATGGAGGACATCGTCCAGGTCGGCACGATCGGCCTGATCAAGGCCATCGACCGCTTCGACCTCTCGCGCGAGGTCGAGTTCGCCACGTTCGCCGTGCCCTACATCGTCGGCGAGATCAAGCGCTTCTTCCGTGACACCAGCTGGTCGGTCCACGTCCCCCGGCGCCTGCAGGAGCTGCGCCTCGACCTGGCCAAGGCCAACGACGAGCTGTCGCAGCGCCTGGACCGCGCACCCACCACGTCCGAGCTCGCCGAGCACCTGAACCTCAGCGAGGAAGAGGTCGTCGAGGGCGTCGTCGCCGGCAACGGTTACACCGCCGGATCGCTCGACGTGCCCGCCGAGGAAGGCGCGGAAGGCGGCGGGACCTGCCTGGCCGACCGGCTCGGCGAGGTCGACCCCGCCATGGAGATCGTGGAGAACCTGGAGGCTCTCAAGCCGCTGCTGGCGGAGCTCGGCGAACGCGACCGCAGGATCCTCCAGATGCGGTTCGGCGCCGAGATGACGCAGGCCGAGATCGGCGCGGAGCTCGGGGTCTCGCAGATGCACGTCTCACGTCTCCTGGCACGCGTCCTGACCCGGCTCCGGAGCGGACTGCTCACCCAGGAGTGACCGAGTCCCCGTCACCCCCGGTGGCCGCCCGGACGCGAAACGTTCCCGTTTGCTCGCACCGGATCGGGTCGCCGTGCGCCGGCCCGTCGTACCGCTCGCCGGCCGCCCGGCTCCGGGACAGGACTCCGGTCCGACCCGGGGACGGAACGCGCCGACTGGGTACAACCACAGTGTGAGCGGTGCCGGACGGTGCCGGTCCACGTCCCGGGAACGGCGATGGAGGGTATACGCGCGCACACCCCGACCACGGCACCGGACGTCCTCGACCCGGTGCCCACCCCCATGGCCATGACCGCGGGCCCGGACCACGTGCTCACGTACGTGAACCGGGCCTGCCGCGAGGCCTTGGGGAACGTGCTCGGCATGCCGTCGAGAGCCGCCTTCTCCGGCTTCCTCCGGCCCGAGGACCTCGACCTGTTCGACCGGGTCCGCGCCACCGGCGAACCGGCCACCACCGTCGCGGCACCGGTGCCGGCCGGTCCGCACCGGGACGGGACGCAGCGGTATTTCAACCTCTGTCTCTCGTCCGTCCCGCTGCAGGACGGCGGCCGGGGCGTCCTCGTCGTGGTGATGGAGGTGACCGAGCACGTCGCCGCCGCCGAACAGGTCCGGGCCCTGTCCGACGCCCGCCGCCGCGCCCTGCAGCGCTACCGCAGCCTCGTCACGACGAGCGCCCGGATGGTCTGGGTGACGGACCACCGCGGCCGGATCCTCGAGGGCGGCAGGGCCTGGATGCGGGTGACCGGCCAGGCACGGGAGCAACTCCGCGGCGACGGATGGCTGAACTGTCTCCACCCCGACGACCGCGAGCGCGTCGCCGAGGCCTGGTCGCGCGCCGTCGACGAGGCCCCGGACCTTTTCACCTGCGGCTACCGGCTCCGTCACGCCGACGGCACCTACCGTCACTACGACGTCCGCGCGGTGCCCATCCGTGAGGACGGCGCCGTCGTCGAGTGGGTGGGAGCCGCCACCGACGTCGAGGAGAGCTGGCAGCGCAGCCGCCGCGACGAGTTCCTCGCCCGGGCCGCAGCCGCCGTCGCCGAGGCGGAGAACGTCCGGGACGCCCTCGCCACCCTGAGCCGGATGATCGTTCCCGCGCTGGCCGACTCCTGCGGCATCTACCTGGTGCCCGGCGAGGCGGGGGAGGACATCGACGCGGGGGCATCGTTCGTCGCGGAACGGATCGCCGCCACGGCGGACGACGGCATGCCGCAGAACCTCCCGCCCCTGGGCGAGGAGTACATCGCCCCCGCCAGCCCGATCGCCCGGGCGGTGCGCGGGCGCCACCCCGTGCACGCCACGTTCGCACCGGGCGCCATCCCGGCCGCGGTCGCGCCGCCCGGGACCCTGCCCTGGCTCACCCTCGCCGGCGCCCACAGCATGGTCCTCGTGCCCGTACTCGTCGACGGTGCCGTCGTCGCCGTGGCGAGCGCCTTCGTGTGCGGCGAACGCGACGCGATCGGACCCGAGGACATGGACCTGATGCGTGAGCTCCTGACGCAGGCCCACGACCCGCTCAGCAACGTCCTCCGGTTCCAGCGGACGCAGCGCGTCGCTCTGGCCCTCCAGCACAGCCTGCTCAGCGATCCGCCCCGGGTCCCGGGCCTGGAGATGACCGCCCGCTACGTCCCGAGCCGCACGGCGGCCGAGGTCGGCGGCGACTGGTACGACTCCTTCGTCCTGGCCGACGGGTCGGTGGCGCTCGTCATCGGCGACGTCGCCGGACACGACCTGGACGCGGCCGTCACCATGAGCCGGATGCGCAACATGCTCCGCGGCATCGCCGTGGACCGGCAGGAGGGCACCGGCGCCGTCATCCGCCGGCTCGACACGGCCGCGCAGCTGCTGGACCCCGACGGTGCCACCGTCACCTGTGTGTACTGCCGTGCCGCGCGGGCCGGCGAGGGCTCCTGGCACCTCCGCTACTCCGTTGCCGGACACCCGCCGCCGCTGCTGATCACCCCGCGGAACGGCGCACGATTCCTGACGGAGGCCCAGAGCCCCCTCCTCGGACTGCCGGTGCCCGTGCCCGAGCGCTCCGGCGCCGCTGAGCCGCTGCCGCCCGGCAGCACCCTGGTGCTCTACACCGACGGTCTCGTGGAGCAGCCCCGTGAGGAGATCGGCCGGGGTCTCGAACGTCTGCGCCTGCAGGCCGAGGGCGCCGCGGCCGAGCCCCTCGACGCGTTCTGCGACCTGCTCCTCGGGCGGCCCGGAGCCGACGGGCGGGACGACATCGCGCTGATCGCCCTGCGCGTACCGGATCGCACGGGTTGAACCGCCCCGACCTGCCGCCCCTGCGCCCGAATGACCGGCACCGGGCACGCACAGCCATTGCCCGGGGCGAGGACGATCGGAGACGGTGTACCCCCACACGGTGGTGACCGCCCGGTAGGGGAGGCGCCGCCGAACAAGTGCCGCAGGAAGGTGACCGGGGACATGACCTTTGACGCCGACGTGATCGTGGTGGGCGCCGGCCTGGCCGGGCTGGCGGCCACGGCCGAACTCGCCGACGCCGGGCGGAAGGTGGTCCTCGTCGACCAGGAACCGGAAGCCTCACTCGGAGGCCAGGCGCACTGGTCGTTCGGCGGACTGTTCCTCGTCGACTCGCCCGAACAGCGGCGCATGCGCATCCGCGACAGCCGTGAACTCGCC
This sequence comes from Streptomyces meridianus, assembly GCF_023703325.1. Taxonomy (GTDB): domain Bacteria; phylum Actinomycetota; class Actinomycetes; order Streptomycetales; family Streptomycetaceae; genus Streptomyces; species Streptomyces meridianus. Next base: position 51,930 of record NZ_JAMQGM010000049.1, read on the forward strand.
TGGCAGGACTGGCTCGGCACGGCCGGCTTCGACCGCCCCGAGGACCACTGGCCGCGCCGCTGGGCCGAGGCGTACGTGGACTGGGCCGCGGGGGAGAAGCGGGCCTGGTTGCGGGGGCTCGGTGTGAAACTGTTCCCGGTCGTCGGATGGGCCGAGCGCGGCGGCTACGACGCCACCGGGCACGGCAATTCCGTGCCCCGCTTCCACCTCACCTGGGGGACCGGGCCCGGGCTGGTGGAGCCGTTCGAGCGCCGGGTGCGTGCTGCCGTCGGGCGCGGCACGGTCGAACTGCGCTTCCGCCACCGGGTCGACGAGCTGCTGACCACCGACGGGCGGGTGCACGGAGTGCGCGGCGCGGTCCTCGAACCGAGCACCGTGCAGCGCGGTGAGGCCAGCTCCCGGACCGTCACCGGTGAGTTCGAGCTGAACGCCCAGGCTGTCGTGGTCGCCTCAGGCGGCATCGGCGGCAACCACGACCTCGTCCGTGCCAACTGGCCGGAGCGGCTGGGGAAGCCGCCGGCCCGGATGCTCAGCGGTGTCCCCGCGCACGTGGACGGCCGGATGATCGGCATCACGCGCGAGGCCGGCGGTGCCGTCATCAACGAGGACCGGATGTGGCACTACACCGAGGGCATCGAGAACTGGGACCCGATCTGGGCCCGGCACGGCATCCGCATCCTGCCCGGCCCCTCGTCACTGTGGCTGGACGCCCGGGGCCGGCGGCTGCCCGTGCCGCTGTTCCCGGGGTTCGACACCCTGGGCACCCTCGAGCACATCCTGAGCACGGGGTACGACCACACCTGGTTCGTGCTCAACCGGAAGATCATCGGCAAGGAGTTCGCGCTCTCCGGCTCCGAGCAGAACCCCGACCTCACCGGCAGGAGCATCCGGGACGTGATCGGCCGCGCCCGCGCCGACATCCCCGGCCCGGTCAAGGCCTTCATGGACCACGGCGCGGACTTCGTCGTCGAGAAGGACCTCGCAGCACTGGTGCGCGGCATGAACCGGATCACCGGTGAGCCGCTCGTCGACGAGGACGCGCTGAGCCGGGTCATCACCGCCCGGGACCGGCAGATCGCCAACCCCTACACCAAGGACCTGCAGATCACAGCGATGCGCGGTGCCCGCAACTACCTCGGCGACAAGCTCATCCGTACCGCGCCGCCGCACCGGATCCTCGACCCCGCAGCCGGCCCGCTGATCGCGGTCCGGCTGAACATCCTGACCCGCAAATCCCTCGGCGGCCTGCACACCGATCTGTCGGCGCGCGTACTGGACGCCAACGGTGAGCCGGTCCCAGGCCTCTTCGCCGCCGGCGAGGCGTCCGGATTCGGCGGTGGCGGGGTGCACGGATACCGTGCGCTGGAAGGGACGTTCCTCGGCGGCTGCCTGTTCTCCGGCCGCCTGGCCGGACGTTCCTCGGCCGAGGCCACCGCGTGAGCCCCCGGCCCTGATCCGCCGCCCGGGCGCGGCGCCGGCCGGTCAGCCGGTCCAGTGGTACCGGCGCTCCGGCCGGCCCGTGCCTCCGTAGCGCAGACTCACCCGCGCCCGCCCGGTGTGCGCGAAGAACTCCAGATAGCGGCGGGCGCTCACCCGGGACAGCTCGCCCGCCTCGGCGCACTCGGAGGCCGACAGGCCCTCGCCGTGCTGCCGCAGCGTGCGTTCGACCAGGTCGGCCGTGTACCCGGCGAGTCCCTTCGGCAGCTCCCGGGAGCCCGGCGGGCGCGTTCCGAAGATGCGGTCGACGTCCTCCTGACTTGCCTCGTCCAGAACTTCCAACCGTGAGCGCAGTGCCGCCACATGCCGCAACTGCTCCTGGAGCGCCGAGCGGTGGAAGGGCTTCAGCAGATAGTGCAGCGCCCCCGCCTGCTGCGCGGCCCGGATCACGTGCACGTCGCGGGCCGCCGTCACGAACAGCGCATCGACCGGGGGCCCGTCGCCCTTGCAGGCGGCGCGCAGTTCACGCAGCACGGTGATGCCGTCCATGTCCGGCAGGTAGACGTCCAGCAGCACCAGATCCGGCCGCAGCCGTTCGGCGGCCCGCAGCGCGTCGCCGCCGCTCAGCGCGACCCCGGCGACCTCGAACCCCTCGGTCGCCGCCACGTAGCGGCTGTGCAGCTTGGCGACCATGAAGTCGTCGTCGACGACCAGCACCGTGGTCATCGCGCAGTTCTCCTCACCGGACTCGTCCCTCTGACCACAACGAACACAAGGTCCCTTAATACCGGAAGCGAGACAGCGTGTTAACCCGGCGGCAACATGTGCTCCGCCTCACTCCCATCCTTCACAGCTCGAACGGACAAGGCGGTGCCACCCGTGCGTATACGCACACCCTTCGCCCTCCTCGGGGCGGTGCTGCTCGTGCTCCTCGTCCCGCCGCTGCTCACCTCGGGCAGCGGCGCCGAGGGCGGAACGCGGATCCCCGGCCTGCGCCTCATGGTGCCCAACACCCCCGGCGGTGGTTACGACATCACTGCGCGGACCGCGGCGAAAGCCATCGAGGACGCCGGCCTCAACAACAGCGCCGAGGTGTTCAACCTCCCCGGCGCCGGCGGAACGGTCGGCCTGAGCCGGCTCGTCTCCGAACGCGGCAACGGCAAGCTCGCGATGTCGATGGGGCTCGGCGTGGTCGGCGCCGTGCACACCAACCACGCCCCTTCCACGCTCGCCGACACGACCCCCATAGCCCGGCTCACCGAGGAGCCGGACATCGTCGTGGTCGACAAGGACTCCACGTACCGCGACTTCGGGCAACTGCTCGCCGACTGGAAGAAGGACCCGGGGTCCATGCCCGTCGGCGGCGGGTCCTCCCCCGGAGGCCCCGACCACCTCGCCCCCATGCTGATGGCCGAGGCCGCCGGGATCACCCCGAAGTCCGTCAACTACGTCCCCTTCGACGGCGGAGGCGAGCTCCTCGCCTCGATCCTCGGCGGCAAGGTCGCCTTCGGCGTCTCCGGTGTCGGCGAGTACCTGGACCAGATCAAGTCCGGGCAACTGCGGGTGCTCGCGGTGACCGGGCCGGAACGCGCCGAGGACATCGACGCCCCGACGCTCAGGGAAACAGGCGTGGACACCGAGTTCACCAACTGGCGCGGCATCGTGGCGCCCCCGGGCCTCAGCCGGGAGGAGCGGGAACGGCTCACCGGTCTCGTCGACCGGCTCCACGCGTCGAAACAGTGGAAGGACGCACTGGCGCGCAACGGCTGGAGCGACGCGTATCTGACCGGTGCCGGCTTCGGGCGCTTCCTCGACGGTCAGGACCGCCGCGTCGACACCGTGCTGAAGGAGCTGGGCCTGTGACCACCGCACCCACCCCCACCGAAACCCCCGCACCCGAGCGCAACGGCGGCCTGCTGCGCGGACGCCCGGAACTCGGCGTCAGCCTGCTGCTCCTGGTGCTCGGGGTCCTCGTCCTCACCGACGCCCTCACGATGGACGGCGAGTTCACCCAGCGGGGGCCCGTCGGCCCGCAGACCGTCCCCTTGATCGTCGGGGCACTCCTCGCCGTCGTCGCGGTACTCCTCGCCGTCGACGTGCTGCGAGGCGGGCGCGGCGAAGCCGAGGGCGGCGAGGACATCGATCTCGCGGCACCGGGCGACTGGCGAACCGTCCTGCTGCTGGCGGCCGTTCTCCTCGGCAACGCCGTCCTCATCGAGCCCCTCGGGTTCCCGCTCTCAGGGGCTCTGCTGTTCTGGGGGGCCGCCTACGCGCTGGGCAGCCGGAACACGGTGCGCGACCCGCTCATCGCGGCGGTGCTCTCCGTCGTGACCTTCCTGGTCTTCAACAACCTGCTGGGTGTTGCGCTGCCCGGCGGACCCCTGATGAAGGTGCTGTGAGATGAACTCGCTCAATCTCCTCCTCGACGGATTCGGCACGGCTCTGTCCCCGGTGAACCTGTTGTGGGCCGCGACCGGCGTGCTGCTGGGAACGGCCATCGGCGTCCTGCCGGGCATCGGCCCCGCCATGGCCGTTGCCCTGCTGCTGCCCGTCACCTACGGACTCGACCCCACCGCCGCGTTCATCATGTTCGCCGGCATCTACTACGGCGGGATGTTCGGCGGTTCCACCACCTCCATCCTGCTCAACACCCCCGGGGAGACGGCCGCGGTCGTCACCGCGATCGAAGGCCATCCCATGGCCAGGTCCGGCAGGGGATCCCAGGCCCTCGCCGCGGCCGCGATCGGACATTTCGCCGGCGGCGTCATAGGTACCGTCCTGCTGGTGGTCCTGGCGCCGACCGTGGCCTCGCTCGCCGTCGGGATCGGCGCCCCCGACTACTTCGCGATCATGGTGCTGGCCTTCATCGCCGTCACGTCCGTGCTCGGCCGCTCCCGCGTGCGCGGCTTCGCATCCCTGCTGATCGGCCTCACCATCGGGCTCATCGGCCTGGACGCCATGACCGGACAGCAGCGGCTCACCTTCGGATCGCTGCACCTGGCCGACGGTGTCGACGTCGTCGTCGTCGCGGTAGGACTGTTCGCCCTCGGCGAGGCCCTGTGGGTCGCGGCCCATCTGCGCCGCACCTCCGGCAAGCCCGTGGACGTCGGCAGGCCGTGGCTCGGCCGGGCGGAAGTGCGCCGCAGCTGGAAGCCGTGGCTGCGCGGGCCCGTGATCGGCTTCCCGTTCGGCGCAATTCCGGCCGGTGGCGCGGAGATTCCCACGTTCCTGTCGTACGTCACCGAGAAGCGGCTCTCGAAGCACCGTTCGGAGTTCGGTACGGGCGCCATCGAAGGTGTCGCGGGTCCGGAGTCCGCGGCCTCGGCCTCGGCGGCCGGCACCCTGGTCTCCATGCTCACCCTGGGGCTGCCGACCACGGCCACCGCCGCGGTGATGCTCGCAGCCTTCCAGCAGTACGGCATCCAGCCGGGCCCGCTGCTGTTCGAGCACGAGCCGAAGCTGGTGTGGGGCCTCATCGCATCCCTGTTCGTCGGGATGGTGCTGCTCCTGGTGCTCAACCTGCCGCTCGCGCCGGTTTGGGCGAAGCTTCTGCGGATCCCCCGTCCCCACCTCTACGCCGGGATCCTGTTCTTCGCCGGCGTCGGCGTGTACGCGATCGGCGGCGAACCGCTGGATCTCGTCCTGCTGCTGGTCATCGGCCTGATCGGACTGGGTATGCGCCGCTTCGGCCTGCCGGTGCTGCCCGCGATGATCGGCGTGATCCTCGGCCCGGCGGCCGAGCAGCAACTGCGCCGGGCGCTCCAGCTCAGCGACGGCAGCCTCGCCGGGCTGGTCAACACGCCGTTCTCCCTGGTGGTGTACGCGGTGATCGCCGTGATCCTGGCCGGGCCACCGTTGTGGAAGCGCTTCGGACGAGGCCGTCCCAGCGTGGTCGAAGTCGGCACCGGCGGCTGACGACCGGCCGGGTCCCGGCCTGCCTCGGCGGATCAGGACCCGGCCGGCAGACCCTGCTCGGCCCAGATGATCTTTCCGTCGCTCAGATAGCGGGTGCCCCACCGCTCCGCGAACTGGGCGACGAGAAAGAGCCCCCGCCCGCCCTCGTCCGTGCTCGCGGCGCTCCGCAGATGGGGCGAGGTGCTGCTGGTGTCGGACACCTCGCAGACCAGGTTCCGGTCGTCGTACAGCATCCGTACGGCGATCGGGTCCGCTCCGTAGCGGATCGCGTTGGTGACGAGCTCACTGAGGATCAGCTCGGTGGAAAAGGCCAGTTCGTCCAGCCCCCATTCGGCCAGCTTCGCCGTGACCCCGGCTCTGACGTCCGCGACGGCCGCCGGGTCACCCGGGACCTCCCACCCGGCGACCCGCCCGGGAGCCAGACCGTGCGCCCGGGTGACGAGGAGCGCCACGTCATCGCTCGGCCGCTCGGGCAGCAGCGTGGCGAGGACGGCCTCGCAGATCTCCTCCGGCGACCGGAGCGTGTCCGACGCCACCGTGCGCAGCAGCTCCAGCCCGGCATCGATGTCGCGGCTCCGGTCCTCGATGAGCCCGTCGGTGTACAGGACGAGCTTGCTGCCGTCGGGGACGTCGACCGTCGCCGACTCGAAGGGAACGCTGCCGAGCCCCAGCGGGGGACCGGCGGGAACCTCGGCGAACTCCGCGGTGCCGTCCGGTCCCACGAGCAGCGGAGGGAGATGACCGGCCCGCGCCATCGTGCAGCTCCGGGCGGCCGGATCGTAAACCGCGTACAGGCACGTGGCCCCCGTGACGGCGGCCCCGCCCCGGGACGACGGCTGCGCCTGGTCGATCCGGCTCACCAGGGAGTCGAGGTGACCGAGGATCTCGTCCGGCGGCAGGTCGAGGGTCGAGAAGTTGTGGACCGCTGTGCGCAGCCGTCCCATGGTGGCCGCCGCGTGCAGACCGTGCCCGACCACGTCGCCGACCACCAGCGCCACCCTCGAACTCGACAGGGGGATGACGTCGAACCAGTCGCCGCCCACGCCGGCCTGCGCCGGCATGTAGCGGAACGCGGCGTCGATCACGGCCAGTTCGGGCAGAGCGCTCGGCAGCAGGCTGCGCTGGAGGGTCACGGCCATCGTGTGCTCACGGGTGTAACGCCGGGCGTTGTCGATGTAGACGGCGGCACGCGCGGACAGGTCCTCGGCCAGCGACAGATCGTCCGCCTCGAAGGGCTCGGGCCGCTCGGCACGCCAGAAGTTGGCCACGCCCAGGACCACACCGCGCGCCTGCAACGGCACCGAGATCAGCGCATGCGCGCCGTGGCCGAGGATCCCGCGGGCCCGCTCCGGAGCCTGCTCCTGCCAGCCGGACGCGGCGGTCAGATCCGCGTCCAGGACCCCCCGCCCGCTCCGCAGCCCCGCCGACTGCGGGGTCGACGGGACGAACCGGATTCGGCTGCCCAGCGGGTAGAACGGGATGTCCTTGCGCACACCGCGAACCGCCGAACGGCGGAGCTCGGGCTCGGTGTCCCGGGGCTCCTCACCCCGCAGGATCGAGTCCGCGAGGTCGACGGTGACGTAGTCGGCGAACCGGGGGACGGACACCTCGGCCAGTTCCTCGGCCGTCCGCACGATGTCGAGGGTCGTGCCGATGCGCATGCTGCCCTCGTAGAGCAGCTGAAGCCGCTCGCGCGCCATCCGGGCCTTGCCGGTGAGGGTCGCCAGCTCCGTGGTGTCCCGCAGGGTGGCAACGCTGCCCGGCGGGCCGCCGTACAGGTCCGTCGGCCGGTGGTTGACGGACAGCAGAAGGTCCTTGGCCGAGTGCACCTCGTCGGTGGCGACCCGGCCCGACGCGAGCAGCTCCGCCATGGACGGCTCCAGGCCCAGCTCGCCGACCGGCCGCCCCTCGGCGTCCGGCGGCAGCTCCAGCAGCCGCCGTGCCTCGTCGTTGGCCAGCAGCAGCCGGCCGTCGCCGCCCACGATGACGACTCCCTCGTGCACGGAGTGCAGGACCGCGTCGTGGTGCTCGTACATACGGGTCATCTCGGCCGGGCCGAGATTGTGGGTCTGCCGGCGCAGCCGACGGTTCACCAGGAGCGTGCCCCAGGTGGCGAGGCCCAGTGCGGCGCCCGTGGTACCCAGCAGGATGGGCAGCTGGGCGTTGACCGCCCCGCTGACCTTGTCGATCGTGATGCCCGCCGACACGAGCCCCACGATCCGGCCGCCGTCCCCGCGGACCGGGACCACGGCCTGGACGGCGGGGCCGAGGGTCCCCGAGTAGGTCTCCGTGACCGTGCCGCCCCGCTGCGCGGGTCCGAGCGTTCCGACGAAGTGCTTGCCGATCCGGTCCGGCCGCGGATGGGTGTAGCGGATGCCCTCCTTGGTCATCACGACGACGAAGTCCACCCCGGAGCGCTTGCGGGCAGCCTCCGCCCGCGGCTGCAGCACCGCGGTGGGATCGGACGACGCCAGGGCCCGGGCAACGCCCGGGGCGCTGGCGAACGTCTCGGCGACGGCCAGGGACCGGTTGCCCGCCTCCTCCTTGCTGTCGTGGCGGGCCTGCGTCACCAGGGCGACCAGGGACGCCACGACCAGCAGCACGACCACCAGGATCTGCATGACGAAGACCTGGCCGGCGACGCTGCGGCCGAAGCCGATGCGACGTCGTTCCCCGGCATCCTCCCGAGGGACGTGGCGGCGGCTCCGGTCAGCTTCCCCCCGCGGCCTGCGGGCATCGCCGAACCGGCCGAGCAGACCGCCCATGCAACACCTTCCGACGCCGGGAAACGCTCACTGGCCGGGCCGCGGGCACCCGGCACCGGTCATGCCTGGCCCGAGGTCACTGCGAACAGGGCACCATCGGGATCGCGCAGCGAGGCGGCACGTCCGGCGCGCGCGTCCTGCGGGCCGGAGACAACCGTACCTCCGCCGCGGACGGCCGCCCGGGCAGCGGCATCCACATCGGAGACCCAGAAGAACACGTGCCAGCGCGGGCGCACTTGCGGATCGGGCGCCGCCTCGATGCCGCCCCCCATGAGGGAGGCCACGGTCCTGCCCTCGGCAAGCACCAGGACGGTCTCGTGCTCGTAGGAGACGGTGCAGGTGTCCGGGAGGCCGGAGGCCCAGTCGAAGAGCTCGCCGTAGAAGACCGCCGCCGCGAAGGCGTCCCGGGTGTGCAGCTCGAGCGCGGCCGGCGCATTCGCGGCTCCCACCCGCCATCCCGCCTGCACCGGACCCTCCCAGAATCCGAAGACCGCCCCCGCGGGGTCGGAGGCCAGGGCCGCGCGGCCGGCACCGAATGCGAGCGGTCCGACGCCCACGGTAGCGCCGCGCTCGCGGATCCGGGCCGCCACGATGTCCGCGTTCGGCGCCGAGAAGTAGGCGGTCCAGGCGACCGGAACGCCCATGGACGGCGCCAGCGCGTTGATGCCCGCGACGGGCCTGCCGTCCGCGAGGGCGACGGACACGTCGGCGCCGGCCGAGCTGCCCCGGTAGGTCCAGCCCAGGACGGAGCCGTAGAAGTCCTGTGTGGCGTCCAGGTCGCGCGCCATGAGGCTCACCCAGCACGGGGCGCCCTGGATCGCACGGGTGGAGGTCCGCGTACTCACGTCTGTGACTCCTCGGGATCGGCATCGGGCCCGGCGGCGGGTGGTGTGACGACCTCTGGCCACTGTGCCACCGGACGCCCGCTCGTGCCGTCCCCCACCACCGGACGGATGCGGGCCGGACCGCCGTACACGCCCCGCCGTCAGTCGACCGGCCAGGTGTGCACGGGGGCGTTGAGATGCATGAAGTCGATGTACTGGCCGGTCATCCGGCGCAGCACCTCGTGGTGTCCGACGTGTGACACCTTGTCGATGGCCCGGGCCGTCTCCGCCTGCCAGACCGCACCGTTGCGGGCCGTGATGCACCGCTGCTCGATGATGCCGAGCAGCGGTTCCCGCCAGGCCGCGTCCATCCCGAACCGCTCGAGTCCCCGGTGCGCCAGCGGGAGCAGCCGCCGCAGGACGAGCTCCGGTGCGGGTACCTCTCCCATGCCCGGCCAGTACAGGCGGGCGTCGATTCCGTGCCGGGCCGCGGCGTGCAGGTTGGCCTCGGCGACGGCGAACGACATCCGCGTCCACACCGGCCGCTCCTCCTCGGCCAGCGCCCGGACCAGCCCGTAGTAGAGCGCGCCGTTCGCCTCCGTGTCGGCGACCGTGGGCCCGGCCGGCAGGACCCGGTTCTCCACCCGCAGATGCGGCCGGCCGTGGACGACGGCGTACACCGGACGGTTCCACCGGTAGATCGTTCCGTTGTGCAGGGTCAGTTCGCCGAGCTCGGGGGTGTCGCCGCTCTCGAGGGTCCGCTGCGGGTCCTCCTCGTCGCACAGCGGAAGCAGCGCCGGGTAGTAGCGCACGTTCTCCTCGAACAGGTCGAAGACCGAGGTGATCCAGCGTTCGCCGAACCAGACCCGCGGCCGCACCCCCTGTGCCTTGAGCTCGTCGGCCCGGGTGTCCGTGGCCTGCTCGAACAGCGGGATCCGGGTCTCGCTCCACAGCTCCTTGCCGAACAGGAAAGGGGAGTTCGCCGCGAGGGCGACCTGGATGCCCGCGATCGCCTGGGCGGCATTCCAGTAGGCCGGGAAGTCGTCCGGGCCCACCTGCAGGTGGTACTGGGTGCTCGTGCACGCGGCCTCGGGGGTGATGCTGTCGGCGTACGTGCGCAGCCGCTCCTCGCCGTCGATGGCGATCCGCAGGTCCTCGCCGCGTGCGGCGAACACCTGCTCGTTGAGCAGCCGGTAGCGCGGATTGTCCGAGATGGAGTCGTGGGTGACGTCCTGCTGCCGGAGAGTGGGCAGGATGCCGATCATGATCAGATGTGCGCCGGAGGGCGAGGACCGGGCCTCCGCGTGGTTCAGCGCGTCCCTGACCTCCTGCTGCCATGCCCCCGGGCCGCCCGCGGTCAGCCTGCGGGGCGGGATGTTGATCTCCAGGTTGAACCGGCCGAGCTCTGTCGCCCAGGCCGGGTCGGCGATGGCACGCAGGACCTCGGTGTTGCGCATCAGCGGCTCCGCGGCCTCGTCCACCAGGTTCAGCTCGATCTCCAGCCCGACCTGCGGTCGTTCGGCGTCGAACCGCGACTCCGCCAGCATCCGCGCGAAGGAGTCCAGGCACACCTGCATCTTCTCGCGGTAGCGGCGGCGGTCGTCCCGGGTGAAGACGAGCGCGGGAACGTCGCGTCCCATCGGCCCTCCCGAGAACCCTCGGCGGTGACTCTTTCAGCGTCGCACGCCGTCCCTGACCGGGCCAGCGGCCTCGGCAGGCCCGCCCGCGCCGTGGTGGGTGTGGAAGACGGGCATGGCCGCGGCCCCACTCGATCGGCCGCCGGTTGACGGGCACGATGCACAGAAACGCGACGGCCTGCGAACCGGCGAGCGCGCCCCGCCCCGGAAAGGCCCTGGGCCGGCCCCGCGTCCCTGGCCCCGGGGACCGGCACGTCACGAGGTTTTGCGGCACCACCTCCCGACGCCCCGGGCGTTCCGGTGCGCCGCCCGTGCGCCCACGGCCGAGGAGGTCAAAGATTGAGAGTGAGGGGTACACCCAGCGAAACCCGGAGGACAGCGATGTTCGAGCCCGGTGACATCCGTGAGTGGCGCGGCCACGACGTGGTCGGCTCCGACGGCCGGAAAATCGGTGCCCTGGAGTCGGTCTACGTCGACACCGGAACGGATCTGCCGTCCTTCGCGACCGTGACCGTGGGCGTGCCGACCCGTCGCCGTCTGGTCTTCGTGCCGCTGGCCGGTGCGCACGTCGGCCCCGGCTACCTGAAGGTCGGCTACTCCCGCGGCCTGGTGAGGAGCGCGCCCGCGATCGGAACCGACGGCGAACTGCCCGTCGAGGACGAGGAGGCGGTCTTCACCCACTACGACTTGACCTACGAGCGCGGCAGCGGCGGCGAACGACGCCTCGCCCGCCGCTGAAGCGCACGAGGCGGAGGGCCGAGAAATGGTGCTGATCCTGTCGCTCATCCTGGTCGCCATGGTGCTGGGCCTCATCGGCGCCGTCGTCGAGGGGCTGCTGGCACTGCTGGTCATCGGGATCATCGTCTTCGTGGCGGCCGTACTGCTCGGCGTGCTGCGGGCGCACCGGGCGTACAAGCGAACCCGCCGCTGAGCGTCCCACCCGCCGCGGGGCGCTGCACGCTGCCTCACCGGCGGCGCATCGCCCGGACCAGCCGCGGGCGTTCCTCGTGGAGGACGCGCCCGACCAGGGCGCCGCCGAACACCACGAATCCGACCCCCACCAGCCAGGACTGGATGACCAGGACGGTGCCGATGGGACCGTACGTCACCGCGTTGGTGGCGATCAGCGGGGAGAACACCAACTGCGAGAAGACCCGCAGCCCGGTCAGCCCGAGGACGGTCGTCACTGCGCCCGGCAGCACCGCGCCCCAGTCGACGCGCCCGGCCAGCAGCAGGTGCTGGGACCACCAGAAGAACAGCAGTGAGCTGCTCACGGTGATCAGCAGCCGCACCCAGGAAGCCGCGACGGGCTCGGGCTCCAGGGTGACCTTCGCGGACAGGAAGAGATAGCCGGTGAGCAGTGCGAGCCACAGCACGTGCCGCCACATGGTGCCCCAGTGGGCGGCGGGCAGATCCCAGACCTTTTCGTAGCCGGTCTGGACCGCGGAGCTGAACGCCAGACCGAAGAATGCGAGCGCCGCCAGGCCGAAGGCCGTTGTGGACTGCAGGGCGCGTTGCGGCTGGGCGAACAGGAGCTCCACCGCCCGTTGCGAGGCCGGTGACACCCCGATGGCCTCGCTCAGCCATTCCGCGAAGCCGCGCCCGTTCTCGGGGTCGGTCGCGGCGACCACGATCAGCAGCGGGGCCAGGGTGAGGGTGCCCAGGGCCGCGAAGCCCAGCGCCCGGTGCATCAACTCGAGTTCGTAACCCCGCCGCCAGCCCCGTCCCACGGGCGTGTGCTCGAACCTGTGGCGGATCCGCTTCCGGAGGGCGGCCGGCCCGTGGGGCGGTCCGGCCGATGACTTCTTGGACATGACCGTCCACTACCACGCTCGGCGGTCCGGTGGCGGAAACGGCCCTTCCGCACGCCCCGAATGGCGGTGCCGTCCACACCGGACGGCACCGCCATTCGGGGCGTGCGCTGCCGTTGGTTCGTCAGCCGGATTCGGCGAGGGCGACGGCACCGTCGACGATGCCGGGGGTGCGCACCGCCCACATCAGCGACGCCGCTGCGACCAGGCAGCCCGCCATGGTCAGGAAGGACGCGGCCGTGGAACCCGTGACGTCGTTCAGCATGCCGACCAGGTAGCTTCCGGCGAAGGCGCCGAGGGCCCCGAAGGAGTTGATGAGCGCGATCGCCGCTCCGCTGACGGACTGCGGGAGGAACTCGGGGATCGTCGCGAAGTACGGGCCGTAGGGCGCGTACATGGCAGCGGCCGCCAGGCAGAGCAGCGGGAACGACAGCCAGAACGCGTCCCCCAGCAGGTAGGAACCGTAGAAGGCGGCGGCGGCCAGCAGCAGCCAGGGCCAGACGAATCGGCTGCGGTTGCCGGCCCGGTCCGAGGCCCTGCTGTTCACCAGCATCGCGGCGCACGCGAACGCGTACGGCGTGGCGGAGATGACGCCGGTCATACCGATGCCCTCGTGGCTGCCGGCACTGACGATGGACGGCAGCCAGAAGACGAAGCCGTACACACCCACGCTCCACAGGAAGTACTGCAGGGAGAGCAGGATGACGTTCCGTGAGCGCAGAGCGGCGAGGTAGCCGTCGGAGGACGGGAGCTGCTGCTGCTCGGCGTCGAGCGCCTCCTCGAGGTCCTTGCGCTCGGACTCGGAGAGCCAGGCGGCGTCCCGGGGCCGGTCGTCGATGAACCGGTGGAACACCACGGCCCACAGCAGGGCCGGGATGCCCTGGGCGATGAACATGCCCTGCCAGCCGATCCATTCGACCAGGTAGCCGGAGACGACGGTCAGCCAGAGCACCGTGACGGGGTTGCCGAGGATCAGCCAGGTGTTGGCCCGCCCGCGCTCCTGCTTGGTGAACCAGTGGGTGATGTGGATGACCATCGCCGGCAGCACCGCCGCCTCGGACACCCCGAGCAGGAAGCGCACGGCCATGAGGACCCGGACGTCGGCGATCAGGCCCTGCGCGGTGGCCAGCAGGCCCCAGAGGACCAGACACCACACGATGAGTTGTTTGACGCTCCGCCGCTCGGCATAGACGGCACCGGGGATCTGGAACGCGAAGTAGCCCAGGAAGAAGAGGGATCCGAGCAGCGCGGAGACCGAACCCGTGATCCGGAGGTCCTCCGCCATGCTGCCGGCCACGGCGACGGAGAAGTTGGACCGCTCCAGGTAGGCGAAGCTGTAGGTCACGAAGACGACGGGCATCAGCCGCGTCCAGCGCTGTCTGCTGAGGACGACGGCCGTCGGGCTCGCCGGGGCTGACGGAGTCGGGGTCGACATGGGGGATGGCCTTTCGCCCGGGGTGCGTGAAGGGCCGCCGGGAGGGGTGATGCGGCGACGGCAACGATGATCGACGCGGGCCCGTGTACTGTCAATGAATCTTGCCGAACAACGGCATGGCTTGCCGTCATATGGCAAGATGGGGGCATGCCCGATTCTGCAGCGCCCTCGGACATGGTGGGCAAGGCACTCCATGTGCTCGGCATGCTCGGCCGGTACCCGTCCGGCGCCGTCCTCTCCGAACTGGCCCGTACCTCGGGGTTCCCGACGAGCACCTGCTACCGGCTGCTCAAGTCGCTCGCCCGCGACCGTTTCGTGGAGTTCGATCCCCGAACGAAGCGGTACACGCTGGGCCTGCGCGTCTACCAGCTGGGGCAGTCCGTCTCCCAGGCACACGGATTCACCGGCATCGCTCTTCCCGTGATGCGCAGGCTGGCCGAACTCACCCGCGAGGCCGTGCTGATGGCGGTGCCTGACGGCGACCGGATGATCTACATCCACCACGTACAGGGGCCGCAGCAGGTCAGCGTCCAAGGAGAGCCGGGCCGGCACGGTCCCCTCCACTGCACGTCGATGGGCAAGGTGCTCGTCGCCTTCTCTCCGGAGAGGGAGCGTGAACACCTACTGGAATCCATCGAGTTGACGCCACTCGGCCCCAACGCCATCGTGGAGCGATCGGCATTCCGCGCCGAAATCGACCGCACGCGTACCGAACACCACGCGGTCGCCGACGAGGAGCACGAACCGGGCATCAGGGCGCTGGGCGTTCCCATCCTCGGCGCCGACGGGACGGCCCGCGCGGCCCTCTCCGTCGCGGCCCCCGCCTACCGCATGGACCTACCCGAACTGCTGCGCCTGCGACCGGCCCTGACCAACGCAGCCCAGGAACTCGCGGTGCTCCTTCCCTCCGGCGCTTACTGACGTCCGAGGGGAACGGCGCACCCAGCGCCCAGGGACCCACGAGGAAGGGCCGGGGCAAGGGAAGAAACCGCCGACGGAAGGCGTTCACCCGACATGGCTGTCATCCACAACACCACCATGACTCCCGGCAAGCTGGAGCTGCTCGCGGCCTGGCTGCCCGGGGAGCCGTGGTACGTCGGCGCGGAGCGCGAACCGAGACTGTCCAAGGCCGGCGGCTTCCGGCTCGACGACCCGCAGGGCGAGGTCGGGATCGAGTTCATGGTGGTCACGGACGAGTCCGGCGATCGACCGGTCTCCTACCACGTCCCCCTGACCTACCGCGGGGCACCGCTCGCCGGAGCCGACGGGGGCCTCATCGGCACCTCCGAGCACGGGGTGCTGGGACGGCGATGGGTGTACGACGGTGCCCATGACCCGGTGCTCGTCGCCCAGTTGCTCGCACTCCTCCAAGGCCGCGCAGAGCCGCAGGCCCAGAGCATGACCGACACCCGTGACCCTTCCGTCACCGCCTGCTTCGCCGGCCCCGGCTTCCCGGCGGACGCGAGGCCGACGACCGTCGCCGACGGATCGCAGGGCACCCGCATCGTTGTGGAAGCCGACGCCGCATCGGGCGTCGGCACCGGGTCAGCGCGACGTCTGACGATCGAGGTGGCGCGCGTCCTCCGACCGGACCCGCAGACCTCCCGGGCGGACGTGTCCCCGTCCGGCGGACACGTCACCGCGGGCTGGCGGACGCCGGACGGCCGTGCGTGCCGGGGCCGGTTCGCCGTCCTCCACGACGCGTCGACCTGACCGCTGCTGGAAAAGCGCCGGGTCGTGCCCCCGGCGAGGCGTGCGACCAGCGTTTCGGGACGCGACCTCATGCGTCGTGGGGGGCATGCCCGCGACGGATGCCGTCCCGCCGCAGGCAGGCCACTCTCCGAGCCGGTGCCCGCGTCCGTTCCGACCGGACAGCGGGTGAAGACCCGTCCCGCAGACCGAACTTGCGGAACCAGCGGCCCGGCCGGCGTGGGGTCTCACTCCCCGTCGAGGTCGGCGACCAAGCGCTTGGGGGCGATCACGCGATAGCTCTCCTCCACCCATTCGCACAGCAGCTCGCCGGCCGGCGTGCCTCCACCGGTCAGAGGGACGGAGACCCAGCCGGATCTGCCGAGCCCGTACCCCGCCGGCTCCGCGCCGGCCACGGTGAGCGCGTGGGCGTGCACCGCTTCGTCCCTCAGCTTGACCGTTATGAGCGGCGGACGGGTGCTGTCGCCGGAACCGAGGAAGACGAAGACCTTGCGATTGACCTTCACCACGCTCTCGCCCCACGGGAACTCCTCGACCGCTCCCGGCAGGCCGAGTGCGAACCGCCGCACTGCATCGCGTGCCCCGGCAGGCCCCTTCGCCATGTCCGCCTCCCGGAGTCTCGCTGCAGATGCCGTGCTCCCAGGCCAGACACAGGTGTGAGTATCAGCCCTGATGGCGCGTCCGCCCGGCGGACGGGGGCTTCCCGACCGGCCCTCCACCGGTCGCCGGAAGAGTCGCGGAGCCCGGTCGGGACGGCTGTTCGAGTGACGGGGATACGCCGCGACCACAGCAGCCCGGCGCACGGCGTCGGTGGCCTGCCCGCTACCGGCGCAGTTCCAGGGAGATGTGCGCGGACAGCGAGCGGAGGAAGTCGGGCGCGTCGAAGATCCTGCCGGCGGAGGCGACGCCGGCCGTTCCGGTCCGTCCCGTGACGATGCGGTCGACCGCCTCCACGACGAGCGGTGCGGTGACGGCGTAGATGTCCTGACCGCTCGCCCATGCGCGCCGTTCGGTGCCGCGGGAGCGCACGACGACATCGATGAGGAAGGTCTGGGCGGACCGCCCCCGCTCGTCGACCGCGGCCGGTGCCCGTGTGTCCGGGGCGGACACGTCCCTGGCCGCCTCGATCGTCATGGAGGTGCGCACCTCGGGGACGGACAGGTGGCTGGGAACGGTGACGACGTCAGCCATCGTGAACTCCCCGATGACGGCCCGGGGGCCCATCGGATCCGGAAAGGGCCAGAGCAGCGTCGGCGGATCGTCGTGGCGGTACTCCAACCGCCCGTTCGCGTAGCGGACACGTCGGCCGCCCCGTCGCTGCCGGGAGACCGCGCCCGCAGCACGCGTCCCGGCGGTGGGGTGCCAACTGCTGAGCCCGTACGCGATGTGCACCTCGTCGGCTGCCGCCCAGTCGCCCATCGCGGCGGTGGTCAGCAGGTCGCCGAGGCCGCCGAAGAAGGCCATCGCAGGGACGATCACCGCTCCCGCGGCGCGAGCGCGGTCCGTGAAGCGTGCGAAGGTGTCGACGTTGGCCTCGATCTCGGCCGCCACATCCACATACGGGATCCCGGCGCGCAGGGCCGCCTCGATCACGGGAGCGGCCGTCGTGGCGAAGGGCCCGGCACAGTTGACCACGGCCGCCGCACCGGCCAGTGCGCGGTCGAGCGAGGCCGGCTCACCGACCGACGCCGGGCGGACGTCCAGTCCGGGCTGGGATGCCTGCAACACCTTCAGCTTGGCGGCGTCCCTGCCGGAAAGAACCGGGACGAACCCGCGCTCCCGCAGCTGTGCCACCACAAAGCGCCCGGTGTGCCCGTACGCGCCGAACACCGCCACCGCCTGCCCCGACCCCATGAGTTCTCCTCCGTGCTCCAGTGATCCGCTGAGATCCGTCACGGACATCCTGACGAGGGCGGGCCTCCCGCACGAGCGTCCGGAACGCCATCCCCCGTACAGTTCCCGACATGGAAACTGTCGCACTGGCCGTCACCGACGGAATGCTGCACTTCGAACTGGCCCTGGCCTACGAGGTCTTCGCTTCCACTCCGGCCGGCGTGGCCGAACCCTGGTACGACGTCGTCGTCTGCGGGCCGGGCGCCGTGCGGGCCGGCCGGTTCCTCCTGGAACCCGATCACGGCCTCGACCGGCTCCCGCGCGCCGACACCGTGATCGTCCCGGGCTGGGCCGACGTCGAGGAGGAGCCACCCGCCGACCTGGTCGACGCGGTGCGCGCGGCTCACGAGGCCGGCGCGCGCGTGGCCTCTCTGTGCACGGGCGCGTTCGTGCTGGCCGCCGCCGGCCTGCTGGACGGGAAGCGGGCGACCACACACTGGGCGCACACCCGAGCCCTGGCCGACCGCCACCCCCGGGTGAGAGTCGACCCCGACGTGCTCTACGTGGACAACGGCAGCGTGCTCACCTCCGCCGGCAAAGCCGCCGCCATGGACCTGTGCCTGCACCTCGTCCGCCTCGACCATGGCTCGTCGATCGCCAACGCGGCCGCCCGCCGACTGGTCGTGCCGCCGCACCGGGACGGCGGCCAGGCCCAGTTCGTCACCACCCCGGTGCCCGCCCCGGACAGCCACCCGCTGGCGGAACTGTTCCCCTGGGTTCTCGGCCGGCTGGACCGTCCGCTGACCGTGGACGACCTGGCTCGCCAGGCACGGATGAGCTCACGCAACCTGGGCCGTCACTTCAGGTCGGTGACCGGTACCACCCCGCTGCAATGGCTGCTGACCCAGCGGATCCGCCACGCCCAGGAGTTGCTGGAGACTTCCGATGACAGCGTCGACGCCATCGCCGCGGCCACCGGCATGGGCACCGCCACGACGCTGCGCCGCCACTTCAACCGCACGGTCGGCGTGTCCCCGGGCACCTATCGCCGCACCTTCCGCTCGCGGACCCGCTGATCCCACCCGGACCCGTCGTCGGAGCCGCAGTCCCGGCCCAAGCCCACCGACGACCGGGCCGCACTCGGCCAACGGTTCCACGGCGCACGGGAAGAGACGGTCCCGCAGATCGCCGACAAGTATCGGTCGTAAGCCGGTCGACGGTGTACGGACACCTGGACGAGACCCGGGCTGTCCCCCGTCGGCCCGGGAAGACCGCGGTCACGAAGTCCTGACCGCCTTGCGGTTGGCGTCCGGGCCACGATTCCCGGGCCGGAAGGGACCCGGCGCGGCGACGGAGGGCCTCACAGGTCGAGCACGAGCCGCGGGCCCCGGCAGCGGGAGACGCAGATCATCATCGACGCCCCCTCCGCCCGCTCCTCCTCGGTGAGCAGGGCGTCCCGGTGGTCCGGCTCCCCTTCCACCACATCCGTCTCGCAGGTTCCGCAGGTGCCTTCCCGGCAGGAGGACAGCACGTCCACCCCGGCCTGCTCCACGGCCTCCAGCACGGTGGTCCCCGGCGGGACGGTCAGGGACAGGCCCGACCGCGCCAGGACGACGTCGAAGGAGCCTCCGTCCTCCGGGGACGCCTCCGCGACGGCGGGCGCCCCGACGGCGCCGAACCGCTCCACCCGCAGCGCCCCGGACTGCCGGCCGGCGCACAGCTTCTCCACGGCTGCCAGCAGCGGCTCCGGGCCGCAGCAGTACACGAGGGCGTCCGGGCCGGCCGCGTCGAGATGCGGGGCCACGTCGAGCAGGCCGGTCTCGTCCTGCGGCGCGACGTGCACCCGTTCTCCGTACGCGTCCAGCCGGTCGAGGAAGGCCATGGATGCCCGGGTGCGGCCCCCGTACAGCAGCCGCCACCGCGCCCCCGCGGCCTCGGCGGCCCGGATCATGGGGAGGATCGGGGTGATACCGATGCCGCCCGCGACGAACAGGTAGCGCTCGGCGGGCTCCAGCGCGAAGTGGTTGCGGGGGCCGCGGACCGCGACCCTGCTGCCCACCGCGAGAGAGTCCTGGACCCGGGCCGAGCCGCCGCGCCCGGCGGGCTCCCGCAGCACCGCGATCCGCCAGGCGTCCGGATCCGCGGGGTCCCCGCACAGCGAGTACTGCCGCACCAGGTCCGGTTCCAGGACCAGGTCGATGTGGGCACCCGGCTCCCAGGGCGGCAGCATCCCGCCGCCGGGCCGGCGCAGGGTCAGTGACACCACGCCGAGCGCCTCCTCGGTCCTGGCGGCGACGACGAGCTCCGTCGTCGCTTCATGCGTGCGGCCCATGCCGTCCTTCCTGTCCGTGCAGCGTCCCCGGGACGTGCCCCTGCGGGTGGGCGAGCATCCAGTCCCACATGCCCACCGGGTCCTCCGTGACCTTCTCCGCCCCGCAGTGGCAGATCCCGTGCAGCAGGTCGGTGCCCGGCAGCCAGTCGATCCGGTAGACCTCGGCGGTGGGCCCGCCCGTCATCGGGCCGCCGCCTCCACCGCCGGTGTCCCGGAGGTCCGCCGCGCGCCCTCCTCGGCCAGCCGGGCCAGGATGCGTCGTGCTGCGAGTCCGCCGGTGTCGATGTTGATGCTGAGTTCCTGATATCCGGCGGGCTCGTCGTCCAGAGCCTTCTGCAGCAGGTTCAGCGCGTCGACGTCCTGCATCACGACCGTGTGGTTGAAGTCCCGCAGCACCCGGCTGACTTCCTCGTCCTCGATCGCGAAGTCCCGGGAGACCGCCCAGAAGTCGTAGACCCGGCCGTGCGTGGACGGCGTGATGGCGTAGGTGATCTCAGTGTGGAAGGCCGAGTTGTCGTCGCCGTCGGGGCCCGGCAGCACCCCGACCGGGGCGACCCGGCTGTGCAGCAGGTACAGGCACGGCGCGTGGTACTCGATGTCCTGCCGGCGGGTGATGCGCCCCTCGATCCCCGTCGAGCGGGCGTAGAACGGCGGGCACTCGGCGTCGTCCATGTGCCGGCTGACCCGCACGATCCCGGCCCCCTCGTCGACCTCCGTGCTGATCGGTGCAGCCGCCACCTCCGGGGTGCCGATGTAGCCGCCGTGCAGATAGGTCTCGTGGGAGAGGTCCATCAGGTTGTCCACCAGCAGCCCGTAGCCGGCGTCGATGCACTCCATCCCGTCGACGGTCGTCCACCCGTCCGCCGCAAGATGCGGAGCCCGCGGCACTGCCCGGGGATCGGCCAGTGACGGGTCGCCGATCCAGACCCACACGAACGAGTCCTGTTCGACGACCGGGTAGGCCGCGACGCGTGCCGTGCGCGGAATCCGCTGTTGTCCCGGGACGGACACACAGGCGCCGGCGGTGTCGTAGGTGAACCCGTGGTAGCCGCACACGATCCGGTCGCCGTCCAGCCTGCTTGCCGACAGCGGGAACCGCCGGTGCACGCACCGATCGGCCAGGGCGACGGCGGAGCCCTCCTCCGTCCGGTACAGCACGATCGGTTCGCCCAGGACGGTCCGCCCCAGGAGCTCACGGTCCACCTCGCGGCCGTACGCGGCCACGTACCACTGGTTCCTGACGAAATCGGTCACGGCACTCTCCCGTCGCTGAGGGGACCTCGTGGCGGAACACGCTGTTCCGCCACGGCTCGAGGCGAT
Source organism: Streptomyces meridianus (assembly GCF_023703325.1). GTDB lineage: Bacteria > Actinomycetota > Actinomycetes > Streptomycetales > Streptomycetaceae > Streptomyces > Streptomyces meridianus. Next base: position 72,949 of record NZ_JAMQGM010000049.1, read on the forward strand.
CCCCAGACTCGTGACCTGTGCCACGCGCCCACAAGGGCCCTTCCGCCGGGCGGAAGCGGTGTCGCGCATCAGAGCCCCGGCCCGCCGGCTGCCAGCCCAGCGCCCGGGATATGCCGCGAGCGGCGACCCGGACCACCGGGACCAGCGTGTGATGCGGGTGCTCCGCCGGGATGACCACCGACACCGCCGCGGCCACGCCGCCCTCGGCGTCCCGGACCGGTGCGGCCACCGAAACGGCGTCGTGGGTGATCTGGCGGTCGCTCACCGCGCACCCCGTCCGGTGGACCTCGGCGAGCATGCGCCGCAGCTGCGCCGGGTCCCGCACGGTGAACCGCGTGAACACCTCCAGTGGCCGCGCGCACACCTCCTCCTGCACGTCGGCGGGACTGTGCGCCAGGAGCACCAGGCCGACGCCCGTCGCGTGCAGCGGCCACCGGGCTCCCACCCGGCTGCGGACGCCCACCGCCGAACGGCCGGAGATCCGCTCGATGTAGACGACGTCCTGCCCGTCGCGCACGGCGAGCTGCACGTTCTCGTGGGTCGCTTCGTACAGGTCCTCCAGGAACGGCATTGCGCGCTCCCGCAGTCCCACCCCTCGCGGCGCGAGAGCCGCGACCTCCCACAGCCGCAGGCCGATGTGGTAGCGCCCGTCCTCGCCGCGTTCCAGCGCCCCCCAGCGGGTGAGCGAGCCGACGATGCGGTGGGCCGTGGACAGCGGCAGCCCCGCTCGCCGGCGATCCGGGTGAGCGTCAGCGCGGGCGAACCGAGGTCGAACGACTCGAGCACCGCCAGCAGACGGTCGGCAGCGGATCGTGACGGCATCGCAGCCCCCAGGCCGGTCCTCACCGGACGCGCCGGGTGCGTGTCCGGTAGGGGCGCGGTCACGCCCCGGAGTTCCCGCAGCGGTAGCCGACCGGATACGTTACGCGCACCCGCATCCATCGCTGCCGAGGACCACACGTGTCAGAGATCACTGTGCCCGCCCTGGCGACTGCTCCTCAAGTCGGCGGGCTCGCCGACGCCGTGTTCGAGGGTGCGGACCAGCAGCCGGGACGGGTGCAGCTCGGGCGCAAGGCCGGTGACCGCTGGGAGGACGTCACCACAGCGCAGTTCCGCGACCAGGTGATGGCCCTGGCCAAGGGCCTGCTGGCACAGGGCATACGCTTCGGCGATCCGGTGGCCATCATGTCGCGTACCCGCTACGAGTGGACTCTCTTCGACTTCGCGCTGTGGACCATCGGCGCCCGTCCGGTTCCCGTGTACCCGACCTCGTCGAGCGAGCAACTGGCCTGGATCCTGCACGATACCCGGGCCATGGGATGCGTCCTCGAGGACGACGACCACGCGATGACGCTTGCCGCGGTGATCGACCGGGTGCCCTGGCTGACCCGGGTGTGGCAGCTGGACGCCGGTGCGGTGGAACACCTGGTCGCGGACGGCGAACGGGTGGCCGACAGCGTCGTGCACCGGCACCGTCTCGCCATCAAGCCCGATGCTGTCGCCACCGTCATCTATACCTCGGGCACCACGGGCCGCCCCCGTGGATGCGTGCTGACCCACTCCAACTTCATGGCCGAGTGCGACAACCTCATCGCCCGCTGGCGCTCGCTGTTCGAACCGTCGGACGGTGATCAGCCGTCCACCCTGCTGTTCCTGCCGCTCGCCCACGTTTTCGGGCGCATGGTGGAGGTGGCGGCCGTGCGGGCGGGAGCGCGGCTGGCCCACCAGCCGGAGATGGCCGTCGCCGCGTTGCTGCCCGACCTCCGGTCGTTCCGGCCGACGTTCGTGCTGGCTGTGCCGTACGTCTTCGAGAAGATCTTCAACGCCGCGCGGGCGAAGGCCGAGGAGGAGGGGAACCTCGCTGTCTTCGACCGTGCGGCCGACATCGCGGTGCGTTTCGCGGAGGCGCGGGAGCGGGAGGCCCTGGGCCTCGGGCCGGGGCCCGGAACGGCGTTGCGCATGCAGCACCTGCTCTTCGACCGGCTCGTCTTCTCCAAGATCCGCGAGGCGATGGGCGGACGGGTGCGGAACGCGGTCAGCGGCGGCTCCACCATGGGCCGCCGCCTCGGGCTTTTCTTCGACGGGGCCGGAGTGACCATCTACGAGGGTTACGGCCTGACCGAGTCCAGCGCCGCGGCGACGGCCAACCCGCCGGGCCGGGTCCGTTTCGGCACGGTGGGTACCCCGGTCCCCGGCGTCTCGCTGCGGCTGACGGACGACGGCGAGATCCTGCTGCGGGGCGACACCGTCTTCTCCGGGTACCTCAACGACACCGAGGGGAGCGCCGAATCCCTGCGCGGGGGCTGGCTCCACACCGGTGACCTGGGGTCCATGGACGAGGTGGGGTATCTCACCATCACCGGCCGGAAGAAGGAGATCATCGTCACAAGGAGCGGCAAGAGCCTCTCGCCCGCTCTGCTGGAGGACCGGGTGCGCGAACATCCGCTCGTCGAGCAGTGCATCGTGGTCGGCAACGACCGGCCGTACGTGGCCGCGCTGGTGACCCTGGACCACGATGCCACGGGGCACTGGCTCAAGCTGCGGGGCAAACCGAAGCTCACCCCGCGCGAACTCGTCCGTGACCCCGAGTTGGAGGCCGAGATCCGCCGTGGGGTGAGCGCCGCCAACACCCTGGTGTCCACTGCCGAGTCGGTGCGCAACTTCCGCATCCTGCCGGGGACGTTCACCGAGGAGGCAGGTCTCGTGACCCCGTCGCGGAAACTCCGGCGCGCTGTCGTCGAGTCGGCCTACGCCGAGGAGATCGAGGCCCTGTACGCTCACTGACCTCCTGGTTCCGCCGTGCAGTACCCGCAGACACCGGATTCGGATGCCTTCGAACCGGGCAGCCGGATGACGGGAGACCATCCCCGACCCCGATGCACAAGGAGCGTGATCCGATGCCGGCTCCGATCGACCGGAGGGCAGCCGCAGGGCATTCCCGCCCTGGCCCGGACGCCGTCCGCTCGGAGATCCTGCGGCGCAATCCCGGCGAGCCCGAGTTCCACCAGGCCGTCCGCGAGGTACTGGAGTCGCTGTCCCCGGTCCTGGAACAGCGCCCCGAATACCTGGATGCCGCACTGCTGGAGCGCATCTGCGAGCCCGAGCGGCAGCTGATGTTCCGGGTGCCCTGGACCACCGACTCCGGCAAGATCCGGGTGAACCGCGGGTTCCGCGTCGAATTCAGCAGCACGCTGGGGCCGTACAAGGGGGGTCTGCGCTTCCACCCGTCGGTCGATCTCGGCGTCATCAAGTTCCTCGGCTTCGAGCAGATCTTCAAGAACGCGCTCACCGGGCTGAACATCGGCGGCGGCAAGGGTGGCAGCGACTTCGACCCCAAGGGCCGCTCCGACGCCGAGATCATGCGCTTCTGCCAGTCGTTCATGACGGAGCTGCACCGGCATCTCGGGGAGCACACGGACGTGCCGGCCGGCGACATCGGCGTGGGCGGCCGTGAGATCGGCTACCTGTTCGGCCAGTACAAGCGGATCACCAACCGCTTCGAGTCGGGTGTCCTCACCGGAAAGGGCCTGGCCTGGGGCGGATCGCAGGTGCGCACCGAGGCCACCGGGTACGGCACCGTGCTGTTCACCGCGGAGATGCTGGCCGCCCGCGGCGAGTCCCTCGACGGCCGGCAGGTGACGGTCTCCGGCTCCGGGAACGTCGCCCTCTACGCGATCGAGAAGGCCCAGGCCCTCGGCGCCAACGTGCTCACGGCCTCGGACTCCGCCGGCTGCGTGGTCGACGAGAAGGGCATCGACGCCGCACTCCTCAAGCAGGTCAAGGAGGTTGAGCGGGGCAGGATGTCCGACTACGCCGAGCGCCGCGGACCGTCCGCCAGGTACCTGCCCGGCGGGAGGGTGTGGGACGTGGCCTGCGACGTGGCACTGCCGTGCGCGACGCAGAACGAACTCGACGAGGACGCCGCGCGCACCCTGGTCCGCGGCGGCGTGATGGCGGTCGCCGAGGGCGCGAACATGCCCGCCACACCGGAGGCGGTCCGCGTCTTCCGTGAGGCCGGCGTCGCCTTCGGCCCGGGCAAGGCGGCCAACGCCGGCGGTGTCGCGACCAGCGCGCTCGAGATGCAGCAGAACGCGGGCCGCGACTCGTGGACGTTCGGGGTGGCCGAGCAGCGGCTGACCGAGATCATGCGGGACATCCACCGCTCGTGCCACGAGACGGCCGAACGCTACGGCGCGCCGGGCGATTACGTCCTCGGCGCGAACGCCGCCGGCTTCGAACGGGTCGCCGATGCGATGCTCGCCCAGGGCCTGGTCTGAGACCGGGACCCCGATGAACGCCACGGGGCGGCCGGCGCTCGCTGCGCCGGCCGTCCCCGTCGCCGTTCTCATTCCTTGACGGAACCGGAATTGGCCCCGCGGACGAAGTACCGCTGGAAGCAGAAGAACAGCACTGCGACCGGGATGGTCGACAGCAGTGCCGCCGTCAGCTTCAGCGGGTACTGCGTACCCTTGCCGAGCCCGCCGGAGACCACACGGGCCAGCCCGGTGGTGAGCGTCTCGAACTCCGAGGACTGGGTGGACACCAGGAAATGTGTGAACTCGTTCCAGGAGCCCTGGAAGGACAGGATCGTCAGGGTGATCAGCGCGGGCCGCGCCATCGGCAGCACCACGGACCAGAAGATGCGGACGATCCCCGCACCGTCGATCCTGGCCGCCTCCTCCACCTCACGCGGAACGGACTCGAAGAACTGCTTCATGATGAAGATCCCGGCCGCGTCCACGAGCAGTGGAAACACCATCGCGGCGTAGGTGTCGAAGATGCCGAACGTGTTCAGCACCAGGAACTTCGGGATGAGCAGGACCACCGGAGGCACCGCCATGACCCCGATGACCAGTGCCGTGAGCATGCCGCGCCCCCGGAACCGCAGCCTCGCCAACGCGTAGCCCGCCATCGAGTTGAACAGCACCCGGCCGGCGGTCACCAGCACCGCGACCAGTGTGCTGTTGCCCAGCCAGCGGGAGAACGGCACCCCGTCCCCGCCGGCGGCCCCGAAGAGCTGGTGGTACGCGCCGGGAGTCCACGGCGACGGAATGAGCGACAGCGGCCGGGAGGCCGCGTCCGGGTCGGTCTTGAAGCTCGTGACCACCTGCAGCACGAACGGCAGTGCATAGAGCAGGCCGAAGGCCAGCACCAGTGCGTAGCCGGTGAGCCGCACCGGGCGCGGCAGCCGCGGAAGGATCGGGCGCTCGACGGAGGATCCCCGGAGTTTCTCAGCGACCGGCACGGCGCACCTCCGTCCGCGGACCGCGTTCACGGAGCGCCCAGCGCTGGAACGCCGTCAGCACCAGGACAATGGCGAGCAGGATGAAGGCGATCGCGGCTCCTTGACCGTAGTCGGCGTCCTCGAAGCCCGAGGTGTAGGAGAGGAATGCCGGGGTGAGAGTCGTGTTGCCGGGCTCGCCCTGCCCCATCACATAGACCTGGTCGAAGACCTGCCAGGTGGAGATGAGCCCGAGGGTGAGCACCAGGAACAGCACCGGGCGCAGCGCGGGAAGGATCACGTGGAACAGCATCTGCCGCCGGTTCACCCCGTCCAGGGCGGCGGCCTCCTCGAGTTCGCGCGGGATGTCCTGCAGCGCGGCGAGGAAGATCAGCATGAACGTGCCGGACGTCGTCCAGACGGCCAGCACGATCAGCGTGCTCATGGCCACCGAGGGACCGGCCAGCCACTCCGACCAGGCGAGTCCCATGAACCCCTCGCCCGGGGCCGCGGCACCGGGGGCCACCGAGTCGACGAGCCCGAGCCCGGACAGCAGGACCCGCAGGACACCGCGGGAGTCCGCGAACCAGTTCGGTCCCTGGACACCGATCCAGGACAGCATCCGGTTGATCGCGCCGCTGCCCTGGAAGAGGAACAGGAACACGGTCGACACGGCGATCGAACTCGTCACCGACGGGAAGAAGAACGTCGTGCGAAGCAGCCCGCGCCCGCGGAGCAGGCGCTGGTTGACGACGATCGCCAGGGTGAGGGCGAGCGCCGTCTGCAGCGGGACCGTCAGCAGCACGTAGTAGAGGTTGTTGCGCAGCGAGGTGGCGAACAGGGTGCGGTCCAGACCGTCCTCGGTGAGCAGGTTGCGGTAGTTGTCCAGCCCCACGAAGCGCGCGTCGGCCGTGAACGGGTTCGACTGGCCGTCCCAGTCGAGCAGGCTGACCCAGGCCGCCATCAGGATCGGCAGCAGCAGGAACAACCCGAGCACGGTGACCATGGGGCTGACGAACAGCCAGCCCCACAGCCCCTCGCCCCGCCGGAGGTTGCGGGTGCCCGGCTCCGGGGACCGGGGCGCCCGCCGCTTCGGCGGGCGCTCGATGACGTCGGCGGTCACGGTGCTCAGTTGCCCTTTCCGACCTTGTTCTCGCCGTTGCGCTGGAGCGACGCCAGCAGGGCCTTCGGGTCCCGCGTGGCCAGGGAAGCCAGGTCCGTGTTGAACTGCGCCAGCACCTTGTTCGAACCGGCGACGGTCACCGGCCCCTGGGCGTAGGCGCTCCCCGCCACCCAGGCCGCGCTCTCCGGGTGCTTCTGCGCGTACGTCTTCAGGGCGCTGGTGCGCGAGGGCATCAGACCGGTGGCGTCGGCGGCCGTCAGCTGCTCCTTCTGCGAGGTCAGGAAGCGGACCAGGTCGACGGCCGCCTTGCGGTGGGTGCTGTTAGCGGCGACGCCCCAGCAGTTGCTGAACGCCAGTGTCGCCCTGCCCTTCGGGCCCGCGGGGAGCTCGGCGATGTCGTACTTCACGTCCGGGAAGTCCTGCTTCATCGCGCCGGCGAGCCAGTTGCCCTCGATCGTCATCGCGGCCTTGCCCTTGCCGAACGCCTCACCGGCCCAGCCGGCGTCCACCTGGTTCGCGTACTTCATGGATCCGGAGCGCAGCATCTTCTTCACGAACGCCAGCGCCTTCGCGTTCTGCGGCGAGTCGGCGGTGATCTTCGTCTGCTTCTTGTCGGTGACCCAGCCGCCGGCCTGCTTCATGAACGCCCCGAGCCGCTGGTACTCGTTGGACGTGACGAGCCCGGTCACGTCGCCCTTGGTCAGCTTGTCGGCGGCCTTCTCCAGTTCCTCCCAGTTCTCCGGGTAGTCGGCCTCGGTGAGACCCGCCTTCTTCCAGAGATCCGTGTTCACCGCCAGGCCCAGCGTCGAACTGTCCTTGGGCAGGCACACCAGCTTGCCGTCGTAGGTGAACGACTGCCGAAGCTCGGCGGAGAAGGCTTCGGCATCCGGTACCTGATCCCCGTAGGCGTAGAGGGAGCCGCCCTTGGCGTAGTTGGCGAACTGGTCGGAGTTCACATAGAACGCATCCGGCGGGCGGTTGCCTGCGAAGGCCTGCCCGAGCTGCTGGTTGATGTCCTTCGCGATCTGGACCTCGACCGTGTTCCCGGACTTCTTCTCCCACGCCTTCGCGGCCTTCTCGACCGCGGCCGTCTCGGCGTTGCCGGAGGTCGCTATCAGAACTTTCAGGTTCTGGGCGCCCTTGTCGTCCTGCGCGGGGCCGTCCTTCGCCTTGTCGAAGCCGCTGGAGCAGCCGGTGACGGCGGCCACGAGCACTGCCGCGCAGAGGGCAGCGGTCGCCGCGTTCGTACGAGTGGGCATGTCTCTCCTCCTGGAGGTTCGGGCGTTCACAGTGGGGCAAACGTGCTGTCGCGTACGACGAGCGAGGGGGCGAGCAGGACGCGTTCGGGGGTCCGACCGGTGTCCTCCACCCGGCCGAGCAGCAGCCGGATGCACTCCCGGCCGACGTCCTCGAGCGGCTGGCCGATGCTGGTCAGGCCGGGCGAGACGAGTGAGGCGGCCGGCGAGTCGTCGAAGCCGGTGACGGACACCTCACGCCCGGGGGCGGCGCCGCGTTCGCCGAGCGCCCGGTAGCAGCCCAGCGCGAGCGTGTCGCTGGCGGTGACCACCGCGGTCGCGCCGGCGTCCAGGAGCGGCACGGCTGCCGCGGCGGCGCTCGGCACGTCGTCGGTGCTCTCGGCCCGCCGGCCGCGCACGGGCAGCCCGTGCCGGCGCATGGCGCGCAGCCATCCCTGGGCGCGGTCGTCCCCGGCCCCCGAGCCGCGCGGCCAGCCCAGGAAGGCGATGCTGCGATGGCCGAGAGCGGCCAGGTGTTCCACGGCGGCGTCCGTCCCGGCAGCGCCGTCGACGTCCACCCAGTCCCCGGTCTCCCGGCCGGACCAGACCCGGCCGAAGGCGACGAACGGGATGCCGCGCTGGTCCAGCCAGCGCTGCCGCCGGTCACCGCGGTGGGTGTCGCTGAGCACGAACGCGTCCACCCCGCGCTCGCCCAGGAGTTCTTCGTAGACCGCGAGACTGTCCGGGCCGGCGGGGGAGGCGAACAGCAGAATCCGGTAGCCGGCCTCGTCAGCCGTGGCGGAGAGGGCGTGCAGGAAGCGGTCCAGGATCGGCGACGAGCCCCCGGAGGCGGCCGACCGGATGCCGTAGCCGATGAGCCGGCTGGTTCGGGTGCGCAGTGAACGGGCGGCGCGGTGCGGGCGATAGCCCATCTCGTCGATCGTGCGCAGCACCCGCTCCAGGGTCTCGGGGCGCAGCAGTTCCGGGGTGTTCAGCGCGTTCGACACGGTCTGTGTGGAGACGCCCGCCCGCGTGGCGACCATGGCCATCGTGACCTGGCCCGACCTCGAAGGGGACGGGTGGCTGCTCGCGGGCATGACCGGGTCTCCGTTGTTCGCCTGCCGGACGGGTGTTGGAGCGATCCAATTCGTCGCCAAGGAGCCCTTGACCTCGGCCGTGAGCTCATTGGAAAGTGGTTTGAACGATCCAATGAAAGAGAGGTTGCGCCTCCATGGACACCACTGTCAAGGCCCCGGACGGCGCCGGATCCGACGCGGCCGCCGAGGCGCCGGCCGGACTCCAGCCCTTCCTCCACGACGCGCAGATCACCGTGTGCGCCCCCGGTTTCGCCGTCTCACGGAGCGACGGACGGATCGGCAGCGGCGCCGACGGCTTCTACCACGGAGACCGGAGGATCCTCTCCCGGCTGGAGACCTCGGTGGTGGGCGTGGAGACGGCCCCCATCTCCGGCGAGACCGCGGGAGCCGGCCGGGCCGCCTTCCGGTCCGTCCTGCGCGGGGTGGCCGAGCACTCGCCGGACCCGGCCGTCACCCTCGAGCGGCGGCGCACCCTCGCCGACGGCCGTATGACGGAGAGCTTCACGCTGGCCAACGCCGGACGCAGCGGCGCGCACATCCGGCTGCGGCTCCACGCGGCGACCGACCTCGGCACCATGGACGCGGTCAAGAGCGGACGGACCGGGACGCTTGCCACTGCCGCAGCCGGCGACGACGGGCTGACCTGGTCCGACGGCCGGCTCACCGTGCGCCTCGGCGCCTCGCCGGCTCCGGACGCCGTCACCGCCCCCTCCGACGGGCCCGCCGAGCTCGCCTGGGACGTCGAACTGGCCGCCGGCGAGAGCTGGGAGGCCACCGTCGCCGTCACCGCGGACGACCGTGACGACGCGGCCTTCCACGCCGCTCCCGAACAGGTGCGCACCGCCATGTGGCAGGACGCCCGGCTGCGAAGCGCCGACCGCGGCCTCGACCACTGGTTCGAGACCTCCCGCCGGGACCTCGCCGCCCTGCTGCTCACCGATCCGCAGGACGGCCGGGACGCGTTCCTCGCCGCCGGCGCCCCCTGGTTCCTGACCCTCTTCGGCCGGGACTCCCTGTGGGCCGCCCGCATGCTCCTGCCGCTCGGCCCCGACCTCGCCGGGGGCACGCTGCGCACCCTCGCCCGCCGCCAGGGCGGAGTTGTCGATCCGGACACCGAGGAGCAGCCCGGCAAGATCCTGCACGAGGTGCGGCGCGACGGCCTCAACCAGGGCGAACTCGCCCTGCCGCCCTGCTACTACGGCACCGTCGACGCAACGCCGCTGTGGATCACCCTGCTCCACGACGCCTGGCGCTGGGGCATGCCCGCCGACCAGGTTGAGGCACTGCTGCCGCACGCCGAAGCGGCCGCGGAGTGGATGGACCGTCACGGCGACGCGGACGGCGACGGGTTCCTCGAGTACGTCGACACCACCGGGCGCGGCCTGTCCAACCAGGGCTGGAAGGACTCCGGCGACGCGGTGCGCCACCGCGACGGACGGCTCGCCGACGCTCCGATCGCCCTGTGCGAGGTGCAGGCCTACGCCCACGAGGCCGCGGTGAACACCGCAGCCCTGCTGCGGGCCTTCGGCCGCCCCGGCGCCGACCGCTGGGAGGAGTGGGCCGACCGGCTCGCCCGCCGCTTCCGCGCCCACTTCTGGGCCGAGGACGCCGACGGCCCCTACCCGGTGATCGCCCTGGACCGCGACAAGCAGCAGGTCGACGCGGTCACCTCCAACATCGGTCATCTGCTGGGTACCGGCCTGCTCGACGCCGAGGAGAGCGCCCACGTCGCCGCCCGGCTGGGCGGCCCGCACCTGGACTCCGGATTCGGGCTGCGCACCCTCGCTGCCGACTCCGTCGGCTTCAACCCGCTCGGCTACCACACCGGTTCGATCTGGCCGCACGACACCGCGGTGGCGGTGCACGGTCTGGTCCGCGCCGGACAGCACCGGGCGGCCGCGTCGCTGGCCGAGGGGCTGATCGCCGCCTCGGCCGCGTTCGACGGCCGGTTGCCGGAGCTGTTCGCCGGACACGGCACCGCCGGCGGCCCCCGTCCCGCCCCCTACCCGGCGTCCTGCCGGCCGCAGGCGTGGGCCGCCGCATCGTCGGTGCTCGTCCTGCAGTCCATCCTCGGCCTGGAGGCGGACGCGCCGGGCAACCGCCTGATCGTCGACCCGGCGATGTCCTCCGCCTACTGGCCGCTGCGTGCCGAGGGCTTGCGCCTCGCGGGCCGGGACTTCCGGGTCGCTGTCGACGGCGACGGGGCGCCGCGCGTCGAGGGCCTGGGTGCCGAGGCGGGGGAGACGGCCGTGGAGGTGCGACTGCCCGGCGCCCGCTGAGAGGCCGGCCCGTCAACGGGGGTGCGGAGGGGACTCCTTGCGGGAAGTTCCCTCCGCGCCCAGAACAGGGCCTGTCCGGCTCGTCGGAAGATCCCGCACGCGCCCCACCGGTGAGAAGAGGAGGATCAGCGCGGCCAGGGGCACCCCGGCCGTCATGATCCACATCGCCTCCCGGAGCCCGAGGGCCGCGCCGAGCATCCCGCCGAGAAGTGCTCCGGGGGGCAGGGCCCCGAAGTTGAGGAATGCGGTGCTCGCGCTCACGCGGCCGAGCAGCTCCGGCGGGCAGTAGCGCTGCTGGAAGCCCGCCTTGACGACGTTCCCGGCGACCACACCGGCGGACACGCACAAGCCACCGGTGACGAAGAACCATGTCCTGGGGCCGTCGTGGGTCAGCGGGATCAGCAGCGCGAAGGCGGGGAGGCCCAGTTGGCACAGCAGCATCGCGCGGGCCGTCCCGAACCGGGCGGCAACCCGGCGGGCGGCGAAGGCGCCGGCGACACCACCGGTGCCGGTCGCCGCGATGAGTGTGCCCACGCTGCCGGGGGACAGGCCGGCCTCGCGCACCAGGAACGCGATGAGGATGGACTGGTAGCCCATCAGGGCGATGTTCGACGTCGCACCGAAGAGCGTCAGGGTACGCAGCCAGGTGTCGCCCGCCACGAGCCGCAGGCCCGCGGCGACTTCCGCGGCCAGCGCCCCGGTCCGGCGCCCGGTCCGGGGGACGCGCGGCTCGCGGTGGCGGATCCGAAGCAGGCATAACGCGGATATCAGGAAGGCCGACGCGGTGGCGGACAACCCGTTCACGGCACCGGCCCATTGGGCGACGAGCCCTCCGGACCCCTGACCCGCGATCTGGGCGGCGGACGCGCTGCCGTGCAGTTTGGCGTTGCCCTCCGGCTGGTCCTCGGGGGCGAGGATGCTCGGCAGGTACGCGCTGTAGGCGGTCTTGAAGAAGACGGCTGCGCTGCCCGCGAGCAGCGCTACGGCGAGAAGCAGTCCCACACCGAGTACGCCGGCCGCCGCGGCCACCGGAACGCACGCGAAGAGCAACAGCGACGCGCCGGCCGAGACCAGCATGACCGGACGGCGGCGCAGCCGGTCCACCCACGCGCCGGCGGGCAACCCGATGATCAGCCACGGCAGCCAGGCGAAGGCGCTGATCAAGCCGACCTGGAGCGTGCTCGCCTGCAGCGTGGAGACGGCCACCAGCGGCATGGCCAACCCGTTGACCGAGGTGCCGAACTGCCCGGCCGTCTCACCGCACCACAGCATGCGGAAGTCGTGGTGCCTGCGCAGCAGCCCGCCTCGCGCGGAGCCGGTCATCCGGCGCTCCCCTCCTTCCGGGGGAAGGCCTGGAGCTGCACGATCACGGGCAGGGCGTCCGACGGGTGTGCGGCGTCTGGCCCGGCGGCGGCGTGCCGGGCGATCACAGTCGCCAACTCGTTGTTGAACTGCTTCAGTTGGGCCGGAGTCATCCGCAGGTCGTGCCAGTCGGCGATGGTGCCGGCGCCGCGCCAGTCCTCAGGCCAGTCCTCGGCGAGGTAGGTCTCGATCCGGCCGAAGAGCTGCTGGAGCAGTTCGTGCATGTAGACGGACAGGGCGCCCCGGGTGGCCGGGTCGTGGCGGAAGTCCGCGGTGTTGAGTGTCTTCTTCGCGTCGACAGCCCGCCACCAGCGTTCCCGCTTGGTTCCTCGCCCGGTGTCCTCCTCGATGAAGCCGTGGTGCGCCAGCTGGCGAAGGTGCCAGCTGACGGTGCCGGTGTTCTCTCCGAGTTGCCCGGAGAGTCCGGTGGCGGTCGTCGGACCGTCGAGGGCCAGCAGGTCGAGGATGCGCATCCGGAGGGGATGCGCCAGACCGCGCAGGCTGCGGGCGTCGATGCGCCGGACCGGCCGCGGCGGCTCCGTCCCGTCGGGAGGGTTCGTCAAGGAGGGCATGCGGCCACGGTACAGGTGCAGAGAACTCTTTGCAGAGAAATCTCTGCATTGTTCCCCGGTCGCCTTCCCGGTAGGGGGCCGGAATGGGTCACCCGAACGGTTCGCCCTGCTCGGTGCCCCAACTCGCCCTGGAGGGAGGCCTCGTGAGGATCGCATCCCACCGGTCTGCGGGCCCAGCGATGGCGGCCCCCGCATTCCTTCGGTAGTCATCTAATGACTCTACGTACATGTCGGGTTCGTGCGCCCCGTGCCGGGCCCGTCCTTCAATGGAGGTCTCAGACCATGCCCCGACGCATGAACCGGCGCACCACGGCCATAGGCGCGGGGGTGGCGACCCTGCTCGCCACCGCGCTCACGCTCTCCACCACCGAAGCCGGCGCCGACCCCAGCGCGACGCCCGTGCCCGACCCGGGCCAGCTGTCCCTGAGCTCCGCCCAGCGGATCGCCGGCGGACTCTCCGACGACCTCGGCGACCGCTCCGCCGGCTGGTACTACGACTCCGGCGCCCAGCGGCTCGTCGTCAACGTCCTCGACCGGGACGCCGCCACCGCCGTCCGCGCCCAGGGAGCCGAGGCCCGGATGGTCCCCCACTCCCTCGCCGACCTGGACGCCGCGAAGCGGACGCTGTCCGACCGGGCCGCCATTCCCGGCACCGCGTGGTCCTCCGACCCGCGGGTCAACAAGGTCGTCGTCACGGCCGACAGCACCGTCACGGGCACGAAGCTGGGGAAGCTGCGAACGGTCGCCGCCGGGCTCGGCGGCAAGGTCGCGATCAAGCGGATGAAGGGCGAACTCAAGCCCGTCCTCTCGGGAGGCGACGCCATCTACGGCGGCGGCTACCGCTGCTCGCTCGGCTTCAACGTCCTCAGGAGCGGCCAGCCGTACTTCCTGACCGCAGGTCACTGCGCCGAACTCGCGGACAGCTGGTCCTCCTCGCCCAACGGTCCGGCCGTCGGGGCCACGGAGGGCAGCAGCTTCCCGGGCAACGACTTCGGCCTGGTCCGGTACACGGCCGACGTCCCCCACCCGAGCGAGGTGAACCTCTACAACGGCAGAAGCCAGGACATCACCGAGGCGGGTGACGCCAGTGTCGGGCAGCGGGTGAAGCGCAGCGGCAGCACCACCGAGGTCCACTCCGGCACGGTCACCGGTCTCAACGCCACGGTGAACTACCAGGAGGGCACCGTCACCGGCCTGATCCGGACCAACGTCTGCGCCGAGCCCGGGGACAGCGGCGGCCCGCTGTTCGCCGACTCCACGGCGCTGGGCCTCACCTCCGGCGGCAGCGGTGACTGCCGCTCGGGCGGCGAGACGTACTTCCAGCCCGTCACCGAGGCCCTCGCCGCCTACGGCGCGGAGATCGGCTGACGGCTGACGACATCCCCGCAGCACAGGTTCCGGCCCCCGGCAGCGCATGCCGGGGGCCGGAACCCGTCCGCGGTCGCGGACCCGCTCAAGCGCGCGGAGGACCGGAACCGCGCCGGGCCCGGCCCAACGCTCCTCGGTCCGCGTCCTGTGCGAGCCCCGCGAGCTGACGGTCGTGCACCCGGCTGAGCGTCAGCAGGGCGACGACGGCGCCGGCCAGGGCGCAGCACATGTCCCACTGGGTGTCCCAGACGTCCCCCTGGGTGGCCAGGAAAGCATCGGCCCCGCTGCCGCCGACCAGCGCCGCCCACCACTCCAGCAGCTCGAAGAAGGCGCTGAAGGCCAGACAGGCGCACACCGTCAGCGGCGACAGCCAGCGGCTGCCGCCCAGCGGGGAGGTGCGCACCAGCAGCTCACGGACCAGGACCGCCGGCACGAACCCCTGGGCCAGGTGCCCGATCCGGTCGTACGGATTGCGCGACAGCCCCAGCACCTGCTGAAGCCAATCGCCGAAGGGCACCTCGGCGTACGTCCAGTGGCCCCCGGTCATGAGCAGCAGGGCGTGCAGGGCCAGCAGGACGCACAGCAGCCCGGTGAACCGGAAACGCCGCCACACCACCACGGCGACCGGCAGGCCGACGAGCCCCCACACCGTCTCCAGCAGCCAGGTGACCCGGTCGCGCGGCTGTATCCCGGACACCACCAGCATCACGAGGACGGTCAGGGGCACGGCGGCCGGCAGCGTACGGCGCACGGTTGTCCCGGTCATCGGTCCTCTTCCCCCAGGCCGTCTGCCTCGTCGGCACCGCGCACCCCGGCCGCGGGCACGCCCAGGCTAGAGACCTGCCCGCACGGGCTCAAGAGTGCGGCCACCGGCCCGGGGTGCGACCATGGAGCAGTTCGGGAGGCTCATGCCATGGACGACGAAACCGGCCTCGGACCCGACCGGGGTGTGCCGCCGGCAGGACCGGGCGAGCGGGCCGAGCGGGGCAGAGCGGCACGGAAGGCCGCGCCCCGGTCGGCACATGCCGATTACGCCCCCGCGCCGGGGCGGCCGGACCCCTTGGACGTGATCGAGGAGCAGTCCCGCGCCCGGCTCCCCGACCTCGTGCCCGTCCGGTACGGACGCATGGCCGAGTCCCCCTTCCGCTTCTACCGGGGCGCCGCCGCGATCATGGCGCAGGACCTCGCCGGCACCCCGCAGTCGGGGTTGCGTGCGCAGCTCTGCGGAGACGCGCACATGCTGAACTTCCGGCTGCTCGCATCACCGGAAAGGCGCCTGGTCTTCGACATCAACGACTTCGACGAGACGCTGCCGGGCCCGTGGGAGTGGGACGTCAAACGGCTCGCCGCGAGCCTGGTCATCGCCGCCCGGGCCAACGGGTTCGACGACCTGGAACGCTCTTTCATCGTGCGGGCGGCCGTGCGGGCGTACCGGGAGGGCATGCGCCGGCTCGCCGGCATGGGCCATCTCGAGGTCTGGTACTCATCCGCCGAGTTCGGGCAGCTCGGCCACCTGCTCTCCTCGAAGCTGCGCAAGGGCGAGCGGGAGCGGCTGACCAGGGCCGCGGCGAAGGCGCGCAGGCACGACAACCTTCAGGCCTTCGGCAAACTCACCGCCGAGGTCGACGGCGAGCGGCGTTTCGTCCCGGACCCGCCGCTGCTCGTCCGGCTCGAGGACCTGCTGCCGGACGTCGAGCGGAACACGCTCGAACTCGGCATCAGGGACCTGATCGACCGCTACAGCCGCACACTGGAGTCGGATCGCCGGCATCTGGTGGCCCAGTACCGGGTGGTCGACGTGGCGCGCAAGGTCGTGGGGGTGGGCAGTGTGGGCACCCGCTGCTGGATCGTGCTGCTGCTCGGCCGGGACGGCCGGGATCCGCTGATCCTCCAGGCCAAGGAGGCGGACCGGTCGGTACTCGCCCCCTACGCCGGCGAGAGCGTCCACAGCAACCACGGCGAACGCGTGGTGTGCGGACAGCGGCTGATGCAGGCGACGAGCGACATCTTCCTGGGCCGGCAGCGGGTGCACGGCATCGATGGACGCCAACGCGACTTCTACGTACGGCAGTTGCGCGACTGGAAGGGAATCGCTCAGCCGGACCTGATGGAGCTCGACACGATGCGCGCGTTCGGCGAGGTGTCCGGTGCGACGCTGGCGCGCGCCCACGCGCGGTCCGGCGACCGGATCGCCATCGCCGCCTATCTGGGGCGCAGCGATCGCTTCGACCGGGCACTTGCCGAGTTCGCAGAGAGCTACGCCGACCAGAACGAGCGCGACCACGCGGCGCTGAAAGAAGCGGTCCGCACCGGTCGAGTGGCGGCGGAGACGTTGTGATGCGGCTCCCGGCCGTGGTCCTGCAGGCCCGAGATGCCGGACGGCGCAACCCGTGGAAACCTGAAATCGAAGGCCGCGCCCCCGGTCCACCGGTTGGGTGCGGATCGGTCCACGAAGGAGCCCGACATGGCCACTCACGCAGGGCAGCACCCCGGCCGATATCAGCAGCACCGCGGCGCAGTGGCCGGATGGACCATGACCGCCGCCGTCCTGCTGGTCGTGGGCGGGGCGATGGCGATCTTCGAGGGGATCGCCGCCATCGCCAAGGACGACATCTTCGTCAGCACCGCCAACTACACGTACCAGTTCAGCGTTTCCGGCTGGGGCTGGGTGCACCTCTTCCTCGGCATCGCGGTCGTCCTCGCCGGGTTCGCGCTGATGACCGGCGCGATGTGGGCGCGGGTCGTCGGTGTCGTCGTGGCGGGCCTGAGCATGATCTCCCACTTCATGTTCCTGCCCTACGCCCCGGTCTGGTCGATCGTGCTGATCGCCGTGGACGCCTTCATCATCTGGGCGCTCTGCGCGCCGAGAGCGGCCCTCGGGGATTAGCCGGAGGGCGGGCGTACTTCGCCGGTGCCCGGGGCCTCCACCCCGTGGGCACCGGCGTTGCCGTTCCCGGGACAGGTGGGCGCGGATGACGTGGCCTCCGCCGGCAGGGCGCCGGTTCGCGGGCCGGCGGCCGATGGCTCAGTGGTCGCGGAGATGATCGTGCAGGCGCTCCCACTCGCGCCGGTCGCGCTTGGTGGGTCGTCCCGCACCCGGATCACGGCGGCCGACCGCTCCGGCCTCGCGGGGCTGCTCCGGCGGGCTGTTGTCGACGTAGCACTCGACCGCGACCGGAGCCCCGACGCGCTTGCGCACCACCCGGGACACCACGACGATCCGCTCCCGGCCCAGATGCCGCAGCCGCACCTCGTCACCGACGCGAACGGCATGCGCCGGCCGCACCCGCTCGCCGTTGAGGCGCACATGGCCGGCCCGGCAGGCCGCGGCCGCCTGGGAGCGGGTCCTGGTGAGCCGCACCGACCAGATCCAGCTGTCCACGCGCGCGGTCTCCTCGCTCGGGGTCATGTTCCGACTCTACGGCGTAACCCGGTGGAGTTTCCGGGTACCGGACAGGGCCCGGTGCCGTGACGGGATGCGCCCGGACGGAGGCGAACCTCCCCGTTGCGTGCGAGAGGACCGCGCAGCCGAGGAGCGGCGGACACGGGACGCGGCCGTCCGGCCCCGGTGGGTCACGGGATCGGCAGTCCCGCACGGCCCTGCTGCGGAGACCCGCAGACGGCGCGAAGTGCCGTTCCGCCACCTTGGGTTCAGGCTGTTCACGGGGGATGCGAGACTGCCCGGATGACTCCTGCACGCCGCCCCCTCGGCACCGGACCCAGCCGGGCTTCGACCACTCTTCCGCCGGCTCGCGGCGCGACCGCGGCCGAACGCGCCGTGTCCGCCCCGGGACCGGCCGAACCCGAACCGGAGCGTCCCACCGGGCGCCGCAGCCTGGGTGACGGGCCGCAGCCCGATGCGTCTCCTGCCGGGCCTGAGGACGGTGGGTCCTCCGCGCCGTCCTGAGCGGGGTGCCCGACGCGCACCGCACGCCGCTGCACCGACCGGCGCAGCGGCGTGCGGCAGCGACGTGCGGGCCGGCGCCCGCGCCCGCCGGAACCCACGTGTTCTCTGCGTCAGCACTTGACCCGGCCGCACCGCGCATCTAACTTCTGGTCAACTCTTGATCGACTGTGCCCGATGCACGCCGAAACTCCTTCAAAGGATGAAGACATGGACGGTGTCCGACGACGTAGCGTGCTCGGCGTACTGGGGGGTGCGGTTGCCGTCGGCGGCGTTGCCGGCAGCGCCCCGGCGCAGGCCGCCGGACCGGCGAACCCACCCGAAGCGGTGGCGCGACGCTCCGCCCGGCCCGGCCCGCACGAGGCGAAGGTCCGGCAACTGCTCGGCCGGATGACCGTCGAGGAGAAGCTCGGCCAGCTTCAGCAGCTTCCCTGGGCCTACAACACCGGCCCGGGCGGTGGGCAGACCAAGGAGGCCGAAGAGGCCGCACGCAACGGCCGGCTCGGGTCGGTCCTCAGCATCTTCGGAACCAAGAGCAGCAACGCCCTGCAACGCATCGCCGTCGAGGAGTCCCGGCTGGGAATTCCCCTGCTCTTCGGCCTGGACGTCATCCACGGCTTCTGGACCACCTTCCCCATCCCGCTGGCCCAGGCAGCGAGCTTCGACCCGGACGTCGCCACCCGGGACGCCGAGGTGTCCGCGAAGGAGGCACGCTCCAACGGCGTGCACTGGACGTTCGCACCCATGATGGACGTGACCCATGAGCCCCGCTGGGGCCGTATCGCCGAGGGCAACGGCGAGGACCCGTACCTGACTTCGGTGTTCACCGCAGCCAAGGTCCGCGGCTTCCAGGGCGACGACATCGTGGCCGACGACCGCCTGGCCGCCTGCGCCAAGCACTTCGTGGCCTACGGCGGCGCCGAGGGCGGACGCGACTACAACACGGTGGACGTCTCCGAGCAGCGGCTGCGAAACCACTACCTGCCTCCGTTCAAGGCCGCCGTGGACGCCGGCGTGGCCACGGTCATGGCGTCGTTCAACACCATCAGCGGCGTTCCCGCACACGGCAACACGCACGCCCTCACCGACATCCTCAAACAGGAGTGGGGATTCGACGGGTTCGTGGTCAGCGACTGGACCGGCGTGCACGAACTGATCGCACACGGTTTCGCCGCCGACGGTGCCGATGCGGCCCGGCTCGCCCTCAACGCCGGTGTGGACATGGAGATGACCAGCACCGATCTCGCCGAACACGGCAAGAAGCTGCTGCGCAGCGGGAAGATCGAGATCGGCCGGCTCGACGACGCGGTGGCGCGCATCCTGCGCCTGAAGTTCGCGCTCGGACTGTTCGAGAACCCGTACGTCGACGAGGACGCCGCCGTCCCCGAGCCGACCCCTGCCGCGCGCAAGGCGGCCCGGGAGGCCGCCGCCCGCTCGATGGTGCTGCTCAAGAACGACGACAGGACGCTCCCGCTGAAGCGGACGACGTCCTCCATCGCGGTCGTCGGTCCGCTCGCCGGCTCCAAGGACATGCTGGGTGCGTGGACGTTCCCCTTCGCCACCAAGCCCACGGACACGATCCTCGACGCGATCAAGGCCGCGGCACCCGGTGCGAAGGTCGCCCACGCGCAAGGCGTCGACGCCGAGGGCAAGGACACCGGCGGGATCCCCGAGGCCGTATCCGCCGCCAGGGCGGCCGACTTCACCGTGGTCGTGGCCGGCGAACCCGCCGCAATGAGCGGTGAGGCCGCCTCCCGCAGCGACATCACGCTCCCCGGAGCGCAGGAGAAGCTCATCGCGGCCGTCGCGGAGATCGGCAAGCCCTTCGCCGTCGTGCTGCTGAACGGGCGGCCGCTGGCGCTCGGTGACTGGATCGCCGACGCCCCCGCGGTCCTGGAGGCGTGGCACCCCGGCATCGAGGGCGGGAACGCGGTCGCCGACGTCCTGTTCGGCGAGGTCAACCCCGGCGGCAAGCTCCCGGTGACCTTCCCCCGGACCGTGGGCCAGGTTCCCGTGTACTACAACCACGAGAACACCGGGCGCCCCTTCGACAAGGACAACAAGTACACGTCCAAGTACCTCGACCTGGCCCACGGGCCGCAGTTCGCCTTCGGCCACGGCCTGAGCTACACCGGGTTCGAGGTCGGAGAGCCGCGGCTGAGCACCTCGCGCATCAGCGCCGGAGCCCTGCGCAAGGGCGACACGGTCGAGGTGGCCGTCCCGGTCCGCAACACCGGTGACCGCGAGGGCGACGAGGTCGTCCAGCTCTACCTGCGCGACCCGGCCGCGAGCATCGCCCAACCCGTGCGCAGGCTGCGCGGATTCCGCAGGGTCACCGTCGGAGCGGGCCGGTCCACCACCGTCCGGTTCCGGCTCGGTGCGGATGACCTCGGGTTCTGGACGAATGCCGAGGACGGACGGCTCGTGGTCGAGGAAGGCGTCATCGAGATCTACGCCGGCAACAGCTCCGAGACGACCGCGAAGCAGATCCTGACCGTCACCTGATCCCCCGGGGCGGGGGCGGCCCGCACGGACCGCCCCCGCCGCGCTCCCGGAATCCTCCCGCATCTGTTCGATTCCTTGCCCAACGGGCTGCGCCCAGCGGGCCGATGAGGAACACTGCACACCGGGGGGAGGCCGGGGAGGGCCCGCCCCCGGCTGGGGGAGACGTGACGGGGTTCGTGCTGCTGAGGGTGCGTGCGCACCGGCTGCTGACGACTGCCGCACTCCTCACCGTGGTCCTGACGACCTGCGCTCTGGCCGCGCTCGGCGCCTTCAGCGGTTCGGTCGGCGATGCCGGGCTGCGGCAAACCCTCCGGCACCGCTCGGCCGACCGAACCCTGTTCGAGGTGGAGTCGGCCGTCACCGCCGGCAGCCGTGCACGTCAGGACACCGCCGTGCGCGAGGTGTCGACGGCCGCCTTCGACGGCCTGCCGGTGCGCATCGCTGCCAGTACCCGCTCCGGCCCGTACGCGCTGCCCGCCGACACCCGCCGCGACCGCGGAACCACCGGCGAGCCCGATCTCACCCTGCTCGCCACCTTCGACCCCGCCCGGGTGACCATCGTCGAAGGCGAACGCCCGGGCCCCACTCCGGCCCTCGGCCCCGTTCCCGTGGCCCTGCCGCGGACCGCCGCCCGCGCCCTGGACGTGCGCACCGGCGACCGCATCACCCTCACCGACCGGCTGCACGGGCCGCCGCTGCGCGTCCGCATCACCGGCGTCTACCGGCCGGCCGACCGCGACGACCCCTACTGGGGGCTGGACCGGCTGGGCGGACGCGGAGCCTCGTTCAGCGGCTTCACCACCTACGGCCCGCTGCTCGTCACCCACGACGCGTTCGACTCCGGCCGGGTCGCGCCGCGGGCCATGGCCTGGCAGGCCCGCGCGGACTTCTCCGCCCTGACCGCCGATCGCATCGACGACCTCCGCGCGAGTCTGAAACGCGCGGCCCGGCGGATCGACGGCGGAGCCACCGGCAACGCCACCCAGGTCACCACCGAGCTGCCCGGGTTGCTGACCGAGGTTCGCCGGTCCCTGCTGGTCAGCCGGTCCGCCCTGCTGGTCGGAGCGCTCCAGCTCGCCGCCCTCGCCGCCTTCGGGCTGCTGCTCGTCGCCCGGCTCCTCACCGGCGAGCGCGCGGAGGAGACATCCGTGCTGCGGGCCCGGGGAAGCTCACGTGCCCGGCTGGCCGCCCTCACGTTCACCGAGGCGCTGCTGATCGCTGTCCCGGCCGTCGTCACCGCCGTGCTGCTGGCCGGACCGCTGGTCCGCCTGCTCGCCGCCCACGGAGCCCTCGCCCGGGCAGGAGTCCGATTCCCGGCAGAAACGGACGCCGCCGCATGGTGGGTGGCCGCTGCCACGGCCCTGGCCTGCGCCCTGGCCATGACCGCACCCCAGCTGCGCCGGCCCGGCACCTTCGTCGGCGAGCAGGCCGCCCGCATCCGCCGGCCCGCGCTCAACGCGGCGATCCGCGCGGGGGGCGACCTCGCGCTGCTGCTCCTCGCGGGCGTCGCCCACTGGCAGCTTTCCCGCCGTGCGCAGGGGCGCGGCGTACTGTCCGCCGACGGCGCGGGCGCCCTCGGTGTCGATCCCGTCCTGGTCGCCGCACCCGCGCTCTGCCTGGTGGCCGGAACCGTGCTGACCGCACGTCTGCTGCCGATGGTGGCCCGGATCGCCGACCGGTGCGCCGAGCGCAGCCGCGCCCTCGGGCCCGCCCTCGCCGGGTGGCAGCTGTCGCGGCGTCCCGGACGCGTCGCCGGCGCGGTGCTCCCCCTGGTGCTCGCCGCCGGCATGGGCACCTTCGCGCTCGGCCAGGCCGCGAGCTGGGACCGCTCGCAGCACGATCAGGCCGCCCACAGCGCCGGCGCCGACATCAGGGTCACCGGCGCCCTCGTCCCGCAGTTCGGTCAGGGCGGCGTGTTCGCACGGCTGCCGGGCGCCGCCGAGGTCGCGCCGGTCGCCCGCTCCCGGGTGAGCCTGCCCCAGGACCGGCGGGCGACCGTCCTGGCGACGGACACCGTGCGCGCGGCCGACGTGATGAGCCTGCGCCCGGACCAGGCCGAGGGCCCGCTGCCCGCCCTGCTGCATCCGCTGCGGCCGGCCGCCCGGCAGGAGGACGGTGTCCTCCTGCCGGGCGAACCGGGGCAGTTGCGGATCACCGTGCGTCTGGAGACCGAGGGCGACCGGGACGGAGTGCCACTCGAGAGCGTCTCGGCGACCGTCCACGACCGGTACGGCGTGCCGTACACCTTCGCTCTCGACGACGTGCCCGCCGACGGCGCCCCGCACGGACTCGTCCTGGACTTCGCGAAGGCCGCCGGCCCCACCGGTCGGCCGGCCGCACCGCTGCGGCTGACCGAAATCGGCGCTGCATACCCGTTGCCGGTGACGTCGCAGCGGCAGGTTCTGACGATCACCGGTCTGCAGGTGGTGGGATCCGGCGGTACCGCCCGCACCGCCCGGCCCACGGGGACGGCGGACTGGGCCGCCACCGTCGACGTCACGGACCCGGACTTCCAGGAGTCGCCGGGCAAGGAGTTCGTCGAGCCCCGGTCGAAGCCGCTGAAGCCGGACAACGGCCGGGAGCGGCTCGCCGTGCGGTACGACACCGGTGCGGACGCCACCGGCTCCGCGTTCACCGATCACGCGACGGGAGAGCTCACGCTGCGCGCCTCCGGCTCGGCCCCGCGGACACTGCCGGTCCTCGTCACCGACGACTTCCTGCGCGCCACCGGGACGAAAGTGGGCGGCGTCACCGTCCTGGACCTGCCCGGAGCGGACGTCCCGGTCCGCCTCACCGGCGCCGTGCAGTCCCTGCCCACCGCACCGGCGGGCGGGGGCGGCGCCGTCCTTATGGACCTGCGAAGCGTCAACCGCTACCTGACCGCGAACTCCAGCGCAGGGCTACAGCCCGGTGAGTGGTGGATCGGCACCGAGCCGGGCGCCGCCGCCCGCGTGGCAGCGGCCCTGCGCGCCCTGCCCGACGACGTCTCGCTCGTCAGCCGCAGGGAGACCGAACGAGACCTGAGCGCCGACCCGTTCGGCGCCGGCCCGCGCACCGCCCTGCCGGCGACCGCGCTCGTCGGCGCTGCCCTGGCCGTTGCAGCCTTCGCCGCCGTCACCGCCGGTGCGCTGCGCGAACGCACCGGCGACCTGGAGGTGCTGCGGGCGCTCGGCACCCCCCGCGGCCGGATCCTCCGGGCGGTCCTCGCCGAACAGGGCCTCCTCGTGCTGACCGCGGTCACCTCCGGTGTCGCACTCGGGGCACTGCTCACCCGGCTGCTCGTGCCGCTGACCGTGCTCACCTCCGCGGCGGATCGGCCGGTTCCGGACGTGCTGGTCGTACACCCCTCGGCAACCGTGCTGGTGACGCTGGTCCTGGTGCCCCTCGCCGTGCTGCCGATCGGGACCGCCCTGGCCGTGCGGAGCTCCGGCGACGCCGCGGTCCTGCGCCGAGGAGCCGTCTGATGCGCCGCAGGAGGACCCGGCACGCGCCGGCGCACACGGCCCCGCGCCGCCGCCCGGACCGCCGGCCGCACCGGACGGGGAGGAGGAGACGATGACGGGAATCGGCAGCCGCAGGAACGGCACGGCCCGGCCACGGCCGGACTCCGGCTCCGTGCCCTGGATACGGACCCGGCTGAGGGCCGGCCGGGTTCCAGCCCTGGCCCTGGGCGTCCTCGTCCTGGTCACCGCCTTCCTGGCCGCCGCGCTGCCCCGATCCGTCGACCGCTACGAGAACGCCGCCCTGCGGACCGTGCTGACCGGCGCCGAGGCCCACCAGCGGCGCGTGGACGTCACCGCCGAGTTCCACCGCCGGGACGCGGCCGCCGGTGCAGCGGCCGTGCCCTCACCAGCCGAACTCGCCGCGACGGCACAGGCGTTGCACACGGCTGCGGGGCCCTCCCTCCCCCTCGACACGGCGGCGGCCGTCCACGGACTGCGCAACGCCGATGCTGCAACCGTCAACGATCCGGGGCTGCCCATGCCCTCACGGCGAGTCCCCGAGGTCACCCTGCTCGCCCAGCAAGGAGAGCTGCGCTCCCACGTCAGGCTGATATCGGGGCGGATGCCCTCCGGTCGGGCCCGCGCGGACGCGGACGACGAGGCCGTCGAAGGCGTGGTCACCGCCGCGACGGCCGAGAAGATGCACCTCGAGGCAGGGTCGGTCATCCACCCGGTCGTCGGCCGGACCGGCCGGCTGCCGGTCAGGGTGACCGGAATCGTCGAACCGCGCGCCCCCCGCGCTCCCTACTGGCACGCCGAACCCGATGTCGACCGGGCCGGACTGCAGGCCGTTCCCAGCGGCAACGGCCCCCCCACCTACTACTGGCACTTCTCCGTCCTCATCGGCGACGCGGACCGCGACGTACTGCCGCGGTTCACCGGCGGCGCCCTCGCCTACTGGCACCACCCCCTGGAAACCGGCGGGGTCGCTGCCCGTGACGTTCCCGCCCTGCGGCGGGCTCTGACCTCCCTGGCCGGAGGCGAGGCCAACTCGGTGCTGCGGGTACTGGCCCCCGTGCCCGGACTCGCCGTGGACGGGGAGGCCGTGGGAACCCTGCTGAGGGACTTCGAGCGCGAACGCCGGTCCGCCGTCCCGCTCGTGCAGATCGCCGTCGTCGGGGTCGCCACGGTCGCCGTGATCGTTCTGCTCCTCGCCGGCGCGCTCGCCGCCACCGGACGCGCCGCGGAACTGGGTCTGCTGCGGGCCCGCGGTGCCGGGCTCCCCGGACTCGGGCTGCGTCTGCTCGGTGAGACCGCTGCGGTCGCCGTGCCGTCAGCCGCCGCCGGAACCCTGCTCGCCCTGGCGCTCGTCACCACCGAGCGGTACCTGACGGCGGTCGTGCTCGGCGCGGCCGTGGCGGCCACGGCCTCGGCGGCACTGCCGATCCGGGCCGTTCTGGCCCATCACCGGCCGCGGGTCGCCGGCCGCGACGACGTGGCGGCCGTCCGGCCCTCGCGGCGCCGGACGGTCGCGGAACTGACCCTCGCAGCGTTGGCCGCCGCGGCGCTGGCCGCCCAGTGGAGCCGCGGCCCGTCCGCCGGCGCCGACCTGCTCACCGCAGCCGCACCGGTGCTGCTGGCGACGGTCGCGGCTGTGGTCCTGCTCAGGCTGTATCCGCTGCCGTTGCGGCTGCTCGTGCGGTGGACAGCACGCCTCAGGGGTGCCGTCGTCCACCTCGCCCTGGCCCGGGCCGCCCGGGCCGGGGCGGTCACGGCCATGCCGCTGCTCGCCGTCCTCGTCGCGTTCACCGTCGCGTCCTTCGGCGGATCGGTTCTCGCCGGCATCGCCGCCGGCCGGGAGCATGCCGCGACGGCCTCGGTCGGAGCCGATGTGCGCATCCGCGCGTTCACCGTGTTCCCGGACGGTTTCACCGATCGGGTCCGCCGGATCGACGGAGTGCGCGACGTCGCAGTGGTGCGCACCGAATTCGGCCTGTCCACCGACAACTTCTCCACGCCGCCGCTCACCCTGGTGGCCGTCGACCCCGCCTCCTACGCCCGGCTCGTGCACCGCCTCGGACCGGACGGCGATCCTCCGTTCCCCGGTGCAGTGTTGAGCCGCAGCGGCGGGGAGGACGCCCTGCCCGCCGTCGTCTCCCCGGGCCTGGCGCGGGTGATCGGAGCACGAGGGCAGGTCACGGTCGAGGCCCAGTCCGGCCCCACCCTCGTCCGGGCGGTGGCCGTCCGGTCCGCCACCCCGGCAACCACAGGGGACTTCGCCGTGGT
Source organism: Streptomyces meridianus (assembly GCF_023703325.1). Lineage (GTDB taxonomy): Bacteria > Actinomycetota > Actinomycetes > Streptomycetales > Streptomycetaceae > Streptomyces > Streptomyces meridianus. The sequence continues at coordinate 99,344 of NZ_JAMQGM010000049.1, forward strand.
CTCCGCCGAGGCGCTGGCCCGGGCGCACCCCGACATGAGGGGCACGGACTTCCTGGCCCCCAATGCCGTCCACATCACCGGTGCGCGCGCGGACACCGGGGCCCTGCGGGCCCTGGCCCGCGGCGGAGAGGGCCTGGCCGTGGACGTCCGGGCCGAGGAACGCGCCGGTTACGGGTCCGGCTCCCTGCAGTCGGGCGCACAGCGGGTGTACGTGGCGGCGGTCGCGGCGGGCGCCGGATACAGCATCATCGCCCTGCTGCTCGCCCAGCTCCAGGAGGCCCCCCGGCGCAGGGCCCTGCTGTCCGGGCTGCGGGCCGTCGGCATGACCCGGCGCCAGGCCCGGTCGCTGGTCACGCTCGAACCCCTGCCGCAGGTGGTCGTCGCAACGGCCGGAGGTGTCCTCACGGGCCTGGCCGCGGTGCCCCTGCTGCGCGGGGGAGTGGACGTGACCGCGCTCGCGTTCGGCGCCGACGTGCTGCCGCCGGAGGTCGCGGGTACGACGGCCGTACTGGTCCCCGACCCGCTGTCGTTCGTACTGCCCGCGGTGGTTCTGCCGGCGGCGGTGTGCGCGATGGCGTCGGCCCAGGCACGGTGGAGCGCCCGCAGGGCGACGGCAGGGGAACTGAGGACGGGGGAGCAGACATGAGCGACCGGGTCGTACCGGTGTCACTGGCCGAACTCGAGCGCCGCGCCGCTTCGGATCTCCGGCCGGAGGCGGACCACCAGGGCGCGCTGATCAGCTGCGAGCGCGTGGTGCGGATCTTCACTGCGGACGGTGTCGAGGTCCAGGCCCTGCGCGGCCTGGACCTCGAGGTGGAGCGCGGTGAACTCCTGGCCCTGGTCGGCGCGTCCGGCAGCGGGAAGTCCACCCTGATGAACATTCTGGCCGGGCTGGACGCGCCGACCGCGGGCTCCGCCCGGGTGGCCGGGTTCGACCTCGTGGACATGGACGCGGACGCCCGGCTGAGCTACCGGCGCGACGTCGTCGGGTTCGTCTGGCAGCAGACGGCACGCAACCTGTTCCCCTACCTGACAGTCCGGCAGAACGTCCTGTTGCCGATGCAGCTGAACGTCGGGCGCAGCCGCCGGCGCGGGCGCAGTCGGCGCGCCGCCCGTGCCGGCGAACTGCTGGACCTGCTCGGCGTCGCCCACTGCCACGACCGGCGTCCCGACCGGATGTCCGGCGGCGAACAGCAGTGCGCCGCGATCGCCGTCGCCCTGGCCAACGAGCCCGAGCTGATCCTCGCCGACGAGCCGACCGGCGAACTTGAGTCGGACGCCGCCGAACAGGTCCTGGCGGCTTTCCGGACGGTCAACGAGGAACTGGACACCACGGTCGTCCTGGTCACTCACGACCGGACGGTCGCATCCGCAGTCCGCCGGACCGTCGCCATCCGGGACGGGCTCACCGCCTCCGAGGTGCTCCGCGGCAGCGCAGTCGGCGACGACGGCGCAGAAGCCGTCACCGCGCGGGAGTACGCCACCATCGACCGCTCCGGACGCCTCCAGCTCCCGCAGCGTTTCACCGAGGCCCTGGCCATCGGACGCCGGGTTGTGCTGGGGCTGGAACACGACCACATCACCGTCCGGCCCGGCGACGGCCCGGGCGGAGCGGACGATCCGCCGGACACGTCCCCGGCCGCCGGGAACCCCACACCGCAGGAGGCCAGTTGACCAGCAAGGAACCGGCACACCGCTGCGTCCCCGAGCGGCCCGCCCGGCGCGCCGGTGCGGCGGGCCCCGAGCCGGGGCGCGGGTCCGGACCGGACTCCGTGGTCGTCGTCGACGACGCGGTGCGCACCTTCGGCCGCGGACCCACCGCCGTCCACGCGCTGCGGGGAGTCTCGTTCGGCGTTCGGCGAGGTGAACTGCTCGCCGTCAAGGGGCGCTCCGGAGCGGGAAAGACCACGCTGCTCCATCTCATCGGCGGCCTGGACCGCCCCGATGCCGGCAGCATCCGGATCGACGGCAGGGATCTCGCCGCGCTCAGCGAGCGGGAGCGGCTCCAACTGCGGCGCGAGACCGTCGGGTTCGTCTTCCAGAGCTTCGGCCTGATTCCGGTGCTCACCGCCGCCGAGAACGTCGGCGTGCCGCTGAGGCTGAGCCGGACGGACCGGAAGGTTCGTGAGGAACGTGTCGCCCTGCTGCTCGCGCTCGTCGGCCTGTCCGGGCACGCGGAGCAACGCCCCGGCGAACTGTCCGGTGGCCAGCAGCAGCGTGTCGCCGTCGCCCGCGCCCTGGCCAACCGTCCCGCCCTGCTCATCGCCGACGAGCCGACCGGCCAGCTCGACGCCGAGACGTCCCTCGCCGTCATGGAACTGCTGCACGCCGTGGTGCGCAGCGAAGGCGTCACCGCCCTGGTCGCCACGCACGACCCCGGTCTCCTCGAACTGGCCGACCGCGTCCTGGAGCTCCGCGACGGCCGGATCGTTTCCGGGAACGGCTGACCGCACCCGCTGCGGGACCCGCGGGCCGCCGGCCGGGCAGGCCTTCTGCCGCCGACCGGACGCGGTGCGGATCCGCCGTCGCCCGGCCCGCCCGGTCCCCTCGATGTCCCCTGCCGTCTGCCCCGGAAGGCGGAGAAGCCCTACCATCGTGCGTATGGGCATACATGTCTGCTCGCTGAAGAACAGTCAGGCGCAGAAGATCCCGCCTGGCGAGACGTACACGATGGTCCGCTTCCCCTTCGACGCCGACGGCGAGCCCTACGACCGGTACCGCATGCACCAGCCCGACCAGCCGGACGACGTCCACGCGATGTACGGCGACCCGCGCTCCGGCCTCATCTGGCCCTCTGCCGACGGCTGGGGATCACTGACCGCCATGCTGCACTGGGAGGACGGCTCCTACACGGAGACCCGTGACCGGTTCGTCCGCGACCCCCTCGGGCTCTTCGGTGCCCCCGACTCCACCGCCACCGAGGACCATGCGACGACGCCGGGCGGCAACTACCACCACAAGAGCCATGAGATGTTCGTCCACCCGGGCATCCCCGTCGGCCTGATGGTGCGGCACAACTCCTCGAGGTCGCTCCTCCTGACGTTCGCCGAGTTCAAGCTGGCCATCCATCCCCTCGACTGACCGACGGACATGTCGTCCGGGCGGTTCCCACGGCGTCGGCGCACGCCGGAGGCGTCCGGGTGACACCGGCGCCACGCCGCGCCTGCGCTCCGCCCACCGACCCCTACGTTGGCCGACATGAACCGATACCTCACCAGTTGTCATCGAGCCCGGGGCCGGCAGGCGGGGACGCTCCCGGCTCCACCGGGTGCGAGGACCCCGCGCAGCCGCCGAGTGCTGCGGCGCGCCGTCGCCGCCGCGGCGGTCGCCTCCGCCCTGCTGCTGCCCACGACCGCCGGCGCGGTCCCGCACCGCGGCCCGGCCACGGCCGCAGCACCGGCCCAGCTCGCGCCGGAGCGGGCACCCTCTCCCGTCGAGCACCTCTTCGGCTCGGACAACCGGCGCATCCCCACCGACGAGAAAGTCGTCGCCCTGACGTTCAACGCCGCATGGAACGACGCCGGTCTGGACACGATCCTGGCCGAGCTGCGCCGCCGGAGGGTCCCGGCGACGTTCTTCCTCACGGGCGACTTCGCCGATCGCCACCCCGAAGCGGCCCGGGCGATGGCGGCCGAGCACGGCATCGGCAACCATTCCTACAACCATCCGCAGTTCGCGGAGCTCAGCAGCCAGGAGATGACGGACGAGGTGATGCGGGCCGACGACGCGATCCGCCGCGCCACCGGCGCCGAACCGCTGCCCTTCTTCCGCTTCCCCTACAGCGAGACCACGGAGCAGGGCATCGCGCACGTCAACGCACTCGGGTTCGCGGACATCGAGTTCACGGCGGACACCAACGGCTACCTCGGCGCGGCCGGCGGCATGACCGTGGACCGGGCCGTCGCGCGCGCGGTGGATGCCCTGGCCCCGGGAGAGATCGTGCAGATGCACGTCGGGGCGTCCGACGGGCAGGGCCCTGTGCTCGACGCGGAAGCGCTGCCCCGGATCATCGACGCCGTCCAGGAGCGGGGCTACCGGATCGTCGACCTTCGCACCCTGCTGGCGGCGGACACCGTCTGACCGGGGGAGGGGCTCATCGGAGAGCCGGCCCCGCGACGGACCCGTCCTCCAGCGCGGCGGCGAGCAACTCCCTTTTCTCCTCCTCGACATGGTCGGCGTAGTAGTCGTAGAGCGCCCGGCGGGCCAGCGCGGCGGCACGCTCGCCGTCGCGCTCCCGGATCGCGGCGAGCACCTGGCGGTGATGGGCGACGGACCGCTCCATCCACGCCCGGGTGTCGTCCGAGGAGGCGATCCTTCCCTTGATGACGTCGACGACGGCGTCGTGCACCGCGCGGGCGCACAGTCCGAGCAGCGCGTTGCGGCTGGCCTCGGCGACCGCCTGGTGGAACAGCGCGTCGGCCTCGCTGAAGGCGTGCAGCCCCACGTCGATGAGCGCCTCCATCCGGTCGATCTGCTCGGCCATCCGCGCCAGGTCCGCCTCGCGGTGCAGCCGGGCGGCCAGCCGGTTGCTCTCGGCGTCCAACACCATGCGGAACTGGACCAGTTCACCGAGACTCGACAGATGGGAGCGGGTCAGACGGCCCAGAGCACTGCTCAGATTGTCCGGAGTGACCCCCAGCACCTCGGCGCCCAGAGGATCGCCCGGACGCGACCGGATCAGCCCGGCGGACTGCAGAACCCGCAGCGCCTCGCGCACGGTGGACCGTCCGACGGCGAACTGGTTCACCAACTCCCGCTCGGCCGGCAGCCGGGAGCCCGGAGGGAGGTCGCCGCCGAGGATGCGGTCCTCGATCTGCTCGGCGACCCGCTGATAGGCGCGCACCGGCTGCACGGGCCGGAAGGGGGCGTCGTGGGCGGGCATCGGTGTCCCTCGCTGTTCCGTCTCGGTGCCACGCCCTCGTCTCATCCGGTGGGCACGGTTCGGCACATCCATCCGCTCGGCCTCTTGACCAACTCCTGAGCGTGCTAGAAGAGTACGGGAAATCAACTGGTCTGACCAGCTGTCCGGTCGCCTGGCCAGCACGCTTGGAGGTCCTCATGCATTCCGGTTCGAGTACCGCGCCCCGGGAACCGGTGGTCGACACCGACGCCGCGGTCTCCCTCACTCGCGACCTGGTGCGGCTGCGCACCGTCAGCGCGGCGGGCAGCGAGGAGGTCGAACGGCCGGCGGCGGAACTCGTCTCCCGGCTGTTCACCGCATTCGGCTGGGAGCACGAGGTGTCGGAGGTGGCGCCGGGCAGGCCGAACGTCGTCGCCGTCGTCGAGGGCGGCGGCGGCCCCGGGCCTACGCTGATGTTCGAGGGCCACACCGACGTCGTCACCGAAGGCGACCCCGGGGACTGGAGCATCGACCCGTTCGGCGGGGAGATCCGGGACGGCAGACTCTGGGGACGCGGCGCCGCCGACATGAAGTCCGGCCTCGCCGCGATGATCCACGCAGTGCGGGCCCTGCAACTGGCCGGCCCCTTCCCCGGCCGCATCGTCCTCGGCGTGCTCGCCGACGAGGAGGGCATGATGCTCGGCGCCAAGGCATTCGCCGCATCCCCGCTGGCCGCCGAGGTCGATGCCGTCATCGTCTGCGAACCCGAGGGCTACGAGGTGTGCACCTCGGCCCGCGGCGGCATCCGCATCCGCCTGGCCCTCACCGGCGTCATGGCCCACGGCGCCATGCCGCAGGAGGCCAGGAGCCCGCTGGTCGCCGGGGCCCGCATCGTCGAGGCACTCGCCGGAGTCCAGGGCTGGGCCCAGAACCGCTTCGGCACCCACCCCCACGCCGGGAAGGTCACCGTCACCCCCACCGTGCTGCGTGCCGGCGACCCGGACCAGCTCAACGTCATCCCCGCCCACGGCCTCGTCGGAGTCGACGTGCGCACCGTCCCCGGCACAGACCACGGCGAACTGACCGGCCGGATCCGCCGGGCCGCCGAGGTAGCCGCCGGGACGGAGGGAGTCGGAGTCGAACTCACCGTCGTCGACGACCGGCCCGCCGTCGAGGTCCCCGAGAACCACCCCGTCGTCACCGCACTTGTCGCCGCACACCGCCGGGAGCACGGCACCCCGCCCCCCTTCGGCGCCGTACCCGGCACCACGGACGGGACCATCCTCACCCGCGACGCCGGCCTGCCCACCGTCGTCTACGGGCCGGGCGGCAAATGGATCGCCCACCAGAAGGACGAGTACGTCGAAGTGCGCGAGATCGGCGAGTACGCCCGCGTGTACGCCGCCGCGGCACGGCACTTCCTGACCGGCGGAGGTGCCGTATGACCGAGCCCGCACGGCCTCCGGGCCGCGAACTGCCGCCGTTCCCGGAGGACATCACCACCCGCCTGCCCGTCGCGGACGCGTGGGTGGCCACCGCACGCACCGAGGACGTCCGCTTTCCCTACGACGGCCGGGCGTTCGCCACGGCCCCGGTCGGCGACGAGGACCTCGCGCGCCGGGCCGTCCGGCATGCGGCGTCGCTGCGGCCGGTGGTCGCGCGGCTCCCCTCCCGGGTGCGGCGCTCGGTACTGCTGGGCGTGGCAGCCGAGTTGGGGAGGGCGACGCAGGCCATGGAGGACCTGCTCGTCCTGGAGACCGGCAAGCCGCGCACCGACTGCCGCACCGAGGTGGTACGGGCGATCGGCACCTGGGAGGCGGCCGCCGACGAAGTCGCGCACCTCCACGGTGAGACCGTGCCGCTGGACCTGCTGCCGTCCGGGGACGGCATGACCGGCTTCTGGACCAGACGGCCGATCGGAGTCGTCGTCGGCATCGCCGGGTTCAACTACCCGATGATGCTGGCCACCCACAAGATCGCCCCCGCCCTCGCCGCGGGCTGCCCCATCGTCGTCAAACCCGCGCCCGCCACCCCGCTGGCCACGCTGTGGCTGGTCCGGATGGTCCGCGAGCAGCTGGCCGCCGCGGGTGCGCCCGCCGGAGCCGTCCAGCTGGTCACCGGCGACGCCTCCGTGGGGCACGCCCTGACCACCCACCCGGAGACCGCTGCCGTGTCCTTCACCGGCTCCGCCGCGATCGGCCACCGCATCGCCCGGGACTCCGCGCCCCGCAAGGTGGTGCTCGAACTCGGCTCCAACGCCGCCCTGGTGGTCGCTTCCGACGCCGACCTGGACGCCGCCGCCGATGCCGTCGTGCGCGGCGGCACCTACGCCTCCGGCCAGGCATGCATCTCCGTCCAGCGGGTGATCGCCGTTCAGGAGGTCGCCGCGGAACTGGAACGCAAGGTCGCCGACCGGCTGGCGCAGGTCGTCGTCGGCGACCCCCGGGAGGCGGACACCCGGGTCTCGGCGCTCATCGACGAAGCGGCCACCGACCGGGTTCTGGCCTGGACTGCGGAGGCCGTCGACGCCGGCGCGCGGCTCGTCCACGGCGGGGCCCGCGAAGGCCGCTGCATCACCCCGACCCTGCTCGCCGGTGTGCCCGACGGACTGCCCGTCTGGGACGAGGAGGTCTTCGGCCCGGTGGTGTGCCTGCGCGCGGTCCCGGATCTCGACACCGCGTATGCCCTGGTGAACGCAAGCCGGTACGGGCTCCATGCCGCCGTCTTCACCCGCGGGCTGAACACCGCCTTCGCCGCGATCGACGCCCTCGAGACCGGTGGCGTCGTCGTCAACGACGTGCCCGGCTACCGCTGCGACATCGCGCCCTACGGCGGCGTGAAGGACTCCGGAACCGGCCGGGAGGGGCCCCGGTTCGCGATCGGGGAACTCACCGTCACACGGATGGCGGTGATCCGGCCGTGACCGCAGCCTGTTCGCCGCCCCCGTCCGGGCAACCCGAGCGAGGAGAGCCGATGCACCGCACCACGTCCGGATACGCGAACCTGTTCCGGCTCGACGGGCGCCGCATCGTCGTCGTCGGCGGAGCCGGCGGCATCGGCCGCGAGTCCGTGCGCGCCCTGGCCGCCCACGGCGCCGACGTGATCGTCGCGGACCGCGACGAGGCCGGAGCCGTCGAGACCGTGCGCCTCGCCCGGCAGGAACCTCCGGCGCCGGGAAGCCGGACCGGAACCGCCGTCCCGTACCCCCTGGACGTCCTGGACGACGACGCCGTGCTGCGGGCCGCTGCCGACTGGGACGCACCGGACGGCCTCGTCGTCACCGTCGGCGCCAACGTCCGCAAGCGCATCGCCGATTACTCCCTCGACGAGTTCGACCGGGTCATCGCGCTCAACCTGCGCGCCCACCTGTCCCTGATGAAGGCGGTCGCCCCCGCGATGGCCGCCCGCGGCAGCGGCAGCGTCGTCGGCTTCGCCTCCATGCGCGCCTTCACGGTCGAGGCAGGGCAGAGCGTCTACGCGGCCGCGAAGGCCGGTCTCGTCCAGCTGCTGCGGACCGCCGCGGACGAATGGGGCCCGCAGGGCGTGCGGTTCAACGCGATCGCCCCCGGCGTGGTGCGCACCCCGCTGACCGACCAGATCGCCGACGACCCCCGGTGGTACGACGCCTACGCGCAAGCCTCGGCCCTGCGCAGGTGGGCGGGCGCCGACGAGATCGCGGGTGCCGTCGCCTACCTCGTCTCGGACGCGTCGACCTTCGTCACGGGCAGCGTGCTCACCGTCGACGGCGGCTGGACCGCGGTCGACGGCCGCTTCGATCCCTCCGTGTGAACCACGGCCCGCACCCCGAACACCGCACCACCGTCCGTCCCGGCGCAGCCCCCGCCCGCCGGACACCCGAGGAAGGAACCCCCATGCCGGACCCCACCGGTAGGACCGGGAGCCATGCCGCGCAGAGTCAACTGCCGCCTGCAGCCCTCCCGTTCGATGAACTCCCCGCCGGCAGCTCGCGCCGCTCCCTGTGGCTGCTGCTGGTGCCCGCCGTTCTCTACGGCCTCGCGCCGCTGGTCGCCAACCGCATCGAACCACGCGTCCTGGGCGTCCCCTTCCTGCTCGCCTGGATCATCGGGGCCACCGTGCTGAGCCCGCTCGCCATCTGGCTCACGGCCCGGCTCGACCCCGCCTACCGGGCCGGAACGGCCGAATCCCTACCCGTCGACCGCCCCGCAGGTCCCGCGGCTCCCGCCCGCGACGAGCACCACACCGCCGCGAGCGAAGGAGAGGCCCGATGAGCAGTTCGGCCGCGATCGCCACGACGATATTCGGGCTGGCGATGGTGGCGACCATCGTCATCGGCGTCCTCAGCGCCCGGGGACGCGACAAGGGCCTGGCCGAGTGGTCGGTCTCCAGCCGCGGACTCGGCGTGCTCTTCATCTGGCTGCTGATGGCCGGCGAGACCTACACCAGCTTCTCGTTCCTGGGCACGGCCGGCTGGTCGTACTCCTACGGGGTGCCGATCCTCTACCTGGTGGCGTACCTCACCGTCGGGTTCGGCGTCGCCTACGTGGTGGGCCCGGCCCTGTGGACGTACGCGGGCCGGCACCGGCTCATCTCCATCGCCGACATGGCCGAACACCGCTTCCGCTCCCGGCCGGTGGGCATGCTGGTCGCCGTTGTGACAACCGTGTTCATCGTTCCGTACATCCAGGTGCAGATCCAGGGCATGGGCGTGGTGGTCAACGCGATGACGTACGGCAGCGTGGATCTGCGCCTCGCCGCCGTGATCTCCTTCGTCGTCGCCGAGGTCTTCATCCTGGTCTCCGGGCTTCGGGGATCGGCGTGGGTGAGCGCCCTCAAGGACGTGCTGGTGATCGCGGTCGTCGTGTTCCTCGCCGTCTACGTGCCGATGCACTACCTCGACGGGGCCGGCGACTTCATGCACCGCATGGTGACGGAGAAGGCGGAGTGGCTGACCTTCCCCGGACACGACTCCGGCGGACTCGACGGCACCTGGTTCGCGACCACCATGCTGCTGAACGCCGTCACCATCACGATCTTCCCCACCACCGTGGCCGGTTTCCTCAGCGCCAAGAGCCCCAACGCCGTACGTCACAATGCCTTGTTGCTGCCCTGGTACCAGCTGCTGCTGTTCATCCCGATGATGGTCGGAGCCACCGCACTGTTCGTGATGCCGAACCTCGGCAATCCCGATCTGGCCCTGTTCAGCCTGGTCACCGACGCACTGCCGGCTCCGGTCGTCGCCGTGATCGGTGTCGCGGGGGCGCTGTCGGCGATCGTGCCGATGAGCGTCTTCATGCTCGCCATCGGCACCCTGTGGGGCCGCACGCTGCTGGGCGGCGGCAACGGCGCGGACCCGCGCAGCCGACGCACCGGCACGGCTCCGGCGGACGACGTCCGCACCAAGAGGCTCTCCCAGGCGGTGTGCTTCCTCGCCGGTCTGCTCGCCCTGGCGGGCAGCCTCTTCTTCCCCAACACGCTGGTCCAGCTGTCCGTCCTGTCCTACGAGGGCTTGGCCCAGCTGGTGCCGATCGTGCTGCTGGCGCTCTACTGGCGCCGCTTGACCGCCCCGGCCGCGGTTGCCGGACTGGTGGCCGGACTGGCCGTGATGACGGCGCTGTGGGCCTCGGGCAACGACCCGTGGCACGGCGTCAACGGCGGCATCATCGCACTCGCCGTCAACCTGCTCGTGGCCCTGGGACTCACGCTGGTGCGGCCGGCCGCTCCCTCCGTACCGCTTCGGGAACCGGCACCGCAGGCGACGGCAGGCGCCGCACGGAGGGGGACGGCGTGATCCACGAAACGACACCGGTGCTGTACCGCGCCGCGCACATCGTCAGCCAGCAGGACACCGGTTGTGAGCCCGAGGCGTTCGCCGTCGACGGAGGACGCATCCGTGCCACGGGCACCCTCGCCGGACTGCGGTCGCGTTTCCCGGGCGCGCCGGAGGTCGACTTCGGCGAGGCGACCGTCGTCCCCGGCTTCAACGACGCCCACATCCACCTCGCCATGACGGCCGACAACCTGCTGCACCTCGATCTGTCCGCCGACGCCGTCAGCGGCGTGGACGGCCTGCTCCGCCGGGTGTCGGACGAGGCCGGGCGGACCGGACCGGGGGAGTGGATCCGGGGCAGCCGCTACGACGATGCGAAGACCGGCGCGGTCACCCGCTGGGATCTCGACCGGGCGGCCCCCGGCCACCCGGTGATCGTCGTCCATGTCGCCGGGCACTGGGGGGTGGCCAACTCGCCGGCGCTGCGTGCGCTGGGCATCGACGAGGACACACCCGCGCCCGACGGCGGTGACCACGGCCGGGGACCCGACGGACGTCTCGACGGGCGGCTCGTCGAACGCGCCCTGATGAACGTCGTGTATCCCGCGACCGCGCGGGGGGAGTCGCCGCTCCGGGCGAGCTCGGCCGAGGACCGGATGAGCGGCCTGGCCCGGGCGCAGCGCATGTGGCACGCCGCGGGGCTCACCTCCGTCTGCGACGCGCTGATCGCACCGGACGACATCGCCCTGCTGCGGCGGGCCCAGGCCGACGGAAGGCTCACCCTCCGGGTCGGCATGCTGCTGTCCGTCGACCACTATCCGGCGGCACGGGCCCTCGGCGCCGGCAGCGGCTTCGGTGACGACCGGTTGCGGCTGGTCGGGGTCAAGGCGTTCGCCGACGGTGCCATCGGCGGGCGGACCTGCCTGCTCTCCGAGCCGTACGCCGATGCGGGCGGGCACGGGATACAGACCACCCCCACCGCCGAGCTGGCCGAACAGGTGCGGGTCGTGCACGAGGACGGCAACCGGATCGGGGTGCACGCCAACGGCGATGCCGCGATCCGGCTCGTCCTCGACGCCTTCGAGGCGGCGCAGCGCGAAGCGCCGCGGCCGGGGCTGCGGCACCGCATCGAGCACTGCAGCATCATCGACGAGAGCATCCTGGCCCGCATGCGCGCACTCGACGCGATCGCCGTCCCCTTCGCCGGCTATGTCGGATACCACGGCGGTGCGTTGACCACCTGGTACGGGGCGGACCGCACCGAGCGGATGTTCGCCCACCGCTCCTTCCTGGACGCCGGGGTCACCGTCGCCGGATCGTCGGACCATCCGTGCGGCCCGTACCAGCCCCTGGCCGGCCTGCAGTCGATGGTGACCCGGCACGGCGCCGACGACAGCGCGCCGGTCGGCCTCTCCCAGCGCGTCACGCCTGCCGAAGCGCTGCGCATCTTCACCCTCGGCTCGGCGGAGGCGGAGGGCACCGCGAGCCGCAAGGGGCGGATCGCGCCCGGACACCTCGCGGACTTCACGGTCCTCGGCGGGAATCCGCTGACCGTCGATCCGGGGGAGATCTCCCGGATCCCGGTGCTGGCCACGTACGTGGACGGCCGGAGCGTGTACGAGGCGACGGCGGGCTGACCGCGGACAGGGGCCCGGCCGAACGCCGCCCTCCGGGCCCCTGCCCGGCAGGCCGCCTCCGGGCCCCTGCCCCGCGGCCTCGCAGGCCGCGAGGGGCACGGGTTAATCTGGTGCCGAATCCAGCAGCAGGAAACAGGCAGGCATGTTCTCTCATCCGGCGCTCCTCTACCGTGGTGAGCAGGAGTTCTTGGAGCGGGTCGGCACTTTCGTACGCGGGGCCGTGGCAGTCGGCGAACCCGTTCTCGTCGCTGTCCCCGCTCCACGCCTGCACGCACTGCGCGACCACCTCGACGCCGTCGACGGAAGCGTCACCTGGGCGGACATGAGCGATCTCGGACGCAACCCCGGCCGGATACTCTCGGCCCTGCAGAGCTTCGCCGACGCGCACCCCGGCCGGCACGTGCACATCGTGGGCGAGCCCGTCTGGGCCGGGCGCACCCCGGCGGAAATGCGCGAGGCCACCCGCCACGAGGCCCTGATCAACCTGGCCTTCGCCGGCCGGACCGCCACCATCCTGTGCCCCTACGACACCTCAGCCCTGCCCGCTTACGTCGTCCACGACGCCCACCGGACCCACCCCGTCCTCGTCGAGGGGCGGGCGCCGTGGGCCAGCTCCCGCTACGCCGACCCCCTCCAGGTCTGCGGGGACTGCGACACCCCGCTCACCGTGCCCCCGCTGTCGGCGCACGTGCTCGCCTACGCGGAAGGCGAACTGGCGGGCGTCCGCGCGTATGCCGATCAGTGGGCGAGTGGCCTCGGCCTGCCCCCGGCGCGCCGGACCGACCTCACGCTCGCCATCGGCGAGGCCGTCTCCAACTCCGTGCGGCACGGCGGCGGGCGCGGAACCCTGCGCCTGTGGACGATCTCCGCGACCATGTTCGCCGAAACCACGGACAGCGGCGGGATCGGGGATCCGCTCACCGGCAGACGTCGCCCCGATCCCGTCTCCGCCGACGGCGGGCGCGGCGTGTGGATGATGCACCAGCTCTGCGACCTGGTCGAGATCCGCACGCTGCCCGGCAGCCTCGTCGTGCGGTTGTCCATGGACCTCGACTGAACCACCGTCCCTCCTGAGGGCGCCCCGGCACGTACCCCGGTACCCGCGCTGCGCACGGACGGTGCGCGGCGCATGCCGTCACGGGGCGCACCGGAGGGCGAACAGGATCGTCGCGGCCTCGGCGGGGACCGTCGGCCGCAGTCCGGTCAGCTGCGCGAAGCGGCTCAGCCGGTTGAGGACCGTATTGCGATGGCAGTACAGGCGGCGGGTCGCCTCCGTGACCGACCCCGACGCGCAGTAGGCGGTCACCGTGGCCACCAGCCGCTCCCGCTCGTGAACGGGCAGCGGGCCGAGCCCGGACAGGACCGCATCGGCCAGGAGCTCGCCGGTCTCGCCCAGCTTCACCGCGGCCAGCGGCATCCATGCCTGGGCCAGGGTCACCGGCCGTGACGCGCCGCTCCCCAACGCGGCGGCGATCGACTCGGCGACCCGGACCATCGCGGGAACCCGCGCCAGTCCGTGCGCCACGGGAGCCACCCCGCACGGGACGTCGTCCAGCCACGCCCCGGGCCCTGACCGCTGGCCGGGCGGCAGCTGTGCCACGAACACCAGCATCCCGTTGTGCTGCTGGAGATGGGACGCCTGGCCCCCAAGATGCCCGGACACCGCTCTGCGCAGCGCCGCCTGCGCCTCCGGCAGCGCGACCGCGACCGTGAAGTCGTCCTGCGCGTTCACCTGGAGCAGGGTCGCCGCCTGTGCCACGAGCTGCTGGTCCCGGCCGTCCGACGAGAACAGACGGCCCATGATCCCTTCCCGCTCGCGCTCCCGCTCCCTGGCCTGCACCGCGATCTCGTCCAGATAGGAGGCGTGCACCTCCACGGTGTGGAATTCGACCGCCTCCCACACGCGCACGGCTCCGTTGGTCAACTCGGGCAGGCCGTCCCCCGGGGTCCGCTCGAGGAAGGCGTTCCACAGCACACGGAAGTCCATCCGGACGGCCTGGAGTAGCCGTTCCAGCGGCACCCCCTGCCGGGCGCGGCGGTGCCCCAGCCGATGCGGTGTTTCGCGCAGTTCGTCCGGTACCGGGAGGTCGCCGATGAGACGCAGCAGGAGCTCGAAGCATGCGCGGGCCGTCTCCCGCAGGTCTCCCGGCGGCACCGTCGACCGGTAGTCGTCGAACGCGGAGACCTCCGCGACGTAGGCCGCGACCAGGTCGTCGAGGTGGTCCAGGCAGTCGCGCACCAGGGTGCGCATGCCGTGGGGGAGCGGATGCCCGCCCCCACCGGATTCAGGTCCGCCGGGCACCGCAGGCGTGTCCGCGCGGTGCATACCCACAGAGGAGGGCAGAAGGCCGCTGTCCCCGCCGCCCGCCGTGGCAGTTGCTTGGTGCTCCCCGGCCGGAGGTGAATTGTGCATACGCACAGTATGAGGGCGCCAGCCGGGAGCGAATCATCATTGTCCCCCCACCCCCTCACCGGGCAGCCTGCTGGAGATGTCCCGCAGCGGCCCCGCCCGCCGTCCAGCCCGAGGGGGAGATGCATGCACCTGACGCCACGCGAGCAGGAACGCCTCACGCTGTTCACGGCCGCCGAACTGGCCCGGCGACGCCTGTCGCGCGGCGCCCGGCTCGGGGCCACCGAGGCCGTCGCCCTGGTCTGCGACGAGATCCTGGAATGGGCCTGGGACGGGGTGCCGCTGGACGAGGTCGTCCAGCGCGCATCCGGCGCCGTACCGCGCGGGCAACTGCTGCCCGGTGTTGCCGAGGCCGTGCCGAGCATCCAGGTCGAGGCGCTGTTCCCGTTCGGCACGACCCTGGTGCACGTGCCGGAGCCGTTCGGCCCCGCCGACCCCACGGGACCGGGAGGAGTCCTCACCGCAGGGGAGGAACGAACCCTCGCCCCGGGCCGTCCCCGGAAGAACCTGATGGTCACCAACCGCGGGATCCGTCCGGTCTGGATCTCCTCCCACTATCCGATCGAGGAGGCGAACCCGGCCCTCGAGTTCGACCGGGAAGCCGCCCGCGGCCACCGCCTCGACGTACCGGCGGGCACATCCGTGGAGTTCGAGCCCGGTGTCTCCCGGAGCATCACCGTCGTCACCCGAGGAGGAGCGCAATGAGCAGCATGGCGCGCAGCGAGTACGCCTCCGTCTACGGACCGACCGCCGGCGACCGCATCCGGCTGGCCGACACCGGCCTGTGGGTACAGGTCGAGGCGGACGACACCGAGCCCGGTGAGGAACTCCTCGGCGGCTGCGGCAAGACCGCACGCGACGGCCTGCTCGTGGCCGGCCGTGCACCGCGCGACAGCGCTCTGGACATGGTTGTGCTCGGCGTGGTCGTCATGGACCCGCTGCTCGGGGTGCGCAAGACCAACATCGGCATCAAGGACGGCAGGATCGTCGGCACGGGCCGGGCCGGAAATCCGCAGACCAACGACGGCGTGGAACTCGTCGTCGACTCGCACACGGCGATGATCACCGGTGAGGGGCTCATCGCAACGCCGGGCGTCGTCGACTCCCACGTCCACCTCTCCAGCCCCGAGGTGGTGCCGGCGGCACTCTCCGCGGGGGTCACGTCGCTGGTCGGCATGGGCATCGGCGGCGTGTGGGACGTCGGGGCAAATCCCGCCCACAACCTCCACTCCCTGATCGAGGGCTGGCGCGACGTCCCCATGAACGTGGCGTTCCTCGCCCGGGGTTCGTCCTCCTCGAGGGAACTGCTCGAGCGAGCCGTCCTGGCCGGCGCCGGCGGGTTCAAGATCCACGAGGACTGGGGGGCCACCCCCCGGATCGTCGACACGTGCCTGGGCGTCGCGGAGGACGCCGACCTGCCCGTAGCGCTGCACACGGACACCCTCAACGAGTCCGGCTACCTCGCCGACACACTGGACGCCACCGGCGGCCGGACCGTGCACGCCTACCACGTCGAGGGCGGCGGCGGTCACCCCGACCTGCTCGAGATCGTGTCCCAACCGCACGTGCTCACCTCGTCGACGACGCCCACACTGCCCCTGACACCGGCGACCGTCGCCGAACTGCTGCCGATGACGATGACGGTCCACCGAGGCCACCACGGCATCGGCAGCGACGTGTCCATCGCGGCGAGCCGGGTGCGCGAGCACGCGATCGCCGCCGAGAACGCGCTGCACGACATGGGCGCGATCAGCATCGTCAACTCCGACTCGATGGGCATGGGCCGGATCGCCGAAACCGCGCGCCGCACCTGGCAACTCGCCCATGTCCAGGCCGAATTGGCGGGGGAGAGCGGCCCCGGCGTGGTCAGCAACGCGCGGGTGCTGCGCTACCTCGCCAAGATCACGCTCAATCCGGCCGTCGCGCACGGCATGGCCGCACACGTCGGTTCACTGAGCCCCGGCCGGCTCGCCGACATCGTGCTCTGGCAGCCGGCCACCTTCGGGGCCCAACCCGAACTGGTACTGAAATCCGGCTTCGTGGCCTGGGGCCAGAGTGGATCCGGCTCCGGCTCGACCCGGCTGACACAACCGCGGATCATGAAGCCCTACTTCGGCGGCCTGGGCGGGGCCCCGCGCAGGCTGTCGACGGTGTTCGTCTCCCGGGCGTCCCTCGACGACCGGCAAGCCGCCGCGGAGCTCCCCCCCGGTGTGCGCTACACGGCACTGACCGACAGCCGCGGCCTGACCAGAGCCGACATGACAGGCAACACCGCCGTCCCCCGGGTGACCGTGCCGACCACTGCTGACTCCGTACTGGTGGAGGGGCGGCCGGTACCCGTCCACCACGCCGCGGAATTGCCACTGACCCGGCTTCAGAATCTGGCCTGACCGGGAACGGAGAACCATGCTCGACCTGAAACTCGTCAACGCCCGCATCCGCACCGTCGACGACAGCCACCCGCATGCCCGCACCCTCGGTGTGCTGGGCGACCGCATCGTCGGCCTCGACAAGGCGGTCGGCGACCTCCCCGCCCGCACCACCCTCGACTGCCGGGGAGCCGTCGTCGTTCCCGGGTTCGGCGACGCCCACAACCACATGGCGTGGTTCGGCCAGTCCCTGGACGAGGTGAACCTCGCACCGGCCCGGTCCCTGAACGACGTGCACCACGCCGTCGCCCGCCGGGCGGCCGAACTGCCCGCCGGTGCCTGGGTGGTGGGCTCCGGCTACGACGACACCGTCATGGGCGCCCACCCGCACCGCGACGCCCTGGACCGCGCCGCCGGCGGACGGCCGGTGTGGCTCAAACACCGCTCCGGCCACATGTCCGCGGTGAGCAGCGAGGTACTGCGCCGCTGCGGAGTGCTGGACGCAAGTGCGACCGAACCCGACGGCGGCGTCGTCGTGCGTGACCGCGACGGCAGCCCGACCGGGCTGCTCCAGGAGCGCGCGCAGGAGCTGGTGACCGGCCTCGTCATGCCCTACCCGGTCGAGGAACTGGCCCGGGCCCTGGGGAAGGCGAGCGCCGTCTACGCCTCCGAAGGCCTCACCCATGTCGTCGAGGCCGGTATCGGACGCGGTCTGATCGGCCGGAGCCCCGTCGAAGCCGCCGCCTACCAACTTGCCCGCGAACAGGGAGTTTTGCGCACCCGAGTCGAGCTGATGGTGGCCGCCGACAACCTGCACCCGCTCCAGGCCCATCCCGATGACGGCATCACTACCGGAATCGACCTCGGCCTTCGTTCGGGATTCGGAGACGAGTGGCTGCGCCTGGGGCCCATGAAGATCTGGCTGGACGGCTCACTGGTCGGGCGCACCGCGGCGGTCACGGAACCCCTGTGCGGACACGACCACCACAGCGGCATCTACCAGGACGCGCCCGAGGAGATGCGCCGCCGCGTGGTCGATGCGCACCGGGCCGGCTGGCGGATCGCCGCGCATGCCATCGGCGACGCCGCCGTCGACCTGGCACTCGACACCCTCGAGGAGGCACAGCGCAGCACACCCCGTCCCGACGCGCGGCACCGGATCGAGCACGCCGCCGTCGTCCGCGACGACCAACTGGCCCGCTTCGCCGAGCTGGGCGTGACACCGGTACCGCAGGCGTACTTCCTGCACGCCATCGGCGACACCATGGCACAGGCGCTGGGGCCCGAGCGCACCCCGTGGCTGTACCGGCACGGCTCGTTCCTGCGGCACGGCCTGCGGGTGCCGGGCAGCTCCGACCGTCCCGTGGCGGCTGGCGCCCCCCTCCTCGGCATGCAGTCGATGGTCGAACGCCTCAGCCGGGACGGACGACTCCTCGGCGCCGACGAACGGGTGAGCGCCGAACAGGCCCTGCGCGCCTACACGCTGGACGCCGCCTGGGCGAGCCACGACGAACACCGGCGCGGCAGCCTCACCCCCGGCAAGCACGCCGACTTCGTCCTGCTGTCCGACGACCCCGTCGGGACATCCGGCGGGCGGATTTCCGCCATCGAGGTCCTGGCCACCTTCGTGGCGGGCGCATGCGTCCACGGAACAGACGAACTGGAACACCACGGATCGGTGGACGGCCCCCTTCCCACGGCCGCACCGCCGCACGCAAGGAGCAGCGCATGAAAGACACACAACCGGCCGACCGGGGCGCCGCGCCCACGACACCGGCCCCGGCGGTGGTCACCGGCAAGGACGCAGGACGGGTGGCGTTCGCCGCCTTCGTCGGCACCGCCCTGGAGTGGTACGACTACTTCCTCTTCGGCACCGCCGCGGCCATCGTCTTCAACACCCTCTACTTCACTACCTTCGACCCGGCCACGGCCACACTCGCCGCCTTCGCCACCTTCGGCGTCGGCTTCGCGGCACGCCCGATCGGCGCGGTCGTCTTCGGCTGGCTCGGCGACCGGATAGGCCGGCGGCCCGCCCTGCTCGTCACGGTCGTCCTGATCGGCGTGTCCACCGGTCTCATCGGTCTGCTGCCGGGCTACGCCTCCATCGGCATAGCCGCACCACTGCTGCTCGTCCTGCTCAGGCTTCTCCAGGGCACGGCCGTCGGCGGTGAATGGGGCGGCGCGGTCACCCTCGCCGTGGAACACGCGCCCCCGGGTCTGCGGGGCCGGTACGCCGCGCTGCCGCAGGTCGGATCCCCCGTCGGGACTCTGCTCTCCTCCGGTGCGTTCGCCCTGGTGCTCCTGCTCCCGAAGGACGACTTCGAGTCCTGGGGCTGGCGTGTGCCGTTCCTGCTCGCCTTCCCGATGATGCTCGTCGCGCTGTACATCCGGCGGCGCGTGGAGGAATCGCCGCTCTTCGACGAACTGCTCAAGCAGGACGAGCGGGCGAAGATCCCGGCGCTCGAGGTGTTCCGGTCCGCCTGGCGGCCCCTCCTGGTCGCCATGGCGTCCGCGCTGCTGGGGGTGGGCGGCTTCTACCTGCTGACCACCTTCGTGATCAGCTACGGCGCCGACACCCTGGGCCTGTCCCGCGGCCTCATGGTCAACGCCACGCTGGTGGCCGCTGTCGTCGAGGTCGGCGTCATCCTGGTCGTGGGACGGATCTCGGAGCGGCTGGGCCCCGGCCGGGTCACCCTCTGGGGCGGCCTGGCCAGCGCGGCCTGCGCCTTCCCCGTGTTCTGGCTCATCGACACCAGGAGTCCGGTCGCCATCGTCTTCTCGATCGCCGTCGGCATCGCGGTGCTGTCCGTGGCCTACGCGGTGTCCGGCGCACTGCTGACCGAACTGTTCCCGGCGCGCCTGCGCTACAGCGGTGTGGCTCTTGCCTACAACCTGGCCGGGGCGCTCACCGGCTTCCTGCCGGCCGCGGCGACGGCGCTGCTGAAGGTGAGCGGCAACGCCTCCTGGCCGGTGGCACTGCTGCTCGTCGGCCTCTCCCTGCTCACCGCGCTCGGGGGTTTCCTCGGGGAGCGGATGCGGGTCAAGGACCCCGTCGCCACCGGCTGATCCCGGCGCGTGCCCCGGCTTCCGACCGCACGTTGGCCGGTCGGAGGCCGGAGGGCCGCGGCAGGCGTCGACCTGTTCCCGTCAGGCCAGCACCTTCCCGGGGTTGAGGATGCCGAGCGGATCGAAGGCCGCCTTGATGTCCCGGTGCAGTCGCGTCCCGAGTGGACCGATCTCCTTCGCGAGCCAGTCCCGTTTGAGGACGCCGACCCCGTGCTCCCCGGTGATCGTGCCGCCCAGGGACAGCCCGAGCTGCATGATCGCGCCGAACGCCCGCTCCGCTCGTTCCACGGCGGCCGGATCGCCGCGGTCGAAGATCACGGTCGGGTGCATGTTGCCGTCCCCCACGTGTCCCGGGCAGGACACGCGTACGCGGTGTTCCGCCGCGATCGCGCCGATCCCCTCGACCAGGTCCACCAGCCGCGCGCGGGGCACCGCCACGTCGTCGATCAGGGTGGCGCCGAGCCGCTCGATCGCAGCGTTCACCAGCCGCCGGGCCTCCATGAGCATCGAGGCCTCGGCCGCGTCGGAGGCCTCGGCGACATCGAGGGCTCCCGCTTCGGCACAGATCCGCCCGATCGCCGTGACGTCCTCGGCCGCCCGCGGGCCCCGGTCGGACTGCGCGAGCAGCAGTGCCTGCGCTCCCTCGGGCAGACCCATGTCCCGGTAGTCCTGGATCGCGCGCACGGTCACGGAGTCGAGGAACTCCAGCAACGACGGGCGCAGTCCGGCGGTCATGATCCGCGACGCGGCGCCGAGGGCGTCCGCCGGCGATCCGAACACCGCTGCTACCGTCAGCGCGGCCTCCGGGGCGGGTCGCAGCGCGAGCGTCGCCCGGGTGATCACCCCGAGGGTTCCCTCCGAGCCGACCAGCAGCCGGGTGAGGTCGTAGCCGGCAACACCCTTCGCCGTACGGCGTCCGGTGCGCAGGACCTCCCCGCTCGCAGTGACCACCTCGAGGCCGCGGACGAAGTCGCCCGTCACGCCGTACTTCACGCAGCACAGTCCGCCCGCGTTCGTGGCGATGTTGCCGCCGATGGTGGACATCTCCCACGACGACGGGTCCGGCGGGTAGTACAGCCCCTTCGCGGCCACCGCCCTGGACAGCACCGCGTTCACCACGCCCGGTTCCACGACCGCGACCTGGTCCGCCGGGTCGATCTCCAGGATGCCGTCCATCCGCGTCAGGGCCAGGACGAGGCCGCCGTCGACCGCGTTCGCGGCACCCGACAGCCCGGTCCGTGCGCCCTGGGGCACGACGGGGACGCGGTGGGCGGTCGCGATGCGCATCGCCCGCTGCACCTGTTCCGTGGTGGTGGGGCGCAGCACGGCGAGCGGGGCGCCCGACGGGCAGAAGCTCGCCTCGTCGCGGCGGTAGGCGGCCGTCCCGGCCGGTTCGGTGAGCACCGAGCCGGCGGGGAGCGCGGCGGCGAGTTCGGCCAGGACCCCGTCAGCCATGGGGGACCCGCAATGCGGTCAGTCCGCCGTCGACCGGGAGCGCGACACCCGTGGTGGCCCCTGCGTCCGGTGACGCCAGCGAGCAGATCGCGTGGGCGACCTCGTCGGAGGTGACCAGGCGGCCGGAGGGCTGACGGGCCTCGAGGGCCGCGAGTTCGGCGGCCGGGTCGGGCGCGGCGGCGAGCAGTCGCTGCACCCAGGGGGTGTCGGCGGTCCCCGGCAGAACGCAGTTGACCCGGATGCCGTCGGCGAGGTGGTCCGCCGCCATCGCCAGCGTCAGCGCGTGCACCGCGCCCTTGGAGGCGCTGTAGAGCGCGCGTTGCGGCAGCCCGGTGACGGCGGCGACGGAGCACGTGTTGACCACCGCGGCGCGACCGGACCGGCGCAGCGCGGGCAGCGCAGCCCGGGTCACGCGCACCGTGCCGAGCACGTTGACGTCCAGCACCGACCGCCACTCGTCGTCGTCGTTGTCCTCGACAGTGCCCCGCGCGCCCGCTCCGGCGTTGTTCACGACCACGTCGAGGCCGCCGAACTCCTCGACGACCGGGCCGACCGCGGCCCGCACCGCGTCGTCGTCGGTGACGTCGCACTCCACGCCGAGCAGCGGTGGACCGGCGCCATCCGGCCGCAGGTCGAGGCAGGCGACCCGGGCGCCCCGGGAGGCGAGCATCCGCGCCGTGGCGAGCCCGATGCCGGACGCGCCGCCGGTCACCAGGGCGCGTATCCCCGCGAAGTCGCTCACGACTCCGCGCTCCACGCGGCCCCGTCGGGGTAGCGGAACCGGTGCCGCGAGGTCTCGAGGATCTCCGCGCCGCTGCCGGGCTCCTTCGGCGGCAGGTACCGCCCGCGGCGGGAGCGCACCGGGGCCGCGAAGTGCTCGTGCAGGTGGTCGACGTACTCGATGGTGCGGTCCCGCATCGAGCCGGACACCGCGACGAAGTCGAACATCGACAGGTGCTGCACCAGTTCGCACAGGCCCACACCGCCGGCGTGCGGGCACACGGGAACGCCGAACTTCGCCGCCAGCAGCAGGATCGCCACGTTCTCGTTGATGCCGGCCACGCGGGTCGCGTCGAGCTGGAGGACGTCGATCGCCCCGGCCTGCAGCAGCTGCTTGAACACCACCCGGTTCTGGACGTGTTCGCCGGTGGCGACCCGCATCGGCGCCACGGCGCGGCGGATCGCCGCGTGCCCGAGGACGTCGTCCGGGGACGTCGGCTCCTCGATGAACCACGGATCGAACTGCGCCAGGCGCTCGAGCCAGCCGATCGCCTCGGGCACGCTCCAGCGCTGGTTGGCGTCGATCGCGATCCGCACGTCCGGGCCGACGGCCTCGCGGGCAACGGCGAGGCGGCGCACGTCCTCCTCGACGTCCGCGCCCACCTTGAGCTTGATCAGATCGAAGCCGTCCGCGACGGCCTCGCAGGCGAGCCGGGCGAGCTTGACGTCGTCGTAGCCGAGCCAGCCGGGCGACGTCGTGTAGGCGGGATATCCCTCGTCCTCCAGGGCGGCGGCCCGCTCGGCCCGTCCGGGCTCCGCCGCACGCAGCAGGTCCAGGGCCTCGTCCGGGGTGAGCGCGTCGGTGAGGTAGCGCCAGTCGACGAGGCCGACGATCTCCTCGGGCGTCATGCGGGAGAGGAACCGCCACACCGGCAGGCCGGCGCGCTTGGCGGCGAGGTCCCAGGCGGCGTTCACCACGGCGCCGATGGCCATGTGCATGACGCCCTTCTCAGGCCCCAGCCAGCGCAGTTGGGAGTCGGCGAGCAACGACCGGGAGAACCCGCCGAGGTCCGCGCACACCTCCTCGACATCACGGCCGACGACCGATCCGGCCAGCAGCCGGATCGCCGCGCACTGCACCTCGTTGCCGCGCCCGATGGTGAAGGCGAAGCCGTGCCCGTCCGGCCCGTCGTCGGTGCGCAGGGTGACGTAGGCGGCGGAGTAGTCGGGGTCGGGATTCATCGCGTCGGAGCCGTCGAGTTCCCGGGAGGTGGGGAAGCGGACATCCTCGACAGTGAGGGAAACGATGACGCTCATGCGGCCTGCTCCTTCTTCGTGCCGGAGGTCATGACCTGCCGCTGCCGCCCGAGTTCCTCGATCTCGAGCTCGACGACGTCACCCGGCTTCAGGTAGGGGAAGCGTCCGGACATCGCCACGCCCTCGGGCGTTCCGGTGTCGATGACGTCTCCCGGTTCCAGGGCCATGTAGTGACTGAGGTGGTGCACGATGCGGGCCACCGGGAAGATCATGTCGGCGGTCGTGGAGTCCTGCCGGGGCTCGCCGTTGACCCAGGAGCGCAACCGCAGCGCCTGCGGATCGTCGATTTCGTCGGCCGGTACGAGCCACGGCCCCAACGGGTTGAAACCGGGGGCGCACTTGCCCTTCGACCACTGGCCGCCGGAGTGCTCGAGCTGCCAGGTCCGTTCGGAGAGGTCGTTGGCGATGGCGTAGCCGGCGATGTGGCGCAGCGCCTCCTCGGGTGAGGAGAGACGTTCGGCGCGGCGGCCTATGACGACGGCGAGTTCCACCTCCCAGTCGGTGCGCTCGCTTCCGTCGGGTATCACCGTCTCGTCGTCGGGGCCGGCGAGGGTACCGGGGTGCTTGAAGAACACCACCGGGGCCTTCGGAGGCTCGGCACCGGACTCGGCCGCGTGGGCCGCGTAGTTGAGGCCGACGCAGATCACCGCCGCGGGACGGGCGACCGGGGGGCCCACCCGCAGGCCGTCGTCCGAGACGCGGGGCAGTGCGCCTTGTTCCAGGGCCTTCCTGACGCGGTCGATTCCACCGCCCGCGAGGAACGCTCCGTCGATGTCGGGGGTCACGCCGCTCAGGTCGTGGACCATGCCGTCGGCGGTGCGCACGGCGGGGCGTTCGGATCCGGGGGGGCCCAGACGCATCAGCTGCACGGTTCTCCTTCGTGTCTCCGTCAAAGGGGGGTTGTGGTCGTGTCGCTTCGCTCGGTCGGGGGATGGCAGGGGTGGGCGGGCCGGGCTCCGGATCAGGAGCTGTCGGATACCGGCAGCAGCCGCTCGTAGAGGGCGGTCTCGAGATGTCCGCGCATGGCGGCTTCCGCGGCCTGCGGATCTCCCGCGAGGATGGCGTCGGTGATCGAGCGGTGTTCGTCGAGCGTCTGCAGGCCGATGCCCCGGTTGTAGGAGAGCCGGAAGACGTGCAGGTGGCAGTGGGTGCGCTCGAACGCCTGACGGACCTGGGCACTGCCGGCCAACTCGGCCACCAGGACGTGGAAGCGGGTGTCGTGAGCCGTCAGCGCCTTGTAGGCGTCGTAGGTGGTGTCGCGGGGCGCGTCGCACGATCCCATCTCCGCGCGGAGCCGTTCACGTCCTTCGTCGCTCAGCCGCTCGGCGGCCCGGGCCGCGGCCCACGGCTCGAGGAGAAGCCGGAACTGGTAGAGGTCCTCGAGCTGTTCACGGTTGAGCAGCGGGGTGGTCCGGTACCCGCGCAGCGGTTCCTTGACGACCAGTTCCGCCGACTCCAGGCGTGCCAGGGCCTCCCGCACGGGCGTCGGTGAGACCCCCAACTGCCGGGCCAGGCCGTCGATGGAGACCCGGGCGCCGGGCTCGATGGCGTGGTCCATGATCAGCGCCTTGATCGCTTCATGGACGTCGTCCGCGAGCATCTGGCGTCTCGGCAGCGGCGTCACGGGCGCTCGGCCGCCCGCCTCGTTCGTCGGTGCCCCGTTCATGGTGCTCTCCCTGTTCCTCGGAGTTCTTCGGAGCGGACGTCCGCACATCCCTTGACGCGTGACTTCGCCCGCTCCAATAATCATACGCCCTACCGGAAGTATCCTATAGGATTCGACGGTGATCCAGATCACACTCGCTGGACCGGCCGTCGCCCGAGACAGGGATGGACATGACCACACAAGGAATCGGCCGCACCACGGACCCCGTGCTGCGTCTGCCGGAACCGCCCGCGGAGCTTCGCCGACGGCGTGTGAACGTCGCGACGGTCCTCAAGTTCTTCGGTCCGGGCGCGATCGTCGCCTCACTCACCATCGGCAGCGGGGAGTCGATCCTGGCCTCCCGCGAGGGCGCCGTGTTCGGCTACGCCGTGCTCTGGGCGGTGGTGGTGGGCACGGTCGCCAAGGGCGCCCTCGTCTACGCGTCCAACCGGCACATCACGCTCACCGGCGAACACCCCATGACGCGGTTCGCCAAGGTGCTGCCCGGCCCCCGGGGCTGGTTCCCGGTACTGCTCGCGCTGATCTGCCTGATGTCGTTCCCCGGCTGGGCCAGCGGAGTCGCCGTCGCACTCGGGGACTACCTCCAGTCCCTCGGCGCGGGCAACGGCACCGCCTATGCGGTGGGCGTCCTCCTGTTCGGAGCCGTGCTGTCCTACCTGGGCGGCTACACCGTGCTGGAAAAGGTGCAGGTGGCGATCGCGGGGCTGATGGTCGTGCTCGTCCTGGTCGCCGTGTTCGTGGCGCAGCCCGACTGGTCCGGCGTCCTCGGGGGCCTGGTCCCCGGCAGCTTCGACTACGCGCCCTTCGTGAGCGGCAAGTACCCCGACGTCGCCGCTACCTCGGTGTGGGTGGAACTCGTGGTCTTCATGGGCGGTCTCGGCGGCGGCATGTACGACTACATCGGCTACACCGGCATGCTGCGCGAGAAGAAGTGGGGGATGCTCGGACACCGCGACGTCGAGGCGATCGGCCACCGGCTGTCCTCGATGGACGCCCGCGACCGGATACCGCTCTCCACCGAGCCCGACGACGTGGCCGGCGCCCGCGCCTGGAGCCGTGCACCCCTGTTCGACATGATGGCGGCGTTCCTCGCGCTCGCGGTCATCGCCGCCGCGTTCATGATCAACGGCGCGGCGATCCTGGGCGAGCGCGGGCAGGTGCCCGAGGGCAACGACGTGCTGAGCTACCAGTCGCAGTTCCTCGCCGTGGTGGCGCCGCTCTTCGAGTACTTCTACATCGTCGCCATCGTCATGGTCCTCTTCGGCACCGTGTACGCGGTGTGGGAGGCCTACTCCTGGACCACCTACGAGAGCCTCTCCGCCGTCTCGGAGAAGGTCCGCTCCCGCGGGCAGCGCGGCATCCGGCCCTACGTCTACGCATGGACCGGCATCGGCAGCCTGCTGATGATCGCCACCGAGGCCGACTTCGTCGCTCTCATCACGCCCGCGTCCATCGTCGGCGGCGTCTTCGCCTGCGGCATCTACGGTGCCGGTCTCCTCTACGTCGACCGGGTCAACTTCCCGGCCCCATACCGGATGAGCACCCTGCTGCGCATCCTGGTCGCGGCGGGCTCGGTGTTCCTCACCGTCGCCGGCGTCGTCGCGATGCTCGCCTACGCGGGAGTCATCGCATGAGGACGCCAACCCGGTGGCGCCACCTCGTCCTCGGCCTGGGCTTCCTCGGACTCGCGGGGGTCCGCGCAGCGCAGGACGCATCGGTGTGGGCCCTGGTCTTCGTCCTCGCGGCCGGGGCGAACGCCTGGCTGGCGGTGCACGAAGCACCGCGCGCTGCGGGGGATGACACGAGCCCGTCGCGGCCGGACCGCGCCCAACTCGCCCGCTCCCTGGAGGGTTTCCGTACCTCGGCTCGCCAGTGGCAGGTCCTCGGCGCCGTGGGAGTGGCCGTCGGCGGCGGGCTCCTGTTCCTGGAGCCCTGGCTCGCGGTGTTCGCCGCCGCAGCAGCGCTCTTCGCCCTGCGCCGGGCACACCGGGCCGGCCGGAGCGCCACGACACTGCGGCGGGCCCAGTACGCCCACCGGTGAACGGATCCTGCCGCCCCGAACTGCCGCAACCGCCGTACACAAGGAGGTGATCAGGTGCCCCGATCCGACGGGGACGCCGTGGCCCGCTTCGCCGACGGCTCCCGCTACCGCATCGAGATTCCCAGCTGCGAAGGGCCCCGGGTCTTCGAAGCCGTCATCGAGGAGGCCGGGGCACACGGCGTCCGCGTGGACCGGGTGTCGCAGGGCAGCGGCGTCATGATGCTCACCGACGCCGAGATCTTGCGGATGGCGGCGCTCGGCGCGGAGCACCGCATCGAGGTGAACCTCTTCCTCGGCCCGCGCGGAGGGTGGGACATCGGCGCCCAGGCGGCGTTCACCGCGTCCGCCGCCGGTTCGGCGCGTGGTGAGGACGCAGTGCGCGCCTGCCTCGCCGAGGCCCGCCGGGCCGTCGATCTGGGCATCCGCAGCCTGCTGGTCTCCGACATCGGAGTCCTGGCGGAACTCGGCAAACGGAAGGCGGCCGGCGAGCTCCCCGCCGGCCTCGCCCTCAAGACATCGGTGCTGATGCCCCTGGCCAACGGGCCGACCGCGGCTGTCTACGAGCAGCTCGGCGCGACCACCCTCAACACCGCCACCGACCTGACCGTCGCACAGCTGGCCGAGGTGCGCGCCCGGACCCCGGCACCGCTGGACGTCTACGTCGAAGTGCCCGACGACCAGGGCGGATTCGTGCGCCACTACGACGTCCCCGAGATCGTCCGCACCGCGGCGCCGGTCCATCTCAAGTTCGGTGTGCGCAACGCGCCGAACATCTACCCCTGCGGCCGGCACCTGGAAGGGCTCGCCGTCGACCTCGGACGGGAGCGGGTCCGCCGTGCCGCGCTCGTCCTGAGACTGCTGGCGGAACGGGCACCCGACCTCGTCCGGCGCCCGGCACCCGCCGCCACGGCGCCCC
>NZ_JAMQGM010000005.1 GCF_023703325.1 Streptomyces meridianus
CTGCACGTCACCGGGGCCGAAGTCGACTGGTCCGCCTTCTTCGACGGCACCGGCGCCCGCCGCATCGACCTGCCCACCTACCCCTTCCAACGGGCCCGCTACTGGGTCGACGGCGGAGCCCCCGTCGGTGACGTCGCCGCAATCGGCCTCACGTCGGCCCAGCACCCGCTGCTGGGAGCCGTGGTGACCCTCGCCGACTCCGGCGGTGTCGTCCTGACCGGACAGCTGTCGGCCACGGCGCAGCCGTGGCTCGCCGACCATGTCGTCGGCGACGCGATCGTCTTCCCCGGCACGGGCTTCGTGGAACTCGCGATCCGCGCCGGTGACAGCGTCGGCTGCGAGGCGCTCGACGAACTGACGCTCCAGACACCCCTGATCCTCCCTGAGCGGGACTCAGTCCCCATCCAGGTCGAGGTCGGTGCCCTGGACGCGACCGGCCGTCGTCCCGTCAGCATCCACTCCCGGCGCACGGACCACCCCGACCAGCCGTGGACCCTCCATGCCGACGGCCGCCTGGCCCCCGACACGGGCGACCCCGTGCCCCCGGCCGAGCCCTGGCCGCCGGCGGGTGCCGCCCTGGAAACCGGCGACGTCTACGCCACGCTCGCCGAAGCCGGACTTCCCTACGGCCCGGCGTTCCGCGGGCTGACCCGCGCCTGGAGAGCGGGGACGGACGTCTTCGCCGAGGTGGTCCTCCCCGAGACGGTGACCGCCGACGCCGCGGAGTTCGGCATGCACCCGGCCCTGCTCGATGCCTCCCTTCACGCGGCCGTGTTCACCGACCGGTTCACCGACGCCCGCGGCCCGGTCCTGCCCTTCGCCTGGACCGGTGTGCGGCTCCACGCCTCCGGCGCGACCCGACTGCGCGTCCGGATCACGTCCGACCACCCCCAGGGCATCGGTCTCGCCGTGTCGGACGACACGGGGCGCCCCGTCCTCTCCGTCGGCTCCCTCCACTTGCGCGAGGTGTCGGAACACCAACTCGCCGCGGCCCGGGCCGGCGTCCACGAGTCCCTGTTCGCCCTCGAGTGGACCGACGTCCCCGCCACCCACCGGGTGCCCGCGACCGTTGCCGACTGGGACGCACTGCCCGCCGACGGGCCGGTGCCGGACCACGTCGTTCTGCACTGCACCCCCGCCTCCGGCCCGGAGGGCCTGCGCGCCACCACAGGACGGGTGCTCGGCGCGCTGCAGACCTGGCTCGCCGACGAACGCTGCGCGGCATCCACCCTCGTCGTCGCGACCCGCGGCGCCGTCGCTCTGCCCGGCGAGGACGTCACCGACCTGGCGGGCGCGGCTGCGTGGGGCCTGGTGCGCGCTGCTCAACTGGAGAACCCCGGCCGGTTCGTCCTGGCCGACCTCGACGTGACCGACGCCGTTGCAGCAGCCGTGGCCTCCGGGGAGCCGCAGACCGTGGTGCGCGGCGCTTCCGTGCGGGCGGCCCGGCTGGCCCGGATCGTGGACGACCCGCAGGAGCGTACCGTCCCCGAGTTCGGCGACGGCACCGTGCTCGTCACCGGCGCGACCGGAGCACTGGGGCGCCTGGTGGCACGGCAGTTGGTCGCCGAACACGGAGTCCGCAGTCTGCTGCTGGTCTCCCGCCGCGGTCCCGCCGCGCCCGGAGCGCAGGAAGTCCTCGACGAGCTGCGGGAACTCGGGGCCGAGGTCACCCTCGCGGCCTGCGACGTTGCCGACCGGTGTGCGCTGTCCGCGCTGATCGCGGACGTGCCGCTGACCGCCGTCGTGCACCTGGCCGGTGTACTGGACGACGCGCTGATCGGCTCGCTCACCCCCGATCGCCTGGACGCGGTCCTGCGGGTCAAGGCGGATGCCGCCCTGCACCTGCACGAACTCACGGCTGCACGCGACCTCTCCGCGTTCGTCCTCTTCTCCTCCGCATCCGGAGTGCTCGGGGCCACCGGGCAGGGCAACTACGGTGCGGCGAACACGGTGCTCGACGCTCTCGCGGCCCACCGCCGTGCCCACGGGCTTCCCGCCCGGTCCCTCGCATGGGGACTCTGGGCGGGCGGCATGTCCGGCGGCCTCACCGAGGCCGACCTGCAGCGCATGAGCCGCGGCGGAATCGAGGCGCTCACCCCGGAGCAGGGCATCGCGTTGTTCGACCGGGCGCTGACCGTCGACGCCCCGACGGTGCTCCCGATCCGCCTCGACGTGGGCACCCTCGCCGAGGCCGCCGAGGGGTTGCCGCCGTTGTTCGCCGGACTGGTCCGGTCCCGCCCGCGGCGTGCGGCACGTCCCGCGTCCACGGTGGAGGCCGGAGCCCTCCAGCAGCGTCTGGCCGGTCTCGAGCGCGAGGAACGACTGGCGCTGCTGCTGGATCTGGTCCGCGTCCATGTGGCGACCGTGCTCGGCTACCCGGGCGGCGACGCGGTGGACGCGGACCGGTCGTTCAGCGACCTGGGCTTCGACTCCCTCTCCGCGGTCGAGTTCCGCAACGTTGTCGGTGCCGCGGCCGGAGTACGGCTGCCCGCCACCTTGGCCTTCGACTACCCCACGCCGCAGATACTCGCCCGGCATCTGCTCGACGAGCTCTCCGGCGCCGACCGTGCGGCCGAGACGACGGCTCCCGTCGCCGTCACCGCCGACGACCCCATCGCTATCGTGTCCATGGCCTGCCGGTACCCGGGCGGGGTCGCCTCCCCGGAGGACCTGTGGCGGCTGGTCGCCGACGGGGTCGACGCCGTCTCGGAGTTTCCGGGAAACCGGGGCTGGGACATCGACCGCATCGTCGACCCGGCCGCGGAACGCCCTCACACCACGTACGCCGGTGAGGGGGGATTCCTGCACGACGCGGGCTCGTTCGACCCGGCGTTCTTCGGGATCAGCCCCAACGAGGCATCGATCATGGACCCGCAGCAGTTCCTGCTGCTGGAGGCCGCCTGGGAGACGTTCGAACGGGCGGGGATCGACCCCGAGACGCTGCGCGGCAGTGCCACGGGCCTCTATGCCGGGATGATGTACCACGACTACGCGGCCAACAACAGCACGGGCGCCATCGCCTCCGGCCGCGTCTCCTACGTGTTCGGCCTGGAGGGGCCGTCGGTCACGGTCGACACGGCCTGCTCGTCGTCCCTGGTCTCCCTGCACCTCGCGGCGCAGGCGCTGCGGTCGGGGGAGTGCTCGCTCGCGCTCGCCGGCGGCGTCGCCGTCATGGCCACTCCCGAGGTCTTCGTGGAGTTCAGCCGTCAGCGCGGCCTGGCGCCCGACGGCCGGTGCAAGTCGTTCGCCGCTGCCGCGGACGGCGTCGCCTGGGGCGAGGGCGTGGGCATGTTGCTGTTGGAGCGGTTGTCGGATGCGCGGGCGAACGGGCACCGGGTGCTGGCGGTGGTGCGTGGCTCGGCGCTGAACCAGGACGGTGCGTCGAGCGGTCTGACGGCGCCGAACGGTCCGTCGCAGCAGCGGGTGATCCGGCAGGCGCTGGCCGCGGGCGGCTTGAGTGCGGCGGATGTGGATGTGGTGGAGGCGCACGGGACGGGGACGCGGCTGGGTGATCCGATCGAGGCGCAGGCGCTGTTGGCCACCTATGGCCAGGAGCGTTCGGAAGGCCGGCCGTTGTGGCTGGGTTCGGTGAAGTCGAACCTGGGGCACGCGCAGGCGGCGGCGGGTGTGGCGGGTGTCATCAAGATGGTGATGGCGATGCGCCACGGGATGCTGCCGAGGACGTTGCACGTGGACGAGCCGTCGGACCAGGTGGACTGGTCGGCGGGCCGGGTGGAGTTGCTCACCGAGGCGCGGGAGTGGCCGGCGGAGGGCCGCCCGCGCCGTGCGGGTGTTTCGTCGTTCGGGATCAGTGGTACCAACGCCCACGTCATCCTCGAGGAGGTTCCCGAGGAGTCGAACGACGACACCCGGGACAGAGCTGCCCTGCCGGCCGTGCCGTGGGTGCTGTCCGCCAGGACGCCGGAGGCACGGGCGGACCAG
>NZ_JAMQGM010000050.1 GCF_023703325.1 Streptomyces meridianus
TGCGCGCGGTGGCCGCGGCGGCGGTCCGTGCCTCGGTGTCCGTCGTGCTCGGCGCCCCGGGCCGGCAGGCCCTGTCGTTGCTGACCGCGGTCCGCGAGGAGCTGAGCGATCCGCTGACCCCTGTGCTGGCCCTCGGGGCCGCGGCCTCGGCCGTGGTGGGCTCGAGCGTCGACTCCGTCCTCGTCGGCGGGGTGATGGCCGGGAACGCCGTGATCAGCGGAGTCCAGCGGCTGCGGGCCGAACGGGCCCTGCACGGTCTCCTGCTGGGCGAACAGGTCACGGCTCGGCGGGTCGCGTGGACCCCGCCCCACCCGGCCGCAACCGGAGCCGACGAACGGGCCCGGTACTTCGAGGGCCTCGCGAGGGCACCCGCGAACGCTGTCCCCGCGTCGGCCCTCCGTGTCGGCGACATCATCGTCCTGCGGCCCTCGGACATCGTCCCGGCAGACGCCCGTCTGCTGACCTGCGACCGCCTGGAGGTCGACGAGGCGAGCCTGACCGGCGAGACCGGCCCGGTGGCCAAAAACCCCCGCGCGACCCCGGAGGCCGACCTGGCGGACCGGTCCTGCATGGTCTACGAGGGCTGCACGGTACTCGCCGGCACCGGGTACGCCGTGACCGTCGCGGTCGGCTCGCACACCGAGGCCGGACGGGCCGCCGACCTCGCCGGGCAGGCCACGACCCCGGCCGGTATCGAGGGCCGCCTGGCCACACTGACGCGGGCCGCTCTGCCCGCCGTGGGCATCGGCGGGGCCGCGGTCACACTCCTGGGGCTGTTGCGCGGCATCCCCGTGCGCGAGGCGCTGTCGTCGGGTGTGGCGGTCGCCGTGGCGGCGGTGCCCGAAGGCCTTCCGCTCGTCGCCACCGTCGCCCAGTCCGCCGCGGCGTCGCGGCTGTCCCGGCGCGGCGTGCTGACCCGCTCGGCCCGCGTCCTCGAGGCGCTGGGCCGGGTGGACGTGGTCTGCTTCGACAAGACCGGCACCCTCACTCAGGGACGGCTGTCCCTGGTGCGGGCGGCGGGTCTCGACCACGACCTCCTGCTGGGCAGCCCCGCGGCCCGGCGCCTGCTGCTCGCGGCCGCCCGGGCCTGCCCCCCGGGCGAGGACGGAGCGACCTTCACCCACGCCACCGACCGGGCGGTGGCCGACGCCGCCACCGAGCACTGCGGATCCGACGACGCCTGGTGGCCCACGGCCGAGCTGCCCTTCGAGGCCGGACGGGGCTTCTCCGCGGGCCTGGGGACCGACTCCGGACGCCCACGCCTGGCAGTGAAGGGCGCGCCCGAAGTCGTCCTCGCCCGATGCACCAGGGCGCTCAGCGGGCAGTCCGACGGGGGCGGTGCCGCCGTCCCGCTGGACGCTGCCCGTCGGCGCTCGGCCCACGACCTGGTCCAGCGGCTGGCCTCCGACGGGCTGCGGGTGCTCGCGGTTGCCGAGGCCGAACCGGCCATCGCCGGGGTCCCCGAGGGCGGAGTCCCGGAGATGATCCACGACTTGACACTGCTGGGGTTCCTCGCGATCGCCGACGCCGCCCGTCCCGGAGCCGCCGCCACCGTCAAGCGCCTGGAGGACGCCGGTGTGCGGGTCGTCATGATCACCGGTGACCATCCCACGACGGCCGCGGCCATCGCCCGTGAACTGGGCGTCCCGCAGGCGGACGCCGTGCTCACCGGACCCCGGCTCGACCGCCTCCCGGAGAACGCCCGCATCGAGCAGATCGCGCACACCACGGTGTTCGCGCGCGTCTCGCCCGAGCACAAGGTCCGCATCGTCCAGGCCCTTCAGCAGGCGGGCCGGGTGGTCGCCATGACCGGCGACGGCGTCAACGACGCCGCCGCCATCCGCCTGGCGGACGTCGGCATCGGGCTCTCCGCCCACGGCTCCACAGCCGCTCGTGCGGCTTCCGACCTCGTCCTGACCGACCCCGACCCGGCCCACATCATCGATGCCCTGGTCGAGGGGCGCGCCCTGTGGCGCAGTGTGCGGGACGCCGTGGCCATCCTCCTCGGAGGCAATGCCGGTGAGGTGGCCTTCACCGTCCTGGGCAGTGCGCTCGCCGGGCGGGCGCCGCTGGGCACCCGGCAACTGCTGCTCGTCAACCTGCTGACCGACATGCTGCCCGCGCTGGCGGTGGCGGTGGCGCCGGCCCGCAGGCCGAAACCGGGGGAGGATCCGCTCCTGGAGGGCCCAGCGCCCTCGCTGCTCGGTCGCGACCTGCTCCGCACCCTGGCGGTGCGCGGCGGAGCCACCGCTCTCGGAGCCGCCGCGGCCTGGTACTGCGCCCGGATGACCGGCCGCGCGCAGCGGGCGAGCACCGTCGGCCTGGCCGCTCTCGTCTCCACCCAGCTCGGGCAGACGCTGATCACCGACTGGCACAGCCCGCTGGTGCTGCTCACCAGCGCGGTCTCCGTCGCCGCTCTGGCCGGCATCGTGCAGACGCCCGGAGTCAGCCAGTTCTTCGGGTGCACGCCGCTGGGGCCGGTCGCCTGGGCCATCGTGGCGGTCTGCTCGACAGGCGCCACGCTCGGGGCGGCCCTCGCGCCCCGGCTGTTGTTCCGTGCGCCGGAGCCCACGACGGGCTGAACCTGCGGAGGAATGCGGCCGGCCGAGCCCGAACGGGCCCTTCCTCCGCCGTTCACCTGCGGGACACCCGCGCGAGGCCCCGCCTCCGCAATCGTCGGTTCCCGTGGAGGGGACAGCACCGTCCGCTCGCTCCCGCCGCCGGCGGAGCGTCCGAGAACCCCCGGAGGCGCGCGTGTCCGTATCCCTCGTCATCAGGCTCCCGCGTACACCGCTGCCCCTTCCGAGCAGGCGCACGCTGCGTCTGCTGTTCCCGCTCGCGGCACCCGTCCTGGTCGGCGCGGCCGAGGCGACCGGCGTCGGACTGCCGGGGCGCCTGATTCTCGGTGCCGCCCTGGGCGCCGCCGAGGACGCCCTGAACTCCTGAGCGCCCGCCACCGCCGCGCATCCACCGCCCGGCGGCCCCGACGCCGGCAGTGCGCCGCGTGGTGCCGTGGCCGGGCGGAAGTCATCGTTCCGGCCCGGGCGGCGGGCTCTGCGGCATAACGTTGCGGTGTGCCCCGACTCGAACTCCTCAGGCCCGACCACGCGCCGGCTCTGCTGGCCTTCGAACAGGCGAACCGCACCTGGTTCGCGGCCTCGATCCCCGACCGCGGCGACGACTACTTCGCCCGGTTCGAGGAACTTGTTCGTGATCGGCTGTCCGAACAGGCCGCAGGGCTGAGCTTCTTCCACGTGCTCGTGGACGGTTCCGGTGCCGTCCTCGGCCGTGTCAACCTGGTGGATGCGGTGGACGGTTCCGCCGAACTCGGCTACCGGGTCGCCCAGCACGCCGCCGGCCGCGGGCTGGCCACGGCCGCGGTGGTGGCGGTCTCCGCCCTGGCCGGCACGGACTACGGCCTGACCATGCTGCGCGCCGTCACCACACTCGACAACCACGCCTCCCGGACCGTCCTGACCCGCGCGGGATTCGTGCCCGCCGGCGAGGTCACGCTGGACGGCCGCCCGGGGCTGCGCTTCGTCCGCGAACTGCGCGAGGGTCCGAAGCAGCGGGACTACCGGACCGACGGCACCCCGGTCGTGCGGGCGGACACCACGTGACGTAGCCGCACGGCCGGTTGACGGACGAACGGCTCCTCGTACTGGATGATCAATTTCGAGGGGATGCCTGCAGGGGGTGCGGGGTGGGCGGCGGCCGAAGCCACCGCAAGACGGTCAGGCGGCGGGCTGCCGACCCTGGTTGTCGAGGTGGCAGCGGGCGGTCAGGCGTCAGGGTCGACTTCGGGGTGCGTGAACCGCACGGGCTTGCCCAGCGACCGGGCGTAGGCGATTTCGGCTCGGGTGCTGTCCCCGATGTAGTCGCCGACTACGAGCACCTCGTCAGCGAGCCGGATCTTCGCCCGGTGCAGATCGTCGAGTCGAACCTTCAGCGCCTGGGCCGCGACAGGATCGGACCAAAGTTCGTGCGGCGACTTCATGTCACAGCCCGGTTTGACGACAATCTTTCCGGCTTCGGTCTCCCGCAGATCGGCCTCGGTCATCTCGGTCATGAAGCGGGTGGAGCCGCAGATCACGACGATACGCGGGAGACTCAGCTCCTTCTTCGCGTCGGCGAGTTTCTCCTCGGGGGTGAGCAGTTGCGGGTATGACACTGGTTCCTCCTGGTGGTGCGGTCCAAGGAGTGCCTGCGGAGACGAGAACGAGGGTGTCCAAGATCGTTTTGTGACGAACGACGTGGACACCCTCGCGACAGCACTCTATCGACGACCGACGACATCCTGAAGGAGCATCCCGAGCCGGCGCCGTGGCGCCCGCCGGCCGGCATTACGCCCCGCCTGAGCGATGCCGAACCGGTCACCCTCGCCCTGATGCAGGCCCTACTCGGCTTCACCTCCGAGGCCGATGGCTCCGCCGTGTCCGTGCCCGCCTGCGCCACCTCTTCCCCTACCGCCCCAGCAGCCCGGCTACCACAAGCGGCTACGCAAGACCGCCGGTCTCATGCGAAGCGCCAACCGGATCCTGGCCGCCACCACCTCGGTGTGGAGCGACGACGTATGGATCGTGGTCTCCACCCCGTGGGGCAGCTCGACCTCGAACGGCACCGAGGGCGTACACCGGCGGTGTCACAGCCCGCGTCGTGCAACGCATCCTCGCGCTGACCGCCGCGATCCGGCACAACGACGCGACCGGACAAGCCGTCCTAGGCTCACTGATCGCCTGCGAACACTGACCCCTTGGAATCGATCACCAGGCCTTGCAGGCGAGGAGCTGGATTTCCTGGAACTGCCGCCGGTCCGTGGGTCCGGGCTCGGTCACCATGCGGGCCGACTCCACCAATCCGTGATCGCGCAGGAGCTCGGCGAGGCGATCGGGGGACCAGCGGTAGGCCGTCACCACCGTGTGGTCGTAGGCCTGCGTCTCGTGGTGGGGGCCGTCAGTGGCAGAGAAGCCGATCAACAGGTGTCCGCCGGGAGCCAGGACCCGGGCGAACTCGGCGACGACGGCGGGCACGTCCGGCGGCGGAGTGTGGATGAGGGACCACCGTGAGAGCACCCCGCCGAGTACGCCGTCCTCGATGTCCAGCGCGGCCATCGAGCCGACCTCGAACCGCAGCCTCGGGTTGGCTTCGCGAGCGAGCTCGACCATCACGGGGGAGGCGTCGACACCGAAGGCATTCAGCCCCAGCCCGTGGAGGTGAGCCGTGATGTGGCCCGGTCCGCAGCCGAGGTCCGCGACCCCGCCGTCGCCGTTCGTCCGCACCAGCTCCGCGAAGGCACTCAAGAGGGCGCGCTCCAGGGGACGGTCGCGCAGCTGGTCATGGAACAGCTGCGCGTAGGTGGGGGCGATGGCGTCGTATGCCTCGCTGGTGGCGCGATGGGTGTGGGATCCGGTCACCCGGAGACCTTAGGGCCGTGACCGGAAATGTTCACCGGCTCGCGACGACTGGCACGGCACCTCGCCGCGTTCTCGGACTCGCCCGAGTACTCCCCCAGCCTTCGGCCGGGAGGTGCCCCCAGGTACGAGGGCGATCCTCCGCCTTGCGATGCGTCCCCCGGGCCCCAGAGGGCCCGGGGAGACCCCATGCACCAGCCGCCGCGAGCATTCCGGCAAACCTTTCCGATCACGGCACCAGCGGGCGGAAATCGCGTGCGCCGCCGGTTCGTTCGGCAGTACGGTCCGGGCCATGAATGACGACGAGGACGGCTACTTCGGCGAGCACGTCGCGGCAACCTACGACGACGACTCGGGTCACGAATTCCAGCCGGAGGTCGTGGCGGCGACCGCGGACTTCCTGGCCGGCCTCGCCGGTGAGGGACGGGCCCTCGAACTGGCCGTCGGCACCGGCCGGATCGCGCTCCCGCTCGCAGGCCGAGGAGTCCCGGTCCACGGCATCGACATGTCGCGGGCCATGGTGCGCCGACTGCGCGCCAAGCCCGGCTCCGACGCGATCGGCGTGACGATCGGCGACTTCGCGACGACGCGGGTCGACGGCACGTTCTCCGTCGTCTACCTGGTCTTCAACACCATCATGAATCTGACGACGCAGGAGGCACAGGTGCAGTGCTTCCGCAACGCCGCGGCTCACCTGGAGCCCGGCGGCTGCTTCGTCGTCGAGACCGTGCTGCCCGACCTGCGGAAGCTCCCGGGCGGTCAGGACGTCGTGCCGTTCCATGTCAGCCCCACCCGGTGGGCGTTCGATCACTACGAGGTGGCCACCCAGGCGATGAGCTCGAACTACATCGAGGTCGCCGACGGGCGCGGTGCGTACCGGTCGATCCCCTTCCGCTACGTCTGGCCCGCCGAACTCGACCTGATGGCACAGCTCGCCGGACTGCGGCTGCGCGAGCGCTGGGACGGATGGACCCGCGAGCCGTTCACCAACGACAGCGGCGGCCACGTCTCCGTCTGGGAGAAGCCCGTGGACTGACGGCCGTCCCGGGTGCCGGACGACCCGTCCCTCCCGCGACTGCCCGAGGACCACGTCGACAAGGGAAAGAGGGGGCACGTGACCGTGGGCGGAGCGCAGCAGCGATGCCACGGTCGTCGTTCCGGCCGCGCCCCGCGTGAGCACCGCCGGCCGCAGCGGCCACCGGCTCTCCTTCCGGCAGCCCGGCCGCGGCGGACCGGTCACGGGCACGGGAAGGAGAGGAGATGCCCGGATCCGACGACGAACGGCTCGATGCCCTCCACACCCTTGATGCCCGGATGCACCGCGAGGACCCGCGGTTCGCCGACGCCCTCGCGGCCGGCAGGGCATGCCCGCCGCGCGAGTACCGGCACAGCTCGGCCTGGGTGCTGCTCGCG
Source organism: Streptomyces meridianus (assembly GCF_023703325.1). Taxonomy (GTDB): domain Bacteria; phylum Actinomycetota; class Actinomycetes; order Streptomycetales; family Streptomycetaceae; genus Streptomyces; species Streptomyces meridianus. The sequence continues at coordinate 6,825 of NZ_JAMQGM010000050.1, forward strand.
ACCGCCCTCGTGCCCCTGGCCGTCGGCGCCCTCCTCGGCCACGGGCTGCTCCTCACGGGCGGCCTGGTCCTGGCCGGGATCGCCGGGCACCTCTTCGACTCCCGGCGCACCCGCCCACGGCAGCCGGGCCGGGGCCCGCCGTTCCGGTGAACCCCGCGGCGAACCCCGCGCCGCAACCCGGTGGAGCGCGGTGACCACGACAGGCTCCCGCCCCGGTGACCGCGGCCCGGGACCGGCACAGGAGGAACTTCGATGACCCTGCAGCAGCTCTATCTGGCGCTGCTCGTCGGCGGTGCCGTGCTCCTGGCCAGCATCGCCGCGGCCCGCATGGCGACCCGGCTCGGGCTGCCCAGTCTGCTGCTGTTCCTCGCCGTCGGGCTGGTGCTCGGCGAGGACGTCATCGGCCTCGACTTCGACGACGCCCAACTAGCCCAGGCCCTCGGCACGGCCGCCCTCGCCGTCATCCTCGTCGAGGGCGGGCTGACCACCCGGTGGAGCGACGTCCGGCGGCTGCTCGCGCCCGCCGGGGTCCTGGCCACCCTCGGGGTCGCGCTGTCGGTCGGCATCACCGCCGCGGGAGCCCACTTTCTGCTCGGCATGGAGCGGCGCCTCGCACTGCTCCTCGGCGCGATCGTCTCCTCGACCGACGCCGCCGCCGTCTTCGCCGTGCTGCGCTCGCTGCCGCTGCCGCAGAAGATCACCGGCCTGCTCGAGGCCGAGTCCGGGTTCAACGACGCGCCGACCATCATCCTGGTGCTGGTCTTCAGCGCCTCGCCGCGGGACTGCCCGCCCCCGCCGCGGTCGGCGCCAACCTCCTCTACCAGCTGGGCGTCGGCGCGGCCATCGGCATCGTCGCGGGACGGGCCGGGGTGGCGGCGCTGCGCCATGTGGCGCTGCCCGCCACCGGCCTGTACCCGCTGGCCATCGTCGCGTTCGGCATCGTCGCGTTCGCGGCGGGCGGGGCGGCCAACGCCACCGTGTCCGTGCCGCAGGGCTCCGGTCTGCACGGTGTCGCGCCGTCTTCGAGCTGCGGCTGCCCAGGCCGACGGTGGTCACCTTCATCGTCCGCGAAGGCGAGAGCATCGTTCCCCGTCACGACACCGTGCTCCGGGCCGGCGACGAACTGCTGCTGATCACCACCCCCGCGGTCCGGGACGCCGCCGAACGGCGCCTTCGTGCGGTCGGACGCCGCGGCAGGCCGGCCCGCTGGTTCGGCGAGCGGGGAGAGATCGAGCCGGCCGGCGCTCCCGGACGCGCCGGACGAAGCCCGGACGAACGCACAGTGATTCCGCCATCCGGGTGACCATCCGGCGATCCGCTCGTTCTGCTGGGCGTGAGCACACGGGAAGCACCAGCGAGCCGCCCACAACAGCCGACCGTGCGGACCGAGGAGGCCGAGGCCGTCCTCGTCGAGCACTATCCGCGCCTGGTGCGGCTCGCCTACCTCGTCCTGCCGTCCCGGCCGAACCGCAGCCGTCGGGTACTCACCGCGCACGCCGTCGTCCAGCGCTCGCTGCCCCACGGCCGTCACGGGGGCCCCGACGCCGACCCCGACCTGCTGGACGGCATCCCGGTCCAGCGCACCGAGACCCTCGGCACCACCGCACCCGGCTACGCCCTGCTGAGGCTGCGAGTGCTGCGCGCCGCCCTGGAAGCCGGAGCCCCGCGCCCGCGGTGGCGGCTCCCGCGCCGCAACCAGCTCCCGCCGCTCCTGCCGCACGTGTGGGGCCTGCGGCTCTTCCCCCGCTCCGGCGGCGCTGACGAACTCCTGCTCGACCAGACCCTGTCCGAGCTCTCCGCACCCGGACGCGCCGCCTATGTCCTGCGGGGCCTCGAACAGCTGGGCGACCGCGAGGTCAGACGCCTGCTCGGTGCGGCCGGCGCCAAGGACCCGCTGGCCGCACTGGCCGAGGCCGACCGGGTGGTTCCCCCCAGTGGAAGCCGGGACGAACTCCTGCTCGTCTCCGCCGAGTTCGACGCCTGCTCGCTCCAGGCCCGCCCCACCGACCTGCTGCGCCGCCGCTCCCACTCCCGGGCGGCCCTCAGCGCGGTCGCGGCCCTGATCATCTGCGGAACCCTGCTCGCCCTCCCCGCCGGCGGCTGGGGCCCGGACGGAGCGGCGGCCCCCGCCTACGCCCGCAATCCGGCAGCCGAGAAGGCGCTGGAACCGGCGGCACTGAAGAAGGTGGGCCCCGTCGCGTGGCGCACTTCCGACCGGCGTGGCTTCTCGGCCTGGCCCGCCCGCGGCAACCGGACCGGGGACCGGGCACTGCTGCGCCGCGCGCTCGCCGTCTGGGCCCGCCCGGGCGAGGACGTCCGGATGTCCGCCACCCCCGGAACCGCATCCGGGCCGGCTCCCGGGCCCGCCCAGCTGATCTTCGCGGGCGATGTGGGAGAGGCTGCAGTCGTGCTGCTGTACGACGGTCTGCGGGTGGTGCGCTACGCCGAGGCGGGGGACGGCCGGGCCGGGTCGGCCGTGCTCGACTTCGCCCGCACCGACGAGGCGGACGGCGCCTCCGCCGCCGCGCTCGTCGTCGGCCGGACCGACGACGGGGTCCGCTATCTCACCGCTCCCTGGGTGGTGCAGGCCCGGGTGCGCGACCTGCTCAGCCCCGACGAGCCCGCCCGTCCGCTGACCCGCACCCGGGACGGCGTGACGCGCGCCGTGAGCAGCCCGGCGACCGCCGACGAATGCCGGGCGTGGCCCGCGATCGAGATCCGCTCCGCGCCCGGGACCGCCGGCGGCGCGGTCCCGGGGCTCCTCACCGACCTCGGCGAACTGACCCCGGCGAACCTCACCTACGGCAGCCCCGAACGCGGCCCCGGCAGCGCGACGGACCCCGCCGCGCTCGCGGTCTGGGCCCGCACGGCGTGCAACCTCCCGGCCGTGCGCTCCATGGGCGTGCGGGCCGTCAACTCCTGGCGGTTCGCCCGGCAGACACTCCCCGAGGACAGCGGCACGGCCGCCTGGGTGTGCACCCGCGCAGCGACGTGGCGCGGTGCAGGAAGCCGGGTGCTGGCCCAGTTCCAGCCGCCCGGCAACCCGTCCGCACCCGGAACCGTGGTGGCCACCGCGGTGCACTCACCCGCCTGCGGGCCGCGTGAACCCCGGGTGCTGGCAGGCGTGTTGTGGAAGTCGCGCTCGCTCCACTGGTACGTGCTCGCGGCGGGCAGCCGGGAGGTCGCCTCGATCACGGTGTCCGGCGGCGTGAAGGGACACGCCCGGGCGAACGTGATCGCGGTGCCCGCCCGTAAGCCGGCCGAGTCCGAGCTCGACGCGCGCCTGCGGGACGGCTCCCGGCTGTCCGCCCTGCGGTGAGGGGCCTACGCGGTCGCTGAGTCCTGCAGACCGCGGGCGGGCCGGACCCGGTGGCGCCCCTCGTCTGCCGCGGGTGTTACTACGCGGGGGAGAATCGTCCGGTGCGCTTCACCTATGAGGAACCCGAGTTGCTCGCCCTGGTCCATCGCTGGGTCATGCCCGGACGGCGTTACCTCAGGCTCGGCGGCGGTCTTCTGCGCCTGACCGGATCGGAACGCACCGCGTTCACGAGCGAGTTGGGTGAGGCCGCCGCCGAGATCGCCCCGCGCGAACTCGCCGCGCTGCTCGACTGCGGATGGCGTGAACGCAGGACGGCAGCCTGGCTCATCGCCATCTCGGGGAGGACCGAGTTCCGCGAACGCCTGGGCGAACTCCTTACGGCCAGTGAGGTCTGCTGCACGGGCCAGGCGTACTGCATCGCTCTCTGCACTTTCGGCACACCGGCGGATGCCGGCCTCCTGGTGTCCTACCTCGACCGCTACCTGCGCCGCCCCGATCTCCACTACGACCAAGCGCCCGCTCTCGGGGCCCTGCTGCACCTCGATGCCAGGCTCGGCACCGATCGGGCATCACCATTCCTCGCGCCGGACGGCCTGTGGCGGCAGTGGCTCGACGGGCCGCCCCGGAAGACCGGCTGTGAGGACGTGGAGGACTACCGGCGGACCGTCGCCGGGCTGTGCGCCGTCGTCGACGAGGCGGCAGCGTACTGCTCGGCCGACCGGCGAACGGCGGGCCCGCCCTCCGGGCCGTAGCCGGGGAGCCCGTCCGTGGACCCGGTGATGGTGGAGTGGATGTGCTCCTTCGGCCGTCGGCTGCGATGCCGGCCCCGCCCACGCCTCCCCGTCGCCGGGGCGGCTTCGCACCGTTCACGACAAGCTCCAGTCGCTGAACTCCGCGGTGCCACGGGTGCCGTGACCGCCGTTGGCCGCGGTCATGAACCAGCCCACGTCCTGGTCCGCGTCCGCGCCCGGAACGGTGACCGTCCCGACGGTCAGCCACGTCGCACCGCCGTCGGGCGAGCACGACCCCGTGCAGGCGCCGTCGCGCTCCCGGACGAGCCGCAGCAGCACCGGGGCGCGCAACCCCGTGATGCGACGGTAGGCGTCCAGGTTGCCGCCGCCCGTCGAATCGTGGGACAGCACGACACCGTTGCCCGGGGTCACCGCCAGGTTCAGGAATCCCGGCGAGCCTGGGACATCCAACCGGTTGCGGACGACGATCCCGGCCCGCGCCCACGCACCCGTCTCCGCCTGCCGGTCCACGCGGACGGTCACCGTCGTCCCCACCCGGAAGGCGGCCTCGCGGTAGGCCGCCCCGAACTCAGCCGTCGCCTTCCACAGGTCCGCGCCCGCCCCGTCGACGGCGAACCGGCCGTCCAGCCGCCCGAACACCGCGGCGTTGTCGGTGAACGTCCGCCACTCCCCGCCGAGCGGTCCGGCGACGAACACGGTGCCCGGCTCGACGGTCCGCACCGGTGTCGTCCCCTGCGGGCCGTAGGTCACGCTCAGTTCGTACGGCAGCGGCCGGAGCGGGTCCGTGAGCGGACCGTCCGGAGCGGCGATCCGCCAGCGGGCCGTTCCCGTGCCGCCGGGCGGCACCTCCGGCAGCGAGCCGGGCCCCTGGGCCTCGGCGTCGAGGCCGGTGAGGCCGAAGCCGACCTCCCCGGTCGGGGAAAGCCCGTTGACGTTGCGGAAACTCGCTGTCAGCACCGCCGTTCCGCCGGGCACGAGCGCCGGCGGTTGGACGGTCACCGCCGTGCTGCCCTGGTAGGGCGCCTCGGCCAGTACCCGGTGCACCCGCTGCGCCGTTCTGTGCGCGTCGTTGACCGGCTGCACGGGGAACGGCGTGCGATCGCGCGTCCACGGCTCCTCGAGCGCGTACCAGTCGAAGGGCCGCGGTGCGCGGTGCTCGGTGAGTGCGTCCTCCAGCTCGTCCAGGTAGGCGCGCCACTGCGGCAGATGGAAGTCCGCGATCAGCCCGTGCCAGTCCCGGTTCGCGTAGTTGGCCAGCCGTCCGCCGTCCGCGGTGGGCCGGTCAGCCCAGGTGGTCAGGAGCGTGCGGGCGGTGCGTTCCAGCAGATCGGCCTCGGCCTCGCTCGAGGCGGCCCGGCGGGCGTCGCGCAGCCAGGGGCCGAGCAGGAACCGCCGGTCGGCGCCCGCGACGTCGTCGGCGAGACGCATGAGCTGCAGCCACAGCCGGGCCAGCACCCGGAAGGAGGACGCGTCGCCGCGTTGGAACGCCGCGCGCAGCTGGGGCAGCAGCTGCCAGGAGCGGTTGGCCACCGCCTGGCGCGCGGCGTCGGTGAGGTCGTGGCGGTAGGCGTCGCCGTCCCGCAGCTCCGGACGCACCCCGAGCAGGGCGGCGAACGCCGTGTCGAACGCCGCGGAGTCGAAGGCCGGGGTGTGGGTGGCGTAGTGGGTGCCGGACACCGCGGACAGATCGGGGCGCGCGGAGAAGATCGAGTCGTGGGGGCGACCGTCCCGGCTGCTGATGCGGTACGCGCTCTCCCGCAGCGCGGCGAACGCGGCGCGCGCCTGCGGGTCGGGGCCGCCGTAGCGGAAGGCGGCGTAGCGGTCGAACCATGCGCCGAGGTCCACCGGATCCTTCCGCCATGCCAGTTCGCTGAACAGCTCGAACGCCGCCGGGTCGCGTTCGGCCGACTCCGGCATGTACGCCGTGCCGGTCAGACTGCTGCCCGGCTTGTCGCGCCACGCGGTGAACCGGGCCGCCCACTGGTGGGCCTTGGCGCCGATCGTCGTCCGGCCGCCGAAATTCGGGATGGTGCCGAACGCGTACGGGACGCCGCCCCAGTCCGCCTCCCGGTCCGTCACCGTCTCCAGGTCGGAGAGGCCGTCCACGATCAGCGTCCGCTCCGGGTCCAGGGCGTCCAGCAGGTCGCGGCGGGGATTGGCCTGCCAGCCGAGGACCACCCAGACGGCGTCCGGACGTGCGGTGCGCAGCGCGGTCTCCACCGCGCGGGCCGCCTCCGGCACGGGCACGTTCCCCGGGCTGCCGCCCTCGTGCAGCAGGTCCATCTTGAAATGCCCCACGGGGCCGAAGAGTTGGTGCTGGTGGCGGTAGAAGGCGGCGGCGGCCTCGGCGAACGTCCCGTTGCGCGGGTCGAGCCAGTCGGGGCGGGGCAGACCCGACCAGGTGCCCTGCGGAACCGTGCGTGCCCCCGGATTGCGGTCGGCGAATCCGACGGGGACGGTGCCGAACCACCCGGGCAGGACCGGCGACATGCCGAGTTCGCGCAGCCGGTCCGTGATCCGCTGCCCGAGTAAGGTCCGCCGCTCCAGCAGCGCGGAGCCGACCGGGCCGCCGTAGCCGCTCAGGTTCTGCAGCAGCCACCACGGCTGGTGGGACGGTGCCGGGAGCCAGGCGCGGGCTTCCTCGTCGGTGTAGCCGAAGTCCTGGAGCAGCCGGTGGTGTACCGCCTCCTGTCCGGGCGTCACCAGTACCCGGTTGCAGCCGTGCAGGGCGAGGACGTCGATCAGCCGTTCCCAGCGCGGCCAGTCGGCGTAGGGCGCGGTGTACCCGTCGTGCGTGTCGTTCAGGGCGAACCGGTGCTGCACGGTGGCGGACCGCTCGAACGGGCTGCCGGGCGCCGGAAGGCGGGCGGGCAGCCGGAGTTCGCTGCCCGCCCACGAGACGTGCGCCCCGCACACGTACTTCAGGTACCAGTGGACACCGGTGAGCTGCACGCCCGGCCCGGTTCCCTCCACCTCCACGCAGCCGGCGGAACCGGTGACCCGGAAGCGGTCCGGCCCGCCGGTGAGGGTGCGCAGCACGAACTGGTCCGCGTGAGCGGGGAGCAGCCGCTCCAGCGCCGCCCGAGCCGGGTCGGGAGCGGTGTCCGGCGGTGGTGAGCCGACCGCGGTGCGGCGCCGCGGCAGCCCCGCGGCGGCGGTGGGGGAGGGGCGCAGGGCGCTGCCGACGCCGAGCGCACTCGTCGCCCCCAGCAGGGCCCGTCTGGTCAGGTCGGTCACGTGCGCTCCCCGGTGAGCGGCTGTTGCAGCGACAGGAGTGTGCGCTGTGCACGCTATTGACCGGAATGTGCGGCGGCAACGGGGCGCGCGCCGGGAACGTACGCGCAGCCGATGCGGCGGACCCTGCGGCCGGCCGTGGGACGAGGGCGCCGAGGGCCCGCCCGTCGTCCCCGTACGCGCGGCCCCGCACGACGTCGACGAGCCGGTCACGGGTGTGGGGGCGGGCAACCGGACGGGCGAAGGAGAAGACGTCCCCGGCCGGCTGCCCGGGGACGACGGCCCCCGCCGACGTGGGTACAGTGCGCGCTCACGGCCGGTGCCACCGGCCGGGCCGGTGACCGGCGGAGACGAGGAGACGGACTGCGGATGCGTATCGGACTGCTGGGCACCGGACCCTGGGCCGGGAGGGTCCACGCCCCCGCCCTGGCCGGGCACCCCGGCGTCGAGTTCACCGGGGTGTGGGGCCGCCGGACCGAGGCGACCGAAGCGCTGGCGAAGGAATCCGGAACCAGGGCGTACACGGACGTCGAGGCGCTGTTCGCCGACTCCGACGCCGTCGCGATCGCCCTGCCGCCCGATGTCCAGGCGGAGTTGGCGGTTCGGGCCGCGGAGGCAGGCTGTCACCTGCTGCTGGACAAGCCGGTCGCCACCTCGGTCACCGCCGCCCGGCGGGTCGCCGACGCGGCCGGCCGGGCCGGGGTGGCGTCGGTGGTCTTCTTCACCCTGCGCTTCGACCCGGCCGTCGCGGAGTGGGTCCACCGGCAGTCCGCGGCGGGCGGCTGGTTCACCGGGAGCGTGGCGTGGCTCGGCGCGCTGTTCTCCGAGGGTGCCGACAGCCCGTACGCGGCGTCGCCGTGGCGGCGGGAGAAGGGCGCGCTGTGGGACGTCGGCCCGCACGTCCTCTCGGTCCTGCTGCCCGTCCTCGGCGAGCTGACCGGCCCGGACGCGGTGACCGCCGTCGCCGGCCCCGGCGACACCGTGCACCTGGTGCTGCGGCACGACGGCGGCGCGTCGAGCACGGTCACGGTCAGTCTGACCGCCCCGGTTGCGGCGGCCGGGAGGGCGGTCGAACTGCGCGGCGCTGCGGGCACCTCCGTGCTTCCGGAGCAGCGGGAGGACGGTGTCGTGGTGTTCCGGAGGGCCGTCGACGCGCTGACGGACTCCGCCCGCAGCGGCGTCCCACATCTGTGCGACGTGCGGTTCGGGGCGCGGGTGACGGAGATCCTGGCAGCCGCCGAGGCGGCGCGGGCGACCTGACGCAACCGGCGCACGGGAACGCCTGGGGCACACGTCAGCCGTGCAGCACCAGGTAGGGGGCCAGGGCGAGCAGGGTCGCGACCAGCGCGAGCCTGAGCACCCGGGCCGGGAGCGCGCGGGCGAGGACCCAGCCGACGAGGACCCCGGCCAGTTCGGGAACGCCGACCACGGCCGCGAGCGTCCAGTCGACCGCGCCGTGGGCCGCGTACCCGGCGGTGCCCACCCCGGCGATGACCACCGACTGGGCCTGGGAGGCGGCGAGCGCCGACAGCATGGGCAGGTGCAGGGCCACGAGCAGGGGGACGGTCAGGACCGGGCCGCCCAGCCCGAACATGCCGCTGACCACGGCGACGCCGACGCCGACCGCACCCGTCGCAGGCAGCCCCGGAACGATCGCCGGGGCCGGTCCGCTCTCCGTCGCGATGCGGTGCCGCCACCACACCAGGCCGGCGACGAGGGCGACGAACACACCGAGGAGTACGCCGAACACCCGTCCGGGCACCAGTGAGTTGAGCAGCACGCCCAGGGGTGTGCCCGCGACGGCCGCTCCGCACAGCACGAGGGCGGTGCGCCGGGTGCCGGCCTCGCGCAGCTGCCCGGACCGGGTGTAGGCGGCGGTCGCGAGGACGCCGGTGGCGAGATTCGTGACCATCGCGGTGCCCGCCACCCGGGCCGGATCCTGCCCGGCGAGCGCGAACAGCCCGACGGTGACCAGCACTCCGCCCGGTCCGACGGCGGTGATACCCACCCCCGCGGCGAAACCGCAGAGCGCGAGCAGCATCAGGGCGAGGGTGCCGGGATCACTCAAGGGCCCTCCCGATCCTGGGGTGTTCCGCCGGACGTGCCGGTTCGGCGGCTCGGCGTCCGCCGGGGCTCCGGCCTCACCCGGCCGACGCCGGAGACCGCCGTGCGGGAGACCGACCCTAGAGGCCCCGCCGCACCCCGCGCGAGACGTCGAAGAGGAACATTGCGTACTTATATAAGTTGGCTATACATTTACATGGTGGATGCAATGAATACCGGCGGTGGTGCCGGACCCCCTCGGGACGACGGCGGTATCGACGGCCTCAGTACCGCCCTGGAACGCCTGGCCAGCTGGCTGCGGCGGATCACGCCGCGCGGCGAGTACGACCTGGTCGCCATGTCCACGCTCGACGCCCTCGCCGCCGAGGGCCCGCAGCGCATCTCGGACCTCGCAGCCCGGGAGCGCATCAGTCAGCCCGGTATGACCGGCGTCGTCACCCGCCTCGCCGAGGCCGGGTTCGTCGAACGGCGCCCCGACCCCACCGACGGACGGGCCGCCCTGGTCACCGTGACCGACACCGGACGGACCCACCTGGCCGCACGCCACGCGGCCCGCGCCGCAGTACTCGCCGAGCAGATCGGCCGGATCCCCGAGGACCACCGCCGCGCCCTGCTGGCCGCGACCGGAGCCCTCACCGAACTGACCGCCTCCGCACCCCACGACACCGACGACCACAAGGACGCAACGGCATGACCGAGTCGGAGACACTCACCCCGGCGGCGGCGACGACCGCCGCCGCACCCGACCCCCACGCCCCCTCCGGGAGCCCGTTCCGGCAGCCCAAGGCGGTCTGGGCGGTGGCCTTCGCCTGCGTGATCTCGTTCATGGGCATCGGACTGGTCGACCCGATCCTGCCCGCGCTCTCCAGCAAACTGGACGCCACCCCCAGTGAAGTCACGCTGCTGTTCACCAGCTACCTCGTCGTGACCGCGGTCGCCATGCTCGTCACCGGCTGGATATCCAGCCGGATCGGCGCCAAGCGCACCCTCGTGGCGGGCCTCGCCCTCATCGTGACCTTCTCCGCCCTCGCCGCGGCCAGCGGCGGCATCAACGGCATCATCGGCTTCCGTGCCGGATGGGGCCTGGGGAACGCCCTGTTCATCGCCACCTCCCTGGCCGTCATCGTCGGCTCCGCCAGCGGCGGCTTCGCCGGCGCGATCGTGCTGTACGAGACGGCACTCGGCATCGGCATCGCCACCGGCCCCCTCCTCGGCGGACTGCTCGGCGACATCAGCTGGCGCGGCCCCTTCTTCGGCGTCTCCGTGCTCATGCTCATCGCCCTGGTCGCCACCGTCGTCCTGCTGCCCGCCACCCCCGCACCGCCTCGCCGGGAATCGCTCAGCGAACCCGTCCTCGCGCTGCGCCACCGGCCGCTGGCCGTCACGAGCCTCACCGGCCTGCTGTACAACTGGGGCTTCTTCACCATGCTCGGCTACTCGCCGTTCCTGATGGACCTGGAAGCGATCGAACTCGGCTGGGTGTTCTTCGCCTGGGGCCTGCTGGTCGCCTTCTTCGCGGTCTTCGGGGCCCCGATGCTGCGCCGCCGGTTCGGCACTCCCCGAACCCTCTACGGCAACCTGGCCTTCATGGCCGCGGATCTGGCGGTCATCGGCGTCTTCCCGGACCGGCCGTGGGTCGTCATCGGCGCGGTGATCGCCGCCGGTGCCTTCATCGGCGTCAACAACACCCTGGTCACCACCGCCGTCATGAGCATCGCCCCGGTGCCGCGCCCGGTCGCGTCCGCCACCTACGGCTTCGTGCGCTTCATCGGGGGCGGCCTCGCCCCGTTCGCCGCGGGCAAGCTCGTCGAGCACTACAACGAGCACGTCCCCTTCCTCCTCGGTGCCGCTGCTGTGGCCGCCGGAGCGTTCCTGCTGGGCACGGTGCACAGGGCGCTGGCGGACGCGGATGGCGCCTGAGCCCCCGGGGTTCAGCCCGCGCGGTCGGCGACGGCCTGCTCCAGCTCGGCCAGGGTCGGCGGATTCGCCCCGGTCCGGCTGCAGTTGACGGCCGCCGCCACCGTGCAGCGCGTGAGCACCTCCCGCAGTCCCTCCGGTGACGACGGCACCCCACGGGCAGCGACCGCGTCGAGCAGGGACGCCTGGAAGGTGTCGCCGGCGCCGATCGTGTCGACCACGGTCGTCCGCGGCGCCGGCACCCGCACCTGCGCGCCGGCGGTCACGGCGAGCGCCCCGTCCGCACCCAGCGTCACCACCACCAGACGCGGTCCCTCCGCGAGCAGCAGCCGCCCGGCGTCGGCCGGGGCCAGGCCGGCGAACAGCAGGGACAGGTCCTCGTCGCTGGCCTTGACGACGTCCGACACCCCGGCGAGCCGCAGACACGCCTGACGGTAGGCGGCCCGGTCCGGCTGGACCGCGGGACGCACGTTGAGATCGGTCACGACGGTACGCCCCGGGGTCGAGCGGAACTCCCGGCACAGTTCCAGCACCCGCGACGCCCCCGGTTCCACCACGGCGGCCAGGGACCCGGTGTGCAGCACCGCCGTGTCCGCCGGCACCGGCAGCTCCCGCGGATCCCACGCGGTGAGGAAGTCGTACGTGGCCGCCCCCGCGTCGTCCAGGTAGGCGAGGGCCAGCGTGGTCCGGCCGGCCTCGCTCGGCGCCCGGCACACGTCCACACCGGAACCCTCCAGGTGCGCCCGGACCAGTTCGCCGGGCGGATCGTCCCCCCAGACGGTGACCAGCGTGGCCGGGCGTCCGAGCCGATGCAGTCCCACCGCGACGTTGGCCGGACTGCCACCCGGCACCGGCACCACGTGCCCGGCACCGCGCCGCCAGATCAGGTCGACGAGACTCTCGCCGACCACGGTCACCCGTGAACCGCCGTTCAAGAGGGGCTCCTTCCGTTCCGCGCCGAACCGGCGTGCAGACCGTCGTCGCCGCACCCGCGGACGACCACGCCGACGGTACCCAGGAGTGTGCGGGCAGCGGCGCGGGGGAGCCTGCCCAGGGGCGCCCGGCGCCCGGAAAGACCCCGGATGCGAGGGTCAAGAGGGCGTGCCACGGTGGGAAGGAACCGTCGTCCGGGGAGTCAGGGGTGTTCACCAGGACCGAACGGTCCGGTCCCGAGGCCCGGTTCGACGCCGTGAACGACCGAGACGGATCGGTCGGCCCCCACCGACGGAAGGACCGCCATGACTGCGCCCACCACTGCTGAAGACATCCTGCGCGAGGTGGCGACCGGAGACGCCCCGGTCCTCGAGACGCTGGCCGAGATGCATCTCGACACGTTCGAGCGCTCCGGGCTCGACGCGCGCACCTACTTCCTCGTCCGGCTCGCCGCGCTCGTGGCCATGGAGGGCGCTCCCGCGTCGTACATCATGGCTCTCGCCACCGCGGAGGAGTCCGGAGCCACCCTCGACGACATTCGCGGCACCCTCGCGGCCGTCGCACCCATCGTGGGCAGTGCTCGGGTCGTCTCCGCTGCCAGCAACGCCCTTCGCGGGCTCGGCATCGCCGAGATGGCGGCCGAGCGGGAGACGGAGGGCCGCGGCTGACCGGCACGCCTGTCCGGAGCTCATCTCACCGCACGGCCGGGCGCGAGATCGCCATCTCCCACTCACGCCCGCCGTACGGTGAGGTGCAGGGAATGCAGCGGCCGGTGCGGCTGAACCCGGCCGACCGGTACATCGCCTGCGCGCGGGCGTTCTCCCCGTGGACGTACAGCCGCGCCCGTTCGACGGGCAGGGACCACGACCACGCGAGCGCCGCCTCGAACAACCGGTGCGCCAGCCCGGTTCCGCGGCCGTCGGGACGGACGAACACACCCACCAGGTGCGTCTGGAGGAGTTCCACACGGTTGCCCAGCGGGGAGACCGTGCCGGGGCGTTCGACGAGCGCGGTCACCGTGCCCTGCCAGACGCCGTCCGTGTCCTCGGCGACGAACTGACGCGCCGAGTCGCCCTCGGCGCTCCGGGACGCACGGTCCTGCCAGAAGGCGTCGGACTCCGCCGCGGCAGCCTCGTACGTCTCGAGGAAGGCGATCGGGGCGGTCGGGTCCCGCAGCGCAGTGAGGCGCAGGTCGCGCACCTGCCGCCACTCGTCGGCGCGAACGGGTCTGACAGTGAGGTCCATGTGCGGATTCTTCGCGCGGCGGGCGGGCGCGGCAACGCATTTCTGCCGGTCGCAGCAGCGGCGGGCGCCGGCGCGCGGGAGAGCACCGGGTGCCGGATGCCGCCACCGCGGCCCCGGGGCGCGGCAGCCGACGGGCCCGATGACGGGGCCGGGGCGTTGCCGGCCCGGCCGCACCTTCGGCGGCGTCCTGCGGATCATGCACGCCCCGCCAGTGCGACGTGTCACAGACAACACCCGAGTCGTTGTGGCAGCTTCAACTCCACTACTTCTCAACAGGGTTGCTGCGCATCGAGGGTGAGGCCGGATGAGCACGTCGGAAGTCATGGCACTCGACCAGGTGGTCGACACGGACCGCTATCCGCTGACCCGGCTCGACAGCCCCGGGGGACAGCACGTCCTCGCCCGCGCCCGCCGCGAACTGGCCGCCGACGGCTGCACCGTGTTGCGGAACTTCATCCGGCCTGCCCTGCACGACATCCTGCGCCGGGAGTGCTCCGCCTTCGCCCCCCGAGCCCACACCGACGTCGCCACGGTCAACGTCTACAACACGGCTGTCGACGCCGACCTCCCCGACGGGCATCCCGGCCGCGTCTCCTTCGACCGGGGCAACGCGTTCGTCCCCCGGGACCGCATCCCCGGGACGGCGCTCATCAGCCTGCTCTACTCCGACGTGTCGTTCCGGCGCTTCGTCGCCCAGTGCTTCGACCTGCCGGAGCTGCACGAACTGGCCGACCCGCTGGCCGGGCTGGTGCTGAACGTCGTCGAGCCCGGCATGGAACACCCCTGGCACTTCGACACCAACGAGTTCACCGTCAGCATGCTGACCCAGGAGGCCCAGGCCGGCGGTGTCTTCGAGTACTGCCCGAACATCAGGTCGGCACGGGACGAGAACTTCGGTGACGTCCTCGACGTGCTCCGGGGACGGGGCGAGCGGTCCACCCGGCGGCTCGTCCTCCGGCCGGGGGACCTTCAGCTGTTCAAGGGACGCTTCTCACTGCACCGGGTGAGCCCCGTCGAGGGCAGCGAGGCACGCCATTCGGCCATCTTCGCCTACAGCGAGCGCCCGGGGGTGATCGGCAGTGTGGAACGGACCCGGCAGCTCTTCGGCCGGGTACTCTCCGAGCACCTGTCGGCCGAGGGCCGGGCGGTGCGGGGCGACCGCCTGCTGGACTAGCGGGCGCGCCGGCCGGCGCAGGCCGTTTCCTGCTCTGCATCCACGGAGGAGTGAGCCCGTGCGTTTCGACGCCACCGGAAAAGTCTCGCTGGAGCACATCTACACGCAGCCCGATCCCCGCTCGTACTTCGGGGCGCTGCGCAAGCTCGACTACTGCGTCCCGCAGTTGGGGAAGCCGTACTTCGCGAAGCTCATCGACGAGCTGCGGACCGCCCGGCGGACCGCCGTCCCGCAGGTGCTCGACATCGGCTGCTCGTACGGGGTCAACGCCGCGCTGCTGAAGTACGACCTGACCATGGACGATCTGTACGCCCGTTACGGTGACGCCCGTGCGGCCGAGGCGGACGCCGAAGCGGCCCCCGCCATCGGGACGGCCGACCGGGACGCGCTGCTGGCCCGCGACCGGGACCTGGCCCGCACCCGGGACACGGCACCCCGCATGCGCTTCGTCGGGCTCGACACCTCCGGACCCGCACTGGACTACGCGCTCGAGGCGGGCTTCCTCGACGACGCCGTCCACGCCGACCTGGAGTCGCACGACCTCACCCCGGACGAGAGCCGGCGCATCGCCGGCACCGACCTGGTGATCTCGACGGGGTGCCTCGGGTACGTCACCGAGAAGACACTCACCCGCATCGTGCGGTCCCTCGGCGACCGCCGCCCCTGGATGGCGCACTTCGTGCTGCGCATGTTCCCCTTCGACCCCGTCGAGCAAGCGCTGGCGGACCTCGGGTACCGGACCGTCCGGGTCGAAGGGGTGTTCAGGCAGCGCCGGTTCGCGTCCGCCGAGGAGCAGGCGGGGGTACTGCGCACGATGGCCGCCGCCGGAGTGGACGCCCGGGGCCTGGAGGAGGACGGCTGGTTCCACGCCCGGCTCTTCCTGTCCCTGCCCGCCGACGCCTCCGGATCCCGGCCGGCCGAGGATCTCGCCGCCGGTGTGCAAGCCACAGCCCGTCCGCACGACCACGACCGGAATCGAGAGCAGAGTTGAGCATGACCCAGGGAACCGCCGCCACCGAGACCTTCGCGCACGAGAGCAGTCTGCCGCGCGTACCGCTGCCGACGCTCGACGAGAGCTGCGAGAGGTTCCTCGCGTGGTGTGCTCCCTTGCTGTCCGTGGACGAACTGGCGGCGACCGAGGCCGAGGTCGCCGCCTTCCTGCGCGCCGGCGGCCCCGGCCGGACCCTGCACGCGGCCCTGGAGGAGTACGACGCAACCGACGGCGTGCGCAGCTGGCTCGACACCTTCTGGCCCTATCGGTACCTGGGGCGCCGGGACCGGATCGCGCTCAACGCCAACTTCTTCTTCCTCTTCCGGGACCCGCCGCCCACGCGGCACGGACAGCCGCAGACCGAGCGGGCCGCCGGGCTGATCGCCGGAGCACTCGACTACAAGCGGCGCATCGACGAGGGCCTGATCGAGCCGGTCGTGCAGCGCGGCCGCCCCCAGTCGACGGAGCAGAACAAGTACCTGTTCTCCAGCACCCGGATCCCCGGAGCCGAGCAGGACACCGTCCGCACCCCGTGGTCCGAGGCCTGGCCCGGCCCGTCGGAGGCGCGGCACATCGTGGTGTTCTTCCGCGGCCGGATGTTCCGGATGGACGTGCTCGGCGCCGACGGGGTGCCGCACGCGCTGGAGGACCTCGAAGCCGGTCTCGACGCCGTGATGAAGGAGGGCGCGGAACCCGCCGCCCCGGGATCCTCCGTCGGACACCTGACCACCATGGCCCGCGGCGAATGGGCCGCCGCGCGTGACGCACTGCGCGTCTGCCACCCGGACAACGCCCAGGCACTCGACGTCGTCGAGACCGCGCTGTTCTGCGTCTGCCTGGAGGACTTCGCACCCGCGGACACCCAGCATGCGTGCGACGAGCTGCTGTACGGCGACCGGGGCAACCGTTGGTTCGACAAGGCCGTGTCGCTGGTCGTGTTCGCCGACGGCCGGGCCGGGATCAACGTGGAGCACTGCGAACTGGACGGCACCACCATCCTGGCGTTCACCGACTTCCTGCTGGGAACGGCGGCCGACGAGCACTCCCGGAACTCCGGTGCCCGCACGCAGGGCCGGCCCGCCACCGCCCCGGTCGGGTTCGAGCTGGACGACGCGCTGCGAGCGCAGGTGCTCTCGGCCGCCGAGGCGTTCGCGGAGTACGGTGCGAGCACGGCGACCCGCACCGTCGCGTTCACGGACTTCGGCAGCGGCACGGCCAAGGCACTCGGGGTCTCGCCGGACGCGTTCGTGCAGCTCGCCTACCAGCTGGCCCACCAGCGCGCCAAGGGCCACCTGGGGGCGACCTACGAGTCCATCGCCACCCGGCAGTACCGCAACGGGCGCACCGAGGCGATGCGCGTCGTCACTCCGGAGATCCGCACGTTCGTGCAGGCCATGGAGGATCCCGCGGCAGATCCGGCGACCCGGCGGACGGCGTTCCTGACCGCCGCAGAGAAGCACGTCACCCGCGCGAAGGAGTGCCAGATCGGGCAGGCCCCCGAACAGCACCTGTGGGAGCTGGAGTTGATTCAGCGCCGGCGCGGCGACGAACTGGGCGTCACCGAGCAGCCCGCCCTGTACCGGACGCCCGGCTGGCTGACGATGCGGGACGACTACCTGAGCACCAGCTCCGCGCCCTCGGTCAACATCCAGTACTTCGGCTTCGGGTCGACCAGCAGCCGGTGCATCGGCGTGGCGTACGTGCTGCTACCGGACCGGTTCCACCTCTACCTGAGCACGCCGAAGCCGGTCGCCGACCAGATGCACGCGTTCGCCGAGCGGCTGCGCGAGGCCGTCACCGAGCTGCGGGAGCTGCTGGAGCCGGGGTACTCCGCGGGCTGAGCCCGCGTCCGGCCAGGTGTTCCGGGGCCCGCCTTCCCGACAGGGGAGGGCGGGCCCTTCCCATTGCGCCGGAGCACCTCGGCCCCGGGCGGGCGTCCCCTGGTGGTGGAACATCTGCCACCGCTCCTCGGCCACGCGCCGCCACATCGAGGTGCGGTGGGACCACCGGCCGTCGATCCTCGCTGTGTACCACAGCCCCCTTGGCTCGGGGCGAAACTCTAGAGACGGTTCCCCGGTTGGGCAACGGGGCCTCGACGTCGCCGCTCGGCCCCACGGAACCGGTCGGCCACCCGGAGCGTGTCACCCCCTGCCTGATCGCAGCCGGTCGCACAGCGTCCGCGGCCTCCGGTCTCCCCGTCCTCTCCCCGCCTCCCAGGAGTTCACCGCCATGTCCCTGCCCCGCATCGGAGTCGTCGTCGTCACGATGGGCACCCGCCCGCGGGAACTGGCGGCCCTGCTCGCCTCGGTGGCGAAGCAGGACGTGCCCGCGAAGGTGGTGCTGGTGGGCAATGCGACGCCGCTCGACGACGTGGCTCCGGCTCCGGGTGCGACGGCCGACCTGACCAAGGTGCCGCTGGACGAGAACCTGGGGTGTCCCGGTGGCCGCAACGTCGGGCTGGCCCTGCTGTGCGACTCGGGCGACGTCGACGTGATCGTCGAGCTGGACGACGACGGGCTCCTCGTCGCCGACGACGTGTTCCGCAGGGTCCGGGCCCTGTTCGACGTGGACCCCCGGCTCGGGATCGTCGGCTTCCGGGTCGCCGACGAGCACGGGCACACCGAGCGCCGCTGGGTGCCCAGGCTCCGCACGGACGATCCGATGCGCCGCGGCCCGGTGACGGCCTTCCTCGGTGGTGGCCACGCCTTGTCGGTGCGGATGCTCCACGAGATCGGGCTGTGGCCGGCGGAGTTCTTCTTCGGGCACGAGGAGTCCGACCTCGCCTGGCGTGCGCTGGACGCCGGCTGGGAGATCCGCTACGAACCGGAGTTGGTGCTCCAGCATCCCCGCACCTCCCCGGCACGGCACCCGGTCCACTACCGGTTCACCGCCCGCAACCGGGTCTGGCTCGCCCGCCGTCGGCTCCCTGCCCCGCTGGTCCCGGTTCATCTCGCGGTGTGGATCCTGCTCACCCTCGCGCGCATCCGGTCGCTCACGGGGCTGCGGGCCTGGTGGGGCGGTTTCCGGGAGGGCATGCGGACGCCGTGCGGCCCGCGCCGGCCGATGAGCTGGCGGACGGTGTGGCGCATGACCCGTCTGGGCCGGCCCCCGGTCGTCTGACAGTGACAGTGACGGTCACCGGCCACAGACCCTGAGTGGTTCCCGCGGTGGCCCGCCGGGGCCGGTGAGCACCTGGCCGCGCGGGCCGCGCTGCTGGACGGCACCTACCGTGAGATCGCCGGGCAGCTCCACCAGCTCTACCAGGACGGCATGGAAGACCGGATCGGCGCACTCGGCCTGATCCTCAACGCCCTCGTGCTGTTCACGACGCGCTACTGCCGAAATCAGACGTGTTCGCGCAGGTACAGGTCGCGCAGCAGGCCGATCTCGCCACCGTGATGCGTGACCTCGACCAGAGCGTGCAGCGCGAGCTTCAGATAGGTCTCATCGGCCCAACCGCCGGGGCCCAGGCCTATCGGCGCCAGCAGGCGCTTGTCGCCGAGGGCTGCGATACGGGAGATGAAGTGCTCCCAGTCCTCGGCGAGCGCCTGGACGCCCTCTTCCGCGGTGCCCGGCCACTCGTGGCGGTCGCCGAACCCGGGGGCGTCCTCGAAGAAGTGGATCACATAACCGCGCAGGCAGAGGCTGCCGATGTGCCAGATGCGCCAGGCGATCGTCGTGATGGGGTCCGGCGCCTCCGGACTCGATTCGGGAAACAGCGTGGCGACCCGGAAGACGCCGTCGTCCCCGGGGCGGATGCTGATGCAGTCGCTGACCGGCTCCCAGTGGTACTCGGCGTCGGTCAGGTCCTCAAGGCGCTCGAACAGCCGGGATCGCGCGCGTTCGAAGATCGCGAGAACGTCCCGCGTGACGGGGTCGGGCACGATCACGTCAGCCATGTCGACTCCAGGGCTCGGTGGTTTCGGGTCGGTCGGGATGATCAGCGTCGATGGGTCGGCCGGCTCGGTCACGTGCCGCCGCCTCGGCGTGTGTCGCCGGGCGCGAGCAGGCCGGCTACGCCTGCCCCACCTGCGGATGCCGGGACGCGCGTCAGCCGTACCGGACGACGAGCGCCTCAATGTAGTCCTCCAGCCTGTGCGAGAGCAGCTCTGACGTCAGGTCGGAGCGCCCCAGTTCGCGCCAGGGGACCGCCATCTTCTCGGCGTCCGGGGCGAAGGCCAGGGCGTCCAGCAGACGCCAGTACAGGTGCGCCGCCGGATCCTCGTCCAGCCGGCCTCCCGAGGCCGCGTACTGCTCGGCGAACAGCATGCCCGTCTCCACGCCGTGCAGCAGCGCCAGTGCGGTGGAGCAGTGGGCGACGTCCAGGTCCGCCGGGCCCCAGGAGGTCTCCACCCAGTCCACCACCCCGCTGACGCGGAGACCGGTGCCGTGCCCGCTGAGGAGAACGTTGCCCGGATGGAAGTCCCGATGGAGGAAGCAGGGTTGGTGAGCGGGTGGATCACGGCGGATGACGTCAACGGCCCGCCGCCACAGGTCGGGCCGGGTGGTCGCCCCGGGTACGCGCACCGACCCGGGATCGGTCCATGCCTGGTACGTGCGCGGCCGGTCGACCTCGCCCACCTGCACGCGGTGAATGCCCACGAGCTGCCGGGCCAGGAGGCCCACGCGCTGCCCGGCATCCGCGTCGTCCAGGTGCAGCGTGCCGGGCAGGTGGGACATGAGGAGCGACGGATGGTCGCAGAACTCGCCGGTGGCGTCGACGGCATGGAGTCCTGCCGCAGGTACCTCGGTATCACCGAGCAGGGTGAGTACCGCGGCCTCGCGAGTGAGCAGACCTTGCGCATGCCGCAGGAAGAACGGCTTGACGAAGGACCGGAGGACCAGCTGCCGGCTGCCGTTCGGGCCGCAGACGTGCAGGCGGCGCATCTCCGAGGTCCACCCGCCCCGCAGGCGTTCGACAGCCTCGATCCGGTCGCCCGGCGGGAGGTGCTTCTCCACCCAGGAGCGGGTCGCGGCCCGACTCGGGGCCTCGTCGTCGGTCTCGCCCGCATTCACGTGCTCGGTCATGGCCACCCGAGCAGGCTAACGTTGCGCCGTCTCATGAGGGCTCCAACGGGCTCAGATCTCCTGACGGAATGCGTCGTCTGCAGCGTGGCCGGTTCCTTCGCGGCCCGATACCGAGGTGTCCTGGAGTCGCCGCATGCGGCGAAGGACGGGACTGGCGATGGACACTCCGCGGCCTCGCGGCCGAGGAGCGGAAGGTCTCGCTGTAGACAGCCGTTGTCGCTTGGCCTCACGCATGTGCGCCGGCAGGTTCTCAGGAGCGGTCGGCTTCGGGGTTCGCAGGATGACGCGCCGGGCGTCCCGGCACGATGCGCCCTGCTTCGAGCCGTCGAAGCCGCCACAACACCTCGATCCCCGCCTCGCCCGGCGAAGCGGGCCCGTCGGGCACCGCCCGCCGTCCGACCTCGGTGAATCCCAGACGCCGGGGCACGGCCTCACTGGACGCGTTGGCCTCGTCGTGGTGGATCTCGACCAGGTCGACATCCGGCAGTTCGAAGGCCTGGCGCAGCAGCGCGGAGGCTGACATGGTCACGAGCCCCTGACCTGTCCACGCGGGGTGGATCCAGTAGCCGATCTCCAGCCCCCCGGGGCCGATGCGGCGCATCAGGCCGCAACTGCCGATCACCGATCCGCCGACGGTGATCGCATAGTTGTAGGCCTGCCCCTCCGCCCATTCCTGCTCGCACCGGGTGACGAAACCGACCGCCGTGTCGCGGCTGTGCTCGGCGGCCCAGGGCATCCACGGAATCAGGTGGTCCAGGGACTCGGTGACCACTCGGTCCACGACATCGGCGTCGGCTGCCCGCCAACGCCGCAGCTCGACGCGGTCGAAGCGAAGGATCTCAGCAGGTCGGACCATGCACCGGATCCTTCCTGGTCAGGGACGCAGCGGCAAGGCATTTCCTGGCGCCCGCCGCCCCCGGACCGGGGCGCGATCGGCACGCCGCGGCGTTCAACGTGGCATCGTGGCGGCCGTCGCCAGGGCCACAGCGCCGTCACCCGTCGAGTCCGGAGCAGCCGTGAGTACCGTACGCAGGACCGTTCGCCCGGTCGACGGCGAGCAGGTGAGCGTCTGCACGGTCGAACCGGGCGAGCGGGCCGTCGATCCGCACGGCGTCCTCGTCCTGCACGGCGCGGGGAACGGGGACAAGGAGCGCGTCCTCCCTCTGGCCGAGGACTTCGCCGCCCTCGGGCATCCGGCCGTGGCACTGGACTTCTCGGGGCACGGGGAGAGTTCGGGTGCCCTGCCGGAGCTCAGCCTCCGGCGCCGCCGCGACCAGGCCGCCGGTGTCATCGAGGAGCTCTGCGACCCCGAACTCCCGCTGATCCTGGTCGGATTCAGCATGAGCGGGCAGACCGTCGCCGACCTGATCGAGGTCTACGGAGAGCGGGTGGCGGCCGTCGTGCTCTGTGCGCCGGGCATCTACGGACGGCAGGCGTGGGATGTCCCCTTCGGCGCCGGATTCACCGGGTTGATCCGGCAGCCCGGGAGCTGGCGGACCAGCGCCGCGCCCGCCGCCTACGCGCGCTTCGCCGGGCGCGCAGTCCTGGTGCTGCCGGAACGCGACGACGTCATCCCGGCCGGCGTCACCTCACTCATCGGATCGGCGCTGACCGAGAACGCCGACTTCTCCACGCTGCGTCTCCCGGGGGCGGGCCACCAGCTCGGGCGCTGGCTGGCCGGGCAACCGGGGGACCGGCAGCGCGTCGTCACCGCGGCGCTGCGTCCGGCCTCTCACCACCGGACGGCCGAACCGGCTTCCGTCACAAATCGGTTGATCGGCTGACCGCCCTCCGGTAGCAAGGGCGGATGATGCGTGGCGAGAAGGCCGGGCTGCGGGCCCGGCACGAAGCGGACGTTCCCTTGCTCCACGCGCTCCACGAGGACGTGGCGTCCCGGTCGCGTCAGGACCCCCGGCCCTGGCAGCCGTTGCCGCCGGAGCGTTCACCGTTCGTGGTGGCCGAGACGTCGGAGAAGGCGGTGCCCTTCTCGGCGGTGGAGCTCGATTCCGGGGAACTCGCCGGCGCGGCCTCGCTGTGGGGCATCGACCTGCACAACAGGTCGGCACACCTGGGGCTTTCGCTTCTCCCCGCGTTCCGCGGCCGCGGGCTCGGCTCGGACATCGTCCGTGTGCTCTGCGCGTACGGGTTCACGGTCCGCGGACTTCAGCGGTTGCAGGTGGACACCCTGGAGGACAACGTCCCGATGATCACCGCGGCGACCAAGGCCGGATTCACGGTCGAGGGCACGCTGCGGCGTTCGGCCTGGGTGTGCGGGACATTCCTCGACGAGGTCGTCCTCGGTCTCCTCGCGCACGAATGGACTCCCTGAGCAGTCCCCGAGCTCCCGGTCCGTCGAGCACGCCGCGGCGGGGAGAGCATTCGGGGCCGGTGGCGGCGCAGGAAACGACTTCGGCGACAGGCCTCCGGGAGGCGCGGCGACGAGCTCCTCAGGCGAAATTCCCTACCGTGGCGGCCGGAAAGGGCGGAGGCTCGTCCCATGACTGATATGGCGTCGTTCCGGGAAGCGGTCACCGCGTGGGCGGCCGGTGGGCCGGGCGATCCGGCGCGAGAGCTGGCCGGGCAACTGCCCGTCCGGACAGCCGTCCTGCTCGAAGGACCGAGTGACGTCGCCGCGGTCGGCGCGCTCGCCGCGGGCCTCGGACGGAACCTGGAGGCCGAAGGAGTCTGCGTCCTGCCGATGGGCGGTGCGATGAGCGTTGGGCGCTTCGCCCGCGTCCTCGGGCCGTCGGGTCTGGGCCTGCGCCTGACGGGACTGTGCGACGAGGCGGAACGCCGCCACTACACCCGCGGCTGGGGGCAGGCCGGTGCGGCACAGCAAGGGTTCTTCGTCTGTGCGGCGGACCTGGAGGACGAGCTCATCCGTGCGTTGGGAGTGCCACGGGTGCAGGAACTCGTCCGGGAGGAGGGCGACTTGCGCCCCCTGCAGACCTTCCTGCGCCAGCCCGCGCAGCGGGGCCGTACTCCGCAGCAGCAGATGCGGCGTTTCCTGGGCACGACGAGCGGGCGCAAGATCCGCTACGGCCGCGTCCTCGTCGAGGCACTCGATCCCGACCGTGTACCCGCGCCCCTCGATGACCTGCTCGCCGACCTCTGACCGCCGGGCGACATCGATCTCGGCACCAGAGCTCCGACTCACGCAGACTTCCCGTCAGGTCCGGGAACTCGGCATCCGTTCGTCGGGCGGCAGCGCCACGCGGAACCCGGTGACCGCGACCGCGGCCCCGGCACGCGCGGTCTCGCAGGGAGGGCCATGGCCGGGCGGGGCGGGGTGACGGGAATCGGGTGGCGTGACCGTCACGAGCGCCGCTAGCGTGACGCCGTGATGCACCGGAACCCGCTCGCCTACCTGGTGGGCCTGGAGGGGACCGCCCTGCTGCGTGCGTTCACCGGGGAACACGGTCGTGAGTTCGTCGACGCGCGTATCGGTGAGATCCGTAAGCTGCTCAACGACGAGACGCTCGCAGATGCGGCCGTGGACGTTGAACGGGTGGGCACGGTCGATGGATACCGGATCTGGTCGAGGACCTACGACGGCCCCAACTCGGCGTTCGACCTCGACGAGCCCGTCGTCGGGGAAATCCTCGATGGACTGCCGACGGGGGTCGCCCTGGACGCCGCCTGCGGTACCGGGCGGATGACGGCCCTGCTGGCCGAGCGCGGGCACCGGACCGTCGGCGTCGACAGCTCGCCGGACATGCTGACCCGTGCACGCGAGCGGGTATCGGATGGCGAGTTCCGCCGCGGGGACCTGCGCCGGCTGCCCGTGGCCGACGAGGCCATGGACTTGGTGGTCTGTTCCCTTGCCCTGACGCATGTTCCCGACCTGGGGCCTGTGATGGCGGAGTTCGCCAGGGTGTTGCGCCCGGGCGGGCACCTCGTCACCTCGGACATCCACCCGGAATGGGTGGCGCGGGGTTCGATTCCCTCGGTGAGCCTGGCGGACGGGAAGCCCGGACAGATGGAGACCTACCGTCATCGGGTCGGGGACTATCTGCGTGCTGCGCTTGCGGTGGGGCTCCAGGTCCGACGCTGTGAGGAGCCCGGGGAGCAATCCGCGGGGCCGACCGCACCACAGGACACCCCACGGGAGCTCACGACCGGTGTGGGGCCGTGGGAGGACTGGCCGTGGTGCCTGATGGACCTGCTGCCCGAGGCTGCTGCGGCGTCCAACGCCGGAGTTCCGGTGGAGATCATCTGGCACTTCCAACGGGACTCGTGACCGAATCAGCGGGTATTAGGGTGCAACCGAACGGTTGTTCGTCCCCCGTGAAGTGAGCTCGCGGACCGCGTGGAGATCACGCCCGCCAACCTGGCGGTACTCAAGAACGGCCGCGCCAAGGCGGTGCGCTTAACGTTGTCGGGCGCTGGCCTTCTTTGTTCGGAGCGGGTGACGGATTGGAACCCCCTCTCCGAGCCGGGGAATCACGGTCTCGAAGAGCCGTGGGCCGCGCCTCCCGAACGGGGAAGGCACGGCCCACGGCTCCAGCAGTCAGGTGAGCGGGTGTCCGCTCCGCGCTGCGGTGTTCTCAGAGGTCGAAGTACATCTCGAACTCGTGCGGGTGCGGACGGAGCGCCAGCGGGGCGATCTCCTGCGTCCGCTTGTAGTCGATCCACGTCTCGATCAGGTCCGAGGTGAACACGCCGCCCGCGAGCAGGTACTCGTGGTCCGCCTCGAGCGCGTCCAGGACAGCCGGGAGCGAGGTCGGGACCTGCGCCACGTTCGCGTGCTCCTCCGGAGCCAGCTCGTAAAGGTCCTTGTCGATCGGCTCGGCCGGCTCGATCTTGTTCTTCACGCCGTCGAGACCGGCCATCAGCAGCGCCGAGAACGCGAGGTACGGGTTGCTGGACGGGTCCGGGGCGCGGAACTCGACACGCTTGGCCTTCGGGTTCGAGCCTGTGATCGGGATACGCATCGCCGCGGAGCGGTTGCGCTGCGAGTACACCAGGTTCACCGGCGCCTCGAAGCCCGGCACCAGCCGGTGGTACGAGTTGATCGTCGGGTTGGTGAAGGCCAGCAGCGACGGGGCGTGCTTGAGGATGCCGCCGATGTAGTACCGGGCGGTGTCCGACAGGCCCGCGTAGCCCTGCTCGTCGTAGAACAGCGGGTCGCCGCTCTGCCACAGCGACTGGTGCACGTGCATGCCCGAGCCGTTGTCGCCGAAGATCGGCTTCGGCATGAAGGTCGCGGTCTTGCCGTTGCGCCAGGCGACGTTCTTCACGATGTACTTGAAGAGCATCAGGTCGTCGGCCGCGGCCAGCAGCGTGTTGAACTTGTAGTTGATCTCGGCCTGTCCGGCGGTGCCCACCTCGTGGTGCTGGCGCTCGACCTGGAGCCCGGCCTTGTCCAGCTCGAGGCTGATCTCCGCACGCAGGTCGGCGAAGTGGTCCACCGGCGGGGTCGGGAAGTACCCGCCCTTGTAGCGGACCTTGTAGCCACGGTTGTTCTCGACCGCTCCGGTGTTCCAGGCGCCGGCCTCGGAGTCGATGTGGTAGTACGACTCGTTGGGGCCGGTGCTGAAGCGCGCGCTGTCGAAGACGTAGAACTCGGCCTCGGGACCGAAGTACGCGGTGTCCGCGATGCCGGTGGAGGCGAGGTAGGCCTCGGCCTTCTTGGCGATGTTCCGCGGGTCACGGCTGTACTGCTCGCCCGTGATCGGGTCGTGGATGAAGAAGTTGATGTTGACCGTCTTGTCCCGGCGGAACGGGTCCACACGAGCGGTGGAGAGGTCGGCGCGCAGAGCCATGTCGGACTCGTGGATGGCCTGGAACCCGCGGATCGACGATCCGTCGAAGGCCAGCTCCTCGCCCGGGTCGAAGGACTCCGCCGGAACCGTGAAGTGCTGCATCACGCCGGGAAGGTCGCAGAATCGGATGTCAATGAATTTGACGTCCTCGTCCGCGATGTACTTCTTCACGTCGTCGGCGTTCTGGAACATCCATCCTCCTAGCCCGCCGCCAGGGGACGGGGGTTTGCTTCAGTCGCGTGGCCAGCCGCGGTGGCCCGCCGCTGACGACACTAGGATTCGGGGATTTCTCGAGCGTGACCCATTTGTTTCGCCGAGGTTAACCGCTGCGACGTGCGGTTCGCCTGCGAAGGAGCGTCGTGGCCGCGCCGGTACCGCCCAGGGTGCCACGCTGCCCCCGCCCCGCACGACCGGCCGCGTCCTCTGCCGCAGTACCGTGTCGGGGTGGACAACAGGCAAGCTATCGGATCGTGGCTCTCCGGCCCCCGCGCGGCGGCCGAGGACATGGGCGTCGACTTCGGCTACCGCGGCGAGCGGCTGGGACTGGCGGAGAACGGGCCCGGATCCATCGCTCCGTTCGGCCGGCGCCTCGCGGCGCTCTGCATCGACTGGGCCGCGTGCGTTCTCATCGCCTACGCTCTCTTCGCCCACGGTGACGCCCGGCCCGCGGGCAATGCGGCGCTCGGCGTATTCGCGGTGCTGAGCCTGGCCACCGTCGGCACTGTCGGCTGCACGCCCGGCAAGCGGCTGCTGGGCATCCGCGTCGTGGCGCTCGGCGGCGGACGGCTCACCTTCCGGTATGCGGCGCTGCGCACCCTGCTTCTGCTCGCCGTGATTCCGGCCGTGATCTGGGACCGCGACGGCCGCGGGCTGCACGACCGGCTCGCGCGGTCGGTCCAGGTCCGGATCTGACACGTCCCTCCGCCTCCTTCCCGGCGGAGGACGCCGCCGTCCGGGCGCACCGGGGGCGCGAGGGGCCCCGGGGGCACGCGCCGGGAGTGCGGCAACACCCATCCGCACGCAGCGAAGCGGCCCGGGACCGTCATGGCCCGGGCCGCTTCCGCAGTTTCCCGTCGGGGTCGGACGGCCTCAGCGGCCGCGCGGCATCCGCATGCCCTTGGGCATCGGGCCCTTCGGCAGCGGCATGTTCTTCATCATGTCGCCGAGTGCGCGCAGACGGTCGTTGACCGTGGTGACCTGGGCACCCGAGAGCACCCGCGGCAGCTTCAGCAGGGTGGTGCGCAGCTTCTTCAGCGGCACCTGGCCCTCGCCGTCGCCCACCACCACGTCGTGCACCGGCACGTCCGAGACGACACGCGACATCTTCCGCTTCTCCGAGGCCAGCAGGCCCTTGACCCGGTTCGGGTTGCCCTCGGCGACCAGCACGATGCCCGCCTTGCCGACGGCCCGGTGCACGATGTCCTGGTTGCGGTTCATGGTCACCGCGGGAGTCACCGACCAGCCGCGGCCGACGTTCTCCAGCACGGCGGCGGCAGCACCCGGCTGTCCCTCCATCTGCCCGAACGCGGCCCGCTCGGCCCGGCGGCCGAAGATGATCGCCATCGCCAGGAAGGCGAGCAGGAAGCCCAGGATGCCGGCGTAGACCGGGTGTCCGATGGCGAAGCCGGCGCCGAGGAGGGCGCCGAAGACGACCAGTCCCACAGCCGCGACCACAAGTCCGACCTTGGGGTCGGCCCGCTTGGTCATCTTGTAGGTCAGGGCGATCTGCTTCAGCCGCCCGGGGTTCTCGGAAGTTTCCTGCCTCGCCATGCGGCAGAGTTTACGTGGCCCTCGGAGTCCGGGAGGACGCGGCCTCCAGCACGAACTGCGCCTCCCGGCGGTCGTGCGCCCGGCGCCGGTCCTCGAGCACGGCGTTCCAGGCGTTGCGTCGCGCGATCTCCTGCCCGCGGCGCATCAGAACCGCTTCCACGGCGCGCAGCGGTGCGGTCACGTAAGGGACGACGGGAATGGCGCGTACGGGCGCGGCCTGCATGACGGGTTCCCCTCGGAACGGTCGGCGGGACAACGGGACTGACTCCCGTGGGTCCGGTAAGGCGGACCCACGGCAGAGCGGGGCAGCACAGCGGAACAGCAAGACAGCACGACGGCGGGAACAGCAGGACAGCCTGGGCGCCGTCACGATGCACGCACTCGACGCATGCCGAGCGTACATGCATCGTCACACAATGTTGTTACCAGGGTATGGCCGGAGCGGCAAACGCAGGCGCAGACACGAAAGCGGCCCGCGACTCC
>NZ_JAMQGM010000051.1 GCF_023703325.1 Streptomyces meridianus
CCGGAAGAGCACGAGCACCAGCACCACGGCGATCGCCAGGAGCAGCGGCCACTTCAGGGTGTTCCACGCGGTGACGGCAACCGCGTCGGCGCCCAGGAACTGGCCCGTGGCCCGGGCCAGCTCCCCGGTCACGAGCAGGGCCAGCGCGCTGCAGGCGAGCAGTGCCAGCAGGACCGAGGCGGTGAGCACGATGCGCGGGAAGGCGCGCCAGGCGGGCCGGTTGTCCTTCACCCCGTACATGGTGTGCAGCGCGCGGCGGAACACCGCGAGGTAGCTGGAGGAGGACCAGAGCGCAGCGACGAGGCCGCTGAAGACGAGCAGCCAGGCGGCGGAGTGCCGGGCTGACATGTCGGAGAGGGTGTGCCGCATCAGGGGCTGCGAGTCGGTGGGTACGACGGCGCTGAACTCGCTGATCAGTTCCTGGGGCGGGGAGACCCCGGCGATGCCGATCAGCGAGACGGTGACCAGGAGCGTGGGGAAGAACGCCAGCACGGTGTAGTAGGTCAGGGCCGCCGCCCGCTCGGTGGCGTCCTCGTCCCAGGCGGCGAGCGGAACGCGGCGCAGAGCGGTGAGTGAGTCCCGCCAGCGGCTGGGCCGCGGCGGCCCGAGGGCCCGGCCGGGACGCCGGGTGTCTGCGGGCGGTTCAGTGTGCACGGTGCGTCCGGTCCTCGGCGTCGTCGAATCGGCTCGTCTGCGGGGGCTCTGCGGATCCCGGAGGCGGACCCGGGCGGGGTGCCGGCCTCGGACACCCATCCTCACATCGTGTGCCCGCGCTACGGCGTCCTCAGCACGGCACGGACCTGTTCGGCCAGCGTGTCGGTGCTCTGGAAGGTGAGCCCGGCGAGCGCCACGTGCCGCCAGCGGACGGTACCGCGGTCGTCGAGGACGAACACCGAGCGGCGCAGGCCGAGTCCGGGCACGGCTATGCCGTAGGCACGAGCGGCGGCCCGGTCGGTGTCGGCGAGCAGCGGCATGGCGAGTCCGTGCTGCCGGGCGAAGCTCTCATGACTGCCGGTGTCCTGCGGGCTGACGCCCCAGACCGCGGCGCCCAGGTCGCGGAAACGGTCGAGGTCGGTGGTGTACGAGCACAGCTGCCGGGTGCACACGGGCGTGTTGTCGCCGGGGTAGAACACCAGGACCAGCGGATTGCCCCGGGCCCGGTCGAGGGAGAAGTCGCCGTACTGCGACCCGTCCGGGCCGACCGTCACCCCCGGGAGCGAGAAGGGAGGCGCTGGGGAGCCGGCTGCGGGTGGCTTGGCCATGTTTCGTCCCTTCTCGGCCGGGACCCGAGGTCCACGGAGGTGCGGAACCGGATGCTACTCGCGGGTCGTCCCGCCGCTGAGCAGGGGGTGGTTGAGGAGCCGTGCGGTGGCCGGGTGGCTGGTATGCGTCGAGACTGGGCGGTGCGCACCGCCCACCGCACGTCGTCGCAGCGAACAGGAGGCACCCCATGGCCACGGTCCGCACCGCTCGCACCGACTGGACGGGCGATCTCGCCTCGGGCCAGGGCACGATCGCCTTCGAGTCCTCGCACCTGCCGTCCACCGACGTCACCTGGGCGTCGCGGTCCCAGGAGGCGAACGGCAGGACGAGCCCCGAGGAGCTCATCGCGGCGGCCCACTCCTCGTGCTTCTCCATGGCCCTGTCGGCCGACCTCGCGAAGAACGGCACGCCGCCGGAGAGCATCGAGACCCGGGCGGACGTCACGTTCGACGCCGCCGCCGGGGCCGTGTCCGGCATCAGGCTGACGGTCCGCGCGGTCGTCCCGGGCCTGTCCGAGGCGGACTTCGTCTCGGCGGCCGAGGGGGCCAGGACGAACTGCCCGGTGAGCAAGGCCCTGGCCGGGACGGACATCACTTTGGACGCTCGTCTGGGCTGAGGCCCGCGGCACGCTCGGACGGATCCGGGGCTCCGGGACTACATGCACCCGGACGACTGTTGGCACTGAGAGGGGAACGGAACCGACAGCCGTCCGGCCGGAGGAGGACTCCATGCCCGCTGTGACCGTGGAGAGCACCGTGACGCTCCCCCGCCTCGGAGAACCGGATCCTGTGAACGGCGTCCAGCGACCGGTGCGCTCCGTCACCACCGCACCGTCCGGCTTCGAAGGCGAGGGGTTCCCGGTACACCGGGCGTTCGCGGGAGTGGCGCTGCGCGACCTGGACCCGTTCGTGCACATGGACCAGATGGGCGAGGTCGACTACGCGCCCGGTGAGCCGAAGGGCACGCCGTGGCATCCGCACCGGGGTTTCGAGACCGTCACGTACATGATCGACGGGATGATCCGGCATCAGGACTCCAACGGCGGCGGCGGGTTGATCACCGACGGCGGAACCCAGTGGATGACCGCCGGAAGCGGGATCCTGCACATCGAGACGCCGCCGGAGCACCTGGTGCTGTCGGGCGGGGTGTTCCACGGCATCCAGCTGTGGGTGAACCTGCCGAGTGCGAACAAGTGGAACCCTCCGCGCTATCAGGGCATCGAGGGCCGGGAGGCCACGCTGCTGTCCACCCCGGACGGCGGGGCGCTGGTCCGGGTCATCGCGGGCGAAGTGGGAGGCCGGCGCGGGCCGGGCAGCACCTTCACCCCGATCACGCTGATCCACGCAACCCTCAGTCCGGGCGCGCGCATGGTGCTGCCCTGGCGTTCCGATTTCAACGCCCTGGTCTACGCACTGTCCGGGCGCGGTTCCGTGGGGGCCGAGGGGCGGCCGCTGCACGCCGCCCAGCTGGCGCTGTTCGGTCCGGGCGACGCTCTGACGGTGACGGCCGCCGAACACGGCGACAGCCGCTCGGGGGCGTTCGACGTCCTGGTCCTCGGTGGACGCCCGATCGGTGAACCGGTCGCCCACTACGGACCGTTCGTGATGAACACGCAGGACGAGCTGATGCAGGCCGTGGAGGATTTCCGGAGCGGCCGGATGGGCACGGTTCCGGCGACGTCCCTGCCGCACACCGCCCCCCGGGAGAAGCCGCCGCCGCGACCCGAGTAGCCCACCGTGGGCCGGCGCCCCGCTCCGGTGCCGGTCGCGGGAGGCTCTTTACGGCCCGTGACGTGCGTGGAACGATCCGGATCGGCGTCGTCGGCCGGCCCGGCCGGCGGACACCGCTTTCCGGATTCCACCGGGCGACGACGAGGAGTTCGCGCATGCCGCACGGCGCATCGACGACCGCAGCCGAGATCGCCTCGCAGCCCGGGGTGTGGCGCCGGGCGGCCGGCCTCGCCGGCGCAGCCGGGGACGTTCTGCCCCGCCCCGGTGAGCGGGCGGCCGTCGTCGGTTGCGGGACGTCGTGGTTCATTGCCCAGGCCTTCGCCGCCTTGCGTGAGGAGGCCGGGCAGGGCGAGACCGACGCCTTCCCCGCCTCGGAGTTCCCCGCCGGCCGCCGCTACGACCGGGTTCTGGCGATCACCCGGTCCGGCACCACGACCGAGGTCCTCGACCTTCTCGCCCGGCAGCGGGAACGCACCACGACGGTCGCGGTCACGGCCGATCCGCGGACGCCCGTCGCCGACCGGGCCCACCACCTCGTGCCGCTCGAGCACGCCGACGAGCAGTCCGTCGTGCAGACGCGTTTCGCGACCGCCGTGCTCGCTCTGTTGCGCGCCCACCTCGGGGAGGACACCGGCCCGGCAACCGGGGACGCCGAACGGGCCGTCACGGAGGACCTGCCCGGTCGCCTGCTGTCCGCCGACCAGTTCACCTTCCTCGGAACGGGCTGGACGTACGGTCTCGCGCAGGAGGCCGCGCTGAAGATGCGTGAGGCAGCGGGCGCCTGGACGGAGGCGTATCCCGCGATGGAGTACCGGCACGGGCCGGTCAGCATCACCGGCCCGGGCCGCGTCGTCTGGGTGTTCGGTGCGGTGCCCGAGGGGCTCGACGCGGACGTGGCACGGGCCGGGGGCACGCTCGTCGCCGGGTCTCGTCCCGGCGAGGGGCCGGCGCTCGACCCGATGGCGGATCTGATCCGGGCCCAGCGGCTGGCCGTCGCGGTCGCCGAGGCGAAGGGCCTCGACCCGGACCGTCCCCGCCATCTGACCCGTTCCGTCGTCCTCGGCTGACGTCGGCCGCCGCCCGCTGCCGCTCCCCTGCCGCCGTCGATCCGAACGCCGAAGGAGAACCGTGCCGCTCACGGAGACCGCCGCTCTCGTCGACGGTGCACGTGCGTGCGGGCGAGGCCTCGCCGCGCTGAACGTCATCACCCTGGAGCACGCGGAGGCGATCGTGCGGGCCGCGGAGAGCACCGGGCTGCCCGTCGTACTCCAGGTCAGCGAGAACGCGGTGAAGTACCACGGCGGGTCGGCGACGCCGCTGCTGTCCGCCGCGCTGGCACTCGCCCGGACGGCGGGCGTGCCCGTCGGAGTGCATCTGGACCACGTGCGGGACCGCGCCCTGCTGAGCGAGGGCGTGACGGCGGGGGTGTCGTCCGCGATGTTCGACGCCTCCGGCCTGGCGTACGCGTCCAACGTCCGGACCACGGCCGAGGCCGTGCGCTGGGCACATGGCAGGGGTGTGTGGCTGGAGGCCGAGCTGGGCGAGATCGGCGGCAAGGACGGGGCGCACGCGCCGGGGGCGAGGACCGATCCGGCCGAGGCGGCACGGTTCGTCGCGGACACCGGCGTGGACGCGCTCGCCGTGGCCGTGGGTACGTCGCACGCGATGACGGAGCGGACCGCCCGGCTCGATCACGAACTGATCGGGCGGCTGCGCGAGGCCGTGCCGGTGCCCCTCGTGCTGCACGGCTCCTCGGGAGTGCCGGATGCCGAGCTGCGACTGGCCGTGCGGGCCGGGATGGTGAAGATCAACGTGGGGACGGCGCTGAACGTCGCCTTCACCACGGAGCTGCGGCGCTGCCTGACGGAGAACCCGTCCGTGGTGGATCCGCGGACCTTTCTGGCGCCTGCCCGGGCGGCGATGGCCGCGGCGGCTGAGCACGTGCTGCGCGTGGTGGCCGGATCGGACGACGGGGCGGCGCGGGGCGCGGCGGCCCGCGAACGGCAGGAGCGTACGGCCGGAGGGGCTACCCGGATCTGACCGGGGGGCCGGGCAGGTCCGCGGGGCGGATCCGGTAGACCTCGAGTCGCATGTCGTAGTACTTGCCGGTCTCCCCGACCCACTCCATTCCCAACCGGCGGGCCATGGCCGCTGCCCGTTCGTTGCGCGGCCGGGCGACCGCGAAGAGTTCGTCGATCCCCTGCTCGAACGCCCAGCGGATCAGGGCCGCGCCGGCCTCGGTCGCATACCCGTGGCCCCAGGCATCGGGCCGGAGCTGCCAGCCGATCTCGAGGTCCTCCTCGTAGGGCGGCAGCAGGCGGATCACCAGGCCGCCGACGACCTCGGCGTCCGAGCGCCGTTCGATCGCCCAACGGCCGCTGGGTCTGACCAGGTTGGGCTGCGCCTCGTGCCAGGCCTGGAGGACGCCGCGCATCGCCGGTACGTCCGCGACCCGGTTCATGGCGGGCGTCAGCCAGTGCGCCACTTCCTGCGCGCCGTAGATCTGCAGCGCGGCCTCGGCGTCGGTGACTCGCCAGTCCCGCACCTCGAGGCGAGGGGTGTGCAGGGGCATCTGCATGTCTCTCACGCTACCGAGGGGTGCGGCAGGCGGCCTCCCGGCCGGGGCGGGAGGCGTCGTCTCCGTCCCGGCGGCCCGGTGCGGGGTGGGAGCACCGGCCATCGGTACCGCACAGGCCGGGGTGCGGCGGGGCGGCCGGGGTGAGCGCTCCCGGCGGCCCCGGCCGTACGCCCGGCGGTCTCAGATCCGGCTGGTCCCGGCGGTGTCCGAGGACAGCCGCTGGGCCAGGTAGATCGGGAGGACGGACAGCAGGACCAGGACCGCGGCGACCACGTTGACGACCGGGGCCTGCGCCGGCCGCGTCATGTTGGAGAACACCCAGATGGGGAGCGTCTGCACGCCGGGACCGGCGGTGAAGGTGGTCACCACGATCTCGTCGAACGACAGCGCGAACGACAGGAGCGCTCCGGCCACCAGGGCCGACCGCACCAGCGGGAAAGTGATGTCGCGGAAGATCTGGAACGTGTCCGCACCCAGGTCGGCCGCCGCCTCCTCGAACGAGAGGGCCGTCCTGCGGAGCCGGGCGATCACGTTGTTGAAGACCACGACGACACAGAACGTCGCGTGGCCCACCACGACGGTGAACATTCCGAGGCCGACGCCGAACGGCTCCAGCACGGCCCGGAACGCGGTGTTGAGGGCGACGCCGGTGACGATGCCGGGCAGGGCGATGGGCAGCACGACGAGGAACGAGATGCTCTCCCGGCCGAAGAAGCGGTAGCGCTGGACGGCGAAGGCGAGCAGCGTTCCGAGCACGAGGGAGATGCCCGTCGCTCCCAGTGCCGCCTTGACCGAGGTCCACAGGGCAGCTCGTGCGCCGTTGCTGTGCCAGGCCTGCTCCCACCAGTTCAGCGTCAGCCCGGCCGGTGGCCAGCCCGAACTGCGGTCGATGTTGAAGGAGTTGACCAGGACAAGCGTCAGCGGCACGTAGATGACCGCGAAGCCGAGCCCGGCGGCGATGCGCAGGGCGATCCGCGCGGGACGCGAGAGATTCATCGATCGCCTTCCGGTCAGAGGCTGTTGAGGGCCCCACTGCGGCGCACTGCGAGCAGGTAGAGCACGATGACGGCCACGGGAACGGTGCCGAGCGCTGCCGCCAGCGGCAGGTCGAGCGTGATGTTGGAGTACACGAGATTGCCGATGAGCTGCGTCTTCCCGCCCACGATCTGGACGGCGATGTAGTCGCCGAGGCTGAGCGAGAAGGTGAACACCGATCCGGCGGCGATGGAGGGGAAGACCATCGGCATCACGACGGAGGTGAAGGTGCGCCAGGTGCGGGCGCCGAGGTCCGCCGAGGCGTCCAGGAGGTTGCCGGGGAGCTGCTCGAGTCCGGCGTGGATCGGCAGGATCATGTACGGCAGCCACAGGTACGACAGCACCGTGATCACGGCGGCGAGACCGTAGCCCGGTCCTTCGGTCCCGAACGGCCCGAACACCCAGTCGGCGAGGCCGCCTTCGGAGAGGATGAGCCGCCAGGCGTAGGCCTTGACGAGGTAGCTCGCCCAGAGCGGGGTCAGCACCGCGACGACCAGCAGGGGCCGGTGGCGCGGGCGGGCGACCCTCGCGGTGTAGAACGCGATCGGGAAGGCCAGGCAGATGTCTATGAGGGTGACGGCGACGGCCACCCCGACGCTGCGCAGTGCCACGTCGCGGTAGACGGACTCGCTGAGGACGGTGACGAAGTTGTCCAGGTTCCAGGACTTCACCACGTTCGAGGTGAACGCGTCCGTGGTCCAGAAGGCCGACAGGAAGAGCGCGGCCAGGGATCCCAGGTAGGCGACGATCAGCCAGAACAGCGGTGCGGACAGCAGCAGGGACAGCCGCAGCCGCGGGCGGCGGTGCAGGGTCCCGGCGAGCCGCCGGCCGAGGCCGGCGGCAGGCGCGGTGTCGGTCATGTGTGCTCAGCCCTTGATCGAAGTCCAGGCCTGCACCCACTTGGCGTAGGGCACGCACTTCGCGTTCTTGCGGCCGTCGACGCACTGCGGGATCGGGGTGGTCCAGAAGTGGACGCGCTTCCAGTAGTCCTCGTCGGCTGCGTGGTAGGTCGTGCAGTGGCTCTTCTCGGCCGTCTCCTTGCAGGACAGCTCGTTGGCCGGCGCCTCACCGAAGTACTCGGCGACCTGGGCGTTCGTCTTCGGCGAGACGATCCAGTCCAGCCACTTGTAGGCGCAGTTGGGGTTCTTCGCCTTCGAGGAGACCATCCAGGTGTCGGACCAGCCGGTGCTGCCCTCCTTGGGGAGGACGGCCTCGACCGGGGCCTTCTCCGCCTGTGCGGTGTTGGCGATGACCTGCCAGGTGGTGCCGAGCACGGAGTCGCCGCTCTTGAAGGCGGAGATCTCCTTGAGGTAGTCGCTCCAGTACTCGCCGACGTTGGCGTTCTGCTGCTTGAGCAGCGCCACC
The DNA here is from genome assembly GCF_023703325.1 of Streptomyces meridianus. GTDB lineage: Bacteria > Actinomycetota > Actinomycetes > Streptomycetales > Streptomycetaceae > Streptomyces > Streptomyces meridianus. The sequence continues at coordinate 7,972 of NZ_JAMQGM010000051.1, forward strand.
GCGGCGTCGAACTGTTTCTGGTCGAGCGCGTACGGGTCCTTGATGCCGAGTTCCGGCTTGGTCTTCATCAGGTACAGCGCGGCGTCCGCAATGTAGATCGGGGAGTCGTAGGCGGTGATCTTCCCCTTGTACTTCGAGTCCTTCTCGAAGACCGAGCCCCACGAGTCGGGAGCCGGCTTGACCTTGTCCTTGCGGTACATGAGGAGGTTGGCGCCGCGACCGTGCGGGATGCCGTAGGAGACACCCCCGACGGAGTTCCACTTGCGCTGCTTGAGGCTGTCGAAGATGTTCTTGTAGTTGGGCACCAGGTCGGTGTTGACCGGGGCTGCGTCACCGGAGGCGATGAGGCGCAGCGAGGCGTCGCCCGAGGCCGAGACCGCGTCGTACTCGCCGGTCTTCATCAGGTTGACCATCTCGTCGGACGTGCCGGCCGTCTTGGTGTTCACCTGGCACCCCGTCTTCTTCTCGAACGGGGTGACCCAGTCGGTCTTGGGATCGTTGGAGCCGTCCTCGGCGTAGCCGGCCCAGGCGATCAGGTTGACCTTGCCCTCGGTCTTGCCGAGCTTCTTGGGCGCACTCTGCTTCGGTGGGGTGAAGGTTCCGTCGGAGTTCTTGCCGCCGCTGGAGCCGGTGGAACCGCAGGCCGTGGTCACGGCGAGTGCGGCCACCGCGGCCAGCGCGGTGAGGGAACGGGTCGGGCGCACGAGTTCTCCGTTCGGTGGTGGGGGGACATCATCGGGAGCGGACCGGGGGCCAGGGCGGGGTGCGTCCTGGAGCTCAAGGGGCCTATTCGACAAGGAAGTTGTGGCGCCGGTGCCAGTGGAGGCGGACGCGGGAGCCGCGGAAGGCGTCGACGTCGGCGGACGAGGTGTCGAGGTTCTGCTGGACGGCTGTCAGCCGGCCTCCGGTATCGAGGTCCACCAGGAAGCGGGTGGAGTCGCCGAGGTAGACGACGTCGGCGACAGTGCCCACCGCCGTGGAGTGGTCGCTGCCGACGCCGGCGTCGGCGTCGGCCGGAGCCTGCGCCAGCCGGATCTTCTCGGGCCGGATGCTGTACGTGCCGGGACTGCCGACGACCTTCTCCGCGCTCTCGCCGGTCAGCAGGTTCGAGGTGCCGACGAAACCGGCGACGAAGGGGGTCGCGGGGTGTTCGTACACCTCGGCGGGGGTACCGACCTGTTCGATCCGGCCGCGGTTGAAGACCGCGATCCGGTCGCTCATGGTCAGCGCCTCCTCCTGGTCGTGGGTGACGAACACGAAGGTGATGCCGACATCGCGCTGCAACTCCTTGAGTTCGACCTGCATTTCCTCGCGCAACTTGAGGTCGAGGGCGCCGAGGGGCTCGTCGAGGAGGAGGACCTTGGGACGGTTGACCAGGGCGCGGGCGAGCGCGACGCGCTGCCTCTGCCCGCCGGAGAGCTGGGAGGGGCGCCGGTTTCCGTATCCCTCGAGGCGGACGTCGCGCAGCGCTTCCCGGGCCCGCTCGATCCGCTCCGCCTTGGCCACCTTGCGCACCTTCAGGCCGTAGGCGACGTTCTGCTCGAGGGTCATGTGCGGGAAGAGGGCGTAGTCCTGGAAGACCGTGTTGACGTCTCGCTCGAAGGGAGCGAGACGGGTGACGTCGCGTCCCGCCAGTTCGATCGTTCCGCTCGTCGGGGACTCGAAGCCGGCTATGAGGCGGAGGACGGTCGTCTTGCCCGAGCCGGAGGGCCCCAGCATGGAGAAGAACTCGCCGTCGCGGATCTCCAGGTCGACGCCGGCGACCGCGTCCACCTCGGCGAAGGACTTGCGCAGGCTCTGCAGCCGGATGGCTGTCCCTTCCATGACGGGAACCTTTCTGGTGCTCTGGGCGTTGGCAGAAAACATATGAACCCATAGTTCAAACTGCAATAGCTTCCTGGGGTAAAGTTTCGGTCAAGCGGAAGGTGGTGCACGTGAGTCGAGTGGAGAACGACGCCCGGCATGCGGTTTTCGCTCCCGTGGACACCGTCGCCCGGGTGGACGCCGTGGTGCGGCGCCTCGGTGATGCCATTGAGCTGGGCCTTCTCGCCGACGGTGAGCAACTGCCGGGCGAGAGCGAGCTCTCGACCCGGCTCGGCGTCTCCACCGTGACCCTGCGCGAAGCCCTGATGGCCCTGCGGCAGCAGGGGCTGGTCACCACCCGTCGCGGCCGGGGCGGCGGCAGCTTCGTCGTGAGCCCCGCCAAGCCGCTGAGCGAGCGGCTGTTCCTGCGCCTCGCCGACTGGAGCACCCCTGACCTGCGTGATCTCGCCGACCACTGGGCGGCGATCACCGGGGCCGCCGCGCGCCTGGCCGCGCAGCGCACCGAGCCGGAGGACCTGGCCCCGCTCCACCGCTCCGTGGACGCGCTCGCAGCGGCGACCGAACCCGCGGCCCGCGCCAGGATCCATGCCCGCTTCCACGTCGAACTGGCGGCTGCCGCGCAGTCGGCCCGCCTCACGCGTGAGGAGATCCGTTTTCAGGCGGAGATCGGGACGCTACTCTGTCTCGCACTCACCGAGGAGGAGGACCACACCCGGACCGTGACCCTCCAACGCACCCTCATCGGCGCCGTGCGCGACGGCGCCGGGGACCGGGCAGGAACCCTGGCCGAAGAGTGCGTACAGGACGCAATGGCGCGTCTGATCGGACTGCGCCTCGGCATCGCCGGCTGACCGCCGTCCGCAAGGGCGCACCGAACTCACCGACCCGCGCAGCAAGCCCCGGAGGCAGCACCGTGGTCACCACACACCCGACCGGCTCTCCCGCCCGCACGGGAGCGTCGGACGTGATCGACGAGGTGAGCCGGATCCTCGAAGGTGTTTTCCAGGAGGTCGCGAGAACACGCGACCGGTGCGAGCAACTCGCCGCGCCCGCCGACGCCGAGGACCGGGATCTCACCACGGCCGACTTCGCGGCGCTTCCCGAACTGCTCAGACAACAGCTCGCATCGGGGCGCGACCTGATCTCCGGAGTGGGCTTCATCGCCGAGCCCGGGCTGCTCGGCGACGTACCGGTCTGGCTCGACTGGTGGCAGAACGCCCCGGACGGGTCGTTCCGGCCGTTGCAGCTCGACCTGGACCCGAACACCTCCGCGTACTCGGACTACACGCACTGGGAATGGTTCACCGTGCCCCGCGCCACGGGCGGCCGGGCCGTCTCCGGGCCGTACGTGGACTACCTGTGCTCCGACGAGTACAGCCTCACCCTCGCCCTGCCCGTGTACTCGGCCGGCCGGTTCATCGGGGTCGCCGCGGCCGACGTCTACCTGCGGCACTTCGAGAACGCGGTGATGCCCGCCCTGCAACAGCTGCCCGGACCGGCCTGTCTGGTCAACACCCGGGGCCGGGTGGTGGCCTCCACGGACCCCCGTCACCTGGCCGGGTCGCTGCTGAAGGATCCGCCGCTCGGTGAGACCCGCTCCTCCGCTGCGGCCCCCGCACCCGGCGGTCCCGGCCCCAGCCTGCTGAGCTGCGGGGAGATACCGCTGCACCTGGTCACCGGACACGCCTGACCCGCCGGCAGTCCCCGGTCGCGGGACCGGGGACGGTTCGGCCTGCGGTCCGAGGCGGAGGAGGACGCCTCCGTGCGACAGTGCTCCGGTCCGCTCGCCCCGGGGAAAGGCAACCGCCCATGCCGCCACGACTGTTCGACGACGATGACGTGCGCCGCCTGCTGGACGCACCGACCGCCGTCAGCGCCGTCCGCACGGCGCTGCTGGCCCACGACGCCGGCGAACTGGCCGCCCCGGCACGGGTGCACGCCGCGCTCGGAGGGGGATCCCTGGTCTTCACCGCCGGACGTCTGCGCGAGCGGGGCCTGTTCGGCTTCCGCTCCTACGACACCTTCGCCGGCGCGCAGCAGCTGGTCGCCCTCTGGGACGTACGCAGCGGCGACGTGGTGGCGCTGGTGCACGGACACGAGCTCGGCCCCCGGCGCACCGGGGCCACCGGAGCCGTGGCCGCCGACGTCGCCGCGAACCCCGGGCCGGTGCGCCTGGGCATGGTGGGCGCGGGCGTGCAGGCCTGGGCGCAGCTGTGGGCACTGGCCGCCGTGCGGCCGGTGACGGATGTCGTCGTCACGGCCCGGCGCCGGGAGCGCGCCGTGGCCCTCGCCGAACGTGCACGCCGGGAGCTGGGGTTGCCGGCCGTGGCCGTCGTCCCGGCCGAGGAGGCCGTGCGGGATCGTGACGTGGTGGTCGTGGCGACGAACAGTGCGGCGCCGGTCCTGGATGCCTCCTGGATCTCACCGGGCACCCATGTCACGACGCTCGGCCCGAAGACCGTCTCCCGGCACGAAGTCCCGGCCACCCTGGTCGACGTGGCGGACTGCGTTTTCACCGACTCCGCCGCGCAGAGCTGTGACCTGGGCGAGGAGCACCTCTTCGCCCGCCGCCGCGTTACGGAGCTGGGCGCCGTGGTGGCCGGGTCGGCAACGGCACGCACCGACCGCCGCGCGATCACCGTGTTCAGCTCGGTGGGCCTGGCGGGCACCGAGGTGGCCGTCGCCGCGGCGCTGTACGACGCTGCCGGCGACTGAGGGCCGGTCACCGCCCGCGGACGACCAGCCGCCGCGGCGGAATCCCGTCCGCCGGGACGGGCGGGCGCAGCGGTGCGGCGCCCGGGGTGAGCGAACCGAGGACGCACGCACGGCTCGCGCCGGTGCACGCCGGCACGGTTCCGGGCAGGCCGTGCAGCGTCAGGAACCCGAGCAGCGCGAAGGCCAGGGATTCCTTCGCGGCGGATGGCAGGCCGAGTTCGTCCGAGGTGCGCACCGGCACGCCGGGGAGCTCGGCGGCGAGCATCCGCATGAGCACCGGGTTGGCCACGCCTCCGCCGGAAGCGATGACCTCGGTGCCTCCGTGCGCCCGGACCGCGTCGGCGACGGTGCGGGCGGTCAGTGCGGTGAGCGTGGCGACGACGTCGTCGGCCGGGACGTCCCCGGTCCTTCCGAGGGCCGCCAGCAGGTAGGGCAGGTGGAACAGTTCCTTGCCGGTGGTCTTGGGGGCGGGGCGGGCGTAGTAGGGGTCGGCCAGCAGGTGCCGGAGCAACGGAGCACGGACGGTTCCGCGGGCTGCCATGGCCCCGTCCCGGTCGAACGGCAGCCTGCCGCCGGTGAAGTGCCGGACCGCGGCGTCGATCAGGGCGTTGGCGGGCCCGGTGTCGAACGCCAGGGGCTCCCCGCAGCTGCCGGCGATCGTGATGTTGCCGATGCCGCCCAGGTTGAGCGCGACCGGTGAACCCGGCCGTCCCTGGAGCCACAGGGTGTCGACGATGCTGACCAGCGGGGCGCCCTGGCCGCCCGCGGCGACGTCCCGGGCACGGAAGTCCGAGACCACCGGGAGGCCGGTGGCCTCGGCGATCCAGGCGGGCTGCCCGATCTGAAGGGTGCCGCGGACCGCTCCCCCGTCGACCCAGTGGAAGACCGTCTGGCCGTGCGAGGCGAGCAGGTCCGCGCGGCCGCCGCAGAGCTTCGCGACCGCTTCCCGGGCGGTGGCGGCAAAGGCCCGGCCGATGCCGGTGTCCAGCCGGCACACGGCCTCCATCGTGGTCGGAGCCGGTGGCAGCGCGGCGGCCAACTCGGCTTGCAGATCGGCCGGATAGGGACGGCTGATCATGCCGAGCGGGGTGAGGACAAGTGTGCCGTCCTCCAGGAAGACGTCCGCGGCAGCCGCGTCGATGGCGTCGTAGGACGTGCCCGACATCAGTCCGACGACTCTGAGGGCGCCGGCCGCGGGACGCTCCGGTGGTGCGGTGGTAGTGGCGTCAGTCACGCAGCTCCCGCCGGTGATCGTCGCCGCGCAGGGCGAGCAGCGCGGGCACGCTGATCACGCAGGTCACGACGACGTAGTAGGCGGGAATGTCGACGTTTCCCGTCCGCTTGATGAACTCGGTGATGATCAGGCCCGCGCAGCCGGAGAAGACGGCGTTGGAGAGCGAATAGGCCAGGCCGAGGCCGGTGCAGCGCACGCGGGTGGGGAACATCTCGGCGAGCATGGCGGGACCGGGACCGGCCATCAGCCCGACCACGGCACCGGCGACGAAGACCATGAACGACTTGGCGGCCGTCGAGGACGAGGTGTCCTGGAGCACCGACAGCAGCGGGAAGGCGAGTACGGCGACCAGCGCGGCACCGGCCGCCATGACGGGCCGTCGCCCGATCCGGTCACTGAGCACACCGGCCGGAACGATCGAGCAGGCGAAGCCCAGGTTGGCCAGCACGGTCGCCACCAGAGCCTGCTGGAACGTGGCGTTGAGCGAGTTCTGCAGATATCCGGGCAGGACCACGAGGAAGGTGTATCCGGCGGCGGACCAGCCCATGAGGCGGGCGATGCCCCAGCCGATGGCCCTGGCGACCTCGCCGGCACGCGGCGGGGCGGCCGGTACCGGCTTCGCGTCCGCGGCGGTACCGGTGCCGCCGGCGTGCGCCCGTTGGAAGGAAGGGGTCTCCTCGAGCTTGAGCCGCAGCCACAGGGCGACCAGGCCGAGCGGGAGGGCGACCAGGAACGGTACCCGCCAGCCCCAGTCGTTCATGGCGCTCTCGCTGACGACGCTCGCCAGCCCGGCGGCGAGTCCGGCACCGGCGAGGAGTCCGAGGGCGACGGTGAAGGACTGCCAGGAACCGTAGAGTCCGCGCTTTCCGGTGGGCGCGAACTCGGTCATCACCGAGACGGCGCCGCCGAACTCACCGCCCGCGGAGAGCCCTTGAACGATCCTGAGACCGGTGAGCAGCCAGGGCGCGGCCGCTCCGATCGTGGCGTACGTCGGCAGGAGCCCGATCGCCGTGGTCGCAGCTGTCATCAGCAGCACGACCAGGATGAGGGTGGGGCGCCTGCCGATCCGGTCGGCGGCGCGGCCGAATATCACCGCGCCCAGCGGCCGGAAGAAGAAGGCGAGCGCGAACGACGCATAGGTCTTGACGAGGCTCTCGGTGTCGCTCGCGCCCGCCAGGCTGAAGAAGTTCGCCGCGATGATCGTGGCGAAGTACCCGTAGACGCCGAACTCGTACCACTCGATGAAGTTGCCGACCGAACCGGCGATCAGCGCCCGTCGGGCCCGCGGCCCCTGGACGACATCGGCACGGTCCGTCGTGGATGCAGTCACCGGGCGCTCCTTCTCGGTCGACGACGCGCGGCATGGCGGATGGCAGAGAGGTCTACACCACTTGGCGGGTGGTGTCCACACTTCTGTGCGAGTACGCGCGCGACGACCGGAGCCGGCGGTCTCCGGAGTCGGCGGTCTCCGGAGTCGGCGGACGGCTGTTTCAGGAACCCGGGACGTGGTCCAGCCGTCCGGCCTTCGCCTCGTCGAGCAGGGAACCGAACTGATCCGCACTCATCTGGATCCGCTGGCCGAAGTCGTCTGTGAGCAGAACCCTTTTGTCGGCGCTGGCCCCGGTGTCGACGAACAGTTGCGGGCAGCCGCAGTTGCAGCTGCCGCAGAAGGTGGCGACGGGTTCGAGCGGGGGTTGTCCGGTCATGGCTTTTCGCCTTTCGCCGCAGAGGGGGCAGGAACTGACGCGCGGTCGCACCGGCGCGTCTTGTCCCTACCCTCACCCGATGTCCGGAAAGCGGAGGAAGGGCGGCGAAGTGCAGGCGCGGATGCACGGCGCCCCGGCGGCGTGCGCCGGTATGCGCCCCGGCGGCTCCGTTCAGGCCAGATGCGTGGCGGTCGGGCGGCGCGGGGACTGGTGCCCGCCACTGGCGAGCATCCGCACCTCGCCGCGCGGGCTGATCTCGGCCCGCAGGATGCCGCTGTCGTCGCAGTAGACCGGATTGCCTCCCGGGCCCGTTGCGTCGGTTCGGTGGACGACGACCTCGTCGGTGCCCGCGTCGAGCGCGTGCGCGAAGGTCAGCCGGTACCGGTCTTCGGCAACCATGACCATCTCCCTGACTCGGGCCCCGACACCGGGACCAATGCACCTATGCCGGACTCCCTCCCATGATGCGCACATCAGGCAATATGTCCACCGCGCTCCGAGGAGCTGCCGCATGCCGGGTCAGGGTCCGTACCGCGCGCTCCGGCGGTCACCGGTCACTGCTGCGCACGGCGCAGCACCGGGTCCAGGGCGTCGAGTACCGCTGGGTCCTCGATGGTGGCGGGCACCGGCTCCCGGCGCCCGTCGGCGATGGCGCGCATGGCCTTGCGGAGAATCTTCCCCGACCGGGTCTTGGGCAGCCCGGGAACCACGTCGACCTGCTTGAACGCGGCCACCGGGCCGATCTGCTCCCGGACCGCCGCGACGAGTTCGGCGCTCAGTTTCCCGGGGTCGGGGTCCACCCCGGACTTCAGCACCACCAGACCGCGCGGCACCTGGCCCTTGAGCGGGTCGTGCACGCCGATCACGGCGCACTCGGCGACCGCGGGATGCGCCGCCAGGACGGCCTCCATCGACCCCGTGGAGAGCCGGTGCCCGGCGACGTTGATCACGTCGTCGGTGCGGCCCATGACGAACAGGTAGCCGTCCTCGTCCAGATAGCCGCCGTCGCCGGTCAGGTAGTAGCCCTCGTGGCGCGACAGGTAGGAGTCGATGTACCGCTCGTCGTCACCCCAGAGGGTGGGGAGGGTGCCCGGGGGCAGGGGCAGCCGGATGCAGATGGCGCCCTCGGTGCCGGCCGGGACCTCGGCGCCCGAGCCGTCCAGGATCCGCACGTCGTAGCCGGGCACCGGGACGGTCGGGGACCCGGGCTTGACCGGCATCGGTTCCAGGCCCTGGGGGTTGGCCGCGACCGGCCAACCCGTCTCGGTCTGCCACCAGTGGTCGACGACGGGGACGCCCAGGGTGGCGCTCGCCCACTGGTACGTCTCGGGGTCCAGCCGTTCACCGGCCAGGAAGAGGGTCCGGAAGGCGGACATGTCGTGGCGGGCAAGGTGCTCGGCCTGTGGGTCCGTCTTCTTGATCGCCCGGAGCGCCGTCGGCGCGGTGAACAGTGCCTTCACCCGGTGTTCCGCGGCGACGCGCCAGAAGGCCCCCGCGTCGGGGGTGCCGACCGGCTTGCCCTCGTAGAGCACGGTGGTCGCGCCGACGAGCAGGGGCGCGTAGACGATGTAGGAGTGGCCGACGACCCAGCCGACGTCGGAGGCGGTCCACCAGACGTCCCCGGGCCCGATCCCGTAGATGTTCGCCATGGACCAGGCGAGGGCGACCGCGTGACCGCCGTTGTCCCGGACAACTCCCTTGGGACGTCCGGTGGTTCCCGAGGTGTAGAGCACGTACAGCGGGTCCGTCGCCAGGACCGGGACGCACGCGGCGGGCTCCGCACCGTCGAGGGCGGTGTCCCAGTCGAGTTCGCCCTCGCGCAGCTCGGCGGGCGCCTGCTCGCGCTGCAGGACGATGACGCTCTCCGGCCGGTGCTCGGCCAGGCGCAGTGCCTCGTCGACGATCGGCTTGTACTCCACGACCCGGTTGGGCTCGATGCCGCACGAGGCGGACACCAGCGCTTTCGGCCGCGCGTCGTCGATCCGGGCCGCCAGCTCCCGGGGGGCGAAGCCGCCGAAGACCACCGAGTGCACGGCCCCCAGCCGGGCGCAGGCCAGCATCGCCACGACCGCCTCGGGGACCATGGGCATGTAAACCACCACCCGGTCGCCCGGGCCGACGCCGCGCGCCCGCAGCGCGCCGGCGAACCGGGCCACCCGGTCGCGCAGCCCGGCGTAGCTGTAGGAGGTCCGCTCGCCGGTGTACGCCGAGTCGTGGACGAGCGCGGTCCGCTCACCGTGCCCCGCGGCGATGTGGCGGTCCAGGGCGTTGTGGCAGGTGTTCAGCCTGCCGTCGGGGAACCAGCGGTACAGCGGCGCCCGGGAGGCGTCCAGGGCACGGACAGGAGGCTGCACCCAGTCGACGGCCTCCGCAGCCTCCAGCCAGAACCCCTCCGGGTCCTCGAGGCTCCTGCGGTACTGCTCCTCGTAGCCTGACACGTCGCTTCTCCCGTCCCTGGTGCGTCCGGAAACCCGCGCGGGGCCGCTCGCTCCGCGCGACGGGACGGGCGGCCGACGTTGATCGTAACGAGGGGCCCCTACCCGGCAGAAGGGCGTCACACCGCGGAGTCGATGGCCCGGCGCAGCCGGGCGGCCACGGACTCGGCGTGCTCCGGAGCGGTGTAGTGCGTGCGCGGCCAGAAGAATCCGCGCAGGCCGTCCTTGCGGTGACGCGGGACGACGTGGACGTGGAAGTGCGGTACGGACTGGCTGATCCGGTTGTTGGCGGCGACGAAGGTGCCGTCCGCGTCCAGGCCGCGCTCGACGGCCCGCGCGACCCGCTGGACCTGGGTGAAGAACGGCCCGACCTCGTCCGGCGGGAGGTCGTCCAGCGTCTCGATGTGCCGCGGCGGGACGACCAGGACATGACCGGGGAACAGCGGCCGGGTGTCCAGGAAGGCCACGGCCGCGTGGTCGCGGAGGACGCTGTTCGCCGGGTGCTCGCCGGCGACGATGGCGCAGAAGGGGCAGGTCACCGAACCAGTCAACACCGGCGCGGCCCGTTGTGCGCAACGCACACCCGCCGGGCCGGGCGTCGGGAGCGCGCGCTGCCCGGCGGCGGCGCCTACGATGAATCCGAGTGCCGGAGCCGCCCCGCACGCCTCCCGCACCGCCCGCCCGAACCGTTGGAGTGGGGGCTGCCGTGTCCGTTCTGCGCCATGGCGCGGTCAGGAGGAGGGCGGCGCAGGCCGGGCAGGACCGATGGCTGCTGGGGTGCCTGGTACTGGCCACCGTCATCGCCGCCGTCGACATCGTGTCCGGCGCACGCATCGTCCTGACAGGCCTGCTGGTCGCCGGTCCGCTGCTGGCCTGCGCGCGCATCGGCCCCGGACGCACCGCGTTCGTGGCCGGCTACACGACCGCGCTGGCGTTGGGGCTCGGTTTCCTCAACACCGGATACGGCGAACCGGACAGCATCATCCGTACGCTCGTGGTGCTGGTGGGCGGCGCTTTCGCCGTCTTCATCGCCTGGCAGCGCACGGTGCGCGAGCGGGCCCTTTCCCGGGTCGCGCTGGTGGCCCAGGAAGCGGTACTGGGCCGGGTTCCGCCGGAGATCGGCGGCGTGCACGTGGCGACCCGTTACCGCTGCGCCACCGACGAGGCACTGATCGGCGGTGACCTGTACTGCGTGGCGAACAGCGCCCACGGGGTGCGCGTCCTGCTCGGGGACGTCCGCGGCAAGGGCCTGACCGCCACGCTCACGGCAGCGGCCGCCATCGGGGCCTTCCGGGACGCCGCCTACACCGAACCGGACCTGCCGTGCGTGGTGCGGCGGCTGGACGCCGACCTGTCCGAGCACCTGGGCCCCGAGGACTTCGTCACCGCGGTCCTCGCCGAGTTCACGCCCGGCGAGGTGCGGTTGGCGAACTGCGGGCACCACCCGCCGGCGCTGCTCGGACGGCGGCTGGAACTGATCTCCCCCGGCGAGCCGTCGCTGCCGCTCGGACTCGGCCCGGCCCCGGTACCGCAGACCGTGCGTCTCGCGCCGGGGGACCGGATGCTCTTCTACACCGACGGTCTCGCCGAGGCGCGTGACCCGGCCGGACGGATGTTCCCCCTGGAGGACGATCTGCGCGCACTGCTGGATCTTCCGTCGCTCGAGTCGGTGCTGGACGACCTCCTCAAGCGCCTGGACGCGCACACTCGCGCGACCACGGAGGACGACGTGGCCCTCGTCCTGTGCGAGCCGGCTCCCCCCGGGGCCGGCTCGCAGCGATGACCCGGGGTGACCGGGGGCCGAGGCGGGAGTGGCCGAGCCGGGATTTCCCCCCGTCGTCGCCTGCCGGTCAGCCGTTGTTGTGCGGCGTCATTCCCCGGCCACTACGAAGGGTCCGTATGAGCGATGCGCACCTCACTTCCCGAGCACCTGCCGTACCGACCGCCCCGGTCCGCCCGCCCGGGTCCTTCCACGACGTGCCCGGCTGGTTCTTCCCGACCGACGTGGTCCTCTTCGACCGGATCCTCGGCGCGCAGGCAGGCGAGCAGCGCCGCGGCGACCTGCTGGAGATGGGCGCCTACCTGGGCAAGAGCGCCATCTTCATGGGCGGCCACCTCGCCCCCGGTGAAAGCTTCACCGTCTGCGACCTCTTCGGGTCCGAAGCCCCGGACGGAGACAACGACTCGGAGGTGCGCGGCTCGTACGCGACGCTCAGCCGACGCGCGTTCGAGACGAACTACCTCGCGTTCCGCGACGAGCTGCCCCGGGTGCTCCAGGCCCCGACCTCGGCCGTGCCCGGCACGGTGGCGGACGGCAGCTGCCGCTTCGTCCACATCGATGCCTCCCACCTGTACGAGCACGTGCGTGCGGACATCGCGGCCGCCCGCAGCGCTCTGCAGCCGGACGGCATCGTGGTCCTCGACGACTACCGGTCCGAGCACACGCCGGGGGTCGCCTGCGCGACCTGGCAGGCCGTGCTCGAGGAGGGGCTGCGGCCGGTCTGCGTCAGCCCCAACAAGTTCTACGGGACCTGGGGCGATCCCGAGCCGCTCCGGGAGAAGCTCGTCGCCGCACTCCGGGGCCGGGACGACTGCGGGCTCTCCACGCAGGATGTGGCCGGGCACCGCCTCGTGATCGTCAACGGCCGGAAGGCACAGCCGCCCCGGCTGCCCGCCTCGCGCCACCGCGGGCCGGACCGGCCGGCAGTGGCACGGCCCCGGTCCGGCAACCGGGGCGGGCTGCGGCGTCTGGCGAAGGACTGGCTGCCGCCGGCCGTCCACCGCAGTCTGGGCAGGGGGCTGCGCGCGGCCCGGCGCAGGCGTTCACTCGCCGGGTGAAACCCCGGTCACGACCGCTGCCGCCACGATCACGGCTTGACGGCGATGCGGCCCTCGTCCATCCGCAGCAGGAGCAGGCGCGCGCCGGTCTTCTCCAGGAACTCGTCCACGGCGTCCCGGGACCCCTGCCACCAGCCGTAGTCGTCGATCAGCAGCACGCCGCCGCTGACCAGACGCGGGTAGAGGTGCTCGAGTTCGTGTCGGGTGGAGGCGTACCAGTCGGTGTCGAGGCGCAGGATCGCGATCTGCTCCGGGGCCTGTTCGGGGACGGTGTCCTCGACCCGGCCCCGGACGTAGTGGATGCGCTCCTCGGGGTAGGGGATCCGCCGGAAGCCGTCCTCGACGTCCTCCAGGGAGGCCACCGCCCAGATGGGGCGGTCCTTGGACTGGCGGGCCAGCAGGTCGGCGGCGGATTCGCCGTCGCGGCGGCGGTCCTTCTCGGTGGGCGGAGGCATCCCCTCGAAGGTGTCGAAGAGATAGAGGTCCCGGCTGGGGTCGCCGGCGGCCAGCAGGGTCCGGGCGACGGCCTGCATGCTGCCGCCGCGCCAGACGCCGCATTCGACGACGGCGCCGGGAATGCCGTGCCCGGCGACGTACCGAGTGGCGAGGATGACCGCGTTGAGCCGTTCGGGGGAGGTCATCGTGTAGGGGCGGACCGCGTGGATGCAGGTGCGCGCCTCGTCGTCGTAGTCGGCGGGCAGGGCGGGGGCCGGGCTCGGCGCGGGGGCCGGCTTCGGCTCGCCCTGCGGGGCGGGGCAGGGCGGCACGCGGCGCAGTTCGTAGCCGGTGAGCCGCCGGAACGATACGTGGGCTTTCCGTCTCCAGGCCATGCCTGAAATCTAAGCCGGGTCGCGGTGGGCCGCTCGGCGACCGCTGCGCACCCCGGACGGTGGACGGAACAGCGTTCCCCGGCGCCTCGTGCCCGTCCGGGCAGCCCGGCGGCATGGTCGCTGGTTCCTGCCGGGCCGGCGGTGCCCGCGGATCGACGGGCAGGGAGGTGGCCCGCGGGTTCCGGACCGCGTGGCCGCGGGTGGCCCCGGGCGCCGTGGAGCTTCGTGCCGGATCACCCGCCGATCACAGGACGGGGGCGGCCAAGACGGGACTGCCGCTGCGGTGCGATCCGGTCGGCGTGTTGCCGCAGACTCAGTCCGACAGCTCCCACAGCAGCCGGTAGTACGCGATGCGTTCCGGGTCCGGTTCGACCCCGTAGGCCTCGAGCAGCGGTTCCTCCCATCCGGGCCCGTAGTTCCACTGCGTGCCCCAGGTGGCGACGGCGAGGTCGGCCCAGCGGTCGGCGACACCCAGGGCGCCGAAGTCGACGTGCCCGCTGCACGAACCGTCGTCGCCGATCAGGGTGTTGGGAGCGCAGGCGTCTCCGTGGCAAACGACGATCCGGTCCGCCGGCGGGATGTCGGCGAGGAGGCCGAGAGCATGCTCGACCGTGCCGACGTGACGGTGGTCGGGGACCAGTCCGCCGGGAGGGTCCGGCCGTCCGCGGCGCGGGCCCGTACGGCCTTCAGGCGCTGCTCTGCGGACCAGTCGAACGGACAGTCCGCGACGGGGAGTCGGGTGTGCAGGGCGCGCAGGCCGGTACCGATGGCGTGGACGGCGGTCGCGGGGTCGCGCTTCCAGTGGTCGTCGACGGCCATGCGTCGTCCGGGGAGGCCGTCCGTGACCATCCAGGACCCCGTGTCGTCCGCGCCCGTGCCGACCACGTTCGGCACCGCGGTGCAGTCCGCCGCCCAGCGCAGGCGTGTCGCCTCGGCGCAGGGGCCGATGCCACTGCCGCGCGGCGTCCACTTCAAGAAATGCGGGGTGTCCCCCGAGCCGACGCGGAAGGTCAGGCCGCCGAGTCCGTTCTTCCACACGGCTTTCACCGGCCGTCCCGACGCGAACTCGCTGACGGCGGGCGGGATGTCGACGGGACCCTGCGGTGCCATGGCGATCACCCCGCTATTCTTCCCGGGCCCGCAGCCGGCCCGTCAAGCGGTTCGTCGTGGCCGCGGACACCGGCTGCACCGACGGGGACGACCGGGTTCCGGCAGAAGTCCGATCAGGCCGGCTTGCGGGCCGCTCCCCGGCCGGTTCGATTGCCGCCCCGCCCGGTGACGTGTCACCGGGCGGGGTCGGCGACCGGACCACCGCGTTCCGCGAGCCGGGACTCCTCCGCATCCGCGGTGGTCGCTCCGAGCGGCCGCGCCAGGCCGAGCACTCCTTCGTCCAGCCGCTGGAGGTGACGCAGCACCCGCAGGGTCACCTTGTCCCCGTCGGTGCGCTCCCCACCGCCCGTGCCGCGTTCCACCTCGGCGGCGGCGCTCAGCAGGGAGGCGATGTTCGGCCCGCTCTCGAGGACGGTGTGTGCGCCGGCCCGGGTCTCGACGTGGTCGGTGAGCGCGCGGAGGTTGGCGTCGATCCGCCGCGCCGCCTTCCGCAGCTGCGGGTCGGCCCCGATCCGCAGGCTGTCCGGGACGAGTTCGGCGGTCGCCGCGAGACTGCGTGCGTGGTAGGCGCAGGTCTCCAGGAGTCCCATGATGTAGCGGGCGTTGCGCCGTCGGGTGCGCAGCGGGCTGACGGGGTGCATGAGCGGCTTGACGGAGGCGCGCAGATCGTCGAGCGCGGTGTCGAGTTCGCGGGCCTTGTCCATGAGGTCGGCGGCGGGGTCACCGCTCAGCTGGGCGATGGCCTGATCGAGCATCGCCCGGAGCCGCCGCAGCACTTCGGCCAGTTGCTCATCGGTGCGATGGCGGGTCCGCACCGGCAGCACCAGGAGGGCGGCGACGATGCCGCAGACCGCGCCCAGGGCCGTCTCCTCGATCCGCAGCACGAGCACCTCCGGACTGAAGCTGTGCAGCAGGGTGTAGAGCAGGCCGATCATCGTGGTGACGAAGAACGCCATCAGGGTGTGGGACACCGGCGCGGTGAAGAACATCGCGAACACGCACAGGACGGCGAGGAGGAGGGCCAGCCAGGGCTGGTCCCCGACGAGGGAGGCGAGCCCGAGCCCTGCGGCCACTCCGACGACGGTGCCGACGAGCCGACGGGATCCCTTGACCAGGATCTCCCCGGTGGACGAGGTGTTGATGAAGACGACCCAGCAGGTGAGAACGGCCCAGTACCAGCGCTGTGGGGAGATCAGTTCGCCTCCGATGATGGCCAGCGCGGAGCCGACGGCCACCTGGAAGGCCGCCCGGGTGGAGGGCCGGTCGAGCCCGGTGGGTTCGACCTCGTCCTCGTCGCTCTCGGGGGCGAGGCTGACGTCCTCCGCCCCGATCTCCTCCCGGGAACGGGCGGTCTCCGGGCTGTCGTCCTCGCTGTCGTCCTCCTCCTCCAGGGCGAGTTGCAGACCGAGGATGGCCCGGGCGACGTCGGCGACACCGCGGAAGGCGTCCTGGAGGCCGGGGACGGCGTCCGGGATCCGGGCGTCGTCGCGGTAGCCGAGGAGCCGGTTGCGGACGGCGGCCAGGCCGGTGCCGGGCCGCTTGGCGTCGATGCGGCTCACCAGCACGCGCAGGGCGCGCAGTTCGGAGTGGAGACGGCGCAGGACGGCCGCGTCGGGCCGTTCGGAGACGGGCCGGGAACCGGCCGCGGGACGGTGGCCGGGCAGGTGCAGGGTGAGTGTGTGGTCGCCGGTGTCCTGGTGCAGGGCCCGCAGCAGGTGGATGCCCAGGCGTTCGGCGGCGAGTTCGGCCTCGGCGACGCGGCGCTGCACCAGGGCGGCGACCCGGGCGTCCTCCGTTCCGGCCTCCAGCCGGTTCTGGATCATCAGGGCGCATTCGTGCAGCCGCGCGGTGTGCCGGTGCAGGCCGACGACCTGCTGCTCGCTCGTCCGGCCCGCGATCTCTGCCTCCACGACGTCGGCGAGGGCGTCGACGACCCGCGCCAGGCGCGCCCGGAAGGCGCCGCGCAGCCGCTTCAGGGTCCGTTCCGGGGTGACCCGGACGATGCCGAAGCGCACCACCGCGCTCGAGGCGAGGGCGATGGCCAGCACGAGGTAGAACCGCGGCAGCGTACCGGCGTCGATGCGCAGGAAGACGGTGACGAAGTAGACCTGGAAGGCGATCCAGCCGAGGCTCGTGCCGCGCTTGCCGATCCGCCGGACGTAGACGGCGAGGAAGATGACGACGACGAAGGCGAGGTCGGAGACGAAACGGAAGGGAAGCAGTCCCGCGGCGAGCGTCACCGAGGCGAGGGCCGCCGGGAGGGCCAGTGCGAGCGTGACCGCCTGGTCCCTGGGCTGCGGTTCGTTGATGGCGAAGGTGGAGACCATGGCGGTCAGCCCCCCGGCGACCATGAGCAGCACGGGGGTGTCCAGGAGGGCGAGGACGCCGAGGGTGAGGACGATCGCCCCGACGGTGGTGCTCGCGGCCAGCAGCCGGATGAGACCGGGGTCGGATGCGGCGAATCGGTCCCACAGATCTGCCCAGGCGTGCCGTACCCGTCCCATGCCGCCGACCGCTCTCCTTCATGTCCGGTGGTGTGCCGGGCCGTTCCGCGACCCGGGCGTCACGATCATCATCCCCCGTTCCGGGCCGCTGCACCGGACCGCACGGGTGTGACCTGCGACAATCCTGACGACAGGACGCTGGTGCGCGCCTCCCCGGTTCCCGGACGCCGGCGGGTGTGCCCGTGATCACCAGGAGGAGGTGCCGCCCGCGGCGTCGAGTCGGTTGTCCACCTCGATCACTCCGTCCACGCTGCGGCACAGCCGTTCCAGGACGGAGGCCAGGCCCGGGCGGGTGACGGTACCGCTGAGGACCACGTGCCCGTGGCCGACCTCGACGCCGATGGCGGAGGGCGGTTCCCCGAGCGTCTGCACCACGACGTCCTCGATGATCTCGCTGCGGATGGACTGGTCACTGCGCAGGAAGACGTGCAGCAGGTCGCTGCGGCTGACCACGCCGATCAGCTCGCCCCCGTCGCCGACCACCGGAAGCCGCTTGACCCGGTGCCGTTCCATGGCTGCGGCAGCTTCGACGACCGTCCAGCCGGGCCGCGCGCACACCGCGGGGGCGGTCATCAGGCCCTCGGCGGTGGTCGCTTCCACCTTGGCCCGTTCGGCCTCACCGGGCTCGGGGTGCAGCAGGGCGGAGTGGGAGGACCCTCCGGAGGTCTTGCGCAGCAGATCGGCCTCGGAGACCACGCCCAGCGGACGGCCCGCGTCGTCCACGACGGGTACGGCCGTGATGTCGAACTCCTCGAGCACGGCCACGATCTCCTTGAAAGTGGTACCGCGTTGCACGCTGACGGCCTTGTCGGTCATGAGGTCCTTGACGGTGCGGTGCGTCACAACGGCCGTCCCTTCGCAGGTGGCGGTCCGGCTCCCGGCGCGCCAGGCAGGAATGCGGCATTACGGGTCGGACAGGTGCGTAGTGCCAGATTAGGTCCTGCCCGGCAAATCCCGCCTGGCCGGGGGCGCCTGGCACGCACATCCGCTGCGTCGCCGAAACCTCCGGGCAGCCCACTACGAGGACGTCTCTCCGCCTTGCTCCCCCAGCCTTCGGCCGGGAGGTGCCCCCGGCACGCCCCGGATGCCCCCCGACCCCGCCTCGCGGCGGACAGCGCTACGTGCCGGACCGGGCCTCGGGCGTGTCCGGTGGTCCTTCTGGGGCCACGGGGTCCGGAAGGCGCGGACCCGGGGGCCGGTGCGCGCGGAGCCGGGCCGAGACGGCCGCCGCGGCGCGGACCAGCAGCGGGGCCACCTCGTCGACACGGGACGGGCCCAGGCGGGTGCTCGGTGCGGACACGGTGACCGCGGCGATGCACGCCCCCGCCCGGTCCCGGACCGGAGCTCCGACCCCGTGGACATCCCCGACACTCTCCTCGAGGTTGAGCGCGTAGCCGCGCTGCCGGCACACGAGCAGATCGGTCAGCAGCGCCTCCACGTCGGGAAGGGTCGCGGCAGTGAGCCGTTCGAGGCCGCGCGGATAGCGCATCCGGACGGCCTCCGGGGGCAGTTCGGCCAGCAGCGCCTTTCCTCCGGCAGTGGCGTACGCCGGCACATGGTCCCCGGTGCGGGGAGCCACGCGCAGGGGGTGCGGCCCGTCGACGCCGTCCAGGAAGAACGAGTCGGGCCCGTCGAGGACGAGCAGATTCGTCGTCTCGCCCGCCGCTTCGCGCAGTTCCTCCAGCCAGACGGCGGCCGACCAGCCGCCGGTGCTCTGCCGGCGTTCTGCGCGGCACTCGCCCTCCGGCTGCCGGACCGCAGCGGCTCCCCTCTGCCGACGGTCACGCGGCGCAACCCGCCGGAGCCTCCCCGGGACGGCATGCCGCTGCGCGCCGCGCACGTGCTGGCCGCGCTCGCCGGACGGCTGCCCGCCGAGTCGGTCGTGGTGGAGGAGACGCCGTCGAGCCGTCCTGACCTGCACGCCCTCGTCCCGGCCCGCCGCCCGCTGGGCTTCCTCAGCGCGGCCATGGGCGGGCTGGGGTTCGCGGTGCCCGCCGCCGTCGGTGTGCGGATGGGCGACCCGGCACGGCCGGTGGTGGCTGTGGTCGGCGACGGCTCGTCGCTGTACCAGATCCAGGCGCTGTGGACGGCCGCGCGCTACGGCGTGGGGACGCTCGTCGTCGTCCTGGCCAACGGCCGGTACGCGGTCATGGACCGTCTCGCGGAACAGCACGGGGGCACGCCGCCGTGGCCGGCCTTCGACGATGTGAGCGTGTCCGGGATCGCCCGGTCGCTCGGCTGTCCCGCGCACCGGGTCACCGACCGGGACGGTCTGCTGAGCTCTCTCGACGACCTGGTGCCCTCCCTCGCCGGACGCACCGGTCCGTACCTGCTGGAGGTGGCTGTCGAACCCGACCCCGCCTTCGCCCCCTGAACGTCCTCGTCCCCCAGCGTTCCCGGCCCTCGGGAGCCCGACTGACGGAGCACACGATGAGCTTCCTCGACCCCCGGATCTGGTCCGGCAGCATCCGCATCGACGGCTGGACCCGCGCCCACGGCGGCGACGCGCCCGTGGTCGAACCCGCCACGGGCGAGACCCTGGAACGCGTGGGGCTGGCCGACGGGCAGGACGTCGCGAAGGCCGCCGCACGGGCGCACGAGGCCGGGCGGGCCTGGGCCCGCACCCCGTACACCGAGCGCGCGGCCGTGCTGCGCCGCGCGGGCGACCTGATGGTGCGGCACGCCGAGGAGATCCAGGACTGGATCGTCCGCGAGGATGCGTTTCCTTCCCGAGCTGAAGCACGGGGTATCCACGCAAGGAGTGTGGGATGAAGGGCCTCGAGCTCGCGAGGCACCGGTGCCCTTCGGCGGCATGGGGGCGTCGGGGACGGGGGCACGCTTCGGCGGTCGCCGTCACATGAGGGAGCCGAGCGGGCCCAGGTCGAGGTTCAGATCGTCGAGGGTCAGACCGTAACGGTCGCAGAGCTCTTCCATGCGGTCCTGGAGCGTCATCAGGGTGAGGCCGATGCGCTCCTCCTGTTCCTCCGTCAGGTCGCCGTGGTCGACTCGGTGCAGTGCGGTGCGCTCCATCAGCTGCCGCAGGAGTTCGACGATGGTGAGCACGAGTTTCATCAGGTCGCGTTCGACGGTGTCCGGGTCCGTCCTGAGCCGCTGCGCGGCGCTCTGCCCCGGACGGGACTCCTCCGGGCCGGCGGGCAGCAGGTCGAAGGCCCGTGCTGCGTTCTCCACGACCTGGTCGATGCCGCGCCGGGCGGCGGCCGGGTCGCCCGGACCGCCGGGTCGCGCCGGGTCGTTGTGGTCGCCGGGCCGCGCCGCAGCGTCGACGGCGGGGTCATGCGGGTCGGTCACAGGAGTTCCCCTCTCGTGCGGTCCGGCTGCCGCTCACCACGGTGAGGGCTGGTCGGGGGTGACGGAGTGGATGACGGCCCGCAGGTTGATGCGGACCAGGTCCACGTCGGCCACCGAGAGCACGACGTCGCCGGTCAGCACGGCCCCGCCGTTGAGCAGCCGGTCCAGCAGGTCGATCAGCGCGATCTGCCGTCCGAGGGGGGCGTCGTCGTTCTGCTGCGGCCACCGGGCGGGGTCAGTGCTCAACGGAGGTCCCGGTCACACTCGCGAAGGAGTACGGAGCCCAGGGTCCGGTCACCTCGACCCGGACGCCGCTCGCCCCTCGAGCCGCCTCCTCGACGGCCGTCCGGAATCCCTCGGTGCGTGAACGATGCACCAGATAGGCGCCGTTGGCGATGTTCTCCCCGGGGCCGGCGGCCAGTTCGCCCTGCTGGGGCCGGTGGGCCACCTGGTCCGCGGCGACGGAGGCGGCGGCTTCGGCGACCCGGGCCGACACCTCCTGGGCGGCGCGGTGGGCGTTCTGCCGGGTGTTGCGCTGTGCGCGGCGCCGCTGGAGATAGGCGCGGCCGGGGCTTTCGGAGCCCCCGGACGGCATCACGGCGGGTCCGGGGTCGGCGCTGACCGCGTCCTCCGGGTCCGCGTACACCTTGACGCCCCACTCGACATGGCCGTCGAGGCGGTCCAGCAGTTCGGTGAATCCGGTCCGGGAGGCGTCGAGCACCCGGCCGGTGCTCGCGTCGTCGAGGTGGACGGTCGCCAGCCGCAGCGGAAGGACGGTGGTGCGGGTTGCGAGCGCGTCGACGACCGCGTGGTGGCCGCGGGCCACCACTTCGAGCCGGGCCAGGTCCTCCAATTGGGCCTTGAGGCCGGCTTCGCCGAAGTCCTGGGCCGGAACGGCGGACACCACGGCCGCGAGGCCACCGGAGACGACCGTGCGAACCGGGTCGCCGTAGAGGCCGGTGAGGTCCGCCACGGCGCTGTCCAGAGCCGCGCCGGGCCGCCCGACGGCGTACACGTAGCTCAGGGTGCCGTCACCGGAGTAGGGCAGCGGGTCCATCGGTCAGCCCCCGTCCCTCTTCTCGGTGGCGGCGCGCAACTCGGCTATCTGCGCGCGTAGTTGCTCGTTCTCCTCGGCCAGGGCATCGCGTTCCGGCGCCGCCTGCACCTGCGGACGGTCGTCGGCCGGCCGGACCTGCGTCCGGTCGTCGCGGGCCTTCGAGGAGAGCGACGGGTCGTGCTCCCACCAGTCGATGCCCATTTCCTTCGCCTTGTCGACGGAGGCGACGAGCAGCCGCAACTTGATGGTGAGGAGTTCGATGTCCAGGAGATTGATCTTGATGTCGCCGGCGATGACGACACCCTTGTCGAGGACGCGTTCCAGGATGTCGGCGAGGTTCGCCGACGATCCCTGCTGGCCGTAGGGGGCCATGCTCCGCGAGGGGGAGGACCCCATGCGGCCTGCCAGGGGCTCGGTCACGGTGAATCAGCCTCTTTCCTCGATGGGGGCCCGGCGCGCGGGTGCGCGCCGGGCGGCCCGTCGGTGGTCCCGTTCGGTCGCGCTGCGGCCGCCCGCTCGGTGCGGTGGCATGCCTCAGCCCTGTCCGGATCTGGCGTCGAGTTCGCGTTGCCGTGCCTCGAGCCACTCCAGCCGGTCGAGCAGTTCGTCCTCGCGCCGGTCGAACTCGGCCTCGTCGATCCGTCCGTCGAGCAGGTCCTGTTCCAGTTCCCGCAGCTCCTGCATGACAGGGGCCGGGTCGTAGTACTGCCGCTCGGCGGTGAGGACCACCTGATCGAGGACCCACCAGGTTCCCCGCACGGGAGCGAGCGGGGAGGTGAGGATCTGCGTGATCAGTCCCATGGTTGTGTCTCGTTCAGACGAAGCTGTACGGGGGCAGGGGACCGTTGAGCTTGAGCTCGTAGGCGGCGCCGCGACGGTCCGCCTCGGCCTGGACCACGTCGGTGAAGTCCTTCGCCCGCGTGCGGTCGACGAGGAACGACACGTTGACGAAGTGGCCGTCCACGGGAGCGCCCGGGACGTTGCCGACCGCAGCGGGCGCGAGAGCGTCGACCAGGGCCCCGGCCTCCCGGCCCTCCCGCTGCTCGACCTCACGCGCGATCAGTTCGCCGAGGGCGACCTTGTTGTCCTGGGCCGCGGGGTTCTCCCGGGTCGCCTCGTTCAGCTGCCGCACCTCCTCGGACTCCGCGACGATCTCCCGCAGCAGGTCGTCCTGGTCGCGGGTGGCCTTGAGGTTGTACTCGACCCGGCCGTGGAGCTGCTCGAGGGACTGTGCGTAGCCCTCGGTGTTCTCGTCGAGGGCGGCCACGACTGCCTGCTCGTCCGGTGCCACCAGCCCGAACCGCATCGGGAGCGCGGACCCGTCCTCGAGCAGGCGCTCCAGAACTGCCTGGTGCGCGACGAGGTCGCGCCGCTTGGCCCGCAGTTCGGGCGGCGCGTCGCTGACGACGGCCTTCTGGGAGCGTCCCGCGACGGTGCGCAGACTGCCGGACGCCCCGACGGCCTCGAGACCGTCGAGCCGGGCCGGGTGGTCACCGGCGGTGATGGCGTAGATGTAGGTGCTCATGGCTTACGCCTCCTCCTTCCGACGGGACGTGGTGCGGCGGCTGCTCGTGGACCTGCGGCGCTCGTCGTCGGAGTCGGAATCCCGGCCGGACAGCGAGTCGCTGACGGCCTCGACCGCTCCGCTCAGTGCCCCTTTCGACTTGCCCTTGGCGCCGTTCTCGGTGAGTTCTCCGGCGAGCTCGGTGAGCTTGCTGGGAGCCTTGCGGCCCGCTTCCAGGTCCAGGCGGTTGCATGCCTCGGCGAAGCGCAGGTACGTGTCGACGCTGGCGACGACCACGCGCACGTCGATCTTGAGTATCTCGATGCCGACGAGGGAGACGCGGACGAAGGCGTCGATGACGAGTCCGCGGTCCAGAATGAGTTCCAGGACGTCGTAGAGATTGCCGCCACCTCCGCCGGACGTGGCGGCCGTACCGGACTGCTGCTGCATGACAGTCATGGGCTTTCCCTTCAGTGATCACATGCGCGGGAACCGCGTTGCGGGGTGTCCGATCCGGTGGTCACCGGTCGATCTGCCCCCGCGCGTAGCGGCGTTTGCGTTCGTATCCGAGGAGTCGGCCCTGGGAGTCGAGCGTCACGCGGTACGTCGCCATGACGCTGGAGGTTTCGGGGATCCGTTCGATCTCCACGACCTCGACATCCGCGGTCCAGCCGTCATCGTTCGGCTTGAGAGCGGAAACGGAATCCGGATCCGAGCCGAGGAGTTCGGACAGCTGCCGGGCGGCCTTGCGCATGGCGGCAGGCGCAGAAATGCGGTCTCCGCTGCGGCTTTCTGAACCCTCTTGTTCATCGGTGGACATGCGGCACCCCCTTGCAGGTGGTCGGACTCGGACACAACCGGAATACGGGTTGCTGGTCCGTCCCGTGCCCGGGGAGCCCGGCCGCATGCATGCGCACCGGTCCGATTTCCGGTGGAACGCCCGCGGCTCCCGCCGTCTGCACCGGGGCGCGGTCCTCAACTGGCTTGCCGGAAAGGCGACTCGAGGTCCGGGGCCGGTCCGGGCGGACCCAGACGGAGTGACGCGTGTCACCCGGGGCGACAACCTGGCGTGACCGGCCGGGCACAACACGGCGCGGGGCGGCCGGGAGAACCCGGCCGCCCCGCGCAGGCGGGTTCGGTGTCAGCGACGCGGCAGCTTGACCACCGTGACGAAGAACTCGTCGATCTGCCGGATGGCCGCGATGAACTGGTCCAGGTCCACCGGCTTGGTCACGTAGGCATTCGCGTGGAGCTTGTAGCTGCGCAGGATGTCCTCCTCGGCCGAGGATGTCGTGAGCACCACGACCGGAACGTGGCTCAGGTCGGGGTCGGACTTGATCCGCTCGAGGACCTGCCGGCCGTCGTACTTGGGCAGGTTCAGGTCCAGCAGCACGAGATCGGGCGTGGGGGCCTCGGCGTACTCGCCGCGGCGGTAGAGGAAGTCCAGCGCCTCCATGCCGTCACGGACGACATGGAGGGTGTTACCGATCTTGTTGTCCTCGAAGGCCTCGCGGGTCATCAGCTCGTCACCGGGGTCGTCCTCGACCAGGAGGACCTCGATGGGCCGCGCTTCGGTGTCTGTCATGCGGATATTCCTTCCGGGGCGGGCTCGTCCGCCGGGCCGTCCACGCCGGTCGGTTCGGTGTCCGGGTCCTGAGGTGAGACGAGAGTGAAACGAATGCGCGTGCCCTGGTCGACGTCGGTGTCGAGCCAGATACGGCCACCATGGTGTTCGACGATCTTCTTGCACAGGGCCAGCCCGATGCCGGTGCCACCATAAGCGTCCCGGCCGTGGAGCCTCTGGAAGATCACGAAGACCTTGTCGGCGAACTCGGGCGGGATGCCGATGCCATTGTCGCTGACGGTGAACTCCCACGAGTTGTCGTCCGCGCCGGGCTCGCAGCTGATGCGCACCTCGGGCACCCGGTCGGGGTGGCGGAACTTGACGGCGTTGCCCACCAGGTTCTGCCAGAGCATCGTCAGCAGGGTGGGGTCACCGGTGATCTCGGGCATCGACGCGGGTCGTTCCAGACGCGCCCCGGAGTCCTCCATCGCGGCGCCGATGTTGGACAGCGCCTTGTCCAGGGAGCCGTCCAGGGCCACTCCCTCGCGCGCGTCGTCCAGCCGGCCCACCCGCGAGAACGTGAGCAGGTCGTTGATGAGGACCTGCATGCGCTTGGCCCCGTCGACGGCGAAGGCGATGTACTGCCCACCCCGCTCGTCCAGCTGGTCGCCGTAGCGCTTGTCGATCAGCTGGCAGAAGGAGGCGACCTTGCGCAGCGGCTCCTGGAGGTCGTGGGAGGCGACGTAGGCGAACTGCTCGAGTTCGGCGTTGGACCGGCGCAGCTCGGCGGTCTGGGTGTCGAGCTCGGCGGTCTGGCGGGAGAGCAGGTCCTGCTGGGTGCGGGAGGTGGCGAGCTCGGCCACGATCCGGCAGCGCATCTCCTCCACTGCCTCTGCGACCTCGTGCAGATCACGGGGTCCGTGTGCCGGGATGCGGTGCTCGAACTCCCCCGCGGAGACGCGTCGCGACGCGGTGCGCAGTGCGGCCAGCGGGTTCACGACCGCCGAGCGCAGCAGCAGGGCGAGGGCGACTCCGCAGAGCAGGAAAACCAGGACCAGGCCGCTGAGCATCAGGTCGCGCACGGTGCGGGCCTCGGCCAGCCGTTCGCGGGCGTCGGCGGACGCCTGCTCCAGGTGACGGTTCTGCACGGTGAAGAGCGCGCGCAGGTCGTCGAATGCGCGCCTGCCCTCCTCGACGCGGCGGACGTCCGGCTTCTTCCCGTCCGCGACGGTGGCGACGAGGGGGTCGGCGTACTTCCGCCGCCAGTCGGCGACTGCCGTCCGGACTCGGTCGAGGTCGCCCTCGAGACGGCTGCTGCCGCCGATGAGGGGCTCGATCCGGCGGACGGCACCGCGCTCGGCCCCGGCGCCCTGCCGGTAAGGGCGGAGGAAGTCGGCGTCGCGGGTGATCAGGTAGCCCCGCAGGCCGGTCTCCTGGTCGATCACCGCGGTCTTCAGTCGGAGCGCCTCGACGCGGGCGGGCTCGATCCGGCCGATCAGCCGGTCGGTCTCCTGTGTCGTCCGGTCCAGCAGCACGGCGCCGACACCGGCACTGGTCAGGATGAGCGCGGCCATGGCCAGGATCACGAGGTGGAACCATGCCTGCACCGTCAGCCTGCTGCGGAAACTGCGGCGGGGGCGGGCGGGGGCTTGCGGGGCGCGGTCGTCGGAATCGGCCATGCGTGTCATTTCCATTCCATGTGGACGACGGCGACGTCGTCGGCGAGACCGCCGCCGGCGGCGGCGATCGTCTCGACCTCGTTGATCACCGAGTCGACGAAGTGCGGGCCGGAGAGGTGGGCGTGCCTCCGGGCGAGATCGACCAGTCCGGTCTCGCCCAGCCGCTGGGTACCGGAGGACGTGGTGCGCCCCTCGAACAGCCCGTCGGTGAAGAGCACCAGTGCCCCGGCCGGGGGGAGCTCCAGATCCTCATGCGGCCAGCCGGTGTAGCCGGGAACGAGACCCAGGGCGGGGCCGTAATCGGGCTCGAGCAGGTCCACGCCGGGTTCCGGACTGTCCGGACCCGCCGGCCGTCGCAACAGCATCCCGGGGTGGCCGGCCCGCATGACCCGCATCCGGCGGGCCCGGGGTTCCAGGGCGATGGAAGAGACGGTGGCGAAGAGCTCGGGGCGGGAGCGCTCGGCCGTCATGATCTGCTCCAGGCGGCGGAAGACGACCGGCCCGCTCGTCCCGGACAGCACCAGGGTGCGCCAGGCGATGCGCAGGCACACGCCCAGCGCGGCTTCGTCGGGGCCATGGCCGGAGACGTCCCCGATGAGGGCATGGATGATGCCGTCGGGGGTCTGCACGACGTCGTAGAAATCCCCGCCGAGCAGCGCCTGCGCGCGTCCGGGCTGGTAGCGGGCCACCACTTCGACCTCGGTGCCGGTCAGCAGCGGCGACGGCAGCAGTCCCCGTTCCAGACGGGCGTTCTCCTGAGCTCTCAGCCGTTCGGCCTGCAGCGCCGCCGCGGCCTGCTCGGCCTGCTTGCGCTGGATCGAGTAGCGGACGGTGCGTCCGAACAGTTCGGGGTCGACCCGGCCCTTCACCAGGTAGTCCTGGGCGCCCGCGGCGACGGCGGCCAGGCCGGCGCTCTCCTCGGCGAGGCCGGTCAGCACCACGACGGGGGCGCGGGGGGACACCTCAAGGATGCGGGAGAGCGCGTCCATGCCCTGGGCGTCGGGCAGGTGGAGGTCCAGCAGGATGCAGTGCGGGACGCTCCGCTCGAGCAGGCGGCATGCCTCGCCCAGGGACGGCGCCCAGGTCAGACGGGCGGAGATGCGACTGTCGGCCAGGAGTTCCTCGACGAGCAGGGAGTCGCCCGGGTCGTCCTCGATCAGCAGGACGACCAACTCGTCCTGCTCCCCCCTCGGTTCCGAAACCGCGGCATGCGCCGCGGCTCCCAGAGCCATGTCCATCCCCACCGCCAGAGTTGTAACGGGCCAGGTGCCCAGCTGGGTGTGCGCCCCGGCGAGGAGCACATGACAAGAAGCTGCCGCCGTCAACGGCGACAGCTTGCTGCATGACAAGGATATCGGGCCACCCCGCGGGAGACACTACCCCGGCCACAGGGATGACCAGGGGTGATTCCGGTCACCGGCATCCCCGCGACGACGCACGGGGCGGGGCGCCCGCCGCCTGCGGCGGCCACGTGCGGCGGGGCGGCTTCCCCAAGCCGCCCCGCCGACTTCCGCTACGAATTCACACTCCTTTCCTGGGTCCCGTCTACCCTCCTGCCCGGCCGTCATGGGCCCGGCCGTCATGGCCGCCCATGGGGGCACGGGCACGGGTCCCCTCCCCTGACCGGACCTGCTCACCTCGCGACCCACCCGAAGCCGCATTTAGGTCATGAGTGACAGATGATGCGAAAACCACGGGAGTCGGTCGATGGCGATGCGCAGTGGAATATCCGTCGGTGCGGCTGTGGCCCTGCTGGCCCTGGTGGCGGGATGCTCCTCGCCCCCGGACGGGCAGCGCAGCGGCTCGGCGACGGGGGCTGCCGCGAAACGGGCGGCAGGACGCACGGGGGACTCGGCGGCGGGGAGGTTCACGCTGATCGCATCGGGGGACGTCCTCCCCCACGACTCGGTGATACGCCAGGCGCACCAGGACGCACAGGGAGCGGAACCGGATCACGACTTCCGGCCGATGCTGGCGGGGGTGAAACCGATCGTCTCGAAGGCCGACCTCGCGCTGTGCCACATGGAGACGGTGTACGGACCGGAGGGCGGCCCCTTCACCGGCTATCCGATGTTCGTCTCCCCGCCACAGGTCGCCGAGGCGCTCGCGGACACCGGCTACGACGGCTGCTCCACCGCCTCGAACCACACGCTCGACGCGGGAACCGCCGGAGTGGAACGCACGCTGGGCGCGCTGGACAAAGCGGGGGTACGGCACGCCGGCTCGGCCCGTTCGGCCGACGAGGCCGACCGTCCCGTTCTGCTGCGGGCCGGCCCGGCGACGGTGGGGCATCTCTCCTACACCTACGGCACCAACGGGATCCCTGTCCCCGAGGACCGCCCGTGGACGGTGAATCTCATCGACGAGAAGCGCATCGTCGCCGACGCCCGTGCCGCGCGGAAGGCCGGGGCGGACGTGGTGGTGGTGAGTCTGCACTGGGGCACGGAGTGGCAGCAGGCCCCGGACGAGCAACAGCTTTCCCTGGCCCGGCTCCTGACCGCGGCCAGGAGCGGCGGGGGGCCCGCCATCGACCTCATCCTCGGGACCCACAACCACGTGCCGCAGCCGTACGAGAAGGTCAACGGCACCTGGGTCGTCTACGGGATGGGGGACCAACTGGCCGGGAGCATGATCAACCACGCCGGCGCCCACGACCCGCGGGGCGACCAGGGTTCGCTGGCGCGCTTCACCTTCGCCGGGCCCGAACACGAGGGCGGGCGCTGGACGGTGGAGAAGGCCGAGTTCATTCCCCAAATCGCCGACCAGGGGCCGCCGATCCGGGTGGTTGCTCCCGGCGGAGGGTCCGGGGGACGGAGCAGCGACGTCCGGGCCGTCCGGGAGGCCGTGCTCTCCCGGGGTGCGGACAAGGACGGCCTGGTCATGGGCCGTTGACACCGGGAAGCGCTGTTCCTGTCGACCCGGTATCCGCAGTTCGTCGGTTACGGGCCGCTCGACGTGGCCTTGCGGGCGGCGCCGCCGGGACTCGCTGCCACGGAACGCTCGCCGAGTTCGGCAACGTCCTCGGTGCCGCGGCGGTCGGTGCGGTCCTGGGGTCGCGGTTCACCGCGACCCCAGCCGCCCAGAGCCGGATTCCTGCCGGCGGAGCCGGAAGGACGACGCCGAGCGGGCCGCCGTCATGGACGCCGCCGAGGTGGGGAGCGGTCAACCGGTCTGCTTCGCAGCGGTGTTCCGCGCGGTTGGACGGCCGCTCTGCTGCGGCGCGCGCTGCGCGCGAACCCCGTATGCCCCCTGCCGTGGGCCGTCCTCAGTCGTTCTTCCGGACGGCACACGGCACACCTGACAGGTGCCGGTCCAGTTGCGGGCCGAGAGCGGCCGGCATCGCGGCGGACGGCGGGCGGACCGCGGACTCCCGGATGAGCCCGCGCCGGCGGACGGCCTCCTTCCGGACGGCCAGGCCTATGCGGGCCTGGGCCTCGAAGTTCACCAGCGGCAGATACGGCAGGTAGGCGTCGCGAGCCGCCTCGTAGCCGCCGAGGTTCCATGCCCGGACGCAGGCCAGCAGCCCTTCCGGGCACGAGAATCCGGTCATGGCCCCGGCGGCCCCGGAGGCCAGTTCGTCGAGCAGCCCCAGTCCGCCGAGGCCACCGAAGACGGGAACGTCCAGTTCGGCGGTGAGCGCCGCCACGGCCGCCGGGGTCGGCGGCGCCTCGGCCTTGACGCCGGCCACGCCCGGTGTGTCCCGGACGGCGCGGACCAGATCGGTCGTGCGGATCTGCACCTTCGACGTCCCGGGGTAGTCCTGGACGACGATGGGTGCTCCGGTGGCCTCGCGCACCGCGCACAGGTGGCCCGTGAGGACCTGCGGATCGGGCGAGTTGACCTGCACCATCAACCCGGCGAGCCGGTCGCCGGCCGCCTCCTGGACGACCCGGGCCTCGTCGAGGACGGGTGCGGTGGCCAGCGCGGTGATCCCGGCGACCACCGGCAGCCGGACGGCGGCGGTGACCGTTTCGAGCACGCTGCGCCGCTCGGCGGCGGAGAGGCGGGCCGCTTCGCCGAAGACCCCGAGGACCGTCAGCCCGGTGACGCCGATCCGCTCGTAGTGCTGCACGAGGCGGGTCAGACTCTCTCGGTCGATGTCGTGGGAAGGACCGCTGAAGGGTGTGGCGACGACGCCCCACACTCCGGGCCCGAGCAGCTCGTTCAACGTTCTTTCCTTCCGCTGCCGGATCACCGGGCCGGCACGTTGCCGGACGAAGGTCATCCTGCCGGGGAACCCCGGCCGCGTTGAAGACACCGGACGCCGCGGCTTCCCGGCAGATCCCCCGCACGAACGGGAGCCCCCGGCGGGCATACCGCGGGCCCCGCCGTCCGCAGGGCACCACGACGCCGCGAGACCGCCGTGGTCCCGCCGCGGTTCGCGGACATGTGCCCGCGAACCGCGTGACACGCCGCTGTGAAGATCCTCACCCGATGTTTGAGAGATCGTCCGCATACCGCGGCAATGCGGCGAACAGACGGTCGGCAACACCCCCCATCACGCCACTGCCGCGTGCAGTCGACCGAGGGAGCAGCATGAGCAGCACGAACATCTTCGTCATCGGGATGGACGAAACCAATCTGGACACCCTCAACAACGTTCCGCACGCCGCGGAGTACCGGTTCCATCCCTTGCTGGACGTCGAGGAACTCCAGCACGGCGAGATCGACGTGCCGATGCTGATCGAGAAGGCCGAGAAGGAGCTCGACGCGTTCGACGGGAGCATCGACGCGATCGTGGGTTACTGGGACTTCCCCGTCAGCACCATCGTGCCGATCCTCGCGGGCCGGCGCGGGCTGAGGGCAACCAGCCTGGAGTCGGTCGTCAAGTGCGAGCACAAGTACTGGAGCCGCATCGAGCAGCGGAAGGTCATCGACGAACTCCCGCGGTTCGGCCTGGTGAACCTCGAGGGCGAGCCGCAGGTGCCCGAGGGCATGCGGTTCCCGATGTGGCTCAAGCCGGTGAAGTCGTTCTCCTCGGAACTTGCGTTCGGCGTGAGCAACGAGCAGGAGTTCCGCGAGGCCGTGGCGGAGATCCGCGAGGGCGTCAGCCGGGTGGGCAGGCCCTTCGAGTACATCCTGGACCACGTCGACCTGCCCGAGGAGATCGCCGAGGCGGGAGGTCAGGCATGTCTGGCCGAGGAGTCGCTCCGGGGCGACCAGGTCGCGGTGGAGGGCTATGTCCACGACGGACACGTCCACGTCTACGGCGTGCTCGACTCCATCAACTACCCGCAGAGCTCGACCTTCCTGCGCCACCAGTACCCGTCCGCGCTCCCGGAGGAGGTCTGCAGTCGGCTGCGGGACGTCTCGGAGCGGGTCATCGCGCAGATCGGCATGAACAACGCCACCTTCAGCATCGAGTTCTTCCACGACCCGGAGACCGGTGACGTCAACCTGCTCGAGATCAACCCGCGTCACTCGCAGTCGCACGCCGAGATGTTCGACTTCGTCGACGGTGTGCCCAACCACCACTGCATGATCAGCCTCGCTCTCGGCCGTGACCCGCAGCTCCCCGACGGCAAGGGCCGTTTCGAGGTGGCGGCCAAGTGGTACTACCGCCGCTTCGAGGACGGCGTCGTCACGCGGGTGCCGACGAAGGACGAGATCGAGCGCATCGAGCAGGAGATCCCCGGCGTCAAGATCGACATCGTGCCGGATCAGGGTGTGCGGCTCTCGGACATGCCCGGGCAGGACAGCTACAGCTTCGAGCTCGCCCACATCTTTGCCGGCGCCGACAGCGAGCAGGAGATGAAGAGGAAGTACGACCGCGTCACCGAGGCACTGCGCTTCGAGTTCGACGAGGTGGCGCCCGGAAAGGAGTGACCCGGCATGCGTATCGCGACCGGTCTCCCCTACGAGACCGTGGAGGAGGAGGACGTCCGGATCCCGGTGTCGGACGGCACCCGGCTGGCCGCCCGCATCTGGCGGCCCGCGTCCTCCGACACCGATCCCGTCCCCGGGATCCTCGAGTACATCCCGTACCGTCAGCGCGACCTGACGTCGGTCCGGGACTCCGTTCACCATCCCTACATCGCCGGCCACGGATACGCCTGCGTGCGCGTGGACATCCGCGGAACCGGTGATTCCGAGGGAGTGCTCACCGACGAGTACCTCGAGCAGGAGCAGCAGGACGCCGAGGACGTGCTCGCCTGGCTGGCCGAACAGCCGTGGTGCAACGGCCGGAACGGCATGATGGGCATCTCCTGGGGCGCGTTCGCCGCGCTCCAGGTGGCCGCCCGCCGGCCACCGAGCCTGGAGGCCGTGGTGCTGTCGTCGTTCACCGACGACCGGTACTGGGACGACATGCACTACGGGGGTGGATGCCTGCTGTCCGACAACCTGGGCGAGGCGGGCACCATGTTCGCGTACTCGACCTGCCCGCCCGACCCGGACGTGGTGGGCGAGCGCTGGCGGGAGATGTGGCTGGAGCGGCTGGAGGCCAACGGTCCCTGGGTCGCGGAGTGGCTGCGCCATCAGCGGCGCGACGACTACTGGCGGCATGCCTCGGTGTGCGAGAACTACCAGGACGTGCAGTGCCCGGTGCTCGCCTCCAGCGGCTGGGCCGACGGCTATTCGAACGCCGTGACCCGGCTGCTGGAGAACCTGGACGTCCCCCGCAGGGGCCTGATCGGCCCCTGGTCGCACAAGTACCCGCACCTCGGCGAGCCCGGGCCTGCCATCGGCTACCTGCAGGAGGTCGTGTGCTGGTGGGACCACTGGCTGAAGGACGCGGACAACGGCGCCATGGACGGCCCGATGCTGCGCTCGTGGATGCAGGAGAGCGTTCCGCCGTCCACCTCCTACGAGGAACGGCCCGGTCGCTGGGTCGGGGAACCGACGTGGCCCTCCCCGCGCATCGAACAGGTCGTGCGCCCGCTGGGGGCGCACCGGATCGCGGATCCCGGCGAGACGGTGCCGGAACGTGAGCTGACGGTCCAGTCGCCACTGTCCGTCGGGCAGTTCGCCGGCAAGTGGGCGTCGTACAACGCGCCGCCGGACCTGCCCTACGACCAGCGCGAGGAGGACGGGGGTTCGCTGGTGTTCGACACCGAGGCGCTCCCCGAGCGGGTGGAGATCCTCGGTTCACCGACGGTGGAGCTGGAGTTCACGGTCACCGAGCCGATCGCCATGGTGGCTGCTCGCCTCTCCGACGTGGCTCCGGACGGAAAAGCCACCCGGGTCTGCTACGGCCTGCTGAACCTGACGCACCGTAACGGCCAGGACCATCCCGAGGAGCTGGTGCCCGGTGAGCGCTACCGGGCGACGGTCCGGCTCAACGGCGTGGCCCAGGCGTTCCCGCCGGGGCACCGTATCCGGCTGTCGCTGTCCACGTCGTACTGGCCGCTGGCCTGGCCGCCGCCGAAGCCGGTCCTGCTCGGTGTCGTGGCGGGGTCGAGCACCCTGACGCTGCCGGTTCGGCCGGCGGACATCGAGGAGCCGGAGGCGGAGCCGTTCGGCGAGGCCGAAGGGTGCGAGCCGGTGCCCACCACCCAGGTGAGCCCGAAGGAGCAGAGCTGGAAGGTCACCCGCGACCTCGTCGACTACACCTCCGGGCTGGAGATCGTCAAGGACGCCGGAACGGTGCGCTACGACCGGATCGGCCTCGACGTGAGCCGCCGGGCGTACGAACGCTACGAGGCCGTCGCGGACGAGTTCGACTCGGTGCGCGGCGAATCGGAGTGGACGATGGGCTTCCGGCGGGGTGACTGGGAGGTGCGGACCGTGACCCGGACCGAACTGCGCTCCAACGAGAAGGAGTTCCAGCTCCACGCGACGCTCGACGGGTACGAGGGGTCCCAGCGGGTGTTCTCCCGCGACTGGGACCTGACCTTCCCCCGCGACGGGCTGTGACCCCGCAGGACAACACCGGTCACCCGTGTCTCACCGGGCCCCGGCCGCCGATCGCACCGGCGGCCGGGGCCCGGTGCCGTGTCACCACCGGAACACCGTTCCTCCGCATGCGCACGCCCAAGACGGGCAATGTCACCTCTGACCACCCCATTCATGTCGAGGAGGCCGCCATGAGCGTGACCGACCACCCCACCGCTCCCGCGCCCCGGCCCCCTCACGGGGCGAAGGCCGTCCCGCCGGCGGCCGGGCACGGCATGCAGCAACCCGAGCAGCAACACGAACGCGTCAACCGCAGATGGAACGAGGTCCTGCAGGAGACACGAGTCGCCCAGACCGGCATACAGATCCTGTTCGGTTTCCTCCTCAGCGTGGCCTTCACCCACCGCTTCGAGGACCTGGAAGCCGTCGACCGGGTCATCTACGTCGTCACCGTGATCCTCGCCGCCGCCACCACCG
Organism: Streptomyces meridianus; assembly: GCF_023703325.1. Classification (GTDB taxonomy): domain Bacteria; phylum Actinomycetota; class Actinomycetes; order Streptomycetales; family Streptomycetaceae; genus Streptomyces; species Streptomyces meridianus. The sequence goes on from NZ_JAMQGM010000051.1 coordinate 42,591, forward strand.
GCTGTCTGATCGCCCCGGTCTCCCTGCACAGGTTTCTGTCGGGGCAGAGCATGAAGGACGAAGTGGTGGCGATCGCAGGGCGGTTGATGATCTGCGGCATGGTGCTGCTGGCGCTGACCGTGGGCTCCACACTGCTGCTCATACTGCACGTCGTCGTCCCCGGACTGCTGGCCGAGGTGCTGGTCGGTGTGGTCATGCTGTGGTTCGCGCTGGCTTGGTACGCGCTGCCGATGTGGCTGCGCCGCCGGGCGGGCCGTTCGGGCGGGGACGACGCCTGACGATCCGCGGCACGCCCGGGAACGACACGCGCCGCAACATGGACACTTTTCTCGGAATCCGGGCTTTGCCGCCAACAGCACGGTCAGTGGGCGTGGTCAGGGTCCCGCCATGACGGAAGCCACGTACTTGCAGACCACCCGCGTCGCGTACGACACGGTGGCTGCCTCCTACGCCGACCTGCTCCGCACCGAGCTGGACGGCAAACCGCTCGACCGGGCGATGCTCGCCATGTTCGCCGAGCACGTCCGCCTCCCCGGAACCGGCCCGGTAGCCGATCTCGGCTGCGGACCGGGCCGGATCACGGCCCATCTGGCCGCGCTCGGCGTGGACGTCTTCGGCATCGACCTGTCGCCGGAGATGGTCGCGGTGGCCCGCCGCGACCACCCCGGGCTGCGCTTCCGGGAAGGTTCGATGACCTCGCTGGACCTGCCGGACGGCGGACTCGGCGGCGTCGTCGCCTGGTACTCGACCGTGCACACCCCGCCGGACCTGCTGCCGGCGGTCTTCGCCGAGTTCCACCGGGTGCTGGAACCGGGCGGCCACGTACTGATCGCCTTCAAAGCCGGCGACGAGCGGCTGCACCGGGACAGTCGTACGGCCACGCGGTGTCGCTCGAGATCTTCTGGATGCCGCCCGAGCGCGTGGAGGAGTCGCTGGCCGGGGCGGGACTCGTCGTGGACGACCGGCTGGTGCGCGAACCCGACGCGAGCGAGCGTCCACGGCAGGGGCGCCAGGCGTTCTTCCTGGCCCGGAAACCGGCGGTTCCTCAGCAGGATTCCTGAAGTTCGCGCCCTCCGGGACCGCGCGCCCGGCGCCGGGGCTCACGGCGCTGTCAGCCGACGACCGCGGCGAACAGGCGCGCGCAGCGGCCGGCCATGTCCTCGGCGGACTCCTCCGGGTGGGCGTTCCACCAGGAGACCAGGGAACTGACCGCCCCCGTCCACAGGTGCTTGAGCGCGTCGGCGTCCACCTCGTCGTCGATGCCGCGCGCCCGGAGGAGTTCGGCGCTTCCGGACGCGGCGAGGCGGTCGATGATGTCGCGGTGGTGGCGGGCGGTGCGGCGCAGTTCGCCGTCGGACGGCAGCGTCCGGTCGAAGAGGACGAACCAGGCGTGGCGGCGGCCCTCGAGGGTGGTGAAGATCGCCTCGAGTACGGCCAGCGGTACGTCGAGTGTCGCGGCGCCGGGGCTCAGTGCCCGGGTGATGGCGGGAGTCAGCAGCCCGGCGACGTGTTCGAGTGCGGCGATGTGCAGCCCGTCCTTGGAACCGAAGTACTGGTAGATCAGCGGTTTGGTGACGCCGACCCGTGCCGCGATCGCGGCCATGGACGCCCCTGCGTAGCCGTGGCGGCCGAACTCCTCGACGGCGGCCGCGATGATCTGTGCTTCGCGCTCGGCGCGCGGCACGCCCTTGGTTCCCGCCGTGACGGCTCTTGCAGTGTCCATCGGAGCATCATACGGTCAGGAACTTACCGCAAGGTAAATTCCTTTGCGGCCGACTCACGTGACGGGAAGGGCCCCATGACTGCGACGCAGACCCCTCCTCCTGCCCCTGTGCGCTCCTGGTGGGGGTGGGGGTGGAGCCAGAGCGCGCTGTCCGACGAGGAGTGCGTGGAGCTCGCCGCCCGACTGCCGGGTCTGCCGGCCCGGCCGCTGCCCGTGCCTAAGGTCTCCGGCCTGGCGCTGCCGGCGGTGCGCATCACGCCGCCGGACAGTCTGGCCGACCGGATCTCCAGCGCACCGCTCGACCGCGCCTCGCACACCTACGGCAAGGCCTACCGGGACGTGGTCCGGGCCCTGCACGGGGACGTGACGGCGGCTCCCGACGCGGTCGCGTTCCCGCGAAGCGAACGCGAGGTGGTGAACGTCCTCGACTGGGCGTCCGGTCACGATGTCGCGGTGATCCCCTACGGCGCCGGGAGTTCGGTGGTCGGCGGAACCGAGTACCGGGACGGCGGTCACGCGGGCGTGCTCTCCCTGGACCTGTCCGCCATGGACGAGGTGCTGGAAGTGGACCGGACGAGCCGGGCGGCGCGGATCCAGGCCGGTTCGCGCGGGCCGGTGCTCGAAGGACAGCTACGGCCGCACGGGCTGACTTTGCGCCACTTCCCGCAGAGCTTCGAGTTCTCCACCCTCGGCGGCTGGCTGGCCACCCGGGCCGGCGGCCACTACGCCACGCTGTACACCCACATCGACGATCTCGTCGAGTCGATGCGGGTGGTCACCCCGGCCGGGACGGGCGAGTCCTGGCGGCTGCCCGGCTCCGGTGCCGGTCCCTCGCCCGACCGGCTCTTCCTCGGATCGGAGGGCACGCTCGGCGTCATCACCGAGGCGTGGATGCGGCTCCAGGACCGTCCCGTGCACAAGGCGTCCGCATCGGTGGACTTCGACGACTTCACGGCGGCCATGGACGCGGTGCGGGCGATCTCCCAGTCCGGTCTTCACCCGGCCAACTGCCGTCTGCTGGATCCGGGCGAGGCCGCGATGGCCGGCGCGGCGCAGCGCGGTGAGAGCGTGCTGGTTCTGGGCGTGGAATCCGCCCACCAACCGGTGGCCGGCCGGCTGGAGGAGCTGGTCGCCATCGCCCGCGACCACGGGGGAACGCCGCGCCCCCGGGAGGGCGGTGCCGGGGATGAGGGTGTCGGCGCCTGGCGTGAGGCGTTCTTGCGCATGCCCTATCTGCGCGACGCCCTGGCGCGCATGAGCGCGGTGGTCGAGACGTTCGAGACGGCCTGCACCTGGGACCGGGTCGCCGGGCTCTACACGGCAGTGCGCGACGACCTCGGTGCGGCGGTGGCGGAGATCACCGGGGCGCCGGGGCTGATCAACTGCCGTTTCACGCACGTCTATCCGGACGGCGCGGCGCCCTACTTCACGGTGATAGCCGCCGGGAAGCGAGGGTCGGAGTCGGCCATGTGGGACGACATCAAGGCTGCCGCGACGGAGATCCTGACCGCGCACCGGGCCACGGTCACCCACCATCACGCCGTCGGCAGGGATCACCGCGTCGGCTACGACCGTCAGCGGCCCGAGCCGTTCGCACTGGCCCTGCGCGCGGCCAAGTCGGCGCTCGATCCCGCGGGAGTGCTGAATCCGGGCGTGCTCGTCGACCCGGTGCGGTGATCCACGGTTCGGCCGGACAGCCGGCCCACCGGTGCGTAGGATCGCGTTGACGACAGAGGCGGGTCCACGGGCGGGGGGATGGGCGTGTTCGGTGTCCTGAGGATGAGCGACCTGGTACTGGGGCTGATCATGATCGTCGCGCCGGTGTGTGCGGTGGTCTTCGGCCTGGTGTGGCTCAGGCGCCGCTGAGCCCCGGGCAGCCGCGCACGATGGCCGAGCGGACCGCCGCACGGGGGCTCATGGTGTCCGCCGGGTCTCCGCCGCGCACAGTTCGCCGACGATGCGGGTCAGGTCGGCCGGGGCGGCCGCGAGGCGGACGGGGGTACCCGCGTCGTCGAGTTCGGCGATGTGCCAGCTTCCCGGGACGGTCTCGCCGTCGCTGCCCCGGGCTCGCCTGATCTCCTTGAGGGTGAGCCGCTCCACCGGTATCCGCTTCGCCGAGAACCGTCCCGGGCCGGAGTGAGGCAGCACCGCGGGCGGGCCGTCCCCGAGGACGATGTGGGTGCCGAAGCGGTGCGGGTTGTAGTCGGTGTGCTCGAGGAAGCGGGCGGCCAGGAACACCTCCCCCTTCCCCGTCCCGGCGGACTTCCCGGTCGCTGCTCCCTCTCCGGGCGTGCGGACGCGGGTGGCACGCCAGGCCGCGACGACCAGGCCCAGGGTGGCCGCCGAGCCCGCGGCGGCCCAGGCGATTGCCGCGGGCGAGGCGAACGGATCAGTGGGGTGGAAGTAGCAGAACGGCAGCAGCCACAGGGCAGTTCCGGCGAGAGCGCCCGCGAACGGCAGGGCCGAGGGAAGGACCTCGTCGTCGGCCAGTCGACGCCCCCGCAGACGGAGCAGCATCGTGGCGGCGGGGTAGCCCGCGACGAGGAGGCACAGGGCCGCGACGACGGCCTGGCTCCCGGCGGTGGCCACGTGTTCGTGCCAGACGTGCCGCTCTCCGGCCACTCTCATCACCGTGCCGCGCCAGACGGCCAGTTCGACGCCGTCCCCGGCCCGGAACTCCCGGGCGGCCTCCTGCGAGACCGACAGCCGCTCCAGTGGCCGGCTGTCGGCGAAATACAACCAACCCCTCTTCCCGGGCCGCTCCGTCCGCGCGATCACTGCCCGCAGGGTGGTCACGCACTCCGCGCGCTGCGGGGCGGGCGTATCAGCGGTGCACGGTGCGGCCGACGCCCACGCCTGCTTGTACGCGGCTACGCTCGGGACGAACGACGCGGCGGCCCCCGAACATGCGAGCAGCAGCACACAGAGGAGCACCGAACCGGCCCGGCCCCGTCCGGCGGTGCGGTGCGAGACGACGGGAAGATGGTCCGACGCCGGGGTTCCGTGACGGCGGTGCAGGGCGCGCAGCGCGTCCAGCTTCGCGTCGAACTCCGGGTCGTCGGGGGTCCAGCTCCGCACGAGCGGCAGGAGCCGCCTTCGTCCGTCGCGCAGCACCACGCCGACGCGACGGGCCTCCGGGCTCCGGTGGTTCCACTCGTGCACCAGACGGATGTACAGGCCGGCGATGTCGCTCCACGGCATGCTCCGGCTGCGCAGGAGCCGCCTGACGTGCACGCCGTACGCGTCGGCGCTCACCCGCACGGTGACCGCTCGGAGCGCGGTGATGCCCATCAGGGCGAGCAGCAGACCGGCGCCCAGCACCACGTCCGGGCCCGCGTACACCGTGTGCACCGCGGCGAGCAGGGCTCCGGCCGCCCCGAGTCCGGCAAAGAACCACAGGGTGCGCTTTCCGGAAGGATGAAAGGTCAGGTCCCGGGTGTCGGTCATGTGCGGAATCCTGCCATCCCCCGGGGCTGCGCGTCGTACGTGGGTTCCCGGCGGGAGCCCACCAACGAGGGTGCGGTGAACGGCAGTTCGCCAATGCTGCGGGCTCCGGTGTCGCTTCATCGGTCCGAGCAGGCATCCTGGGGAAACACACCTCTGCCGCAGCGGGCGGGGCCGCGGGGCTCGGACAGATCCCCCGCGGGACACGCACGTCAGGTCGAGATGCCACCGATCCCGGGAGACGACTCGTGACCGCCCGCCGCAGCATCCTCTACGTCAGCGATCTCGCCTACCCGGCGCGGGGGCGGCGCTACTGCGACGAGGACATCTTCCTGTCCTCCCGGCTGCGCGAGGACTTCGACCTCGCTCTGTGCCACCCCCTGGACGCCGCCGCACTGGCCGACACGTTCGACGCCGTCGTGGTCCGCAACAGCGGCCCCGTCCTGCACTACCGGCAGCAGTGGGACGCCTTCCGCGACCACGCGACCCAGCGGGGCACACGCGTCTACAACCCGCTGTCGGGGCGGGGAGACATGGCGGGCAAGCAGTACCTGCCGGATCTGACCGGGGCGGGTTTCCCGGTCATCCCGACCGTCGACCGCCGCGAGGACATCGACCGGCTTCCCGCGACAGACGTCTATGCGGTGAAACCCAAGGCCGGCGCGGACTCCATCGGACTCGAGTTCCTGCCCCGCGAGCGGCTCAACGGCGTGGCCGGACTCGACGACGGAAGCCTCCTGGTCCAGCCCCGGATCGACTTCCGCTACGAGGTGTCGTTCTACTTCGTCGACGACGCGTTCCAGTACGCGCTGTATGCCCCCGACACCGGCCGGCGCTGGGTCCTGGAGGCCTACCGGCCCACCGACGCCGACCTCGCCTTTGCCCGCCGCTTCATCGACTGGAACACCCTCGGCTCCGGTATCCAGCGCGTCGACGCCTGCCGAACACAGGCGGGCGATCTCCTCCTGGTCGAGCTGGAGGACCTCAACCCCTACCTGTCGCTGGATCTCGTTCCCGAGCGGACGCGCGAGGGCTTCGTCTCCGCGATGACGACGTCCCTGCACCGCTTCCTGGACTCCGGAACGGCTGCCTGACCACGGCGGCCGGAGGCCGTGCGGGCCTCGGGCCGCCGTGGATAAGTCGGGCCTACTTCTCGGCGCGGACCTCGTCGCGGATCTTGGCGGTGGTGCCCGCGAACTCGGCCGGGGAGGGCTCGGCGTACCCCTCTCCGTCCCAGAGGACGTTGCCCAAGGTGCCGCCGTCGCCCCAGATTGTTTGTGACAGGTTGCAGTGGCCCCACTCCGGCAAGTTCTTTTGGCTCCACCTTGATCGACATTGGATTTGGACCCATCTGTCCGGCTAGGCGACGACATGTCCTCGTCCGAGTGAATGGTGTGAGCCGCCTGCCCGATCCCGACAGGGTGTGTCCGTCGTTCACGGTCATGTCGGAGGCCGTGCCGTTGGTCGTGGCCGTGTCGGGAGGCCAGGGTGGGCTTGTCGCGTGTCGAGCTGTTCGAACACATCCGCCGGGACGTACGTCTTAATCCGTCGCTCTCGCAGCGGGCTTTGGCGAAGAAGTACGGGGGCCACCGGCGGACGGTGAGGCAGGCGATCGCGTCGGCGGTCCCGCCGCCGCGGAAGGTGCCTCGCAGGAAGTCCGCATCCTGGATCCGGCGGTGGGCTGGATCGACGCGATACTGCGGGAGGACCTGAGGGCCCCGCGCAAGCAGAAGCACACCGTCGAGCGGATCGTGCAGCGGCTGGCGAAGGAGCACGACTTCGACCAGGCGTCGTACTCGTCGGTGCGGAACTACGTGCGCCCGCATGACCAGCTGCTGACCCGCCAACCGAGAGGTTCCGCATGACCGACAGCACCGCCCTCTTCGACGTCGGGGTCCCGCAGCCCCGCAAGGACGCGGCTGCGGCGTGATCGACGAAGCCTGCCGGACCCTGCACCTGCCCACGATCCGCTCCCGCTGGGAGGAACTGGCCGCCACCGCGCTCAAGGAGCGGGCCACCTTCAAGGACTGCCGACCTGCTGGAAGCCGAGTGCCTCCAGCGCGAGGAGCGCAAGAAGGCCCGGTTGGTCAGGGAGGCGAACTTCCCGCGGCCGAAGCGGCTGGAGGACTTCGAGTTCGACAAGAACCCCAACATCGTGCAGGAGCAGGTCAACACCCTTCGCCGACCCTGCCTGGGCGAAGGCCGGCCTGCCGCTCTGCCTGATCGGGGACTCCGGCACCGGCAAGTCCCACCTGCTGATCGGGATCGGCACCGCGATCGCCGAGGCGGGCCTGCGGGTCCGCTACACCACCACGGCAAACCTCGTGAACGAGCTCGCCGAGGCCGCGGACGAGAAGAAGCTCGGCAGGACTCTGGCCCGCTACGGGCGCGTTGACCTGCTCTTTCTGGACGATTTCGGCTACCTCGACCTGGACAAGACCGGAGCGAAGCTGCTGTTCCAGGTGTTCACCGACGCGAGGAACGACGGGCGATCGCCGTCGCGTCCAATGCTCCGTTCTCGGAGTGGAAGCAGACCTTCACCGACCCACGGCTCTGCGCGGCGATCGTCGACCGGGTCACCTTCAACGCGCACATCATCGAGACCGGCACCGACAGCTTCCGCCTGGCCCAGACCCAGGAGAAGCGCCGCCGCAAATCCTGACCTGCGTCTGCCGGCGGGTCCGGACCGTTCACCGGTGCCCCGGCTCGCTGGCCACCGGCCGGTTGGCGGCCATCACCAGAGCTTGTCGATCTCCCCCGGATACAGCTCGATGCGGGAGTGATGGAACGACGCCTGCGCCTGACGGCCCGCGGCCGAGAAGAAGTCCGACATCGTGACCTTGTCGAAGCCAGGCTGATCGCTGGGGAAGGGAGCCTGCGGTGTTCCTCCGATGAGTACGGCTCCGGGAAGCACACGCCAGCCAGCGCTCTCATAGAACGCCTGCAGCGGGCGATCACACGTGAACAGGCCCAGGTCCAGGCTCTGGGCGATCATCCTCTCCCGCGCCGCTGTCACCAGCTGCCGGCCATACCCACGGCCACGTGCCTGCTTGCTCGTCACCACCGTGCTCAGCCCACCAGCAGAAAAGCACCGGCCGGCATGGACGATCTCTTTGAACAGGATGTCCAGCGCGGCCGGCACGGTCCCCTCGTCCACAAGCAGCATGGACAACGGGCGCAGTGCAGGATCGTGGGTCGGGGTGTCGACAGGAGCGTCCGGCCCGAACTCGGACGGCCATGCCTGCTCTTGGATCTCTCTCACCTGGACACGCAAGTCGGCGGGAGTGGCTGCTTCTGGGAACGACAAGATCTGCACGCGCCGATTGTGCTCACGCCCCGCGCAAGCGCAAGCGACTTAAACGATGGTGATCACGCTCGGCTACAAGATCAGTACAGGAAGGACCGAGGCTGGACCCCACAGGGGCCCAGCCTCGGCCACGTCGGGCCCTGCCGTTCTCCGCCGACCGAGCCAATGCCCCTGCCCGTCGTCCACCGCGAATCGGAGAATCCGACGGTCCCGGATCGAACACGGGTCGAGATCCTGCGGTCCGGTCAAGCCTGTCGGGGGCTCGCCGTCCGGTTCGGATCCGATGCATCACGCTACCGTCCCGCCCCCCACTGCCGCCAGACAACCCACCCGAACGGGGTGGGGCCAAAACAACTTGTCGGAGCGAAGTTGACGCCCCTCACCCGGGCGCCATCACACCCCAAGTGGAGCCAGTTCCAGTGTCGAAGTGGAGCCAAAACAACCTGTCACAAACACCCCAGATGCAGACGAATGCCGACTCGCTCCCTGTGGCCACCCTGCCGCACTTCATGACGTCACCGTCGAACCCCTCCGGCTCCTGAGTGGCCACGGGCCCGTCACCCAGCTGGGAACTCAGGTTTCGGCGAACGTGTCGACCGCTTCCTCCGGATCCTCCATCGTGCCGTGGACACCGGAGAAGGTCAGCTGCTTCCGTCCGGAGTGGTACTTGCCCTGCACGCTCATGTCCAGCAACCGGTTCTCCCCGCACGGGCGTTCGGCAAATGGCGCCGGCCGCTTCCATCCGGCGCCGGCAGTCCCTCAGCTCTTGCACTTGGCGACGTTGTCCGCCGTCCCGGGCACCGCCGCGCTGCGCACGGCGCCGAAGTTGTTCCGGTAGGCCAGGTACGTGGCGTCGTCGTCGACCTTCAGCACGGTCTCGTCGTTGGCCCGCAGCCCGGACGTCGAGTAGTTCTGGCTGCCGGTCCAGACCGCCTTGTTGCGCTTGCCCGCGCACCAGCCGTCGATGATCATGTACTTGGAGTGGACGACCATCAGCGGCGTGGAGGAGTCGCCGTCGTGGTCGTGCTCGTAGCACCGCATCTGCGGGCCCCCGCTGAAGTGCAGGGCCTTCCAGGTGCCCGCATCGGTGTTGCTGTAGACGATGTCCACGGTGCAGCCCGCTCGGCGCAGCGAGGCCAGTTTGTCCGCAACACCCTGGCGGGTCAGTGTGAACATGGCCAGCCGCAGCGCCGTCCGGTGGCTGCCGGTGCTGTCGGACCAGGTGCAGTCCACGTTCTCGAGGACACCCACGATGGTGTCCGAGGCATTGGTCGACCCGGCCCGGGGGAAGAAATAGGCGGTATGGGCGCCGGCCGGCGTTCGCGAATACTTCCAGGTCGACCAGCTCTTGGCTTTGAGTTTCTGAAAATAGCTCACATAGGCGTTGTAGAGGGTTCCGTTTCCGGTCACCGTGGTCGCGCTGTTCCAATAGACGTCGTAACTGGACGGGGTGAGATTGGACGACGTCTGCACCACCACGTTGCGGGTGAGGCCGGCATCGGCACTGGACACCAGGACGAACTTGTTGTGACTGACCGAACTCCCCTTGTCCGGGTTGCCCAGACAGGACCTGCCGGTCGGGCAGAGCGTCACGAACGAGCTGCGGCCGGTGTCCGTTCCGAGGGACGCCTTGAGGGTGGCGTACGTGCCGTCGGCCACGGGGCTGGTGGCGGAGACGCGGTCGAGAACGACCTGCACCTTCACCGCTCGTGACGGGTCCTCATGGGCGTCGTGACGGCCCTGGCAACCGTGGCACTCCACAGCTGGAACATGGTGATCCTGATCGTCGAGTTCGGATCCGCCCTCCGTATCAGGTCGACGACCCGGTCACGGATGACCGTCTGCTCCGAACGAACGCTGCTCAGCGGGTCGTTGAAGGCCGAGCTGTTCGAGGCCGCATGTGCGGTCGCCGGATTGGCCATCACCACGGCAAGAGCCAGGAAGCAGGCGATCAGCGCCGAAGCGGATCTTCCGGGCACGACTCTTCCCCATGAGCTGCGCAAGCGGTTCCCTCCCGGATCACGTCCCCGACCGACCACGGCAACGCCGTGGCGGGATGATGACATGACGGAGCGGCAGCACGGAACAGGTCATCAGACACTGGACGCCGGGCTCACGAATAAACATCGGACAGGTTCCGTTTCCGACACCGTTGGCCACCCCAACTACCATCCGATTCACCATTGTCCGAACGCCGGTCGGCTTATCGAATGGCGGTCCCGCAACTCTTTGCACCCAAGGCGGGCGAATGTGATGAGAGTTCGGCTGACCGGCAAGCCCGGCACAAGCATCCGGAACGAATGGGTCCGGAAATTACGGAAGATCACCCTCCGCAAAAACCCGTAAACAGTCCCATCCAGGACGCAACCATCGAAGCATCCCGAAAGTCTCGTCAAGTGGCTCCGGTTCACACGTTCCGGGGCCCGGACTCAACGGATGAGGGTGCACATGAAGCGTTCGAAGCGTGCTCTGACGGCTGCTCTCGCCGCCACCGGAATGGCCTGCGCCGGCCTGGTCGCCACCGCGCCCGCCGCGTCCGCGGCGACGAGCGGGGCGACCGCCGCGTACAACGGCGTCTGCGGTTCCGGCTACAAGGTGGTGAACTCGGCTCCGGTCGGAAGCGTGGGCACGGTCTACCTGACCTACAACTCCACGTCGGGCAAGAACTGTGTGGTCACCATCCGCAACACCGCGGGGTCGCCCACGTACATGTTCGCCTACCTCAACACGCTCGACGACCCGTCGGACCCGGCCTACGACGAGGGCGAGTACCGCTCCTACGCCGGCCCCGTGTACAAGTACGCGCGCGGCATGTGCGTCGAATGGGGCGGGATCATCGGCACCTGGGAGGCCTTCAACACGGGCTCCAACTGCGGCTCCCTGGCCGCCCGCGCCACCTTCGCCGGCAAGGACTGACACCCGGCCGGCTCGCTTGCCGCCGGCGGCACCACGGGAGCCCCTGCCTCCGGGCGGGGGCTCCCTCCGTCTGCGTCTCCGGCTGCGGGAAGCTCACCTGCCGCCCGAGACCGAGCGGGATCAGCGCCGCTCGTCAGTCCCCGGGGCGGCGCACCTGCACCGCCCCGTCCACGACGCGCACCTCGAAGACCGGCTGGTCGGCCGTGGCCGGACCGCTCACCCGGACGCCGTCCGACAGGCGGAACGTGCTGCCGTGCCACGGACACGTCACGCATCCCTCGTGGACCTCCCCCTCCGACAGCGGGCCCCTGAGATGGCTGCAGCGGTCGGCCAGCGCCCGCAGTCCCTCGGCGCTCTCGCCCTCCCTGACCAGCAGCACCGCCACGTCGCCGATCAGCTTGCGGACCGGGCGGCCGGGCGGGAACTCCTCGAGCGCCCCGACCGTGTGCCAGCCCGCAGGGACGAGGTGCCCGATCACATCCGCATGATTGACCCCGGCACCCTGACGGTAGGCCAGGTGACCGCCCAGAAAGCCGCCGACGCCCACCGCGGTCAGCCCGGCGAACCCCAGCAGACGGCCGTCGCGCCCCCGGCAGCGGGCGACAAGGGACAGGCTGTAGAGCACGACGCCCGTCGCAACGGCGGCATCGTGCACCGCCCCGACCCGTTGCTGCTCGGGGAGCTGCTCGGCGAAGTCCACGGCGCCGGACAGGGCGGCCGGCGCCGCCCCGGCGAGCCCGATCGCGACCAGCAGGCGGGCCGCGCGCCGGTGTCTGCCCGTCAGGTCGAGCACGGCGGCCCCGAACCAGCTGCCGACGGGGATCTGCACCAGGGTCGGATGCAGCGCGTGTCCCACGGGACGGCCGTGCAGGACGTCCCGGGCGGCACCGAGCGGCAGAGCACGGACGGCGGCCGCCAGCGGGCCGGCCACCCGGTCCAGCACTTCGGCCCGCTCCAGCCGGGACAGCAATGTCAAGGGAAGAGGCATGGACATCGGGTAACCCGGCGGGCACCGAGACAAACGACGGAACACACCACCGGACCAACGACCGCGTCCGCGAACCGGCACGTCCTCGCCTGCCCGCGCAGGCCCGAGCGCGTGCGGGCAGACTTTACGGGTGAGCGGTCGCTGGGAGACGATTCAGGCATTCTCCGCCCGCAGCGCCCTGCCGCGCGGTCTGCGGACACCTCTGCGGGGCTTCCTCCGTACGGAGACCGGCAGCGCGAGCGTGCTCCTCGTCGCCACCCTCGCCGCCCTCGTCTGGGCGAACGCCTCCCCGTCCTCCTACGAGGACGTGTGGCGCACCGGCCTCTCGATCCGGCTCGGCACCTGGGAGCTCTCCCAGGACCTGCGCGCATGGGTGAACAGCGGGCTGATGACGTTCTTCTTCTTCGTCATCGGGCTCGAGGCACGCCGGGAGTTCGACATGGGCGAGCTGCGCGAGCGGCAGCGGCTGGCCCTTCCCCTGGTGGCGGGCGTGTGCGGCATGCTTCTTCCCGTCGCGGTCTACCTGGGGATCAATGCGGGTCGCGGGACCGAGCAGGGCTGGGGTACGGCCATGTCGACGGACACGGCCTTCGCGCTCGGCCTGCTCGCGCTGGTCGGCTCCCGTCTGCCCCGCCGACTGGGCACGTTCCTGCTGACCGTTGCCGTGGTGGACGACTTTCTGGCGCTCGTCGTCATCGCCGTGGCCTACAGCGGGCATGTCGCCCCGGCGCCGCTGCTGGCGGCGGTGGGCTTCCTGGTGCTCGCCCTGATGGTCCGCGCCACCGGGACGCGCCGGGCCGCGGTGTTCGGAGCCCTGGGCCTGGGGGCCTGGGTGGCACTGCACGAGTCCGGGATCGAGCCGGTCGTCGTCGGGTTGGTCATGGGCCTGATGACCTACGCCTACCCCGCCGCCCGCACCGACCTCGAACGGGCTTCCGACCTGTTCCGCTCCTTCCGCGAGCAGCCCACTCCGGACCTGGAGCGCTCGGCCCGGCTCGGCATCGCCTCCGCGATCTCCCCGAACGAGCGGCTCCAACGGCTGTTCCACCCGTGGAGCAGCTACGTGATCGTCCCCGTGTTCGCCCTGGCGAACGCCGGCATCACGATCAGCGGGGATCTGCTGGCCCGGGCGTTCACCTCGCCGGTGACCCTGGGCATCCTGATCGGCTACGTGCTGGGCAAGCCGCTCGGGATCCTCGGCGGCTCCTGGCTGGCTTCCCGCCTCGGCGGGAAGCGGACGACCCCGCCCGTGGGATGGGGGGCCGTCGCCGGTGGCGGGACCATCGCCGGCATCGGCTTCACGGTCTCCCTGCTGATCGCCACCCTCGCGTTCGACGGCGCGGTGCTGGAGGAGGCGAAGGTCGGGGTGCTGACCGCCGTGCTGTGCTCCTTCGCCGCCACCTGGGCCGTCACCCTGGCGATCTCGCGCCTGCCCGCGCGAGCGCGGGAACGCGCCCTCTACGGCAGGGCGCAGGAGATCGTCGACCTCGCGGATCCCGTCGACCCCGACCGGGACCACCTGCGCGGGCCGTCCGACGCACTCGTGACGCTCGTCGAGTACGGCGACTTCGAGTGCCCCTACTGCGGGAAGGCCGAGCCGGTCGTCCGCGGGGTACTGGCCGAGTTCGGTGACGACGTCGCGTACGTCTGGCGGCACCTGCCGCTCCCGGACGTTCACCCGAATGCCCAGCTGGCCGCGGAGGCCGCGGAGGCCGCCGCCGAGCAGGGAGCGTTCTGGCAGATGCACGCCCGTCTGCTGGCACACCAGCAGGAACTGCGACCGATGGATCTGGTCCGGCACGCGGAGGAGCGCGGCCTGGACACCGACCGATTCCGCCGGTACCTGCGGGCACACAGCGGGGCGGCCCGGGTCGCGGAGGATCTGGAGTCGGCGGACCTCAGCGGGGTGTCGGGAACGCCGTCGTTCTTCATCAACGGGCGCCGGCACCACGGCCCGTACGACATCGACAGCCTCACCGACGCGGTGCGCGCGGCCCGGGCCCGCGCCCTGGCGGCACCGTGACGGCGCTATGTCTCCTCCCGCCCCGGGAGGCACCCCGCCCGTCGGGGGAGCCTCCCGGGGGCCTCCCCGTCAGCCGTCGGCGGGCACCGCCCGGGCGGCGCCGGGGCACCGGCGGGCGGCGGGATCTTCGCAAAGGTGCGGGCGCTTCCGGTGCCGGACGCATTCGGCGTCCGTTCCTCGGGACGAGCCGCGCCGGAGGCCGGAACGTCACCCGGGCTCCGGGATCCCAGCCGGTCTCCGGCCGGCATTCCTCGCGGTCGACACCTGATCGAAAGGGGCATGGAGTGAGGAAACTCCCAGCACGCCGGGTCGCATGCTGAGACGTTTCGCGGCGACGTGCCCCCGCCGGCCGGGCGGTTCAGCCGGCCGGTCCCAACGCCGCGGTCAGGACGTCCGCGTGGCGCGCGAGGTGCTCCGCGTCGGCGCGGTAGTGCCGATCGTGGCCTTCGGCCAGGTGCCGGGCGAACGCCGCGTTTCCGGCGGCCGCCTGTTCCTCCATGTGGCCGACCAGGTGTTCCAGTCGTGCCACGGCGGTGGCGACGAGCGTGGCACGGTCCCGGGCGGCCAGGCCGTAGGCGTCGGCGAACAGCCGTAGCCGCCGGGCCTGTTCGGCCAGGGGCATCGCTCCCTCCGCGGGAGCGGTGGTCAGCGGGACGAACCGGTAGGCGGCGTAGGCGACGTCCCGGATCCTGGGGCCGGGGTGCGCGGTGTCGAAGTCGATGAACGCCACGGGCAGTCCGTCGCGGAACACCATGTTGTACGGGGCGGCATCGCCGTGGCAGACGACCTCGGCCGGTTCGTGGGGCGGGAAGTACCAGATGGCGCCGGCGGGCGGGACGAACCCCGCGGTCGCGTCGTGGAAGGCCCGGAGCAGCCGGCCCGCGGCCCCCGGCCGGGCGCCGTCGCACCCCGAGAGCGTGCCGATTTGGCCGGGCACGAAGTCCAGGACTTCCCGGCCCTGTTCGTCGATGCCGTGGGCCCTCGGCGCGCCCCGGAACCCGGCTGCGGCGAGGTGGTCCAGGAGTGCGTGGACGGCCGGGGTCCAGGGGCCGGTCGGTCTGCGTACGGTCGCCCCGATGCGGACGACGTGGTTCACCCCGCCCCCGGTCAGGATCTCCTCGTGCATGACGGGGAAGCCTACGCGCGTCCGGCCTGCTTCACACTCCGCCGCCGCGGCCCTCCGTCCCGGGGCCGCTGAGCTCCCGGGCGAGTCGGCGCAGGTGCGGGCCGTACTCCGGGTCGGCGAGGGCCGAGGCGAACTGGGCGGTGAGGTAGGCGAGCGGGTCGCCGGTGTCGTACCAACTGCCCTGGATCACCTGGCCGTAGACGGGGTGGGCGCCCGCGTGGGCGTTGATGGCGTCGGTGAGGTAGATCTCGCCGCTGCGGTGCTCGTACCAGCGGCGGGTCTGTTCGCGTAGTTCCTCGACGATGCCGGGGGTGATGACGTATCCGCCGATGGCGGCGTAGGCGGACGGGGCGTCCTGCGGTTCCGGCTTCTCGACCAGGCCGCTGATCCGCAGCAGGCCGGCGCCCTGGTCCTCCTGGACGACGGGCACGCCGTAGCGCCGGGCGTCGGCGGGGTCCATCGGCATGAGGGCCAGGACCGGGGAGCCCACCGCCTCGTATGCCTTCGTCAGTTGCTGTGCGCGCGGGATGCGGGCGACGAAGACGTCGTCCGGCCACAGGACGAGCACGGGTTCGTCGCCGAAGTGCCGTGCCGCATTGAGGACCGGGGTGCCGTTGCCGTACGGGCCGTGCTGGTCCAGGTAGGTGATGTGGCCGGCCCGGGAGAGTTCGCCGACCTCCTCCACCGCGTCCGCGTAGTCGTTCTTTCCGTCCGCGCGCAGCTGCTCGACGAGGGCGGGGTTCGGGCGGAAGTGGTCCTGGATCAGCGATTTGCCGCCGGAGACGACGATGGTGATGTCCGTGACGCCGGAGGCGACGAGTTCGCGGACCGTGTGCTCGATCACCGGCTTGTCGCCGACCGGCAGCATCTCCTTCGGCGTCGCTTTCGTCAGCGGCAGAAGGCGGGAGCCGAGACCGGCGGCGGGGATGATCGCCCGGCGGATGGTCGTGGTCATCGAAGACTCCCTCGGCTCGGTGTCTCGCCGCACGCCTTGGCGAAGCGGATGCTGACGCTACCCGCTCCTACGGCATGACCGGATCACCGACCACCATCACGACGAGCCCGGCGAGGATCACCGCCAAGGCCAGGCGGGGCGGGACCCGACGGGCCAGCAGGACGCCCACTGCGGCCAGCGTCGTGCCGCCGGAAAGGAAGAGGGTCCCGACACCCGCGAGTTCACCGTGGACCAGCGGGGCCAGGAGCCCCACCACGCCCGCGATCACCACCACGACACCGACCCTGGTGCAGGTGAGGCGCGCCTGCCGCACCTCACGGGCTCCATCGGCCGCGACCCCCTGCGCGCCGGGCGCCTCGGAGCCGTCCCTCAACTGCTCGGCCCGGTCGCTGCGTTCGTCATGTGCGGTCATGCACCCGGATCCTACGAAGCCGCTGTGACAGCGGTGCCGCAATCGTAGGATCCGGGTGCATCACCACTCCTGATCCCCGTCGGCGCCGGGCCCCGCCCCGGACGCGACGACGGTGCGCACCGGACGCCGCAGCCTGCTGGCCGCCGGTCCCGTCTCCCTGGCGTTCGTCCTGCCGGGGCTGACGGGAGTGACCGGGATCGTCATGGTCGCCACCGGGACGAACCGCGGCGAGAGCAGCGGCCCCGGGATCGCCGGGCTCGTGGTGATGCTGGTGTTCGGTGCACTCGGGGTGCTCTTCGGCATTCCGATCCGGATGAACCGGCATACCGCGGTGGCTGTTGACGCCCGGGGCGTGTGGCTGCTCAACGGCCGGGAGCGGCAGGTCGTCCCGTGGGCCGGGCCGGCCGGGGTGGGCGTGTACTGGAGCAGGCTGGGGACTCGGCGGGGAGCGAAGCACGGTCGGCCGGGTCCTGACAGGCCGTGGGCGGTGCGGTTCGCGGAAATCCGAACCGAGCGCCCGCTGGTGCCTCTACTGTGACGCGATGCCGACTCATGTGATCGTTCTCAACGGTGGTTCCAGCTCGGGCAAGTCCGGGATCGTCCGGTGCCTTCAGGCGGTCCTGCCGGATCCGTGGCTGGCGCTCGGGACGGACACGCTGGTCGAGGCGATGCCGGCGTCCATGCAGACCTCCGACAGTGGGATCGGGTTCGGCCGGGACGGAGAAGTGACCGTCGGGTCCGAGTTCCGCGCCCTGGAGGCCGCGTGGATCGAGGGGGTCGCCGCGATGGCCCGTGCGGGCGCCCGGGTCATCGTCGACGAGGTCTTTCTCGGTGGAGCGGACTCACAGCGGCGATGGCAGAAGGCTCTGGACGGCCTGCGGGTGCTGTGGGTCGGTGTCAGATGCGACGCTGCGGTTGCCGCGGGCCGTGAGGTCGCGCGAGGCGATCGGATCAGCGGGATGGCCGCGTCCCAGGCAGATCTGGTCCACCGGGACGTGATCTACGACCTGGAGGTGGACACCGCGCGCGCCGAGTCCATGGACTGCGCACGGACCATCGCCGCATCCGTCGGGTGACCGACGGTCCGGCCCGGTTCCGCAAGGGGTGAGCCGTGACGTGCCTCCACGCCGGCGGCCGGGTGTGCGGCGGTCAGCCGCTCACGTCGAAGGTGCGGGTGGTGCCCGTGAAGGCGCCGACGCCTCCGGTGAGGCGCTTTGCGTCGCCGAAGTAGCGGATGCGGTGGCTGCCCTGGCGCGCGCCCTGCGGCACGTCCCAGGTGATCGTCACCTTCGACGCCGCGATTCCGTCCCGCTCCCACCGGAAGGCCGTGGACCAGTCGCCGTCGTCGGCGACCGTGACCCAGGTTCCGCCGTCGAGACGTTCCACGCGCAGGTACGTGCCGCCGCGGTGCAGGTCGTTGGAGGGGTGGGCGCCCGCGAACACGGCGGTCACCCGGTCGCCGGGCCGGCAGGAGGTGCCGGGCTGGGTGAGGACGTCGCCGAACGACCGGCCCGGCTGCGGCACGTCCACGACCACGGGCGGCTGGAGCGACAGCGCCTTGTCCGACAGGTCGGGGGGCGTCGCACCGGGCGTGACGGCCGCGCCGTCCCGCAGGGCGACGGCCAGCCGCTGGACGACCTGTTGCAGCGCGGGCAGCTGCCACCGGCCGAAGAGCGTGCTGCCGCCCTCGTAGGCCTGGGCGTCGTACTCCTCCGGCGTGGTGAGGTAGTGGAAGTAGGCGTTCGCGTAGCCCGCGACGAGGACGTTCTCGACGTCGGCGGCGAGGATTTCGGCCACGGTGCGGCGCAGCCGCAGTCCCGCGCCGATGGTGACCTCGCCGGGGATGCCGATGAGGTGGAGCCCGCCGATCCGCATCAGCTGGACCGGGACGAGTTCCTGCACCCACGGGTGGACGCGGTTCATCTCGCCGATGGGGACGAAGATGTCCTTCGGGGACTGGGCGTCGCGCAGTTCGGGCGACGCGGTGTAGAGGACCGAGTCGGAGACCGCGTCCCACAGGGGGTTCTCGCCCTCCTGAAAGCCGGGGAAGGCCGGTCCGTCCTCGGTGCTGCCCGCGGCCATGGAGGCGCCGAGGGCGGCCTTGGCGGTCCGGTGCGCGCGTCCGTCGCCCGTGAACTCCGGGCGGACGGTGACATTCGAGAGGTCCACGAACACCACACGCGCGTCGACGCCACCGGTGAGCCGTGCGCCGGTGCGGTCGAGTTGGGCGGCGGCGGCCTCGTACTGGCGCAGGCCATTGGCGTGGGTGCGGGCGAAGTCGGCCGGGGTGGTGGGGGGTTTCAGGTCGAGGTTCGGCGACATGTCGCCGGCGTTGGTCTGGGCGAAGGCCGTGACGACGTCGGGGGTCGCATCCGCGAGGTAGTCGGCGTGCTCGACCTCGCGCTCCCAGTGGTAGGCCGCATAGCCCTTGTTGTCGGCGCTGATCAGCCGGTTGTCGCCGGACATGCTGGTGTTGTGGGTGGGGAACCAGTTGACGGCCCCGGCCAGCCGACCGCCGCGTTCGATGCGCAGCAGGGTGGTCTGGGGGTCGATCGCGTCGGGGAAGTGGTCGCGGATGTCGGCGGGGTTGCGATCGAACGCCTCCCGGGAACGGTTGACGCTCGCGTTGTGCAACTCGCCGTGTGTGAGCGTCAGTCGGGAGGGCGCCAGGTCGTCGTGGGCACGGCCGGCGGCGTCCAGGATGCCGCGGGTGATGGCGTCGAAGGTCTTCTGGTGGAAGCCGAGGGTGGTGAGGTTGTAGAGCAGATGATGGGAGTGGCCCCCGGGGCCGCAGTGCGTGTGGGTGGCGGTGAGCATGACGTTGCGGGCGGTGTAGAGGTCGCCGTAGCGCTCGGCCAGGCCGCGCAGCACCGCCTGGCGCACGCTGTCGAAGATCATGCCCGCGTCCACGACGACGAGCAGCACCCGGTCGCCGGGAGCCGTCTCGTCGGCGACGACGAACGCGCGGGCACGCAGCCGGGTGTGGAGGCCCTCGGCCTGCTGGTCGACGCGCCCGTAGCCCATCATGCCGACCTCGGCGACCTCGCCGGTGGCGTCGCCGATGCCCCTGCCGACGAGGAAGCCGGAGGCGGCTGCGGCGCCCGTGGAGTCCGTTTCGGAGGCGGGGCGTTCACCGGCGGCCGCTCCGGGGGCCACGTGCGCGAGAAGACCGAGCCCGGCGACGGCTGCCCCGGCCCGCAGCAGGTTCCGGCGGCTGCTCCCGGCGGGCGGGGGCTCCTCCCCCGGCGACGGGTCCCGGGAAACATCCGGCGCGGACGGATTCGGGATGTCCGGGAGATCTCGCACGGATGGCTCCTCGCAGCTCACAGCAGGGATGAACGGAGCATGACACCGAGGTCCGCCACTGACAATCCCCCTGTCACGCGGTCCGCAGCCCCGGCACCGCATCACCATGGGAGCACCGGAGGGCCGCGACAACAGGCGGAAAATCCCCCACTCGGGCCGATGCAACCCTTTCCGCACTTCGTGAGTCAGTAGGGGGAACATGGGGCAATACCGCCGTCGGGAGCATCCGGGGGCTGCCACGCTCCGGTTCGGCCCGAACGGGAGCGCATCAAACCCCCACATCGGCACGACGGTTGACCGCCGACCCCATGACCGCGAGCCCGACACGGGCCGGCACGGGGGAGTTTGGCACCAGGCCGTTGATGCGAAGTCAGAATTATCTGACTCATTCATGACGAGCCATCACATCACTGTTGATGCACGGTTCAATCTTCTGAAGATTCTGTGTATCGTTTGTGAAGGCTGATGGTCTTTCCGTGGACGACCGACATTCAGCCGACTTGGGGAGGGCGCGGTCAGGGCGGGGTGCACAGGCCGCGGAGCATCAGGGGGAGCGGCTGTGGACGTCGAGTGCGTCGCAGGACGGTTTCGTCTCGCCGGGCTGGTCGGCGCGGGCAACATGGGCGAGGTTCACCGGGCCGAGGATCTGCACGCCTCACCGACAGCCTCCGGGCAGGAGCGTCACGTCGCGGTCAAGACGGTGCTGCGCCGCCGCTCCGGCGCCCCGGCGGGCACCGACGCCGACGCCGGAGCCGTCGAGCGCTTCGCCCGCGAGGTGCGGATCATGCGAATGCTCGACGACCACCCGAACCTCCCGCGCACGATCGACGGGGGCGTGGACGGGACCAACGGCGGCCTGCCGTACCTCGTGATGGAACTTCTGGACGGACGTCCCCTCTCCGACCTGGTCGCCGAGGAGAACCGGCTGCCCCTCACCTGGGTCGCGGCGATCGGTGCCCAGATCGCCAACGGCCTCGCCGCGGCCCACACCGCGGGCATCGTGCACCGCGACCTCAAACCGGCCAACGTCATGCTCACCCGGGGCGGCCTGGTGAAGGTCCTCGACTTCGGGATGGGCCGGATCACCGACGACGTCGACGGCACGCGGCTGACCAGCACCGGCGTCACGGTGGGCACGGCCCGTTACATGGCGCCCGAGCAGTTCGAGGCCGGTCTGGTCACGCAGGCCGCCGACCTCTACGCCCTGGGTTGCGTACTGTACGAAGCGTTGGTCGGTGTCCCGCCGTTCGTGGGCGACAGCGCGTACGAGCTCGCCGACCGGCACGTCAACGACGTCCCGCCGCCGCTGGCGCTGCTGCGCGGCGACGTCCCGCAGGGGCTCGCCCGCCTCGTCGGACGCCTTCTCGCCAAGAAGCCCGCCGACCGTCCCGTCGACGCCGTGGCGGTCCGCGAGGCCCTTCTGCCCTTCGCCGACGCCGACTGCGCTCCGGCGCGCCTGCCGGGCTGGGACGCCTTCGCGCCGGTGGGCGGACTGGCCGCCGCGCTCGCGGACCGGCTCCGGGCGCCTGCGCCGCCCGTCCGGCGGGGCGACGCC
>NZ_JAMQGM010000052.1 GCF_023703325.1 Streptomyces meridianus
GTACAGCACACAGGTCGTCATGACGTCGGCGAATCCGGCGTCGTTGCCCCCGATGCTCATGCTGACCAGGCCGGTGGAGCTGTTGACGGGGCCGAGCTGGCCGGCGAGGACGTCGTCGGTGGTGGCGCCGGAGCAGGCGGTGAAGGAGAACGAGGCGGGGGCGTTGTTCGCGGCCCACAACGCGGGATAGGAGGCGTTGCTGCGCTTGCAGTCGCCGCTGGCGCTGTCGTAGCTGCCGGCGCCGAGGCCGGAGGAGTACGAGTCACCGAGAGCCACGTAGTTGGGGCCGGCGGCGAAGGCCGTGGTGGCCCCGGTGAGGGCGAACACGGCAGAGAGAAGGAATGCGGACAGAGCGGCCGCGATACGGGACAGTCGCATGGGGATCTTTCTTTCGCAGGATTGCTGCGGGGGACTGCGCGATGAGTCGTGCTCATGACAGCGGAGCGGTTCCCTGAGACCCGGAGGCCGATGCCGATCGGGCTGAGAAGTCTGCCGTCCTGAGGGGTGGGAGCGATCGATCGGTGCGCCGGCCGGCCCGGTGCCCCCGGGCCCCGAGGATGGGAAGTGCCGGGGGCCGGGAGCAGGACGGCGGCGGTCAGCTGGTCGTCTGGAGGAGGAGGTTGGGGGAGAGGAGCGTTCCGCTGATCTTGTCCCGGGCCGCCGCCGAGGTCAGCGCGTTGCCGACCTGGGACGGGGTGGCCGTGGGGTGCCCGGCCAGCCACAGGGCCGCCACCCCGGCCGCGTGCGGGGCCGCCATGGACGTTCCGGAGATCGTGTTGGTGGCGGTGTCGCCGGTGTTCCAGGCCGACGTGATCGACGACCCGGGAGCCAGGATGTCCACGCCGGAGCCGTAGTTGGAGTACGTGGCCATCGAGTCGGACTTGGTCGTGGCCCCCACAGTGACGGCCTCGGCGACGCGGGCAGGGGACGCGGTGCTGACCGGCGCGCTCGAGTTGCCCGCAGCGATGCTGTACGTGATGCCGGAGGCGATGGAGTTGCGGACGGCGTCGTCCAGCACCGAGTCGGCCACGCCGCCCAGGCTCATGTTGGCTACGGCCGGCTTCTGCGCGTTCCGGGTGACCCAGTCGATCCCCGCCACGACCTGCGAGGTGCTGCCGGAGCCGCTGTCGTCCAGGACGCGGACGGCGACGATGTCGGCGTTCTTGGCTACACCGTGGGACGTTCCGGCCACGGTGCCGGCCACATGCGTGCCGTGCCCGTGTCCGTCGGCCGCGGTCATGTCGTCGTCGATGGCGTCGTAGCCGTAGGAGGCGCGCCCACCGAAGTCCTGGTGGCTGATCCGGACACCGGTGTCGATGATGTAGGCGGTCACCTGGCTTCCGGCGGTGTCGGGGTAGGTGTACGCGTTGTCGAGCGGCAGGTCGGCCTGGTCGATGCGGTCCAGCCCCCAGGACGGCGGCGAGGCCTGGTTGGCCGCGGCCTTCAGAACGCGGTCGGGGCTGACCTTCTCGACGGACGGGTCGGCAGCAAGAGCGGCCGCCTCGGCCGGGGTCATGCGCGCGGAGAACCCGTGCAGGACGTCGGTGTAGGTGTGGCCGACCTCGGCGCCGTGACGTGCGGCGACGGCCGAGCTCTGTTTCCTGGCCGATGCCAGGGTCAGAGCGCCCGGCTCGCCCTTGAGGGTGACGATGTAGCCGGTCTCCCGGGACTGCTGCGCAGCGTTCGCCGGCGCGGAGAGGGTGAAGCCGAGTGCGGCGACTGTCGCCGCTGCCACCAGGCCGGCTGTTCTGCGGCGTCGGGACATGCTCATCGCTGGTATCACTGCGTAGTCCTCCTCCAAGGGAGCGTCCGCACGGAACGGCAAACCGGCTGGTCTGATTCCGCTTCCCATCGCAGAGAGAATGACGCAGTGACAGGTACAGCACAAGAGCGCCGACAGTCGGGGGAGTTGAGGAAGTTACCGGCTCATGGCCGGTCGCAGGGGTACCGACACGTCGCGTCCCGACCTGCCCGGGGCCACTGCAGCAACCGATTCGGGGGTGGCGGCCGATGACGCGGTGCTAGTTTGGGTGGTGTGTTCACCCATCAGGGCCCCACGTTCCGTGACCTTGTGGTGCAGGCGCTGTCGTCCGTAGAGCGCGGCTACGACCTGCTCGCCCCTGACTTCGACCGCACCCCCTTCCGGACGCCCGAACGCATGCTGGCCGCCGTCGCCGAGGCCCTGGAGCCCCTCGGGCCCTTCGACGCCGGGCTCGACGTCTGCTGCGGCACCGGCGCCGGCATCGGCGTTCTGCGCCGGTTGTGCCACGACCGGGTCACCGGCATCGACTTCAGCGTGGGCATGCTCGCCGTCGCACGTGAGGCCCACCCGCCGCAGCCGAGACCGCCGGCCGTCGGTTTCGTCCGCGCCGACGCCCGCAACCTGCCGTTCGCACCCGTCCACGACCTGGCCGTCAGCTTCGGAGCCTTCGGCCACTTCCTGCCCCGTGAACGCCCCGCGCTCTTCGCGCAGGTCCGCTACGCACTGCGCCCCGGCGGACGCTTCGTCTTTCCCGTGGCGGCCCCACCGCGGGTCGGCTCACGCGACTACTGGCTGTTGTGGGGGTTCGACGCGGTGATGCGCGTCCGCAATGCCGTGTGGCGGCCGAAATTCGTCATGTACTACCGGACCTTCCGGCTCGCCGATGTCATGGCCGACCTGCAACGGGTCGGATTCACCGTGGACCTGCTGCCCCTCGAGGCTCTGGGGCGGTGCGCGGACGGCGGCCCTCGCGCCCGGCTGGTCGTGGCGACCCGCTGAGCACCTCTCAGTCGTCGGTGACGCCCCCGGGACGTGAGCGCTTCCGGGCAGAGACCGCCAAGCAGGGCGTGTGCCAGGATCGCGCCATGGTCTTCGAGGTGGAGCGCGCCGATGCGCGGACATGGTCGGACGAACAGCTGTCGGAGCTCTTCAGCAAAGGGTTCCCGGAGTTCATCACGGCCGACCGGCTGGTGAAGGATTTCATAGGCAGGGTGCGGGAATTCTTCGCCGACCTGAACCTGATGCTGGTGGCCGACGACACGCCGGTAGCCGCGGGCTGGGGAGTGCCTGTCACCTGGGACGGTCTGCCGCAGACCCTTCCCACCGGCTACACCGACGCCCTGGTGCGCGCGGTCGAGGGCCGCGAGCACGGGGTGGACGCCGACACCCTGGTCGTCTGCGGGGCGGTCGTCACTCCCGCACTCGAGGGACGCGGCTTTGCCGGCGAAATGCTCACGGCTTTGCGGCGGACGGCGCAGAACGCTGGGCTGGCCCGTGTCGTCGCCCCGGTCCGGCCGACGACGAAGGCGCGGTACCCGCTGACACCGATCGAGACCTTCATGGCGTGGTGCCGCGAGGACGGGCTGGCCATGGATCCCTGGATCCGGACTCATCAGCGCCTGGGGGCCGAGATAGTCGCGGCCGCACCTGCGTCGCAGACCATGACCGGCACGGTCGCCGAGTGGGAACGCTGGACCGGAATGGTTTTCCCGGCATCGGGCGACTACGTGATTCCGGACGGGCTCAGCCTGCTCCGGATCGACCGCTCCGCCGACGAAGGCGTGTACTGCGAACCCAACGTCTGGATGCGGCACATCTGAGCAGCGATGCCGTGGGTGCGGAGCCGTCAGCATCGACGGCGGGACGACCATCACGGTGCAGCCCTGGCCTGTCCGGGCCGGGGCGGTGGCGATGAACTGGGGTGTTCGGCGTGGTGGGGTGCGCAGGGTGAGCTCCCGGGGTTGAGATGGTGTCAGCCGAGAGGTCTCGGTGAGCGGCCGGGCGGGCCGCTTGGACGGTGTTGGGCCCGTCCGACGTCGGACCGGCTGAAGCGGAGACCAGGATGGGTGTGCACGACCACGGTGTCAGGAGCACCGAAGCCCCGATCCGAACGGGCGGGATCGGGACCGGTCTGCCGTTGTCGGGGTGTGCCGCGCTGGTGACCGGGGCGTCCAGCGGTATCGGGGCGGCCACGGCGATGGCGCTGGCACGGGAAGGGGCCGCAGTGGCGCTGGTGGCCCGGCGGACCGGACGGCTGGAGGAACTGGCCGCCACGATCCGGAACGCGGGTGGCTCGTGCGCCGTCCTCACGGCCGACCTGCGCGATTCCGGCCAGGCGAGGTGCACGGTCGAGGAAGCCGCAAAGACCTTCGGGCGACTGGACATCCTGGTGAACAACGCCGCCTCGGTGACCATGGGGCCATTCGAGGAGATCGATCCCGAGGACGTCGACCACACCGTCGACCTGAATCTCACGGCCGTCCTGCACACGTCGCGGGCCGCGCTCCCGCACCTGCTGAACGCCGCGGCCGACGGCCCGCGTCAGGCGGCCGACCTGGTGAACGTCAGCTCGCTCGCGGGTCGCATCGCACGCAAGAACAACAGCGTCTACTCGGCGACCAAACACGCGGTGGGTGCTTTCAGCGAGGCACTGCGTCAGGAGGTGACCGGCCGCAGACTCCGGGTGGGGCTGGTGGAACCGGGGATGACCACGACGGAGATGGCCACCGGTGCCGGAGCCGGGGCCGCCCGTGGACTGCCGCAGCAGGCCTGGCTGCGTTCCGAGGACGTCGCCCGGTGTCTCACGTTCATGATCACCCAGCCGCCGCACGTCGCGATCAACGAGATCATGGTGCGCCCGACGGTTCAGGAACACTGATGCAGGCGTCGTGACCGCCCGTGAACGTCATGGGCGTGGCGTGGTGCGGCCCGCGACGGTTGGTCCGACAAGCAAAATGTCGTTCGACCCACGCGCGTGAGCCGCGCTGATCACCAGTGCGTAGGGTTGTCCGTCATGAGTGACGACTGGCGCAGGGACCGCGTCGGCAGCGCGCTGCAGGGCGGGAATCCCGCAGTGCTCCGGCGGCTGGAAGCGGGATTCGCGGTGATCGGGGATGTGCAGTTCCTCCCCGGATACTCGGTGCTCCTGACGGACGAGCCCGAGGTGCAGCGCTTGTCGGACCTGCCGAAGGTCAGGCGGCTGGCCTTTCTTGCGGACATGGACCGGCTCGGCGAGGCGGCGGAACGGGCCTGCCGGCGGCTGGACCCGGCTTTCCGGCGAGTGAATCTGGAGATCCTGGGGAACACCGACGGATTCCTGCATGCCCACGTGTGGCCGCGGTTCCAGTGGGAGCCTGCCGACCTCGTGGGGATGCCCGTGTGGCTGTATCCGTTGGAGAGGTGGAGCGACCCGGCGTACGCACTCGGTCCGCAGCACGACCCGGTGCGCGAGGCGATCGGCGAGGAACTGGACACGCTCGCGGGGTGACGCGGGCAGCGCGGTCGCCACAGACCGACCGCACTCGCGCTGACCAACCGGGGCCGGGAAACTCCGGATCCTGGATCGCCGGGGAAACGGCCGACGGGGGGCGTGCCCTGGACAAACCCGCTGATGGACGGCGTCCCCGGGCTCCCGTCTGCTCAGAGCAACCCCTACGAGGACGGTGGTCCGAAAAGGCGTCATAGCCGCTCGATCCGATCCGGCGGCATCTGCGCTCACCTGACCGCGGCCGGCATTGCACGGTGAGTGGACTTGTGGCAGCGTCAACTCGTGATCAGACGAGTCATCGCCGTTTCCGCGCATCAGATTCCGGCCCGTGAACCGATGCGGCTGGTCGTCGGGGAGCTGGTCGAAGCGGGGGAGCGCAGCGACGAATGGCCCGCGTTCGTCTTCGTAGTCGGCTCGCATGGTTCCGGTTGGGTTCCGGCCAGGTACCTGTCCGGCCCGTCGGGGCAGGTCCAGGTCCAGGTCCCCTATGACACGACAGAACTGCTCACGGCTGTTGGCGATGCCCTTGAGGTATGGGCGGAGGATTTGCCGAGCGGCTGGCTTTGGTGCCGCTCGCTTGACGGTCGAGAGGGGTGGGTGCCACTGGAGTCTGTGTCATCGCACCAGGAGTTGACAGAATGAGTTCGAGTGCGTCGGCTTGTCGGTGTGGGGGCGGTTCCAGGCGGGTGTCGTGTGGGGGCGGACGGTGTTGTACTCGATCTGGTAGTCCTCGGCGTGACGGACCAAGGTCCAGGGCGTCGGGGATCTCCTCGAGGAAGAGTTTTTCGTACTTCAGTGAGCCGATGCCGTGTTCGCGTGAGCTGTTTGGGCCCGGAGTGCGGACCTGGGTGCGTACGTGCCTCAGTTCGGGCCGGGTGGTGATGAACGCTGCGATGCGGAAGGAGCGGAAGACACCGGCGTTGTCGGTGACGATGGTGACCCGAGGCTGGACCGTGTCCTTGGCGTCGGGTGGAGCGAGGTCGGCCGGCGGGGCACCGGCGAGGCGCTCGGCCTCGGCCAGGGCGAGTTCGATCGCGACTATCGCATCGTGCTGGTTCGCGGTGGGTGAGATGTGCCGGCTCAGCTCGTACTTCGATCAGTAGTCGCGGCAGCCGGCCAGCTGCCAGGTGCCGCCGCCGACGGTTTCGAACTCGGAGATGTCCAGCTGCCGTACCTGGTTCGCGCCTGTGGGCTCGGTGGCGAAGGCGGCCTTGCGCCGATCGGCGAGCTGTCGGTGTTCGTGCTGGTAGTTCGCCTCGAGCAGCAGCCCCTTGGTCGCGCAGTAGCCTCAGCACCGTGGCCCTGTGAGACGGGATGGCCCTCGTACCGGCACATCTCCCAGACCTTGCGGTGGCCCCGGGCCGGGTGGGCCAGCGCATGCCGGCGAGCGGCCTCGGCCACCCGCTGCCTGGCCGGGCGCGGCCACGGCCCCTTGAGGTCTTCGCCGCCGTGCCGGGCCCGCGCCCGGCACGGCGATCAGACGGCAGAACCTCGCGGTCGGCATGCCCGGCATCGATGCGGATCACCTCGAGGTCCTCGAAGGGCCCGGCCGCCCTCGGCCGACTTCTTCCACACCCGCAGCTCGACCGCTGCCTCACCCAGCGTCTGCGTCAAGACCTCAATTTCGGCCTTGAGTTGCTGTTCGCGGCTGCCGGGCCCCGGACTTGCCGGCCGTCAGACCGGCCCGACCCGACTCCGGGAACTGGCGCTTCCAGTTCCCGGAGTCGGGTCGGACACCTTCGCCCGCCGAGCGACCTCGGCGACGGTGACCTCACCGGCCAGGATCGACAGCACAATCCGGACCTTCTCCTCCGCCGGCAGCACCGGTGGTTTCGGCATGAACGATCAGACTCCTCACGTGAATCGGACCCGCAAGCAACGGGCCCTGCCACAAAGTCTGACGCGCGACAACCTCGCCCAATAAAACCAGTCAGCAGTTCGCCGCTCTGGCCGCCGAGTTCGGAGTCCGGCTGTCGATCGGCCGCACCGGGCAGTGCTGGGACAACGCGCTCGCCGAGCCGTTCTTCTCCACCATCAAACGAGAACTACTCGGCACTACCGCCTGGCCCAGCCGGGCCACCGCCCGCACCGCGATCTTCGAATTCATCGAAGGCTGGTACAACCTGCACCGACTGCACAGCGCCCTCGGCTACCGCAGCCCCGCCGAATACGAGACCGCACTCGCAGCCTGACCACCACACCAACCGTGTCCATCCAAGCGGAACAAGCTCAGTGGAGACCACGGGACGGCGGGACTCGGCGGCGGCTTGGGACACTTTCGAGGGGTCAGATCATCAACAGTAGCCGTGTGTGAGCTACGAGTTTCCGGTTCACGCTGGTGCTCTGCACGAAGATCGTGAAGTCGTTGTTGTGGTCCGGCTTGACCCGGACTTCCGTGTCCGGCAGGCCGAGCAGCGCCCGCGCCTGCGGCCCCGTAAACACCCGGTCGGTCTTCTTCTCCAGCACCGCGATCTGTTTCTGCGCCTGGATTTTCTCCGACTTGCTCAACTGGTAGAACGCACCACCGGTACGGTATGTGTGCCCGCATTCGATGACCCAGTCCCGGATCGCCGCTTCACGGGCCACCGGTATCAGTTGAAACTCCGATGGATCCACCGGGGTGAGACCAGCTGCTTCGATGGTCTCCTTGTTGACCGCCTCGGCACCCGTGGAGAACACCGCCCGCGAACCCCGGATTCCCCGGGCACGGCCCACCATGAATTTCTCCGTGGCCTGCCGGATGACCTGCCCGGCCTCCTCCAGACCTTGTGTGCTCGTGGCGTCCCAGATCGCGATGTTGTCCTTCGGGAAACCGCACTGCATGGCCTCACGCTTGCCCATCTGATCCGGCACGAGGACAGCCAACGTCCAGTTGTCCTCCTGCGTCTCGATCATCCTGGCCACTGCCGCAACCAGTTCACGCGGACCCCTGACAGGAGCATCCGCGCAGCGGTGACTTGCATTCTCCTGACCGTCGGTCAGCACGAACGTCAGAAAACTGTGATCGCCGTACAGTTGTGCCGTCCGCGCCAGCTCCCTCTGCGACTTCAGCGTGGCCGCCAGCAGAGCCGTCATCCCACCGACCCGGTACAGCTGCTTCAAAGACGGCATCCGCAGCACGTCCTTGTCGTAGATGACGCACTCCACCTTGTCCGCGAAAACGTACACCGTGACCCGGGTTTCCTGGTCCAGTTCCTTCGACCGGCGAGCCAAATAGGCGATCTGCTGATCGGCGACTTCGACGACCTTACGGCTCAGACGCGACATGGACGAACTGGCATCCAACACAAGAGCAACATGATTGATGTAGTTCTGGTCTCCGGACATGACAGGCTCCCCCTCATTCCCACTCGATGCTCCTACCGTCTCACCCACCACTGACAATCAATTACGGCTCCCGGACTGGAAGAAGAGCCCACCCCACAGTGCGGTGCAGACGGACGCGTGCCGCTCACCCCGGCCCTGCCGAATATGGGACTGTAAATCGTTCGGTGTAACCCCCGACCATGGAGGATGCACCGATGAGCAGTGACCACGAGGCCGAAGCCGGCGCGGGGATCGAGCCGCAGCAGACCACGGTTGTCGACGACCAGCTGATCGACGAGCTGGTGACCAGGGCACAGGCCGAAGGTCTTCAACTGACCGGCGAGGGCGGCCTGTTGCAGCAGCTGACGAAGCGGCTGCTGGAGTCCGCCCTCGAAGGCGAGATCACCGATCACCTCGGCTATGACAAGCACGATCCGTCCGGGAAGAACGGCGGCAACTCCCGCAACGGCTCCCGCGCCAATACCGTGCTCACCGAAGTCGGGCCGGTGGAGATCGCCGTGCCCCGGGACCGTGACAGTTCCTTCGAGCCGAAGATCGTCAAGAAACGGCAGAAGCGCCTGTCCGGCGTGGACGAGATGGTCATCTCTCTTGCCGCGAAGGGCCTCACCACCGGAGAGGTCCAGGCTCACCTCGCCGAGGTCTATGGGGCCGAGGTCTCCCGGCAGACGATCTCCACCATCACCGACAAGGTCCTCGAGGGCATGGCCGAATGGCAGAACCGCCCACTCGACCCGGTCTACCCGGTGGTCTTCATCGATGCCATCCACGTGAAGATCCGCGACGGCGCGGTGGCCAACCGGCCGATCTATGTGGCTTTGGCTGTGACCGCCGAGGGCCGAAGGGAGATTCTCGGCCTCTGGGCCGGGGATGGCGGCGAGGGCGCCAAACACTGGATGCACGTCCTCACCGAGATCAAGAACCGCGGCGTCGGGGATGTACTCATGCTCGTCTGCGACGGGCTCAAGGGCCTGCCCGACGCCGTGGAGGCAGTCTGGCCGGCCACGATCGTGCAGACCTGCGTCGTGCACCTGCTGCGGAACTCCTTCCGCTATGCCGCCCGCCAGCACTGGGACAAGATCGCCAAGGCATTGAAGCCCGTCTACTCCGCTCCGACCGAGGACGCCGCCCTGGAACGGTTCGCCGAGTTCACCGAGGCTTGGGGCACGAAGTATCCGGCGATCATCCGCCTGTGGGAGAACGCCTGGGCAGAGTTCACCCCGTTCCTGCGCTTCGACAGCGAGATCCGCCGCATCGTCTGCACCACCAATGCGATCGAGTCGGTCAACGCGCGGATCCGCCGGGCGGTCAAGGCCCGGGGGCACTTCCCCAACGAGCAGGCCGCCCTCAAGTGCGTCTATCTGGCGATCACGTCCCTCGACCCCACCGGCAAAGGCCAGGCCCGTTGGGCCCTCCGCTGGAAGACCGCACTCAACGCTTTCGACATCACCTTCGACGGCCGACTCTCCGCCGCCCGCCCATAACCTCAACAACCCCGGTTACACCGAACTTTTGACAGACCCAGACGGACGCGTGCCGCTCACCCCGGCCCTGCCGAATATCTCGTGGTACGGGGTGCGCGCCCGGCAAGGGCCCTTGCAGCCCTCGGGGTGGGCAAGACGCTCCTGCTGCTCGGGCGACAGCTGGCCCAGCTGCCGGGATGCTTCTGCCGTCGGATCCACCGCCCCAGGCTGTCGCCCTCGAACAGCACGCCCGGTGCAACTCGCTGATCAGCCCCTTGTTCCGCCACCGCCGCCAGAAGGCGTAGACGCGGTCCCAGGCGGGGGAGTCCGTGGGCATCGCCCGCCACTTGATGCCGTTGTCGACCAGGTAACGGACCGCGTCGACCATCTTCCGATGGCAGTAACCCCCCGCCCCCCGCCCCCGCCCCTCGAGCCACCCCGGCACCGGCAGCAGATCCCGCACTCCAGCCCACCCGGCGTCCGTCATCAACTGTCGTTTCCAGCTCGGGAGTTGCACCACTCACCTGTACAGACCCATCTTGCTGGCGAGACTCTGGGTCATCATGTCGGCATGACCACATCCGACTTCCACCACCCAGCACGGCCCGCGTTGCGTCCGGACCAGGAGCAGGGTCTGGCAGCGATCGTGCGGTATCTGCGGCGCCCGCATACCCGCGCCTTGTATGTGGCGGCGACGGGGACGGGTAAGACGCTGGTGTCGATCCGGGCCGCGGACGAACTCCGGGCACGCCTGGTCCTGGTCGTGGTGCCCACGCTGGATCTGGCTGCGCAGACTGCGCTCGCGTGGCGCCGGGACGGCCACAGCGAGCACATGGTGATCGTGTCATCGATGGACACCGCCGCCCACAATGCCCTGGCCACCGCCCAGATCGGCTCCACCAGCGACTCGAACGCCCTGGCCGCCCTGATGTCCGTCGTAGGCTCGAACGACGATCAGATCCCCGCGCTGACGGTCCTGTCCACCTACGACAGTCTCGACAAGATCGAGGCGACGCAGCACACCCGCTACACCGTGCCCGCGTTCGATCTCGCGATCATGGACGAGGCCCACCGCATCGCCGGCCGGGCGGACAAGAAGTGGGCCGTGATCAACGACGCCCAGCGGATCCGGGCTGTGCGCCGCCTCTACATGACCGCCACCCCCCGCAGCTTCACCGCCCCCGACCTCACCGACTCCGCCGACACCACCCGCCCCCGACGACCCCCCACCACCCCCGAACCCGCACCACCCGCGCCCACCGCAACAAACAGCATGGACAACGAGGCCATCTACGGAAAGAAAATCTACGAGTACCCCCTGGCACAAGCCATCGCCGACGGAGTGGCCGCGGACTACCGCATCGTGATCCCCACCATCACCGACACCGAACTCCGCACCCGCCTCAACCTCCCAACACCCGGCACCATCACCAGCACCAAGACAGAGCCCGAGGAGGCGCTGCGCACCACCGCCCTCCACCTCGCCGTCCTCAAAGCCATGACCGAGCACTCCCTGCGCCGGGTCCTGGTCTTCTTCCACCTCGTCGACGACTCCATCCGCTTCGCCCGCGAACTGCCCCACACGCTGCGCCGCCTCCGCCAAACCGACCCCGACGGCTTCCCAGGCCTCGACCCGGACGTCTTCTTCGTCCACGGCGACCACACCGCCGACGAACGCGCCGACATCTTCACCCGCTTCGCCGCCACACCCCGAGCGATCCTGACCAACGCCAAAGTCATCGCCGAAGGCATCGACATCCCCAGCGTCGACGCCGTCGTCTTCGCCGACCCCACCAGCAGCATCATCCGCTGCGCACAAGGCCTCGGCCGCGCCCTGCGCCTGGACGTGTCCGGTAAGACCGCCAGCCTCATCGTCCCCGTCTACATCCCACCCGACGCCGACCCACAGAACATCCTCGGCACCCCCTACGAACCCGTCTGGGCGATCACCACCGCGCTGGCCAGCCACGACCACCGCATCCTCGAACGCCTCCCCAGCAAGACCAACCGCCTCACCACCGAGACCAGCCGCCTCATCCAGCACCGCTGGCACTTCGACTTCACCGTCCACCCCGAGCGCATCGCCCGCGCCATGGACCTCATCGCCTTCGACCCCCGCGACACCACCTCACGCCCCCGCCGCGAAGGCCTCGCCTCAGCCCAGGCCTTCCACGACCAACACGGCCACCTCGACGTCCCCGCCGACTACACCGACCCCACCGGCTACGCCCTGGGCAGCTTCATCACCGGCATGCGCGACGCCCACCGGGCCGGCCGCATCGAGGCCGACTGGGTCGCCGAACTCGCTACCCTCGGCATGATCTGGGACAAGCACGAGGCCGCCTGGCGGGCCAACCTCACCACCGTGGCCGCCTATCACGCTGCCCACGGCCACCTCGCCATCCCCACCACCACCCCCGGCGGCGCCTTCCTCGCCGAACAACGCTCCCTGGCTGCCCGCGGTCGGCTCGACGCACACCGCACCGCCGATATCGCCACCATCGACCCCCACTGGCAGCTCCCGCACGGCCCGGACTGGCACCGCAAATACCACCTGATCCGCCACCACCTACAGGCCGGCAACGATCCCGCCGCCCTCCACCTCGACACCCTCATCGGCAGCGTCAAAGCCGGCCGCTGGCTCCACCGACAACTCACCCACTGGGACAAGCTCCACCCCGGCCAGCAGGCCCTCCTCACCGCCATCGGTCTCACCCCCGACACCAACCCCCTCCAGCCGACCCGCCGGACACGCCGCTCCTTCGAGCAGACCGTCCAACTCCTCGAACTCTTCATCGCAAGGGAAGGCCGCGCTCCCACCGCACGCGAAGCCATCGTCGTCGACGGCGAGCGCGTGATGATCGGCCCCTGGCTCGCCAAAACGCGCACCAAACAGCGCAACGGCCAACTCGCCACGAAACACGAAGCCTTGCTGACCGCACTGTTCGACGAAGAAGAACGGACCGACAACACCACAGTCTCCAAGCCCGCCAGGAACGACGGCTGACCTGCCATCACCTCACCATCTCGCTCCCATGCGAACTCCGCCAAGAAAGGGGGACTAACGGCAAACTCGGATACTCAGAAATTTTTCCAGGAAGGAAGCACTCCACCACATCTGACGACGACCAACATCAGCCACCGACAAACCGAACCTTCCGGAGGACCCGCCAACACCGCGAAGCCTGATCGCCAACCTGATGCCAAGCCCAACCACCCCCATGCTGCGCCCAACGCAGCATCAGCTTTCCCCAGCACCCCCCATGGCTGCCGGCTGCGCCCTGCCCCTGAGGCATGGAGCGGTAGGACGCGAGGACGGCTCGATAGCCGAACCAATGCATCATCAACAGAGCGGCAGAGCAGTCCCGTTCATGTCTACTCCGTGCGAAGCGCGGGGGATGAGCCCAGGCAGACCTGCATCAAAGGGAACAGGCACCCCCCTTTCCCCTCGTCAGGACAGAGCAACCGCGCCCCCACCCCACTGCCGGCCGGGCCCGCGTCAGCGGGCCATCGGGCCTGAAGCGAAGCGGAAGGACCGAAGCAGTGCGGAAGCACTGCAGCCCGGCGAAGCCGGGCCAGGATCCCTGCGAAGCGGGACCTGACACTTCCTTAACGAGATTGCGAAGCAGGCTCGTTCGTCCCGCGCGAAGCGCGGGACAGCTCGGCGAAGCCGAGCCGCCGGAGCGAAGCGACGGCGATCGTTTAGAGCGCGCGCAGCGCGCTCTAACCCGCTC
>NZ_JAMQGM010000053.1 GCF_023703325.1 Streptomyces meridianus
GTTCGCGAGCCGCGCCGGCTCCCGCGCCGGAGCCCGTCGGCTGCTCCGGCGACCGTTGCGCCGGCACGGGCGCCACGGCGGCCGCGTCCCCGCCGCCCGCCGCCGAATCGCCCCCCGCCAGGGGCACTTCCAGGACGAACGCGCTGCCGGACATCCCCGGTACCTCGTGGGTCTGCAGCACACCGCCGTGCAGCCGCACGATGCCGCGCACGAGCGGGCCGTGCACCGGGTCGCCGCCCGCGTAGGGACCGCGGACCTCGATCCGGGCGACCTCGCCGCGCTGCGCCGCCGCGACGACGATCGTGGAGTCGCCCCCTGCGGGGCCGGCCGTGCTCCCGGTCGCATCGACGCCGGCGACGTCCGCGATCAGATGCGCCAGTGCCTGTGCCATCCGCCGCGCGTCCACCGCGGCCTCGAGCGGCGGTGCGTGCACCGCGAACTGCGCGCGCCCGGGGCCGATCAGTTCGATCGCGCCCTCGACACCGGCGGCGACGACGCTGTCCAGCGAGACGGTCTCCCGCTGGAGCGGCTCCTGACCGGCATCGAGACGCTGGTAGCTCAGCACGTTGTCGACCAGCGTCGTCATGCGGGCATAACCGGCGGTGAGGTAGTGCAGGACCTGGTTCGCCTCGGGCCACAGCTGCCCCGCCGGATCCGAGGCGAGGGTGCCCAGCTGGCTGCGCAGCTGGTCCATCGGCCCCCGCAGCGACTCGCCGAGAACGGAGACCAGTTGGGCGTGCCGGGCCGCCAGGGCGTCGAACTGCTCCTTGTGCTGCGCCTCGAGCGCTTCCCGCCGCTCGGCTTCGCGGGCTCTCCAGTTCCTCGTAGCGCTTGGCCTCGCGCTCCTCGAGTTCGGCGTAGCGCTCCTCGAGTTCCTCGTACGGCCGCCGGTCCGTGAAGGTCATCACCGCGCCGACGAGCTGTTCGCCGTCCCGCACGGGTGCGGTCGTCAGGTCGACCGGGACCTTCTCGCCGTCCTTCGTCCACAGCGCCTGTCCGCGCACCCGGTGCTTGCGGCCGGAGCGCAGGGTGTCGGCGAGCGGAGTCTCCTCGTAGGGCAACGGGCTGCCGTCGCTCCGGGAGTGATGGGCCAGCGGGTGCAGTTCCTTGCCGCCGAGATCGCTGGCGCGGTACCCCAGGATCTGCGCGGCGGCCGGGTTCACCAGGACGACCTTGCCGTCCGTGTCGATGCCGACGACGCCCTCGGAGGCCGCGCGCAGGATCATCTCGGTCTGGCGCTGCTGGCGGGCCAGCTCCGCCTCGGTGTCGACCGTGCCGCTCAGGTCCCGTACGACGAGCATGAGCAGTTCGTCGCCGGTGTAGTGGTGCAGCGACGCGTCGGCGTACGGGGTGCGGCTGTCCTCGAGGTTGGTGCTCGTCACCTCGACGGGGAACTCGCTGCCGTCGGTGCGCCGCGCGATCATCCGGGTGGGCTTGGTGCGTCCGCCCTCGGGGTCGGCGCGGGGGCGCCGCATGGAGCCGGGGATCCGGTCGGAGTCGAAGGTGGGCAGCAGGTCGAGGAGCCCGCGGCCGACGAGTGCGGTGCCCGGCGCCTCGAATGTTTCGAGGGCGATGGTGTTCGCGTTGACGATCGTGCCGTTGCAGTTCACCAGAACCAGGGCGTCCGGCAAGGCGTCGAGTATCGCTGCGAGGCGAGCAGCGCCTCGCGATGGCCGGCTGCTCACGACACTTCCTCCCTGTACTACTGCGACTTGCCGACATACGCGGTCACCCGGGGGCGTGGCCCGTGTCATGTCACTGGTGGGAGTCTACGACCCGTGGTCGCGGCGCCGACGGGGGATGAGGCGTAGGCCACGCGGCGACTCTGTGCGACTCGGCGCACGCCGGACATAACGTTTCCCTCGCTCCTCGGGCGGCCCGGACCGCGACCTCATCCGCCGGCCGGGGGCAGCACCGGGGTGAGGTTGTCCCATCGGGCCACCTCGCAGCCGTTGGTGCGGTTGAACGTGGCGTCGACCGGTCGTCCCGCCCAGATCCCGGTGATGCGCGCGGTTTCCGGACCGCCGTAGATCATGGTGCAGTTGGCGTCCGGGGGAACCGGGGCGAAGGGGTCGGCCCCCCACCGCGTCTCCCGGTCGAGCTGGGAGCACGCGTCGGCGGCCCGGCGGTGGCTCCCGCCCGCGGGGTGGCAGTCGAGGCTGTAGGTGCCGTCGCGGGCGGTGTCACCGGTTCCGGTGACGGTGACGGTCAGCTCGTCCTGGTGGGCCGGGGGCATGTCCTGCAGTACGGGCAGGGCTGTCGCAGCCGGGGCGGTGCACACGGCCGAGACGGCGCAGAGCGCGGTGACGACGAGACGTCGGGTGAGGGCACTCATCGGGAACTCCCTGGGTGTGAGGGGCGCCGGGCCGGGGTGTGGACGGGCCGGCCGGTCCTTCGCCTCGTCTAACGCTCGTCACGCCGAGGCGTTGCGCAAGCCGGCGCCGGCATTCGGAGCAGCGGCGGCGGAGCGGTGCTTTCCGGCCGGCCCCGCCGGGGATGCGGCGGACGGACCGGCTCCGGGCGTGGCGGTTCCCAGGGGGCGAGGGGCGGCCGGGGCGGGAGTGCGGCTCACGGGCAAGTGCTTTGCCCTGCCGCCCGTGCGCCTAGTACCGTGGGGGGCGATTGGTGCAGGCCCGTAGGGCTGTGCCATCATCTGCACACGCCACATCGCGCTCGCGCGGGTGGGTGTGGAGGCTTCGCCTAGTCTGGTCTATGGCGCCGCACTGCTAATGCGGTTTGGGGTAACCCCCCATCCCGGGTTCAAATCCCGGAGCCTCCGCTCTGCTCCACTTGATCATGAAGCCCCGGCCGGGACGGCCGGGGCTTCTGTCGTTCCCGAGCCGGTGGTACGGGTGTGCGGGGCGGCGGGCCGGAGTTCCCCCCGGCGGGCCTCCCGTGGCACCCCTCCCGAGCGGCCCCCGAAGGGCGCCGTCTTGGTGCCCGCAGACATCGTTTTCGCAGTTCGGAGCGGGTGCGGACAACGGATTTCGCCTCCGGCGGCCGGTCATGTAATGTTGTTCCCGCAACGCCGACCGGCAAGAAAGACGCCGGAACGCAAGCGCTCGTAGCTTAACGGATAGAGCACTTGACTACGGATCAAGAGGTTGCAGGTTCGAATCCTGCCGAGCGCGCAGTGTGATGTCGCAAGGCATCGGAATGACCTCGAACCCACGATTGGGTTCGAGGTCATTGTCGTTGTCGGCCGGGTGGGCGGACGAAGCGCTGTAGCGCGTCCTGCAGCAGAGCGGGGTTCGCTGCTCCGCAATCTTCCGACATGGTTCGACCGCCCGTGATCAGTGGGACAGCCGCACCACCTTGGACGACCGGAGGACCTTCCCGGTCCCGTCCAGCGCCCTCACCTGGAAGTACGGCCCCCGTGCCGTCGTCGGGACCGCTGTCTCGAAGCCGGACCGCTCGGCGCGTCGCACGACCACCGACAGGGAATCCGGGTCCGATCCGGCGAGCACCTGCCAGGCTCGCGTCTCCGTCGAACCGTTCCAGGAGGCGTACACGACGGTCTTCCCGTTCCTGCCCCGGACTGCCACGCTCGGCGACCAGTGGGGCGTGCCGCACGGGCGGGGCTGGTGCTGCGCGGGGTCGCCACCGCGGACGGCACACAGCCGGAGACGACGAGCCCGACAGCGAGTGCGCAGGCGCCCAGGGCCCGGTTGCTTCGTCTCCGCGCCCGGCGGGCCCAGGGCTTCCGCTCCGTCATGACGTGTCTCCTCGGCGCAGGGGCCCCGAGGGGCGGACGCCCGTCCCGGGGCTGAACTCGGTGGTCCGGCGGTCACCCCGGACGGAACCGGCCGAAGGCGGGGCGTTGATCGCGGGCCACGCTGGACAGCACGGTCGCGCCGCGCCCGGCGGTGCGACCGTCGGGTGGGCCGTTCGGGATGCGACAGCAGTCCGAACGGCCCATCGGGGACGCTTCCGGCGGGCGCGGACGACGCGTCGTGCCTAGCGTGGCCGACGGGCCGGGGCCACAGGACGACGCGGGGCCGACGACGGGAATCCGGGTATGACCGCATCACTGGTGAGCACTTCTCCGCGCCGGTCCTCCGTGCCGGCCGGCGCGGTCTCCGACGGCCGGGCCCGCTGCGGAGATTCCGGATGACGCGCCTTCAGCGACATGGCGCGGCAGCGGGGGCGTCGCTGCTGCTCGTCCTCCTCGCCGTCTGCGGGTTCGCCGTGCTCCCGGACGGGGGCGGCACCCCGGAACCGCAGGGCATGCGCGACGGGGACGTGGTGGGCTCCCCCACCCCGCTGCGCCATGTGCCCCGGGACATCTCGGCGGTGGCCGACGGTTCCCTCGTCGTCTACCGGATGCCAGGCATCCAGGGACGTCAGGTCAACGCGACCGCCATGCTGTTCGTCCCGAAGGGCGCTCCCCCGGCTGGGGGTTGGCCGCTCCTGGTGTGGGGCCACGGAACGGTCGGATGGGCGCCGGAGTGTGCGCCGAGCGTTCAGCTCCAGGAGCACGGGAAGTGGGTCGACGATTCGAACGACACCCTGCTGGCGTCGGTGCTGAGGATGGGCATCGCCGTCGTCGCGCCGGACTACGAGGGGCTGGGACCCGTCGACCGCGGTGTCAGGCCGGGGCACGGTTACTACCACCTGGCGAGCGAGGGCCGGTCCATGGTCTACGCCGCGGTCGCGGCCCAGCGCCACCTCGGCCGCAGGGCATCCGGGCAGTGGGCCCCGGCCGGATGGTCGGAGGGCGGCTTCGCCGCGCTGGCCGCCGCGCACTACTCCCCGGACGCCGAGAAAGCGGATCCCGAACTGGACTTCCGCGGCACCATCGCCCTGGCCCCGGTCCCCGACGTGCCGGCCATGAACAAGATCCTCTGGCGTGACATCGACAACGCCTCGCAGTCCGGCCTTCCGCCGAGCGAGCACCAGCTCGACCAACTGGTGTTCGCCAACGCCGAGACCATCTACTTCACGAGGACCCAGCGCCAGGCGGGCTACGACGTCGACCCGGCGCAGGTGTACGGCGCGAACATGCTGCGGATCTACAACAACGACTGGCGCACCTGCCTGGACGACCTGAACTCCCTCGTCCGGAAGGACATCCAGGCCTACCTGGACGCCTCGCCGTCCCACCGCCTGAACACCTATCCGGGGGCGCGCGGCGACCGGCCCAACGCGCTCCCCGACAACCGGCGCTTCTACCGGGAGAACCAGGGGAAGCTGGAGAACTCGAAGCTGCCGGGCCCGGTCCTCTGGCTGTACGGGACGGACGACATCACCAGTCCGGGTTCCGTCACCTACAACGTCGTCAACAAGATGCTGATCAACGGCAACGACATCAACCTGGGCGTCCTCGAAGGGGCCGGCCACTACGACGTGCCCACCGTGGGCCGGCCGCTGGTCGAGGCGCGTCTGCGGCAGCTCTTCGGCCTGAAGTCGTGACGACGGGGGCCGCCGCAACCATGCCGGGCCGGGCTCCCGTGGGGTCACGGCCGGGTGAGAGGCGGTCGGCGTCGCCGTCGAGCCGGGGTCACCGATGCCGTCGCCGCCCGATGTCGGTGCCGCCCTCCATACTCCGTCGGTGACGGGGCGGTCCGTCGCCTGTGCCGTCCCGGGAGTGGCCGGCCGGTGGCACCACGACGGCTGTGACATGACCAGGGCACGAGCGCAGGGAGCGGCATGACCGGGGACACGTCCGGCCGGCGGTGCGCGGGGCTGCTGTGGACGCCCGGTGGCCCGGCCCTGGCGTGGTACGGCGGGCCCGGACGCGGCGAGCGGACCGGGCCGCTCGCCGGACGACGTGACCTGGCGCTCCTCGCAGTGGGCCAACGCGGCTGCGTCGGCGTGTGGCGTGCCGGTCGCCGGATCCCCTGTCCCACCGGGGCGATCGTGGTGGCGACGACGACCGGGGCGCAGTGCCCGGAGTGCCGCACGCTGGACCGCTCGATGTCCGTGGCGGCCGACACCCGCGCGGACGACCAGCAGCCCTACTGCCTTTACCTCGCCTGGTTCGGCCCCGGACTCTGCAAGGTCGGCATCACCGCCGCGGCCCGGGGCCATGCCCGGTTGCTGGAGCAGGGTGCGGTCGCCTTCACGATGCTGGGCCGCGGCCCGTTGATGGCGGCGCGGCGGGCCGAGGAACTCCTGGGCATCGTGCTCGGGGTCAGGGACCGGGTGCCGTACGCGGCCAAGCGCGCGGTCCGGACCCGGTTGCCGCCGGTGGCCGACCGGTTCGCGGAGCTGGCCGCGCTGCACGAGCGGGCGAGCATGCTGGACGGCTGGCCCGGCTCCCTCCTGCGGCTGCCCTTCGAACCCGTGGACCACAGCGACGCCTTCGGACTCGACCGGCTCGCCGCCCCGTCGGAGCCCGAAGCCGCGACGGCCGGCGAGGTGACCGGACTGGTGGACGGGGCCGTGGTCGCCGGGGAACTGCTCGGCGCCGCCGGACCCGATCTGCACCTGCGGAGCGGGCAGCGACTCCTGATCGTCGACACCCGGCTGCTGGCCGGCTGGGTGCTGCGCGCCGCCGGCCCCGGACCGCGGACCAGTGCGCCCGTCCGGAACACCGGGGGACCCGGCGCAGGAACCGGTACGGGTGTGCAGGACGGCCTGTTCTGATCAGCCCGCATACTGGCCGGACCTGATCGGACGACCCCGGGAGCAGTGGACATGTGCGGAGCCGAGACCCCCGGCACCGGGATACCGCCGGCCGCCGAGAGCGCCCGTGTCGCGGCGTTCCGGGAACGGCTCGGCCTGGATGCGCTGATCGACGTGCACACCCATTTCATGCCGGACCGGGTACTGCGCAAGGTCTGGGCCTACTTCGACGGAGCCGGGCCGCTGTTCGGCCGCCCGTGGCCGATCGCCTACCGCCACGAGGAGGAGGAGCGTCTCGCGATCCTCCGCGGTTTCGGTGTGCGGGCCTTCACGGCGATGGTCTATCCGCACAAGCCGCAGATGGCCGAGTGGCTCAACGCCTGGGCCGCGGATTTCGCCCACCGCACCCCCGACTGCCTGCGCACCGCCACCTTCTTCCCGGAGCCGGAGGCCGCGTCCTACGTGCGGGCGGCCGTCGACGCGGGGGCGCAGGTCTTCAAGGCGCACATACAGGTGGGCGACTACGACCCCAACGACCCCCTGCTGGAGCCGGTGTGGGGACTGCTCGCCGAGACCGGCGTCCCGATCGTCGTGCACTGCGGCTCCGGGCCCGCGCCCGGCAAGCACACGGGTCCCGAGCCGATCGCGCTCCTGCTCGCCCGGCATCCGCGGCTCCGGCTGATCATCGCTCACATGGGGCTGCCCGAGTACCGGGACTTCCTCGCCCTGGCGCTGCGCCACCCGGGAGTGCATCTGGACACCACGATGGCGTTCACCGACTTCTCGGAGAGCAGCTGGCCGTTCCCGCTCGCCGACCGGCCGCGCCTGGCCGAGGTCGGCGACCGCATCCTGTTCGGCAGCGACTTCCCCAACATTCCCTATCCGTACGCCCATGCACTGGAGGTGCTGGCCGGGCTCGGGCTCGGGGACGACTGGCTGCGCGCCGTCTGCCACGACAACGCGGCCCGGTTGTTGGCGA
The DNA here is from genome assembly GCF_023703325.1 of Streptomyces meridianus. Classification (GTDB taxonomy): domain Bacteria; phylum Actinomycetota; class Actinomycetes; order Streptomycetales; family Streptomycetaceae; genus Streptomyces; species Streptomyces meridianus. The sequence continues at coordinate 7,547 of NZ_JAMQGM010000053.1, forward strand.
TCTGACGGACGTCGGGCCGCGACGGCCCGGCCCGGGCGGTCACCGGCCGCGGCGTACCAGGAGGTCGGCGGCGACCGGCCGGTGGTCCGAGGCGAGGCTGTCGGAGACGGCCGCGCCGCGCACCAGGACACCGTCCGAGACCGCCACGTAGTCGATCCGTTTGACGGGGGCCTGCGCGGGATAGGTCAGCTCGCCCGCCGGGGGTGCGGCATCGGTCAGTTCCTGCCACAGCGGTGCCAGTTCCGGCGCATCCGGGGTCGCGTTGAGGTCGCCGACGAGGACCTGGCGGGGGCACCTCCCGTGCCGGTCGCAGTCCTCCGCCATGATGCGCCGGGTGTCGGCGACCTGCATCCGGCGCACCGACGGGTCGCCGCGGTAGTCCAGGTGGGTGACGTACACGTGCACCGGCACTCCGTGGGCGCGCACCACCACTTCGCCGAACCCGGGGCCCGGTGCGGGAACGGGGTTCGGATCCTGGGTCGAGAGCCGGGTGATCTCGTGGTTCCCGGCCGAGAGGATCCGGTGGCGGGTCAGGACCGCGACCCCGAACTCGCGCCGCGGAGCGCCCTCTTCGGCCGGGTCGAGGCTGTAGACGGGTGCGAAGTACACCTGCATGTCCAGGGCGCGGGCGAGTTCGCCGGCGAGGTCCCGCCACTGGCTGCGGGCACCCCAGTGCACGTCGACCTCCTGCAGGCCGATCACGTCGGCGTCGAGGGCCCGGAGCGCTTCCGCGGTCCGCTCGGGATCGAAGGCCCGGTCGGCTCCCGTACCGGCCGCGATGTTGTAGGAGGCGACCCGCAGGGGAACGTACGGGCCCGGCCCGGCGCCGTGCCCGGCGGCCAGGGCGGCCGGGGCGGGCAGTGCGGCGCCGACGGCGGTCAGCCCGGCGGCGAGGAGCAGAACGATTCGACGACGCAGCGACATCCACGACTCCCTGCTCGGATCGGTGCGATGACGTTACCGAAAGCGGAGGTTCAGGGTAAGAGCGCCGACGCGGCGAAAAACCGTCACATCCCGTTGAGCGCATGAGGTTTACGGTGTTCCGCCCCGACAGCGCCGGGCGCCTGCTGGGGCGGTTCGCGGACGGGTGTGCAGGGCGTTCTGCAGGCCGTCCCCCGTCGGTCAGTCCTGCGGAGCCAACCGGGCCGGGAACCCGCCCGTGGCCACCGGGCTCCAGCGTTGCGGCGTGATGCGGATCAGCGACTTGCCCTGCTCGACCATGGCCGCCCGGTACTCGTCCCAGTCCGGGTGCTCACCCGAGATGTTCCGGAAGTACTCGACGAGGGGCTCGACGGAGTCCGGGGCGTCGATGACCTCGGCGGTGCCGTCGATCTGCACCCACGGCCCGTTCCACTCGTCGGAGAGCACGATCAGGCTGACCCGTGGATCGCGCCGGGCGTTCCGGGTCTTCGCGCGTTCGGGATAGGTGGAGACGACCAGCCGGCCGGAGTCGTCGACTCCGCAGGTCAGGGGAGACCCCTGGGGGCGTCCGTCGGCCCGGGTGGTGAGCAGGATCGCGCGATGCCGGGGCCGGACGAATTCCAGCAGGCCGGTGAGATCCACGTCGGTGTTCGTTGCGATGGCAGGGCTCATGCGGGAAGCCTACGACTGCCGGCCGCGCCCGGCCCGCGGCCCGTTGGCGATGGACGCCGGGCTCCGGGGGCCGGAGCCCGGGCCCGTGGGCGCCCGTCGGAGACCCGGGCCGGGGCTCCGCCGTGAGGCCGTCAGGAGGGAGCCGAGCGGCCGGAGCCCGGTGACGGGTGGCCGGTGCTGCGGCCGTGGGGCGGGCGTCGTCCGCCCGCTCCGGTGCCTGCGGGTCCCGGCCGGGGGCTCCGGTCGTCCCCCGCCCGTGCCGTCCGGCCGGGACCCTCTTGCTGACGGGCGGGGCGTGTCCGCTCCCACGCCGCACCACCCGCCAGGCTGTCACTCGCCCGGGTGGGCGAGTTCGATGTCGTGCCCGTCGACGCCGCGGCCCTGCACCGCGAGCGGGGTCGCGGCCGGCGGGTAGCCGCTCGCCACGACGGTGTAGTCGCCGGTGTCCAGGCCGGGGAAGGCGTAGGACCCGTCCTCCCCGGTCGTCGCGGTGGCGACCACGTTCCCGGCCGAGTCGACGAGCGTCACGCGGGCGTCGGGCAGCGGGCTCCGCCCGGAGCCGGCCCTTACGATCCCCTGGACCAGCGCACCGGGTTCCAGCTCGATCCCGGTCCGGGTCGGCCGCCGGCCGCCGACCTCGACGGGGTGCGCGGCCGGGCGGAATCCGGTGGCGTCCACCGCCACCGTGAAGGTGCCCGGGACCAGTTCACCGAACTCCGCCTCGCCGCCCTCGTCCGTGTGCCCGGTCGCGAGTACCTCGCCGCGCTCGTCGGTGACGACGACGAGCGCTCCGGCCACCGGCTCGCCGCCGGCCGCGTCGCGGACGGTGACCTCGAGGCCGCTCGTGCCGGACAGCAGCACGTCGTGGGAGAGGCGTTCGTCACCGACGACGACCGTCGAGGCCTGCGGCTGGTGCCCGTCGGCGGCCGCGATCAGCACGTACGACCCCGGCTCCGGAACGTCCAGCGCATAGGCGCCGTCGGGCCGGGCGATGCTCCGGCCGAGCTGGCGCCCGCCGAGGGAGATCAGCGTGACGGCGGCCCGGGGCACGGCGGTGCCCTCGGCTTCGCGGACGAATCCGTGCAGGCCGGTGCCGGTCGGCGACGCATCGGCGCACCCGATGGTTTCCGGGCCCTCGGAAGCCGGAACGGTCGTGGCGGCTGCCGGAACCGTCCCGGTGGCGTCCGCCGCGGGGAGCGGGGCTGCGTTCCCGTCGGGCTCCCCGGGCCGGTGGGTCCGCAGCGGAACCTCCTTCACGAACAGCACGAAGAGCAGCGCGAGCAGGGCCACGGGCGCCGCGTACAGGTAGATGTCCGCGATGCCGTGTCCGTACGCGTCTTCGACGACCGTGCGGACCGGGGCCGGAAGACGGTCCGGGTCCGGGATGACGCTGCCGCCGGACGCGTCTCCGGGCCGGATGCCGAGGGCGGCCATGCCGTCCGCGACGTAGTCCTTGACGCGGTGGCCGAGCACCGCACCCAGTGCGGAGACGCCCACGGCGCCGCCGAGCGAGCGGAAGAAGGTGACCACCGAACTGGCCGACCCGAGGTCCTGCGGTGAGACCTGGTTCTGGGTCGCCAGCACCAGGTTCTGCATCATCATGCCGATGCCGAGGCCGAGCAGCCCCATGAAGACCGCGAGATGCCAGTACTCGGTGTCGTGGCGCATGGTGCCGAGGAGGCCGAGACCTGCTGTGACCAGCACTCCGCCGATCACCAGCCAGGCCTTCCAGCGGCCGGTGCGGGTGATCGCCAGGCCGGAGACCGTCGAGGAGACGAACAGCCCGCCGATCAGCGGGATGGTCATGACACCGGCCATGGTCGGCGACTCGCCCCGGGCCAGCTGGAAGTACTGGCTGAGGAAAACGGTCGCCCCGAACATGGCGATGCCGACGAAGAGGCTCGCGAACGAGGTGAGGGTGATGGTCCGGTTCCGGAACAGCCGCAGCGGGATGATCGGTTCGCTCGCCCGGCTCTCGACGAGGAGGAACAGCAACGCGAGGACGGCCGAACCGCCGACCATCGCGCAGCTCTGCCAGGACGCCCAGGCGTACCGGTCTCCGGCGAGGGTGACCCAGACGAGCAGCAGGGACACGGCCGCGGAGACCAGGACGGCACCCGTCCAGTCGACCTTCACCTTGCGCCTGGTCACCGGGAGCTTGAGCGTCTTCTGCAACGTGATCAGTGCGACGACCGCGAACGGGACGCCGACGTAGAAGCACCAGCGCCAGCCGAGCCAGTCCGTGTCGGTGATGACACCGCCCAGCAGCGGACCGCCGACGGTGGCGACGGCGAAGGTCGCGCCGAGGTAGCCGCTGTAGCGGCCGCGCTCGCGCGGCGAGATCATCGCGGCCATGATCACCTGGGCCAGGGCGGAGAGGCCGCCGACGCCTATGCCCTGCACGGCCCGGAAGGCGATGAGGACACCGGTGTTCTGGGCGAGACCGGCACCGGCCGAGGCCAGCACGTAGAGGATCAGAGCCGATTGCACCAGCGTCTTCTTGCTGGTCAGGTCGGCGAGCTTGCCCCAGAGCGGGGTGGTGGCGGTCATGGCCAGCAGGGACGCCGTCACCACCCAGGTGTACGCGCTCTGACCGCCGTCCAGGTCGTGGATGATCTCCGGAAGTGCGGTCGAGACGATCGTCGACGACAGGATCGCGACGAACATGCCCAGCATGAGGCCGGAGAGTGCCTCCAGGATCTGACGGTGGGACATGGGCGGGGCGGACGTGTCCGCCGCCGGGCCCTCCCGCAGGTCGGCTGGTGCCGTCATTGCCATTCGGTTCCTCGTCCTCACGCGTCGGTACGGGTGGTGGTGCGGTCGTGGTGGGCCCGGGGGTGGCAGTCGCCGAAACTGGTGCGCAGCCGGGTCAGCAGGGTGTTGAGCTGTTCGATCTCGCTGACGTCCCAGTCGGCGAGCCGGCTCGCGAGCATCTCGGTCCAGCGCTCGGAGACCTCGGCGAGGATCCGGGTGCCGGCCGGGCTGAGCCGGAGCAGACGCGATCGCCCGTCGAGCGGATCGGGGTGGCGTTCGAGCCAGCCACGGCCCGCGGCGTGGGCCACGTGCCTGCTGGTCACCGACATGTCGACGGCGAGCAGGTCGGCGAGTCTGCTCAGGCGCATCTCGCCGTGTTTGCCGAGGAGTGCCAGGACGGCCGTCGAACCCGCCGGGCAGTCGTCCGGGAGGCTCCGGGTGAGTCCCCTCTTGACGGCTGCCACGGCGCCGAGATGTCCGGCCAGCTCCTCGTACGGGCTGCGGGCGGCCACGGGGCTGCTCCTGTGGGTACGGGACGAAATCAAGTTGCTTAGGGCAACCATAGGCTGATTGGTTGCTGAAGGCAAACGAAAGTGCCGGCCGCGTGCGGACGGAGCTGAACGTCCGAGGTCCTCCGGCGTCGTCACCGAACGACCCGATGCGCGCGCAACGTGGGGGTGCTGGGTGGTTGTCGTGAAGGATGGGGGCGCGGTGCGCGGGCCGTCGCCCAGGGGTTGGGAGCCCTGTGGCGGTTCGCTAGGGTCCTGGCCCATGGCTAACAACCCCCCCAACCCCGCCGGTCAGCACGACCAGGCGGGCAGCACCCAGATGTTCCGGGCCTTCGTCGACGAGAGCGAGTCGTTCGGGGCCCCCGCCGAGCGGTCCGGCTCGCGTGCGGGCCTCGTCATCGGCATCGTCGTCGCGGCGGCGGCGGTCGTCGCCGCTGTCGCCTGGGTGGCGATGGGCTGATCCGAGGGCGCGTGCGCCGGGCCTGCCGCGCAGCCGACGAGGGCCGGTGGGCCGGACAGCAGCTCGAGGCTGTCCGGCCCACCGGCCCTCGTGCTTCCGGGCGGTCCGCCGTTGTGCCGGCGCGCCGGCCGGCGTCAGTCCGTGACGAGCCCCTCGCGCAGCTGGGCCAGCGTGCGCGTGAGCAGGCGGGAGACGTGCATCTGGGAGATGCCGACCTCCTCGCCGATCTGGGACTGCGTCATGTTCGCGAAGAATCGGAGCATGATGATCTGCCGTTCCCGGGGCGGGAGTTTGGCGAGCAGCGGCTTGAGGGACTCGCGGTACTCCACTCCCTCCAGTGCTGCGTCCTCGTATCCCAGCCGGTCCGCGAGCGAGCCCTCACCGCTCTCCTCCTCGGGTGAGGGGGAGTCGAGCGAGCTGGCGGTGTAGGCGTTGCCGACGGCAAGCCCGTCGACCACGTCCTCCTCGGATACGCCCAGGCAGGCGGCGAGTTCGGACACCGTCGGCGACCGGTCCAGCTTCTGGGCGAGTTCGTCGCTCGCCTTGGTCAGTGCCAGCCGGAGTTCCTGCAGCCGGCGCGGTACCCGCACCGACCAACTGGTGTCCCGGAAGAAGCGCTTGATCTCCCCGACGACCGTCGGCATCGCGAAGGTCGGGAACTCCACGCCGCGTTCGCAGTCGAACCGGTCGATCGCCTTGATCAGGCCGATCGTACCGACCTGGACGATGTCCTCCATCGGTTCGTTGCGGCTGCGGAAGCGGGCCGCCGCGTACCGCACCAGAGGGAGGTTCAGTTCGATGAGCGTGTCGCGGACGTAGCCGCGCTCCGGGCTGTCCTGGTCGAGGGCGGCGAGCCGCAGGAAGAGCGATCGGGAGAGGGTGCGCGTGTCGATGGTGTCGCTGTGGTGGAGCGCGGTCGGTGCGTCCTGGTTGAGCACCTTCGAGCTGTCCAGTTCTAGGGACATGCCACCCCCTTGAGGTCGCGGACGGGTCGCAGCGGCTCCTCGTTCGAGGAAAACAGCAGCCTCCACCTGAATACCGGCGGTTGCGCCGCGGCAAACGCAGTTCCAGCAGAATGTCACATGTCGGCAACGCGCTGTAGCGCCAAGTCGACATATCTGGGCGGGAAATGGGCGGCGGAGGTCGCTCGATCCGGTTACGTCTCGATCCTGTTTGCGGATCTCAGCCGGGCGAAGCTGCGGGACAGCAGACGGGAGACGTGCATCTGTGAAACACCCAGTTCAGCGCTGATCTGGGACTGTGTCAGGTTGCTGTAGTACCGCAGCAGGAGGATCCGCTGTTCACGCTCGGGCAGTTGCACGAGCAGGTGCCGCACGAGGTCGCGGTGTTCCACTCCGGCCAGCGCGGGGTCCTCGTACCCGAGCCGGTCCAGCAGTCCCGGGAGGCCGTCTCCCTCCTGGGCGGCCTCGAGGGAGGTCGCGTGGTACGAACGGCCGGCCTCGATGCAGGCCAGAACCTCCTCCTCGGGGATCTGCAGGCGCTCGGCGATCTCGGCCGTGGTGGGTGAGCGTCCGTGCAGGACGGTCAGGTCCTCGGTCGCGCCGTTCACCTGCACCCAGAGCTCGTGGAGACGGCGCGGCACGTGCACGGTCCGCACGTTGTCCCGGAAGTAGCGCTTGATCTCCCCGACGACGGTCGGCATGGCGAAGGTGGGGAACTGCACGCCGCGTTCCGGGTCGAACCGGTCGATCGCGTTGATGAGGCCGATGGTGCCGACCTGGACGACGTCCTCCATCGGTTCGTTGCGACTGCGGAAACGGGCCGCTGCGTACCTCACCAGGGGCAGGTTCGCCTCGATCAGCGCCTCCCGGACACGGGAGTGCTCGGGGGTGCCGGCGTCGAGTCCGGCGAGCTCCTTGAAGAGCACCTGGGTCAGCGCCCTGGTGTCGGCGCCCCGGCGCTCGCGTGCGGTGGCGGCACCGGCCTCGGCAGTGTCGCCGTCGCTCTGCGGTGGCGCTCCGGGCGTTGTACGGGCCGACACGGTCACGCCCCTTTACAGTTCCACTCATCCGGCAAAAGCGGTCATAGCATCACAAGACATGTGCACTGTGTGCAAGCACCGTATAAGTCCGTGTTGGGCGGTAAGTTGGGGCGTCGACGGGCTCTGCGCGGGAACTGTCCCTGGTGCCGGGCGCCGGGGGAAGACGCAAGACCTCAGATCTCGTAGTCCGCGATCACCCAGGTGGCGAACTCGCGCCACTGTGTCACGCCCGCCTGGTGAGCGGGATGGTCGAGGTAGCGCTGCAGCGCGTCCTGGTCGGCCACGGACGAGCAGATCGCGTAGTCGTGGGCGATCGGACGGTCGCTGATGTTCCAGGCGCACTCCCACGACAGGAGCTCCGGGACGATGTCGCCGAGCTCCTCGAAGGCCGCCACTCCCTGCACGACCCGTGCCTCATCGCGCCGTACACCCTCGTTGAGCTTGAAGAGGACGATGTGACGGATCATGCGGAGCCCTCCCGGAGAACAGGGGTCGGCCGCCGTCAGTAGATCAACTGGGTCATGAACTCGCCGACACCCTGGGCGGCGCTGGATATGCCCTCGAAGCCTACCTGGACCAGCTCCGCCGATCGTTTCGGGGACGTGATGATCGTGTACAGCACGAAGACGATGGCCATGTAAGCCGCGACCTTCTTCGCCTGGGCCATACCGTGCTGCCTTCCCTGCGGGTGTCTCGACTGCCTGCCCCCGTACGGACGCGTGAGTCTATCCATACGAACTGACGAATTGGATGGGGGGAGACGTCAAAGATCCCCGAGACGCCGTCGTCCCGCCGACCGTTCGGCGAGAGCCCGGCCCGACGGCGGGTCCGCTCGGTGGCCGGGCCTTCTGCCCGGCCGCTGCGTGCGTCGCTCCCGCACTTCCGGACCGCGGCCGGGAGGATGGGTGCCATGCGGGTGCGGGAGTGGTGGGCGTGGCTGGGGCGGTGGCTGATGCTGCCCCTGGACCACCCTGCTCAGGCGGTCTACGGCACGGTCATCACCGGCGCCGTCATGTCCGCCTACTCGGACCCTCCGGTGGAGACCGGTGATGTGGCCGTCGGCGTCGTCGCCACGGTGGTGGTCTACTGGCTCGCCCATGTGTACGCCGAGGAGCTCGTCCACGCCACGGAGGGCCGGGTCTTCTCGTGGCGGCGGCTGTGGTCCACGATGCGCGGTCAGGGCGCGATCGTACGGGCGGCGCTGTCACCGCTGGCCGTGATGGGGGTGGCCCTGCTCTGCCGGGCCACCCCCATCGTGGCCCTGGGGATCGCGGTGTGGTTCACCGTCGTGCTGCTCGCCTGCTTCGGCGCGGTCAGCGCCCGCCGGGGCGGGCTCCGTGGTCGCTCGGTCGTGCTCGCAGCGACGCTCGCCGGCTGCCTGGGGCTGATCCTGGTCGCCCTCAAGAGCTCGGTCGACTAAGGCGTGTTGTGAAGTAGCGTCGTCCACCCCTGGGGCGCCGCGAGCGGGACGGGACTTTCACAACACGCCTCAGCTGCTCCTGACGATGTGTCGGGGTCATCCTTCGCCGCCGGTCGAGCGACGTGGACGGACGCATCGGTTCCGGCCCGGACGCCCGCGGAGACCGGAATCGGGCCGGTGACGAGGTCGGGCGACGACGAAGGGCCCGGTTCGTGTGAACCGGGCCCTTCGTCGAGAGCGGTAGCGGTGGGATTTGAACCCACGGAGGGCGTGAACCCTCACGCGCTTTCGAGGCGCGCTCCTTCGGCCGCTCGGACACGCTACCGAGAGGAAGCTTAGCGGACGGGGGCCGTGGTCCGAAATCGGTTCCCGACGATCAGGCGGGACGCCCCCGGAAGAAGCTCGTCAGCAGGTCACCGCACTCACCCGCCAGCACCCCGAGGACGACCTCGGGCCGGTGGTTGAGCCTCCGGTCCCGCACGACGTCCCACAGCGAACCGACGGCACCGGCCTTCTCGTCGACCGCCCCGTAGACCACGCGCTCCAGCCGCGACAGCACGATCGCCCCGGCGCACATCGTGCACGGCTCGAGCGTCACCACGAGCGTGCAGCCCGCCAACCGCCACTCGCCGGTCGCCCGGGCCGCCTCACGGATGGCCAGCACCTCTGCGTGCGCGGTCGGATCGCCGGTCGCCTCCCGCTCGTTGCGGCCCCGTCCGATCACGGCCCCGTCGGCATCGAGGACGACGGCGCCCACCGGTACGTCCCCCGTCTCCGGTGCGAGCACGGCCTCCGCCAGCGCCAGCCGCATCGGCTCACGCCAGCGGTCGCGGACGGGATCGGGGGGCGTGGCGGAACTCACCGGCGGGCCGGACGGCAGGGAGTGCGACGTGTCCATGGGGCCAGTGTCGGTCCTGTCCGGACGCTCCTCAGCGGGCTCCCTCCAGGACGTCCCCGCAGCCCAGCGCCTCGGCGATCACGCTCAGCGCGTCGCTCCGCAACGTCAGCAGCTGCGCCTCGGAGACGCCGAGATCGCTCAGGATCCCCGCCTCCCCGATCGGCCCCGGGGGCACCGACTCGTCCTCCTCCGGGACGGCGGCCGGCTCGGGCTCGCCCTCCTCGGTTCCGTCGAGATCGACGAGCATGTCCAGGTCCTCGTCGGGGTCACGGCCGAGCAGCTCGTCCGTGAGCAGGATCTCTCCGTAGGAGCTGCGGGAGGCGGCGGTGGCATCCGACACGTAGATGCGGGGATCCTCCTCGCCGTCCACCCGGACGACACCGAACCAGGAATCCTCCTGCTCGATGTACGCCAGAACCGTGTCGTCGTCGTCCGACGCCTCGCGGGCGAGGTCCGCCAGGTCGTCCAGGGTCTCCACGTCGTCGAGCTCTGTGTCGCTCGCTTCCCACCCGTCTTCGGTGCGCGCGAGCAGTGCGGCGAAGTACACCGTGACTCTCCCACTGATCAGAGGCGTATAGCGGGTCCGAGGGGGACAGCCTGCCTCGCTGCACCCGTCTCATCGGCATCGTGGCAGAAACCCGGGCCCGAAGAGAGGTCTTCCGCGTGTGCGTCGTGGAGCAGTTGGGCGCTCAGTCCGCTGTGCGGGCGATGCCCCCCACGGGTGACGCCCGGCCCGGGCAGCGCGGCGCACGGCGTGTTCCCGCTGCTACCAGCGGAAGGTCCGCATCCGCATCTCCTGACGCATTCGGGCGGCGCGAGCCCGTCGCGGCTGCACCCGGTCGCGCAACTCTTTTGCCTCGTTGAGTTCGCGGAGGAACTGGGCGCGTCGGCGGCGCCGCTCCATCGCGGCCTCCCGGGTGTTCTCCGTTCCGGCCGCGGCCCGGTCCCGCTCCCGGTCCGGCATCGCCCCACCTCCCTCGAGGCCGGCTGCGCGGCGCGGGCGGCCCTGCCACCCTTCCGTTGCCGTGCGCCGGGGACGTATGCCCACTTTCCCCGGATGCGGGGACAGATGCCGCCCCCGCCCCGGCCTGCGGGGCCGGAACGCCCCGCGAACGGCGGCCCGGGGTGCGGATGGCCTCGGATAGTGTCGTCCGCATGCGGATCCACGTCGTCGACCACCCTCTGGTCGCCCACAAACTCACCACACTGCGCGACCGGCGCACCGACTCCCCCACGTTCCGGCGGCTCGCCGACGAGCTGGTGACCCTGCTCGCCTACGAGGCCACGCGTGATGTGCGGACCGAACAGGTCGACATCACCACCCCGGTGACCGGAACGACCGGGGTGCGGCTCTCCCACCCGCGGCCCCTGGTGGTGCCCATCCTCCGGGCCGGCCTGGGCATGCTCGACGGCATGGTGCGACTGCTCCCCACGGCGGAGGTGGGCTTCCTCGGCATGATCCGCGACGAGGAGACGCTCCAGGCGTCCACCTACGCGACGCGCATGCCGGACGACCTCTCCGGACGCCAGGTGTACGTGCTCGACCCGATGCTGGCGACCGGCGGGACGCTGGTGGCCGCGATCAACGAGCTGATCTCGCGCGGCGCCGACGACGTGACGGCGATCTGCCTGCTGGCGGCGCCCGAGGGCGTCGAGATCATGAAGCGCGAACTGGCCGGGGCACCCGTGACCGTGGTGACGGCCTCGGTGGACGAGCGCCTCAACGAGAACGGGTACATCGTTCCGGGCCTCGGCGACGCCGGCGACCGGATGTACGGCACCGTCCAGTGACCGCATCCGCCTGATCCGCTCTCCCACCGCCCCGGGGTCTCGTCCCCGGGGCGGAGCGTTTTCTTCCGGGCAGCTTCGGCCACCCCCAGGAAGCCGGAACGCGGCGGGTGGCGGTTCAGCAGGCGGCGGACGCCTTCGGCGACGGGGCAGGGTGTGCGAGGGCGTCGACCGCCCGGTCGACGTCCTTCTGCGAGACCAGCTTCTTGAAGCCGCTGCCGATGATCAGGTCGACGTCCTTGCCCCTGCGGTCGTCGGACTTCACGGCGGCACCCGCGAGCTGGAGACCGAGCATGCGGAAGCGGGGGTCCTCGGCCTCCGCCTCAGCTCCCAGCAGCAGTCCGCTGGCCTTTACCTTCTTGTCGTACTCGGCCGGGGCGTTGCCGATCTTGCCGATCTTGAAGCCGCGCTTCTTCAGCTCGTCGGCGGTCTTCTTGGCGAGCCCGCTGCGCGGTGTCGCGTTGTAGACGTTCACCGTGATCGCCGATGGCTTCGGCAGCGCCACGGGCGAAACCGTCGCGGCCGGACGGGGCTTGCAGTCCGCTTTGCGTCCCGCCGCGCTGGCCTTGCCGCCCCCGGTGAAGACGTCGACGAGCTGGACCGTCCCCCAACCGAGCAGCGCAAGCGCCGTGACGGCACCGAGGGCCGCGACCATGATCCGGCGGCGGTTGCGCGGGCGGCGCATGCGCGGGTACCGGTCACCGGTGATGCGGTACTTTCCGCCCATGCCCGGGGGAGTCAGCATGCTCATGGCCGCAGCGTAATGCGGAGTGCTGCCCGTGCCTACTAAATGATCAATGAACGGCCGATGGTCCACCCCAAAAGGGGCAAACGGCAGCCCGAACGGGTCAGCCGAGCTCGAGGACCCGGGCGTGGAGGACCTGGCGCTGCTGCAGCGCCGCCCGCACGGCCCGGTGCAGCCCGTCCTCGAGATAGAGGTCGCCCTGCCACTTCACGACGTGCGCGAACAGGTCCCCGTAGAACGTGGAGTCCTCCGCCAGCAGGGTCTCGAGGTCCAGCTGGCCTTTGGTCGTGACCAACTGGTCGAGGCGTACCGGGCGTGGAGCGACGTCCGCCCACTGGCGGGTGCTCTCCCGGCCGTGGTCGGGGTACGGCCGCCCGTTTCCGATGCGCTTGAAGATCACACGGAAAGCCTACCGGTCCCGACGCTCCGTGCGCAGCCAAGGAGCCGGACCGGCTGCCAGGGGTGTGCACCGCCGCTCCGGCTGTGAGGGGTTCAGGAGACGGACCCCGGCGCGGTCACGGCCGACGGCAGTTCGTAGGCGTAGGTGCCCACCGCGTCCGCGATCACGTCGATGCTGAGGTCCAGCGACCGCATGTCGATCCCGGAGAGGTCGTCGCAGGCCACGTGGTAGCAGGGCGCGTAGGGCAGGCCGGCCCGGCCGCCGAACAGTGCAGCCTCCCCCGCGGTCTTGATGCCGTCGGACCCGGTGTGGGTTCCGCCCGCAGGGACCCCGGCGGCGATGAACGGCCCGTAGTCGGAGCGGCCGTCGAAGTCGGTGCCGCGGTGCGGCTCACCGGTCCGGTCGAGGAAACCGGTGAGGTGCCGCTCGAGCGCGGCGGAAGCTGCCGGGCCGGGGCCTGCGCCGACGGCGTCCGAGTCGTCCCCGTCGTAGACGAACCGGCCGGGATTCGGGGATGCGATCATGTCGAAGTTCAGGTAAAGGACCGGCAGATGGCCGCCCGCGGCACCGATTCTTCTGACGTGGGCGCCCGACCCGAGCAGACCGGCCTCCTCCCCCCGACCACCAGGCGAACCGGATCCGGTTCGCGGGCTTCGCGCGGCTCGCGGCCAGGCGCAGAGCCACCTCGAGCAGACCCGCCGATCCCGAGCCGTTGTCGTTCACCCCCGGGCTGCCGACGACCGAGTCGAGATGGGCGCCGAGCACCACCGTCCGGGCAGGATCGCCGCCGGGCGTCTCGGCGATGACGTTGCGCGTGACCCGGCGCTCCCGGAACTCGCGGAGCTCCAGCGAGACGACCACCTCCCCGTGCGCGACCGCCGCCAGCAGCGCCTCGCCGTCGGCCGACGCGACCCCGCCGGTGGGGATGCGGCCGGAGGCCACGTCGCCGAGGGTGCCCGTGAGCACACCCCGGCCGTCGTTCCAGATGATCGCGCCGACCGCCCCGGCATCCGCGGCGGCCGCCTGCTTGGCAGCGAAGGAGCAGCCGCCCCGCTTGACCAGGGCGATCCTCCCGGCGAAGACCCGCCCGGCGTAGTCACTGCCGGTACAGCCCGGGGTGTCGTCCACCGGCACCGCCGCGAGGGGCGCCGTCGTCCCGCCCACCGGGGTGCTCGGGGTGTGGGTCATCGCCGAGACCGTGAGGGGGCGGGGTTGCGGCGAGACGACCGCGAACCGCTGAGCCAGCGGCTCGGTGTAGGTGAATGCGAACGGTTCGTACCGGACGCGGTACCCGGCACGCTCAAGGCGCCCGCGGACGTACGCGGCGGAGGCGTCGTATCCCGGAGTCCCGGCAGCGCGGTCGCCGCGACCCGCGTCCGCGAAGGCCTGGAAGCGGCGCAGGTGCTCACGGGCGCCGGCCGCTGAGGAGTCCCGGACCAGTTCCGCGGCGAGCGCGGCGCCCTTCCCGCCCTGGAGGCCGTGGCCCGGGCCCGCCCTCGCCACAGCGGCTGCGAACAGGGGCGGGGCTGCGAGCGCTGCCGCGGCCGGCACGACGGCCGCGCGGCGGAGGGATCGTGGGGCCACGGAACTCCTTGTCGCGTGCGGCAGGGCGAGCGCGCCGGTGAGCAGCGGGACGCCGGGGCGGATGAAGGGGGGGCAGCGCTAGGCGGGTGCGTGCCATCCATGGCCTCTGACGGGCCCCGTCAAACGCCGCCGGATGCGGCATGCGGCCCGACCGCCGCAAGCCCGCCGAGGCGCGGAACGTACGCCCGCGTGCCCCTCTAGCGTGGTCGGTACCGGCGGACACGACGGACGCGGGACGCCGGGTTCGCCCGCGCTGCAACTCCCCGGGAGGAAACGTGACATGACACCCCGTCCGCACTGGCTCTTCGGGGACCAGCTGGGGCCCCACTTCATCGACCCGCGCCACGGCGGCCCGGATTCCGGGGCGCCGCTCGTCATGATCGAGGCCCGGTCGGTGCTGCGCCGCAGGCGCTTCCACCGCGCCAAGGCCCACCTCGTGCTCTCGGCGATGCGCCACCGGGCGGCGGAACTCGGTGACCGCGTGGTCTACGTCAGGGCGGACACCTACCGGGAGGGCCTGCGCGAGGCCGTGGGCGACAACGGCCGGCTGACGTGCTTCCACCCCACCTCCCGGCGCGCCCTGGGGTTCGTCGAGTCGCTGGGCCGGGTGGACGTCCTGCCCGCCCGTGGATTCCTCGTCCCGCACGACGAGTTCGCCGCGTGGGCCGAGGGGACGAACGGGCGGCGGACGCGGCTCGAGGACTTCTACCGCTGGGTGCGCCGGAGCCATGACCTGCTGATGGACGGCGACGGTCCGGCCGGCGGGCGCTGGAACCTCGACGCCGAGAACCGGGAGCCCCCGCCGCGCGGGGCGCAGACCCTCGACCTCCCAGGACCGTGGAGCGCGGCCGAGGACGCGATCGACGACGAGGTCCGCCGCGACCTCGACCGCTGGGAACGCGAAGGGTCGGTCTCGTTCGTCGGACGGGACGGCCCCCGCCGGTTCCCGGTGACCCGACGTCAGGCGCTGGCGGCACTGAAACGGTTCGTCGCCCACCGGCTCCCGGACTTCGGGCGGTACGAGGACGCGATGCTCGCGGCCGACCCGTCGATGAGCCACAGTCTGCTCTCGGTCCCCCTCAACCTCGGGCTCCTGCATCCCGCCGAGTGCGCCGAGCGGGCGGAACAGGCGTGGCGGGACGGCGTCGCGCCGCTGAACAGCGTGGAGGGCTTCGTCCGCCAGATCGCCGGGTGGCGCGAGTACGTGTGGCACCTCTACTGGCACTTCGGCGAGGACTACCGCCACCGCAATGCCCTGCGGCACAGGGAACGGCTGCCCGGCTGGTTCCTGGAACTGAACGCGGACGTGGTCACCGCCCGGTGCCTGGCGACCGTTCTCGAGCAGGTCCGCGACACCGGCTGGACACACCACATTCCGCGGCTGATGGTCCTCGGCAGCCGCGCCCTGCAGGACGGCTGGGACCCGGCCGAGGTCACCGACTGGTTCCACCGCTGCTTCGTCGACGGCTACGACTGGGTGATGCTGCCGAACGTCGTCGGCATGTCCCAGTACGCGGACGGCGGGGTCATGACGACCAAGCCGTACACGTCGGGCGGCGCCTACATCAACCGGATGAGCGATCTGTGCGGCCCGTGCGCGTACCGGCCCACCGAGCGGGTCGGCGAGCACGCCTGCCCCTACACGGCCGGGTACTGGGCGTTTCTGCACCGGCATCGCGAACGGCTGGCGGGCAATCACCGCATGGTGCGGGCGGTGCGCGGTCTCGACCGCCTGCCGGACCTGCCCGAGCTGCTCGACGCGCAGGCCCGCCGCGGGGACGGCCCGCCCTGAGCCGTGGGCGCGGGCGGACAGGGCCGGACGCGGCGGTGGCCGCAGGAACCGGGCCGGCCGGTGAGACCGGCAGAGCGGGAGAGCGGGACGGCGCGACCGCGCCGGCGGACGCGTCGGTTCGTGGCGCGTTCGACGCTGCTGCGGCGCGTTCGGGCCCGGAGGGCCCGTGGGCCCGCCTAACGTTCCGGAGGTGGAACGTGGACCAGTGCTCGCCGCGGAAGGCGGCGGCGTCGAGCGGCTGACGGCTCTCTCGGACGGCGTCTTCGCCATTGCGATGACGCTGCTGGTACTCGACCTGTCCGTACCGCCCGGCCTCGACGGACCGGCCTTCCGCCAGGCGATGGGAGAGGCGCTTCCCAACCTGGCGGCCTACGCGTTGAGTTTCGGCGTCATCGCGCAGCTCTGGCGCGACCACCGGCGGATCCTGGGCTCCGTCAACGAGGTGGACACCGCGATCGTCACCCTCACCCTGCTGGGGCTCGGCCTGATCGCCCTGCTGCCGTTCCCCACCTCGGTGCTGGCCGAGTACAGCGCGGAAGCACTGGCCGTGGCCGTCTACTCCGGCAGCGTCGCGCTGCAGTACCTCGTCCACCTGGCGCTGATGATCACCGTCCACCGGCGCCTCGGGGACGACACCGAGCGGAAGTCCCTCCGGGCGCGACGTCTCGACAGCGCCGATCTGGCGGTGACGGTCGTCGTGTTCGGGCTCGCCGTGCCCCTGGCGTTCGTGTCCCCCACGGTGGCGAAGTGGTTCTGGCTCGTCCTCCTTCCGCTCAAGGTCACGATCGGGAGGAAGGGGCGCAACGTCCGGCGCGGGCGGGCGTCGGGGACGGCGGAGTGACCCGGCATGCTGCGAAGACCGGCCGGGTGCGGTCGGGGCCGCGGGAGCGGCCACCGGGGCCGTCCGAATCGGAGTCGCGGGCGCGAACAGTCCGGCAGGTCAAGTTTTCGACCATGGGCGGGAACTGACGGACGCCGCGCGTCCCGCGTCGCCAGGGCGCCACGCCCTCTGGGCGGGTCCGGAGGATCGTGCGAGATTGGCCCCATGACGGCATCATCTGAGGTCACAGTCGTGGCGGTCGACGAGGTCGAGGAACTCGCGGTGGACGGGCTGCGGTGGCTGACCGCGGCGGCACGGGCAACAGCCCGCGGAGGTCTCGCCTGGACGACCAGGCCCTCGGACGACGAGATCGACCCGATGCTCTACAGCGGAACGGCGGGGATCGTCCCCGTGCTCCTCGAGGCGTGGCGACACTTCGGCGACGACTCCTACGCCGACACCGCCCTGCGCGCGACCCGCGGCCTCGCGGACATGGTCGACGGCATCGAGGACGACTCCCTCTACTTCGGCCGCACCGGAACGGCCGTCGTTCTGCGAACCGTTCACGACGAACTCGGCGACCCGGCAGCCGGCGCCGCCGCGGACCGCGCGCTGGAACTCGTCCGGTCGCGCTTCGACGGGACGCGCTGGGGCGCGCTGTTCGAGCTGATGGGCGGCAACGCCGGGATCGGTCTCGGCGCGCTTCTGGCCGGCGACGCCGACCTGGCCGTCCTCGCCGTGGAGCCGTACCTGCGGACCGCGGAGCAGACCCCGGCGGGCGTCCACTGGGCGCACCGCGCGGGCACCGACGCCCGTCTGCACCACATCTCGCACGGCACGCTCGGCATCGTCCTGGCGCTCGCCCGGGTCGGCAGCGCCACCGGCCGTGCGGACCTGGCCGAACTCGCGCTGGCCGGTGCCGCGGACGTCGTGGCGCGCGACGAAGCGGGGCCGGAGGGCTTCCTCGTACCGCACTCCACCCCGCAGTACCGCCCCGACGTGATCGAGCCCGTCAGCTACGGCTGGTGCCACGGTCCGGCCGGCGACGCCCAGGCCTTCCGGCTGCTGCGGGACGTCACGGCCGACCCCGTCTGGTCCGCCCTCGCCGACCGCTGCTGGCACACGGTCACGAACTCCGGCCTGCCCCAGCGGCTGCGCCCCGGTTTCTGGGACAACCACGGCCGCTGCTGCGGCACCGCGGGCGTCCTCGCCCTGGCCTGCGACCGGATTGCCGAACAGCGGGACCCGTACGACTTCGCCCGCGTTCTCATCGCGGATCTCGCCGCCCGCGTGGTCCGGGATGCCGACGGCGCCCGCTGGTCCAACTTCGAGCACCGGTCCACCCCGGGCGACCTCGAACCGTGCACCGGCTGGGCGATGGGCAACGCAGGCATCGTCCGGGAACTCCTGCGTTTCGTACGGTTGAGCCGCGGGGGAGACCCCCGGTACGCGTTCGCCTGGCCGGACCAGCCCCAGGTGCCCGCCCGGGCCACGGTCCGCCCCTCCGATGCCGGCGTCGTGCAGTGACCGACCGGGGAGGGTGCCTGCCAGGGGCTGTTGCGGAACCCCCGCCGGCGCCGTGGCCGCGACATCCAGGCCGACCTGGTCGGTGACGGCGGTTGGCAGTTGCCCGGCGCCGTCCCGGTCACGGTGGCCGAGCGCACGTCAAGGCGGGCCACACCCTTCCCGCCCGGACCGACCCTCAGCTCCGTGTCCGCCCCCTGGTCCTCGGCGCGGGCCGGCTCACGACGGCCTCCCTGCCGGTCCTGATGACCTGGGCGGTCTCCCTCGGCTGCCTGGCCACCCTGCTCATGCTCCCGGATCCCGGCACCCGGCGCCCGTGGACCGCCGCGGCTGGACTCCTGGCCCCCGCCCTCGGCTTCGCCATCCAGGGGATGACGCGAGAGGACGACGGAACGAGCCGAACCCACCTGTGCGCGAGCCTCCCACCAGGAGGTGAACCAGGCCGAGGTCGACGCCGGTGAGCGCGACGATCCGACCAGCAGCGAACGCGGGGAACCGGCCGCGCTGCGGCGGGAGAATCGCCGGCGGCGTCGGGCGTCAAGTCGCCGTGCATGTTCATCCGCCGAGGCACCGGCCGCGGCCAACTGATGCGGCGGCACGGGCAGAGCGCGACCATGTCCTGCAGGGCCGGGCCGTCCTCAACGGTCGACGGCCCCGACTGAGACCAGAACTGAGACCACGCAACGACGAAGGCCCCGACCGGTTTCCCGGTCGGGGCCTTCGTTCAGCCCGGTGAGGCTGGGCGGAGGATACGAGATTCGAACTCGTGAGGGGTTGCCCCCAACACGCTTTCCAAGCGTGCGCCCTAGGCCACTAGGCGAATCCTCCGCCGCAAACAATACAAGACGCGAAGCAGTGCTCGCGAACCCCTCCCTCGTCCGTCGGCCCCACACCCTCCCGAACCCCTCGGGGGACCCTCCCCCGGTCCCGGCACTGCTGCGGATCCGCTAGGGTGGGGCCCAGCCCCTCACGTGGCGCCATCTCGCTGAACTCCCCCAGGGCCGGAAGGCAGCAAGGGTAGGTGGGCTCTGGCGGGTGCGTGGGGGGCCCTTTGCTTCCCCGGGCCTTGCGGCCCGCTCGTCGCGGCGGAGGACGCCCGGGCCGCGGCGCCGTGCCGTACCCGCTGTGCGCGGGCCCCGGACGACGGCTTCTCCGATTGTCGGCGGTCACCGATATCGTCGTATGCGTGTCGTCCCTCGCGCTGTACCGCCGTTACCGACCCGATACCTACGCCGAGGTCATCGGGCAGGAGCACGTGACCGGTCCGCTGCAGCAGGCGCTGCGCAACAACCGGGTCAACCACGCCTATCTGTTCAGCGGCCCGCGCGGCTGCGGCAAGACGACCAGCGCGCGCATCCTCGCCCGCTGCCTCAACTGTGAGCAAGGTCCCACTCCGGACCCCTGCGGCACGTGCCACTCCTGCCTCGACCTCGCCCGCAACGGACCCGGCTCGATCGACGTCATCGAGATCGACGCCGCCTCGCACGGCGGTGTGGACGACGCCCGCGAGCTCCGCGAGAAGGCGTTCTTCGGTCCCGCCTCGAGCCGGTACAAGATCTACATCATCGACGAGGCCCACATGGTCACCTCGGCGGGCTTCAACGCCCTGCTGAAGGTGGTCGAAGAGCCGCCGGAGCATTTGAAGTTCATCTTCGCGACGACCGAGCCCGAGAAGGTCATCGGCACGATCCGCTCGCGTACGCACCACTACCCCTTCCGCCTGGTCCCGCCCGGCACGCTCCGCGAGTACCTCGCCGACGTGTGCGAGCGCGAGCGGATCCCGGTCGAGGACGGCGTTCTGCCCCTCGTGGTGCGGGCCGGCGGAGGCTCGGTGCGTGACTCGATGTCCGTCATGGACCAGTTGCTGGCCGGCGCCGCCGACGACGGTGTGACATACGCCATGGCGACGGCCCTCCTCGGCTACACCGAGGGCTCGTTGCTCGACGCGGTCGTCGACGCCTTCGCGGCCGGCGACGGCAGCGCCGCCTTCGAGGTGGTCGACCGGGTGATCGAGGGCGGAAACGATCCGCGCCGCTTCGTGGCCGACCTCCTCGAGCGGCTCCGCGACCTCGTGATCCTCGCCGCGGTTCCCGACGCGGCGGACAAGGGCCTGCTCGACGTTCCCGTCGATGTGCTCGAGCGCATGCAGGCCCAGGCCTCGGTGTTCGGCGCGGCCGAACTCAGCCGTGCCGCGGACCTCGTCAACACGGGTCTGACCGAAATGCGCGGCGCCACGTCCCCGCGGCTCCAGCTGGAGCTGATCTGCGCGCGCGTGCTGCTCCCCGCCGCCTATGACGACGAAAGCTCCCTCCGGGCCCGCGTCGAACGCCTGGAGCGGGGCGCAGCGCTTCGGCCGGCGGAGCCCGCCGCGACGCCCGGGGACGCACAGTCGCAGGGCCCGGCCGCTGCCCGGGCCGCAGCCGCCGGCCGTCCCCCGCTGGACGCCGGATCGCCGCGGCCCGCCGCAGCTCAGCCTCCGCCCGCTGCGGCCCCCCCGTCGCAGCAGGCCCCGCCGGAGCCGGGTCCGGACACGGCCTCGTCCGAGCCCGTCACGGCCCCGCCCGGCGGCCAGCGTCGGCCCGGAGGCTGGCCCACCGGCACCGGCAGCGGTAGCGGACCGGCCTCCGCAACGGGGGCCCCTTCCGCGGCGGGCGGAGCCGCCCCGCGGCCCGGGGCGTGGCCGACTGCCGCGTCGGCCGGTGCGGCCGCATCCCCCTCCGGGCCTGCACCGAGCGCCCGGGCCGGGGCGCCCGCAGCGCAGTCGGCGGCTCCCGCAGCACCGGCCGGACCCGGCGCGGTCCCGGACATGGCTCAGGGGGCGGCCCAGGTACGCCGGATGTGGCCCGACATCCTGGAGGCGGTGAAGAACCGGCGGCGCTTCACCTGGATCCTCCTCAGCCAGAACGCCCAGGTCGCAGGGTTCGACGGAACCACCCTCCAGATCGGTTTCTCCAACGCCGGCGCCCGTGACAGCTTCGTCGGCGGCGGCAGCGAGGACGTCCTGCGCCAGGCGCTGAACGACTCGCTCGGTGTCCAGTGGAAGATCGAAGCAGTGGTGGACCCGTCCGGAGGCGCGGGCCCCGGTGGCTCCGGCCCCGGCGGCTCTCCCGCCGCGCCCCCGCCGCCGGCCGCCCCTGCCTCGCCCGGTCCTGC
>NZ_JAMQGM010000054.1 GCF_023703325.1 Streptomyces meridianus
TCCGCGTGTGGACGTGCGACTGCGGCACCACACATGACCGCGACGTCAACGCTGCGCGCAACATTCTGGCCGCCGGACTGGCGGTTACAGCCTGTGGAGCGGGTGTAAGACCTCAACGGGAGTCCTCCCGGACGGGGCAACTTGCTGCGAAGCAGGAAACCCTCACTGCGAAGTGAGGAATCCCCCTCGTTCACGAGGGGGAGGATGTCAACCTCGACTGCGACACAGGTTCCGACGACGCGATCCGCCACGCACAGCGCGCCCCTGTCCGAAGCCGACTGCGACGAGTTCGAAAGGATCGGGACTCCCGCCGCCACGGGTGCCGCGAAGCTCGTTCGGCACCGCATCGCACACGATCCGGTGGCCGGCGAGGGGAAGGCGATGTGTCCTCACCCGTCCACGACCCCCTGTGCGTGGCCTGCCTCGTGCGGCCGGACGTCATCACGGAGAGCGTCGAGGCTTTCGTGCACGTGGAGACGACGGGCAGTCGCACTCTCGGTGAGCTCGTCGTGGACACGCGGCCCTGGTGTCGGGAACCGCCGACCGCGACAGTCGCGCTTCGAGCGTCGGCCGGCGTCTACCGCGACTTCCTTCGGACCGCCTTCCGTGCAGGGGCGGACGTTCCCCGGGCTGCGGGCCGGGACCATCCTGTCTGAGCCCGGGCCCCTCGGCGCAGCCGCCGGGTTCGGTCGGAAGAAGCTCAGCCGCGCTCGCGCAACCGGGCGTTCCGGTCTGACGTTTGCTGTGCCGTATCCGCCGGGCAGCCATGAGGAGCGGCGGAGGGAGGCGGCGGCATGGCCGAGCTGAGGGACGAGAAGGACCGCAACCGGGACTACCGGGCGGGGCAGTTGCACGCGGCGGTGGCCGCTCTGCAGAACATGGCGGGGGTCGGCAGCGGCCGGATGATGAGCCCCGGGTTCGTCTCCCTCGCCGCCACGTCGCCCGGCAGGAACGTGAGGGGCGCCCTGTTCGAGGTCGGCCAGTACCTCGTCAAGGCCGCCGAGCACTCGAACGGGCGGGGACAGGCCGCGGACGAGATCTTCGCTACCCTGCCGAAGCTGCTGCGCGGCTGCGGCGGGCTCGTGGACGGGCTCGGCGCGCAGGGGCAGGAGGAGTTCAAGGAGGGTTGCCGGGACCAGTTCGAGGTATACCGCGAGAAGTACGGTTCCGTGGTCGGCTGAGCGCAGCGCTCAACTCGCCTCCGGCGCGAGCCTTCTGGCGTAGCGGACCTCGGGCACCGGGGTGCCGTCGACCTCGTACGGCTCCTCCACCCCGTCCGGCGCGAACCCCGCCCGCTCGTAGAACCGGCGGGCCCGCGCGTTCTCCTCCAGCACCCACAGCCGGAGCGCGGAGTGGCCGAGTCGGGGGGCCTCCTCCAGCACGCGTTCCATCAGGGCCCGCCCGGTGCCCGTGGACAACTGGTCGGGGTGGACGTAGAGCGCGTACAGCTCCCCGTCGCCCGGGCCGGAGTCCTCGTCGCGGCACGGTCCGAACGACGCCCAGCCCACCACGCGCCCGTCCAGCTCGGCGACGAGGTTCACTCCTCGGCCACGGCCGAAGAACTCCCGACGCCGGGCCGCGTCCTCCGCGACGCTCATGGCGTCCAGATGGGGCTGCGGCATCAGACCCGCATAGGCGAACTGCCATCCCCGCACCCGGACGGTGGAGACCGCTTCGATGTCGTTCTCGGTCATGGGGCGTATCCGTGCACGCATGACCGGCAGCGTAGGGCTCGGGGAGACAGGCAGCACCTGGATAAGAAGACGGACAGCAGTGCCTCACATCAGCATCAGCTGGGTGGCCCCGTCCGCTTCCGGCTCCTGTGCGGGCGGTTCGGGAATGCGTCGCGCGGTACCGGAACGAGACGGCCCGATGCCGAACTCCGTCGCGCACTCGTGGACCTGGCGGGTGATCATCCGCTGGTACCAGTGCGGGGCGTACGCGCCGCGGCCGTACATCGTCTCGTAGCGGGACACCAGGTGCGGGTGGTACCGGGCCAGCCAGGACATGAACCACTCGCGGGCCCCCGGCCGCAGATGCAGCACCAGGGGCGTCACCGAAGTCGCCCCGGCCTCGGCGACAGCGCGCACGGTGGCCCGCAGTTGCTCCGGGGAGTCGCTGAGGAACGGGATGACCGGCGCCATCAGGACAGCGCACGGGACGCCGTTCTCGTTGAGGGTGCGGCACACCTCCAGCCGTCGCTCGGGGGACGGGGTGCCGGGTTCGACCGTGCGCCACAGTTCCCGGTCCGTGAAGCCCACCGACACCGAGGTGCCGACCTGTGCCACCTCGGCGGCCTGCCGGAGCAGGTCGAGGTCGCGCAGGATCAGAGTGCCCTTGGTCAGGATCGAGAAAGGGTTGGCGTAGTCGCGCAGCGCCTCGATGATGCCCGGCATCAGCCGGTAGCGGCCCTCGGCCCGCTGGTAGCAGTCGACGTTGGTGCCCATTGCGATGTGCTCGCCGGTCCAGCTGCGGGAGGCCAGGCGTCGGCGGACCAGCTCCGGGGCGTTGATCTTGACGATGATCCGGGAGTCGAAGTCCCGTCCGGTGTCCAGATCGAGGTAGCTGTGGGTCTTGCGCGCGAAGCAGTAGACGCAGGCGTGGGTGCAGCCGCGGTACGGGTTCACCGTCCATTCGAACGGCATCCGGGAGGCGCCCGGCACGCGGTTCACGATCGACCGGGCGCGGATCTCGTGGAACGTGATGCCGCGGAATTCCGGGGTGTCGAACGTGCGGGTGACCGCCTCGGTGTCGAAGAGCGCGGGCTCCCCCGTGGTGGCGGTGTCGTCGCTCAGACCGTCCCAGCGCATGGACGTCTCCTTTCCTCGCACTCCTTTCAAGTTAGAACAGATATTCGAATGACGCCACCGGGTTTCGGCGAGGCGCCCTGACCTCGATTTGGGCGTCTCCGCCGCCGGTGATTGGCTTGCGACCGGCACGCACGCATGCCCGGAGAGCCCGGAGTGCCGTCAGAACACGGAGGAACTTCCATGGCGCAGGTCGAGGCCACGACGGAGCGGATCATCGCGGCGGACCCGGAGGCGGTCTTCGCGGCGCTCGCCGACTACGAGGGGACCCGCGTGTCGCTGCTGCCGGAGCACTTCAGCGAGTACGAGGTGCGCGAGGGCGGCAAGGGCGAGGGCACCGTCGTGCACTGGAAGCTCCAGGCGACCAGCAAGCGCGTGCGCGACTGCCTGCTCGACGTGACCGAGCCGAGCCCCGGCCGCCTCGTCGAGACGGACCGCAACTCCTCGATGGTCACCACCTGGACCGTCACCCCGGCCGGCGAGGGCCGTTCGAACGTCGTCGTCTCCACGGTGTGGAACGGGGCCGGCGGCATCGGAGGCTTCTTCGAGCGCACCTTCGCCCCCAAGGGCCTCGGCCGCATCCACGACGCCGTCCTCGAGCGGCTCGCCGCCGCCACCGAGGCGAAGTAGATCGGATCGGGCGGTCCCGCACGCTGCGGTGACCGTCACCGGATCGAGTGGTTTCACCTCCGGTGCCACGATGCACCGGAGGTGCGCGGCCGGGCGTCGAATGCGCTGATGGGCGCCTGTGAGCGCCCCTCCGGGAAGCCGCCGCTCCGGCTTCCGCCAACTCCCCCGCCCGCCTGCCGAGTTGCTCAGCTCTGTCGCGTAATGCGAGAAATGAGCACGGGTGCAGGCCGGCTGAGGGGAAACGGTTCGTGGGCGGGATCGGCGTAGACCTGACCGGCGCGGCCGGAGCGGAGAGCGCACTCGACGCGCCCGGACACATCCCGCCGGCTCATACCCCCTCCGGACCGTCCGTCACGGAACCGGACCCGGGAACGTCGGCCGACCGCCGCCGCATCCGCCTGGTCTTCGTCGGCCTGATGCTCAGTCTGCTGCTCGCGGCCCTCGACCAGACGATCGTCGCCACCGCACTGCCGAAGATCGTCGGAGAACTCCACGGCCTGGAACGGATGTCCTGGGCGGTCACCTCCTACCTGCTGGCCTCCACCGTCGGACTGCCGCTGTACGGCAAACTCGGCGACCTCCACGGCCGCAAGCGCATCTTCCTGCTCGCCATCGCCGTGTTCGTCATCGGCTCCGCCCTCGCCGGCCAGTCGCGCACGATGAACGAACTCATCGCCTTCCGCGCCGTTCAGGGCATCGGCGGCGGCGGTCTCATGATCGGAATCCAGGCGATCATGGCCGACCTGGTCCCGGCCCGGGAACGCGGCCGCTACATGGGCCTCATCGGCGCGGTCTTCGGGCTGGCCTCCGTCGCCGGTCCGTTGCTCGGGGGCTTCTTCACCGACCACGCGTCCTGGCGCTGGTGCTTCTACATCAACGTGCCCTTCGGCCTGGTCACCTTCGCCGTCGTTGCGCTCGTGCTCAAGCTGCCCCGGCCCGCGGTCCGCGCCCGGCTCGACGTGCTCGGTTCGGTGCTCCTCGCCGCCTGCTCCACCTGCCTCGTGCTGATCACCAGTTGGGGCGGCACGGAGTACGCCTGGGACTCGCGCGTCGTCCTCGGGCTCGGCGCCGGTGCCGGCGGAACCGCGCTGCTCTTCCTCGTCGCCGAACGCTTCGCCCGCGAACCGGTCATCCCCCTCCGGCTGTTCCGGGACTCCGTCTTCACGATCACCGGCCTCGTCGGTGCGGTGGCCGGGGTCGCCCTGTTCGGCGCGGCAGCCTACCTGCCGACGTTCCTGCAGATGGTCGACGGCGCCACCGCCACCGAGTCCGGACTGCTGATGCTCCCCATGATGGGCGGCATCGTCGTCACGTCGATCGTCTCCGGCCGGCTCATCAGCCGGACCGGCCGCTACAAGGTCTATCCGATCGCCGGCTGCGCCGCGGCCGCGGCCGGAATGGGACTGCTCTCCCGGCTCGACGTGGACACCTCGCGTCTCGAGTACAGCGTGTGGATGGCAGTGCTCGGTGCAGGACTGGGACTCGTGATGCCGGTGCTCATCCTCGCCGTGCAGAACTCGGTGCCGCCGGCCGACCTGGGGGTCGCCACCAGCGCCAACAACTACTTCCGCCAAATCGGTGGTTCGGTCGGCGCCGCGGTCTTCGGGACGCTGTTCACCAACCGGCTGGCGGACCGCCTGATCACCGAGGTGCGGCCGCCGCCCGGCGTCGTCCTGCCGGATCCGGAGTCGATCACGCCGCAGCTGGTGCACGCCCTGGACGCCCCGCTCCGCGACGGCTACATCCGCGCGTACGCCGAGTCGATGCCCCGCATCTTCCTCTACCTGGTTCCGGTTCTCGTCGTCGGCTTCCTGCTCGCCTGCCTGCTCAAGGAGAAACCCCTGGTGTCCCACCACTTCCCGGCCGAAGCCGTGCTTCCCGCCGAAGCCGTCGAGCCCGTCACCGTGCCCCCCGCCCGCGAGGCCGCGGCATACCCGCACCCGCGGCGGGAGAGCGCCGCGGCCGCGGGGCTGCCGGTGTGCGGGGCCGTGCGGCACCACGACGGAACGACCGTCCCGCAGGCGGCGTTGACCCTCATCGACGTCGGCGGCCGGCAGATCGGCCGCGGCGCCTCCGGGCAGGACGGACGGTACGCCCTGAGCACGCCGGGTACCGGTTCGTACGTGCTGATCGCCTCCGCCGGCGGACACCAGCCGCACGCGGTGACGGTGACCGTGGGCGACCGGCCCGTCGAACTGGACGTCGTCCTCGGCGGGGCCGGGCGGCTCGCCGGAAGCGTCACCACGGCCGACGGCACGCCCGTGCGGGACGCGGCCGTGACCCTCACCGACGTGCGCGGCGAGGTCGTGGCCTCCACCCGCAGCGGCCGCGAAGGGGCTTATGTCATCGGCGAGTTGGTAGCGGGGGAGTACACCCTCGCAGCGAGCGCTCCCGCCTACCGGCCGGCCGCCCTGCCGGTCACCGTGCAGGCCGCCCGCGAGACCCGCCAGGACATCGAACTCGCGGGCGGCGCAGTGCTCCGCGGGACCGTGCGCTCGCACGGAGGACGAGCCGTGGAGGACGCCCGGGTCACCCTGCTGGACGCGGCCGGCAACGTCGTCGACTCGCTGACCACCGGCGTGGACGGCGCCTTCCGGTTCGTCGACCTGTCGGCGGGGGAGTACACGGTCGTTGCCGCCGGATACCCGCCCGTGGCCACCGTGCTCCAGGTGGCGGGCGGCGGGCGCACCGAACGGGACCTGCAACTCGGCCACAAGGACTGAGAGCGGGGAGTCGCCCCGGGATCCCGCTGCCCGGTGCCGGCCGGCTCCCCGCATGCCGGCGCCGCCGCCGGTCCTGCGGGAGAATCCCGATTCCGCCGCAGACCGGCGTGCCGATGCCCGCTGCGATAGAACTGATGCCATGCCGAAGATCCTCATCTCGGCGGACATGGAAGGCGCCACCGGCGTCACCTGGCCCGCCGACGTACTCCCGGGCAGCGAGCAGTGGCAGCGCTGCCGCCACATGTTCACCTCCGACGTCAACGCGGCCGTCGCCGGGCTCTTCGAGGGCGGCGCGGACGAGGTCCTCGTCAACGAAGCCCACTGGACGATGCGGAACCTGCTGCTCGAGCAGCTGGACGACCGGGCGCAGATGCTCACCGGCCGGCACAAGTCGCTCAGCATGGTCGAGGGCGTGCAGCACGGCGACGTGGACGGCATCGCCTTCGTCGGCTACCACACCGGCGCCGGCACCGAGGGCGTTCTGGCCCACACCTACCTCGCCAACTCCATCACCGGCGTGTGGGTCGACGGCCGCCGGGCGAGCGAGGGCCTGCTCAACGCCCTGGTGGTGGCGGAGTACGGGGTTCCGGTGATCCTGGTGACCGGAGACGACCGCACCGTCCTGGACGCCGGGACCTACGCCCCGCAGGCCCGCGGCGTGGCGGTCAAGGACTACGTCTCCCGTTACGCGGCCGTGTGCCGGACCCCGGCATGCACGGCGGCTGACATCCGCTCCGCCGCCAAGGAGGCGGTCGCGCTGGCCGTCCGGCACGAACCCGCCGAGGACGGGCCCTTCACCGTCGAGATCGAGTTCGACGCGGAGCACCTGGCGGGAGCCGCAACCGTGGTTCCGGGGGTGGAGCACACCGGCGAACGGCGCGTCGCCTACAGTTCGGCCACCATGTACGACGGTATCCGCTGCTTCAAGGCGGTCACCACCGTCGTCTCATCCGCGGTGGAGGAGCAGTATGGCTGAGCGGGTCGACGAGCAGGCGCTGGACGAGGTGGTCCGGTTCACCTCCGACCTCATCCGGATCGACACGACCAACCGCGGCGGTGGGGACTGCGTCGAGCGCCCGGCCGCCGAGTACGTCGCGGAACGGCTCGCCGAAGCGGGCCTGGAGCCGACACTGCTCGAGCGGACGCCCGGCCGCACCAACGTCGTGGCCCGCATCGAGGGCAGTGACCCGTCGGCCGATGCGATGCTCGTGCACGGGCACCTCGACGTGGTCCCCGCCGAACCGGACGACTGGACCGTCCACCCCTTCTCGGGTGAGATCCGCGACGGAGTCGTCTGGGGCCGCGGGGCCATCGACATGAAGAACATGGATGCGATGATCCTCGCCATGGTGCGCGCCTGGGCGCGCGCCGGGGTGCGGCCCCGCAGGGACATCGTCCTGGCGTTCACCGCCGACGAGGAGGACAGCGCCGACGACGGTTCCGGCTTCCTCGCCGACCACCACCCCGCGCTGTTCGAGGGTTGCACCGAGGGCATCAGCGAGTCCGGGGCGTTCACCTTCCACACCGGCTCCGGCCTGCGGCTCTACCCGATCGCCGCGGGGGAGCGGGGCACCGGCTGGCTGAAGCTCACCGCTCACGGCAGGGCCGGTCACGGTTCCAAGGTCAACAAGACCAACGCGGTCAGCCGGCTCGCAGCCGCTGTCACCCGGATCGGGGAACACGAGTGGCCGGTGCGGCTCACCCCGACCGTCCGGGCGGCGATCACCGAACTGGCCGGCCTGCACGACCTCGAGGCCGATCTGTCGGCCACCGACCCGGACGAACTCGCCCGCGAGGTCGACGCGCTGCTCGGCAAGCTCGGTCCGGCCGCCTCCCTGATCGCCCCCACGGTCCGCAACAGCTCCAACCCGACGATGCTGGACGCCGGTTACAAGGTCAATGTCATTCCGGGCAGCGCCACCGCGTTCGTCGACGGCCGGATGCTGCCGGGCGCCGAGGACGAGTTCCAGGAGACGCTGGACCGGCTCACCGGACCCGACGTGGACTGGGAGTTCCACCACCGCGAGGTGGCCTTGGAGGCCCCCGTCGACTCGCCGACGTTCGCGGCCATGCGGGAGGCCGTCGAGCACTTCGACCCGGACGCCCGCGCCGTGCCGTACTGCATGTCCGGCGGCACGGACGCCAAGCAGTTCTCCCGGCTCGGCATCACCGGTTACGGCTTCTCCCCGCTGAAGCTGCCGGAGGGCTTCGACTACCAGGCGCTCTTCCACGGGGTCGACGAGCGGGTCCCGGTCGAGGCCCTGCATTTCGGAGTCCGGGTGCTCGACAGGTTCCTGATGCACGACACGGTCTGAGCGCATCCGGCGCGCCGGCCGCCGGCCCCGACCACACGTCGACAGCAGTTCGCAGGAGGCAGGAAACATGGTGTCCACGGCCCCGTACGGGACCTGGGAGTCGCCGATCACCGCCGAGATCGCCGCGGCCCACGACGGACGGCCCGAGTACGTGGGCGCGGTCGGCGAGGAGGTGTGGTGGACCGAGCCGCGGCCGGCCGAAGGCGGCCGCCGCGCGCTGGTCCGCCGCCGCGCGAACGGCGAGCAGTCGGTGCTCCCCGCACCGTGGAACGCCCGCACCCGGGTCATCGAGTACGGCGGCCGGCCCTGGGACGGCTGCCCCCGCCCGGACGGCGGCCCTCTCGTGGTCTTCACCGACTTCGCCGACCAGCGGCTCTACGCCTGTGAACCGGATCTCCCCGGCTCCCCCGAGCCGCGGCCGCTGACCCCGCTCTCCCCGGTCGGCGGCGGACTGCGCTGGGCCGACCCGCTGATCGTTCCCGGCCGGGGCGAAGTGTGGTGCGTACTCGAGGAGTTCACCGGTCCGGAACCGACCGATGTCCGACGGGGCGTCGCCGCCGTGCCGCTCGACGGCTCCGCCGCCGACGACCGAGCCCTGGTGCGTGAACTCAGCGACGGCGCCCACCGGTTCGTCACCGGGCCGCGGCTCTCCCACGACGGCAGGCGGGCCGCCTGGATCGCCTGGGACCATCCGCGCATGCCGTGGGACGGAACCGAGGTCCAGGTCGCCGAGGTCACGGAGGACGGAGCGTTCACCGGCATTCGCACCCTGGCCGGCGGACCGCGGGAGTCCGTCGCCCAGATCGAGTGGGCGGCCGACGGAACGCTCGTCGCCGCCACCGACCGCTCCGGGTGGTGGAACCTCCACCGCGTCGACCCCGGCACCGGAGCTTCGACCGAACTCTGCCCGCGCGAGGAGGAGTTCGGCGGCCCGATGTGGAAGGTCGGCCTGCGCTGGTTCGCGATACTGCCCACCGGGCTGATCGCCGTCCTGCACGGCCGGGGCGACGCGGTCCTCGGCATTCTCGACCCCGAGACCGGCGAACTCGTCGACGCCCCCGGCCCGTGGACCGCATGGGCCCCCGCCCTGGCCGTCCAGGACACCTGCGTGGTCGGCGTCGCCGCCGGCCACCACCGGGGATACGAGGTCGTCGAACTCGACACGGCCACCGGCCACACCCGCGTCATCGGCTCGCCGCACGTGGACGCCGTCGACCCCGCCTACCAGCCCTCGCCGCAGCTGCGCACCTTCACCGGACCGGACGGCCGCGACATCCACGCCCACATCCACCCGCCGCGCAACCCCGACTGGACCGCCCCGGAGGGTGAACTGCCGCCGTTCGTCGTCTGGGTGCACGGCGGGCCCACCGGCCACAGCCCCTGTGTCCTGGACCTGGAGATCGCGTACTTCACGTCGCGCGGCATCGGCGTCGCCGAGGTCAACTACGGCGGCTCCACCGGCTACGGCCGTGAGTACCGCAACCGGCTGCGCGGCACGTGGGGCGTGGTGGACGTCGAGGACTGCGCGGCAGTCGCCGAAGCCCTCGCCGACGAGGGAACGGCCGACCGCGCCCGGCTCGCCATCCGGGGCGGCAGCGCCGGAGGCTGGACGGCCGCCGCTTCCCTGGCCGGCACCGACCTGTACGCCTGCGGCACCGTCATCTACCCGGTGCTGGACCTCGAGAGCTGGGCCGGCGAGACCCACGACTTCGAATCCCGCTACCTCGAGAGCCTGATCGGCGACCGGGCCGAACACGCCGAACGGTACGCCTCGCGTTCGCCGCTGAGCCGGGCCGAGGGCATCAGCGCTCCGTTCCTGCTGCTCCAGGGGCTCGACGACGTCATCTGCCGGCCCGAGCAGTGCGAACGCCTGCTGTCGAAGGTGGCCGGGCGGGGCGTCCCGCACGCCTACCTCGCCTTCGAGGGCGAGAGCCACGGCTTCCGGAGGAAGGACACCATGGTCCGCGCGCTGGAGGCAGAACTCTCCCTGTACGCACAGGCCATGGGCTTCCGGACGTCCGGCGTTGCGACGCTGGAGCTGACCACATGAGCGCCCCCGCCGTCCCGCTCGGGATCACCCCGCTGACCCGCCCGCGGGCCCTGCGTGCCGGCGACCGCGTCGCCGTCGTCGCCCCGAGCGGACCGGTACCCCGCGAACGCCTCGACGCGGGCCTGGACTTTTTGCGCGGCTGGGGCCTGGTGCCGGTTGCCGCAACCCACACCCTCGACCGGCACCCGCGGTTCGGCTACCTCGCCGGAACCGACGAGGCGCGCGCCCGCGACCTGCAGGACGCCTGGTGCGATCCGTCGGTCGCCGCCGTGCTGTGCGCCCGGGGTGGCTACGGCGCGCAGCGCATCGTCGACCTGCTCGACTGGGACGCCCTGCGTGCCGCGGGCCCCAAGGCCTTCGTCGGCTACAGCGACGTCACCGCCCTGCACGAGGCATGGGCCACCCGCCTGGGCCTCGTGACGCTGCACGGGCCGATGCCCGCGTCCGTCTCCTTCCTCGAGGACACCCCGAGCCGCGAGCAACTGCGGCAGGCCCTCTTCGAACCGTTGGAGCCCCGCGTGCTGACCTCGCCCGAGGCCCGCACAATGGTTCCCGGCCGGGCGAGCGGCATCACCCTCGGCGGATGTCTGAGCCTGCTCGCCGCCGAACTCGGCACCCCGCACGCCCGGCCCGGCGCGGCCGGGGGCATCCTGCTGCTGGAGGACGTCGGGGACCGGCCGTACGCGCTCGACCGCATGCTCACCCAACTGCTGCGCGCCGGCTGGCTGGACGGCGTGGCGGGTGTCGCACTCGGCTCCTGGGAGGACTGCGGCCCCTACGAGGAGGTGCGCTCCGTGCTGCTCGACCGGCTCGGCGGGCTCGGCGTGCCGGTCGTCGAGCAGATCGGGTTCGGGCACTGCGCCTCGACCGCCACCGTGCCGCTCGGCGTCCCGGCGGTCCTGGACGCCGAGGCGGGCACCCTCACCGTCAACGCCCCCGGCGCCTGAGAACGATGAGCCCACGGATGAGCCACGACCTCGCGGGCGGTTCCTTACCGCCGCCGTTCCGGCAACTCCGCGCAGTCGGGGCGCCGTTCCCCGAGCAGCCGCAGCTGTGGGCGCTCAGTGTTTCCGCGTACCCGCTGCGGCCGGTGGACGACGGCATACTCGACCCGGCGGAGCGGCAGCGTGCCGCGCGCTTCGTCCGCCCCGCCGACCGCGACCGCTACCGGGTCGCCCACGTGGGGCTGCGGCGACTGCTCGGCGCGTATCTCGCCGCCGCTCCTGAACGGATCGAGCTGACCCGCGAACCGTGCCCGGGCTGCGGACGGGGGCACGGCCGGCCGGCGGTGGCGGGAGCTCCGCTGCACTTCTCGCTCAGTCACGCCGGGGACCTCGTCGTGTTCGCGGTCGCGGACGCTCCGGTCGGCGTCGACGTGGAGGAAGTTCCGTCCCCCGAGGCCCTGTCCGGGCTCACCGGCGCGCTCCACCCGGTGGAGAGCGCCGAACTCGACGCGCTGCCCGCTGACGCGCGGCCGGGTGCCTTCGCCCGATGCTGGACGCGCAAGGAGGCGTTCCTCAAGGGCACGGGCCTGGGGCTCGGCGGCGAACCGGCCGGGGTGTGCGTCGGCGCGGGCCCGGAGCCGCTGGCGCCCGCGGGCTGGCACCTGACCGACGTCGCCGTCGCGGAGGGTTACGCGGCGGCCTGCGCCGTCCGGCATCCGGATTCCTGACATTCCCCCGACGCCGCCTGGCACTCGGTGCCACACTCGGGGCATGACGCGATCAACAGCCGGCACGACCACCGCCTGGACGGCCCTCGGCGGAGACCCGGAACTGCCGGAGCGGATCGTCCACGACGGGCCGCGGAACGTCCTGCCGAGCCGGCTGCCGGTCGCCGAACTCGCCCGATCGTGCGTGGCCGTGTGCGCGCTGGCCGCCGCGGAGGCGAGTGCCCACCGCACCGGCTGCCCGGTTCCGTCGGTCACCGTGGACGACGGCGCCGTCGCCGCCGCCTTCGTCAGCGAGCGTCTGCTGCGGATCGACGGCCGTGCCCCCGAGACCTTCGCGCCGCTGTCACGTTTCTGGCACACCGCCGACGGCACGCTGCGCACCCACGCCAACTACCCCCACCACCGGGAACGGCTGCTCGCCGCCCTCGGCGTCCCCGACGGCCCGGGCACCGCGGAGCGGGTGGCGGCCGAACTGGCCGCGCTCCCGGTCCGCGAGGCGGAACAGCGGATCCACGCGGCCGACGGGCTGGCCGTCGCCGTCCGCACCCCGCAGCAGTGGTCTGCCTCCGCCGAGGGCCGGGCGGCGGCCTCCGGCCCCCTCGTCCGCATCGAACGCACCGAGGACGGCAGGGCCGGCACCGCACCCGCCCCGGCCGGTGTCGCGGCCGACCCGGGCCGGCCGGCCGCGGGCCTGAGGGTGCTCGACCTCACCCGTGTCCTGGCCGGCCCGGTCGCCACGCGCACCCTCGCGCTGTACGGCGCCGACGTGCTGCGCATCGACAGCCCCCGCCTGCCCGAGTCCGCCGACCTGCACGCCGACACCGGGTTCGGCAAGCGCTCGGCCGTACTCGACCTCGGCAGCCGCTCGGGGCGTGCCACGTTCGACGAACTGCTCGCCGCTGCCGACGTCGTGGTCACCGGCTACCGGCCCGGCGCCCTCGACCGGCACGGCCTGGCACCGCAGGAACTCGCCGAGCGCCGGCCGGGCCTGGTCATCGCTCAGCTCAGCGCCTGGGGCAGCGAGGGCCCCTGGGCCGGGCGACGAGGTTTCGACAGCCTCGTCCAGGCCGCCTGCGGCATCGCGGTGGTCGAGCGGAAACCCGACGGCAGCCCCGGCGCCCTGCCCGCCCAGGCCCTCGACCACGGCACCGGATACCTCATCGCCGCCGCCGTGCTGCGTATGCTCACCGAACGCACTGACTTCGCCGGCACCCTGACCGCGCGCTTCGCCCTGGCCCGTACCGCCGCCTGGCTCACGGACGAACTCGCACCCGGAACCGGACCCGTCGAGGGCGACTCCCCGGATCCCGTGCACTGGACCGCCGAGACCCCCGGTCCGCTCGGCACGGTCCGGCACGCCCTGCCGCCCGCCCGCTTCGACGGATCGCCACAGGACTGGGCCACGCCGCCCGTGCCCTGGGGAACGTCGGAAACGACGTGGAGGAGTTGACGGGGCTTCGCATAGGATCTCGCGGTGTCCGAAACCGAGTACCTGGCCATCGGCAACCGCGTGGCCATCCGGCCCCTCGACCGAGCGGACCGCGAGGAGTACCTCTCCCTGGTGCGCGAGAGCGCGGAGCTGCACCACCCCTGGATCGCGCCGCCGGCCACGCCCGAGGAGTTCGAGGCGTACGCGGCCCGGTTCCACGGGCCCGACCGCGAGGGCTTCGTCGTCTGTGAGCGGACGACCGGCGCCATCGTGGGCGGGATCAACATCAACAACATCGTCCGCGGCGCCTTCCGGTGCGGCGCCCTCGGCTACGCCGCGTTCGGGCCGTCCGCCGGGCGCGGCTACCTGACCGACGGCCTTGCCCTGGTGATCCGCCACGCCTTCGGACCGCTGGGGCTGCACCGCCTCGAGGCCAACATCCAGCCCGGCAACCAGGCGTCCCGCCGCCTCGTCCAGCGACTCGGGTTCCGGCTGGAGGGGCTGTCACCCGACTTCCTGTTCGTCGACGGTGCCTGGCGGGACCACGAACGCTGGGCGTTCACCGCGGAGATGGCCGGCTCACTGCCCTGACGTGAGCCCGACGCCCGCTCGCAGCCGAGCCAAGCTGTGACCATGGGCTCCGCCCTTCCCCCGTGCCTCGGATCGGGCTCCCGGCTCGTGAAGTCGTCCATCGGTGGAACCGGCGACCGATGATCACCATGGGCGGACCGTACGCGGGGACACCGGATGGTGGCAGGGCGAGGCCGCCCCGAGGTTCCCGGACGCCGCACCGGCCGGATCAGCCGCTCATGGGATACGGCCTCGCCCCGGCGGGCCGACGGCCAGCGGGAAAACCGTGGCGCTCCGGACCGGGACGCGGTCCAATGTCCCCATGCGCCGCACCGTAGTCATCGATGCCCCGTCGAACCTCGGCCTGCGCCCGCCCGCCCCCGGGACCGTTCCCGGCTGCTACAAGCTGCCCGGGGCGCTGCGCGACCGGCGGCTGCTGCAGCGCATCGGAGCGCTCGACGGCGGGGTGGTCGTCCCGCCCCGCTACGACCGCGGCGACTGGCAGCCCGGGGAGGGGGTCTTCAACGCCGCCGGGATCGCCGCGTACACCCCCCGACTCGCCGACCGCGTCGAACAGCACGTGCGGTCAGGTGACTTCCCCCTCGTCCTGGGCGGCGACTGCGGCATCGCCCTCGGCTCCGCCCTGGCCTTCCGCCGCACCGGCCGGTACGGGCTCGTCTACCTCGACGGGCACGACGACTTCCGTCACCCGGGCAACGCGCCCCATGTGGGAGCCGCGGGCGGAGAGGCGCTCGCGCTGGTCACCGGACGCGGCCAGGCGGACCTGACCGACGTCGAGGGGCTGCGCCCGTACGTCCGCGACGAGGACGCCTTCGCGTTCGGCATGCGCGACGGGGAGATCGAGCGCGACGAACTCGCCCGGCTGGGCATACGCCACGCATCCGTGTCCGACCTTCGCGGACGCGGCCCCGGCGCGTACGCGCGCGACGTCCTGCGCCACGTCCACGAGGCCCACCTCGACGGATTCTGGATCCACCTGGATGCCGACGTCCTGGACCCGTCCGTCATGCCCGCCGTGGACTGCCCGGACCCCGACGGCCTCACCGTCGCCGAACTCAGCGCCCTCCTGCGGCCCTTGACGGCCTCACCGCGATGCGCCGGCTTCCAGCTCACCATCTACGATCCGGACCTGGACCTCAAAGGCGTCTGCGCCGAGCTCCTCGCCGGTCTGCTCCAGGACCTTTTCGCCCGCGGCTGAAGCACCAGGCGCCCTGTTCAGACGGGCCGCGACCGTGTTCCATGGTCGCCGGGGACGCCGATGAGGGCGGCCCGTGCGAGTGCGAGTGAGCGAGGTTGCCGTGCCCACGACCGTGCGACGGACCGTACTGACCCTGCCGGGCGTGCCCCTCGGGCCCGGCAACCCGCTGCCCGCGCTGCGTCCGCGGGACGAAGCGCACCGGATCGACGACCGTGAACGGGCCGCGCTGCCCTCCGACATGCGGCGCCAGGTCGGCTGGGAACCGCTGCGTTCCCTCCTGCCCGTCCGGATCCGGGACGGCTACGACCGCGACCGCCACCTGACCGACCTCGAAGCCATCGTCATCGAGAACGACCGCCTTCGGGCCACCGTCCTGCCCGGGCTCGGCGGCCGGGTGCACTCCCTGCACCACAAGCCCAGCGGCCGTGAACTCCTCTACCGCAACCCGGTGTTCCAGCCCGCGAACTTCGCCCTCAACGGTGCCTGGTTCTCCGGCGGCATCGAGTGGAACATCGGCGCCACCGGACACACCGTCCTGTCATGCGCCCCGCTGCACGCCGCCCGCGTGCACGCCCCCGACGGCGGCGAGATGCTGCGCCTGTGGGAGTGGGAGCGGCTGCGCGACACCCCGTTCCAGGTCGACCTGTGGCTCCCCGAGGGCTCGGACTTCCTCCATGTCGGAGTCCGGATCCGCAACCCGCACGACCGGCCCGTCCCGGTGTACTGGTGGTCGAACACCGCCGTCCCGGAAGGGCCGTCCTCCCCGGGCACCCGCATCCTGGCCCCCGCCGACGAGGCATGGCAGTTCGGCTACGAGCGCAGTCTGCGTCGGGTCCCGGTGCCCGAGTGGGACGGGGCCGACCGCACGTACCCGCTGCGCAGCGAGTACCCGGCCGACTTCTTCTACGAGGTCGCCGCCGCAGACCGCCGCTGGATCGCCGCGCTGGACGCCGACGGCCAGGGCCTGGTCCAGACGTCCACCGGCCGGCTGCGCGGCCGCAAGCTGTTCGTCTGGGGATCCGGCCGCGGCGGACGCCGGTGGCAGGAGTGGCTGACCGAGCCCGGAACAGGCGGCTACGCGGAGATGCAGGCCGGCCTCGCCCGCACCCAGCTGGAGCACGTACGCCTCGACGCGGAAGCCGAGTTCAGCTGGCTCGAGGCGTACGGCCCGCTGTCCGCCGACCCCGTGGCCGTGCACGGCGACGACTGGGGCACTGCCCGCGCCGCGGCCGGATCGCAGCTCGAAGCGGCCCTGCCCGCACGGGCGGTGGAGGACGCCTACGCTCTCTGGCTGCCGTACGCCGACCACGAGCCGAAGGAGACCCTGGCCACCGGATCGGGCTGGGGCGCACTCGAGGTGGCGCGCGCCGGATACGAGCTGCCCGGCACCCCGTTCGACGCGTCCACGCTCGGCGAGGAGCAGCGCCCCTGGATGGAGTTGCTGCGTACCGGCATCTACCGCGGAGTGCAGGGCGACCTTCCGCCCGCTCCCGGGCCCGTCTCACCGGAGTGGCGCGACATGCTGGAGACGGCCGAGGCCGCCCCCTCGGAGCGGCACGAACTCGAACACCGCCTGGGGGTCGCCCAGTGGGCCGCGGGCGACCGTGCCCAGGCGGTGCTCAGCTGGGAGCGATCGGTCCAGCGCGGCCCGAAGTGGCCGTCCTTGTACTGCCTGGCCGTCGCCGACCAGGAGTCGGACCACACCGAACGAGCCGCGGAGCGCTACCTCTCCGCCTTCGAGGACGCACGGACGGGCGAACCCGACAGCGCAGCCTGGACCGCGGTGACGACGGCGCTGGCCCGCGAGACGGTTCCGCT
Source organism: Streptomyces meridianus (assembly GCF_023703325.1). Lineage (GTDB taxonomy): Bacteria > Actinomycetota > Actinomycetes > Streptomycetales > Streptomycetaceae > Streptomyces > Streptomyces meridianus. Next base: position 17,234 of record NZ_JAMQGM010000054.1, read on the forward strand.
GCTGCTCGAGGCGGGCCGTCCGGGAGACGCCCGTCGCGTGCTGGAAGCGTTGCGCCCGGCCGTCCGGCACACCGGCCGCTTCCGGCTGCTGGAGGCGCAGACGCTGCTCGCCGAGGGCGATTCCGGAGCTGCCCGTGCCGTCCTCGACGAGGGGTTCGCGGTCCCCGACCTGCGCGAAGGCGAGGAGACGCTGGAGAACACCTGGTGCGCGGTGGCGGAGCGTCTGACGGCCGGTGACGGCCCGGTCACCGAGGAGGCTCGTGCACGCGCCCGGGCGGAGCACCCGCTGCCCGGCCGGTACGACTTCAGGATGCGGCCACACGGCTGAGTCGGAACCGATCCGGGTGACACAGGAATGCGCCGGCCGGGTCCGCTCGTTGTGCGGGGCATGAAGGCAGTGACGATCAACGCATACGGCGAGACGCCGCAGATCACCGAACAGCCCGACCCGAAGGTCGGTCCCGACACCGTGCTCGTGCGCACCCGGGCCGCCGGGGTCAACCCCGTGGACTGGAAGGTCACGGCGGGATACCTCGACCAGATCATGTACGTGCACTTCCCCCTCGTCCCGGGCTGGGACGTCGCGGGCGTGGTGGAGCGGGTCGGTCCGTCCGTCACCGAGTTCGCGCCCGGCGACGAGGTGATCGGTTACAACCGTCAGGACCACGTCCAGAACGGCACCTATGCCGAGCTGGTCCCCGTCCCGGTGCGCGCGCTGGCGCGCAAGCCAGCCTCCCTGAGCTGGCAGCAGGCGGCCGGACTGCCGCTGGCCGGCCTCACCGCCTACCAGTCGCTGCGCGCGGCCGGGGCCGGCAAGGGCGACACGGTACTCGTGCACGCCGCGGCCGGCGGAGTGGGGTCGTTCGCCGTGCAGATCGCGAAGGCGCAGGGCGCCCGCGTCATCGGCACCGCGAGTGAGCGCAACCACGACTACCTGCGCTCGCTGGGGGCGGAGCCGGTGGCCCACGGGGACGGGCTCGTCGAACGGGTGCGCGCCCTGGCGCCCGAAGGCGTCGACGCCGCACTCGACTTCGTCGGCGGGGACGCGATCGCGGCCTCGCTGGACCTGGTGAAGGACCCCGCCGGTGCGGTCTCGATCGTCGACCCCGCCATCGCCTCCTCCGGCGGCCGGTACGTCTTCGTCCGGCCGAGCGCCGAGGACCTCGCAGCACTCGGCGAACTCGCCGACACGGGCCGGCTGACCGTCAACATCGACCGGGAGCTGTCGCTGGCAGAGGCGGCGGAGGCGTTCAGGGTCAGCCAGGAGGGGCGTACCCGCGGCAAGATCGTGCTGACCGTCTCCCCCTGAACCCGAGGGGCGTCAGTCTCCGGGCCCGCCGCGGTCGACGTACTCGAAGATCGAGCCGTCGGGGTGGCGGGCCAGGAGGTTGCGGCCGACCGGGGTGGGCACCGGGCCTGCGATGACCTGCGCGCCCACCTCGGTCAGCACGGTGTACGCCTCGGTCACGTCCTTCACCGCAATGGTGGCCGTGACCTTGCGCAGCACCTCCAGTTCCGCTTCCGGGCCGCTCATGAGCAGGAAGGCGCCCACGGCGGCGACGGACACACCGCCGCGTTCGAACCGCAGCGCCTGCGTACCCGTGAGGCGCTCGTAGACACCGACGTGCGCCTCGAGGTCGTCGACGCACACCCGCAGTGAAGTTCCCAGGATTTCCATGGGACTTGAGACTAGGCGGAGGCAGTCCGCTCCTCCACCGGTACGCGGCAGAGCACTTCGCCGTGCAGGACCGTGAACCAGCCGTCGTCCGACGCGCCCCAGTCCCGCCAGGCGCGGGCGATCCCGTGCAGATCGTCGTCGGTGGCGTGACCGGTGCCGACTGCCCGCTGGGCGTAGCGCGGTTCCTCGGTCCGGTCCGCCCACATGCCGCTCCACCAGGCGCGTTCTCCGGCCGTGGCGAAGCACCAGGTGCCCGCGGAGGCGGTGACGTCGTCGAACCCCGCTTCGTGCGCCCAGGCGAGGAGGCGCCGACCGGCATCCGGCTCGCCACCGTTGGCGCGGGCCACCCGGCGGTAGAGGGCGAGCCATTCGTCCAGTCCGGGGACGGCCGGATACCAGGTCATCGCCGCGTAGTCGCTGTCGCGCGCCGCCACCACACCGCCCGGGCGGCACACCCGGTGCATCTCGCGCAGGGCCCCCACCGGGTCCGCGACGTGCTGGAGCACCTGGTGCGCGTGGACGACGTCGAACGAGTCGTCGGGGAAAAACAGTCCGTGCACATCGCCCACGCCGAAGTGCACGTTCTCCAGGCCCCGTTCGGCTGTGACGGCGCGGGCCTGCTCGACCACCGTGGGTTCCGAGTCGACCGCGGTGACCGTTCCGGGCGCGACCAGGGCGGCGAGGTCGGCGGTGATGGTTCCCGGCCCGCAGCCCACGTCCAGGACGGACATGCCCGGCCGGAGTTCGCCGAGGAGGTACTCGGCCGAGTTGTCGGCGGTGCGCCAACGGTGCGACCTGAGCACCGACTCGTGATGGCCGTGGGTGTAGACAGCGGGTTTCTTCGGCACGGCGGATCTCCCTGGGTGACGGGGCGTCGGGTTTCCGCAGCCTAGACCTCGACTCACATGGTGAGAAGATCTGTCTCGCCATGTGAGTCGACGTGGTCAGTCGAGAACGGGGCGGTAGACCGTCAGCGCCTCCTTCTCCTTGTCGATCAGGAACGAACCCGGCGCCGGCCTGACCTCCCCGTCGAAGGCCATGTGGGCGCCCTCGGGCACCCCGGAGATGTGCACGCGCTCCGGCCGCGCCGCCGCGTAGACCGGCGAGCGTTTGAGCACGCCGGTGAGCGCCGCCGCGAGCAGGCGGATACGGGCGAACCGCCCACCGTGCGCGATCCGCAGGTCGAGCAGCCCGTCGGCCAGGTCGTAACGGCGCACCGGGGCGATGCCGACGCTGCGGTAGGACCCGTTGCCGGCGAACAGCAGCCACATCGCGCGGCGACGCCCGTTGACCTCGGCCTCGACCGGACGAGCGGTGTGCAGGACGTGCAGGACGCCCAGCAGGCTCGCTGCGGGGCCGCCGATCCGTGGCGACCAGCGCTCCCGCAGCCGCACCAGATCGGGGTACGAGCCGATGCTGAAGGTGTTGAGGAAGTACGTCGGCTCGCGCGAGGTGCCGATACCCGCGTCGGGGCGGACCCGCCCCACGTCGACCCGGACGGCGCTCCCGCTCGCCACGGCCGCGCAGGTGTCCTGGACGGTCTCCGCACCCAGGTCCACGGCGAAGTGGTTGAACGTCCCCCCGGGCAGGACGGCCAGCGGCACGCGGTGGTGCAGGGCCGCGGTCGCGGCCGCGTTCACCGTGCCGTCGCCCCCGCAGACCCCCAGGGCCCCGCCGGTCTCGGCCGCGTTGCGGGCGGCCTCCGCGAGCACGTCGGAGAGCGGCCCCGCCTCCGGCTCGTACAGGATGACCTCGGCGTCCGGCAGGATCGCCCTGAGCTGCCGGATCGGGTCGGTCAGCTGCGGCTGGACCCCCGACCCCGGGTTGACCACCACGAACAGGCCCTTGCCGTCCGGAAGAGCCGGGGCGCCCGTCCGCGGCCGGGCCGGCGGCGGCAGTTGGATGCGGGAGGGCACCAGGCCGCGGACCGCATACGCCGCTCCGGCGCCCAGGGCGGCACCCACGAGGACGTCGCTCGGATAGTGGACGCCGGTGTAGACGCGGGAGAACGCAACCGAGGCGGCGACGGGTGCCAGCGCCGCTCCCCAGCGGCGGGACTCGAGCGCGGCGCCGACCGCGAAGGCTGCGGCGGAGGCGGCGTGGCCGGACGGGAACGACGTCGTGATCGGCTGCCGGGCCAACCGTCGCATGACCGGCACGGCGTCGAGGACGGGGCGCTGCCGGCGCACCGACCGCTTGGCCAGCGTGTTGACGGTGGCCGAGGCCAGAGCCAGGGAGGCGACCCCGCGAGCGGCGGCGCGCCGTGCCCGGGGGCTGCCGAGGGCCCACATCCCGGCCGCCGTGCCGAACCAGAGGAGGCCGTGGTTGGCGCTGCGGCTCAGCCGGGGCAGTACCCGGTCGGCGGCGGGCCAGTGGCGCTCGGCCACGCGCAGGAAGAGCAGATGGTCGGGCCGGGTCAGCCGCGACGGGAAGCGGCGGCTCGGTGTCTGTTTCATGTTGGCCCTCATACCCCTTGACGGCCCGAGCACCGGAAAGCGCGGGAAGCACCCACCGGTCGGCGGTGGCCTTCCCGGAGGAACCCCCCGCGGGGAGGAGGGGACGATTCCCCCCCGGGGCCCGAAGGGAGGCCCCCCGAATCGGCGGTGCCGGCCTCCCGGGCCGGTGGGCGCTGCGCGAGGGTCCCGTCGGCAATCGTGTGGTGTAAATCCGGCGAAAGGGGTACTCGGGACGAGGCCCCGAATGTGCCGGGTGCTGTCAGGCGCGTGTCCGAGGAGGGAGTGCCCCATGGAGAACGTGGCCGAATCCGGGCGGCGCGGCATGGGCATCGACCCGTCCGGTCTCGACGAGTCGCAGCTGATCAAGGAGCTGGAGACGATCCACCGGACGCGTCACGAAACGCTCCTGTTCGGATCCGCCGACGCTCTCGACACCCACAACTCCCGCATGGCGCAGCTCGAGGGCGAGTACCTGCGCCGACATCCACGCAGACAGGTCGCGCCCGGGCGGACCAGGGCGGGGGCCCGCGCCCGCGCATGCTGAACGGTCACCGGCCCCGGCCCTGCGCCGGGCCCCGGCCCGCGTGACGGTCGGCCCGGCGGCGGCAGAGGGGGCGAACAGCAGGGGCGAAGAGTGAGAGGCGAACAGAGCAGGGCCCGAGCGCCCGTCAGGGTGCTCCGCGTTCCGGGAGGAGGGACTGGGCCATGGCGGTTCTCGCCGTATTGCTACCCGTGGTCATGCTCGGGTTCGTGCTGGCGCTCGGCCGCTACGAGGACGTGATGCTGCGTCCGCCGTCCGCCCGCCGGACGCCCCAGCCGCCCGGCAGCGCCCCCGTCGCGCCCCGTTCGCAGTCGGGCGACGTGCAGAGCGGCTGTGAGCACTAGGCATGCCCGACGGGCGCCGGCGCGGTACGGGCTCCACCGGTGAACCCGCTCGGGACCGCAGCACCTGGTCCCGGCCCGTACCGGCGACGCGCACCGGTGGCTCCGCCGTCAGCTGCGCCCCGCACAGCGGCCGGAGGTGAGCCATGGAGCGGACCCGACCGGACAGCCGCGGCCCGGCGCCCTTCGGTCCTCCGGTAACCGACGCCGGACTTCCCGTCCTGCCCGAACTCGCCGGCCGGGCGGCCGCTGCCGCCGGGGACGTCCGGGCGCAGCCCGCCGGCGGGGGCGCCGAGGTGCTGGAGGCCGCGTGCGGCTACTGGCGCCGGCGCAGCCTGCCGACCGGCGTCGACCGGGCCGCCGCCGCGCCCGGCGCCCAGCCGCTGCTTCTCGCGCTCCTCGCGGCCATCGGCGGCGAGGTGCTGCTGACCCGGCCGTGCGCCCCCTGGTACCCCTCGCAGGCACGGCTGCTCGGGCTGCCCGCCTACCACGCACCCGCTCCCGCGGAGTGCGGCGGAGTGCCCGACCCGTTCGCCTTCCTGGAGACCGTGCGGCGGGTCCGCGCGGAGGGCGGCGACCCGCGGGTGCTGTTGACGGCGGTGGTCGACGACCCGACGGGCACCTTCGCTCCGCCAGAACTCATGCACGAGGTGTGCGAGGCTGCCGTCGACGAGGGGTTGCTGATCATCAGCGACGAGACCTACCGGGAAACCCTCCACCGGGAGTGGCCCGGGCGCGAGGGCGTTCCCGTCGGCCTCCTGAGTCCGGCCGAGATGCAGCCCGACCACGTCGTGGTACTCGCCGACCTCGGTGCGGATCTCGTACCGGCCGCCTGGCCCGCGGCGATCGCGCGGTTCCCGGACACGCCTCGCGGAGCGCAGCTGCACGCAGCGACCCTCGACGCCCTCTCCACGCTGCACGCCGTGCTGCCCTCGCCGGTCGCTGCCGCGGTCGCGCACGCGCTGACCGAGCCGCAGGCCGTCACCGAGCGCCGGTCCGAGGCCGCCCGCCTCCACGGGGCGATCGCCGCCGCTCTGTACAGCGCCGTCACAGCCGCGGGTGCGTTCTGCCGGCCGCCGCGCGCGGGCGGTCACCTCTATCCCGACCTGGAGCCGCTGCGTCCCGCTCTCGACGCCCGGGGCATCACCGACTCGGTGGATCTGGAGGATCGGCTCAGCGCCGACCTCGGCGTGCCGGTGCCCGGCGGACATCGCTTCGGGGACGCCCCCGATCTCCTGCGGGTCCGGCTGTCCACGGGGCCACTGCTGGGGGCCGACGACGATCAGGGGCTCGAAGTGCTCGTCGCCGACGATCCGCTGACGGTGCCGCATGTCGCTGGTTTCCTGGAGCGGTTCGCCGCCTGGTTCGACGACCTGGCGGGCGGCTGAGCCCGGAGAGGCCGGTTGCTCCGGTTGCCTTTTTCCACGAGCCCCGAACCGCCGCAGCCGGGTGAGGTTTCTGCCCCGGTCGGTCAGTCCTCCGGCCGAAGTCGTCGACGAGTGGCCTCAAGGCGCTGGTCACAGTCGGGTGCGAGCAGTCCGGGAAGCGTCTTGTCCAGCGTTACGTGGTTCCTGTTCTCCCTGTTCTTCGAGGTCACCGAGATGGCCGGGCAGCAGAGGAGCGGGGGAAAGGCACCCACGGCATCCAAGCCCTCGGGGAAGGCCACGGCGGCCGCACGCCGATCCGGCCACGGGCCGTACCTCCGGGACACGTTGCCCCGGGCTGCCGCCGCCGGTGCCGGGATCAGCCCGGCTCCGCCCGGCGGCCCCCGCCCCGCACCCGTTGCCACAGCGCCGGGGCCGTGCTGACGAGCAGTGCCAGCCCCACGGCGGCCACGACGCCCTCCCACGGCTCGGGGAACAACGAACCTCCCAGGACCCCGATCAACTGGTACGCCGCCGCCCACGCCAGGCACGCCAGAAGATCGCCGCGCAGGAAGCGGCGCACCGGCATGCCGCCGAGGAGGCAGGCCAGCATCACCGGGATCCGCCCGGCCGGGACCAGGCGTGACACGACGAGCACGGCCACCCCGTGCTGGTCCAGCCTCTCCCGAGCCCGCTCCAGCCGGTCCGGGGACACACGATCGCGCAGCCGGGACAGCCACCGCGAACCGCCCCGCGAACCGGCACCGCGGCTCCCCAGCCAGTACAGCACCGCGTCCCCGACGAACGCCGCCGACGCCGCCACCACGAAAACGGTCAGCATGGACAACGGTGCCGCCCGGTGCAGCGCGACCACGGCGGCCGAACTCACCAGCGCCCCCGTCGGGACCACGGGAACCAGTGAACCCAACACCACCAGCAGGAACAACGACGGGTATCCGACAGCGTCCTGCGTCGCGTGCGGCGGCACCGAGCCCACGGACCGCACCAGTTCACCGAGCACCTGCGGTGTCATCGGGCGGCCTCCGGGCACACCCGCTGGCCGTGCGCGGGCCGGAACACGGTCACATCCGGGGCGAGACGGGCCGCATGGCGGGCGAACTCGTCGCCCGGGGAATGGAACTCGTGCGGGCGGACCGCGTCCATGCCGAACGGCCAGAACGTCCCGTAGTGCACCGGGAACGCGCAGGCCGGGGCGAGGGAGGCCAGTGCCTGCGCCGCCCGGGCCGCATTCAGGTGCCCCGGGCCCAGGTAGGGACCCCAGCCGCCCACCGGCAGCAGCGCCACGTCACAGGGACCGACCGCCCGGGCCATCCCGTCGAACAGACCGGTGTCCCCGGCGAAGTAGGTGGTGGACTGCCCCTGCACCACATAGCCGAGGGCGGGGGTGCGCCGCGGGCCGTACGGCAGCCGGCGGCCGTCGTGAGCCGCCGGTACCGCCCGGACGACCACGCCGCCGGCCTCCGTGCGCTCGCCCGCGGCCAGTTCCACGATCCGCAGTCCCTTCATGGTCAGCCGCCACAGCCCCGGCACCACGGCCGGCGCTCCGCGCGGCACGACCACGAGCGTGCCGGGTGCGAGCCGGGAGAGCGACGGCAGATGCAGGTGGTCGGCGTGCAGATGCGAGACCAGCGCGACATCGGCGACCGCCGCCTCCGGCGGAGGCACCGGCCCCCGGCGCCTGCGCAGATGGGCCAGCCGGGCCACGAACACCGGGTCGGTCACCACACGGACCCCGGAATCCGCCACGGTCACCGTCGCGTGGCCCCACCAGGTGATCTCCACGGCCACGGCACGACCTCCCAGTTCGCTCACCGACGAGCCTACGGGTCCGTTGCCGTCCGGCGGATCCTTTCGGGCCACGGAACCGGGCACGCGCAAGCCGGTCCGGGTCCGCAGGCCGCACCCCGGCCGAGGCCCGCAGGCCGCAGCCCGGTCCGGGCCCGCACCCCGGAACCGGGCCGTCGGCTCACCGGCGCGGCACTCCCGGCCACTGCACGGCGCCGGCCCCGGCGCCCGGAGGTCACGCCACCACGTCGGATTCCGCCCGGTTCGTTTCGCTCCGGGCGAAGCTCCTGACCGCCCCGTGCGCCTGTGCCACGCTGGAATGCAGCACCGCACGTCCGGTGCGGAACGTGGACCCGGGACGGGGTGGCGCGTGGTCGAGAGCAGATGGCGGGCCGCCGGCCGTGCAGTGCTGCGGGTGCTCGCGGTGTGGGCCGTGAGTGCCCTCACGATGCTGGTGCTCGCCGCGATCCTCCCCGACTTCCGGCTCCAGTCGGCGGGCGGCGACAGCGTGACCCGCACCGCCCTCTCCGCCGCCTGGGGCGCCGGTGCGTTCGGCCTGCTCAGCGTCCTGGTCTGGCCGCTGATCGTGCGCGCGCTGCTGCTCGTCCCCGCGATCGTGCTCGGCCTGCTCGTCTTCGTCCTCAACGGCGGCGTCCTGCTGACCGCGTTGTGGCTGGTCCCCGACGGGCGCGGCGAGGCGGCCCCCGAGACGGCGGTGGTCGTCGCCGCAGTGATGTCGGCGGTCGCCTCTGCCACGAACACCGCCCTCGTGGTCGGGGACGACACCGCCTACCGCCGTCGCCTGCGCAGGCTCGCCGCCCGCCGACGCGGCTCGGCACCCCCCGACACCCGGACGGCGGGCACGGTCTTCCTCCAGCTCGACGGCGTCGGCCACGACGTGTTCCGCCGCGCGGTCGCCGCCCACCGGCCGCTCATGGAGACAGTCGCCCGCTGGTACGACGGCGGGAACGGTTCCGGAACCCACCGGCTCACACCCTGGCGCACCGACTGGTCGAGCCAGACCGGCGCCAGCCAGCTCGGCATCCTGCACGGCAGCAACGAGGACGTCCCCGCCTTCCGCTGGTACGAGAAGGAGACCGGCGAGGTCATGGTGTGCAACCGGCCCTCCAGCGCCGCCGAACTGCAACGCCGGGCCGTGGCCCGCACCGGCTACGGCGGCCTGCTCGCGGGGGACGGCGCCGGCCGCGGCAACCTCTTCAGCGGCGGCGCCGGGCAGCTCGCGCTCGTGCTGTCCGTCGCCGGCCGCCGCGACCGGCACACCCGTTCCCGGGCCGGCTACTTCGCGTACTTCTCCGACCCGGCCAATGCCACCCGCACCTTCGTGTCCTTCGTCGCCGAGGTTCTCCGCGAGACCGGTCAGTCGCTGCGGGCCCGGGTGCGTGACGACCGCCCGCGGGTCAAACGGGGCGGCCTCTACCCGTTCGTGCGGGCCTTCGCGACGGTCGTCGAGCGGGACGTCGTCGTCGCCGCGGTCATGGGGGACGTGCTGGCGGGGCGCGCGGCCGTCTACGCCGACCTGGTCGGGTACGACGAGGTCGCCCACCACTCGGGGCCCCACAGCAGGGACAGCGCCCAGGTCCTCACCCGCCTGGACCGCAGTATCAAGCTGATATCCGAGGTCGTCGCCCACGCCCCGCGCCCGTACCGCATCGTCCTGCTCTCCGACCACGGCCAGAGTCCGGGACCCGCGTTCGCGGACCTGTACGGCATCAGCCTCCAGGACCTCGTCCGCGCCGGATGCGGACTGCCCCTGCGCAGGAGACGGCGGTCCGGGATCCTTCCTGCGGACGACGCGCAGGACGAGGCGGCTCCGGTCGGTGCCGAGGCCCGCGGGGCGGCCCGGGCAGCCCTCGGCCGACGGGAGAAGCAGCCGCGCCCCGGACGGCGCAGCCGGCGCTCCGAGCCGGTCGTCCTGGCCTCGGGCAACCTCGGACTGGTCAGCTTCCCCGACGTACCGGGACGGATGAGCCGGGAGGAGATCGACCGCCGGCACCCGGCGCTGCTGCGTACGCTGGCCGAGCATCCCGGGGTGGGCTTCGTGCTCGTGCACAGCGAGCGGCACGGGGCCGTGGTGCTCGGTGCGGGACGGGCCGAACACCGGCTGGAGCAGGGGGAGTCGACCGGCCGCGATCCGCTCGCTCCCTTCGGTCCGGGCGCTGCCGCAGCGGTGCTGCGCACGTCCCGCTTCACCAACGCCGCCGACATCATGATCAATTCGGCCTGTGATCCGGAGACCGGTGAAGTGCACGCCTTCGAGGCGCAGATCGGCTCGCACGGCGGGCTCGGCGGTGAGCAGAACCGTGCCTTCCTCTTCGCTCCGCTGGAGCTTCCCGCGCCGGTCCGTGACGGGCAGGAACTCGTCGGGGCGGAGCAGGTGCACCGGGTGCTGCGCGGCTGGCTGCGGCGCACGGACGGTCCGCAGGTACCGCTGCCCGGCCCGGGTGCGCCCGCCGAACGCGTCGGCTGAGCGGGCCGGCCCCGCGCGGGACCCGGGCGGGCATGACCTCATGGGTAATCGACGCTCCCCGCGCAGGACGGCAGGGTTGCTGCATCCGCTGCCGGCCGACTTCCGGCCGGAGATCGGCGGAGTCCGTCCTGCTCGTCCACCGGAGGAGAACGTCATGACCGGAACCACCCGCTACACCATCGCTGTCGCACGGTACTTCGAGGCCTGGAACAGCACCGACCCGGCGGCCCGGACGAAGGCCGTCGCCGCCGCCTGGACCGAGGACGGCGGGTACACCGACCCGCTCGCCGAGGCCACCGGCCACGACGCGCTCGCGGCCGTGATCGCAGGCGTCCGGGAGCTGTTTCCCGGCTTCGCCTTCCGGCAGACCGGGACCGTGGACGGGCACCACGACACAGCACGCTTCTCCTGGGAGCTGGTCGCGGACGCGGACGGAAGCGCGCCGGTCGCGGGATCCGACGTGATCGTCCTCGCGGACGACGGCAGGATCCGCAGCGTCATCGGCTTCCTGGACCGTGTCCCTACGGCGTGAGCGACCGCAGATGGGCGACCGTCTCCGGATCGGCCGGGAGGAACGTCTCCACGGCCAGTTCGGAGACGGTCACGTCCAACGGAGTGTTGAACGTGGCGATCGAGGAGACGAAGGACAGGACGTGCCCGGCGTGCTCGACCCGCAAGGGCAGCGCGAACGGGAGCAGTCCGGACGCGGCGTCGCTCCGCTCGTGCTCCCGCTCCGGCACGGGGTAGCCGCGGACTTCGTCGTGGAGCTCGCGCAGCACCTCCGACCCGGCCAGCGTGATCCGCCGTTCCAGTTGCTCCAGCAGGTGCGCGCGCCACTCCGGAAGGTTGCGGATCCGGGGCGCCAGTCCCTCGGGGTGCAGCACGATCCGCATCGCGTTCAGCGGCGGCTCCAGCAGATGTCCCGCGACCCCCTCCAGCAGCAGGCCGATCCCCCGGTTGGCCGCGACGACGTCGTACCGGCCGTCCAGGACCAGAGCCGGAAAGGGTTCGTAGCCGGCGAGCAGCCGCTCCAGGCCCGAGCGCACGACTTCCATCGCCGCGTCGTTGAGGGGCGTCTCGGGGAACCGGGGTGCGTAACCGGCGGCGAGCAGCAGAGCGTTGCGCTCCCGTACCGGCACGTCGAGGTGCTCGGCCAGCCGCAGCACCATCTCCGGGCTGGGCTTCGCCCGGCCCGTCTCGACGAAACTGATGTGCCGGGCGGAGGAACCCGCCAGCAGAGCCAGCTCCAGTTGGGTGACCCGGCGTCGCTCGCGCCAGCCGCGCAGCAGTGTGCCCACCCCGGAGCCGTCCGCGAGTGCTGTCATGGGTGTGACCGTATCCCGCTCGCCGCCGGCACCGGGCCGCGGGCCGCCCTCCCGGGTGGCAGCGGCCCCGGCGGATGGCACGCTGGGAGAAGCAGACGACAGCACCGGCGGGCGTTCACCACCGTCACCACCCGTCCGGGTGCGTCCCGGGCGTCCGAGGAGGGCAGCGAGATGGCAGCCGAACCCCTGTCGCAGCAGGAGATCGAGGAAGCTCTGGCCGAGCTTCCCGGCTGGACGTTCGGCGACGACCGGATCAGCCGGGCGTACGCCTGCGAGGGGCACCTGGCGGCCGCCGCCATGGTCGGCCAGATCGCGCGGGTGCAGGAGTCGCTGGGTCATCATGCCGATCTGACCGTCAGCTACGACAAGCTGAAGGTCTCGGTGAACACCCACAGCGCCGGCGGCAAGGTGACCGAGCTGGACACCGAACTGGCCCACCGCATCGAGAAGGTTGCCTCCGAACACGGTGTGAGCTGAAAATGCCCCGCGGGCGCAGGCCCCGGACGTCTCCACCGTCCGGGGCCTACGTTCATGCGGGATGCATACCGGCCGTGCGAACACGCCGCCGGATGTGCCCTACTTCGGCATCAGCACCGTGTCGACGATGTAGACGGTGGCGTTGGCCGTCTGCACGTTGCCGCAGACCACCTTCGAATCGTCGTTCACGGTGTACGACTCACCGGAGCCGGACGTGGTGAGCTGCGTCTTCGCCAGCGTGTCGTAGGTGCCGTTCTCCAGCTTCTTCGGGGTGAGGTTCTCGCCGACCACGTGGTTGGTGAGCACCTTCGTGAGCATCTTCTTGTCGTTCAGCACCTTGTCCAGGTCGGCCTTCGGGATCTTGGCGAAGGCCTCGTTGGTCGGTGCGAACACCGTGATGTTCTCGGCGTTGTTGAGCGTGTCGACCAGGCCGGCCTTCTTCACCGCGGTGACCAGGGTCGACAGGGCCGGATTGTTCGACGCGGCGGTGGCCACCGGGTCCTCGGCCATGCCGTCGAAGCTGCCTGCACCGTCCTTCGGCACGGCCGTGCAGCCGGGACCGAACGGCTTGTCCGTCATCGCCGTGTCGTCCTTCGAGGCCTGCGACTCCTTCTCCTTGGTCGCGGAGGGCTTCTTCGCGGCCGAGTCGTCCATGCCGCTGTCCGAGGAACAGGCGCTGACGGCCAGCGGGAGGACGGCGGCGGTGGCGACGGCGAGCGCGACGCGACGGATGCGGATGCTGCTCTTCATGGAGTTCTCCTCAATCGGGTGGTGCGGGATCGATCGGAACGACCGGGGGCCGGACCGGTGGCTTCGGGGGAGTGGGCGCGATGCGGTCCGTGGAGCGGCGCACCGCGCGGAGGTCAGGGCACTTGGACCACCACCGAGTGCCAGCCGGTCGCGCCGTCCGGAACGGTGCCGACGCGCTTGCCGGTCTGGGTGCGGTCCTCCCGGTCGGTGGCCCGGACCTCGAGCGTGTGGGAGCCGGAGGTGGCCGGCCACTCCCACACCCACTGGCGCCAGGTGTCCTCGCTGTCCTCGGCGCCGAGCCGCGCGGTGTGCCACTCGCCGCCGTCGACGCGGACCTCGACGCGGGATATCCCCTTGTGCTGGGCCCATGCCACGCCCGCCACGGGTACCGTGCCGCGCTCGACCTCGGCGAAGGGCTTCGGGGTGTCGATGCGGGACTGGGTCTTGATGGGGGCCTCGCGTGCCCAGTCCCGCTTCACCCAGTAGACGTCGTAGTCGTCGAACGTGGTCAGTTCGATGTCCTGGATCCACTTGCAGGCGGAGACGTATCCGTACAGGCCCGGAACGAGCATCCGGACGGGGAAGCCGTGGTCGAACGGCAGCGGTTCGCCGTTCATGCCGACCGCGAGCATGGCATCCCGGCCGTCCATCACGGTCTCGACGGGGGAGCCGATCGTCATGCCGTCCACCGACCGGGCCACGAGCTGGTCGGACGGCCCGCCCTTCGACGGCGGACGGACCCCCGCCTCCCGGAGCAGGTCGGCCAGGCGCACCCCGATCCAGCGGGCGTTGCCGACGTACGGGCCGCCCACCTCGTTCGAGACGCAGGTCAACGTCACGTCCCGCTCGATCAGTTCACGCGAGAGCAGGTCGTCGAACGTGACGGTCAGTGGCCGGGAGACCCCCTTGCCGTGGATGCGCAACCGCCAGCGAGTGGCATCCACCCGCGGCACCACCAGGGCGGTGTCCACGCGGTAGAACTTCGCGTTGGGGGTGACGAAGGGGCGCATACCCGGCACCTTGAGATCGGCGCCCCGAGGCACCGGCCGTGCCGGTGACGCCGGCGGCGGAAGCCTCACCGCCCGACGGGACGCCACAGCCTCGGCCCCGCCCGCCGCGTTCAGACGCTGCCCGGTGACGCCCGCGGCAGCCGAGGCGGCCGCTGCGGCCGTGGCCGCGAGGACGAACCGGCGCCGGTCGAACGACCCCTGCGGCGGTGCCTGTTCGGAATCCGACGGGACCGGCGTGGCCAGGAAACCCGAGAGCAGATACAGCACTCCGGCGCCCACCACCGCCCCGAGCAGGGACGGCAGCGCGTCCAGGGGACCGCCGTCCGGCCGTCCGGCCGCGGCGAGGGCTCCGATCACTCCGAACACCATCACGCCCGCGGAACCGACGGCCTGCCGGCGCAGTGCCAGCAGCCCGAGCCCGATGGCGAACAGGCCGAGGATCGTGACGATGCCGACCTGCAGCGCCAGTTTGTCGTTGCTGCCGAAGGTGCGGATCGCGAAGTCCTTGACCGCCGCCGGTGTGCGGTCGATGACCGCACCGCCCACCGCGGTGACGGGTCCCGCCTCGCGCCGCACCGGAACCGAGGCCAGTTCGGCCGTCGCCAGCGCCGCGAATCCGGCGAGCAGCCCACTCAGCGCACCCAGCCCCGGACGGAGCAGGGCGAGCGGCGAGCGGCGCCGTCCCGGGCCGGCCGGCGCTTCGGTCGCTGTTGCTTCTCGATCTTCGCTCACATCCGGGATTCGTTGTTATGCGCCCGGCGGATTGGTCGTTCACCCGATCGAGTTGCGACTTCTCACGGTGTCCCAGGTCACAGCGGTTCGGACCAATCCACGGACCGGTCTGCGCCGAATGGAACACCGAAGGGGCACGACCGCCGCCCCTCCGGTGTCGACAAGGGAGTTGGGTGACGATGCAACGGCGTCGAACGGCCGTCATAGGAAGCGGCGTGGCCGGCCTGACCGCGGCCCACGTACTGCGACGCGCACACGAGGTCACGCTGTTCGAGGCGGACTCCCGGCTCGGCGGCCATGCGCACACGCACGACCTCACCGCCGCCGACGGCACGGTGCGGTCCGTCGACTCGGGTTTCATCGTCCACAACGAGCGCACCTATCCGAACCTGCTCAGGCTGTTCCGCGAACTCGGGGTGAGCACCCAGGAGTCCGAGATGAGCATGTCCGTGCGGTGCGAGGGCTGCGGCCTGGAGTACGCGGGCGCGCTCGGCCCGCGCGGCCTCTTCGCCCAGCCGCGCAACGCGGTTCGCGGCCGCTACCTCCGCATGCTCGGCGAAGTGACCCGCTTCCACCGCCGCGCCCGTGCCCTGCTGGCCCGGGACGGACGCACCGACCGGACCCTGGGCGAGTTCCTGGCGGAAGGTTCCTTCTCCCCCTACTTCGTCGCCCACTTCATGACCCCGGTGGTCTCCGCGGTCTGGTCCTGCGACGGCGAGACCGCCCTGCGCTACCCGGCCCGCTACCTCTTCCGGTTCCTCGAGCACCACGGAATGCTCGGGGTCACCGGTTCACCGACCTGGCGCACCGTGACCGGCGGCTCCCGCGAGTACGTGGAGCGGGTCGGCAAACAGCTCGACGCCGTCCGCACGGACACCCCCGTGCGTGCCGTCCGGCGCGTCACCGGAGGGGTCGAGATCACGACCGAGGACGGCGGAACCGACCGATTCGACTCGTTGGTCGTCGCCACCCACCCCGACCGGGCGCTGCGCCTGCTCGAATCCCCCACCGACGACGAACAGCGCGTCCTCGGCGCCTTCCGCTACTCCCGCAACCCCACGCAACTGCACACCGACACCTCGCTGCTGCCGCACAGCCGGGGAGCCCGCGCCTCGTGGAACTACCTCATGCCGTCCTGCCGGGCCACCGCCGACAGCGTGCTCGTCAGCTACGACATGAACCGGCTCCAGCGTCTCGAGGCCCCCGAGACCTACGTCGTCACCCTCAACGGAGCCGACCGCGTCGACCGCCGGCGGGTCCTGGCCGGGATGGTGTACGAACACCCCGTCTACACCCCCGAGTCGGTCGCCGCCCAGCGCGAACTGCCCGCCCTGAGCGGGCCCGTCGTCGCGTATGCCGGGGCCTACCACGGCTGGGGATTCCACGAGGACGGCTGTCGCTCCGGAGCGGAGGCGGCCGCCGCCCTGGGGGTGACGTGGTGACCGCCGAACCGGCCCTCTACACCTGCACCGTCGGACACGTGCGCAAGAAGCCGCAGAAGTACGCGCTGCGGCACCGCACCTACATGTGGCTGACCGATCTCGACCGGCCGCTCCGGCTGCCCCGACACCTGAGGCCGCTGGCGGGCTTCGACGCACGCGACCACTTCGGTGGCGACACCCCCACCATCCGTGCGGGGCTCGAGCGGTACCTGGAGAGCCAGGGAATCCGGCTGAACGGCGGCCGGGTCCTGATGCTCGCGCACGCCCGGGTGCTCGGGTACGTGTTCAACCCGCTGACGCTGTACTGGTGCCGGAACCGCCACGGCGATCCGCTGTGCGTCGTCGCCGAGGTCCACAACACCTACGGCGAGCGCCACTGCTACCTGCTGCGCACCGACGACCAGGACCGGGCGAGCACGGAGAAGGAGTTCTACGTCTCGCCGTTCTTCCCGGTGGACGGCCGCTACCTGATGCGGCTGCCCGAGCCGGATGAGCATCTGGACGTCACCGTCCACCTCGAGCGCGACGGCGTCCGGCCGTTCACCGCCGTTCTCCGCGGGCGCCGCGGCCCGGCGAGCACCGGCGCCCTGCTGCGCGCCGCCGTGCGCCACCCGCTGTCCACCCTCGCTGTGTCCGCAGGAATCCGCTTCCACGGTATCCGGCTGTTCCTGCGCGGACTGCCCGTCCAGCCCCGCCCCCGTCACCAACCCCAGGAGGGTATGAAGTGAGTCTGTCCACGTCCTTGCCGTCGACCACGGTGGACCCGCAGATCTGGCCCGACGTGGCCGCCGTGCCGTCCTGCTCCCCGGCCAGGGCAAAGGTCACCGAACTGATCGTGCGGCGCGCCCTGGCCCGACTGCCGCTCCACGCCCGCATGGGCCGCGATGGCGAACTCCTCGGAACCGGCGGGCCGTTGATGGAGGTCGACGACCCCGACGCGTTCGTTCACCGCATCGCCACCGACGGTCTCATCGGCTTCGGCGAGTCCTACATGGCCGGTGAGTGGACGGCGCGGGACCTCGTCGGGGTGCTGACCGTCCTCGCCGGGAACGTCGCCACCCTCGTACCGTCCACGCTCCAGCGCCTGCGCAGCTCATGGGCCCGGCGGCAGCCGGAAGGCCAGCGCAACACCGTCGAGAACACCCGGAGCAACATCCACCGGCACTACGACCTGTCGAACGACCTCTTCGCGCTGTTCCTCGACGAGACCATGTCGTACTCCTCGGCGGACTTCCGCACCTTCCCCGGTGACCGGAACCTGCTGGCCGCCGCCCAGCACCGCAAGATCGACCGCCTTCTCGACCTCGCCGGCGTCGGCTCCGGGACGCGGCTGCTCGAGATCGGCACCGGCTGGGGCGAGCTGGCCCTGCGGGCGGCCGAACGCGGCGCTGAGGTGCTCACCGTCACCCTTTCCGAGGAGCAACGCGACCTCGCCGAAAGCCGCATCGCCGAGGCGGGCCACGCCGACCGGGTGGAGGTGCGCCTGTGCGACTACCGGCAGGTCACCGGCCAGTTCGACGCGGTGGTGAGCGTCGAGATGATCGAAGCCGTCGGCATCGAGTTCCTGCCCGTCTACTTCTCCACGATCGACGCCCTGCTCGCCCCGGACGGCAAGGCCGCCATCCAGGCCATCACCATGCCGCACGACCGCATGCTGGCCTCCCGCGACACCTACACCTGGATCCAGAAGTACATCTTCCCCGGCGGCATGCTGCCGTCCGTGGAAGCCATCGAGCAGGCCACCGCCGAGCACACCGCGCTGCGCGTCGCCGGCTGCGCGTCCTACGGCGCCCACTACGCCGAGACCCTCCGGCTCTGGCGGGAACGCTTCACCGCGCGCGCAGACGACGTCACGGCACTCGGGTTCGACGACGTGTTCCAGCGCATGTGGACGTTCTACCTCGCCTATTCGGAAGCCGGCTTCATATCCCGCTACCTGAACGTGCAGCAGCTCATGCTGCGGAAGGAGGCCACCGCGTGACCCGCGAGCACGGTGCCGCACAGCAACTGACCACGCTTCTCGAGCAGTTCCTCGGCGGTCCGCTGCCGGTACGGCTGTGCGCCTGGGACGGCAGCGAAGCCGGACCGCAGGACGCGCCGCTGGTCGTCCTGCGCTCCCGGCGGGCGCTGAGGCGCCTGCTGTGGCAGCCGGGCGAACTCGGCCTGGCCCAGGCGTACATCACCGGCGAGATCGACCTCGAGGGCGACCTCGGCGATGCTCTGCGCACCATGTGGGGCGCAGCGCGTGAACGCGGTCTGCACGCCCCGAAGCCGAGCACGGCCGACCGGCTCAGGGCGGCCGGTTCAGCCGTGCGACTCGGCGCGATCGGCCCGCGCCCGCCGGCCCCTGCATCCGAGGCCCGCCTCGGCGGGAAGCTGCACAGCAAGTCCCGTGACCGGGCGGCGATCAGCCACCACTACGACCTGTCGAACGACTTCTACCGGCTGCTCCTCGACGAGACCATGGCCTACTCGTGCGGCTACTGGACCAGCGAGGAAGAGTCGTACGGCCCGGCGGACTCCCAGCGCGACAAGCTGGAGCTGATCTGCCGCAAGCTGGGACTCGAACCCGGCATGCGGCTGCTCGACGTGGGCTGCGGCTGGGGCTCGCTGAGCCTGTACGCCGCCGAACACCACAAGGTGCAGGTGACCGGGGTGACCCTCTCCCGCGAGCAGCGGGACTTCGTCCGGACACGCATCCGCGAGCGCGGCCTGGAGGACCTCGTCACCGTCGAGCTGAGCGACTACCGAGACCTGGCGGACGGCGGCTACGACGCGGTCTCCACCGTCGAGATGGGCGAGCACGTCGGCGACGCCGAGTACCCGGCCTTCGCCGCCACCCTGCACCGCATGCTGCGCCCCGGCGGACGGGTGCTCGTCCAGCAGATGTCGCGCGGGAGCAACGCCCCGGGCGGCGGCGCCTTCATCGAGTCCTACATCGCCCCCGACATGCACATGCGGCCCCTCGGTGACACGGTTTCCCTGCTGGAGCGCGCGGGCCTCGAGGTCCGCGGGGTGGAGGCCATGCGGGAGCACTACGTGCGCACGATCCGCGCCTGGCACCGCACCCTGGAGGACCATTGGGACGAGTTCATTGCCATGGTCGGTGAGGAGACCGCGCGGGTCTGGCGGCTCTACCTCGTCGGCGGTGCGCTCGCCTTCGAGGAAAGCCGGATGGGTGTCGACCAGATCGTGGCCGTCCGGCCCTCCGACGCGGGCATGAGCAACATGCCCGCCACGCCGCGGGCCTGGTACCGGGAGGAAGCATGACCGGATTTCCCTGGGCGGCGTTCGGGATCAACCTGGCCGTCGCGGCGGGAGCG
Organism: Streptomyces meridianus; assembly: GCF_023703325.1. Classification (GTDB taxonomy): domain Bacteria; phylum Actinomycetota; class Actinomycetes; order Streptomycetales; family Streptomycetaceae; genus Streptomyces; species Streptomyces meridianus. The sequence goes on from NZ_JAMQGM010000054.1 coordinate 36,967, forward strand.
GCGCTCGCCGTCATGCTGGCCACGTTCGCCGTGGCGGTCGCCAAGGGCATGCACCGGGTGGTGGACGCCGCCTGGGGCATCGGCTTCGCGGCCGTGGCCCTCGCCTCGTACGGGATGTCGGCCGGGCACGGGGACGACGGGCGGCGGCTGCTGGTCACCGCGCTGACCGCCGTCTGGGGGCTGCGGCTGGCCGGGCACATCGCCCGGCGCGGCCGTGGTCACGGTGAGGACCCGCGCTACGACCGGATGCTCGCCAAGGCGCCCGGCAGCCGCAATGCCTACGCGTTCCGCATGGTCTACCTGTTGCAGGGGGCCCTGGTCTGGCTGATCTCGCTTCCCGTCCAGGCAGCCGACTACGTACCCGGGCCGATGAGCGCGCTCGCCGTCACCGGGGCCGCGCTGTGGCTGCTGGGCCTGGTGTTCGAGGCGGTCGGCGACTTCCAGCTCGCCCGGTTCAAGGCCGACCCGGCCAACAAGGGAAGGATCATGGACCGGGGCCTGTGGAGCTGGACCCGGCACCCCAACTACTTCGGCGACTTCTGCGTCTGGTGGGGCCTGTTCCTGATCGTCTGCGAATCCCCGGTGGCGGCCGCCGCCACCGTCGTGGCGCCGCTCGTCATGACCTTCCTGCTCACCGGCGGCAGCGGCAAGCGACTGCTGGAGCAGCACATGAAGGATCGTCCCGGGTACCGCGAGTACGTCGCTCGGACCAGCGGCTTCTTCCCGCTCCCGCCGCGCCGGGGCTGAGCCGGGCGGTGCCCCGTCCCCGTCGGTGCAGGGGGGACGGGGCACGGACGTGCCGGTCGGGGGCGGGCCCCGACCGGCACGTCGAGATCGCTCACGGCTCCCTGTCAGCCGAGGTGCCGGGCGAAGAACCGCAGCGCGCTGTCCAGTTCGAACGCCGGGATCTCCGCGTGCTTGCCGGGGTTGGCGTGCAGCGTCTTCTCGGCCGACGCCAGGGCGTCGAACAGCGCCAGGCACTGGTGCCGCGGTACCCGCTCGTCGTCCCACTGCACCAGGAACTCCACCGGGACGGTGATCCGCGCGGCGGCTTCGGCCGATGCCAGAGCCCCGCCCAGACCCAGCACCGCCGCGCGGACTCGGGGTTCGGCGGCAACGAACGGCACGCCGAGTCCGCACCCCAGCGAGACGCCCCAGTAGCCCACCGGTCCGGCGCCGACGTGCTCCAGTTGCTGGACCGCGTCCAGCACCGCCCGCCATTCCGGGACGGTCCGGCGGGAAACGAGCGCCTGGAAGCCGGCGATCAGCGGAGCGAGCTCCGCTCCGGCTTCGGCACGTGCCTGGTTCTCGGTCGCGATCCGGTCGAGCTCCTCGTCCTTCGGCCGGTCGCCGTGGCCGGGCACGTCGACCGCGGCTACCGCAAAACCGCACTCGGCCACGAAGCGGTGTGCCCGGGTCGCGATGCCGGGAGCCTGCTTGTGCTGACCGCCGCCGTGGCCCATCAGGACGAGGGGTCGGGTGCCGACGGCACCTTCCGGCGTCCACAGGACCCCGGGAACCCCGTCGAGGGTGAAGAGCTGTTCGGAGATGCCGTCAAAGGATGTATCAGAGATGAAGCGCAAAGCTTTTCAAGCCCTTCGGGATGCCTACTGCGGGCACTCCCCAGGCCATGCGAGCGAGGGAGTCCCGACCTGTCACAGCGTTGATCGGTCTCACCTCCTCGGTTCGCAACAGAGCACAGCGACGCCGAAGTTATCGGCTTCACCGCCTTGCGGCAAGCGGCAGCCGCGACGGGCACCGTCCGGTCCGATGCAGGGCGGCCGGTGCTGTGACCGGAAAGGTCCGGCGGTGAACTTTCCGGCCACTCACTGGTCCAGGCCGCGGGCCGCGCGGAACCGGGCGAGGCCGTCGTCGAGATCCACGACCGGTTCGGGATAGTCCAGCCGGTCGCGGACCTCGGCGGGCAGCCGCCACGGCCGGTGCACGGCAGCACCTTCCACGTCTGCGAGTTCCGGCACCCAGCGGCGCACGTAGTCACCCTGCGGGTCGAAGCGCTTGGCCTGGGCGAGCGGGTTGAGCACCCGGTTGGGCCGGGTGTCCGTGCCGGTGCCCGCCACCCACTGCCAGTTGAGCTGGTTGTTCGCCACATCCCCGTCGACGAGCAGGTCGAGGAAATGCCGGGCGCCGACCCGCCAGTCGACGTAGAGCGTCTTCGTCAGAAAGCTCGCGGCCAGCAGCCGCGCCCGGTTGTGCATCCAGCCCTCGTGGCTCAGCTGGCGCATGGCCGCATCGATGACCGGATAGCCGGTGCGGCCCTCGCGCCAGGCCGCGATCTCGTCCGGGTCCCCGCGCCACCGATCACCCTTGGTCCGGTAGTCAGCCTGGGACGCGTGCGGGCGGGCGGCCAGGACCTGGTGGTGGAAGTCCCGCCAGGCCAGCTGCCGTACGAAGGCATCCGCTCCCTCCCCGCCCTGCTTCCTCGCCCGTTGGACGAGTTCGACGGCCGACAGGCAACCGAAGTGCAGATGGGGCGAGAGCCGTGAGGTGGCGTCACCCGGCAGATCGTCGTGGCGTTCGGCGTAGTCCTGCATCCCCGACGACTCCCAGCGCCGCATCAGCCGCCGCCCCTCGGACTCGCCGCCGCGGCACAGCCCCGGCGAGACCTGCCCGGCCGCCTCCCGCGACGGCAATGCGTCCGAGCGGATGCCGCGCGGCACCTTCACCGTGCGCGGGGCGGCGAGGACGTCCCGTTGCGCGACCCGCTCCCACTGCCGGAAATACGGCGTGAAGACGGCGAAGTGGTCCTTGCCGGCGGGTGTCACGGCCCCCGGTTCGACGGCCGTCACCACCGTCTCATGGACGTCCAGGGACAGGCCGTCCTGCTCCAGCGCCCTGCGCAGCCGCTCTTCACGCCGCCGCGGATAGCCGCCCGCTCCGGCGGCGACATGGACACTGCCCGCGTCCGACTCCTCGGCGACCCGGCACACCTCCTCGGTCACGTCACCCGACCGGACGACGAGCCGGCCCCCCCGCTCGCACAGCGAGGCGTCCAGATCGGCCAGGCAGTCGGCCAGGAAGGCGAGCCGGTTGGGTGCGTCGAAGCCGGCCTCGCGCACTCCGGAATCGAGCACGAAGAGCGGCACGACCTGGTCAGCGCCGTTCAGGGCCGACCGCAGCACCGGATTGTCGTGCAGGCGCAGATCCCCGGTGAACAGGGCGACAGTGGTGGTCACGCTTCCCTTCCTACGCGGGGAATTCCATGAGTGCCAGCGGGTCGCTCGTCGGCTGCTTCGAGCCCCCGGACGGCTCCACCGTGATACCCATGCCCGTCGCCCCGCCGACCCGGCCCTCCATCAGCATCGATGCGTCACCGGACGAACCGTCCAGGATGCCGGCCGAGCGCATCGTCCCGTGGTCGTCGAACCAGAGCTGGTACACCTTCCCCGAGGGGGCGGCGGGCAGCCCGGAGGCGAGGAACGCCGCCTTGTCCCGGCGCTCGGAGACCACGACCGTGCCGGTGGCCCCGTCCGCAAGCCTGCCGGTCACCCGCCGGGCGTCGGGCGACGCGAGCACCCGGGCGATGCCCTGGGCACGCTGTTCGGCCACGGTTGCGCGCTCGCGAGCGTCCTGCGCCTCCTGGTGCTGCCACACCGCGATTCCGCCGAGTCCGGCCGCGGCGGCCAGGCAGGCGGCGAGCACGAAACGGGGCAGGGCGCGGGCGCGCAGCGGACCGGAGATGCCGTCCGTGGCGGGCAGTCTCGGCGGCTCCTGGCGCACCGCCGAGATCCGGCGCAGCACCTGGGTGCGCATCCGAGGCGGGGCGACGAACGCCGATGCGGCTCCCAACCGCTCGGCGGTGGCGCACAGTTCACGCACCTCCTGGGCGCACTGGTCACAGTCGGCCAGATGCCGTTCGAACTCCGCACGTTCGTCGTCCGGCAGGGCGTGAACGGCGTACGCGCCGGTCAGCGTGTGCAGTTCCGCGGTGTTCATGCAGTCACCCCCAGGCAGTCTCGCAGGCGGATCAGACCGTCGCGCAGGCGCGTCTTGACGGTTCCCAGCGGCAGGCCCAGCAGTTCGGCGACCTCACGGTAGGTCAGGCCGCGGTAGTAGGCCAGGGTCACGGACTGGTGCTGGAGTTCGGTGAGTCCGCGCATGCAGCGGCGGACCTGTTCGCGCTCCAGGCGTGCCTCCACCTGTTCGGTGACCTCGTCGAAGGCAGGCGTCCGGTCGAGCAGGGCGGCCTTGTGCTCGCGGTCGTTGGAGGCCTGGGTCGAGCGCACCCGGTCGACGGCGCGACGGTGGGCGAGCGTCATGATCCACGTCATCCCGCTGCCGCGCTCGGGCCGGAAGCGTGCGGCGGTGCGCCACACCTCCACGAGCACCTCCTGCGCCACCTCCTCCGACTGGGCGGGGTCGCGCAGCACGCTGCGCACCAGGCCGAGGACGGGGCCTGCCACGGTGTCGTAGACGCGGGCGAAGGCGTCCTGGTCGCCGCGGGCCACCCGTGCCAGCAGTTCCTGCAGGTCGGGGGCGGCTTCCGGGCTTCCGCTCCCGACGATGTGTGCGGCCTCCCTCACGCCGGGCCACCTCCTGCCCGGCCCGCGGGCCGGCATCGTGGGCGGGGGTGACGGGCTGGCGCCATGCGTTCCTCCAGGTACCGGGCGGCCGGCCGGTGTCCCGCTGCGGTCCCGCGGGGCGCCCGTCCGACGTCGTGAGCATGCTTCACCAGGGAATTCGTTGCCGCTCCGGGTACGGATTGGTCCCCGTTCCGCGAAATCGGCCGGACGGTCGGCCGATTCCGGTGCGCCCGTCCCGGAAGGGCTACCGGGTCTATTCGCAG
>NZ_JAMQGM010000055.1 GCF_023703325.1 Streptomyces meridianus
GCTACCGGGTCTATTCGCAGTGCACCGGGCTTCAGCCCGGTGGTGAAGCGAATCTGAGAACTGCTCTGACCTCAGCTGTGTGCACGGATCCGCGCTGTTCACCTCAGCCCGGGTCAGAGCGGCCGGCTCTGCTGCTCGATGTACTGCTTCACGATGCTGAGCGGCGCGCCGCCGACCGACCCGGCGAAGTACGAGCCAGACCACAGGCGCTGTGCCCGCCAGTAGTGGCGGACGAGGTCGGGGAACTCCTGGCGGAGTCTGCGCGAGGACACGCCCTTGAGGGAGTTCACCAGCCTGGATACGGCGACCTTCGGCGGGAAGTTCACGAGCAGGTGGACGTGGTTGGCCTCGCCGTTGAACTCCACCAGCTCGGCCTCGAAGTCCCCGCAGACGGCCCGCATGATCTCCTCGCATCGCGTCAGGTGCCGGTCGGCGAAGACGGAGTGCCGGTATTTCGTTACGAAAACCAAGTGGACGTGCATGCGGAAAACGCAGTGCCGTCCTGTGCGAACGTTCTCATCGATACCCATATACCAATTGTGTATCGTGATCCGCGTGCAGCTTCGGTACAGCTTCCGCGTGTACCCGAGCGCCGGTCAGCGCACGGCGCTGGCGGGGGCGTTCGGGTGCGCGCGGGTGGTCTACAACGATGCCCTCAGGGCTCGGGAGACCGCCCGCAGCGAGGGGATGCCGTTCCCGAAGACCGGGGACCTGTCGAAGCAGCTGATCACCGAGGCGAAGAACACCCCGGAACGGGCCTGGCTCGGCGAGGTGTCGGCGGTCGTCCTCCAGCAGTCCTTGCGGGACCTGGACGCGGCGTACCGGAACTTCTTCGACGGCCTGAAGGGCAAGCGCCCACGCATCGGCCCACCACGGTACAAGTCCCGCAAGGACACCCGGCAGGCCGTCCGCTTCACCGCCAACGCCCGTTGGTCGATCACGCCCGGACAGAAGCTGCGCCTGCCGAAGATCGGCGACCTCAAGGTCAAGTGGTCCCGCTCCCTGCCGTCGACGCCGTCCACGGTGACCGTGGTCAAGGACGCGGCAGGCCGGTACTTCGCGTCCTTCGTTGTGGAGACCGGCCCGGAGGAAGTCCTGCCCCAGGTCGCGCCCGAGGTGGGCATCGATCTCGGGCTCGGACACTTCGCGGTCCTCTCCGACGGGACGAAGATCGACAGCCCGCGCTTCCTGCGCCGGGCCGAAAAACGCCTGAAGAAGGCGCAGCGCTCCCTCTCTCGCAAGGAGAAGGGCAGCAAGAACCGGGACAAGGCCAGGATCCGCGTCGCACGGGCACACGCCCGTGTCGCGGACGCGCGCCGCGAGTTCCACCACCAGCTCTCCACACAGCTGATCCGCGAGAACCAAGCGGTCGCCGTGGAGGACCTGGCGGTGAAGGGACTCGCCCGCACGCGCCTGGCCAAGTCGATTCACGACGCCGGATGGTCGGCGTTCGTGAGCATGCTGGAGTACAAGGCCGCCCGGTACGGGCGCACCTTCGTGAAGATCGGCCGGTTCGAGCCGACTTCCCAGGTGTGCTCGCGGTGCGGCGTCAAGGACGGTCCCAAGCCCCTCCACGTCCGCGTGTGGACGTGCGGGGCATGCGGGGCCGTCCTCGACCGGGACATCAACGCGGCGGTCAACGTCGCCAAGGCCGCCGGACTGGCGGTGTCAGCCTGTGGAGCGCAGGTAAGACCAGGACTCGTCCCGGCACCGCGCAGCGAAGCAGGAACCCACTCGACACCGAAGCCTTCAACGGCGCGATAAGCGGGAATCGCCGTCCTTCAGGGCGGCGAGGATGTCAA
>NZ_JAMQGM010000056.1 GCF_023703325.1 Streptomyces meridianus
CACGCGGCCCTCTCCCGCCGAGCACACCCCCTCCCGAATTGCCCTCCCGTTCGAAGTGGAAGACGGCATATGAGTCACAGCTCGACCCCCGCGGTCTCCGTGGTCATCCCCTGCCACAACTACGGCAGCTTCCTCCCCCACGCGGTGCAGAGCGTCCTGGCACAGACGTATCGCGACTGGGAGATCGTCGTCGTCGACGACGGCAGTACGGACGACAGCGCAGACGTGGCCCGGGCCCTGATCGCCCGGCACCCCGAACGGCGCATCCGGCTGCTGGAACAGGTCAACGCCGGAGTCTCCGCAGCACGCAACACAGGTATCGCAGCCGCAGCCGGCCGTTACATCCTGCCGCTGGACGCCGACGACGTGATCGCCCCCACGATGCTCGAGAGGACCACCGCGGTCCTGGACAGCGACCCGGCCGTCGCCATCGCGTCCACCGACATCTTCGCCTTCACCGACGACGACCTGCCGCCGCAGGTCCTGCCCATGCCCGCCTACAGCCGGGAACTGCTCCTCCAGCGACTGATCATGTTCTACTGCTCCCTCTTCCGCCGCGAGGTCTGGGAGGCCGTGGGTGGCTACAACGAGGACATGCGCGCCGGTGAGGACTGGGACTTCTGGATCGGGTGTGCCGAAAAGGGCTTCGACGCCCATCACATCCACGAGCCACTGTTCGGGGCACGCAACAAGGACACCGGGCTCCACGTGGAAGCCGCCGAGAACGACCTGGCCATCCGGGCGCGGATCGTGGCCAACCATCCGGGGTTGTTCAAGCCGGTCACCCGCGCATGGGCACAGGCCCTTCTGCACGAGGACGCGGAGACCGGAGGGCACGACGAGCGGGTCCCCGACGACATCCTCACCCGCGCCGCGGAAATGGAGCAGTTCCTCACGTCGGTCATGACACTTCAGCGCACCGCGCGGGTGCAGTACCACCGCATCCAGCACCTGGAGAAGGCGCTGGCGGACCGGGCCGGGACCACCCCCGGCACGAGCCGACCGTCCTCGCGTGCACAGGAGAACGGCCGTGCTCCGGCGGCTGCTTCGTGAGGCGTCGGGGACCCGGCCGCAGAAGGGCGGACGTTCCCGGCATCACGATGGACGGGGCGCTCGACCTTCGGACACCCGTCATCACGCCGAAGGTCGCCGAACGGCGGGTGCCGGCCCGGTCCGGCCGTACCGAACTCAAACTGCTCCTCGGTGGTCCTTCCCGGTCGGCGAAGAGGACTGCACGGTTCCGCTCAGACCGTTGCTGACGTGGCGCTTCCTCTGAAGGGGGACCGCGGGCGTGCACACCTCGCCGGCCAACGGCTGCCGACCGGCACGGACGCTCGGGTGTTCCGGACGTCGAGCCCGCAGTCCGACACGAGGATGCGCCGGTGGAGATCGGTGAGTTCGCTGCCGGGCTCGATCCCTATGTCCTCACGGAGGAAACGGCGCGTCGCGGAGTAGACGGCCAGTGCTTCGGCCCGCCGTCCGCTGCGGTGCAGTGCGAGCATCTGCAGGTCACGAACGTGCTCGTGGTAGGGGTGCTCGGAGGACAGGGCGGCGAGTTCGGCGATGACTCCGTCGTGCCGACCGAGGTCGAGATCGATCTCCAAGCGGCGTTCCACCAGGGACAGCCGCCATTCGGACAGTCGTGCGCGCTGGACTTCCGCGTAGCTGCCGCACAGGCCGCTCAGCGGTTCTCCGTCCCACAGTTCCAGGGCCGAGGTGAGCAGTCTCCGGGCCTGGCCCAACCGGCCGTCGCAGAGCTCCTCTTCGGCGTGTTCCGCCCGGCTCTCGGCAAGTGCGACGTCGAACCGGGCGGGTGATGCCCGCAGGACGTATCCGTCCGCACAGACGACCAGGCTCTCGGCACCGAGTGTGCTGCGCAGCCGGCAGGCCGCCGACCGCAGCGTCCCGAGTCGCGACATTACTCCCCATCAATTGTTCGGGGGTAGCGGCGAGCCCTGGACGACATCACGAGAGGGCCGGGCCGGGCCGGCGCGGTCCTCTGGCCTGCCGGTCATGCCGCCGGCCTCGATCATCCGAGGCCAACTGGTTCTGAATACACGAAATTTGGCGCGCCCGCGCATGTCGTTCCGGGGTACCGCTTGGGGGTCTCCCCGGGCAGAGATGACTGGAACGCGTGACCCTGATCGATCCTCAGCTTCGTGCCGTCGCTCACCCCCTCAGACTGCAGATGCTGACTCTCATGTGGCCCGGACCGATGTCCGCTGCCGAACTGGCCCGTGTCCTGGGTGTGTCCCATGCGCTGGCCAGTCATCACGTTCGCCGGCCGGCGGCAGTGGGACTGGTCGAATTGGTGGAGGAACGCACCCGGCGAGGCGGAAGGGAGCGCCCGTTCCGGGCAGCGTTCCCACGAGTCCGTCGTGGCGCACCGCTGTCCGACCACAGCGAAGGGGAGGGTGCCCTGCACATGGCGGAGGCGCTCATGTCCAATCTCCGGAAGCGGGTCGTGCAGCGGGCCCCCGAAGGCGAAGGCGTCACCATCGATGCCAAACTGTGGATGGAACCGGAGGTCTGGCGGGAGATGCGCCGACGCTTCATCGAGTTCGCCATCGACATGCACGATGCCGCTCACCCGGCAGGCACCCCGGGCACGGTTCGTGTGGGGGTCACCACCATGGCCTTTCCCATGAGCGAGGAGCACCCCCCGGGTGAGAAGACGGACGCCGGCGAGCCGTCCTGACCCGCTGGAACTGCGCGGGTCGGGGAGGAAGCCCCCCGCCCGTCAGTGACCGTCGGCCGTCGCCCGGCGAACGGCGGTCGTGGTCAGGATCGGCCGGGCGGGTGCCTGCGCGGGGATGCGAACAGGTGCGCCGCGGCCCCTGCCGTGACCAGGCCCATGGCAAGGAGCAGGCCCTGCGGCAGAGCCAGGCCCACCGTCAGGGACGGCAGGGAGACAGAGCGGCAGAGCCCAGGCCGGTCCGCGCCGGTACGCACGCGAACTGCGCCGCCGCCCCGCCCCCGCAGAACGTGCGAAGCCGGCATCGCACCGCTCGGTCTGCTCGGTCCGGTCGTACGGGATCGTGTCGCCGGGCTGTGCCATGGTCCCTCCTCCCCGGACCGGAATCGCGGCGTCACAGCCACGGTCACATGCGGGGGCGGCGGCCACCATCGGTACCGGCACCCATGTCCGCAGGCGGGCGACCCCCATGCCGTCGGACTACCGGTTACGGCCGGCGTCGGAAGGGCGGGTTCGCAGCGCGCCCGCACCGGGCTGCCGCAGGAGATCGGGATCGGCGCCCGGCATCCGCGCGGCTACGCGCCCGGACGCCGGATGCAGGCGGGGCAGAGCCCGCGATAGGTGACATCGGCGCCGGAGACCGTGAACCCGAAGCGTTCCTCCGCCGGGAGGTCGGCGAGCGGGCTGCCGGTGGGACTCACGTCGCGCATGGTGCCGCACGCGGAGCACACCAGATGCTGGTGCGGGTGGTGCGCGTTGGGGTCGTAGCGCCTGGCCCGGCCGTCGGTCACGACCTCGATGACCTCACCGAGGGAAACCAGTTCGCCCAGGGTGTTGTAGACCGTCGCCCGGGATATCTCCGGCAGCCGCTGCGCCGCCCGGGCGTGCACCTCGTCGGCGGTGAGATGGACGTGGTCGCCCTCGAGAACCTCGGCCACGACACGCCGCTGGGAGGTCATCCGCCAGCCGCGGCCCCGCAGTCGTTCCAGCAGGTCACTCACGCATTCCCCCCTCTTCGGGCCCGACCGTACCGGGCTTCGGCGGACGGACGCCCGGGTCCCGATCGGATACGAGTTTGGCTTTCTTATTGACTTGGACTCTGTCCATCGTAGGATCGACTCCGGCAATAGCCAAGGGACAGGAAGACTCCGGACGGCAGGAGGCAGAAGCATGACGAGACGTCCTGCGCCGGCGTGCGCATGACGACCCCTCGCGGCCTGCCCGTCGCGGCGGCACTCGTACGCCGCATCGAACCGGCCGGCAGCCCGGCCCGTTCGAGGGACGCGGCGGCGGAACCACCGCCGCACCGTGCGCCGGTCGTACGGTGGCTCCTGACCGCGTCCGACCACCACGGCTTCTGTCGCATCGACGAAGACCGAGGTCATTTCCGGGGGCCTGTGCCCCGACCGTTCCACCGACCGCAGTTCCTGAGCACGTGATCCGTCTGGTCCGGAAGGAATTTCATGTCTGAGCACTCCGAAAACCACGAGGCCATCGTCGTCGACGCGAAGACGGAAGGCGAAGGTGGCTGCCCGGTCGCACACGGGCGCGCGCTCCACCCGACACAGGGCGGCGGAAACCGCCAGTGGTGGCCGGAGCGGCTCAACGTGAAGGTTCTCGCCAAGAACCCGGCCGTGAGCAACCCCCTCGGCGAGGAGTTCGACTACGCCGAGGCCTTCAAGTCCCTCGACCTCGCGGCCGTGAAGCGCGACATCGCCGAGGTGCTGACGACCTCACAGGACTGGTGGCCGGCCGACTTCGGCCACTACGGCCCGCTCATCATCCGCATGGCGTGGCACAGCGCGGGCACCTACCGGGTCAGCGACGGCCGCGGTGGCGCCGGAGCGGGCCAGCAGCGTTTCGCGCCGCTCAACAGCTGGCCGGACAACGTCAACCTGGACAAGGCCCGCCGCCTGCTGTGGCCGGTCAAGAAGAAGTACGGCCGGACGATCTCATGGGCCGACCTGATGATCCTCGCCGGCAACGTCGCCCTGGAGTCCATGGGCTTCAAGACCTTCGGTTTCGCCGGCGGGCGCGCAGACGTCTGGGAACCCGAGGAGGACGTCTACTGGGGCCCGGAGACCACCTGGCTCGACGACAAGCGTTACACCGGCGACCGCGATCTCGAAGACCCGCTCGGCGCGGTCCAGATGGGCCTCATCTACGTCAATCCGGAGGGCCCGAACGGCAATCCGGACCCGCTCGCCGCGGCCCGCGACATCCGCGAGACGTTCCGCCGGATGGCGATGAACGACGAGGAGACGGTCGCCCTGATCGCGGGCGGCCACACCTTCGGCAAGACGCACGGCGCCGGGCCCGCGGACAGTGTCGGCCCCGACCCCGAGGCCGCCGGTCTCGAGGAGCAGGGCTTCGGCTGGCGGAACTCCTACGGCACCGGCAAGGGCGGTGACACCATCACCAGCGGCCTCGAGGTTACGTGGACGCCCACCCCGACGAAGTGGGACAACACCTTCTTCGAGACCCTCTTCGGCTACGAGTGGGAGCTGACCCGGAGCCCTGCCGGCGCCAACCAGTGGACGGCGAAGGACGGCGCCGGGGCGGGCACCGTCCCCGACGCCCACGACGCGTCGAAGCGTCACGCGCCGACCATGCTGACGACCGACCTCTCGCTGCGCGTGGACCCGGCCTACGAGCAGATCTCGCGGCGCTTCCTCGAGAACCCCGACGCGTTCGCGGACGCCTTCGCCCGCGCGTGGTTCAAGCTGACCCACCGCGACATGGGCCCGGTCCAGCGCTACCTCGGCCCGGAGGTTCCGGCCGAGACGCTGGTGTGGCAGGACCCGGTCCCGGCCGTGGACCACGAGCTCGTCGACGCGGGTGACATCGCCGGCCTCAAGTCCCGGATCCTCGACTCGGGACTGTCGGTGTCCGAACTCGTGTCCACCGCGTGGGCGTCGGCATCCTCCTTCCGCGGCAGCGACAAGCGCGGCGGTGCCAACGGTGCACGTATCCGCCTCGAGCCGCAGCGCGGGTGGGAGGTCAACGACCCCGACCGGCTGGCGACGGTGCTCCGCACCCTCGAAGGCATCCAGGGTGACTTCAACTCCGCTCAGAGCGGCGACAAGAAGATCTCGCTGGCCGACCTGATCGTGCTCGGCGGCTGCGCGGCCGTCGAACGGGCTGCCAAGGACGCCGGTTACGACGTGGAGGTCCCCTTCACGCCGGGTCGTACGGATGCGTCGCAGGAGCAGACCGACGTGGAGTCGTTCGCCGAGATGGAGCCGCCTGCGGACGGCTTCCGCAACTACCTCGCGAAGGGCAACCGGCTTCCGGCCGAGTTCCTGCTCATCGACCGGGCGAACCTGCTGACGCTCAGCGCCCCGGAGATGACGGTCCTCGTCGGCGGACTGCGCGTCCTGGGCGCCAACCACCAGCAGTCCTCGCTCGGGGTCTTCACCTCGACCCCCGGTTCGCTGACCAACGATTTCTTCGTCAACCTGCTCGACCTGGGCACGACGTGGAAGGCGACGTCCGAGGACGCGAACACGTTCGAGGGCCGCGACGCGGCCACGGGCGAGGTCAAGTGGACCGGCACTCGCGCCGACCTGGTCTTCGGGTCGAACTCCGAACTGCGCGCGCTCGCGGAGGTCTACGCGAGCGATGACGCGAAGGAGAAGTTCGTGCACGACTTCGTCTCCGCATGGAACAAGGTGATGAACGCCGACCGGTACGACATCGCCTGACCGACCCCCGTCGTTCCGGGCCGGCCCGCTGGGGGCCGGCCCGGACGTGCGTGATGCGAACAGGTGGTGCGACAGGTGCGTTGCCGCGGGAGGCGACCGCCCGCGGCGAGGCCGGGAGCCTGCCCGCCGGAAGCCTCAGCGGCCCTGCCGACGTACGGACGCGACCGGGCGAAGAGGACGACAGCCACCGAACCCTGTTCGCGGAAGGTGTCCCCGGAGGAATCCCCCCCACCCCGCCGAAAGGCACGTTGAGGTCCGGGCCTGTCGTCGGACCCTTGATCTTGATCGATCCGGCGGCCCCTGGGAGCCGCCCCCTGGGGGTGCCCCGTCCCTGGGCCGGCGGGTTGCACCGGTGTGGCGACGGGGTGCTGTGCTCGGGCCCCGGGAAGGACGGACGGCGCATGTCCGGGCCCGCCGTCGGCTGTTGCGCGCGGCAGCACCGGTGCCCGGGTCCTCCCGGCCGGCTGCGACAGATCGAAGATCCCGTTCCCGTGTGTTTCAACAGACGGGGCGACGGAGAAGCGCCAGTAGGCGGCCGGGGCCCGTCGCCGGCCGAGCCCGAGCTGCGACACAGCGAAGGAGCACCGGATGACAACACGTCCACGCCCTGCCACGGGGACGCACACCGTCATCCGGCTCCACGCCGGAACAGGGGTACGCCGTGCCGGATGAGGACAGCGTCCCCGCGACCGCCCATCTGCGGCCGGCACGGGCGGCGGTGTCGGCCATCTTCTTCGTACACGGTGCGGTGTTCGCCTCCTGGGCAGCCAGGGTCCCTGCCGTTCAGGACGAACTCCAGCTGTCCGCAGCGACGTTGGGCCTGGTGCTGGCCGGCCCGGGGCTCGGCGCGCTGGCGGGCAGCCAAGCGGGCGGGCTGTTGGTGCACCGCCTCGGCAGCCGTACCGTGAGCGCGTCGGCTTCCATCGTGCTCAGCATTCCGCTGGGTCTCGTCCCGACCGCGCAGTCCGCGTGGTCGCTCATGGCCGTCCTGGTGGTGCTGGGTGCTGCCGACGGTTGCACCTCGGTGGCGATGAATGCCCAGGCGGTTCAGGTGCAGCGGCAGTACGGCCGTCCCGTGCTCAACTCCATGCACGCGATCCGCAGCATCGGCGCCGTCGGCGGCGGCCTGGCCGGAGTCGCCACGGCAACGCTGGGCCTGTCACTGCGAACCCAGTTCCTGCTCCTGGCCGTGGTGGTGGCCGTCATGTCGGCACTGGCTGCCTGCGGCCTCCAGCCACCCGCGGGACAGGCCGGGGAAGCGGAGGAAGCGTCCGGTCCTCGCTCCGGTCGCCCTCCGGCCGAGAGCACGCAAGGCGCTGCCGGGAGGGGGAAGAACGGGCGGCTGATCGTCCTGCTGCTCGCCCTGATGACGTTTCTTGCCGCCCTGGTCTCCGACGCCCCCGCCTCCTGGAGCGGCATCTACCTCCGGCATGTCGGTGCGGACGCGGCAATGGCCGCCGCCGGATACGCGGCCTTCTCCGCCGGAGAGGTCACCACCCGACTGTTCAACGACCGGCTGGTGAACCGTCTCGGGTGGGTCCGCCTGATCCGGGCCGGCACCCTGTGCTGCGCCGTCGCGCTCACCGCGGCTCTGCTGCTGGCACTTCCCTGGCCCGCGTTGGCGGCGTTCGTCGTCGCCGGGGCCGGGATCAGCGCGGTCTTCCCCGGCGCTTTCAGCGCGGCGGGGGCTCTTCCCCACCCGGCCTTGGCGATGGGCCAGATCGGCTTCGCCGGCAACCTCGGCTGGCTGCTCGTCTCACCGATCATCGGCGGGCTGGCGACGCTCGTCGGACTGCCCACCGCCCTCGGCGTACTGGCGCTCGCGGCGGTGACCATCTCCGGGCTCGCCCCGGTCACCCGCATCGGCACGCCGGACGGCTCCGGCACTTCGCGGGCGGCCCAGCGGGTGAACGGCTGAGCTTCTCCCCCACAGGGAGGGCGGAGGTTGATGCGCGCGTCGAGCCCCCGGTTCACCGCGGTGACCATCGACGCCTCCTTGGTCAGACGGTGACAGGGCGTGGGCCGGGGACGGCGGGCCGAGGGAACTCGCTCGGCCCGCCCACGAGTACGGCGCCGATGGAGGGCAGGACACCGGGAGCCAGTCGGTAGTACACCCAGGTTCCGCGCCGCTCCGAGGTCAGCACCCCCGCTTCGCGAAGCTTCTTCAGGTGGTGCGAGACCGTGGGCTGGGAGACGCCGACGTCGGCTATGTCGCAGACGCACGCTTCACCCCCGGGGTGCGATGCCACCCGGGAGAGCAGACGGAGGCGCACGGGGTCGGACAGGGCCTTGAACAGCGCTGCCAGAACCTCCGCGGCGTCCTCGGAAAGGGCGGCCGTGGTGATCGGCGGACAGCACGCCGGCGTCGGACCGGCTCCGCGCTCTCCCGGCTCCGGCATCAGTCCGCGCTCCGGGCCGAGGCCGCCGGGCGGCCCATGACGGCGTCGGCGGCACTGGGGAAGCAGGCGACGCAGGCGACGTTGATCGAATAGAAGATCGATGTTCCCTGGCGTTCACGGAAGACGAAGCGTACGTCGGCGAGCAGCTTGAGGTGATGCGACACGGTGGACTGTCCGACGCCCACCTGCTCGACGATCTCGCCCACGCTCATCGGACCATCGGCAAGGGCCAGAAGGTTCAGGATCTGGACGCGGGTGGGGTCGGAGAGGGCCTTGAACCAGGTTGCGTAGGCCTCGGCCTCGGTCCGATCGATCAGCTGGGCATTCATCGTGCCGGTCATGGTTAATCGATAGTATTCGATTGCCAGGGCGAGCGGCAAGCCTTCACCGGGCCCGCGGGAGGAGAATGCGCCCCCACCCCCGCGCCCGACGTCCCGCTTTCGGACCGATCGCCCGCCGGATCCGGCCATTACCGGGCTCGACGCGTCATGGCCTCCCGCCTCAGGCCTTGTCTGCCACGCCTTCCCGGAACATCGGGATCTCGGCCGCATCCACACCGCGGACTCGCGCTCCCGGGGGTGCACACAGCCGTGGTCGGCCGACCATTAATCGTTTATCATCGATATTCGATGAATGGGGAGGGGCGCGCGAACCGTTGCTCCGAGCAGGTCGACCGCCTCCCGTCCGTGCCGTCCGCTTCAGAGAGGTTCACCCCGTGAGTGAATTGCAGGCTCTCTGCCTGTTCGTCCTGCGTGAGGTCGTGCACTACCTCCCATGGTTCCTGCTCGCAGTCGTTCTGGGCATCTCGGTACAGCGCCTGTCCATCGACGTCGTCGCGCGGCGCAGCTTCTCCAGACGAGGCGTACTCGGGATCGCCATCGTCACCGCCATCGGTGCCTTCAGCCCCTTCTGCTCGTTCACGGTCATCCCTCTGATCAGACGGTTCCTGATCGCGGGCGTCCCCCTGTCCGCCGTGATGTCCTTCTGGATCGCCTCACCTGCCATGGACCCGGAGATCTACGCTCTCTCCGTCGCCCAGCTGGGGTTCCCGGTCGCCACGGCACGCCTGCTCGGTGCCCTGGTCCTGAGTTTCGGCGCCGGGCTCCTGGTGCTCGTCCTGGAGCGGCGGGGCTACTTTGCCGATCCTCTGGTCGGCACGTCCAGGACGAAGTCTGCTGCGTCCTGCGCGCAGTCCGCGGACCCGGCCCCCGCTGCCGCATGCTCGGCAGCGAGAACGCCGGTTCCGGTGGCGGCAGGAGCTTCCGGCGTCGCAGGCGATGGCGAGGCCCGTGACGGCACCACCACCTCGACCGGCTGTTCGTCGGTGTCGGATCAGGATCCGCTGGTGGACGACGGAACGCCGTGGCGTGTGCTCGTGCGCCGGGACATCAAGAACCTGAGGTTCGGCGAGATCCTCAAGGAGATCTGGGGCGACTCACTGGTGCTGGGCAAGTGGCTGTTGCTGGCCATCGTCCTGGAGGCTTTGATCATCCGCTACGTGCCCAGCGATGTGGTCTCTTCGCTGCTCGGCACGGACGGCGTGGTCTCGGTACTGATGTCGGGAGCCATCAGCGTCCCGCTCTACCTCAACGGTGTCGGAGCCATTCCGGTGGTGGAAGGCCTGATGAACCAGGGCATGGTCGCCGCCGCCGGTGTCACCTTCCTGCTCGGCGGCGCGGTGACGACGATCCCGGCGATGGTGGCCGTGAAGAGCGTGGTGAAGAGCCCGGTGTTCGCCTTCTATCTGGGGGTCGGCCTCCTGGGCAGCATCGGCATCGGCCTGGTGGTGCTCCCTCTGCTCTGACTGATGGACGCCCGCTCTCGCCGGAGGGCCCCACGGTCCACTCTTCGGAGGGCCGGCGAAGTCGTCGGCCCTCCGAAGAGCGGCGTGGGGAAGGGTGGAAGCGCATCGCTTCAGTCGCTGAGGGGCCGCGAGCGCAGTTCGATCAGGGAGTGCGCGTCGGCGATGTCGGCGGCTACCTGGTCGGGGTCCTCGCCCACAGCGATCACGTAACCGTACCGCGACATGTAGGCACGCGGCGGCAGCGCGAGCCGGGTGCCGGGATTCGCGGTGGCGACCGCCTTGTGCACGGTGGGCCCGAAGCGGTCGGTGCGGACGACTGCTTCGACGGCTTCGCAGTCGGCTTGCGGGTACAGGAACCGGATGGCGGCGGTCTTCTGCGTCCTGGGGCCGGTCTCGGGGACCAGGCCGGCCGCGGCGCAGGCGGCTGCCACAGCGGGATCGGTTCCGGTTGCCAGGGCTCCGAGGTAGGGGATGAAGTCGCCACCCAGGCGAGCGTTGATCTCCACCAGGCGGGGGCCTTCGGGGGTCAGCTTGAACTCCGCGTGCGTGGAACCGGTGTGGAAGTCCAGGGTCTGATGGATGAGATCCAGCTGATCGATCAGGTCCGGGTCCTTCAGCAGGGGATCGCAGGCATCGACGGTGTGTCCGGTCTCCTCGAAGTAGGGGTCCAGTCCGACCTGCTTGCGTGCGACGACCATGGGGGTCACCACGCCCTCGGCCACCACGGAGTCCACGCTGATCTCAGGGCCTCTCAGGTATTCCTCGACCAGCACATCGGCTTCGTAGCGGGGTACCCCCGGCCATTGGGCGGTGCCGGCGGCGGTGAAGGCGGCCTCGACGGCACCGGCGTCGTCGGCGCGGACGACCCCGATGCTCCCTCCCAGTCCGCGGGCTTTGACGACCACGGGATATCCGATGGCGTCGGCTGCCTGTCGCGCCTGTTCCGTGGTGGAGACGGGCGTCGACGCCGGCTGGGGGATGCCCGCCGCGGTCAGCAGGGCGCGGGTCACGGCCTTGTCCCGGCACGCAAGCACCGCATCGGGCGGGCTGCCCGGCAGGCCGAGGGCCCGGGTGAGGCGGGCAGTCGCGTGGACCAGCGATTCGTCGTAGGTGAAGACCCCGGCCACGGGGTACTCGGCGAGAACGGGGGCTGCCGCGGCGGCCAGCGCATCGGGGTCGTGCGTGTCCACCAGGGTGGTTCCTGCGACATACGGAAGCTGCCAGGTGGGTTCGTGGGCGTCGAGGAGCCACAGCCGGAACCGGCGGGACACGGCGGCCACGATGTATTCGCGGTATCGGCGGTCGCCGCTTCCGACGAGCAGGAGCACAGGAAGGGCCTCGTCAGCGGTTTCGGCAGGAGCGGGCTGCGGGCGGGCGGCCATGGGGAACCCTCGTCTTCTCTCGTGTACCGGGCAGGCCGGACCCTTGTCGAGCGGCCCGTGGTTCGGCGGACTGCTCCGGTGATTCTTCGGAGCCGGGGAGTTGGGGGCCGCCGCCGAGCAGGGTGGCGGCGGCATGCGGAAGGGCCGAGACGCAACGGTCGTCGACCGAGTACAGGATGTTGGCGCCCGACCTGCGCCGGGTCAGGATCCCCGCCTGGTGCAGCGTCTTGAGGTGATGGGACACGGTCGGCTGGCTGGTCTTCAGGTGTTCGACGATGGAGCCCGCCGGCACCGGGGCGCGCTGCTCGGCCAGGTACCGCACGATGAGGATGCGCGTGGGGTCGGCGAGTGCCTGGAACCAGCGGGTGTACGTCTCGATGATGTCCTGTTCGAGGGGGGTCCGGGGCATGGCGCTTCTCTGAGTCCTGTCCGGCGAGTGGCGCTGTCCGCCGCAAGGCGGGGTCGGGGTGGTGCGTGCAGATGCAAGGCGGAGAGACGTCCTCGTAGTGGGCTGCTCGGAGCTTTCGACAACGCAGCAGATCTGTGTGCCGGGCGCCCCGGCCAGGCGGGATTTCTCGGACAGGACCTAACGGGCCGCCAGGAAGACGCCGGCCGCCACTGCTGCTGCGAAGGGAGGGGTGACCACCCAGGCGATGACGAAGTGGCGGAGCGTCTTTCCGCTCAGGCGGCCGAGGTTGGGCCCGGCCGATCCGGCAATGGCGCCGGTCGAGGTGTGGGTGGTGGACATGGGCAGGCCGTAGCCGGCACCGAGACCGACGAGAGTCGCGGTGGTCAGGTTGGCGAGGAAGCCTTCCTTGTGGTTCATGCGGATGACCCCTTCGCCGAGGCGCTCGGCCACACGCATGCCTCCGGTGACCGAGCCCAGGGCCATGGCTCCCGCAACGAGCAGCATGATCTGCCAGGTCTCCATGCCGGCCGGGACCAGGGCGAAGGCGCCGATGGCCACGATCTTCGGCGTGTCGTTCAGGCCACGGGCGAAGCCGGTAGCACCGCTGGTCAGCCAATGCGCCGCGGCCAGGGCACCGTGTGGGGTCTTCGTCGTCGGGCCGGAGGCCGTCGACGTGGCCGGGTCTGTGGCAAGAACCGTGCCGTGGGTGACACCGGTGGTACCGGCCACCGACGGCGCCGGCTCGGCCGCCCGGGTCGCTTCTGCCCCGGCCCGAGTACTGCGACGGTTGAAGACGAGGGCGAGCAGCAGGGAGATCCCGTAGGCGACGCCGACGCTCATCAGCAGCGGGATCACCAGCTTCGTCGGAATGGCACTCCAGGCGATGCTGTCGGAGGCGAGGAGGAGACCGGCGCCCAGCAGCGCGCCGATCAGCGCGTGCGTGGTGGACACCGGCAGACGCAGCACGGTGGCCAGGGCAACCCAGCTGACGGCACCGGTCAGGACGGCGACGGCGAACGCCTGGGTGGGCTCGGCGGTGACGATCCCGCTGGAGAAGAGCTGGGTCATCTTGTCGGCGAGCGTCAGCGAGCAGACGCACCCGACGAGGGTGGTGACCGTTCCCCAGAGGATGGCCGTGCGGTACTTCGTCACCCCCGCTCCGGCGAGGGTGGCGACGCCCTTGGGGACGTCGTTGCTGCCGTTCGCCGCCGCCAGCGCGGCGACGAGCACGAAGACGAGCACGGCGGTGAGGGACATGGCGGTGTCTCCCTGGTCGGGGGGCTGCGGCGTCGGGTCGTCGCCCCGGGTCCGGTGGCGGTTCAGCAGCAGGTGCTGCCGGGGACGCACTCCTGGCGGGTCACGGCTTCGTGCTCGCTGGGTTTGCGGGCGCGGATGACGGCGGCGTGGAGGCCGTCGGCCGCCTCCTGCGTGAAGACGACCTCGGTGTCCTCGAGCCCCACGGCGGAGAGCAGTTCGCGATATTCCGACACCGACAGGGCGCCGGCGATGCACTGGCTGTGTCCACCGCGTTCGGCGCGTTCTTCGGGGCCGAGGCGGTCCTCGGCGACCACGTCGCTGATGCCGAGGCGTCCTCCGGGGGCGAGGACACGTGCCATCTCCGCGAACACGGCGGGCTTGTTCAGCGAGAGGTTGATGACGCAGTTGGAGATGATCACGTCGACGGTGTCGGCGGGCAGCGGGATGGCCTCGATGGTGCCTTTGAGGAGCACGACGTTGTCGGCCTCGGCGTCCGCAACGTTCCGCGCGGCCAGGGCGAGCATCTCCTCAAGGAAGTCCAGGCCGTAGACGCGGCCGTCGGGACCGACTCGGCGGGAGCTGAGGATCACGTCGAGGCCTCCCCCGGATCCCAGGTCCAGAACGGTCTCGCCTTCACGGAGTTCGGCGACGGCGGTCGGGTTGCCGCAGCCGAGGCTGGCCAGGAGAGCGGTGTCGGGTGCGCTGCCGGGGCCGATCCCGTCGTAGGCGGCGGGTCCGAAGGTGTCGGGGTCCGGCGAGCAGCAGGCACCTTCGGTCGCGGCCTCGGCTGCCTTGGAGCGGTAGTACTCGCGGACCTCTTCCTGCAGGTTCCCGGTGGTGGCGGTGCCGGCATCGGTCATGTCGGTGTCCTTCTGCTCATGCTCCGGCGGGGGCCAGGCGGTGCACGGGGCGGGGGTAGGAGGGTTTGAACGACACGGGCGCGGTGGCGGAGGAGACGACCTGCGCACACTGGTCGGCGGCGGTGACGGCCTCGGAGACTGCGCGGTCGAGTGCCTCGGGTTCGCAGGCGACACGGGCGTTGACGACGGCGCGGGCGACATCTGTGGTGCCGCCCGCCTCACGGTCCGGGGTGGGCTGTTCGCCGGCCCGGGTGACGCTGAGCTTGGTGAAGTCGCCGTCCTTGGTTTCCACGGTGAGCTTGGCGTGTCCGACCACGGCGTCGTGTTCGGCGGCCCAGGTGGACAGGTGGTCGAGGACGGCGCGGGCCCAGGCGGTTGCGTCGAACTCCCCGTTGGCGGCGACGAGGTCCAGTTCCTGGTTCATCCAGGCGAGTTGGGCCTCCGCTGCGGCGTAGCGGTCGTAGTCGACGTCGAGGTCGACCGCTTCGTTGCCGGCGGGTGCCCGCCAGGCGTCCAGCAGCGAGTCGATGCCCTGGCGGGTGGTGGCCGAACAGCCGACGACGGTGGCTTTGGGGTACTGCGCTCGAAGGTCGGTGAGCAGCGTTTCGGCACGCTCGGCGGGAATGGTGTCGAGCTTGTTGACGGCGATGACGTCCGCCTCGCTGAGCTGCTGCCGGAAGAGATAGGAGAGGTCGGATTCGGGCTCTCCTCGCTGGGCGGCCCGCTCGAAGGCGAGATGACGCAACGGGTCGACGACCGTGGTGAGGGGGGCGACGACCATGTGGTCGCCGTAGTACTGACGCAGCGGGCGTACCACGGTGGCCTGGAGGTCGGTGCAGCTTCCGACGGCTTCGGCGATGACGATGTCGACGTTGTCGGAGCCCACGAGCCCCACGATGGCCTCGACGAGGTCTTCGAACCTGCAGCAGAAACAGCCGCCGGTGACTTCGGCGACGCTGTCGAGCTTGCTGCGGACGAGTTTGGTGTCGACGAGTTCCACGCCCTGGTCGTTGGTGATGACGGCGACCCGGTGGCCCTGTTCCTGCAGGGCGAGGGCGGTGGTGGTCATGGTCGTGGTCTTGCCGGCGCCGAGGAACCCGGTCAGAGGTATGAAGGTGATCATGTCGCTCCGTCTCGTCGGTCCGAGTGCGAGTCAGCTGGTGCAGCAGCCGCCGCCGGTCCCGGCGGCATTGCCGAGCAGGGGCAGGGTGGCGGGGGGAGCGGGGGTGCCCGGGTCGCCGAAGGCGGCGCGCCTGGTTCTGCCGAAGGCGTCGAGCCATGCGGTGGCCCGGGGCCTCAGCGCGGGGTCGGCCAGGAGCATGGAGGTGGTGACGGCGCGCGGGGTGCATCCGCGCAGGGCCTTGGCCTGGTGGGCACCCGCGCCGAACTCCACGGTGCGAAGGCCCTCGGCGTAGGCGTCGCGCACGGGGGCGTCGAGGACCAGGGCGAAGTAGATCCCGCTGCGTTCGCCGATGGCGGGGTAGTCGAAGCCGGCCCACTTGGGGAACAGCCGGTGGTTCTTGCGGATGGCGACACAGGTGGCAACGAGCGCGTCGTTCTTGTAGCCGAGGTAGGCGCGGACGTCCGCGCCCTGGTCGATCAGGGCCGACAGGATGCCGACGATGTGTTCGGGCTGCTCACCGGCGCCGTTCTTCTCGCGGTTGAGGCACGTGAGTTCAGCGATGCGCTGCACGTGGGGGCGGATGTCGGTGCCGTCGACGCGGCGGATGGCGACGCCTGCGGCTTCGGCGCGGCGTACGTCTCCTTTGATGCGCTGCCGCTTCTTGAGGGGAAGTGCGGCGAGATGGCCGTCCCAGTCGGGGGCGTCGAGGCTGATGAAGTCCTCGTATCCCCAGAACGTGCTGTGGGCTCCTGCGGCGTCGAGTGCCGAGACCAAGGCCTCGTTGCCGCGCCGGTCGGGGATCCAGGGCGCGAGGATGCAGCGGACGCCTGCTTCCAGGGCGGCGGGCACGAGCCTGTCGACGATGGCTCCCATGAGGGTGGGAGCCCAGAAGTTGTAGGCCACTTCGGTCCGGTAACCGAGCGGCGAGCCGAGAAGGAGTGTGGGGAAGAACGGTTCTGTCCCGAGGGCGTCGATCTCGGCGCTGCGGGCAGCGTCGGTTTCGGCGCCGCAGCACACTTCCTCGCCCGTGGGGGCTCGCCGGCCGAGGTAGGTGCGGGGTTCGTGGTCGACCACGGGCGGCGTGGAGAGGATGTAGCCGGGCAGGAGGGCGAGTTCGCCGCGGGCCCGGCCGGCGACGGTGTGCCAGGGCTGCGCCTCGGGAAGCACCTTTTCGGTTGCCGCCAGCCAGGTGGGGCCGAGGTAGGGCCAGGAGTCGGTGAGGTCGGCGAGTTCCCCGGTCCAGTCCATGTGGGGCAGGGTCTGGCCGGTGGATATGACGACGCGGGGTGATCCGCCCATGTCAGGTTCCTTCGGGTGTGGGAGAGTGCGGGTCAGCACTTGACGCAGCAGCGGATCCTGCCTGCGTCCTCGGCGTCCGTTCGTCGTTGCTGCCACAGCTCCTCGACCCGCTTGTCGGGGTGTGTCCACTCCACCCAGAAGCCACGGTCAACGGTGGCGATGTCCTCCATCCACGGTGAGGACAGCAGCGGTGATCCCTTGAACAGCAGCAGGCGGGTCTGGAGCGCTGTCGGGTCGGTGACACGGGCGAGCCCGGTCTCGACGAGCCAGTCCTCGAAGCCCAGCAGTTCGTCGTACTCGATCCAGGGGGTGAAGGGGATGAACGTGGGGTAGAGCTCGAATCCGATGCGTTCGGCCTCGGCGATCGCCTGACGCATGTGCTCGACGTCGATGTGCTTGTCGAAGATGCGCAGGATGCGGTCGGAGGGGAACTCCAGGGCGCAGGTGACGCGACGCAGCCCCAAGGCGACGAGTTTCTCCAGCTCGTGCGGGTAGCTCAGCACGTGGTCGACCCGCGTGGTGAATTCGAAGGTGATCGGCCCGATGGCGTCCACCAGTCGTTCGACGACACCGGTGCCGATGGTTCGGGAGTTGAAGAACTCGGCGTCGATGAAACAGAAGTGACGTACTCCCTCTTCGGCGAGCTGGAGTGCGTCGGCGAGAACGCTGTCCCCGTCGTAGGCGGCAACGCCGCCGTCGTAGGCGCCGTAGACGGAGCAGTAGGTGCACTTGTGGTGGCAGCCGCGGGAGGCCTCGATGTTGCCCATCAGCCCGAAGGGTGTGTGGTGGGCGGGGTAGTGCACGAGGGACGGGAACAGGTCACGGGCGGGCTTGGGCACCGTGATCCTGCGCCGAGGGGGCTTGGGACGCATGCCCTGTGCCGTCATCAGGGCGGGGACCTGGGTCGGCTCGAGGGTTCCGTCGGCGAGTCGGACCAGTTCCTCGCTGATCAGCTCGGGCTCTTCCATGACGATCGCGTCCGCGACCCGGAGGAACTCGCGGTGATTCATCTGTGCGTACTGGCCGAAGGCCACGACGGTGGTGTCGCGCTCGTCCGAGAGGCGCCGGGCCAGCGAGACACCGCGCTCCAGGCCCTCGAACTGCTGGACGGACACCAGAACCAGGTCGAAGGGGCCGTCGGGCATGGCGTCGGGTCGCAGATGCGCGTCCCAGCCGGTCACGTCGGCACCGTGGCCCTGCAGGGCGGCGGCGACACACGCACAGGTCAGAGGTTGAAGCTCCGCTTCGAAGGCGGAGGCGACGAGCACACGTGGTTGAGTCACACGTCCCCCAAGGGGTGATCAATCCAGCAAGAAGGCTCGAGCGATGTCCTGATTCCCCGACGGTGGGTGCATGGGTGTTCGGACGGCCGGAACCATGCCAGCGTTAAACGATGTATGTCAATAGACCGATGAGGAATTGCTCCGAGGCGGCCGTCCCATCTGTCACGAAAGGAAGCTGTGGCGCTTCAGGTTGGCGATTGTGACCAGTGGGGGCATCTTTTCTGCTGTTGCATCGATCGGCATTCATCGATGCGATGGCCTTCCCAGGTGTGGTGAGGTCGTGTCACACTCCTGACGAACTCCAGGGCTTCGGGGGAACCGAGACCGAGCCCGACGGTGTGCCGGCACGTCGGCTCGAAGGCCGGTCCCGATACGGCTTCACCGGCCTGAGGAGGCTCCACGACATGACTCGGAAGTTGCTGCCCCTGGTCCAGGCGCCCGCCCCCGCGCAGGAGGCTCCCGGCTCACCCGCCCGGCAGTTGCGGGTCGCGCTGGTCAACATGCCGTGGGCGCGCGTCGATGCGCCGTCGATCCAGTGCGGGCTGCTGGCCTCCGTCGTCAGAAACGCCGGCCACGAATGCCGTGTGCACTACCTGAACGTCGAGTTGGCCGCTCTGCTCGGCCACCGGACCTACAACGGGATCTCCGAGGCGGGTGGCGAGCGTCTGCACCAGTTCGGCGAGTGGCTCTTCTCCTACGCCGCCTTCGGCGACGTTCGCACCGAGGCGGAGTACCACGGTGAATTCCCCGAGGTGGTGAACATCTGGAGGGACGTCACGGGCGAAGGACCGGAGGAAATCCACGCTCTGCGCCGCGACGTGCTTCCCCAGTGGCTCGCTCGCTGCATCGAGGGCATCGACTGGTCCTCGTACGACGTCGTCGGTTTCTCCTCGACCTTCCTGCAGAACACGGCATCGCTCGCGATCGGCCGCATTCTCAAAGAGCGGTTCCCGGAGCTGGTCCAGGTCTACGGCGGCGCCAACTTCGACGGGGAGATGGGCCCCGAGTACCTCGAGCACATCTCCTGGATCGACCACGTCGTCACCGGGGAGGGGGACCTGGCCTTCCCGACGCTCCTCAACCGCATCGCCGCCGGCGATCCCGCCGTCGTTCCGGGTGTCCGCTCGCGGGGGCAGACCGAGTCCGCCGGTGAGTCGCAGCGCACTCAGGACCTCGACACGCTGCCGGTCCCCGACTACACCGAGTACTTCGAGAGCCTGCACCGGCACGGTCGGTCGGTGGTCCTGGGCGACACGCCGGTCAAACTGCTTGTCGAGTTCTCCCGCGGCTGCTGGTGGGGGCAGAAGCACCACTGCACGTTCTGCGGTCTCAATGCCCTGGGCATGGGCTTCCGGCCCAAGAGCGGCGCCCGGGCCCTGGCAGAGCTCGAACAGCTGCTGCGTGATCATCCGGTGGCGCACGTGGAAGCCGTGGACAACATCCTCGACATGAAGCATCTGACCTCGCTGTGTGCCGAGCTGGCCGAACGGCACTGGGACGTCAGCGTGTTCTACGAGGTCAAGGCGAACCTGACCCGCGCACAGCTGTCGACCCTGATCCGCTCGGGCATCAACCGCATTCAGCCCGGCATCGAGAGCCTGAGCAGCCACGTCCTCGACCTGATGCGCAAAGGCTCCACGAAACTGATCAACATCCGGCTCCTCAAGTGGGCGCAGTACTACGGCATCACCGTCGACTGGAACATCCTGTGCGGCTTTCCGGGCGAGACCGACACGGACTACGAGGAGCAGGCGCAACTGATGCCGCTGCTGCATCACCTGCGCCCGCCGGCCTGCGGTGGGGTGCTGTGGCTGGAGCGCTTCAGCCCCTACTTCACGGATGCCTCCTTCGCTCTGACGAATGTGCGCCCGCGGGCCTGCTACCAGTACATCTACCCGGAGAGCCTTGACCACTCCAAGATCGCTTACTACTTCGACTACGAGGCCCCGGACATCGCATCACCCGAGGCCCGGGACCGAATGTACGGAGCGGTCGGTGAGTGGCGGCAGAAGTGGCGTGGCGACAACCTGCCCAGCCTCACGTACGAGAGCCTTCCCGGACGCATGGACATCGTCGATCGCCGTACGGAACAGGAGCGGCGCACCCTCCTGGAGGGCTGGCGGGCCGAGGCCTACGAGGCCTGCGGCGACAGTGCCCGCAGCGCCAAGCGCATCCACCAGGATCTCCTGGACGCCGGTGCCGACATCTCGCTCGACCAGGTGACGGCGTTCCTGGACGACTGCTGTGACGACGGCCTGGTGGTGTCCGAGGACGGCAAGTACCTGGCACTGGCACTGCCGCAGAACAGGCAGTGGTGAGCCGTACCGCCCTCACGGCGCACAGGTCTCCCCCACGAAGCTGCTGTCGGGGAGTGCCCGGCGCGCCACCACCTGCCGCCTCACCACGGTGCGTCAGCAAAGTGTGAACAGGCATAGCGGTGGGCCGCTCCGGCTGCCGTTCGGCGATGTGACACGTCGTTCGGGGAAGGCTTCTCAGGAACCGCTCCCCCGACGGTGGTTCGACCGCATCGGGAGCCCGGGTTGCCCGCCGTCGCGGGCAACCACGACGAATGCAGCGCCGGAGCTGCGCGGCCGGATTCATCTGCCGGCGCGCGATCAGGCCTTGTGCTCGGCGTCGATCTCGGCGATGAGGTTCTCGATGCGCGTCTTGATCTCGTCCCGGATGGGGCGGACGGCGTCGACGCCCCGACCGGCGGGGTCCTCGAGTTTCCAGTCGAGATAGCGCTTCCCGGGGAAGACCGGGCAGACGTCCCCGCATCCCATCGTGATGCACACGTCGGAGGCTTTGACCGCGTCCGCGGTGAGGACCTTGGGTGTCTCGGACGCGACGTCGATGCCGACTTCCTTCATGGCTTCGACGACAGCAGGATTCACGGTGTCCGCCGGCGCGGAGCCGGCGGAGCGGACCTCGATGCGGTCCCCGGCCAGATGACTCAGCCACGCGGCAGCCATTTGCGAACGCCCGGCGTTGTGGACGCACACGAACAGGACGGAGGGCTTCTCGGACATCGGGGTCCCCTGGGTCGCTCGGCTGGACGGCAGGCTGGAATCAGTGCCAGCTGATGTGACAGTATCAGTCCATGATGACGTCAGCCGAAACTGATCTGATCCGGACCCTGGCCGATCCGCTCAGACTCAAGATCGTGACTCTGCTCGCCCACGAGACGCTGTGCACGACACACCTCGTGGAGGAGACAGGAGCCCGGCAGACGAATCTGTCCAATCATCTGCGGATTCTGCGTGAAGCCGGAGTCGTGGAGACCGAGCCCTGCGGCCGCTTCACCTATTACCGACTCCGTCCCGAGGTCATCGACGCCCTCGCGGTTTCCTTGTCCTCTCTCGCGGACACCGCCCGCTCCACCGTTGCCAACGACATCAAGAGGTCCTGCCCGTGACCGGCACCGCACCCGAGAACACGATCGCGCCGCCCGAGCCGGGCGGCGCCGCTGTTGCCGCAAAACTCTCCACGCTGGACCGCTTCCTGGCCCTGTGGATCCTGATCGCCATGGCCGTCGGCCTCGGCCTCGGCCGGGCCGTCCCCGGGCTCGGCGAGGCGCTGGCGGCGGTCGAGGTGGGCGGCATCTCCCTGCCGATCGCCCTCGGCCTGCTGATCATGATGTACCCGGTGCTCGCCAAGGTCCGCTACGACCGCCTGGAGACGGTCACCGGGGACAAGCGGCTCATGCTCTCCTCGCTGATCGTGAACTGGGTGCTCGGCCCAGCCGTGATGTTCGCCCTGGCCTGGATCTTCCTGCCGGACCTCCCGGAGTACCGCACCGGGCTGATCATCGTCGGTCTGGCCCGCTGCATCGCGATGGTGGTCATCTGGAACGACCTCGCGTGCGGGGACCGGGAGGCCACAGCCGTCCTGGTTGCCCTCAACTCCGTCTTCCAGGTCCTCGCGTTCGGACTCCTCGGCTGGTTCTACCTGGACGCGCTCCCGGGCCTGCTCGGTCTCGGCGACGGTGAGCGGCTCGAGATCTCCGTGTGGGAGATCGCGGCCAACGTCGTGATCTTCCTGGGCGTACCGTTGTCGGCAGGGTTCCTGACCCGGCATCTCGGCGAGAGGAAGCTCGGCCGCGAGGTCTACGAGCAGGGCTTCCTGCCGAAGATCGGCCCGTTCGCCCTCTACGGCCTGCTGTTCACGATCGTGCTCCTCTTCGCCCTGCAGGGTGAGACCATCACCAGCCGGCCACTGGACGTCGCACGGATCGCCCTGCCGCTGCTGGCCTACTTCGCCCTCATGTGGTTCGGCACCTTCGCCCTCGGTAAGGGCCTCAGGATGGCCTACGACCGCACCGCCACCCTTGCCTTCACCGCGGCGGGCAACAACTTCGAGCTGGCCATCGCCGTCGCCATCGCCACCTTCGGGGCGACGTCGGGACAGGCGCTCTCCGGCGTCGTCGGCCCCCTGATCGAGGTGCCCGTGCTGGTCGCCCTGGTCCACGTCTCCCTGTCCTGGCGCAAGAGCTTCACACCGCCGCTCCGGGGAAGCGATCGGTGACGGGCCGAAAGCCGGACGGCCTGATCGTCAGGGCCGAACGCTGGGTGCACACGAACCGGCTCGCCCTCGCGGTGCTGTTGGGAGTGCTCTGGATCGGTGTGATGTTCCTGTTCATCCGCGACGTCCTGATCGCGGTGATCTGCGGTGCCGTCGTCGCCGTGATCCTTTCGCGCACCCTGCCCAAATCCCCCGGCGTATGACGCCGATTGCCGGCGCAGTGTGGCCGGCGGCGGCCGGTCCGAGGCCGTCGCCGGCCATCACCCGGCACCGCTCGGCTTCCATGCCGCGGCTTTCGACACCCAGCCGGCGCGGGGCGGCCCAGGACCACCACCCGGCCTGGGCCACCGGCCGGCCATCCGTCGTTCTTCAGGCCGCCGAGTCCGTGCTCAGCAGCCGGCCCATGGCAGCGAGCACAGCGGGGTCGACCCGGTAGTACACCCAGGTGCCGCGCCGTTCGGAGGTCAGCAGCCCCGCCTCCCTGAGCTTCTTCAGGTGGTGGGAGACCGTGGGCTGCGAGACGCCGACATCGGAGATGTCACACACGCACGCCTCGCCGCCCGCGTAGGATGCGACCGCGGAGAACAGCCGCAGACGCACCGGGTCGGCGAGCGCCTTGAACATCCTGGCCGTCCGCTCGGCTTCCTCGGCACTCAGGGGCCGTTCGGTGAGCGGTGGGCAGCACGGCGCGACAGCTTGGGGAGCCTCGGGCTCGAGCAGCGGCAGCACCTCGGTGTTCGACATGCATCTATGTTGACACGCTTCGAACCAGACTGACACCCCCGCCGTCCGTCGAGCACCCTCCCGCCGCCGGGTCGCGGCCGAAGACTCTCGGCCCACCGGCCGACACGATCCGCCACTCAAACCCTTTACGACTTTGATGCGTGTCTATGTTGACGATTGTCGAATCAAATGCCATGCTCGGAAAGCGAGACATCGACGAACATCTAAGCAATAGGAGCCGAGGACCGTGAACGCCTCCGCAGTCGCCGATCTGCCCGTCGTCGTGATCGGGGCCGGCCCCGTCGGATTGGCCGCAGCTGCCCATCTCGTGGACCGGGGGATCGAACCGCTGGTCCTCGAATCGGGGCCGGCCGCCGGTGCCGCCGTGCGCGACTGGTCACACGTCCGGCTGTTCTCCCCGTGGAGAGAGGTCACCGACGCAGCCGCGGAGAAATTGCTCGCCCCGACCGGATGGACCCTGCCCGACGCGACGACGTACCCCACAGGGGGCGACTGGGCCGAGCGGTATCTCCAGCCCCTCGCCGACGCCCTCGGGAACACGGTGCGCTTCGGGACCACCGTCACCGCCGTCTCCCGACTCGGCCGGGATCGCATCGTCGACGCCGAACGTGAGGCCCAGCCCTTCGTCGTCCACGTCACGGAGCAGGACGGGAACGAGGAGCGCGTCCTCGCCCGGGCCGTCATCGACGCCTCCGGCACCTGGGACAACCCCGGACCGGCCGGTGGCAGCGGGCTTCCGGCACTGGGCGAAAGTGCGACGGCAGACCGGCTCGTCCACCGTGTACCCGATTTCACCGACGAAGCCGTCCGCGCCTCCTACGCCGGCAAACGCACCGCCGTCATCGGCTCCGGGGCATCAGCCTTCACCGCTCTCGCCCAACTGGCCGAACTCGCCCGGGCGGAGGACGGACGAGGAACACGAGGGCTGTGGATTCTGCGCCGCACCATGACCGATTCCACCTTCGGCGGAGGCGAAGCAGACCGACTGCCCGCCCGCGGTGCGCTCGGCCTTGCTGCGAAGCGCGCGCTCGACGACGGACACGTCGACGCGGTCACCGGCTTCCGCGTCGCGGCGATCGAGCGCGTGACCGACGGACGCCTGGTCCTGGTCGGCGAGGACGGACGCCGCCTGGAACCCGTCGACCGTGTGATCGTGCTGACGGGCTTCCGCCCGGACCTGTCATTCCTCTCCGAGGTCCGCCTCGGCCTGGACGAGCGCCTCCAGGCGCCACTGGAGCTCGCGCCACTGATCGACCCCAACCAGCATTCGTGCGGCACCGTCGCGCCCCACGGGTACCGGGAACTCTCCCATCCCGAGCAGAACTTCTACCTGGTCGGCATGAAGTCCTACGGCCGCGCCCCGACCTTCCTGGCTCTGACCGGCTACGAGCAGGTCCGATCCGTCGTCGCGGCCATCGACGGTGACCTCACGGCAGCCGACCGGGTCCACCTCACCCTTCCGGAGACAGGCGTGTGCGCCGGCGCCGGCCTCCACGGCCGACCGGAAACCGCCCCGGAACCGGACGACGGCTGCCGCACGGCCGCATCCGCAGCAGCCCGCACCAACTCCCTCACCTGACCGGGTTGTTGATCCTCCCACCCAAGGAGACACGCCATGAACCGCATACAGCTCGCCCTCCGGGTCCCCGACCTCGAGGCCTCGATCGCCTTCTACACCCGTCTCTTCGGCACGCAACCGGCCAAGGTCCGTGACGGCTACGCCAACTTCGCCGTCGCGGAGCCCCCGCTCAAGCTCGTGCTCATCCAGGGGGCCCCGGACGACGACACCCGACTGGACCATCTCGGCATCGAGGTCGACACCACTGACGCGGTGACCGGCGCAGGCAGGCGCCTGCAGGCCGCCGGCCTCACCACCGCTGAGGAGAACGACACCACCTGCTGCTACGCGCTGCAGGACAAGGTCTGGGTCCACGGCCCAGGCCAGGAGCCCTGGGAGGTCTACGTCGTCAAGGCCGACGCCGAGACACTGACCAAGCAGCACGACAGCGTCTGCTGCGCCGGCCCCGACGCCGAGAACAACGACCGGGGGGAGCCCGCGGCGGCCACGACCGGCACCTGCTGCTGATCTGGCCTGAGCCCCTGAGCCCTCACCGCAACGGTGTGCCCGTCCACGAGGAAGCCCGTGGACGGGCACAGGTCCGGAAGGCACACGGCAGCCGGGCCGGCCACCAATAATCAAACGCAACTACTACGCCACACTCGGTGGTGCCCAACCGCGTCGACGTGTCGACGAAGTTGGGCACCACCGGGGTCTGGACCGTGAAGAACATGGAGGCCCCCGTGGCTCCCGGGACGCCGGACTTCCACCTCTGGCACAGCTTCCACACCCACCTGACGTACTTCCGGGTCCTTGAGCGGAACGGCGCGCCGACCGGCGTCCGCGACCTGGGGCTGAAGGGACCCGGTCACAGGGGGCATCCGCGGGCGAGGTGCCCCCCTTTTTCGGACGTGCGCGGGGATCTCATGGATGCCGAAATCCTTCGCAATCTGCGCAAGGGTAGACGCCCGTGCAGCGACCCTTCATTCATCGTGGTCCGGCGGCGTTGATGAAGCTCCTGTAGACGGTCAATCGGTCTGTGGGAGCGGTTGAGGTGTTCGTGGACCCCGCGGGCGATGAAGCGCTTGAGCGGCGCAAGATGTCCTTTTGGACATGCTTTCGGTGGTGCGGCGGGCGACGTAGGGAGCCCGCTGGTCGTATCGCATGCGGACCAGGGCGATCATGTTCACACAGTCCCAGCAGGTGGCGGCCACGGGCGAAGACGTGGTGGACGTTTCTTCCACGCGTCGGCCCGGGCCCAGCTGCCGGCCACCGGAGGCGACCGTAAGACCGACGCCACCGACGCCTTCCATGTGGCCCACGTCGCCCTGTCCGGCGACGACTTCGTAGCGCCCAACGACCAGACCACGATCCTCCGGCTGCTGACCGAGTGGCACGACGACCTGGTCCACGAACGCACCCGCGTCCTCAACAACCGGTCGACCCCTCAAGAACAAGCTCGACCTGTGATTCTCGCGCCGCACGGGAATCCTGTGCACCATGCATCTGTTCTCACCGGCATGGCCTCACCACCCCTGCACGACGCGACCCGCGTCTCCGTCCTCGTCGGTCTGCTCTTCGGCCTCACCGGCCTGGGCAGTTCGTCCGCCGCGATCGCGCTCCCGGTCCTCGCCCAGGATCTCGGTGAGTCCACCGGAGTGAGCGCCTGGGCGATCAGCCTCTACGCGCTGATGCTCGCTGTCGCGACCGCCGTCTACGGACGGGTCTCGGACCTGGTGGGCATCCGGCTGCCGCTGCTGGTCGGGATCGGACTGATGGCCACCGGCGCCCTGGTCGGCGCGCTCGCGCCGTCCTTCGGGGTGCTCCTTGTCGCACGTGTCCTCCAGGGGGCCGGCGCCGCCGCGGTGCCGACTCTGGGAGTGGCCACGATCAGCGCCCGGTACGACGGCGCGGTCCGCGCAGCGGCACTCGGGCGGGTCGCCGGGGTCGCTGCCGCGGTGAGCTGCCTCGGTCCGCTGGTCGGCGGGGGCGTGGTGCAGTTGTTGGGCTGGCGTGAGGTGATCGCGCTGCCGATGCTCGGTGCGCTGCTGCTGCCCCTGCTCTGGCGCTCCGTGCCGACCGACGGCAGCGGCGCCCGCCTCGATGTCCTCGGCGCGGTGCTCGTCGCCGGCACCGCCGCCGGCATGGTGCTCCTGGTCCAGTCCCCGTCCACGGGTGCCACGGTCGCCTTGGTCGGCGCGGTGCTGCTCGTGCTCGGCGGCCCGGCGGTCGCAGTGCGGGTGCGCCGCCGCCCGCACGGATTCCTGCCCGCCTCCGTGGTGCGCAACTCCACCGTCGTGCGCAGCGCCCTGGCCGCCGCGGCGGTCCCCGCAGCTTGGTTCGCGCTGCTGATCGCCGTGCCCGCGGTCCTGGTCGGCAACGGCTGGCAGCCCTGGCACGTCGGACTCGCCCTGCTGCCCAGCGCGGCGACCGGCCTGCTGGCGCCGCGCATCGCCGGGCCGCTGCTGGAACGCATCGGCCCGTCGGCGGCGCTCGCGCTGTCCGGCGCAGTCGCCTCGGTGGCCATGCTGGTCGCCGCGCTGGGGACCGCTGCCGGATCGGCCGTACTGCTGGTGCTCGCCGTGGTCGCGGTGACCCTCGCCTTCGGTCTGGGCCAGCCCGCCCTCATGGCCGCGGTGGGCGGCGCGGTCGCCGACGACGTCCGCGGCGTCGCCGTCGGAGTCGCCACCCTCATGTTCCTGGTCGGCGGCGGGGTCGGATCCGCCGTCGTCGGCGGCCTCTCCGGTGCGATCGGGATCGCGAGCAGTTTGCTGCTGCTCGCCCTGCTCCCCCTGCTCGGCATCGGCGCCCTGGCCCGCGACCTGCTGCGCGCAGCCGAAACCCCGGACAAGGACCCGCTCGTCGAGTCCGCCGAGCAAACGCGTCCGGAAGGCCATCCGTGGGACCGCTCGCACACCGGCCGGCTCATGGATTAGGGGACGTCACGGCCACCTCCGAGCAAGCTACGCCGCGACCTCGATCAGGGATCTCGCCGAGGCGTACGCGTTCGCCACGAGGTCGAACAAGTCGAACTGAGCAGCCTGTGATGCCCGTCGCCCTCGCGGCGACGGGCATCGTTACGCCTGCGAATTCCGCGGCACCCGCAAGGGGACCAAGTCCTCCTGGCCGTCCCAACGGGCGAACAACTGCCACGGCATAGGACGTTGCCGGCTCCCGATCAGCATGAACTCCGCGGTCCCGCCCGGCTCGATCGAGACGGACCCGTCGGCACTCTGTGGCTTGGAGGTCGGGAGCCGGCCCCCTCGAAGACGATGCTGTTCGCCGGGCCCGTTCCCTCGTTGTTCAGCCGGAACATGTCTGCCGACGCTCTTGATCGTCAGGACGGCGTGCGGCCGGGACGCGTGGCTGCGCTGGTCCGCCCCGTGCGCGAGGCCCTGGACCTGTACGACCTGCCCCCGCCCCGACCTCCGCCCTCGCCCTGCAGTCGAGCTGGCTTCCTCAGCCGAACGATGTGCCGGCTGGTGCGCGCAACCGAGATCTTCCGATGGTTCACCGCGCGCTGCCCGGTGTCCAGCGAAGCGTCATATCGGGCAGGTTTTCCATGTTTCGATCACCATCGTTGGTGTCGAGGACGGTGAAACCGTGGCGCTCGTAGAACGCGCGGGCATCGGTGTTCTGCTGAAAGACGTGCAGGGACACCCCGTCAGGGCTGTGCCGCCTGACCTCATCGAGCAGTAGCGTCCCGACTCCCTGCCGACGGACGTCCGGGCGCAGATAGAGGTGTTCGAGCGTGTCGCCGTGAAGGGCCGCATAGCCGGTGACCTCCGCATCTCGCACGGCGACCCAGATTCGACATTGCTTGAGTAGGACGTCCTGGACCCATCGGGTCACCTGCTCGTGATTGCGCTTCTGCGGGGGCAGATAGGGCATGGTCGCCGACCGAGAGGCCATGTGGATGCGCGCGATCACGGCTGCATCCGCCTCTTCCGCGAATCGGATCCGAGTCTTGCCGTCATCACTCACGTCCGGAACCTACAAGGCCAGCAAAGGCTCGATCCAGCGGTTAACCCGGTGAACGTTGCCGGTCACAGCACTAGGTTCGCGGCCCCCTTGATCACCGAGAACACGCCGGTCAGGGTGCCCCCGTCCACTGCGGGTCCCGCCCAGAGGTCCACCGTCCGGCCCCCTTCCGGTACACCACGAACTACTGCTCGGTGGGCTGCGGTTGTTCCCGCACCACCTGCGCGAAGGCCTCGCGCACGCCTTCAAATCCCGGCGTGCACGTATCCGTGCACCGTCCGCTCGCTCTCGCCGGTCCCGTGGTCGCTCGTCAACATGCCTCTCCCTGTCGTTCCCGCTCGGGTACGGTCACCCGGTTCTGCCCGGACGGTCGCGGGTGCCTGCCGATGCCCCTGCGCGTGCGCACCGGGTCTCGCTGGGCCGGAGACGCCAGCAGGTAACCGGCCTGGAATCTGCTCTGGGCACCTAACTCCTCCATCATGTCCGCGATGTGGCGGCGACAGGTGCGCACTGACATGCCTAGACGCGTAGCAATGGAGGCGTCCGTCATCCCCTCGGCGAGCAGACGGACGATGGCCTGACGAACGTCGCCCGCGACCTCGGCCCGGGCACCGGGGGCCAACACGCAGGGGTCCGCCGTCAGCCACAGCCGCTCGTACGTCTCCACGATGAAAGCGACGACGTTCGGTTCACGGACCACCACCGCGCCCAGCGGGTTGGCGGGTAGGGAGATGATCGCCGTCTCAGCGTCGAAGACCAGGAAATTACCGAAGTGGTCGTCCAGGGTCCGCACCTGGGCGCCCAGTTCGATCACCTGGTCGATGTACGCGGATGTGCCCCGGTTGAACCGGGCCGTGTGCTGGTAGAGGACACGCAACCGGACGCCCCGGCCGATGGCGTCCCGGTCTCTGGGCGCCGCCTCCTTGAGGCTGTCCTCGGCACGGCCGCCACCCGGCTGGGCCGTGAGTATCTCGGTACGGGACCGCGCCGCCAGGTCGGCGATGACCGCACGGACCTGGGTGAGCTCCTCCAGGACCTCGAACTTGTTCTCCTTCTCCCGGGAGAACTGGCTCGACTGGAAGACGGGCAGGAAGCCCATGATCGACGCACGCGCCTGTTCCGCGAGCGCGCGGCGGATCCGGATGTCGCGGTCGAGGGGGCCTACGACGGAGGCCACGGCTTCCTCCGGCGCCACCGCCCGGAGTTCGCCATCAGGACT
Organism: Streptomyces meridianus; assembly: GCF_023703325.1. GTDB lineage: Bacteria > Actinomycetota > Actinomycetes > Streptomycetales > Streptomycetaceae > Streptomyces > Streptomyces meridianus. The sequence continues at coordinate 30,239 of NZ_JAMQGM010000056.1, forward strand.
ACCACGCAGCAGTCCGAGGGCCAGAAGTTCTCTCACCGCTTCACTGACGTCCGTAAGGGGCAGGCCGGTGTTCAGACTGATGGAGTTGGCTGAAAACGTATTCCCTGCGGTGCATTGCAGCGCACATTCATACAAGGACCGCAGGATCTCTCGAGGCGCTCCACCTTTGTCCGCATTGGTGACGATTCCCATATTTCCCCCGTCTACGTGGCGTGGCAACAAGCTGCCATGCAGCTTGCTGATCCATTCTGCCCGGTCATGGGTCTGCAAGCTCTGGAATGGTGAGTCATCCCGCCACCCTTTCCCACAAGGCAGTGTCCACGACAGGCAGATGGACGATCACCAACGCACGGGTGAAGGCGGCGTCATGAACGTTTCACAGCGAAACGGTTCCGGGCCGCCATCGGCTGGGACTGACGCTCCTTCGGCCGGTCTTGGCGTAAACCATCCGAGGCCCTCCACACCTTTCCTATGAGACGAGCGAACAGGTCGATCCATGATTCTGACCGGGAGTGAAATCGAGCGAGAACGGGCGAATGGACGCATCACGATCGAGCCGTTCACGCCGGAGCAGGTCAACCCCAACAGCTACAACTTCCGCCTCGGCAAGACCCTGCGGGTCTACCAGGACATGCCGCTGGACGCCCGGCGCACGAACGACTTCGAAGAGGTCGAGATCCCGGACGACGGGTATGTCGTGGAGCCCGGGCGGCTCTACCTGGCCCACACCATCGAGGTGCTGGGCAGCGAGCACTACGCGCCCACCTTCGCAGCACGCTCCTCAGTCGCCCGGCTCGGTCTCTTCATCAACCTCTCCGCCAGCCTGGGCGACATCGGTTACACCGGCCAGTGGACGCTGCAGCTCTACAGCATGAACCGAGTTCGGGTGTATCCCGGCATCAACATCGGCCAGATGATGTGGTGGCGCCCGCAGGGCAAGATCGTCCTCTACGACGGCAAGTACCAGGGGTCCGTCGGCCCCCGCTCCAGCGACATCCACGTCGACTTCGACAAACAGTTCGCCCGCCAGCGTTTCCCCGGGCTGGGCGCGAGCTTCGACGCGAACGACGTAGGCCCCAAGTTCGCCCAACTCGCCGCGTCCAGCCACGACTTCCACGTGCCAACCGCCTTCTGCGTGCCCGCGGGCGAGTTCTCCGACGCGCTCACCGCCGACCAGAGCGCCGCGCTCGCCGACGCCTTCGACGACCTCAAGGCCACCGTCGGCGCCTTCTTCACCGACTCTGCGGCGAAAATCCAGAAGATCGGTGCCGAGGTCCGCGTCCCCGAGCAGGTCCGCAAGCTGCTGGCCGCCCGGCTGAACGAGGTGTTCCCGGACTCCGGAGACGAACAGACCGAACTGGCCGTTCGCTCATCGGGCTTGGACGAAGACACCGAGGGCTCCAGCCTCGCCGGAATCCACCAGTCCATCCTCGGCGTGCGCGGCGTGGCCGCCGTCATCGACGCCGTCGAGAGGTGCTGGCACTCGTACTACGAGGCCCCGGCCGTCGCCGCCCGCATCCGGGCCGGCGACTTCTCTCCGGCCCCGCGTCTGGCCGTGATCGTCCAGAGGCTCGTACGCCCGACTGTCGCGGGCGTCGCGTTCACCGGCCTCGACCGTGGCGACGGCGACCGGGTGTCCGTCGAGTACGTAGGGGGCCTCGCCGACGAACTCGTCGCCGGTGTCGCCGTACCGCAGCGCACCGACTCGACCGAGCTGGCCGCGGGGCACGCGGAGCACGACGCGGCCGAACACAAGGTTCTCGTCCAGGTCGTGGACTTGGCCCGGCGACTGCGCGAGAGCCGCGGCCACGACGTGGACGTTGAGTGGGCGGCCGACTCCGACGGCGTCCACCTCGTCCAGGTACGCCCGCTCACCGCGGCCCGCCAGGGCTCCCACGGCTGCGCAGAACCGGTCACCGAAGCGCACCGACTGTATGTCGACGAGCTCCCCGCCGACTTCAACCTCGGTGCCGTGGCGGCCGTTTACAGCGGCTACAGCGCCAAGCGAGGCCCGGCTCACCGGCTGGCCCACGAGCACGGGGTGTCCACCGGCGCGGGCTGGGTCATCCGCTTCAACGGCCGCGGCCTGCACGGCGCCGAAGGCGGCAAGACCCTGCGCGACACACTCACCGGCGGCACTGACGAGTGCGTACTGGACTTCGGCGACACCCTGCGCCAGATCGTGGTGCCCAAGGAAGAGGTGCCGCAGCAGCTCGCCGTCACCACCGGAGTGAACCCGGACGGAACGGACCTGCACACGGTTGTGGTACGCGACTTCATCCGCGGCGAGCTCGGTGTGATCTCCCGCCGGGCGGGCGAGAACGGCCTCGTCGTCGAGTACACCGACGAGGGCCTGATGGCCCTGAACCGGGGCACCGCAGGCGGCGAGGCGATCGTCGTCAAGGACCTGGAAGCGGGATACGACGATGCGTCCAACGTGACCTGCCCCGCTGGGGGAACGGTTCTGCGCCCGCACTTCGACGAACTTGCCCGTTTCACGGCGGCCATGCACGCCAAGCACGGACCGGTAACCCTGGAGTGGGTCTTCGACCGGGGCACGCTGTACTTCGTCGACTACTCGGTGCTCGGCGGCGGCGATGCCGTCACCGTCGCCCACGGAGAGGTCTGCATCTCCCCCGGCACCGCCCGGGGACCGCTGCTGCGCCTGGACGACGACGCACTGCTGCGCCGCCTGTCCATCGGCCCGGCCGTGAGCATCGACAAGTTCCAGGACGTCACCGAGCACGAGGGCCTGGCCCGGATCCTGGACCTGGTCAGGTCGTACGACGAGAAGCCCGTGATCAGCTCCGCGCGGCCGTACGCGGTGCTCTCCGTCCTCCTCGACGACGTGGCGGGATTCGTCTTCGACCAGGGATCCGCGCTGGGGCACCTGGCGATCCTGCTGCGAGAGGCCCGGATCCCCGCGGTGACCGCCGCCGGGATCAGCGGAGCCGAAGCAGTGATCAGTGATGGCACCGTCGCGACCACCGGCCACAAGGGAGAACGACCGTGAGCGACACCACCACCCTCACCACCGCGACCGGACGGCGGGCCTGGCTGGTCCTGGGCGGGCTGCACCTCCTCAACGGCACGGCCCCGCTCGCCGACTCCGACCCTGTGGTCCTCGTGGAGCTCGACGCCCCGGTGGAGCAGGCCTTCCCGAGCAACACGGTCGTTCTGCACTGGGACCGGCTCGGCCCGCTGGAGCTGGCCGTCCGTACCGTCGACGGGACCCGCTGCCACACCGCGAAGGCGCGCGGCGAGGAGCTCTTCCCCGGCATGCTGGCCGGCCGGACGCTGCGCGAGGCAGTGACCGACGTCACCGGTCGGGTCGTCGGACCGCTCGTGCCGCTGTTCTACGTCACCGCGGACGGCGGCCAGGCCCACGTGCACAGCCAGATCCGGTTCCTGGCCGAGGACGCGTGCTTCATCCGGATCACGCCCGAGGCCGTGGCCACGGCCGGCATCGAGGAGCTGGGATGGCTGCCGGAAGCGGTCCGGCTGCACGCGGAACAGTTCCTCTTCCTCAACAACCACCAGCGCTACTACCGCAAATGCTTCAGCGGCAAGGAACTGGAGTACAAGTACACGCTCACCCCGCCCGTGGACACCTGGACGTTGACGGTCGAGCTGTACCAGAGCCTGCTGAACGGCGAACTGCCCGGCTACGTCATGGAGTACCGCGACGAGTACCAGGCCTGGGACTACCTCAACCACCTCTTCGAGGTCACCGGCCCCACCGAGGAGGAGCTTGGCTACGTCTCCTTCATCCCCACGACCGACGGCAAGCACCTGCTCAAGCGGAAGTGGTACGCCGAGGACACCTTCAACCGCAGAGAGAGCCACACATACGGGCTCGAACTGGCCGACGACGGCGGCTTTGAGCGGTACGTCCGCGAGGAGCTGAAGGTGGAGGCCGTCCGCCTGCCGTCCTTCCGCCGTGTCCGCTACGACACCAACTTCGAGTCGGTGCGCACCGGACACGTCTACGGCGTCTTCTTCGACCACTGCAGCCTGGTCGAGGCCCGTGAGGTGACGCTCAACCAGTGCGAACTGGAGTACCTGCGCAGCCGGGTCGCCGTCGAACCCGACGAGGCCGAGGTGCTGGCCGAGATGAGCGAGATCGTCGCCTGGTTGGAGGCGTTCCTGCGGGCGCGCGGCCTCAACGACCAGTGCGGCTTCTACTCGAAGCGCACCTTCCTCAAAGACTCCGTCGCGGCCCGGCCCGAGCTGGCCCGGAAGGTCGGCTGATGGCCTGCGCCCCGGTGGGAGCGGTCCTGCTCGACCTGGAGGGCACCCTCTACGCCCGGGGTGCCGTGATCGACGGTGCGGTGGAGGCGGTGGCAGCCCTGCGTGAGCTGGGTGTGGGGCTGCGTTTCTTGACCAACACCGACTCCAAGCCCGCGGAGGGGATCCGGGCCGAACTGGCCGGCTACGGCCTCACGGTGGCGGCGGAGGAACTGTTCACACCGGTGGTGGCGGCCGCGCAACTGCTGACCGCTGCCGGTGCCCGCACCTTCCCGCTGGTCTCACGGGAGCTCCGCGATGTGCTGCCGACCCTGGCCGACGACCCCCCGTACAGCCATGTGGTGATCGGGGACTGCCGGGACACGCTGGACTATGCCGCGCTCGACGGCGCCTTCCGTGCCGTACGGGATGGGGCGCAGCTGCTCGCCCTGCAAAAGGGCCGCTACTTCAAGCGGGCCGACGGGGACCACCTGGACACCGGCGCGATGGTTGCGGCCGTCGAGTACGCCACCGGAACCGAGGCGCGGGTGCTGGGGAAACCGGCCACCGACTTCTTCGAACTCGCGGCCCTCTCCCTGGACGTACCCGTCACCGCGTGCGTGGTGGTCGGCGACGACGCGACGACCGACATCGCGGGGGGCCGCGCCACCGGGCTCAGGACCGTACAGGTGCGCACGGGAAAGTACGAGGACCAGCGGGCCGAGGGGCTGACCGGGCAGGCCACCCACGAGCTGGACTCCGTGGCCGGCCTGCCCCGGCTGATCCGGGAGTGGGGCGTCGCATGACCGTGTACTGGGTGGTCTGGGACGCCGGGGCGCACTGGGTCGTGGACCGGCTGGAACGCGAGGGCGCGCTGCCCGCCGTCACACGGATGCGGGAGCGTGGTGTCTTCGCGGCGGCGCGCCCCGCACACCCCAACTGCCAGACCCCGCCGTCCCTCGCGACCCTGTTCACCGGCACCTGGCCGGCCGAGCATCAGGTCACCGGGTACACCGTGCCGGGTGCGGGAGAGGGTGTCGCCAGTCACGTCAGCGGCTTCTCACCAGGTTTCCCCGCCACGCCCCCGGTGTGGGAGGCGATGTCCGAGAACGATCTGACCAGCGCGCTCGTGCACGCCCCCTGGGTCTTCGGCGCCGACGATCGCGTCGGCCCGCACATCGACGCGGCGGTGGAGGCGTACAGCGGTCGGCTGGCCCGGCACGCGCTGCACACGCTGGACCCCGGTCCCGGGAACCAGCTCTGGGACCTCGGCGGGTTCCGCGTCGAAGCCGTGGTCGAGTGGGCCCGGGGCGGCTCGCGGCGGGTACGGATCACCGGCGGCGACCGACTGCTGCTCGGGTCCGACGAGGGCTGGCAGCCCTTCGCACTGGACCGCGACCACGGCACCTGGATGCGCTGTCTCCGGGTGGGCGAACGGCTGATGCTGGTGCACACGGGGCTCTGGCGGGGCCGTATCGCCGGGCGCAACCCGAAGACGACGCATCGCCTCGCGCAGTGCCCGCCGTTCGCCGGCGAGGGGGTAGGACCGCTCTACCGCCAAGGTGCGTTCGGCCCCCGGCTGGCCGAGGGCGGGGACGGCTCGGCCGAGGAGGTCTTCCTCTCCTCGGTGGAGTGCGTCGCCCGCTCCTTCGGTGCTGCGGCCGACGCCGTCCTTCAGACCCATGAAGCGGACCTGGTCGTCGTCTATCTGCCGATGACCGACGACGTGGGCCACGAGTTCCTGGGCTGGTGCGACGAGCGGAGCGCGGCCCACCGGCCGGACATCGCCGAGCGGGTGTGGTCGTACATCCGGCGCTGCTACACCTGGTCGGACGCGATTCTCGGGCGGGTCCTCGACCGGGCCTGCGACGAGGACACCGTGGTGCTCGGTGCGGACCACGGCATGGTCGGCAGCACTCACCTGGTACATCTCAACGACCAGTTGGTGCGCGCGGGCCTGGCGGTGCGCGATGTCGGCGGAGACCTGGACCCGGAGGGTTCCCAGGTCTTCTACCACCCGGCGAACAACGGCTCCCTGTGGGCCGCCGGGAGTACGGCCGCCGATCCCGTACGGGCCCGCCACGCCCTCTCGCAGGCGAGGGCCGCCCTGTCATCGATCACGGACCCCGAGACGGGCCGCCCCGTCGTGACCGGCTTCGTCGGCCACGACGGGGAGCCACTCACGGATGGGCGGGCGGGCCCCGCTGTGTCCTATGTCGTCCTGGCGGACGACTACCAACCCAGTGCCCGGCTGCTGGGTGGGGGCCCGGTGGTGCGGCGGGTCGCCAAGACCGGGGCCCACGTGGTCAACACCGGTGACAGCAGGCTGCACGCGATCCACGCGGCGGTCGGCCCAGGAATCCGGCCCGGCACCGCGGCCGGTGTCATCGACAACACCCTGCCGGCCGCGCTGGTCCTCGGTCAGCTGGGCCTGGCCGGGACGCCGCAAGCCGGTGGCGCACCGGCCCTATCGATCCGATCGACGAAAGATGATGCACATGCCGTCCGGCTTTCCCCATTTCCTCTCTCCCGACGGGCTGACGGCTCGTCGCCGTGCGCAGGTGGCGGCCTTTCTCGAAAGCCGTGACCTGGACCCCGTGTGGCTGTCCGAGCTGATGCGCGAACGCGTCGGCGCGGGCATGCTGCTGTTGACCAGCTCCCCCGTGCACGGGCTGGCCAACCCGACCAGCGACCTGGACTTCATCCGGATCCAGGAGGCCGCGATCGACGGCCCTCGCATATCGACCAAGATCTTCGAGAACGGCCACCATCTGGAGGTCGTGTCGTTCAGCGAAGCCGAACTGGCTGCCGGCCTTGAGGAGCTGAGCCGGCTCGCGGACCTCCCGGCAGAGCAGACCGTGGCAGGTTTCCGCATCTGGGACAAGCAGCGCGAACCGCGCCGGAAGCAGACCGAGCGCATCGTCAACGGCCTGGCGATGGACGGCTCGGCGCCCTACCTGCGGTGGCTGCCCGCACTCAGCCGAATCTGGAGCCGGGCGGCCCTGCAGACCGCGATCGAGCAGGTCGTGCACGCCACGCTCGCCGAAGCCGCCGGCGAGACCCGAGGGCGTGTGGGCTACGCGTACAACGTGTTGCTGCACCTGATGGACGGCCTGCTCTCGCACCACGGCGATGTGTACACCACCCGCAAGTGGTACGTGCTGCGCTGGACCCGGCTGATGGCCGAGGGCGCCTGGCACGACGAGCGACTCCAGGCGGCGGCCACCGGCCTGGAACGCCTGCGCAAGGAAGTTCACACCTTCCTCGACCCTGCCGCGGCCGGTGGGCCGCTGGCAGCACCGTTCGCCGAGTTGGTCATGGACGCCGTACGGGCCACCGGCACAGCCCGAGCGGTCACGGTGGGCGTCGAACCCACCGGTCAGGCAAAGGCCTTCCTACCCGGTGCCTCGCTACTGCTGGGGACGGGGAGCGGTGTGGTGCTGCCGGGCTTCGCCACCGAGTCGGCCCTGCCGTTCACAGGTGCCCCAGCCGGCCTGGACGAGCTCGCCGCGCTGGACGCGTCGACCGCCGCCTCCCTGCTGCGGGCGCTGCGGGCGGGCGCGGCCCGGCTGCGGATCGGCTACCTGGGTGAGGAGGCCGGGCGATGACGACGTACACCGCGATGGGCGGCGGCGACCACGACATGACCGGGGACCGCGGCCGGACGCCGCGCACATCGCGTGGCGCGGGTGAGCTCATGGCCTTCCCTTCGGTACGGGCCGGTCACGTCATGGCGGGTCAGCAGGCCGTCGAGGTATGGGTACAGGCCGCCTGGCTGATGCTGGCCGAGGGACGGGCCTACATCGAGGACCTCGAAGGGGGCACCGAACAGCCACAGATGCAGCAGGCCGCGAAGCTCCGCTTCCTGGAGCAGTTACTCGACATCGACCAACGGCTGGCAGGGCGGGTCGCCGTGGACGACGCGCACTGCCTAGCGCTCGCGCTCGAATACGGGATGCGCGAAGTGGTCGACGCGACCGGCCCCGAGCTGGCCGAAGTCTTCGGTCTCCACGAGGAGTTCGGTGGCGACATCTGCGCGGTCGACGAGATCCACGTGCTATGGGAGCGGCTGCTGGACGCCTTTCCCGGTGAGCTGCCCGACCGGCTGGTCGCCGAGGGGCAGCGGGACATGCTGCGGACCCTGCGGGTCTGGGCCGAACTCGCCCGTACGGCCGGGCTCGACATCGGGTTCCTGGCCCCCTTCATGAAGGCCGCCTGAAACCGTCCGCAACACAGAAGTGAGGTGCACATGCCTGAGGTTCAGGCGGACACGCTGATCGAGGGACGTACCCCGGACGAGGTGTGGGCGATCGTCAAGGACAGCTCGCTCGTCGCCTCGCGTGCCCGGCACGTGGTGGCCGTACAGCCGCAGTACGACCAGGACACGACGTTTCGCATCAACGAGTGGACCGTGCTGCTCAACGGCAGCGAGGTGACCTGGCGGCAACGGGAGGCCGCCGGCCCCGGGCTGCGGCTGCGCTTCGAGCAGACCGCCGGCGACCTGGAGACGCTGTCGGGCGAGTGGTCCTTAACCGCAGCGGGCACCGGCACCCGGATCTCGCTCGCGCTCGACTACGAGCTGGGCGTCGATGGGCTCGCGCCCCTGCTCGAACCCATCTGGTCCCAGTCCTTCCAGGCACACGCGGACGAACTGCTGCGAGCCCTCACGACCTGCGCCGCGCAAAAGAGAGCGATCTGAGCATGAGTGTCTACCTGAACTTCCTGCACACCACCGTGCGCTTCGACGTGGCCGAGGACGCGGAGGGCGTATTCGCGCCCGTTCGCCGCTTCTTCCGGCATGTGATCGCGCCGACCGCGGCCGGCGAGGTCACCTTCTCCGTCGATGTGCGCTCCTACCACCCGGACGCGGACGTCGCCCCCGAGGTCTGGGAGCTGCCGCAGTCGGTCATCCGGCGAAGCAACGCCGCCGAGTTCAACTTCGACGCGCACGTCGTCGACGCCGGCGGCCGTCGGCAATACATCAACCGGGCCACTTTGCTCGACGCCCCGGCCGACACCGCGAAGGACAACACCTTCGTCGTCCGAATCACCGAGCGGTCCACGGTGCAGGTCCTGGACTTCGTGCGCGATCTCGTCATCCGGCACGAGGAGAACCTCGGCACGGTGGTGCTGCACGCCTCCGGACTGCACCGGGACGGCGAGGCCGTGATCATCGCCGGGCCCAAGGGCGCGGGCAAAACCACCACTCTGCTGTCGGCCCTGCGTCGGCCGGGCTGGAAGTACTTCACCGGGGACAAGCTCTTCTGCACGATCGAGGACGGCGAGATCCTCGTCCACCCCTGGCGCGACTACCCCTATGTGGGGGTCGGCACGATCCGGGCGGACGCCCGGCTGGAGCAGATGGTCCGCGACGATGTCGACGACCGGATCGACACGTATGAGCCCGGCCACAAGATCCTGATCGACCCCGACGTCTTCGAGTCCTGGCTCGGCGCGGAGTTCACGGCCGAGCCCAAGCGGCTGACCGCGCTGCTGCTGCCCGAGGTCATGCCCGGGGAGCCGCTGACCGTACGGCACCTCACGGATCCCAACGAGCGCTGGGCGCACTTGAACAAGATCGTGGACCGCCAGGTCGACACCACCTTCTTCACCTGGCAGACCTACCTGGTCCCCGACTACACGACGTTCTACCGGGGCCTGGCCGAACTGCGCACGGTCCTCGGCTCCGTGGACATGGTGCGACTGCGCGGCACCCTCGACGTCGACCCTGAGGCTGTCCTGACCCGGACCGCTGACAAGGAGAACGCACGATGAAGGCCGACACTCGCCGCAGCCTGCGGATATCCGTCGTGGGCCTGGCTGGTGCGGGCAAGTCCACCTGCGCCTCCCTCATCGAGGAGTTCGCCGGGAACAAATGGTTGACCCACGCGCGGATCAAGCTCGCCAAGCCGCTGTACGACCTTCAGGAGCAGGTGTACCGGAGGGCCGGCGGCTCGCTTCACGAGGGTGCGCAGGATCAGGTCTTGATGGAGGCGCTCGCCGACGCGATGCGGCGCGTTCGCCCAGACTCGCTCGCCGCCGACTTCACCGCCCGCCTCGCGGACACCGACGCCGATCTCGTCGTCAACGACGACCTGCGCGACCCGCACGTGGATGCCCCGGCCCTGCGCGGCCACGGCTTCCGCGTCCTGCGCATCACCTGTGACGAGGAGCTGCGCAGGCAGCGGCTGGCCGGCCGGGGAGATCCCTCCCGCGCCGACCGTTCGACCCGGGAGATCGACCTGATCACTCCCGATGCCACGATCGACAACGGGGCGGGCATGGACGAATACAGGTCCGCCGTCCACGAGGTGCTGGAGAGCTGGCTGTGATCCTGAGCGGACCCGAGATCCTGTCCGAGGTACGTGCCGGGCGGATCCACATCGACGACTTCGATCCCGAGCGGCTGGAGCCGAACAGCTACGGCTTCCGTCTCGCCGACGACATCCTCTGGTACGAGCAGGACGTGATCGACTGCTTCGAACCGCCGAAGGCCAAGCACATCAGGATGGGCCCCGAGGGCGTGGTGCTACAACCGGACCGCTTCTACCTCGGCGGCACCATGGAGGCGATGGGCAGCCCGCACTATGCGGCCACCCTCTACGCCTGCCGGTCGGCGTCGACCCTCGGAATCTGGATCCAGTTCTCCGCCCCGCTCGGGCACAGCGGAGCGGTCTTCCCGTGGACGCTGGAGATGAAGGTCGCGCACCCGGTGCGGGTCTATCCCGGGATGACGATCGGAAAGCTGGCCTTCTGGTCGATGCAGGGCGGGCCGGTCGGCTACGACGGCAAGTACACGGGCTCCACCTCCGCCGTGGCGTCCCGCCTGAGTCTGGACATCCGTGTCCCAGATTGAACTCTTCCGGGTCTTGACGGCACTCGCCCTGCTGCTGGCCGCGGCCGGGCTGGTCTTCTCGGGCACCTGGCGGAGAACCAGCTCGTCGAGTGCGTCGAGTACCGGCGTGAGGTCCGCCCCCGCCTGGTCGCCGCTCAGGCCCACCCCGTGCTCCGCTCTCGCCCGCCCCGCCCCCATCCTCTCTTCACCGGTCTGGTCAGGGCCCCCGTCGACCGCATCACCGCCACTCCTTCGGCGATCACCTCCGCACACTATTAAGGAGCCCCTCCTGTGAGCACCTTTCCGGGCCACCGCCCGGTCGTCGCGATAGTCGACGCCTACTCCTCAGCCAGCCACCTCGCACCGCTCTTCCGCGCCCGGGGCTACGACTGCCTGCACATTCAGAGCCTGGAGCAGCCGCCCGCCGCCTTCGCCGCGTCCTTCAGGCCCGGCGACTTCATCGCCACCGTGGTCCACTGCGGCGACGCGGCCGAGACACTGACCGGCATCGCCCCATACGCCCCGGTCGCTCTGCTGGCCGGCGCGGAGATCGGCGTCGAGCTGGCCGATGTGCTCAGCGAGGCGCTGGGACTGCGCACCAACGGCACCGCGCTCAGCAGCGCCCGGCGGGACAAGTTCCGCATGCTGGAGACGGTCAAGGCCGCCGGGGTACCGGCCGTCGAACAGGTCCTGGCCACCGACCTGGACACGCTGCTGGACTGGTACGGCGAGTCCGACCGTACCGTGGTGCTCAAGCCGGTCCGCAGTGCACTGAACGACGGGGTGTCCTTCTGCAGCACGGTCGGTGACGTAGGGGCCGCTTTCGAATCGCTCGTCGGCGCAGACAGCGCACTCGGGCTGCGTAACGACGCCGTGGTCGCTCAGGAGTACCTGGTAGGGGCGGAGTACTACGTCAACACTGTGAGCCTGGACGGCAAGCACTACGTGTGCGACGTGTGGAAGACCCAGCACCTCAAGGTCAACGGTGTACGCGACCTGCTCGGCGGGTCGGCGCTGCTGGTCCGTCGGGGCCCTGAACAGGATTTGCTGACCGAGTACACGTTCTCCGTGCTGGACGCACTCGGCGTCCGGCACGGCCCGGCCCACACCGAGTTGAAGCTGACACCACAGGGCCCCCGGCTGGTCGAGACCGGCGCCCGGGTGTGCGGTGCCATGCTCCCCCTGCTGACCCGGGCAGCGATCGGCGAGAGCCAGCTGGAGTGGACGGCGCTCGCCTACACGGACCCCGAGGCCTTCGACGCCCGCCGGCACACCGACTACGAGGTGGCCCGGCACGCCGTGTGCGTCAACATGATCGCGCCCGAGGCAGGCAAGCTCGTCGACTACCCGAAGATGACCGAACTGCGCGCGCTGGAGAGCTTCCACGACGTCCTGCTGAAGGTGCGGCCCGGCGACGAGATCGCGCGGACGGTCAACGACCTCACATACCCGATGCTCGTGCACCTCCTGCACGAGGTGGAGGGCGTGGTGACGCACGACTACATGACCGCCCGCTACCTTGACGGTGAGGGCTTCTACGATGTCGTCTAACCGCCGCCTCGTCCTGGCCGTCGGCCCCCTGCTGGTGTTGGGCTACTGCGTCATCAACTCAACCAAGTCGGTCTTCGAGGGCGCCCTGGTCCAGGACCTCTCGCCGGAGTTCATCGCCTTCAACTCCTTCGTCGTGGCCCAGGCCTTCTATTTCCTCACCCTGCGCGACAAGCGGGAGCTGAAGGCCGTGGTGAGGCGCTGTCTGCCGGACGTGGTAATGCTCAACCTCTCCACAGCGGTCTGCTGGATCGCGGTGCTGTACGCGTTCACCGCCTTCGAGCCGGCCATGGCCAACTCGATGATCATCGGTCTGGGACCGGCCGTCACCATCGCACTCGGATTCAAGCTGCGGCCCGGTACGAAGGCGCTCCCGCTGGAGCTGGCCGCGGCCGGAGCGATGCTCGTCGCCATGGCGTACCTGCTGATCGCGGCCTCCAATGGGGAGTCGGCCATCGGGGATGTTCCGACTGGAAAGCTGGTCTTCGGGATCGTGATGTGTGTGCTGACCACCATCTCGCTGTCGGGGGTTACGTACTACACGAAGCGGCTCGGTGACGCGGGGATGTCGGTGCGGCAGATGATGGCCTCCCGGTTCGTGGCATTGATCGTCGCCACCCTCGTCATCCTGGTAGCGCGCGGCAGTTACGGTCCTTACTCCCCGGACAACGTCGGCGCCATCCTCGCCATCAGCCTCGTCGGCGTGATCGTCTCGCTCTACCTGCTCCAGCAGGGCATCGTACGGACCGAGCCGATCACGGTCTCGATGCTGTTCGGGACGAACCTGGTCATCACCTACGTGGTCCAGTACGTCGACCCGCGGCTGCACCAGTCGGAGGACACCTTCTACGGCGTCCTGGCGATCTCCCTGGCCATGTGCCTGGGCACCTGGGCCCGCTGGCGGGCGAGCAAGCGGGACGCCGGGGAGCCCACGCACGACAAGAGACCCCAGGCGGAGGCGAAGGCGTGACGGTACTGGCCCACCTCAGCGATCTGCACCTGGCGGGCACCGAGGAAAGCGCCGAGCGCACGCGCCGGGCCGTGTCCCATCTGACCGGACTCCCCGGCACGGTGGACGCCGTGCTGGTCACCGGAGAGTCACCGACCGGGGCACCGTGGCGGAGTACCGCCAGGCCGTCGAGCTCCTCGCCCCGCCGTACGAGCGCCACCATGTGCTCCTGTGCCCGGGAAACCATGACTCCCGTGCGCAGAACCGTGAGGTGCTGCTCGACGGCGATGGTACGGCGCCGGTCAACGAGGTCCGGGACATTGCCGAGGGCCGGGTGCTGATGTGTGACTCCTCGATACCCGGGCGGTCCGAGGGCTTGCTGGAACCGGAGACACTGAGCTTCTTCGCACTGGCTACCGAACGGGTGACGGTCAAGGGCGCGTAACAGACGAGGCCCTCGGGCTGTTGATCGAGATGTCTGACGTCTCAATCGACCGGTCCGGGGGGCTCGTTGGTCATCCATCCTGCCTCACTCGACCTGCCGCATGCGCTCGTGGAGTGGGTCACCATGCTGATCGTCACTCGTGAGTGGCTTCGTTGATGTCTAGGGACAGCGTTTGTCGACGGTTTCCGGAGGCAGTTAGTGATCAACGAGCTCGGAGATGTCGAGGAGAAATGACGGCACTGCCGTGTCCGCGAAGCGGGAGGTAGGCGTACAGGTCGACGTGTCCCACGGGGGACAGCCGAACGTGCACAGGTCCAAGACGACGCTCAGGGTTGGATCTCGGTTGTCCCGCATATCGAGCAGTCCACGATCGGCAGGACCGACGGCGCCCAGTGACACGACTGCGCGTTCGCCCGTGGGATGGTTGCTGTCATGACAGTTGGCGCGCCGGACAGCGAGGTTGTACTCGAGACGAGTCGTCTGCTGCTCAGACCTTGGCGGGTAGCCGAGGCTGTCGTCCAGCGTGAGCTGTGGACCGAACGTGATCCACGAGTGCCGCCTCACCGCCGAATCAACGCGGACGGACACCCCACGGTCGCGGAGCTCAAGGATTCGATCCGCACCAACCGGCTGTGGTCGATCGGGTTGCTGGCGGTCGAACGGAAGGCCTCTCGTGACGTCATCGGCTACTGCGGGCTGGTCGACAGCGGGCGAGGGTCGGTAGGGGAACCGGAACTGGCATTCGAGCTGCTACGCCGAGTTTGGTGTCAGGGATATGCGACCGAGGCCTCGTTGGCGGTTCTGGAATGGGCGAGATCGTCTGGGTACGAACGTCTGTGGGCCACGGTCTGGGACTGGAACACCGCTTCTCGCCGTGTGCTGGCCAAGATCGGGTTCACCGAGACCGATCGGAAGGAAGTGGACGCGGTGTACGGGACCACCCTGTTCACCACGAAACGGCTCTGACACACCCGACGTTCCGACACGGGACGGCCAGCCACCTGTCAGGGCGGCTGGCCGACGAGGCAGCTAGCGGCAGGGGTTAGCCAGCCTTCGCGGGCTCCTCAGCTCGTGCCCGCGTGCCGGCCAGCCGGTAGGAGTCGGTGCCGGTCTCGATAATGGTGCCGTTGAACGTCAGCCGGTCGACAATGGCCGCGCAGAGCCGCGGATCCCGTGAACGTCTTCGTCCAGCCCCCAAAGGACTCGTTGGAGGCGATGGCGACGCTGTTCTTCTCCTCGCGTTCGGTCAGGACCTGGAACAGGAGTTCAGCGCCGTGCCGGTCCAGTTCCATGTAGTCGAGCTCATCGATGCACAAAAGATCAACACGTCCGTAACGGGCGATGGTCTTGTGGCGAGGACAAGCCCCGTCCAAAAGGCTCTACCCGGTGATCGACCGACTCGTCGATGCCGAGGCTCCGGTCGACAGGTGCTGCCGGATCCTCGGGGTCGCGCGGCAGTCCTACTACAAGCACAAGCGCACCCCCAGCACACCCAGGCAGCTGCGCCGCGAGTGGCTGACGGGCCTCATCCGCGAGGTCCACGTCGCGTCCCGGGGCACCTACGGCTACCGCCGGATCCACGCCGAGCTCACCATGGCCATGGGCATCCAGGTTTGCGAGCGGACCGTCTCGGTCCTGATGACGCAAGCCGGAATCCACGGACTACCCGGGCCCACCCGGGTCAGACGTCTGCGTGGCGTCGCCACGGCCGACGACCTGGTCAATCGCAAGTTCCACCGGATCCGCCCAACGAGCTGTGGGTCACCGACATCATCCAGCACCGGACCCGGGAAGGGTGGCTCTACTGCGCTGCGGTACTCGACGCCTACAGCCGCAGGATCGTCGGCTGGTCCATCGACTCCCGTCAGGACTCAACGCTCGTGGTCAACGCCCTCGACATGGCCATCCGCAATCGTCGACCCGAACCCGGCGGCATTGTCCACGCCGACCACGGCACGCAATTCACCTCCTTTCGGTAAGAAGATCCGTTCCGCCGGCCTGCTGCCCTCCTTCGGCACGGTCGGCGACGGACTGGACAACGCGATGATGGAGAGCTTCTGGTCCTCGATGCAGATCGAGTTCCTCAACCGCCAGCGATGGAAGACCAGGAGTCGAACTGGCCAACGCGATCTTCGAGTACATCGAGATCTTCCACAACCGCCAGAGACGACACTCAGCACTGGGCTACCGCACCCCCCATCGAGTACGAACTACTCTCCGAGAACGACACCATCCCAGCTGCCAGTTAGAGCCTGTCTCACGTGGTTCCAGGGTGGTCGTGCATGATGCCGTGCCATGGGTGTGGATCTTTCTCAGCGGTTGGTGCCGGACGAACTCTGGGTGCTTGTCGAGCCGTTGCTTCCGTCGTTCGCTTCGCGGCCGCAGGGTGGTGGGACTGCGCCGGTGGACGAGCGGGCGGTGTTCACGGCGGTGGTGTACGTGCTGACCAGCGGGGGTTGTGCATGGCGGCATCTGCCGGAGACGTTCGGCGTCTCGCCGGCCACCGCGCATCGTCGGTTCTCGGTGTGGACGAAGGACGGGCCGTGGCGTCGCCTGCATCAGGCGGTCCTGGACGAGCTCGGTGCCCGCGGTGAGGTGGACTGGTCCGCCGCGATCGTGGACGCGGCCTCCGTACGTGCGAAAAAAGGGGATCGCTGACCGGGCGCAATCCGGTCGACCGGGGCAAGAAAGGCAGCAAGCTCCATGTCCTCGCCGACGCTCAGGGCTTACCACTGGCCCTTGGTGTCTCTGCCGCGAACGTGCACGACAGCCAGGCACTCATGCCTTTGATGATGGGTATCCCCGCCATACGCTCCCGGCGTGGACCGCGCCGGCGCCGACCGAACAGGCTCCGCGCCGACAAGGCGTACCACTCCCGCGCGCACCTGCGGTGGCTCCGGAGCCGTGGCATCGTTCCGCGCATCGCCCGCCCCGGCATCGAGTCCGGCGAGCGCCTCGGCCGGCACCGCTGGAAAATCGAGCGCTCGATCTCCTGGCTCTTCGGCTACCGCCGTCTCACCGTCCGGTACGAACGCAGGGGCACACACTTCCTCGCCTTCCTCGGCCTCGCAGCAGCCCTGACCTGCTACAAGAAGCTCGCGAAACTCGCCACGTGAGACACCCTCTAAACCCCAAGCTGAGGCAGCCGCCAAGACCCGGCGGCTCCGCGCACCAAGTCGGCATCGGCTTGAGGCCGTTTACTTCCTCCGCTGTGAGGGTAGCGTGCACTTTCACCCCCAATGACCTCTGGGTGCGGCAAGTCTTGGATCAATCGCGAGCACGGTGCCTCGACCACGTATCGCTGATACGGTGATCGAGCCCAGCTGCGCAATCGGGGAGAGTTATGTCAACTGGAAAGAAGATTGCCATCGCGGTAGCAACCTTGATCACACTTCTTTTTCTCTTCTACGTGATCCCGGCACTCGTTTTCTCTGATGGATTCTCGACTGGCATAACGCGAACTCCGGGGCAGCCTGCGACCGCCCCGGAGCCAGAGAAGAGTCCTTGACCTTTCTTTCTCTTCGATTTTCTAGAAGTTCGAGGAGATGAACCAGATCTCACCTGCGGCGCCGAAGCGATACTTCAGCTGAGGGCGATCCGTCCAGAAGCAGCCGCCCGCCTTCGTCAGATAGAGCGGGCAAAGCTGGTACTGGCTCCATACGTCGTAGACGTTCCAGTACTCGTCTGGCTTGGGGTGGCCGTAGTCGTCGATTGTCGTGCAGCCCTCGAACTTGTACGTCGGCCAGGCTTCGTCCCCCCAGCAGCCGTGAGCGGAGTAATTGATCCAGTTATTGCCGCTGTCCCCGCACCATGTGACGTCTGTCTGCCCATAAAGGGTCATCACGCCTTCTTGGATTCCAGCCCAGTAGGAGGCTTCCCAGCACGTCGTTGCGAGTGCCATGGCGCTGCCCGCCGGCGCCTTCTTCGGCTCTGGTGCACTTTCCTCGCTGGCAAAGGTGTCAATCACCCGAGGTTCCTTGGCTGTATAGCGACCAGCGTCGACATACTTGCCCAGACCGCGGTTCTGGACCTCATCGAGAGAGAGCGCGCGAGCACTCTTGCGCAGGTCCTCCGTGACGGAGTCAATGGTACGTTGGTTCTCCAGCGCCGCAGCCCCACCAGTTACGACCTTGCTGGGGTCCGTGGGGGTGGGCGTGTCCTCTGCGGCCTGCGACTGGCCGGATTCGGCAGCTACCCTATCGAAGCTCCCCAGGTCCGAGCCCTTCGTCAGCAAAGCCGCTCCGGCGTACGCGGTATGTACGCCGCTGTAGTCTTCGAGTGTCGAGCCGTCGACTCGTGCTGCCACGAAGTGGACGTACGAACTCTCCGGAAAGTCGAAGTTGCAGTCAGCGACGGTGTTTGCGCCACCTGTCTGCCGACAGTATCCGAAGGCTACTGCGTAGCCCGCATCTTCGAGGGCGAAGTAGACCTCTGGATGGGCTCCATCAGCGGCCGTGTCGTACAGATAGATGTGGTCGCCATACGTTTCAACGCAGGCTTTTGCGCCAGAAATTGACGCGCAGACTGTTGCGGCGGATGCCTGCGGTGCTCCCAGGAAGAGAGCCATCAAAGCGGCTGGGATCAATGCGCAGACTCCGCGCGCTAAATTACGTCTCAGTCTTGACATGAAGGTCCCCTGACTTCACGTTGAAGATGCCGAACTGAATGCGGCAGGACGCATCCGCGCGTCCGTGATGCCACCCCCATCAATGCAGCGGCGCGCGGAATTTCCAGGAATGATAACATCACATGGATTGACCAACAAGAAGCAAATCCAAGGTAAAGTAGAAGGGCTGGGTCAGTTTGCCAACAAGCTGAGCTGGGTATTAGCTTCTTCGGACTGGCTACCGATCGGGTGACGGTTGAAGGCGCGTAACAGACGAGGCCCTCGGGCTGTTGATCGAGATGCCTGACGTCTCAATCGGCAGTTCGCTCCTACTCCCAATCACAACCCTGCCCACGAAGGCGATCTCCGCCGCCGCGCCACCGGACTTCCTCGTGTAGGACCACGTGTGCCGATCGCGTTAGCGCAGATTCCCCGGCCCCGCCAAATCCGCCATCGGGCCACATCCTCGTCCTCCCCACGGCTCCGACCTCTGCGAGGTACACCTCTTGTGGCGGAAACATCCCCGCGCATCACCATCGCCCATCACGACCGGTACGGCGTCGTGGCCACGATGTCGCACGACAACCACGTAGCCGACCACGTGCTGCAGCTGGTCGGCTTCGAGCGGCTGTCCGACGGCTACCTATATGCCCTGACCGAACCGGACCGCGACCTGACGCGATGCGGACAGCAAGCAGTCCAGTCCCTGCACGCCGCGCGATACACCGTCACTTCTGACCACGCGTAGCCCTCGAGCCCACCACCGGGCTCAATCCCGGCCGAGGTCCCCTCAACCAGTCGGAGAACAGCCCCGGTCCCGAGTGTGTCAGCGGCAAGGAGGCAGCCTTCACGTCCGACGACGCGCTCGACGCCGGCATCCGGTCCGCCCGGATCGTCGTGCACGACCAGGTCCGCGATCCCGACGGCACACTGCGTGCGGTCAGCACCGACATGCGCACCCGTGAGGGCGCGCTACTGCATGGCGAGGACGATCTCCCGGACGTCGAGACAAGGCTGGACAACGCGGCCCTCGCCTTCGACGCGTTCTCGTACACCCGCGGGAACGGCCCGCATCATGCTGCCCCCCCGATCCCCACACTGGACGGGGTTCCCGTACGTCAGACGCTGCCCGGGCAATCGCTGACCGCTCTTACCGGTGAACTGCACGAATTGCGCCGCTCGGCCGATGTCGCCGACGTCCTGGAGCAGATCCTCGCCGAACACCACGGTCTCATCGGGGACCTGGAGGAGTTCATCGACACGGCAGCCGCCTGGTGCGAGCGGCTCGGCACCACCAACGGCCGCGAGCTGGGCCTGCACCTGCGTACCATCGCCCACCACATCGCGTTCGTCGGCGACGAGCTCGTCAGCACCCAGCTCGACCTGGCGGTCATGCCGGACATGACCCCGGACAACGCCCCAGCCACATCGTCCGCGGCTACTTCGGCGGCCCACACGTCCGCTACGTCCTGGAGGGGAACTCTTTGAGTTTCTGATCAATATCACAACAGCGGTACCGAAGGCGTGAACACCAAGACCAAACGCATCATGTGCCAAATGCACGGCCGAGCCGGGTTCACCCTGCTCCCTCACCGGATCCTGCTGGGATGACGTCGCAATCCGTCACCACCGAAAATGCGACAGAGCCGCTCACCGTACAGACCCCGATCTGAACTGCCGACGGGCTCGTCAGTACTGCCGCCCGGGGCTGCACCGTGCGGCTGGAGACTGGGGCCAGATCCTCCGCAGAATCCGCCATTTGGCGATGCCGCCGAAATCCATAACATCACCACCGAGCCGAGAGACATCGTCGCCGTGCAACAGCCGGCGGCGCCCTCTCGTGATGAAAGGTGAGATGTTGGCGCAGATCACCGACAAGGGTCCCGGGTCAGGGCCCCGGCAAAGTCGTTCTGTAGACCTGTGACGTGGGGTTTTGCAGGTGGAAGAGGCGCGCGGGCGTGTTCCGGTCCGGTTGGATGGAGGTTCCTACGCCTTACCGTCCGACCAGGGGATCACGCCCGCGCCATGCCATCGTCCCGCATCTGTGCCCCTGTTCGCACGCCCGCCTCGGATCATGAGCTCCTCGTCCAACTGCTCGCTCGGATACCTGATCCGCGCCGTCGGCGCGGGGTCCGGCATCCGGTGGGTGCTCTGATCGCGGTGGCGGTGTGTGCGGTGGTGTCCGGAGCCCGGGGGTTCACCGCGATCGGGGAGTGGGCCCGGGACGCGGGAAGTGCCGCGCTGGAACGGCTGGGTCTGGAGCGGGGCGGGGTGGACGAGTCAACGCTGCGGCGTCTGTTCGCCCGCCTCGATGCGGACCGTCTCGATGCGGTACTGGGAGTGTGGGCCCTGGCCAGGACCGCACGTGTCGCGGGCCGCAGGGTGATCGCCATCGACGGCAAGACGGTCCGCGGTGCGCGCGGCGACGGCTCCACGGCCCCGCACCTGGTCGCTGCCCTCGCGCACGGGTCCGGGACGGTGCTCGGCCAGATCGCGGTGAGTGAGAAGAGCAACGAGATCCCCGCCGCCCGACACCTGCTCCATCTCCTCGACCTGGACGGTGTGGTCGTCACGATGGACGCTCTGCACACTCAGCACGACACCGCGAGCCTGGTGACCGGGGCCGGCGGTGACTACGTCCTGACCGTGAAGGCCAATCAGAAATCGTTGTACGCACAGCTCAAGGCGCTCCCCTGGGCTTCGATACCCGCCGTCACCAGGACGGACCGAGGGCACGGACGCCGCACCACCCGCACGGTCAAGGTCGTCGACGAGCCGGCCTGGGTCGAGTTCAGCGGAGCCAGACAGGTCGCCCAACTGCGGCGCACCGTCACCAGGAAGGGCCGACGGACCGTCGAGATCGTCTACCTGATCACCAGCGCGGACGCCCGCACCGCGCCGCCCGCCGTCCTGGCCACATGGGTGCAGTCGCACTGGGAGATCGAGAACCGTCTGCACTGGGTCCGCGACGTCACCTTCGACGAGGACCGCTCCCAAGTCCGCACCGGCAACGCACCCCGCGTCATGGCGGGCCTGCGCAACACCGCGATCACGCTGCTGCGACTGCACGGACACGACAACATCGCCGCCGCCCTACGGCATCACGCACGCGACACCGACCGCCCCATCAACCTGCTCCTGACGGCGTGATCAACGACTTTGCCGGAGCCCTGGGTCACGGGTGCTCGGGCAAGCGCTGGACTGTGCGCTACCGCGAGCCTGGCGGCCGGTCAGCACGGCAGCGTGAAAAGTCCTTCGACAGCAAGAGGGATGCGCAGGACTTCGCCACCAAAGCCGAGAACGACAAGCGGGAGAACACCTACCTAGACCCGACTGCTGGAAAGACCTCGCTCCGACTGTACGCAGCCGAGTGGCTCGCCCTGAAGGGCATGGCCCCAGGCACTGCGGAGTCCTACGAGCGCATCATGCGCCTGCATGTGGTCCCGCACCTCGGGCGCAAGACCATTGCCCAGGTCACGGCAGCAGACATAGAGAGCCTGTACGCACACTGGCGCCGATCGGGAGCTGCGCTCAACACGATCGAGTCCCGTCGCATCGCCCTGTCCGGCATGTTCTCTCACGCCGTTCGGCACAAGAGGGTTTCCGAGAATCCGGTCAAGCTGGCGGAGACGCCGGAGAACCCCGTGCTGCGGGTGGACGAGAGGAGTCTGCCGAGCTTCGAGGAAGTCGCGGCCCTGGCAAGGGAGGTCGGTCCGCGTCTGGAGCCAGCTGTCTGGCTCATGGCTTGCTGCGGGATCCGCATCGGGGAATCACTCCGCGTTTTTCCCGACGATTTCGATCACGGATCCTTGCGACTACGCCGACAGGTCATTCGCGTCAAGGACGAGTCCGCGAAATACGTCGCTCTCTACGCGCCTCTCAAGCATCGCAAGGAGGGTGAGTGGCGCGATATTCCTGCGCCGCCTTCCCTCGATCCGCTGCTGGATCGGCTCCCCATCCGCAACCAGACCGGAGGGATGATCTACCCCGATCTCTTCCGGCAGTCGTGGAAGCGGGCGATCAAGCGACTTGGACTCCGCGCATACAACCCGCACGACCTGCGACACAAATGGGCCACCGTGACCTTGAGCAATGGCGTGCCCATCCACGAGGTCTCGCGGTGGATGGGGCACAGCTCCATCAAGATCACGGTGGACCACTACGGCCACCTCACCCAGGACGGCAGCGAACGCTGCCGTCAGGTCGTCGAAGCGACCTTCGGGCAGCGCCTGCTCAGCGGATCCCGAGTTCCCGCAGGACGCGGTGCTGACTTGGTGCTGGGTTAGCGGGCCAGTAGATGTACGCGATGCCGCCCGTACCGCTCCTGACCTTGCCGTTTGCGTCGTAGCGCTTCGTGCGCAGCCAAATGTTCTCGAACTGCCGCCGCTTGTAGACGTTGCGGACCTCGTCGTTGGAAGAGCTCGCAGGGTCGTTCGCCACCACGTCGCCGTCGGGGGTGAAGCCGACCAGGCACATCAGGTGTCCCGACGTGCCGTACCCGGCGCCGTCGAGCTCCGTGGCGAGGAACGACTGTGACGTTATGACCGGGATGCCGGCGCGTACCAGCTTCTCGACGTCGTTCAGCGAACCGAGCCGCGTGACGATGCCCTGCATGTCGTGGTACGTGGACGCGTAGGCTGCGTTGAACGGCCAGTTGCCGCAGCCCTCGTACTGGTAGTCATAGGTGTAGCGGGCCGCGTGACAGACCTGCGGATCCGCGAACTCCGGGTTCACCCAGGCCAGGTCGGCCTTCGTGGGCTTGCGACCCCAGTACTCCAGGATCATCTGCGACGAGGTCGGGCTGCACCAGGCCTCGCCGCCGTTGTCGTACTCCGGGTACTGGCCCTTGTGGATGTTCTGCGAGTAGCGCGGCACCTCGAGTTCGCGGCCGGCTCCGACCCCCGGGACCGAGGCGGGGACGGTGAACCGGGCCGGGACGTCGGAGGCCATGGCCCCGACGCGCCAGACCTTGGGCGTCTTCCGGCTCCCCGGCTCGCGGTACAGCGTCAGCCGCAGCCGGTACGAGGCCAGCCGGACCGGACCGTCGGTGTCGTCGATGGAGAAGGTGTCCGTCCAGACGGTGCTCTTGCCGTCGGTCTGGTCGTCGACCGAGGTACGCCGGATGTCCTCGTCGCCGGCCGCCCAGCGCCCCATGACGTACCAGGGGGTGGTGGTGCCGTCGGTGTAGGTGCCGTGGAGTTCGATCTGGATCCAGGTGCCGGCCGGGGTGTCGGCGTTCCAGGACGCGACGACCTCGCTCGCCGGGGTGACCGGCCGGTGGACGGGCGCGGTCCAGGTGGCGTACTCCCAGGTGGCGGTCCGGCCGGTGTGCGGGTCGGTGTAGTCCTTCTGCCCCGCAGGGTCCGCGATGACGAGGCCCGGACGCGGCCCCGGCTCGGCACGGGTGCCCTCCCCCGAGCCGCAGCGCCAGTCGGTGAAGGTGGTCCAGCCGTGGTAACTCACGCGGTCGACGGCCTCCGTGGGCCCTGTGCGGTTGTGGGCGTCCGGTCCGGCGGCGGTGGCGCCCGTGGACCCCGACGTTGCGGCGATCGCGGCAGGCGCTGCCGCTGTTCCCGCCGCGGCGGCGATCGCGGCGGCCAGGACGGTGCGCCGTGGGGTGGGTCTGTTCATGTCGGGAGTTCCCCCAGTCGATGTCATGCGGGGCTGCAGGTTGACGACGGTGGCACAACTATCGCCGGAGAAGGGGCCCTCCGGCCAGAGTCTGCGGACGCGCCGCGCCGCCAATATTGGTAGAGACCACTGATACGGCCAGCTGCTGACGAGCCGGCGTCGGCGATTAGGGTGGCTTCGTGGATCACCCGGTTCGTCCATCGGCCCAGAAGACGCGTCCGGCTCGCGCTCCCGCCCCGGAGCTCGTGTCGCTCGCGCATCGGCTGCGTTCGCTCCGCCCGTCCTGCGGCCCGGTCCGGCTCGTCGCGGTGGACGGCCACGCGGGATCCGGCAAGAGCACCCTCGCCGCTCGCCTCTCTGAGGCCCTCGGCTGCGCACCCGTCGTCCATCTGGACGATCTGGCCACGCATGACGAGCTGTTCGCCTGGACCGGGCGTCTGCGGGAGCAGGTCCTCGAACCGCTCGCCGCCGGCCGTCCCGCCCGCCACCGGGTCTACGACTGGGTGCGCCGCGAGTTCACCGGCGAGCGCGTGATCCGCCCGGAGCCGGTCGTGCTCGTCGAGGGAGTGGGGGCCGCCCGCCGGTCCGTCCGTCCGTGGCTCGCCTGTTCGCTGTGGATGGACCTGGCCGAGAGCGAGGCGTGGGAGCGCGGCATGCGCCGGGACGGGCCGGAACTCGCCGCGTTCTGGGCGGAGTGGACGCGGGCGGAGCGCCGCCACTTCGCCGCCGACCCCTCGCGTCCCCACTCCGGACTCCTGGTGACCCGGCATCCCGACGGGTACGTGGTACGCACTGCCGGACCGGAACCCGACGCCGTGACGAACCCACTCGGCCACACTCCGTGACTGCGGCCCGTTCCCCTGCCCGGCGACGTGACGAACGGCTGCGACTCCTCCCCAACCCGGGCTTGACCTGCACCCCTTGAGGGTCTTACGTTCGACGTGCGGTTGTTTCAACAACCGCCGCAGACACGAAGCCCCCGGTTGTTCCCCCGTGATCGGGGGCTTCGTTCTGCCCGTTCGCACGCATTTCGGGCGCCCTTCGGGGCGGATTCACTACGTTGGGTGACGATCGCGCCGCATCCCATCGTTCCCCCGTCCGCCATCCCGCCCCCGCTGTCCCACTCCGCTCCTCGGTATCCGCCCCCTGCCGCAGGTACCATGCCAACCGGGAGAACACAGCAATTCCCGTCCACAGCAAGGCGATTGGGGACGGATGCGGCCCGGCTCCCGCCCGGCCGCACCACCGAGCACGGTTTGTGGGGGGGTCCCGATGGGCTTCGGCATGCAGGGCGGGCACGGCGCAGCCGACCTTGCGTGGCTGCGCGCGGTGGACGCGTACACGGTGGGCGCGTACACGCATGCGGAGGAGGAGTTCCGCTCCGCGTTGCGCTCCGATCCGGGGATGGCCGATGCCTGGCTGGGGCTCCATGCCCTCCGGATCGACACCTCGACGGCGCTGCTGCGCATGCACCGGCACCGCGACCGGTTCGGCGAGCAGCGGAGCCGCCACGGCAGAACCCTCAACTCCTGGTACTGGCTGGGCTGGTGGGTTCAACCGGTGCTGGAGCGCCCGCGTGATCTGCTGCTTGCCCACGCCTCCCACTGGCTGGACGGCCGGCACGTCGCCGAGCTGGACCGCTCGCTGGCCGCCTGCCCGCCGGCCGACACCGACCGGCAGGTCCGGTTCCTGCATGCCTGCCGCGCCTATCTCGTCAAGGACTGGGATGAGCTCGTCCGGCACAGCGACCCTCTGCTGAACGACCCCCTCCTGGGCATAGAGGCGGGCCTGTTCGGCGGCATGGCCCGGGTGCGGCTGGAGATGTACCGGCAGGCGGAGCCCCTGCTGGCGGCGGCCCTGATGCGCTGCCGCAGCGAACAACCACAGCGCAAGGAGCTGCGCTACTGGCTGG
Organism: Streptomyces meridianus; assembly: GCF_023703325.1. GTDB lineage: Bacteria > Actinomycetota > Actinomycetes > Streptomycetales > Streptomycetaceae > Streptomyces > Streptomyces meridianus. The sequence goes on from NZ_JAMQGM010000056.1 coordinate 56,392, forward strand.
CGCGGGCCTACGAGGGCATGGGGCGCAGTGCTGCGGCACTGCCCCTGTACCGGGCCGTTCACCGGGTCGATGCCGCGTTCATGGACACTACGGCGAGGCTGACCGCCATCGCCGACGGGGACGGGTTGGACGATCCCGCCGGGGATCTCGCCGCGGTGTCGCCGGCCGGTGCGGGCCAGGACGGCACCGGTGCACCGGTGATGTCCGCACCGCTGACATCACCGGTCCCGGGGGCCGGCGGTGATCCGGCGCCGGAGCCCGACGCCGACGAGCTCGTTCCGGGCACGGCTCCGGTGGACACCGACGGCATCCGCGAGAAGGCGATCGTCCCGGTACCGGGGGCGGACTCGGTACTGCCGCCCGGACCGCCCGATCCGGGGCTGCTGGCGCAGGCGCTGGACGAGCTCGAGCGGATGGTCGGACTGGATCCGGTCAAGCGTCAGGTGCGGGCGCTCTCGGCGCAGCTGCACATGGCGCGACTGCGGGCGGTGCAGGGCCTGCCGGTCCAGCCGCCGAAGCGGCACTTCGTGTTCTCCGGCCCGTCGGGGACGGGCAAGACGACGGTCGCCCGCATTCTCGGCCGGGTCTTCTATGCCCTCGGGCTGCTCGGCGGCGATCATCTGGTGGAGGCGCAACGCGCCGATCTTGTGGGCGAGTTCCTGGGGCAGACGGCGGTCAAGGCGAACGAGCTCATCGACTCTGCCCTGGGCGGCGTGCTGTTCGTGGACGAGGCGTACAGCCTGTCCAACACCGCGTACAGCAAGGGTGACGCGTACGGGGAAGAGGCGCTGCAGGTGCTGCTCAAACGGGCCGAGGACAACCGGGACCGGCTGGTCGTCATCCTGGCCGGTTACCCGGAGGGCATGGACCGGCTGCTGGCGGCGAACCCGGGGCTGGGATCCCGTTTCACCACCCGGGTCGACTTCCCCAGCTACCGGCCGCTGGAGCTCAAGCGGATCGGTGAGGTCCTGGCGGCCGAGAACGGGGACCGGTGGGACGAGGAGGCAGTCGACGAGCTGCTGAGCATCGCCGGCCATGTGGTCGGCGAGGGCTGGATCGACGAGCTGGGCAACGGGCGCTTTCTGCGCACGCTGTACGAGAAGTGCTGTGCGTACCGGGATCTGCGGCTCGCGGGGTACCGCGGCACGCCCACCCGCGAGGACCTGGTCACCCTCCGGCTTCCGGACCTGATGCAGGCCTACGGCGAGGTCCTGTCGGGCCGCGGTCCGTCCGGCCGCGGCCCGCAGGATCCGCCGTCGCTCAGCTGACCGTGCTGGGCACCGTCCGGTCGGCCGTGGCCGGGCGGACGGACGCCGCGGCCGGTGTCTGCGCACGACGGGCGGGACGGCCGGCGCGCCGGTGCGCGGGGTCGCGGACCTCACCGACGAGGACCTCCAGCACGTCCTCGAGCGCGACAACGCCCAGCACTCGGCCGGACGCGTCGGCGACCTGCGCCAGATGGGTCGCCGCCCGGCGCATCACGCTCAGTGCGTCGTCGAGCGGGAGCTCGGCCCGCAGCGTGGTCATCGGCCGCCAGACGCGCTGGGGGACGGCGCGGTCGCCGTCCTCCGCGTCGAGGACGTCCTTCACGTGCAGGTAGCCCATGAAGGCCCCGCCGGCGGCGCACACCGGGAACCGGGAGAAGCCGGTGCGGACGGTGAGTTCCTCCACCTGCCGCGGCGTCACCGACGGGTCGACCGTGACCAGCCCGGTGCGGGCGAGGAGGACGTCGGTGACCGGCCGGCTGCCCAGTTCCAGAGCGTCCGAGAGTCTCTCCTGATCGGCCGGGTCGAGCAGTCCCGCCTGGCGCGAGTCCTCGACGAGGTGGGTCAGTTGCTCGCTGGTGAAGACCGCCTCGACCTCGTCCTTGGGCTCGACCCGGAAGAGCCGGAGGATGAGGTTCGCGGACGCGCCGAACAGTGCGGTCACCGGACGGCACATGCGGGCGAAGGCGACCAGCCCTGGGCTGAACCACAGCGCAGTCCGCTCGGGGGCCGCCATGGCCAGGTTCTTCGGCACCATCTCGCCGACGACGAGGTGGAGGAAGATCACCAGCACCAGCGCGATGGCGTAGCCGAGCGGGTGGATCACGGCCTCGGGCAGGTGCGCGGCGTGGAAGACCGGTTCGAGCAGGTGGGCCACGGTCGGCTCGGCGACCGCACCCAGCGTCAGCGAGCAGATGGTGATCCCGAACTGGGCAGCCGCCATCATCTGCGGCAGGCTCTCGAGGCCCTGAAGGACCGTGCGGGCGCGGCCGGATCCGGCGGCGGCCAGCGGTTCGATCTGGCTCCGACGGACCGACACCAGCGCGAACTCGGCGCCGACGAAGAAGCCGTTGCCCAGTACCAGCAGTGCGGCGAAGGCCAGTTGCAGGACACTCACCGGGAGACCGCCTTTCCGACCGGTACCGAGGGGGCTCCCGCGCTCGGCCCGCCGGCCGGCGCGGCGTCGTCACGGGAGGTCTCGGTCCGTACCATGCGCACCCGTTCGGCGCGGTGGTGCTCGACCATCCGGACTCTCAGCTTCCAGCCGGGGAGAACCGCCGTGTCACCCGGTGCGGGGATGCGGCCGAGCAGGTCGGCCACGAGTCCGGCGACGGTCTCGTAGGGGCCTTCGGGGGCGTCGAGGCCGATGCGGCGCAGACTGTCGACCCGGCAGCTGCCGTCGGCGTCCCAGACCGGGCGGCCGTCCTCGGCCGGTGCCGGAGCGAGCTCGGGCAGGTCGAACTCGTCGTGCTCGTCGCGGACCTCGCCCACGAGTTCCTCGACGATGTCCTCCAGGGTCACGACTCCGGCGGTGCCGCCGTACTCGTCGACGACGACGGCGATCGGCTGCTCGCTGCGCAGCCGCTCGAGCAGCGGCTGCACCGGCAGGGACCCGGGCACCATGAGCGGGGGGACCGCAATACGGCTCACCGGGGTGCGTGTCCGCAGCTCCCCCGGCACCGCGAGGGCGCTCTTGAGGTGCACCATGCCGACGATCTCGTCGAGCCGCTCCCGGTAGACGGGGAAGCGGGACAACCCGGTGGCCCGGGTCAGGTTGAGCACGTCCTCGGCGGTGGCCGTGGTCTGCAGGGCGCTGACCCGCACCCGCGGGGTCATCACGTGCTGGGCGGTGAGCTCGCCCAGCGAGATCGTCCGGACGAACAGGTCCGCCGTGTCCTGCTCGAGGGCGCCGGCCCTGGCCGAATGCCGGGCCAGGGAGACCAGCTCGCCGGGTGTCCGGGCGGAGGCGAGTTCCTCGGTCGGCTCGACCCCGAGCCCCCGGACCATCCGGTTGGCCACCGCGTTGAGCAGCGAGATGACCGGCCGGAAGAAGCGGGAGAAGGCGTACTGGGGGGTCGCGACGAAGCGGGCGACCTGGAGCGGCCGGGAGACCGCCCAGTTCTTCGGCACGAGTTCGCCGATCACCATCTGCACGGCCGAGGCGACGAGCATGCCGACGGTCACGGTCACTCCGGGCACGGCCGCTTCCGGCAGCCCGGTGGCGGTGAAGGGGCCGGCCAGCAGCTGGGCGAGCGCCGGTTCGGCGAGCATGCCGACGACCAGTGAGGTGATCGTGATGCCCAGCTGGGTGCCCGAGAGCTGGAAGGAGAGCTCGCGCAGGGACCTGACCACGGCGTGGGAGCGGCGGTCGCCCCCGGCGGCGGCCCGTTCGGCGTCGGGCCGTTCCACGGTCACGAGGCCGAACTCGGCTGCGACGAAGAAGCCGTTGGCGAGGATCAGCAGCAGGGCCGCGGCGAGCAGCAGGAGGGGGGTGGTCATGCCGCCGCCTCGGGGCGAGGGGCGGCGCAGGTACTACAGGACGATCCGTCCATTGCCGGGGAAAGTCACTCCTCGGTGAGTAGGTGGACCCCGCGGGGCCGCACTCGCTGCGCGGCCCCGGTTCGTGCGGGGTGGGGCGCTCCGGTCGCGCCACGGAAACAGATTAAACGGGTACGGCCCGCCGGCACACCGGCCCGGCCCGCCGAACAGTGACGGCGCACCGGCGCGGGCCGCAGAGCCCGGGGGCCGTCACCGGGCGGGGGAGCCGGTTCCGTGCGCCTCCGCGAGCGCCCGCAGGATGCGCGCGTCGCGGATGGCCTGCGCCCTGTCCACGCCGGGCTGGATGCCCATGGCCGCCAGGGAGGTGCCGTCCGCGAGGTCGAGGTGGACCCAGGCGTCGCCCGGGCGCAGGTTGACCCGCAGGACCTCCGCCCATGCGAGGCGCCGGATGGTCGTGAGGTTGACGACGGTCACACCGTCGGCGTCGGCGAGCACCTTGGGGCGGCTGAGCAGGGTGAGGACGGCGAGGATGAGCAGGCCGGAGCCGATGAACGCGATCCGGTCCCCCAGGTGCCACCCGGCCTTCCCCTCGCCCGGCAGCAGCAGGGCGATGACCGTGAAGACGGCGACGATGACCGACCCGCCGCTCAGCAGGATCGCCCGGGTGCGGGTCGGCCGGAGCACGACGGGCAGTTCGGGCAGTGGCGGTCGGGATGCGGGGGCGGACACGTGGGCACTCTTCCGGTTCTCGTGGGCCGCCCGGGCGATCCGGACGGCGTTCGGCGGGACGGGCAGGTCAGAGCCGGCAGGCGTGGATGCCGGTGGTGAGGATCGCGCGGGCGCCGAGCTCGTAGAGGTCGTCCATGATCCGCTGGGCCTCTCGGCTCGGCACCATGGCCCGGACGGCGACCCAGCCCTCGTTGTGCAGCGGCGATACGGTCGGCGACTCCAGCCCGGGAGTGAGCGCGACGGCCTGCTCGACGGCCTCGGCGCGGATGTCGTAGTCCATCATCACGTACCGGCGGGCCACCAGGACGCCTTGCATGCGGCGCAGGAACTGCTGGACCCTCGGGCCCTGCTCCCCCGCGCCGGTGCGCTGGACGACGACGGCCTCGGATTCCAGGATGGGCTCGCCGATGATCTCCAGGCCGGCGTTGCGCAGGGTGGTGCCGGTCTCGACGACGTCCGCGATGATCTCGGCGACGCCGAGCTGGATGGCCGTTTCCACGGCGCCGTCGAGGTGCACCACGGAGGCGTCGACGCCCTGTTCGGCAAGGTGCCGCGTGACCAGTCCGGAGAAGGACGTGGCGACCGTCATACCGCCGAACTCGCTGACGTCCGCGGCCGTGCCGGGGCGGGTGGCATAGCGGAAGGTGGAGCCGGCGAAGCCGAGCTGCATGATCTCCTCGGCGTTGGAGCCGGAGTCCAGCAGGAGGTCACGGCCGGTGATGCCGATGTCGAGGCGGCCCGAGCCGACGTACACGGCGATGTCACGGGGGCGGAGGAAGAAGAACTCCACGCCGTTGTCGTTGTCGACGAGGACAAGCTCGCGCCGGTCCTTGCGCTGCTGGTAGCCGGCCTCGTGCAGCATCGCCGACGCAGGCTCCGACAGTGAACCCTTGTTGGGGACGGCGATGCGCAGCATGGAACGTGTTTCCTTTGCGGGTGGTGGTGTGCTTCGTCGCGGCGTCACTTGCGGGCGGGCCGGGCGGCCCGCCCGTGGCGCGCCTCAGAGGTGAGCGTATACGTCGTCGAGGGAGATTCCCCGGGCGACCATCATCACCTGAAGGTGGTAGAGGAGCTGCGAGATCTCCTCGGCGGTGCGGTCGTCGCCCTCGTGCTCGGCGGCCATCCACACCTCGGCCGCCTCCTCGACGACCTTCTTTCCGATGGTGTGCACGCCGGCGGCGACGAGCTCCGCGGTGCGGGACGTGCTGGGGTCGCCGGTGGCGGCCTTGTGCTGGAGCTCGGCGAAGAGCTCCTCGAATGTCTTGTTCGCCATGGTGTCTACAACTTACCGGGTGGTGACGGGCCCGCCTGCAACGGGGAGCGGGGCGCACGTCGGGGGCGGTGACGGGTCGGCCGGACTGCACCGCACGGTCGCCCGGCGCGGGGCGTCCGGCGGTTCCGGCCGGGCAGGTGGAGCCGGAGCTCCGCCCTGCCCGGCCGGACGCGTCGGGCGGTCAGCGCCAGGGCTCGGCGAGGCTGCGCAGCGTGGTGGCGGTGGCCACGGCGGCGGTGACGGCCTCGTGGCCCTTGTCCTCGGTGGAGCCCGCGATTCCGGCACGGTCCAGGGCCTGCTCCTCGGTGTCGCAGGTGAGGACGCCGAAGCCGACCGGCACGCCGGTGTCGACGGACACCTGGACCAGGCCCTGGGTGACGCCCTGGCACACGTAGTCGAAGTGCGGGGTGCCGCCGCGGATCACCACGCCGAGGGCGACGACGGCGTCGTACCCGCGGCCGGCGAGGACCTTGGCGACGACGGGCAGCTCGAAGCTGCCGGGCACGCGCAGCAGGGTGGGCTCGTCGATGCCGAGCTCGTGCAGGGCGCGCAGGGCGCCGTCGACGAGACCGTCCATCACCTGCTCGTGCCACTGGGCCGCGACGACGGCGATGCGCAGATCGCCGCAGTTCTTCACCGTCAGTTCGGGTGCGCCCTTACCGCTCACGTCTCTCCTCGGTGCTGTGCTGGTGGTTCGGGGGTGGGGTGCCGCGGGTCACGCCGGGCCGCGGTCACTGGTTGCTGCAGGCAGAGGCGTGGTCGGCATCCAGCCAGGGCAGATCGTGCCCCATCCGGTCCCGCTTGGTGCGCAGGTACCGGAGGTTGTGCTCGCCGGCCTCCACGGGCATCGGCTCGCGGCCGTTGACCCGCAGGCCGTGGCGGACGAGGGCCTCGGACTTCTCGGGGTTGTTGGTCATCAGCCGCACGCTGCGCACCCCCACGTCGTGGAGGATCCGGGCACCGGCGGCGTAGTCGCGGGCGTCGGCGGGCAGCCCGAGCTCGAGGTTGGCGTCGAGGGTGTCGTGGCCGTGCTCCTGGAGTTCGTAGGCGCGCAGCTTGGACAGCAGTCCGATGCCGCGGCCCTCGTGGCCGCGCAGGTACAGCACGACGCCGCGGCCCTCCTCGCTGACCCGCGCCAGCGAGGCCTGGAGCTGGGGGCCGCAGTCGCAGCGCAGCGAGGCGAACACGTCTCCGGTCAGGCACTCCGAGTGGACCCGGACGAGCACGTCCTCGCCGTCGCCGATGTCGCCCTGGACGAGGGCGATGTGTTCGACGCCGTCGGCGGTGGAGCGGTAGCCGTGGGCCCGGAACTCGCCGAAGGCGGTGGGCAGTCGGGTCGACGCCTCGCGGCGCACCATGGGGGTGGCGGAGCTGCGGTAGGCGATCAGGTCCTCGATGGAGATGATCGCCAGGCTGTGTTTGCGGGCGAAGGCGACGAGTTCGGGCAGCCGCATCATGGTGCCGTCCTCGGAGGCGATCTCCACGATGGCCGCCGCCGGGCGCAGGCCCGCGAGCCGGGCCAGGTCGACGCCCGCCTCGGTGTGTCCGTTGCGCACCAGGACGCCGCCGGGCCGGGCGCGCAGCGGGAAGACGTGGCCGGGGCGGACGAAGTCGCCGGGCACGGAGGCGCCGCTCGCGAGCAGCCGGAGGGTGGCGGCGCGGTCCGCGGCCGAGATGCCGGTGGTGGTGCCGTGTCGGGGCGCCGCGTCGACGGAGACGGTGAAGGCGGTTCCCATCGACTCGGTGTTCTGCGCGACCATCTGGGGCAGTTCGAGCCGGTCGAGGTCGGCGCCCTCCATCGGGGCGCAGATCAGCCCACGGCACTCGGTCATCATGAAGGCGACCACCTCCGGGGTGGCCGTCTCGGCCGCGATGACGAGGTCGCCCTCGTTCTCACGGTCCTCGTCGTCCACGACGACGACGGGCCTGCCCGCCGCGATGTCGGCGATCGCACGCTCCACGGGATCGAGGACGAGGTCGTCGTCGTGCAGGCTGTCCATGGCGGTCATGCCGGCGCTCCTTCCGGGACGGACGCGCTGGTTCGGGAACGCAGCCACCAGTCGCGCATACCCCACAGCACAAGAACGAAGTAGATGACGTAGACGAGGCCTGAGAAGGCCAGACCGCTGCTGAAGGCCAGCGGCACGCCGACGAGGTCGACGAGGACCCAGGCGAACCAGAACTCCACCAGCCCGCGGGCCTGGGCCACCATCGCGGCAAGGGTGCCGACGAAGATGTACGCGTCAGGCCAGGGGTTCCAGGACATTTGGGGAACGGCGGTGAACAGTCCGCCGACCGCCAGCGTGCCGGCGACGGTGCCGGCCGTGAGCAGGGCCCGTTCGCGCCCGGTGGCGAACCGGACGGTCACCTGGCCGCCGTTGTCGCGCCGTCCGCGCCGCCACTGCGTCCAGCCCCAGCAGGCGACCCCGATGACCAGGAGCTGTTTGCCGACGCCGCCGCTGAGCTGGGCGGACGCGTAGGCCGCGACGAGGATGACCCCGGAGGCGAGTTGGGCCGGCCAGGTCCAGATGGACCGGCGCCAGCCGAGTGCGAGGGCGCTCAGGCCGATCACGTTGCCGATCATGTCGGACCGGATCACGCGCTGGCCGAAGAGCTCGAAGGCCGGTCCGTTCAGCCAGTTCAGGGCGTTCACGTCAGGCCCTCCCGGCGGTGCGGCGGTCGCCGAGGAGGCGCTCGACGTACTTGGCGAGGACGTCGACCTCGAGGTTGACCGGGTCACCGGCCTGTTTGGTACCGAGGGTGGTGAGCGCCAGGGTGGTCGGGATGAGGCTGACGGTGAAGTGGTCGTCAGCTGCGTCGACGACCGTCAGACTGACGCCGTCGACGGTGATCGAGCCCTTCTCTACGAGGTAGCGGGCCAGCTGGTGCGGCAGGGCGATCTTCACGATCTCCCACTGGTCGCCGGGAATGCGTTCGACGATGCTGCCGGTGCCGTCGACGTGTCCCTGGACGAGGTGGCCGCCGAGGCGTCCGCCGAGGGCCATGGGACGTTCGAGGTTGACGCGGGAGCCGACGGTGAGCGCGCCGAGACCGGAGCGGTTCAGCGTCTCCGCCATCACGTCGGCCGTGAACTCGCCGTCGGCGGTCTCGACCACGGTGAGGCAGACGCCGTTGACGGCGATCGAGTCGCCGTGCGCCGCTCCTTCGGTGACGATCGGGCCGCGCAGCCGGAAGCGGGCAGAGCCGGCGGTGGCCGGTGCGTTGCCGTCGGCGGCGGGGTCCGTGAACTCCACGGCGACGACCTCGCCCAGTTCTTCGACGATTCCGGTGAACACGTCAGTTCTCCTCGGGGGCTGGGGCGATGGGGACGGCGGTGATGCGCAGGTCGGGGCCGAGCCGGACGAGGTCGGTGACCTCGAGGCGCAGGGCCCGGCCGATCGTGCCGATACCGGCGTCCGCGAGGGCCGCGGGGCCGGAGCCGAGCAGGGCGGGAGCGAGGTAGCCGACGACCTGGTCGACGGCGCCGGCCGTGAGGAACGCGCCGGCGAGCACCGGTCCGCCCTCCAGCAGCACGGAGCGGACACCGCGCTCGTGGAGGGCGTCCAGCAGGGCGGTGATGCTCAGGCCGCGGCCGTTCTCGGCGCGCGGCAACCGGAGGACCGGGGCGAGCCCGTCGAGGTGCCCCGTGACGGCGTCGTCGGCCACGGCGATCAGGGTCGGCGCGGCGGCGTCGAGGATGCGGGCGCCGGGTGCCACGGCGGTGGCCCCGGTGTCGACGACGACGCGCAACGGCTGGAGGGTCCGAGCGCCGGACGTGCGCGCGGCGAGGTGCGGATCGTCCGCGCGGGCGGTGCCGGAGCCGACGACGACGGCGTCGGCCTCGGCGCGCAGACGGTGGACGTCCGCGCGGGACTCGGCCGAGGTGATCCACCGGCTGCTGCCGTCGGCGGCGGCGCTGCGGCCGTCGAGGGTCGCGGCGTATTTCCAGCGCACGAAGGGCCGTCCGCGGCGCACGGAGGTCAGCCAGGCGAGGTTGCCGGCTTCCGCCTCGTCGGCGAGCAGTCCTTGCTCGACCTCGACGCCCGCGGCGGCCAGGGTCGTCGCTCCGCCGGCGGCGCCGGGGTCCGGATCTGCGACGGCGTACACCACGCGGGCGATTCCGGCGTCGAGCAGCGCGCGGGAGCAGGGGCCGGTGCGACCGGTGTGGTTGCAGGGCTCCAGGGTGACCAGGGCAGTGCCGCCGCGGGCCTGTTCGCCCGCGGCGCGCAGGGCGTGGACCTCGGCGTGCGGGCCCCCGGCCTCGTGGTGGTAGCCCTCGCCGGCGATCTCGCCGCGGGGGTCGAGGACGACACAGCCGACGACGGGGTTGGGGCTGGTGGATCCGAGGCCACGGGCGGCGAGCGCGACGGCACGGCGCATCGCGTCGGCTTCGGCCTGGGTGGCGGCCACCGGGTCCTCCTGCCTCTTCGGGCACGGACTCCGGGGCTGTCGGGATGACAGGTACGGACAGCGGCACCACGACGCCGGGACCGGAGACGGCCCCCGGGAAGGGGACGGACCCGCGGACGGCGGCGCACCGGTGCCTGCCCGCCGCGCACTGCCTCCCATCCGGACTTTAACCGTCGGTCCAGGAGTTTCACCTGGTCAACCGGCCGCTGGCGGCGGACGGGTCGCGGACTGTAACCGCCGGTTCGGACTTTCACCGACCCCGGAGTGCGCTGACGTCACTGGTACAGGGCCAGTGTGCCATGCCCGGCCGGGGCCGATGCGGGTGAGGTGCTGTGGATTGACTCACAGAACGCGCCGGTAGGGTCACGCCGCGGATCCGCCCACAGGGCGAGACGCGCCGGAACTCCCTTGCGCGCGTCCGCGGACCTCCTGTTCGCTTCTCGGTAGCCGTGCGTGTTCGCGGCGGGTTCGCATCGGGAGGGATCGGTCGTGGCGGGCAAGGGCGGGGCGGGTACGAACGGCGTCGCCGACGTCGCGGAGGGCGGCGCGGGGCTCCGGCACGGGCGGGCGGCCCTGGCCGCGGTGTTCGCCGTGCACGGCACGGTCGCGGGGTCCTTCGCCACCCGGGTGCCGTGGATCCAGGAGCACGCCGGCATCACCCCGGGCGGGCTCGGGCTGGCGCTGGCCTGCGGCGCGATCGGCTCGGCGACCACGATGCCGCTCGCGGGACGCATCAGCCACCGGTTCGGGACCCGGACCGCGCTGCGCGGGCTGATGGGACTGTGGACACTGGCGCTGGCCCTGCCCGCGTTCTCCCCCGGCCTGCCGGCCCTCTGCTTCGCGATCTTCGTCTACGGCGCCACCTCCGGCATGGCGGACGTCGCGATGAACGCGCTGGGCGTGGGGATCGAGGAGGGGCTGGGACGTTCGATCATGTCGGGCCTGCACGGTCTGTGGAGCGTGGGCACCCTGCTCGGGTCGGCGGCGGGCACGGTTGCGGCGCACGCCGAGGTCGACGCCCGGCTCCATCTGGGACTCGCAGCTGCGATTCTGACCGTCCTGGGCATCGCCGCCTGCCAGGGCGTGCCGGTGCTCCGGAGCGATCCGGACGAGCAGCCCCCGCCGCGCTTCACGCTGCCGCCGCGGTCCGCGCTGCTGATCGGCGCGGTCGGTTTCTGCGCGGTGTTCGGTGAAGCCGCCGGGCTGGACTGGTCGGCGGTGTATCTGCGGGATGCGCTGGGCACTGCGGCGGGCACGGCGGCGGCCTCGACGACGGCGTTCGCCTGCGCGATGGCAGCGGCCCGACTGGTGGGCGATGCGGTGGTGGAGCGCTTCGGTCCGGTGCGCACGGTCCGGGCCGGCGGGGTACTGGCCACGGCAGGCGGCGTGCTGGTCGTGGCGGCGCCGGACCCGGTGACGGCCATGGGCGGGTTCGCGCTGATCGGGCTGGGAGTCGCCGTCGTGGTGCCCCTCTGCTTCGCGGCCGCCGGGCGCAGTGGGCCCGCCCCGAGCCAGGCCATCGCGGGCGTCGCGACGATCACCTACACCGCGGGGCTGGTGGCGCCGTCCGCCATGGGCTCGATCGCCGATGTGACGTCGTTGACGGTGTCCTTCGGCGTGGTCGCCCTGCTCGCCTTCGGACTGGTGCCGGGAGCGAGCGTGCTCCGGACAGCGGAACGCAGCGCGGCCGGAACTGCCGCTGCGAAGCCGGCGGAGGGCCGGGCGGAGCGGATGCTCTGAAGCCCGCCTCGTCGCCCGAGTTTCCCCACGGGCCCCTCCAGGGCCTTCCTGCCGCCGGTGCACCGGCGGCATCCGTAACCCGCCCCCTTCTCGCGATCGACAGCTGAGGACGCATGCACACGACCGAGCACGACTGGACCACCACACCCATAACCGCTGAACTCCTCTTCGGCGCACTTGAGTTGGAGCGCACGGCGCACGGCGTGCTGCCGCACCGGCTGCCCGCCTGGGCCCGCATCCAGTGCGGCGACGCGGAACTCGCCATGACGCAGGCCCAGCCCTCGGGTGTACGGCTGGCCTTCCGCACCCGGGCCACCTGCGTCGAACTCGACGCGCTGCCCACCAAGCGGGTCTACGTCGGCGCCCCGCCCCGCCCGGACGGCGTGTACGACCTGCTCGTCGACGGCCGCCTCGTCGGGCAGGGCAGCGTGAACGGCGGCACCACCCTGATCATCGACATGACCGCCGGGACGGCCGAGGAGCGGCCCGGCCCCGTCGGCACCGTCCGCTTCGCCGGCCTGCCCGACGGGGCCAAGACCGTCGAGATCTGGCTGCCCCACAACGAGGTCACCGAACTCGTCGCCCTGCGCACCGATGCCCCCGTCGAGGCCCTGCCGGACCGGGGACGCACGGTGTGGTTGCACCACGGCAGTTCGATCAGTCACGGCTCCGACGCCGCAAGTCCCACGACCACCTGGCCCGCCCTCGCCTCCTCCGTCGCCGGAGTGGAGCTGGTCAATCTCGGTTTCAGCGGTCACGCGCTGCTCGACCCGTTCACGGCCCGCACCCTGCGCGACACGCCCGCGGACGTGATCAGCGTCAAGCTCGGCATCAACGTGGTCAACAAGGACGTGATGCGCCTGCGCGCGTTCACCCCGGCCGTCCACGGATTCCTCGACACGGTCCGCGACGGCCATCCCACCGCACCGCTCCTCGTCGTCTCCCCGATCCTGTGCCCCCTCCACGAGGACACCCCGGGCCCCACGGAGTTCGACCTCGGCAGCCTCGGCGCCGGGGTGCTCCGGTTCCGGGCTGCGGGTGACCCCGCGGAGACCGCGAACGGAAAGCTGACGCTCAACGCCATCCGGGCCGAACTCGCCCGCATCGTGAAGCAGCGGGCGGCCGACGATCCGAACCTGCATTACCTCGACGGCCGCGACCTGTACGGGTCGGCCGACTGCGCCGAACTGCCCCTGCCCGACGGACTCCACCCGGATCCGGCTGCCCACCGGCGCATCGGGGAGCGGTTCGCCGCGACGGTCTTCGCCGGCAACGGCCCCTTCGCGGACTTCGGCGCCCGCCGTCCGGGCCCGGCGCACCGCCGCTGACCGCGGGGATCCGCTCGCGCGCCGCGGACGGGGCCGGCGACCGGCCCCGGGGTCAACCGGGCCGGCGCTCCCCGTGTTTCCGGGTGCCGTCACCCCCGGCCGGGTGCAGGGTGCCGCGGTGCTCGGGGCACTCCGGGTTCTCGCACGGCCCCGGCCCCCAGGCCGGCACGAACGCGCCGAGGACCTTGCGCCGCCCGGCCGCGACCGTCTGCACGGGCCGTTTGCAGGCGGGGCAGAAGAACGCGGCGGTGCTCCAGCCGTGACGTCCTTCGTCGTTCTCCATGGCTCCCACGGTAGGCGCGGCCGGCAGGGACGGACAGGGACGTCCGGCCCCGGCCGGGACCCGTTTTCAGCGCGTACCGGGGCCGGGTCCCCCGGCCTCGGCGCCTCCTGGCACTGCGGCGTCGAAAAGAGGCTTCTCGGCCTTCATGCGAGCGGGGGCGAAGGCACGCAGGGTGTGGTAGCCGGTGAGCACGATGATCGTGCCGAGCGCGATGCCGCTGAGCGAGAACGAGTCGGTGATCTCGAGAGAGACGTCGCCGATGCCGATGATGACGCCGGCCGCGATGGGCACCAGGTTGACCGGGTTGCCGAGGTCGACCGCGTTCTCGATCCAGATCTTGGCGCCCAGCAGTCCGATCATCCCGTAGAGGACGACGGTGATGCCGCCGAGGACTCCGCCGGGCACGGCGGCGATGACGGCGCCGAACTTCGGGCAGAGGCCGAAGAGGACGGCGAAGCCCGCCGCTGCCCAGTACGCGGCGGTGGAGTAGACGCGGGAAGCCGCCATCACGCCGATGTTCTCCGCATAGGTGGTGGTCGCAGGTCCCCCCACCGCAGTGGACAGGACGGTCGCGGCGCCGTCGGCGGCGATGGCGGTGCCCATCCGGTCGTCCAGCGGGTCTCCGGTCATCTCGCCGACGGCCTTGACGTGGCCGGCGTTCTCCGCGATCAGGGCGATGACGACGGGCAGCGCGACGAGCACGGCCGACAGTTCGAAGCTCGGCGCGTGGAGGGTGGGCAGGCCGATCCAGTCGGCCTGCGCCACGCCGCTCAGGTCGAGGCGCCAGTGGTCGGTGACCTGCCCCGCGGCGTCCGCGGAATGGATGCGGCCGAAGACGCGGTCGAGGACCCAGGACAGGACGTAGCCGAAGACCAGGCCCAGGAAGATGGCGATCCGGTTCCCGAAGCCGCGCAGCGCCACCAGGGCGAAGCCGGTGAACAGAAGGGTCGCGAGCGCGGTCCACTGGTCCTGCGGCCAGTAGGTTCCGGCGGCAACGGGGGCGAGGTTGAAACCGATGAGCATGACGACGGCGCCCGTGACCGCGGGGGGCAGCACCCGGTGGACGATCCGCGGGCCCATCGCCCGTACGCCCAGTCCGCAGGCCATGAGCACGACCCCGACGACGAGGAGGGCGCCGGTCAGGGTGGCGGCGTCGCCTCCACTCTTGGCGATGACGGCGGCGACACCGACGAAGGAGAGGCTGCTGCCGAGGTAGCTCGGGATCACGCCCCGGGTGACCAGGAGGAAGAAGACGGTGGCCAGGCCGGACACCATGACCGCGAGGTTGGGGTCCAGGCCCATCAGCACGGGGGCCACGAAGGTGGCGCCGAACATGGCCACCACGTGCTGCGCGCCGAGTCCGACGGTCCGGCCCCAGGAGAGCCGTTCGTCGGGGCGGACCACGGCTCCCGGTGCGGGGCTGCGTCCGTCGCCGTGCAGCTTCCAGCCCACTCCGGGGATCATGCGCGCTCCGATCGTGCGGGGAGAGGGGCCCGGTCCGCCGGACCACACAAACGCACCCACGGTAGTTGAGAACGGAACGTGTGCCTCCGCCGGGTCCTCCGCCGGTGCTCCTCCCGATGAGCCCCTCGATCGCACTGCGGGGCGGCTTTCCGGCGGCCACGGCCACCTGCCCACGACCACGATCCGGCCATCGGTCGTGGCGGAGATCACCCGCAGCGGAGAACGGACCCGGGGGACCACGTGGTGCCACGGCACCCGGAAGCCGC
>NZ_JAMQGM010000057.1 GCF_023703325.1 Streptomyces meridianus
CAACCAATGGATTAAAAGTCCACTGCTCTGCCAATTGAGCTAACGGCCCTCAGTCGTGCTCCACAGAGCATAGTCGCACGGAATCGTGAGGCGGAGCGGGTATCGCTCCCGCGGTCCGTCGCGCGGCGCCGGCCCGGCAGGAGGGCGGCGACCGCCCCCCGGAAACGGCTGGAAAGGTCCGCCCCGGCACCGCTTCGGTGCCGGGGCGGACGATTCCGTGGATCAGCAACTGTCAGCCGTTGCGCTTCCAGCGCGGCTTGTCGTCCCGACGGCCGAACGACGAGCCGGCGCCCGCGCCCCGGTGGTCGTCACGGCGGCCGTACGGACGGCGGTCGCCACCGGAGGGGCGGTCGTCGCGACGGTCGCGGTTGAACGGACGGGAGCCGCCGCCGGAGCGGAAGCCGCCGTGGTCACGGCGGTCGAAGGAGCGGCCGCCGGAACGGTCGTCACGGCTGTGGGGACGGCTCGGCCGGTCCCGGTCGCCACCGCGGTTGAACCCGCCACCGGAACGCTCGTCACGCCGGTCGAAGGAACGCCCACCCGAACGGTCCTCACGACGGTCACGGTTGAACCCACCGCCCGAACGCTCGTCACGCCGGTCGAAGGAACGCCCACCCGAACGGTCCTCACGACGGTCACGGTTGAACCCGCCACCCGAACGCTCGTCACGCCGGTCGAAGGAACGCCCACCCGAACGGTCCTCACGACGGTCACGGTTGAACCCACCGCCCGAACGCTCGTCACGCCGGTCGAAGGAACGCCCACCCGAACGGTCATCACGACGGTCACGGTTGAACCCGCCACCGGAACGCTCGTCACGCCGGTCACGGCGGTCGAAGTTTCCCCGCTCGTCGCGGCGGTCCGGCCCGGCCTGGGCGGGCACGGTCGCAGCGAGGGCCTGCTCCTCGGCCTCGGCCTTGGCCTCCTCGGCGGCCGCGGCGACCGCGGCCTCCGGGTCCTCGCCGCGCTCGCGGGCGGCCCGCGCCAGCAGCCGGTCCGCCTCCTCGCGCAGCGCGGTCGCGCGCTGCTGCACCTGCTCCAGCCGGCGGTTGAGGTCCTGGACCTCGCGCTCGGCCTGCTTCGCCGCGTTCGACGCGGACTCGGCCTGCACCTCGGTGAGCGAGCGGGCGCCGGTGATCGCGGCGACGTCGTCGTCGAAGGCGCCGGCTCCACCGACGATGTGGCGCGAGGCGTCGACGCCCGCGTCCTCCATCAGCCGGAAGATCTGCTTGCGCTGGTGCGGCAGCGCAAGCGAGACGACCGTGCCGCTCTGCCCGGCGCGAGCCGTACGGCCCGAGCGGTGCAGGTAGTCCTTGTGGTCGCCGGCCGGGTCGACATTGAGCACCAGGTCGATGCCGTCGACGTGGATGCCGCGGGCGGCGACGTCCGTGGCCACCAGAACGTTGACGTGGCCGTCCTTGAAGTCGGCGAGCGTACGGGTACGCGCGCCCTGGGTCATGCCGCCGTGGAGGGCGTCCGCGCGCACACCGGACTCGATGAGCTGTTCGGCGACGCGGTCGGCGCCCATCTGGGTGCGGACGAAGATGATCGTGCGGCCCTTGCGCGCGGCGATGGCGGCGGTGACCGGGGCCTTGTCCTTCGGCTTCACGACCAGGACGTGGTGACTCATGGTGGTGACGGCACCCTGCGCCGCGTCCACCTCGTGGGTGACCGGGTCGGACAGGTAGCGCTTCACCAGGGTGTCGATCTCGTTCTCCAGCGTCGCCGAGAACAGCATCCGCTGCCCTTCGGTCGGCACCAGGTCGAGGATCTCGGTGACCTCGGGCAGGAAGCCCATGTCGGCCATCTGGTCGGCCTCGTCGAGGACGGCGATCCGGACCTTGTCGAGCGAGGCGGCGCCGCGGTCGATGAGGTCGCGCAGCCGGCCGGGGGTGGCGACGAGGATGTCGACGCCGCGCTCGAGTGCGTAGATCTGGTTGCCCATCGACGTTCCGCCGCAGACGACCTTGAGCTTGAGGCCGAGCACGTCGCCGTACGGCTGGAGCGCGTCGGAGACCTGCATGGCGAGTTCGCGCGTCGGGGTCAGGATCAGACCGCGGGGGCGCTTCTTCTCGGTGTGGCCGCCGGCGAGCTGGGTCAGCAGCGGCAGGCCGAACGAGAGGGTCTTGCCGGATCCGGTGCGGCCCCGGCCGAGGATGTCCTTGCCGGCCAGCGCGTCCGGGATGGTCGCGGCCTGGATCGGGAACGGCGTCACGACGCCGTTCTGGGACAGCTTGCGGACGACCTGCTCGGGCAGCCCCAGGTCGGCGAACGTCACCTGGGGGGCCTCGTCGGCCGTCACGTCGGATACGGGGTCCTGGCCGTTCTCGGGCAGGACGATGTGGTCAGCAGCAGAAACGGGCATGCGAAATGCGAAACCTTCCGGAGTCTCGGCACGCGCCCAAACTCCGTAGTTCGCACACAACCGCCTCGATGCGGTCAGCCACGGCAAGGGAAGGAACGCGCCACACGGCGCTCTTCGGATTCGGCGCCGGGCAAATGGGATCAAGCGATCTATCACCATACGGGCCTCGCAACCCGTAAGGCAAATCCACGCACGGGACCTGGACGGCCCGCGGTGGCGAAACCAGGCTACGGCATCTACCGCCGCTCGCCCGCATCCGGGTTCTGGTCCGGCACCGGGGATGCGGGTGCACTGGGGCTCGGCGACACGGACGGCGCCGGCGATTCCGCCTGGGTGGCGTCGTCGGACGGCGACGTGTCGTCGCCCCCGTCCCCCGGCCGCGGTCCGGGGCTCCCGGACGGCCTGCGCGAGGCCGGGGCACTGGGTCCGGGGCTCTCGTCCCCGTTCTTCCCGTCCGCCGCGCCCTCCTCGTGCGCTCCGGAGCGGCCACTGCCCCGCGGGACTCCGGCCGCTCCGCCGGCCGGCATCGGCGGTGCGCCGTTCATCGCAGCCTCCCCGTCGGACGTGCCCGAGGAGGGGGACGGCCGCGGGTCTTCCGGTTCACCCACCTTCACGCAGCCGGTCACGGCGACCAGGACGAGCAGGGCGGCCGCGGCACGCACAGCGGTCCGCCGCAGCGGCGCACCAGCGGTGTCCGCGGCGGGATGAGTGACCGGCTCTTGCGGGACGGGAAAGCGGCGCACGGGGCACCTCCGGCAGACACGAGGACAGGGACTGCCGTGCTCAACTCCCCCCGGCCGGTGGAGGACACGCCCGGGATCAGCCGTATCCCAGGGCGTGCAACCGGTCGTCGTCGATGCCGAAGTGGTGCGCGATCTCGTGCACGACCGTGACCTCGGTCTCCGCCACGACGTCGTCGCGAGTCCCGCACATCCTCAGCGTCGGCCCCCGGTAGACCGTGATCCGGTCGGGCAGCACCCCGGCGTACCACTCCCCACGGTCCGTCAGCGGTGTCCCCTCGTAGAGGCCGAGCAGTTCGGGATCGTCCGCCGACGGCTCGTCCTCCACGAACACCGCGACGTTGTCCATCAACCGCATCAGTTCCGGGGGGATCCGGTCGAGCGCTTCCGCGACCAGTTCCTCGAACTCCTCGCGCGTCATCTCCAGCACACGGCCATTGTCCGTCACCCGGCCCCGCATGACCCTCCGCCAGGACGGGCATACGGGCACAATGGCCCGAGACGCATCCACCGGCGTGGCCCGCAGCCCGGGGGCAGCGCCGTTCCTCAGCTCACTGACCCGCCGGCTGCGCCCCGGAGCCGCCACGGCGCGACCCGTCACCCCGGAACTCGCCCGGACGGCAACCGTCCCGGTGCGCCTGGCCCGGGGCGCGGGAGTGCTCGGGGTCGTGCTGCTCGGTGCCTGGCTCGGCATGCTCGCGGTGGGCAGCGTGAAGGCGCCGGTCGGGCCGATGGACACCCGCATGACCCTCCGGCCCTCCCTGACCGGGGGGACGCAGATCGACGTCGCCCCGCTCGGCTCGCTCGACCTGGACAGCCACCACGCGCCTATACGGCTCGACGTCGACGTCGACCAGCTCAATCCCGAGCGGGCCCAGGCCCTGGTCGACCACCCCGAACGCATCACCGGACTCCAGGACGAGGTGACGCGCGACGCGACGGCCGGCGTCCAGGAACTCGCCCTGCGTTCCTGCATCGCCGTCGTCACCGGTGCGACCGGGCTCGGCCTCCTCGTCTACCGGCGGCCCCGCCGTGCCCTCGCGGTCGGCGGCCTCGCCCTCGCCCTTCTCGCGGGCTCGGGCACCGCCGCGTACGCCACCTGGAACCCCGAGTCGGTCCTGGAGCCGAAGTTCTCCGGTCTGCTCAGCAGCGCCCCCAGCATCGTCGGCACCGCGCGCAGCATCGTCAGCGACTTCGACGTCTACCAGCAGGAGTTGGCACGCCTGGTCACCAACGTCACCAAGCTGTACGACGTCACGTCCGCGCTTCCCGCCTACCAGCCCGACCCGACGACGATGCGGGTGCTGCACGTCTCCGACATCCATCTGAATCCGGCCGCCTGGCACATCGTCCGGGCGCTCGTGGAGCAGTACAAGGTGGACGTGATCATCGACACCGGCGACACCATGGACCACGGGACCAAGGCCGAGAACGGCTTCCTCGATCCGATCTCCGACCTCGGCGCTCCCTATGTCTGGGTGCGCGGCAACCACGACTCGGCGGAGACCCAGAAGTCGATGGAGGGCCGCAAGGGCGTCCACGTGCTCGACGAGGGCAAGCCGGTCGAGGTCGAGGGACTGCGGATCGCCGGGATCGGCGATCCGCAGTTCACCCCGGACCGCTCGACGGCCGCCGCGGGTGATCCCGCGGAGATCCGGGCGGGCGACGCGCTGGCCGCGGCCATCCGGGACCGGCGCACCAAGGGCGAGCAGGTGGACATCGCCGTGGCGCACAATCCGGTCGCCGTCCGCCGTACCGCCGGCACCGTCCCGCTCGCGCTGGCCGGCCATCGCCACAACCGCAAGACCTACTCGCTGGCAGGCGGGACGCGGCTCATGGTCCAGGGGTCCACCGGCGGTGACGGACTGCGCGCGGTGGAGGGCGAGCAGCCCGCCGACATCCAGGCGTCGATCCTCTACCTGGACCGGGACACCCGACGGCTCCAGGCCTGGGACGAGATCGATCTGGGCGGCCTCGGTCTGTCGACCGCCGAGGTCAGCCGGCATCTGCCGCGGGAGAACACCCCGGCCGTCGACCCGTCCGCCCCGGGCTCGGCGGCCACCCCTCCGCCGTCCTCGAGGCGGCCGTCCTCGAAGAGCCCGTGAATCGTTTTGGCGATCCCTCTCCCCATCCCATATGCTTCTCACGTCCCCGACGGCGCCGACAAGCGCCCAGGTGGGCCATCAGCCCTCATCGTCTAGTGGCCCAGGACGCCGCCCTTTCAAGGCGGTAGCACGGGTTCGAATCCCGTTGGGGGCACGCATCACCCTGTGCGAGACTGGTTTTCGCACAAGTTTGGTCCTGTGGAGCAGTTTGGAGTGCTCGCCACCCTGTCAAGGTGGAGGCCGCGGGTTCAAATCCCGTCAGGACCGCTGTCGGCCGTCACGGTCGGCGTGGCTGGGTAGCTCAGTTGGTACGAGCGATCGCCTGAAAAGCGATAGGTCGCCGGTTCGACCCCGGCCCCAGCCACCACAGCCCTTCAGGGCAATGCCCCCGCCGAGATCACTCGGCGGGGGTTTTCCTGTGTCCGCTCCCCTTGCGCCGTGCCCCGCGACCAGGACGGAAAGCTGATCACCTACGGCTCGGGCCCCTCCGGAGCGGGCTCCATCGCCGTCCGCTACGGCGGCCCCGGCGGCGTACCGGGTAGCGCCCGCAGCGCCCGGATCGACCAGGACACCACGGGTGTCCCGGGGGTCGGTGAATCGGGCGACGCGTTCGGTGCCGACGTCTCCATCGGCGACGTCACCGGCGACGGCTACCCGGACGTCGCGGTCGGCGCACCCGACGAGGACCTCGGCGCACGCGACCACGCCGGTGCCGTCCGGCTCCTCAAGGGCTCGGCCTCCGGCCTGACCGGCGCCGGCGCCCAGTCCTTCACGCAGGACACCTCCGGCGTGCCCGGCAAGGCCGAGAGCGGGGACCGGTTCGGGTACGCCGTGCGTCTCGAGGACATGGGCGGCGACGGCCACGCGGATCTCGCCGCCGCCGCCTCCGGCGAGGACGTCTTCGACGACGGTTCCCACTGCGCCGACGGCAGCGCCTGGGTGCTGGAGGGCAGCGGTCCGGGACTGGCGACCTCCGGTGCCGTGGCGTTCAGCGAGAAGGCGTTCGGCCTGACGTATCGCAACAAGTCCTTCGGCTCCGTACTCGGGGGCTGGCACCGGGGCCGTCACGACCGGCCGAGGGCGCCGGCTCGTTCCGCGACCAGCCTCAGGGCCGGCGGGAGTAGCGACAGGTCGCCGGTTCGACCCCGGACCCGGACACCATGCGAAAAGAACCCCGCTCCCCCGAGCGGGGTTCTTCGTTTCCCGGAGCCGGCAGCGATCCCCTCTCCCCCCGGCACGGAGGTTCCGGTCCGTGGCAACGGCCACGCCGGGGAATTGGTTCGCCACGCGATTCGGCGAGGTGCGATCCTTGAGCCGGTATGCCTACATCACCGCCCTCCCCGTTCGCCGCTCTGCAGGAGCGGCTGCCCGAGCTGATGCTGCGCGACGAGCGCCGGCTCGGCCGCCGACTCGACGGCGCCCGCCGGATCCGCAAGCCGGAGGCCCGCCAGGCGGTCCTCGACGAGATCGCCGCGGATGCCGACCGGTCCGCCGCCCGGGTCGAGCAGCGCCGGGCCGCCGTGCCCGCGGTCGACTATCCCGAGCAACTCCCGGTCAGCCAGAAGAAGGACGAGATCCTCGAGGCGATACGCGACCACCAGGTCGTCATCGTCGCCGGTGAGACCGGCTCCGGCAAGACCACGCAGATTCCGAAGATCTGCCTGGAACTGGGCCGGGGGGTCCGGGGCCTCATCGGGCACACCCAGCCGCGCCGGATCGCCGCCCGTACCGTGGCCGAGCGGGTGGCCGAGGAACTGCGCAGCCCGCTGGGCGAGTCGGTCGGCTGGAAGGTGCGGTTCACCGACCAGGTCGGTGAGTCCACGCACGTCAAGCTGATGACGGACGGCATCCTGCTCGCCGAGATCCAGACGGACCGCGAACTCGCCCAGTACGACACGATCATCATCGACGAGGCGCACGAGCGCAGCCTCAACATCGACTTCATCCTCGGCTACCTCGCCCAGCTGCTGCCCCGCCGCCCCGATCTCAAGGTCGTCATCACTTCGGCGACGATCGACCCGGAGCGCTTCTCCCGGCACTTCGGCGACGCCCCGATCGTCGAGGTGAGCGGACGCACGTACCCGGTGGAGGTCCGCTACCGGCCGCTGCTGGAGGAGGGCGGCGAGGACACCGACCGGGATCAGGTCACGGCGATCTGCGACGCGGTGGACGAACTCCGGGCCGAAGGACCGGGTGACATCCTGGTGTTCCTCTCCGGCGAGCGGGAGATCCGCGACACCGCCGACGCGCTGGGCAAGAAGACGCTGCGCGACACCGAGATCCTTCCGCTCTACGCCAGGCTCTCGCACGCCGAGCAGCACCGGGTCTTCCAACGGCACTCCGGTCGCCGGATCGTGCTGGCGACGAACGTGGCCGAGACGTCGCTGACCGTTCCCGGCATCCGCTACGTCATCGACCCCGGAGCCGCGCGCATCTCGCGCTACAGCCACCGCACCAAGGTGCAGCGGCTGCCCATCGAGCGGATCTCGCAGGCCAGCGCCAACCAGCGCAAGGGCCGCTGCGGACGCACCGCGGACGGCATCTGCATCCGGCTGTACTCCGAGGACGACTTCCTCACTCGCCCCGAGTTCACCGACGCGGAGATCCTTCGGACGAACCTGGCCTCCGTCATTCTGCAGATGACCGCGGCCGGCCTCGGCGACATCGAGAAGTTCCCCTTCATCGACCCGCCGGACCGGCGCAACATCAAGGACGGCGTACAGCTGCTCGAGGAGCTCGGCGCGCTCGACCCGAAGCAGAAGCCCGCCCGGTCGGGACAGAACGAAAAGCGGCTGACCCCGCTGGGCCGCAAGCTCTCACAGCTGCCGGTCGACCCGCGGCTGGCGCGGATGGTGCTGGAGGCGGACCGCAACGGCTGCGTCCGGGAGGTCATGGTGATCGCGGCGGCCCTCTCCATCCAGGACCCGCGGGAGCGCCCGTCCGACAAGCAGCAGCAGGCGGATCAGCAGCACGCCCGGTTCAAGGACGAGACCAGCGACTTCCTGGCCTTCCTGAACCTGTGGCGTCACATTCGCGAACGCCAGCGCGAACTCGGCTCGTCGGCGTTCCGCCGGATGTGCCGCTCGGAGTTCCTGAACTATCTGCGGATCCGTGAGTGGCAGGACATCTACAGCCAGTTGCGGACCGTCGCCAAGTCCATGGGCATCCACCTGTCCGAGCAGGACGCCGATCCGCAGCACGTCCACATGTCGCTGCTGGCCGGTCTGCTGTCGCACATCGGCCTGAAGGCAGGGCTGGAGAGCGGGAAGGAGACCGGTAAGGAATCCGGCAGGAACGAGTACCTGGGCGCGCGTGGCGCCAAGTTCGCGGTCTTCCCGGGCTCGGCCCTGTTCAAGAAGCCCCCGCGCTGGGTCATGTCGGCCGAACTGGTGGAGACCTCTCGGCTGTGGGCGCGCGTCAACGCGCGGATCGAACCCGAGTGGGTCGAACCGCTCGCCCAGCATCTGGTGAAGCGCAACTACAGCGAGCCGCACTGGGAGCAGAAGCAGGCGGCGGTCATGGCCTACGAGCGGGTGACGCTGTACGGCGTGCCGATCGTGGCCCAGCGGAAGGTGAACTACGGACGGATCGACCCAGAGACCAGCCGCGAACTGTTCATCCGCAACGCGCTCGTCGAGGGCGACTGGCGCACGCACCACCAGTTCTTCCACGACAACCGCAAACTCCTCGGTGAGGTCGAGGAGTTGGAGAACCGGGCCCGGCGCCGCGACATCCTCGTGGACGACGAGACGCTGTTCGACTTCTACGATCAGCGGCTGCCCGAGAGCATCGTCTCCGGCGCACACTTCGACGCGTGGTGGAAGAAGCAGCGCCGCGAGGAGCCGGACCTTCTCTCGTTCGAGAAGTCCATGCTCATCAACGAGCAGGCCGAGGCGGTCACCAAGGACGCCTACCCGGACACCTGGCGGCAACGGAATCTCAAATTCCGGGTCACCTACCAGTTCGAGCCCGGCGCGGACGCGGACGGCGTCACCGTCCACATCCCGCTCCAGGTCCTCAACCAGGTGAGCCCCGAGGGCTTCGACTGGCAGATCCCGGGCCTGCGCGAGGACCTCGTCACCGAACTGATCCGCTCGCTGCCCAAGGCGGTCCGCCGCAACTACGTCCCTGCTCCGAACTACGCCCGGCGCTTCCTCGACTCCGCCGTGCCGCTCCAGGAACCGCTGACAACCGCCCTGGGCCGCGAGCTGCAGCGCATGGTGGGCGTCCGGATCGACCCGGACGACTGGGACCTCGCCAAGGTGCCCGACCATCTGAAGATCACCTTCCGGGTGGTCGACGAGCGCCGGCGCAAGGTCGCCGAGGACAAGGACCTGGAGAACCTCAGGAACCGGCTCCGACCCAAGACCAGGGCGGCCATCAGCAAGGCCTTCGCGACGTCGAAGGACGGCGCGGCCCCGGAGGAGCGCACCGGCCTCACCGCGTGGACGGTCGGCACGCTCCAGCGGACGTTCGAGACCCGCCGGACGGGCCAGCCGGTCAAGGCGTACCCGGCCCTGACGGACGAGGGGAGTTCGGTCGCGGTCCGGCTCTTCGACACCGAGGCCGAACAAGCCGAGGCGATGTGGCGCGGCACCCGTCGGCTGATCCTCCTCAACGTCCCTGCCGATCCGGCGAAGTTCGCGCAGGGCAAGCTGAGCAACCAGGCCAAGCTGACGCTCTCACGCAGCCCGCACGGCAGCGTCCAGGCCCTGTTCGACGACTGCGTGACGGCGTCGGCCGACCGGCTGATCGCGGCCCACGGGGGACCGGCCTGGGACGAGGCCGCGTTCCGCAAACTGTCCGACGCGGTGCGCGCGGACCTCGTCGACGCGACGACGGACACCGTGCGCAAGGTCCTGGAGGTGCTGGCGGCCTGGCACTCGTGCGAGGGGCGGCTGAAGTCCACGACCTCCCCGGTGCTCCTGGCGTCGCTGACCGACATCAGGGACCAGTTGGCACGCCTGATGGTCCCGGGCTTCGTCACCGAGCACGGCGCGCGACGGCTGCCGGACCTGCTGCGTTACCTGATCGCAGCCGATCGGCGGCTCCAGCAGTTGCCCACCAACGCCGAGCGGGACCGCAGCCGGATGGCCAAGGTTCACGAGATGCAGGACGAGTACGCCTGGCTGCTGGAGCAGTTGCCGCAGGGGAAGCCCGTGTCCCGCGAGGTCAGAGAGATCCGCTGGATGATCGAGGAGCTGCGCGTGAGTTACTTCGCGCACGCTCTGGGGACCGCGTATCCGGTGTCGGACAAGCGCATCGTGAAGGCTGTCGACGCGGCGGCGCCGTGATCCGCGCCCGGCCGGAGAGGTGCCCGGGGGCACCTCGGGACGCTGGTTCGACCAAGCCCCCTGACCTGCTGTAGAGTTTCGTTTCGCAGCCACGCACGAAGGGCTGCGACTCCTGGTCCTGTGGAGCAGTTTGGAGTGCTCGCCACCCTGTCAAGGTGGAGGCCGCGGGTTCAAATCCCGTCAGGACCGCAATAACGAAGGGCCCGGATTCCGCAGGGGATCCGGGCCCTTCGGCGTGTGCCCGCACGTCCGGACCGGGGCAGATCCGGCGGACGGCGGGAGACCGGCGAACGACGCGTCGAGGACGGCTTCGGGGCGGGCTGCCGAACCTCCGGCGGGAAGACAAGAAGACCCCCGTTCCCACCCGCCCGCGCGTTCTGACGTCGGCCGGCCGGCTCGCTGTCCGCGCTCCGCCGACCGGTCCGCTCGCCGCACCCGTCCGAGGGACGAGGGCCGCACGATCACGCCACCGAGTCGGAGTTCCCGGCCCGTCCGCATGATGGACGGAAGCGCCCGGACCGGCAACTTCCCAATATCGCAGGGCTGATACCGGGACAAGATGGCGCGCCTGTGATGGGTGTCACCGTATTGATTTCCGAGACGACCTTGCTGACGCGGTCCTTACAACGGCTCAATTTAATATGTGCAATTGCACTACTCCCACGGGGACGCGCCTGCACCTTCCGCGCCCTCGACGGCCTCCGGGCCGAGCCTCCCCAACACGCCCCGCAGGCCCGTCCGATCACCTCGGAAACCCGGCCCACCAGGCCGTCGGCAGCCCCGTGGAGATCCCCGCCCGGGTGCGGGCATGAAAAAGGTCGCGCTGAACCCGGCGGAGTCCAGCGCGACCAAAACGACGCCCCTCCGGGGGAGAGGGGGTGAGACCTGTTGGGGCAGGCCGCTCGTCGTGTCGAGCCATGAGCGTCAAAGCCGGGACTGGATGCCCGGATTGGCTCCGTTATGCGGTTGTTCAGACCTCGCTACGCTGCTGCGGAATGCCCGCCAGCAGTGCACGGACCTCCGCTTCGCGGTAGCGCCTGTGCCCTCCGAGCGTGCGGATGGATGTGAGCTTGCCCGCCTTCGCCCAGCGGGTGACCGTCTTCGGATCCACGCGGAACATCGTGGCAACCTCAGCCGGGGTCAGCAGCGGCTCGGCATCAGGGGTGCGAGCGGTCATGAGCGGCCTCCTCGGGAGAACCGAACCATCACGGTTCTTTCCTCTAAATTCTGCACCTTGGCCTACGTTGCCCGAAATGGCGCACGCAGACCGAGTCGGTAATAGGACGAACGGCTTGTCCTCGGCACTACAACTACACCATCTGTCCAGCGCCGTCGGCCAAACCGATGGAATTGCCCTCTGAGGTGTTCAACCTCTACGGAAGCCGATGGACCATGCCATAACGGACAGTCACCTCGTCGTAACCATCAGTCACAGCATGATCAGCACGTCACGGCCTCCGCCGAGAACTACCCAGAGAGCACAAAAAGCAGTCAACCCGCCCCAGTAGGGCGCAAGGAGCCCTTCCCGGACTCCTTGTCCTATTTTGGCACGACGGTGGTGCGTCAGGGCAAGGCCCGGGTGAGTGCCGTCCGTCACGCTTGCCGCAATGGCCCGGACCATCCGGATCGGGACGTACGTCCCGGGAAGGTGTCGGAAGTCCCCCACGCACCGACCGACGGCGTCTTCCCGAACACCCCGGACCGGTCGCTCAGCTCGCGAACTGACGGTCCCTCACGGGCCGCCAGCGATCGGTCAGCCGCCGGTATGCCTCACCGGCCCGCGCCCCGTCGTCGGCCCGTAGGGCCTCCAAACCCTCGTTCACGTCTGCCGCGGAGCGGTCCTCGTCCAGCTTTCCGGCACCGATGACGTGCACCAGCCCGCCGTAGTCCAGCTCCACGACGGAGCGCGGGTGGAACTCCTCCAGCCACCGGCCCACATCCTCCAGGCCGTCGACCAACGGGCTGTCCTCCAGTGCGTCCCGCAGCACCTTCAGACCGCGCGCAACCCGGCGGCGCGCCTGCGCCATCGGCGTCCGGTACCGCAGTGCGGGCGCCTTCTCATCGGTTGACCACTCCCGCTCGGAGTCCTCGAAGAGCACGAACCACCTGACCGGAACGTGCCAGGTCGCCGAACGGATCCAGGGCCGCGAGTCGGGATTGCGCTCCAGCCACCGCTCGTAGTCCGTCTCGGCCTGCCGGCGCACCACCGGCGGCAGCGCGGCGTCGAGAGCGGGCGCGGGCAGCATGTCCGTCAGTCGGCCCAGCGCCTGCCAGCCCCGCAACCGGGTACGCCAGGGGCAGATGCAGGTCACCCCGTCCACCACCGCGACGAACGCGTCCGCACTCTCGTGGACCGGAACCGGAACCGGGGGCACCGGGAGAAGATCGGCGAGCGAGCGGCGCAGCTCGTCCTGGGCGGTGGGGGCCTCGCCCCGGGCCGCGTAGCGGCTCCAGTGGGAGCGCTCGGGCTCCGGGAAGGCGGCCAGCGGTTCGTAGACCCGGAGGTATGCCGTGTAAGGGACCACCACCGATGACGCCAAGGCCACGCCCACTCCTCCGTCGCTGCCGAACCGACCTCCGGGAACCGAGCAGATCGTCCCATGCCGATAGCCCGCAGGGGGGTCTTCCCGGGCAGGGTGCTTATCCGCCGGGTCCGCAGGACCTACGCTGACCTCATCGGCCCTCCACCACCCAGGGAGGGCGCCCATCAAGACTTCGGGAGTCACCACCGTGACCGACGTGCGTCCCCTCGCCGGCACCCCAGGCCCCACCGGGTCGTCCGTGCTGACCACGCTGTTCCGCTCCGAGCAGGGCGGCCATGAGCAGGTCGTCATCTGCCAGGACCGCGCGAGCGGCCTCAAGGCCGTCATCGCCGTCCACTCCACCGCGTTGGGCCCGGCCCTCGGCGGCACCCGCTTCCACCCCTACGCCACCGAGGAAGAGGCCGTCCTGGACGCGCTGAACCTCTCCCGCGGGATGTCGTACAAGAACGCGCTGGCCGGCCTGCCGCTCGGCGGCGGCAAGGCAGTGATCATCGGTGACCCCGCGGCCGTGACCGACGGCGGCATCAAGAGCGAGGAACTGCTGCTCGCCTACGGCCGCTTCGTCGAGTCCCTCGGCGGCCGCTACATCACGGCCTGTGACGTCGGCACCTACGTGGCGGACATGGATGTCGTCGCACGGGAGAGCAGGCACGTCACGGGCCGTTCGCCGGAGAACGGCGGAGCCGGCGACTCGTCCGTCCTGACCGCCTTCGGCGTCTTCCAGGGCATGCGGGCCGGCGCCGAGCACCTCTGGGGAGCGCCCACCCTGCGCGGCCGCAAAGTCGGCGTCGCCGGGGTCGGCAAGGTGGGCCACCACCTGGTCGACCACCTCATCGAGGACGGCGCCGAGGTCGTGGTGACGGACGTACGGGTGGAGTCCGTCGACCGGATCCGCGCCCGGCACCCGCAGGTCACGGCGGTCGCCGACACCAGTGCGCTGATCCGCGCGGACCTGGACGTCTACGCCCCCTGCGCGCTGGGCGGAGCCCTCGACGACGAGACGGTGCCGGTCCTCAGCGCCAAGCTGGTCTGCGGCGCCGCCAACAACCAGCTCGCCCACCCGGGCGTCGAGAAGGACCTCGCCAACCGGGACATCCTGTACGCGCCGGACTACGTGGTGAACGCGGGTGGTGTGATCCAGGTCGCGGACGAGCTCCACGGCTTCGACTTCGACCGT
Source organism: Streptomyces meridianus (assembly GCF_023703325.1). Lineage (GTDB taxonomy): Bacteria > Actinomycetota > Actinomycetes > Streptomycetales > Streptomycetaceae > Streptomyces > Streptomyces meridianus. Next base: position 14,225 of record NZ_JAMQGM010000057.1, read on the forward strand.
GCCAAGGCGCAGGCGACGAAGATCTTCGACACGACGGCCGCCATATTCGCACGTGCACAGTCCGACGGCATTCCCCCGGCGGCCGCCGCCGACCGGATCGCCGAGCAGCGGATGGCGGAGGCCCGCCGGGCCTGACGTCCCCCGCGCCGATTGCGGCCCGCGTCCCGCGCCGGCATCCCGACCGGTGCCCGCTGCGGACACGGGCCGGAATCGTGTCGGCTGCGGACGGTGACCGCGGCTCTGCGCCCGGAGCCCGCGTGCGAGACATGCCTCACCACCCCTGGGCGGGTCGATCCGCGACAGAAGGTAAAATCGGAACTGACCAGCGAGGACGGGGCTCCTCGAGGGTTGTGCTGCGTGGCACGTCATGCGGGCGACGTACCGTATGGCCGCGGAAGCAGGTACCGTTGAAGCCCTACGGACCGGTCTCTCCTTCGAGAGTCCGCTCCGACTCATGAACGCGTGTCAAGACTCTGGGGCCGTCGAGCCCCGTCATTGAGGGGGTCGAGCCATGGGGCGCGGCCGGGCCAAGGCCAAGCAGACAAAGGTCGCCCGCCAGCTGAAGTACAACAGCGGTGGGACTGATCTCTCACGTCTGGCCGACGAGCTGGGCGCATCTACGTCCAAGCAACCGCCGAACGGTGAGCGGTTCGAGGGCGATGAGCCGGACGACCCGTACGCACAGTACGCGGATCTCTACAACGACGAGGACGAGGACAGCGACGGTTCGTCGGACCAGTCCGCGCATCGCCGCGGCGCCTGACGTCGTGGCGTCGGCTGCTTGCTGAGCACGTCCACTGAGCCGGTCCCGGGGTGGCCCCCGGGCCGGCCCTTTGGTGTTCCCGCAGGCCGGAAACGGTCTCAAGCCCCGTAATCACCGGTCAGGGTCACGGCCTCGGAGCGGTCGCCGCGCTCGGTGATCCCGCCGGCGACCCAGGCGTCCACGCCACGGTCCGCAAGCGTGGCCAGAGCGACGTCCACCGACTCCTGCGGCACGATCGCCATCATGCCGACCCCCATGTTCAGGGTCTTCTCCAGCTCGGGGCGCTCGACCCGCCCGGCCTTTCCGACCAGGTCGAAGACCGGGCCGGGGGCCCAGGACGCTCGGTCGATCCCGGCGTGCAGGGAATCCGGGATCACCCGTGCCAGGTTGTTCGCCAGCCCTCCACCGGTGATGTGCGAGAAGGCGTGGACCTCCGCGGTGCGGGTGAGCGCCAGGCAGTCCAATGCGTAGATCTTGGTCGGCTCGAGCAGTTCCTCGCCGAGAGTCCGGCCGAACTCGGCGACCTCGCGGTCCAGCGACCAGCCCGCACGGTCGAAGACCACATGGCGGACGAGCGAGTACCCGTTCGAGTGAAGTCCGGACGACGCCATCGCGATCACCGCGTCGCCCGCCCGGACGCGCTCCGCGCCCAGCAGGTGGTCCGCCTCGACCACGCCGGTACCGGCGCCCGCGACGTCGAACTCGTCCGCGCCCAGCAGCCCCGGGTGTTCGGCCGTCTCCCCGCCGACGAGCGCGCAGCCCGCCAGGACGCAACCCTCGGCGATGCCCTTGACGATCGAGGCCACACGCTCCGGGTGCACCTTGCCGACACAGATGTAGTCGGTCATGAACAGCGGCTCGGCACCGCAGACCACGAGATCGTCGACGACCATGCCGACCAGGTCGTGGCCGATGCTGTCGTACACGCCCATCTGCCGGGCGATGTCCACCTTGGTACCGACGCCGTCGGTGGCCGAGGCGAGCAGCGGGCGCTCGTACCGCTTGAGCACCGAGGCGTCGAAGAGGCCCGCGAAGCCTCCGAGACCGCCGACCACCTCGGGACGGGTGGCCTTCTTCACCCAGACCTTCATCAGGTCGACGGCGCGGTCCCCGGCCTCGATGTCGACACCCGCGGCCGCATAACTGGCACCGGTGCCCTGGGCTGCGGGAACTCCCCCCGCGGATGGCACAGCAGACATCACAAGAGAACTTTCGTGTCGTGGGCGGGCGTGGGCAGCCAGGCGGTCAGGGACGTCGGAGGGCGTCGCCGCCGCCGAGACCGGCGGTCAGCGTCTCGACCCCGTCAGCGTCGCTGCGTGCGGGTTCGGCCGTCTCCGACTCCAGGAGGTGCTTGCCCAGCAGCCCCGGGTCGGGCAGCTCCATCGGGTACTCGCCGTCGAAGCAGGCCCGGCAGAGGTTCTGCTTCGGGATCGTGGTCGCCTCGATCATGCCGTCGATGGAGATGTACGCCAGTGAATCCGCTCCGAGGGACTTGCCGATCTCCTCGACGGAGAGCCCGTTGGCGATCAGCTCGGCGCGGGTGGCGAAGTCGATGCCGAAGAAGCAGGGCCACTTGATCGGCGGCGAGGAGATCCGGACGTGCACCTCGGCCGCCCCCGCCTCACGGAGCATCCGGACCAGTGCGCGCTGGGTGTTCCCGCGGACGATGGAGTCGTCGACCACGACCAGGCGCTTGCCTCGGATGACTTCCTTGAGCGGGTTGAGCTTGAGCCGGATGCCGAGCTGCCGGATCGTCTGGCTGGGCTGGATGAACGTGCGGCCCACGTAACTGTTCTTCACCAGGCCGGAGCCGTAGGGAATGCCGCTCGCCTCGGCGTACCCGACCGCGGCCGGGGTGCCGGACTCCGGAGTCGGTATCACCAGGTCGGCGTCGGCCGGAGCCTCGGCGGCCAGCTTGCGGCCCATCTCCACGCGGGACAGGTAGACGTTCCGGCCGGCGATGTCCGTGTCGGGCCGTGCCAGGTACACGTACTCGAAGGCGCAGCCCTTGGGCCTGGCCTCGGCGAACCGTGTGCTGCGCAGTCCGTCCTCGTCGATGGCGACCATCTCGCCCGGCTCGATCTCCCGGATGAAACTGGCACCGCAGATGTCCAGGGCAGCCGTCTCGCTGGCCACCACCCAGCCGCGCTCGAGGCGGCCGAGCACCAGCGGGCGGATGCCCTGCACGTCGCGGGCGGCGTAGAGGGTGTGCTCGTCCATGAAGACGAGCGAGAACGCGCCCTTGACCTTCGGGAGTACCAGGGGGGCCGCCTGCTCGACGGTGAGCGGCTTGCCGTCCTCGCCGACCTGGCCCGCGAGCAGAGCGGTGACGAGGTCGGTGTCGTTGGTCGCGGCGACCTGGTTGGCGCGCCCGTTCTCCCGGGGCAGGCCGGCCACGAGCCGGGCCAGCTCGGCCGTGTTGACCAGGTTGCCGTTGTGGCCGAGTGCGATGGAACCGTGCGCGGTCGCGCGGAACGTCGGTTGGGCGTTCTCCCAGACGGAGGAACCGGTCGTGGAGTAGCGGGCATGGCCCACGGCGATGTGTCCGCGCAGGGAGCCGAGGGAGGTTTCGTCGAAGACCTGCGAAACCAGACCCATGTCCTTGAAGACCAGGATCTGCGAGCCGTTGCTCACTGCGATGCCCGCGGACTCCTGTCCCCGGTGCTGCAGCGCATACAGCCCGAAATAGGTGAGTTTGGCGACCTCTTCGCCCGGAGCCCAGACCCCGAAGACGCCGCATGCGTCCTGAGGGCCCTTCTCGCCGGGGAGGAGATCGTGGCTGAGTCGTCCGTCACCACGTGGCACGGCACCGAGTCTAGGCCAGGTCCCCGATTCGGCCGAACCGGGGAATCCGGCAGAGGGAACGGTCCGGTCACGGGCCGCTCCCTCTGCTCACGGCCGGGCGCCGGTGGGACGCCGGCCGGACTCGCCGGCTACCGACGGGCCGGGACGTCCGCACCCGCTTCGACACCGGGCTCCGCGGCCTGGGAGTCGGCCTCCCGGGCCGGCTGCTCCTTCAGTCCGAAGGCCTGCTGCAGGTCGGCCTGGCCGTCGAGAGCCACGAAAGTGCGTGTGTCGAACGCCACCTTGTCGGCGGCGAAGATCTTCGCCCCGACGGCCTCGTTGGCACGCTGCGCGACGGCCGCGTCCAGGCGGACGGAACCCGTGACCGTCATCACGCGGGAGCCGAGGTCGACCGTGGTGCTGTCGACCGTCGGCCGCTCGAAGTGGCCGATCACGACCTGGCTGCCCCCGTTGACCGAGGCCAGCATCTCGCCCTTGCCGAGGTCCGCCGCGAGGTGGGTGATGCGCAGCGACTCGTCGGTCCTGGTGTTGACGACGGCGAAGCCGGCGTCGGTGTAGGCGAGGCGGCCTGCGGCCTGTCCGGAGCCGGAGGCGGCGACGGTGCCGGACTTGATGCCGAGCGTCATGCCCTTCGCCGCGTCGGCGGCGGCCTTGCGGACGTTGCCCTGGGCGTCGACCCAGGCCAGCGCCAGACCCTGGGCCTTCAGTTCGGCCGCGAACGCGGCGGGAAGGCTGAACGTGGTGGCGCCGCCGCGCACGGCGACGTCCCCACGGACGGGAGCGGGCGCGATCTGCGCGGGAGCCGGGACCGCCGCGGCCGCTGCGGGCACGGCGGCGAGGCCGAGCACCATGGCGCCCGTGGCGAGCGCGACAGCGGTACGACGGGCGGTGCGCTTGGCGGCTATCTGGTTGGACGACATGCGTCTGATCTCCTTCGGAGCAGGTTGGTGCCGGCTGCGCCGGACTGCACCAAGCAAACGTCACGCTGTGAGATCACGCGACTCCGAAGAGTGCCATCGGGTGATGTGCGGGGCGGCAGCGAGCGATGGCGGAACGTCCACGCCCCGGCCGTCAGGGGCACAGGGGCAGCAGCCCGGCGAGGTCGGCGCGCTCGCCGCTCGCCGACACCTGTCCCGCCGCGAGGGCTTCCCGCCAGGAGCGCCGCCCGGAGACCAGCCGGATCCAGACCAGTGGCGGTGCCTCGACGACGTTCGGCGGCGTGCCCCGGGTGTGCCGGGGCCCCTCGACGCACTGGATCACGGCGAACGGAGGAATCCGCACCTCCACGGAGCCGCCCGGGGCCGCGGCGGCGAGCGCGTCGGCAGTGAGCCGGACGGCGACGGCGAGGGCCTGCCGGTCGTGTGCCACGGCGGTGCCGGTGGCGAGCGTCAGATCATCGCCCCGGACGACGAGTTCGAGCACGAGGACGGTGAGGAGATCGGCCACGGTCATGGCTCCGGCACCGGCCGGAACCACCTTCGCAGTGTCGACCGCGGCGGCAACGCCGAACTTCTCGGCTGCGGCGTCGAAGGCGCGCAGCACGGCGTCCGGAGGCCCGGGGGCATGCCCTCCGGCGGGTGCGGGGGCCGAGCCCTCGACGGACAGCAGGTGGCGGACGGAGTCCAGCACGCCGACCTCGGCCCGGCCGCGCACCGTCACCCCCTGGACCAGGCGCGCGGCCGTCTCGAGGCAGCCGGTGAGACGCTCGGCCAGCTGACGCACCGTCCAGGGGCCGACGGCGGCCGGTGCTTCGAGCAGCTCGGCCGCATCCGGCGCAGCGCACATCACGCGCAGCGCTTCCCTGACCGAACCGACCTCGGCCGACAGCGCAGCGCGCACCTTCACGGGGTCGTAGGAGCGAGGTCGTGGCGGCATGCGCCGAGCATAGCCAGGGCCGCCGACACTGCCCGGACTTCCGGCCCGCGGCCGGTGTGGACACCCCGCAGGGCCCGGCGGACCATGGAAGAAGGGCAGCAAAAGGCTCGAAAGGTGTGAATCACCATGACTGAACACCCCGACTGCGCGCTGGTGCGCCAAGGCTACGACGCGTTCTCGCGCGGGGACATGGAAGCCCTCTCCCAGCTCATGACCTCGGACGTCACCCACCACGTGCCCGGTGAGCACCCGCTGGCCGGGCACCACAAGGGACGCGAAGCGGTCCTGCGGCTGTACGGCCGGCTGGCGGAGGAGACGCAGGGCACCATGCGCGTCGACCTCGAAGGTGCCTTCGCCGACGGACGCGGCCACGTCATGTCCGTCCACCGCATCCGCGCCGACCGGGGCAACATGGGCCTGGAACAGCACGGCGGCATCTTCTTCACCGTCATAGGCGGCAAGATCTCGGACCTCGACGAGTGCGTCCAGGACATCGACGAGACCAACAGGTTCTGGAGCTGAACGCCCCCGCGGCCAGGGCCGTACGGCGGGGACGCGGGGTGAACCGGGAGAGGCGGGTCCGGCTGCGGGGCAGGAGCCCGTGGCCCGGGGTTTCGATCCCGGCTCCCCGGACGTGGTGAACGCTCCACCGACCACCGGGGCTTCGTGCCGCGCCGGCGGAACGTGCTCCCTCCCGTACGTCTCACCGGTCCGGGCCGGCCCGGCCGAAGGCGCAGACACGGCTCTGCGGCTGCGGCGTCCCTGCGGCGGTCCACAGCTGTGGACGGGGCCGCAGGGACGCCGGACGCTCAGGCCAGCAGTGCCGGGATCGTGGCCTCGTGGGCTTCGCGCAGTTCGGCGAGCGGAAGCACGAACTGCCCCTGCACATCGATGCCGTCGCCGTCGACGATGCCGATGCGGGTGACCGGGAGTCCCCGGGCACCGCACATGTCGTTGAACCGGACCTCCTCACTGCGCGGCACCGTGACGATCGCCCGGCCCGCCGACTCCGAGAAGAGCAGGACGAACGGGTCGATGCTGTCCGGCACCACGATCCGAGCCCCGTGGCCGCCCTTGAGACAGGACTCGGTGAGTGCCTGAGCCAGGCCGCCGTCCGAGAGGTCGTGCGCGGCGTCGATCATGCCGTCACGGGAGGCGGCGACCAGGATCTCGGCGAGCAGCCGCTCGCGCTCCAGGTCCACGCGGGGCGGCAGACCGCCGAGGTGGTCGTGGACCACCTGCGACCAGGCGGAGCCGCCCAGCTCGTCGCGGGTGTCGCCGAGGAGGTAGATCAGCTGTCCGTCCTCCGCGAACCCCATGGGGGTACGGCGGTGGACGTCGTCGATCACTCCCAGAACGGCCACGACCGGCGTGGGGTGGATCGCCGTCTCCCCGGTCTGGTTGTAGAGCGAGACGTTGCCGCCGGTCACCGGCGTGCCCAGCTCCAGACATGCGTCGGCGAGACCGCGGGTGGCCTCGGCGAACTGCCACATCACGGCCGGATCCTCGGGAGAGCCGAAGTTGAGGCAGTCGGAGACGGCCAGCGGCTTCGCCCCGGCTGCGGCGACGTTGCGATACGACTCCGCCAGCGCCAGCTGCGCACCCGTGTAGGGGTCGAGCTTGGTGTAGCGGCCGTTGCCGTCCGTGGAGACGGCGACGCCCAGGTTCGACTCCTCGTCGATCCGGACCATTCCCGCGTCCTCCGGCTGGGCCAGAACGGTGTTGCCCTGGACGAACCGGTCGTACTGGTCGGTGATCCAGGACTTGGACGCCTGGTTCGGGGACGCGACGACCTGGAGGACGTGCTTGCGCAGTTCCTCGCCCGACTCCGGCCGGGGCAGCGCACCGGCGTCGTCGGCCTGGAGGGCGTCCTGCCAGTCCGGGCGGGCGTAGGGCCGGTGATAGGTCGGGCCCTCGTGCGCGACGCTCCGCGGCGGCACATCGACGATCTTGTCGCCGTGCCAGAAGATCTCGAGCTGCTCGCCCTCCGTCACCTCACCGATGACCGTGGCGATGACGTCCCACTTCTCGCAGATCTCGAGGAAGCGGTCCACCTTGCCGGGCTCGACGATCGCGCACATGCGCTCCTGCGACTCGCTCATGAGGATCTCCTCGGGCGAGAGGGAGGAGTCGCGCAGCGGGACGGTGTCCAGCTCGACGCGCATCCCGCCCGAGCCCGCGGAGGCGAGTTCGCTGGTGGCGCAGGACAGACCGGCGCCGCCGAGGTCCTGGATCCCGGCGACCAGATCCTCCCGGAAGATCTCCAGGGTGCACTCGATGAGCAGCTTCTCCTGGAAGGGGTCGCCGACCTGCACGGCGGGCCGCTTGGCCGGCTTCGTCGAGTCGAAGGTCTCGGAGGCGAGCACGGAGACGCCGCCGATGCCGTCGCCGCCGGTGCGGGCGCCGTAGAGGATGACCTTGTTGCCGGCACCGGATGCCTTGGCGAGGTGGATGTCCTCGTGCTTCATCACGCCCACGCACAGGGCGTTGACCAGCGGATTGCCTTGGTAGCAGGGGTCGAAGACGACCTCGCCGCCGATGTTGGGCAGGCCCAGGCAGTTGCCGTAACCGCCGATGCCGGCGACGACACCGGGCAGTACCCGCTTGGTGTCGGGATGGTCGGCCGCGCCGAAGCGCAGCGGGTCCATCACGGCGACCGGGCGGGCGCCCATGGCGAGGATGTCGCGGACGATGCCGCCGACACCCGTGGCCGCGCCCTGGTAGGGCTCGATGTACGACGGATGGTTGTGCGACTCGACCTTGAAGGTGACCGCGTACCCCTGGCCGACGTCGACGACGCCCGCGTTCTCGCCGATGCCGACGAGCAGCGCGTCCGTCTCCGGGGCCTTCTCGCCGAACTGCTTGAGGTGGACCTTGCTGGACTTGTACGAGCAGTGCTCGGACCACATGACCGAGTACATGGCCAGTTCGGCACCGGTCGGGCGGCGGCCGAGGATCTCGCGGATGCGCTCGTACTCGTCCTCCTTCAGGCCGAGTTCGGCCCAGGGAAGTGCGGTCTCCGGGGTTCCGGCCGCGTGCGAGACGGTGTCGAGAGTCATACGTTGACCAGCTTCCTCAGGATCGAGGTGAAGAATCCGAGGCCGTCGGTACCGCCCGTGCCGATGAGCGGCTCGACGGCGTGCTCGGGGTGCGGCATGAGGCCGACGACGTTGCCGGCCGCGTTGGCGATGCCCGCGATGTCGCGCAGCGAACCGTTGGGGTTCCAGCCGGCATAGCGGAAGGCCACCCGCCCTTCGGCCTCGAGCTCGTCGAGGGTGCGCTCGTCGGCGACGTAGCGGCCGTCGATGTTCTTCAGCGGGATGCTGATCTCCTGGCCGGCCGTGTAGTCGGCGGTCCAGGCGGTGCCGGCGTTCTCCACGCGCAGCTTCTGGTCCCGGCAGACGAAGTGCAGATGGTTGTTGCGCAGCATCGCGCCGGGCAGCAGATGCGTCTCGGTGAGCAGTTGGAAGCCGTTGCAGATGCCGAGTACGGGCATCCCGTCCCGGGCAGCGGCGACCACGGCCTCCATGACGGGCGAGAAGCGCGAGATGGCTCCGGCACGGAGGTAGTCCCCGTAGGAGAAACCGCCGGGGAGCACGATCGCCTCGGCCTGCTTGAGGTCCTTGTCGCGGTGCCACAGCGGCACGGGTTCGGCACCTGCGATGCGTACGGCGCGCTGGGTGTCACGGTCGTCGAGGGTCCCTGGAAAAGTGACGACTCCGATACGAACGGTCACGATTCGACCTTCACTGCGAAATCCTCGATGACGGTGTTCGCGAGGAAGGTTTCCGCCATCTCGCGGATGCGGGTGAGGGCGGCGTCGTCGACCGGGCCCTCCACCTCGAGTTCAAATCGCTTGCCCTGACGGACGTCCGAGATCCCTTGGTACCCGAGGCGGGGCAGTGCGCGCTGCACCGCCTGGCCCTGGGGGTCGAGGATCTCCGGCTTGAGCATGACGTCGACTACGACGCGTGCCACTGGCACTCCCGGTGGTGTGGTGCGTAAGGCGGTGGCCTCAGCGTACCCCGCCGAAAAATCTACGCGAGTAGATATGATTCCGACCATCAGAACAAGGCACTCCGCCCCATACCGGACCGTCCATTCATGCCCGTCACCGGGATCCGGGAATAACGGAATGGATTGCGGCCGGACACGCGGATAGAATTTCGCGGACTTCACATTCCAATGCCGGTCGCTGTACAAATAAAAAGGGCTTGTTGCCGAAACCTCGGCGGCCATGACTCGCAGATCGCGGCATTGCCGCATGAAAGGACCGATTTCCGTGGCGCAACGCGTAGTGGTCTCGCTCTACGACGACATCGAGGGCGGGGAAGCGGCGGAGACGGTCTCATTCGGCCTCGACGGCGCTTCGTACGAGATCGACCTCAATCCGGAGAACGCCGAGAGGCTTCGGATCGCCCTGGCCCCCTACATGGAGGCGGGACGCAAGCGCTCCCGGTCCGGCAAGGCCTTCCGCCGCACCTCGGTCGAGCCGGCCCCTTCCGCCGTCCGCGCGTGGGCCCAGTCGCACGGGATGGACGTGCCGCCCCGCGGCCGGATCCCCAAGAAGGTGTACGAAGCGTTCCGCGCGGCCAGTTGATCCGACTTGCATCCCACCCCGGGTGATCAGCTAGAGTCTGGATCACGCCGAGGGGCGAGGCCGCAGGGCCGGATCCCACGGGGTCATGCGGGTGTAGCTCAGTAGTAGAGCGCCCTCTTTCCAAGAGGGAGGCGCAGTGTGCAATCCCTGTCACCCGCTCTCATCGCTCACCGACCACTCCGGTGGATCAGGTAGAGTGGTGCCCGCGCCGTACGGTGAAAGCCGTTCGGAGGCATGCGGACGTGGCTCAGTTGGTAGAGCATCACCTTGCCAAGGTGAGGGTCGCGAGTTCGAATCTCGTCGTCCGCTCCACAGAAGGCCCCGGTCAATACGACCGGGGCCTTCGCCGTCCCCGGTACCAACCCCTCCGCACCGAACCGACCGAGCGGCACCGGCCCCGTCCGTCACACCCGCGCACCCGGCACCGAGCGGGACCGGGCCGCCCTCCGCCGCAGCGGCGGACGCCCGGCCCACCGGTCAACCGGCTAGGTCCAGGACATTCCGGTGAGCCGTTCGTAGGCCTCCACGTACTTGGCGCGGGTCTGCTCCACGATCCGGGCGGGGAGTTCCGGCGGCGGCTGCTCGGACCGGCGGTCCCAGCCCGACTCGGGCGACGTCAGCCAGTCGCGCACGAACTGCTTGTCGAACGACGGCTGGGCGTGACCCGGCTCCCACTGGTCGGCCGGCCAGAAACGCGAGGAGTCCGGCGTCAGCACCTCGTCGGCGAGGACCAGCTCCTCGCCGGAGAACCCGAACTCGAACTTCGTGTCCGCCAGCACGATGCCGCGCTCGCGGGCGATCTCACGGCCCCGGCCGTACACCGCCAGCGTCAGTTGGCGCAGTTCGGCCGCCGTTTCGGCCCCGACCCGGCGCGCGACCTCCTCGTACGGGACGTTCTCGTCATGGTCGCCCACCGCCGCCTTCGTCGCCGGGGTGAACAGGGGCGCGGGCAACTCGGAGCCGTCGACCAGCCCCTCGGGCAGGGCCAGGCCGCACACCGTCCGGGACTGCTCGTACTCGGTCAGCCCGGAGCCGGTCAGATAGCCGCGCGCCACGCACTCCACCGGGACCATCTCCAGAGACCGGCACACCAGTGTCCGGCCCGCCCAGGCCGGCGGAGCGCCCTCGGGCACCTCGGCGCTCAGCACATGGTTCGGCACCAGGTCCTCGAGCCGGCTGAACCACCACAGCGACAGCTGGGTCAGCACGCGGCCCTTGTCGGGGATCTCGGTGGGAAGCACCCAGTCGTAGGCGGACATCCGGTCACTGGCGACCATCACGAGATCGCCCGCGGAATTCCGGTACAGGTCCCGGACCTTGCCGGAGTGGAGATGCTCCAGGCCGGGCACCTGCTCCGGCTCGGGCTTTTCGACGAATCCGGACACGCTTCCTCCGCGTAGGTTGATCCAGGAGTGCCGATTGTCCCGTATCGCTCGGTGCGAAGGCGCGCCAGGGTTCGGGCGCGCTGCCGGCAGACCTCAGTCGTGCTTGCAGATCCGGTCGAGCAGATTGGCCGTGGCCCGCTGAATGCGCTCGTCCGCGTGGCCGGGGCGGCCGAGGGCCGCGCACCAGGCAGAGGTTCCGGCGGCGAAGACCAGCGCACCGCTCGGCGCCCGGTACAGCGACGTCTCCTGGTGGCGGACCGCGCCGGCGTCGTCCTCGAACGGGGAGTGGGAGAGCAGGATCCGGCGGACATGCTCCGGCAGTGGCGTACGGGGGTAGTAGCGGTCGGCCTCCCCCGCGACGAGCCCGGGCAGTTCGTCGCCGTCCCCACACCCGGTCCCCTCCCACAGCCACTGGCCGGCGTTGCGGACGACCAGAGGACGGGGCTCGGGGACCCGGCCCGCGTACTGAACGCCCAGCAGCAGCTGCTCGGACTCCCCCGCATCGCGCCACGTGACCGGCCGCCCGATCCCCACCCCGCGGCGCTTGCGGCAGCTCAGCAGGCGGTCGGGGTCTCCCGACGGTGACGCCATCAGCTCGGCCCGCCGGTACAGGGTGCCGGCCGAGAGGAAGACGAGCGAGGTTCCGCTGTCCCGGGCCCATTCGGCGGCCCGGCGCATCGGCTCCGACCAGTACTCGCCCCGCCCCGGGAACACCACCCCGCGGTAGCGGGACGGGTCGATGCGGCCCGCGTGCAGGTCACGTGCGTCGGCGTAGGCCGGCGTGTACCCGTATCGCTCGGCCCACCGGATGAAGTCGTAGGCCTGCCCGATGTGCAGCGGCAGTCCGGTGCCCGCGTACGGCCGGTCGAACGAGACGGTGACCGCGGCGTCGTCCTCGCCGAGCAGCCGGCCGTTCTCGTCCCACGCATGGTGGAGGCTGGCGCCGGTGCGGCCGTCCTCGGGGTAGACGTTGTACGCCTGCCAGGTGACGTCGGGGAGCACCAGCAGCAGATCGGCGAGCGGGGGACGACCGCCCGGCCCCCGGGCTTCGGGGGGTGCGACGGTGCGGACCGTGAAGGGGATGTGGCTGCGGTAGCCGTCGGCGGTGGTCAGCACGGCGACATACGCCCCGGCAGCCCAATCGGCCGGCACCTGGAGCCGCCAGGAGAGCCACCAGTGGTGGCAGGACACCGTCCGTTCCGCGGTGAGGGGTGCGGGCTGCACGATGCCGGACAGCCGCGGGCTGCTCGTGACCTTCACGGCGCCGTCGCCGTTGCAGTGGCCGATGCGGTAGATGTCCACGCCGTACTGCTGCGGCGGGTTGACGGTGATGCGGAAGTCGATGGCCTCGCCGGGGGCGACCGCACCGGTCGAGGCGAAGCCCTTGATCTGGCCGTGCACGTCGTCGGCGGAACGCGGGCCGGCGCCGCTGCGCCGCGGGGTGGGAATCGGGCGGCCGGACGGGGCCGGTCCGTGATCCACGGAGCCGTCCCCCGGCGCCAGGGGCAGACCGGGCTCCGCAGGCGCAGCTCCGTCGAGGAGGGCCGGGACGGGTTCGACGTACCACGGGACGATCCCCGGGCTCGTCTGAGTGAGCAGTTCCGACTCCCAGCGGCGGATTCTGTCCGTCCCCACGAACGATCCCTTCCCGTCTGCCGCGGAGTCCCCCCGGACCGCGGCCTTGCACACGCTGCACATCACACTGAGCGCTGTCACCGTAACCTTTCGTGGCGCTTTGCGGGTACGGGTGCCACGAAAAGGGGGAGACGGTTCAGACCAGACGAACCGGTTTGTCGGTGCGGACACCCGGCCCGGCGAGCCAGTCGCGGAGCGGCCCGGCGTCCCCGTCCTCGACCAGGCTTCCCACTGCGTCGCCCAGGCCGGCGCTGCGACCGTCACGCAGCCGCAGTACCGGCCCGTCGAGCCAGTCCAGGCCGGGCTGCGCACCGGCGGTGTCCATCGCGGCGCAGCAGACCATGGCCGTCACGTGTTCGGCGAGCAGTTCCCGGACGGTGCGTTCGGGCTGCAGCGGGAAGAGCGGAACGCAGCCGTCGAGATCCCCCGCCTTCGCCACGGCGCTGGGGGCGGAGCGGCCGCGTCCGGCTGCGGCGTCCTCGTCGGCGATCCGGGAGGCGATCGCCGATCCGACGCGTGCCCCGGCCGCACTGACCAGGTCTTCCCGGCATGGGTACGCGTCGTCGTCACCGTCCGGCGCACTGGGGTCACGGCTCCCGGCGCCGGGCTCGGCACGGGCGGTGGCGGGGTCCGCGGCCAGCGCCGCCATGACCCGGTCGAGGGTGGGGCCCGGGACGGACGGGCCCGGCCGCGCGGATTCCGCACCGGCGCCCGGTCCCTCGGCGGGAGGCCGTTCGGACGCCCGGGCGGCCGTGATCTCGTCGAGGACGGCGTGCAGTCTGGCGGCTTCCAGGCGCCACTTCCGGTCGACGACATCCTCCGGATACGCGTCCCAGCCGACCGGGGCCCATCCCGGGCCGGGTTCGGCCGGCCCACCGTGGAACAGCCGGGCGGCGAGCAGCGAGGCCGCCTCGTCGACCAGACCGGGCTCCTCCAGCAGGTCGCAGGCCGGCCGTTCGCCCAGTCGCGAGGCGTACCCCTCGGCGAGCCGGTCGCGGCGGGAGAGTTCGGTCAGCGCGGACACCACCCCGGCGTCGAGCCGGGAGGGCCACCGGCCCATCTGCCAGGCGGGGAGCGCGACCCGGGTCAGCAGCCGGTCCCAGCCGGCGTAGGCCAGACCGACCTGCTCCTGGGCGACGATGCGCCGGCCGTAGTCGACGGTCTGGGCGCGGGCGGAGGCCGCGGAGGCCGCTCCGCGCTCCATCTCGGCGGCGTGGTCCCGGCATTCGCGCAGCATGGTCCGGGCGGCCCAGGAGACGAGGGTGAGTGCGGAGCGGGTGGCCGCCACGGCCACCGCGGCGTCCAGACCGCGGACGAAGCGGCGGGCGGCGGCCACATCGGGGTGCGCGGACAGACCGGTACCGGCGACGACGGGGGCCAGGACGGCCCGCAACTCGGCCACCCGCATCCACCAGAGGAAGGGGGAACCGATGACCAGGACCGGCGGCCGGGTGGAGTCGCCCCCGGCGGGCCGGGGGGCCGCGAAGAGGCGGCGGGTGGCATGGCTGCGGTCCTCGAGCCAGCTGTCGCAGTCGGGAGTGAGCGCTATGGCCGACGGCGCCGGTACGTCCAAGCGGTGCGAGAGCTCCCGCACCAGCCGGTACAGATCCGGTGCCGTGCGCTCCGGCACGGCCACGGTCGGGCTGACCGCGGGCTCAGCCCGGATGATCAGGGCGCCGACGACTGTGGCGAAGGCCAGCGCGACGATGCCCGCCAGGACGAACGTCCAGCGCACGGCGTCCCAGACGGGCCCGCCGATCCGCTCCGTGGCATTTGCGGCGAGCAGGACCACGGCGACGGCGGCGGGCAGCAACGCCAGTGCCAAGGCGAGGTTGCGCACCCGCAGGACCGCCAGGGCCCGCTGCTGCGCCACGCGCGCGCCCGGCTCCGCACCGGACAGTTCGGACACGATCGGATTCACCCCCTGCTGCTGTCGGCAACTGACACTGACTGTTCGTGCTGACGTGCTGACCCGGGGTCGGCGTCCACTCCCCACTGTGGCACCGGGCTCCGACATCGCAATGCTGGTGAGCCAGTTGCATGATCAGCGCGGCGCAGCACGCCGCAGTGCGTTGCAGCCGCACCCTAGTTGGGGGGTGGGCGCTCGTCAGCCGGAAAGCGGGGCGATCACTCGATGGAATGGCTTTGGTCAAAGCCGGTACCGCTGCGCTCAGCTTTGGGCTGAAATGCGGCGCACGCGGCCCCGGCCTGTCCGACAAAGAGCACTGTCCCCGCAAGGCGGGGTCGGGGGTGTCCGGTGCGAGCAGATGCAGGGCGGAGAGACGTCCTCGTAAGCGGGCTGCCCGGAGGTTTCGACAACGCAGCAGTGTGCGCGCCGGGCGCCCCCGGGCGGGGGAACTTGCCGGACAGGGCCTCGGTCAGGAGCAGCTCCGAAGGCGCCGGTGCTCCGGGCCGCGCTGCTGCTGTCGGCCGGCAGCAGCCCGCGCCTGCTGCTACTCGTGCACGATCTCCTCCACGACCGTCGCGCCGAGCTCCCGGACGATCAGGTCGTGGCCGCTCAGTGCGGTGTCGTCGAGGTCGGGGTCGTCCTCGGCCGGGAGGTCGTCCTCGATGGAGTAGCCGGGCTCCGGGGCGGCGGGCGACGCGGCGGGGACCGCCGCCGCACGGGGCCGGTGCGCCGCGGTTTCGCCCGACGGGTCCGGGCGGTCCGGCCGCGACGGGGGCGGAGCCGGCG
>NZ_JAMQGM010000058.1 GCF_023703325.1 Streptomyces meridianus
TGCTCGTCGGCGCCCTGGTGGACCACCCGACCGAGCAGGGCTACGTCGAGAACCAGGGGATCGTCTGGGACCCGGTCACCGGGCCCGGCGCGTCGTACACGAAGCAGCACCCCGTGCCGTTCGGGGAGTACGTGCCCTTCCGCGACCAGCTCAGCAAGGTCATCTCCCGGTTGCAGCAGGTGCCGCGCGACTTCTGGCCAGGCGACCGCACCGGCGTCCTCGACGCCGGAGGAGCCCGCATCGGGGACGTCATCTGCTTCGAGGTCGCCTACGACGAGATCGTCCACGAGACCGTCCGCGCGGGCGCCCGGGCGCTCGTCGTCCAGACGAACAACGCCACGTACGGCCGGACCGGACAGCCCGACCAGCAACTGGCCATGTCCGAGCTGCGGGCGGTGGAACACGGACGCGCCGTCATCACAGCCGCCACCAGCGGCATCAGCGCGGTCGTCGCGCCGGACGGGACCGTCCAGCAGCGCACCGAGGAGTTCACGCGGGACGTCCTCACCGCGCGCATCCCTTTGCGTGACGACACCACGCTCGCCGACCGCGTCGGCGCGGCTCCCGAGTGGGCGCTCGCTATCGTTGGCCTCCTGTCCTGCGCCGTCGCCGTCGCGACCGGCCGGCGGGGACGAACGGAGGAGAAGAGGCAGAAGTGAACGACGGTGGCACCGCTCCCGGTGGCGGAACCCGGACGTACGGTCCACTCGGCACGGTCCTGGTGATCGTCCCGACCTTCAACGAGGCCGGGAACATCCGGAAGACCGTCGGCCGCGTGCGCGCCGCGGTGCCGGAGGCCCACGTCCTGATCGCCGACGACAACAGCCCGGACGGCACCGGCAAGATCGCCGACGAGCTCGGGGCCGAGGACGGCCGGGTCCATGTCCTCCACCGCAAGGGAAAGGAAGGACTGGGCGCGGCGTATCTCGCGGGTTTCCGCTGGGGGTTCGAGCACGGCTACGGCGTCCTGGTCGAGATGGACGCCGACGGCTCGCACCAGCCGGAGGAGCTCCCCCGGCTGCTCACGGCGCTCCGGAACGCCGACGCAGTCCTGGGATCCCGCTGGGTCCCCGGCGGGCGGGTGGTCAACTGGCCGAAGTCCCGTCAGTTCCTCTCCCGGGGCGGGAGCACTTACTCCCGGCTGCTGCTCGACGTCCCGATCCGTGACGTCACCGGCGGCTTCCGGGCCTTCCGGAAGGAGACCCTCCAGGGGCTGGGTCTCGACGGGGTCGCCTCCCAGGGCTACTGCTTCCAGGTCGACCTCGCCTGGCGTGCCGTCAAGGCGGGCTATCGCGTGGTGGAGGTACCGATCACCTTCGTCGAGCGGGAGGTAGGCGACAGCAAGATGAGCCGGGACATCGTCGTCGAGGCCCTGTGGCGGGTCACCGCCTGGGGCGTCGGAGCGCGTGGCCGCCGGCTCCTGGAGCGCGGCCGGCGCAGCCCGAACCGCTGAGACGAGCGGCTTTCCGCCGTTCCAGGGGCAGTTGCACACGCCTGACGCATATTCCGTCTCCTTATGCGGTTGGCCACTGCCGGAGCAGGGTACGGTGCCGCAGGGGGGAGTGACCGGTGGTCCGGAGATTCTGGACGGCCGCTGTCGGCATGCCTCCTCATCGTGCGCGTTGCGGCGAAAGGACGGACAACCATGCCCCAGGCATTAGCCTTCGGGATCCCCTTCGAGACGCCCGTCGGCGTGGTCGCCGACCATGCAAGGGCCCAGCACGTGAAGTGGGTCCAGCAGCAGCAGCTGGTCCGGAGCGAGGCGGGGCTGCAGGAGTACCTGTCCTGGGACCTGCCGCAGGCCGCGGCGCGGACGTACCCGTACGCGCACGGCGATGACATGACCGTGTTGATGAACTGGTTCTCGCTCGCATTTCTCTTCGACGACCAGTTCGACGCGACGGTCAGCGATCACGCCGACCAGGTTGCCCAGGTCTCCCGCGAGCTGATCACCATTCCCTTCCGGCCCAGGGGCACTCCTCCGGATCTTTCCTGTCCGGTCACCGTGGCCTGGTCCGAGGTGTGGGCCTGGCTCTCCGACGGCATGTCGGACACCTGGTGTGACCGCTTCGCCTCGTCCTGGGCCCGGTTCCTGGCGGCCCACACCGGTGAGGTCCGGCTCTCGGCCGCCGGCACCGAGTTGGGATACGCCGAGTTCCTGGACCTGCGACGCCGCACGGTGGGGATCCACCACTCCATCGACGCGGCGGAGCGAACGAGGAACTTCGAGGTCCCCGCGCAGGTGCAGGCACACGATCTGATGCGCCGGATGCGGGCGGCGGCGGCCGACACCATAGCGTTCATGAACGACATCCACTCGCTCGAGCGGGAGGAGCGCCGGGGAGACGGGCACAACCTGGTGACGGTGCTGCGCAAGCACCTGAACTGTTCGCGCCAGGAGGCCATCGACACCGCGGTGACGATGACCGACGAGCACCTCGCCCTGTACCTCCGGCTGGAGGGACAGATCCCCGAACTGTGCCTCGAACTCGGGCTGGGCCCCGAGGAACGGCGGGCCACCGAGATGGGGGTGGAGGCCATCCGGCACTGGATACGCGGCAACTACGACTGGGCGCGCAGCACCGGACGGTACGCCGCGGAGAAGTCCGGCGCCGCTGCCCGGGCCGAGAGCCTGGGCAAGGGATCGGTGGACGACCTGCTCCATCCGGTGTTGCCCGAACAGAGCCCCGTCGAACGGGCAACAGCTGTCTGAGGCACGGGACAGGCAACGCCGTGGGGCGCCGACCGGACGGTCGGCGCCCCACGGCGTCTCGCTGGGAGACCGTGTCTAACGGCCCCGCACCAGCCGCTTCAGCGACTCCCAGCGGGACTGCCTCGGCAGGCTCACCTGCGTCGGGACGGGCGCGGGGTGCGGTGCGAGCGCCGGAAGCTCCGCCGATGCCGGCGGCATCGGCGTGGCCGGCTGAGCGGAAGCGCCGGCCGGGGCCGGAGCGGCAGGGGACGCCATGGACGGAAAGGGTGAAGTCGTCGTCACCGACGATGACTTCGGCCTGGCCGGAGTGAACGCGACGGGCAGCGCCTCCAGATGGCGCGACCACGGCGACGAGCGCCAGCTCAACTGGTCCGCCGGCACGGCCAGCCGGATGTCGGGCAGGCGCGCCAGGAGGATGTCGATGCCCGTCTCGGTGACGGCACGGCCGACGTCCTGGCCCGGGCATTCGTGCGGTCCGCCGCTGAAGGCCAGGTGCGAGCGGTTGTGGTGCACCGGAGCAGAGGGGTCCGGCCGCACGGCGGGGTCCATGTTCCCGGCAGCCAGCCCGAGCAGCAGCATGTCGCCCGCGCGGATCTCCCGGCCCGCCAACTGGGCGTCCCCGGTGGCCCATCGGGCCGGGCAGACCATCAGCGGCGGCTCGTCCCACAGCATCTGCTCGACCGCCTCCGGCAGCGTCAGCTGCCCGCCGGCGATCGAACCGCGGAAGCGGGGGTCGGTCACGACCATCCGGACCGTGTTCACGATCAGGTTGGTGGTGGTCTCGTAGCCCGCGAGCAGCACGAGGCGCAGGTGGTGCAGGACTTCGTCGTCGGAGAGGTTCGCCGGGTGGGCGATCAGGGCCGAGGCGAAGTCGTGGCCGGGCTTGGCACGCTTCTGCTCGACGAGATTACGCAGGGTCTCCAGGACGTACTCGTTGCTGGCGAGGGCCGTTGCCGTTCCCTTGATCAGGTCCCGGGACGCGGCGACCAGCCGGGGGCCGTACTCGTCGGGCATGCCGAGCAGGTGGGTCAGCACGAGCATCGGCAGGTGCTCCGCGAACTGGGCGACCACATCGGCCTGGCCGTCCTGGCAGAAGCCGTCCACGAGCCGGTGCGCGAAGCGGGTGATGTGACGCCGGATGCCGCGCTGGTCGAACCGCGAGAGGCTGTCGGTGACGGCGGCGCGCAGCCGCTGGTGGTCGATCCCGTCCGCCGACACGCAGTCCGGGCGCCAGCCGATCATCGGCAGCAGCGGCGAGTCGGGGGCGATCCGTCCGCTGTCCCAGCCGTGCCAGATCCGGGAGTCCCGGGAGAACTGGGTGTAGCGCCGGGAGACGTCGAGGTTCTCACGATGGCCGAGGACGAGCCACGCCTCGATGTCACCGGGCAGCAGCACCGGGGCCACACCGCCGTGCTGCTTGCGGAGTTCCTCGAAGAGGCCCATGGGATCGGTCTCCGCCGACTCGCCGTAGAGGCGCATGGTGCCGTCGGGGCCGGTCGGGGGGATGTGGGCGGGGCAGCCCGGGGGAGGCAGCGGGTGTTCGGCGGGGCCGTGGTCGGGCGCTGGAGCGGTCACAGGGTCTCCTGAGCTGCGGTGAGCGTGCGCAAGTAGTGCATCAGCGTGAGCAGGACGTCACGGCTGGACTCCCGGAGCCGGGCATCGCACTCCACCAACGGAACCGAGTCGGGCAGGTCGAGAGCCCTGCGCACGTCCGCTATCTCGTGCTTGGGCGAGTCCGGGAAGGAGTTGAGGGCCACGATGAAGGGGACACGGCGGTCCTCGAGACGGGTGATCACGTCGAAGCAGGTGTCGAGGCGACGGGTGTCCACGAGGACCACCGATCCCAGAGCGCCTTCGAAGAGCCCGTTCCACAGGAACCAGAAGCGCTCCTGCCCGGGGGTCCCGAACAGATACAGCACCAGCTGCTCGTTGAGGCTGATCCGGCCGAAGTCCATCGCGACCGTGGTGGAGGTCTTGCCCTCCACACCGGCGTTGTCGTCGATGCCGGCGCTGGCCTGCGTCATCGTCTCTTCGGTGCTCAGCGGCGGGATTTCGCTCACCGAACCGACCATGGTCGTCTTACCGACCCCGAATCCGCCGACGATCACGACCTTGACCGCCGTTGCCGCCGAGGAGGGGAGCACGTGCTCGGTACGCGGTCCCGTCAGGGCATCAGAGTTTGTGGAGCCCACGGATCACCTCCTCAAGAAGGGTGATGTCAGGGAGCGCCGCGGCCGGGACCGGGTCGCGCGCTTCTATGTGAGTGGCCTGTAACAGGTCCGCGAGCAGCACGGTCACGACGCTGAACGGGAGTCCCAGATAGGCCGAGATCTCGGCCACCGACAGCGGGTAGTGGCACATGGTCAGGATGGCCGCGTGCTCACGCTTCATCCCGGGCTGGGGCGGGGTGCGCGCCACGATGAGCGTGACGAGGTCGATCGCCGCCTGCTCGGGCGGCTGGCGGCCTCCGGTGATGACGTACAGCCGCTTGGGGGTGCCTTCGTCCCAGGATTCTGCGCTCTGCGTCATGTGACCTGCCCGGCAGCCCGCGGCGGGGTGGTCAGATGGGCTCCGACGCGGTTCACCAGGGACCGCATCTGGTTGCCCATCAGCTGGTTGTCGACCTCGGCGTCCGCCAGGACGGCGAGATACGCGTGCTCCCCGGCCTCCATGAGGTAGTAGAAGCCGCCGGTGGCCTCCATGGCCACCATGCGGATGCTGCGGCCCTCGGGCGGGAAGTAGTCCGCCGCCACGGAGTTGGCCAGGCTTTTGAGCCCGGCCCCGACGGCCGCCAGCCGGTCCGCGATCATGTCGTTGGTCCGTGCCTCGGATTCCTCGCCCGCCCGGGCTATGGGAAGCCCGTCCGACGACAGGACCACGACGTGCCGCACGTGCGGGACACTCGTGGCCAGCTCTTCGAGCATCCAGTCCATATTCGGCTGACGCAACACTGCTACTCACTCACCCTTGTCCGACGGCTCACTGGTACGGCTGGCAGTTCTGGCCGGATCATCCGGCGCATCGACGACGGCTTTGCCGCTGTGGAAGGCGTCCAGCCACAGGCCCGGCGGCGGCGCGGAGGCGCCCGGCGCAGTGCGGGGGGCCGGAGCCGGGGCACTGGCGGAGGCGGAGCCGCTCAGCGCGGTGCCGACGAGCGGCGGAGCACTCCCGGGGCTGCGGCGCCGCTGGGGCAGGCCGCTGGCCGGACTCCGCTCCGTCTGCGGCTCGTTGCCCCGGACCGGCCCGGTCGGTCCCGGTGCGATCCGCTGCGGCGTGGGGGCGGCGCCGGGCACGTGACGCGCCGCGTCCTGGATCGGCGTCAGGAAGCGGTGCGGCACCGTCACGACAGCGCGCACTCCGCCGTATCCGGAGACCTCCAAAGCAACGGTGAGCCCGTAGTCCTCGGCGAGCCGGCCGACAACGGGCAGGCCCAGACGGGGAGTTTCGCCCAGGTCGACCAAGTCGATGCCCGTCGACGCCTGGGAGAGCGCCTGCCGGACCCGGTTGCGGGCCTCCTCGGTCAGGCCGATGCCGCCGTCCTCGATGGCGACCGCGACGCCCGAACCGACCTCCACGGCGGTGACGATGACCCGGGAATTGGGGGGCGAGTAGCGCGTGGCGTTGTCGAGAAGCTCGGCGAAGACGTGGATCAGCGGTTCCACCGCCGGTCCCTGGATGCCGACCTCGGTCACCGACTGCAGGTCGACCCTGGCGAAATCCAGGATCTGCGACTGGGCCCCGCCCAGGACCTCCTCAAGCGGCAGGTCCTTCTGCCACTGGCGGCCCGGACGCGCCCGGCCCAGGACGGCGATGCTGGCGGCCAGTCGTCCGATCAGAGCGGTGCGGTGGTCGAGTTGCTGCAGATCCCTGGAGACCACCAGATCCGTACCGTGCCGGTCCTGCATCTGTGTCAGGTCGCGGGCCTGCTGGGAGATGAGGGCCTGGACGCGGCGTGCCACGTTCACCAGGGCCCGCTGCGCCGATTCGCGCATCGCCTCCTCGGCCTGGACCGCGTTCAGGACCACGCGGATCACGGCCTGGTGGGCCTGGGAGAACTGTTCGTCCAGCCCGGGAGCGACGGGGAGCGTGGCGAGGATCTCGCCGGCGTCCTCACCGCGCTGGAGCCGTTCCACCACCGAGGGCAGGAGTTCGTCGGCGAGCCAGACGGTGGCGCTGTGCTGGGCCGCCATTCCCTGGGTGAGAGCGGAGTGCTGGTCGGCGAGTCGCTGCGAGAAGGAGGCCTCCTGCTCGGCAAGGTGCCGTTGCAGGTCCTTGACGAGGCGGCCGCGGCGCGAGGCCTCCGCAGCAGTGATCCCCACGAGGAGGACGCATGTGCCGCCGCTGACGGCGACGGTGGGTCGCAGCTCGGCCGGCACGTTGAACAGGGCGACGACGACCCCGGCCACCACAGCTGCGAGGAGGAACCAGGAGAGGTGAGCAGTGCGCGGACGCGCTCCGGGTGGTGAACCGGCAGAAACCATCGGCATCCCTTAGGCAGTCGGGCGGAACACTTGGCGGCGGACCGATCACGGGGAAGCGAGCGGTGTTGCTGATCGTGCTCCCGGATATCGGGCCCGCACCGGAGCTGCCGGCCTCGCCGAGTGCTTCCCGTACGGCCGGGGCCGTGCCGGACCACTCGGCCCCGGGTGGGACCAGCTTCGATGCAGGCGTTGATGACCGATTGTGATCACGGCAACGCGCCATGTGCACGGAGCATAGTCCGATTGCGCTCACCCGGAGGCGGGCTGATGATACTCGCGGTCGCTGACCGATACGACCTCTCAAATGACGCTTCAGCGACAGTAACTGAACTATGGATGACAGGTTTTGATAGTTCGATAAGAAGATGGCAGATGTGTTCGGCCTATGCCAGAGGCACTCCGGGCTCACCGAGGGTCGCCCGGACGGCGTCGCGGACTGCCGTCCGGACCGCCCCCGCCCGGGTGGAGCAGCAGTGGACGACGGCCGGGGCGCGGGCTTCCTACCGTGGTGCCATGAACCCCTCACCGCCGCGTTCGATACGGCGCATCGCGGCTCTCGTCTGTGCCACCGCCTGTCTGGCGGGTGCCTGCACAAGCGGGGCCGTGCAGCCGCCGAGGCAGAACCCGCAGGGAGCGCTCGGAGGTACCGGAGTGCGGGTCGGACGGGCCACCGGCACCCCCGAGCTGCCCGATGACCTGTCGGCGCGTTCCTGGCTCGTGGCCGATGCGGCATCGGGGGATGTGCTCGCGGCCAGGAACGCCCACCGCCGTCTGCCGCCCGCCAGCACCCTGAAGGTCCTCTTCGCCCTCACCGTGCTGCCGAAGATCCCGCCCGCTACGACGCACACAGTCACGGCGGCGGACCTCGAGAACGTCGGAGAGGGCAGCAGCCGGGTCGGACTGGAGCCCGGACTGGACTACGGGATCGGCGACCTCTGGCGGGGGGTGTTCCTCAGCTCCGGCAACGACGCGGTCCAGGTCCTTGCCCGCATGAACGGATCGGTGGAAGCCACGGTTCGGCAAATGCAGGCCAAGGCACAGGAGCTGGGCGCCCACGACACCCGCGTCGTCTCACCGGACGGCTACGACGCACCCGGCCAGGTCTCGTCCGCCTATGACCTGGCGCTCTTCGCCCGGGCCGGACTGGCCGATCCCGCGTTCAGCCGGTACTGCTCCACGGCCGCGGCGTGGTTTCCCGGAGTCGGACCCTCGGGCGCCTACCGCATCCAGAACACCAACCGGCTGCTGTCCGGAACCCAGGGGGTGGAGGCGTATCCGGGGCTGGTCGGGGTGAAGAACGGCTACACCACCAAGGCCGGCAACACGCTCGTCGCAGCGGCCCGGCGGGACGGGCGGACCGTGATCGTCACGGTCATGGATCCGCGGTCCGGCAAGTCGCACGCCGTCTATGAGGAGGCGAGAGCGCTGCTGGACTGGGGCTTCGGGTCGGAGGCGGCCGAGCCGGTGGGATCGCTGGATGCCCCGTCGCCGCCTGCCGCCTCCCCGGCGGCACACCGGGGGAGGACCACCGTCGCCGCGCAGCAGTTCTCCGTCACCCGGTGGGGGATCGCCGCAGCGGCTCTCGCGATCACCGTCGTGGGGTTCGTCACCTGGCGGCGCCGCGCCCGGCGCCCACGGGACAGGTCACCTTCTCGGCCCTGAAGGGATCGAGCTTGTGCGCCCGGTGGCCTTCGAGCCGGGTTGCGCTCTCGGCCGTCCCCTACGACCGGACGGCCACGGGTCGGTCCGGGAAGTCGTCAGGTCCCTGGAGGTACGGGTGCGGTGACGAACACCCACGCCCAGCGTGCACGGTTGCGCACGTTGACCCCGCCGACGAGATCGGCCGGCCCTGGGGGCGCCGCGCCCCCGGCCGAAGGCTGGGGGAGAGACCGGGATACTGCCCAGCCCCTCCAGGGAGATCCCGCGTCCGGGCGCTCCCCCATGGCCTTCGGCACGTGAGGTGCCCCCATGCATCTCCGCCGCAATCATCTTCGCGATCCTGTGAGCGACGTGAGTGGCCCTGGCCTGCAACGCGGCGCGTCGAGCACCGGTCATCCTCGGCAGAAGTCCGGTGAACCCGGCGGATCAGTCGGCCGGTTCGTCGGGGACGGGCTGCCCGGGACCGACGCCCGGCGCGTCGCGTTCACCGCGCCGGCCGGTTCCCGCCTCGTCGGTGCCGGGCACGTCCTCGTGGGCCTCCGGCCCCGTGGCTTCCTGGTCGCGGTCGTGGTCGTCCGTGGCTCCGGCCTGCTGGTCGGGCATGTCCCGCGGGATGCCCGCGGCCGATTCGGCCTGGTCGCCGTGATGCTGCTGCATCATGCCTGGCCTCCTGGGGTTGCGCGTTCGGTCTTCGAGAGCGGGTACCCGGACGGCCTGCGCTCATGCGGGGACGGTCGTCTCGGTCCGGGAGCATCAGCCCTGGGCGCGCAGGCGGGACCGTTCGCGCTGGCGCCGGCGGCGCATGGCGCGGCGCTCGTCCTCGCCGGTGCCGCCCCAAACACCCGAATCCTGATGGTTGTCGAGCGCCCAGTCCAGGCACTGCGTCGTCACCGGGCACGTTGCACACACGGCCTTTGCCTCCTGCACCTGCAGCAGGGCAGGTCCGGTGTTGCCCACCGGGAAGAACAGTTCCGGATCCTCGCCGAGGCAGGCCGCTTCCTGTCGCCAGTCCATGATTGCTCCCCACACGCCGCTCGCGGGCGTCTCGGAAATACCTTGGCAACTCGCGTACCCGTCACGCGCGAGGCAATCCTCCCCGGGCGGATCCCTCTTCCGGCGACGGCCGGGCACACTGGGACACATGAGCAGCAGACACCGGCCCCCAGACCCCCCACTGCCGCCCGGAGGGGAGCAACCCCCGCGGCGAACGCGGCGCTCATCGCCCCGGAGCTTCGCGCCACTTGCCGTCGCGGCCTGGGTGGTTGCCGAGATCTGGATCCTCCTCGCCGTTGCCGACGTGGCGGGCGGGTGGACCGTCCTCCTGCTGCTCGCAGCCGGGTTCGTACTCGGTGGCATCGTGGTCAAGCGAGCCGGGTTGCGGGCCTGGCGGCGTCTGGCCGAGAACGTCCAGGCGGCAGGCGGCCGCTCCACGGGCGCGGCGGGGCCCCGGCAGCCGGAGCGCGGGAACGCGCTCGCCATGCTGGGAGGTGTGCTGATCATGATTCCCGGGCTGCTGTCCGACGTGGCCGGGCTCCTCTGCCTCTTCCCGCCGACCGCCGCCCTGATCCGCAGCAGAACCGAACGGTCACTGGAGCGCAGGATGAAGGGCGCCGTGCCGGGAAGCCTCGAGGACTCACTGCGGCAGGCCCGTATGCACCGCCCGGACGGGAAGGTAGTCCAGGGCGAGGTGATCCGGGAGGACGAAAAGCCGGACGACGACGGGCCGCCGGCGAGCCCGTGAACCCCGTGTTCGTCGCGCCCGGGGTGAACGAAAGGACGTCCGGAACGGGCGAAGGGCCCGGATCACCCTCGGTGATCCGGGCCCTTCGCTGTGAACCGGGTGCCGCCGTCAGGCGGACTTGCGGTTGTCGCGCGGGTGCACCGCGATGTTCATGGCGCCGGAGCGGAGAACGGCCAGCCGCTCGGCCAGCACCTCTTCCAGCTCCTCGCGGGTGCGTCGCTCCATGAGCATGTCCCAGTGCGTACGTGCGGGCTTGCCCTTCTTCTCCTCCGGGCCGTCGCCGTCGACCAGGAGTGCCAGGGCACCGCATGCCTTGCACTCCCACTCCGGCGGAATTTCCGCCTCCACCGAGAACGGCATCTCGAATCGGTGGCCGTTCTGGCATGCGTACTCCACCGCCTGGCGCGGGGCCAGATCGATGCCGCGGTCGGTCTCGTAGCTGGTGACCACAAGTCGCGTGCCGCGGAGAGCTCGCTCACTCATGAATTGTGCCTCCCGGGCTCTCGCCCCACAGGACAGGTGTCGCTGTCGTCGTCATCCGGTCAACGTCCGGTCGGCGGAGATAATTCCCGATCCGGGACATGCGTCGCCCGTCGTGCCGCCCCTTGTTTTACCCACCAGCGCCCGGTTTGTCACATCCGGCTGGGGATGTCACCCAGCGTTTCGGCTTGTTCTGCGTGCAGTAACGGTCCGCCAGGCAGGTCAAGGGAGTACACTACCGCCCTTTGGGCTCAACCTCTAAATCCGTTCCGGTGTGACGTTGCCCGCTGCCGCGGCGGCCCGCCGCACCGGCACCCTCGTGAGCAGCACGAAACCCGCGACGAAGAAGACCACGAGCGAGATGATCGCGTCCCGGTAGCTTCCCGTCCACTGGTACGTCAGACCGAACAGCAGCGGTCCCAACCAGCTGGTTCCCCGGTCGCTCACCTCATACGCGGAGAAGTACTCCGCCTCCTTCCCCTGCGGGATGAGATGCGAGAACAACGATCGCGACAGCGCCTGGCTGCCGCCCATCACCAGACCGATCGACGCCGCCAGGACGAAGAACCAGCCCGTGGAACCCGCGGGCAGGAAGTACCCCGCGCCGACCGTCAGCGTCCACGCCACGAGCGACCCGAGGATCGTGCGCTTGGCACCGAAGCGTTCCGCCAGCCGTCCCATGCCGAGCGCGCCCGCCACCGCCAGCACCTGCACCAGCAGGATCGCCGAGATCAGCGTCGACTGCTCCAGCCCCAGTTCCTCGGATCCGTAGACGGCCGCCTGCGAAATCACCGTCTGCACACCGTCGTTGTAGACGAGATAGGCGACCAGGAACAGCAGTGTCAGCGGATACCTCCGCATGTCCCGCAGCGTGGCCAGCAGCTGGCGCCAGCCACCGCCGAGTCCCGCAGCGCCGGGCTCCCCTGCCCCGGTGCGCTCGCGCAACCGGAGCAGCGGGATCACCGCGAAGCCGCCCCACCACAATCCCGCGGTCGCCAGACAGATCCGTACCGCCGCTCCCTCGGAGACACCGAACGACTCGTGCATCGAGAAGAGCGCGAGGTCGGCGAGGAGCACCAGGGCGCCCGAGGCGTACCCGAAGGCCCAGCCACGGGAGGAGACCCGGTCCCGTTCCTCCGGTTCGGCGATCTGCGGCAAAAACGCGTTGTATAGGACCATCGAGACGCCGAACGCGACGTTCGCCACAATCAGCAGCGCACCGCCCAGCAGATAGCGGTCGCCCTCCAGGAAGAACATTCCGGACGTGGCGCCCGCGCCGGCGTATGCGAAGGCCCCCAGCAGGGGCTTCTTGCGGCCCGAGCGGTCGGCGGCCGCCCCCGCCAGCGGCATGACCAGCACCGACAACAGCACCGAGAGCGAGACGCAGTAGGCGAAGAACGAACCGGCGCTCACCGGGATGCCGAGCGGGTGCACGTAACCCCGAGCGTCGGCCGCGGCCCGGGCCACCGCCGTCAGGTACGGCCCGAGAAAGACCGTGATCACGCTGGTGGAGAAGACCGAGATCGCCCAGTCGTAGAAATACCACCCGCGCTGTTCCCGGCGGCGCGCGGCCGTCCCCGGGGCCGCCGGGGCCGCCGGCGCGTGCGGCCCGTCCGTGTTCCCGACGCTCAACCGGTCCCCCATGCCTTCGTCGCCGCACGCCCGCACCGGTTCAGGCCCAGTCCCCCCGGTCCTGCAGCACCGTGCGCAGCATCTCGATGTGATCGGTCATGATGCCATCCACGCCGAGGTCCAGGAGGGCTGCCATCCGATCCGGATCGTTCACGGTCCACACGTGGACCTGGAGACCGCGGCGATGAGCCGCGCGGACGAAGGAACGGTCCACCAACCTGACCCCCGAGTGGCATTCGGGCACCTGGGCGGCCAGTGCCGTACGGCGGTGCCGGGCGGGCAACCGGTGCGACAGCAGGCGGAGACCCAGCACGCCCCGCGTGCCCAGTGACGTGGCCAGCCGGGGGCCGGCGAGGCGCTGCGCCCGGACGATCCGGCCTTCCGAGAACGAACCGAGGCACACCCGGTCCCAGGCGTCCCGCCGGCGAAGAAGGCCGACGAGAGGCTCGACGGCCTCGCCGGCCTTGACGTCCACGTTCCACCTCGCACCGGGGAACTGCTCGAGCAGGTCCTCGAACAGCGGCAGCGGCTCGGTGCCTGCGACCCGCGCCTGCCGGACCTCGCTCCACGGCAGTTCCGCCAGTCGCCCCTGAGCGTCGGTGACCCGATCCAGGGTGGCGTCGTGGAACGCCACCAGCGCCCCGTCCGCCGTGCAGTGCACGTCCGTCTCGAGGTAGCGGTAGCCGGCCTCGACGGCGCGGCGGAAGGCGGAGACCGTGTTCTCCAGGCCGTCCGCCGCTCCGCCGCGATGGGCGAAGGCGAGCGTGGCGGGGTGGTCGAGGAAGGGGTGGCGTCGAGAGATCACCGCCGCAGTATGGCGCGGGCGTACGAGCCGGGCTTCCCCTCCTGCCTCCTCCGTCGCGGCCGTCCCGGTCGTGAAGTGAAGCCGAAGATGCGCAGGAACACCTGCGCCAGCGGGCCGATGGCGAGGGCGTAGACGACGGTGCCGACGCCCGCCGAACCGCCCAGCAGACACCCGCAGGCCAGCACGGTCACCTCGATCGAGGTGCGGATCAGGCGGACCGAGCGGCCGGTGATCTCGTGCAGCCGGGTCATGAGCCCGTCGCGTGGACCGGCCCCGAAACGGGCCGATATGTACAGCCCGGTCGCCAGGCCGTTCAGTGCGACGGCGAAGCCCAGCAGGGCGGCGCGCAGCACCGCAGCCCGGGGTTCGGGAGCCAGGAGCAGTGTCGCGTCCAGGGACAGGCCCACCACCACCACGTTCGACGCGGTGCCGAGTCCCGGCCGCTCCCGCAGGGGGATCCACAGCAGCAGCACGACGGCGCCGACCGCGATCGAAACGGTGCCGATGGACAGCCCGGTGTGACGGGCGACGCCCTGATGGAACACGTCCCACGGGCCGAGCCCGAGCCCCGCGCGCAGTTGCAGCGCCGCACTCGCGCCGTAGAGCACGAGCCCGAGGTAGAGCCGGGTGAGACGCCGGGTGAGCCCGGTTCCCCGGAACGCGGACGGGCGGCGGTCCGGGCCGGGGCAGTGGCGGCGTAGGCGCATGCATGGCATTCTCACCCCTGAGTCAGGCCACTTCGATGGCCAATCGACGAGAGGTGGACTGCCGACATGGGGCAGTGGACTTCGGCCGTGGGGGCCGCGCAACTCGCCCAGCTGCTCGCGTCGCAGAGCGCCGGTGCCACCCCGGGCAGCCGTCGTCCGCCTGCCTACCGGGCTCTCGCCGACGGGGTGCGGCTGCTGGTCCTCGAGGGCAGAGTGCCGGTGGCGGCAAGGCTTCCCGCCGAGCGCGAGCTGGCGGCCGCCCTGGCGACGAGCAGGACGACCGTAGCCTCCGCCTACGAGGCCCTGCGCTCCGAGGGCTTCCTCACCTCCCGCCGGGGTGCCGGCAGCTGGACCTCCGTACCGGCCGGCAATCCCCTGCCCACCCGGGGACTGGACCCGCTTCCGCCCGACGCCGCCGAGTCCATGATCGATCTGGGCTGTGCGGCACTGCCGGCGCCCGAGCCCTGGCTGACCCGCTCCTTCCAGGAAGCCCTCGGCTCGCTGGCTCCCTACGCCCACACCCACGGCGACTATCCCGCCGGCCTGCCGGTGCTTCGCCGGGCCCTGGCCGACCGCTACTCGGCGCGCGGTGTCCCCACCATGCCCGAGCAGATCATGGTGACGACCGGCGCGATGGGCGCCGTTGCCGCCATCTGCCACCTGTTCGTCGGACGGGGCGAGCGGGTGACGGTCGAAGCCCCCTCCTACGCCAACGTTCTGCAGCTGATGCGCGAAGCGGGCGCCCGGCTCGTACCCGTGGCCATGGCCGGACGGCTTGCAGGGTGGGACATCGCGGCCTGGCGGCAGGTCATGCGCGACGCCGCGCCGAGCATGGCCTACGTCGTCGCCGACTTCCACAACCCCACCGGCGCCCTGGCGGGGGAGGACCAGCGGCGCCAGCTCGCGGCCGCCGCCCGTTCGGCGGGCACGGTTCTGGTCGTCGACGAGACCATGGCCGATCTGGCACTCGAGCCCGGACTCGACATGCCCCGCCCCGTCTGCTCGTTCGATCCCGCCGGCAGCACCGTCGTCACCGTCGGCTCGGCCAGCAAGGCGTTCTGGGCCGGGCTGCGCATCGGCTGGGTGCGAGCAGCCCCGGACGTGATCCGCAGCCTCGTCGCGGCCCGCGCGTACACCGACCTCGGCTCGCCCGTGCTCGAACAGCTCGCCCTGCTGCGGCTGTTGGAGAACGGAGGCTGGGACGCGGCCCTCGACGCCCGGCGCCTCCAGGTCCGTGACAACCGCGACTGTCTGGTTGCGGCACTCCGGCGCCACGTTCCCGACTGGGAGTTCACCGTGCCCGACGGCGGGCTGACCCTGTGGGCACGCACCGGCGGGTTGTCCGGTTCCCGCATCGCCGAGGCGGGGGAACGGCTGGGCGTCCGCGTGCCGTCGGGCCCCCGGTTCGGCGTCGACGGGGCCTTCGAGGGCTTTGTGCGCCTGCCGTTCACCGCAGGCGCGGCGCTGGTCGAGACGGCCGCCGCCCGGCTTGCGACGGCCGCGTCGATCGTGGCCGAGGGCGGACCCGTCGGCGCCGACATGCCCGCCGGTCTCATCGCCTGAGTGGCCCCTGCCCGGCCGGTCGGTCGTATCGAGCGGGGGCGGTCAAGCGCTGCTGCTGCCGTGCCGTCAGCCGTCGGCGCGCGCTCCGGCCGGTTCGGCCTTCTCGAGGGTCACCCCGGCCCGAGCCGGCAGCAGGTCCAGCACGGACCGGCGCTGGGCCTCCGGCGCATCGTCGTCGTACGGGTCCGGGGTGGCGGGCACCTGGAGCCGGTGCACCTCTCCCGTGCCGAGCCGGGCGTAGCCGCGACCCGGCGGGAACCGGGGGGTCGGGGTGGTGTGCGGCGGATCGCCCAGCACGGCGGCGACCTGTTCGGCGGCCGCATGGCCGAGCGTCACCCGGGCCCGGGTGTGGGCGCGGACGGTCCGGCCGAGCGAGCCGACCGCGTCGAACTGTTCGCCGACCACGACGGCGACGTTGGCGGCGCGGCCGTGCCGCAACGGGATGTCCAGCAACTCCTGCGGGTCGGTTCGGCCTTCGACAGCGGCCAGATGACCGAGGGGGACGGGCCGGTCGACCAGGATCCACAGCTGACGGCGGATCTCCTCCGGTGCGGGACGGCCCTCCTGACGCGCGCGGCTGACGGCGACCATGCGGCGCTCGGTCTCCTGCGCCGCCCACTCGAGAATGGCCAGCGCCCCGGCGAGCCCGCTCTCCACCGCCGGAACTCCGGTACGGCCGATCAGGCAGGCGTACTCCCCGGCGCCGCCCCCGTCCACCACGACCACGTCGCCGTGCGGCAGGCCCTGCAGGGCGATCGAACGCAGCAGAGTGGTGACGCCGCTGCCTGGCCGGCCGACCACGAGGAGATGCGGCTCGTGCGAGCGCGAGCCGGTCCGCCACACCACCGGTGAGGCGTCGCGCGTGGCCCCGTTCTCGTCGACGGGGAGGGTCCGCTGGACGCCCTCCGCATCGGTGAAGCCCAGCACGATCTCGCCGGGCGAGGCGACGAAGCGCTGGGTACAGACGCCGGTCGGGAGTTCCGGAAGGACGGTCATCCGGAGCTGACCCGTTTCTTCGTCCCACCGGAAGCGGTACTCCCTGCCCCGCCCGCACTTGGCGTGGAGCACCTGCTCGATCCGGTTGCGGGACGCCTGCTCGCCGTCCGTGAAATACGGCGGGTAGCGCAGCCGCAGCTCGGTCACCCGGCCCGACTCGTCGAACGCGTACTCGCGGAAGGACTGACGCCAGTCGCCGCCGTGGGTGAAGAGGGGCTTGGGGTCCTCGGCGGCCGACAGGTAGGGCACCAGCGCTTCGTAGAGGGCCTGGAGCCGCGCGGTCTGGGCGGGCGTGGGGCCGGTGGTCGAGGTCCGCTCACGCCCCGCCCAGGCCGCTGCCCCCATCAGCGCGATCAGCGCCACCAGGGGGCCGTAGGGGGCGAGCCCTACGAGCAGGAGACAGGCAGCCAGGAAGAAGAGGACGGGCCCGCGCCGGTCCTTCGGTGTGGCGTTCCACCTGCGCCGCCCGGCCGCTGCCAGCCGTCGCAGGCCACGGGAGACGGTGATCAGGGGGTGGAGCACATCCGTCGCGCCGTCCGCGGCGCTGCGGGCGAAGCCGCGGCCGCGGGCCAGGGGTTGCTTGGCGGTCAGGATGCGGGGGAGCGGTCGCCGTGCCACGTCGGTCTCCTGGTGCTCGTGGGTGAACTGCCGTTCCACTCCTGGGGCGTGCCGATCCCGGCCGGCCCGGCGAGCGGGGTCCGGTCCGGGCCGGCCGCTGGTCCGAGGGCCCGCACAGCCGTGTGCGGGAATCCGGCCGACGCTGCGGAAAGCCGTGCCGGACCGGCACGCCCGGGGTCTGTCCCTCGACGGCGCCGTCCGTCGGGCGGCGGGACTCGGGTTCGGCCGGCGCGTGCAGCTGCAAGGCGGAGAGCCGTCCTCCGGGGTTCCCATGCTGTGGACCTCGGAAGGCCGTACCCCGGACGATTGGCAACGCCATCCGGGGGCGCCCCGGCCGGCGGCTGGGGGAGGGCGTGCAGGGCGGGCCGAGCCAGGCGGTATGCGAGAGACGGACCCTAGAACTTGATTCCGCCCAGCAGGCTCGCGAGGCTCGCCGTGCCGGCCTTGATGCTCGGGGCGATCGCGGTGCTCGCGAGGAAGAAGCCGAAGAGCGCGCAGACCACGGCGTGCGAGGCCTTCAGGCCGTCCTTCCGGAAGAACAGGAAGACGATGATGGCCAGCAGCACGACGCCCGAGATGGACAGAATCATGGGGTTCTCCTGGAGTGGTGGGGGTCGATCACCATGAGTTCTTCCATGCTCACAGGAAGTATTCTGGCGGGAAAGTGGCGAAAGAGTGATTTGTCGTGGAAATCAGCCGGACGGCCCTCACGGGCTTCCCCCGGCCGGAGCCCTCGCCGGGCCGGCATTCCGATGCGTCGGTCCTGCCCACCGCTGAGGCTCGTGCGCTTGCCGACGGGCCCGGCTGTGCAATCGGACCGCGGTAGCAGCCCGACAAGACCCCGGAGCGGCCGGGCCGCGGCCGGGAACGGAGCTCACCGCGGGGGTGCTCACGGGAGCGCGGGCGTCGGCGAGGCGCTGTGGATCGTGTCCCGAACGCGGCGGGACCCGTCAGCGGGTGGCTCCCTCGCCGTGGCCCGCACATCGAACGGCCGGCCTCCTGACGCTCCCGGGCGACGGGTCCGCGCGGCGGCGTCTGCCGGTCCGGTGTGCGGAACGAACCGGAGGACGAGGGGGAGGGAGGATCAGTGGGCGGGCCAGGCGGGGCGGTCGATGAGGGAGCGCCACTCCTGGTCGTGGTAGCCGGGGATGGTCCGGCCCGCTGATGCCCAGCGCTGGACGAGAGCGCTGTAGATCGGCGCCTCGATGGGATGAGGAACCGTTTCGCTCGCGGCGGGCTCGCCGAGGGCTCGCCGGTACGGGACTGCGCGAAGCTGCGTCATCGTCACGACACACTCAACGCGCGGGCCGCCCCCGGGGTCACCCCCGCAGGCTGCTCCTCACACGTACCGGTTCGGCCTCGAACGGCTCAGCGACAGGTGCCCGCTCGATGCCCCGGGATCCCGGGGCATCGCTCCTCCGGTTGACTCCCACAGGGCACCGGCGAACGCCATCCCCCGCCCCCGCATCGGTCACCGCACGCCCACGGCCACGCATTGCTCCCGGGTTCACGACGCCGGCCGCCGGGCCGCGCCGTTCCCCGTCCCCTCCGCTGGAGTCCCGGACCGCCCGACGATCCGGCGCGCCTCGTCCACGATCGCGTCCAGACGGCGGCTGTGCGCCCCGTGCCAGTAGACCCGGCCGCAGTCCCGGCAGCGGTGGTAGGCGTCGTAGGTGCGCCGGGTGCCGGGCATCAGCACCGGTTCCACCTCCTGTTTGCCGACGGCGATGAGGCAACCGTTGCAGACGACGCAGCGCGTCCACGGCCGGGGAACGGGTGCGAACCGGTCGAGGACGTCGTGGAGCTGGGCGTCGGGTCTGCTGCCGCGGACGAACGCACCGTGCCCGAGCAGCCGGCGCTTCAGCAGTCCGCGGTCCTGGGTCAACAGGATCCGTTCCTCGCGGTTCGCCTGCGCGATCAGGGCGTCGTCGTTCATGTCGTTGCCATAGCGGGTGTCGACGCCGAGGAGACGCAACCGCCGGGCGAGCGTGCCGAGATGCACGTCGAGCACGAAGCGCGCTGCCCCGTACGGGAGCTCCTGGGGACGGTGCACCGGCAGCACCGAGACCGACTCTCCACCGTGCGGGCGGAACGACGGTGTCACGGGGCGCCCGTCCGCGAGGATGCCGCCCACCTCCGTCAGCGGCGGCCCGAGGGACTCGACCAGGTGCCCGATCGTCGAGGTCCCGTCCGCTGCCACCGTCACCTGCCCACCCCGCAGACGCGTGGGCAGGAACAGCTGCAGCTCGGGGGCGAAACCGACGGTCAGCTCGGGTGCTTCCACCCCCTCAGCATCGCACCGGGCGGCGGGATGATCCCGCCCGGATTGCGCGGGAGCCGGTCTTCGGGTTCATTCGAAACAGAGGCTGCACGCACGTCGCTCATCCGACTCTGCCACACCGGGAGCAGGTCTTGATCTTCGAGGACCGTGAGGACGCCGGACGCCGGCTCGCCGCAGAGTTGGAGCATCTGCGTGGCGAAAACCCGGTCGTGGTCGGGCTGCCCCGCGGCGGAGTGCCGGTCGCCCACCAGGTGGCGCAGGCCCTCGGAGCCCCGCTGGACGTCGTCATCGTGCGCAAACTCGGTGTCCCCACCCACCGCGAACTGGGCTTCGGCGCCATCGGGGAGGGTGGTGTGCGCGTCGTCCGCGACGACATCGTCCGGCTGAGCCACGCCCAGCGCGCGGACCTCGACGAGGTCCAGCGCCATGAGGAGGCCGAACTCGTCCGCCGGGCACGCCAGTTCCGCGGGGACCGGCCCCGGATCCCCTTCGAGGGGCGGACGGTGATCATCGTCGACGACGGCATCGCCACCGGTTCCACGGCGGCCGCCGCCTGCAAGGTCGCCCGCGCCGCAGGCGCCGCCCGCGTCGTGCTGGCCGTGCCGGTGGCACCCCCCGAGGCGGTGGAGAACCTCCGCCCCGAGACGGACGAACTCGTCTGCCTGTCCAGCCCGAGGATGTTCTCCGCCGTGGGCGAGTGGTACCGCGGCTTCGCCCAGACCCCGGACTCCGAAGTGGTCTCGCTCCTCGCCCGCAGCCACGCGGGCCGGGCCGGCACCGCCGCCCGGGCCGAGGACACGGAGGTCGTGGTGGAAGCAGGCGACGTACGGCTGCCCGGACACCTCAGCATCCCCGAGGGATGCCCCGGCATCGTGGTGTTCGCCCATGGCAGCGGCAGCAGCCGGCACAGTCCGCGCAACCGGGCCGTCGCGCGGTCCCTCGGGGAGTCCGGTCTCGGCACGCTGCTGTTCGACCTCCTCACCCGCGAGGAGGAGCTCGACCGGGTCAACGTCTTCGACGTCGAGACGCTGGCCGCACGACTGGCCCACGCGACCCGGCTGCTCGCCCCGCGCGGGCTCCCCGTCGGCTGCTTCGGCGCCAGCACCGGGGCGGCCGCCGCGCTCCGGGCAGCGGCGGAACCCGACACGCTCATCGAGGCCGTGGTCTCCCGCGGCGGCCGTCCCGACCTCGCCGGCCAACGGCTCGCCGATGTACGCGCTCCCACACTGCTGATCGTCGGCGGGAGGGACGAGACAGTGCTGGACCTCAACCGCCGCGCCAAGGAACAGCTGCGCTGCGAGAGCCGCCTCGAGGTCGTCCCCGGTGCCACGCACCTCTTCGAGGAGCCGGGAACTCTGGACGCCGTCGCCGTCCTCGCCCGCGACTGGTTCGTCCGCCACCTCGCCCCCGGACGGTGAGGGGCGCAGGCCCCCGGCCGCATCGCCCGGCCGCTGCTTCCGGTGCACCCTGGAAGGTGAGGTTGGAGGTGGTTCCGACATGGAGACGATCGTCGGATGGCACATAGACATGGAGTTCCGGGAGGTCGACGCCAAGACCGAGGCGGCCGTGATGCTGAGACTGCAGGACGGCACCGAGCTGAGGGCGCACGGGCGCGCCAACCGGCACCCCGACGACCCTTCACAGCCGAGGGTCGGTGAGGAGATCGCAGCGGCCAGGGCTCTCAACGACCTGGCCCGCAGGCTGCTGAAGAAGGCGGGCGTGGAGATCGAGCAGGTGACGCACCTCGAGGCGCACCTGCATCCCTGATCAGCCCGGTTCCACGGCCCGGGGGCCGGCTGTCCGCGGTCCGGCCGCCGGGCCGGCGGGTGTCAGCAGTTCGGACAGGTCCCCCACGACCATGTCGGCGCCGTGCCGCTCCAGCCGCGCGGTGGCCGCCCCGCGGGCCGAGCGCTCCACCCCGATCACCACCGCGAAACCACCACGACGGGCGGCCTCGGTCCCCGAGACGGCGTCCTCCGCCACCGCCGTGGCGCACGGCGGAGTCCCCAGCCGGCGCGCCGCCTCCAGGAACAGCGCCGGGTCGGGCTTGCCCGGAAGCCGCAGTCGCGCCGCATCGTTGCCGTCCACGATCACGTGGAACAACTCCGCCACACCGGACATCGACAGGAGGTCACGCGCGTGCCGCGACGCGGACACCGCCGCGCACGACACCTGCTCCAGCCGCAGCGCGTGCAGCAACTGCACCGTCCCCGGCCAGGCCTCGACACGGTGCTCCCGCAGCCATTCGTCGAATTTCGCGTCCTTGGCCGCCGCCACTGCCCACACGCTTCCCGTGCCGGGCGGGTCGCCGGGCTCGCCCTGGGGCCGTCCGAGCCCCCGCGAGTCGAGAAAGGCCAGCGCACCGTCGAAACGCGACTTGCCGTCCACGTACGTCCGGTAGTCATCGTCCGGATCGAACGGCCGCGCGGCGCTGCCGGAGGCCCGTTCGCGCAGACATGCGTCGAAAGCGCGCTTCCAGGCCACCGCGTGAATTCCCGCGGAGTCGATGATCACGCCGTCGGTGTCGAACACCACCGCCCTCACACGCCGCAGCACCGGCGCGATGCCGTGACGGGACGCGCCGTGCCCTGCCGCTGGACCGGGCTTCATCCGGACCGCCTCCTGGGTCTCAACCCCTCCTGACTCCATGGCATCGCGGGATCCGTGCCCCGGCAACGCGGAAGACGGCACCGGAACCGCCGTCCGCCGCAGGACCCGGGTTTGGCGGTCCCAGCCGCTCGAACGTAAAGTTCCGCCGGAGCTCGGGGCGAGCGCGAGACTTGAGGAACGGCGGCCGGGAATGACGGCGAGTACAGACACACGGACCGGCCCGCAGGCCGCCGTGTCCGACAGCGACGTGCCGGGCATCGATCCCGTCCGGCTCGAGGTGTGCCTCAGCGTCCTCGCCGAACTCGACAACCTGCCGTTGGACCACCCCGACGCGATCGCCGTACGCCGCGCGACCTCGGGCATCTACCGCACCGTGAAGCAGCGCCGCCGGCAGGAACGCCGCGCCGCCAAGACGGCCAACGACAAGGCCGTGACCGAGGCCACCGCCACCGGATCCGCGGACCGCATCGACGACGAGACCCAGGGCATGGCCCTGACCTCCTCGGCCACCACGGAGATCGCCGGCATCCTGCAGCGGCCCCGCTCCTGCTACATCTGCAAGACCCGGTACGTCGAGGTCGACGCGTTCTACCACCAGCTGTGCCGGCGCTGCGCCCAGGAGAACCGAGCCCGGCGCGACGCACGCACCGACCTCACCGGACGCCGTGCGCTGCTGACCGGTGGCCGGGCCAAGATCGGGATGTACATCGCGCTGCGCCTGCTGCGCGACGGCGCCCACACCACCATCACCACCCGCTTCCCGAACGACGCAGTGCGCCGGTTCAAGGCGATGCCCGACAGCGCGGACTGGCTGCACCGCCTCAAGATCGTCGGGATCGACCTGCGCGACCCCGCCCAGGTCGTCGCCCTGGCGGACTCGGTCGGCGCCGAGGGACCGCTGGACATCCTGATCAACAACGCCGCGCAGACCGTGCGCCGGTCGCCGCTGGCGTACGCGGAACTGGTGGCCGCCGAGTCGGCCCCGCTTCCCGCCGGGGAGCTTCCTTCCTCCCTCGTACTCGGCAGCTTCGGCAGCGGCGCGCAGCCGGAGCTGCCCGCCCAGCCGTCCGGCCGCCACGACGCGCTGACCCCGGAGGCGGTCACGGCGCTGGCCCTGACCAGCGGCTCAGCGGCCCCGGCCCGGATCGAGGCCGGGAACGCCATCGACGCCGGCGGCCTCGTGCCCGACCTCGACCCGGTGAACAGCTGGATCCAGCGGGTCGACGAGGTCGATCCCGTAGAGCTCCTGGAAGTCCAGCTGTGCAACGTCACGGCACCGTTCGTCCTCGTGAGCCGGCTCCGCCCGGCCCTGGCCGCCTCCGCCGCGCGGCGCAAGTACGTCGTCAACGTATCTGCGATGGAAGGCCAGTTCAGCCGCGGCTACAAGGGTCCGGGCCACCCGCACACCAACATGGCCAAGGCCGCGCTGAACATGCTGACCCGCACCAGCGCCGCGGAGATGCTGGAGACCGACGGCATTCTCATGACGGCCGTCGACACCGGCTGGATCACCGACGAGCGGCCGCATCCCGACAAGGTGCGGCTGGCGGCCGCGGGCTTCCACGCGCCCCTCGACCTGGTCGACGGCGCCGCCCGGGTCTACGACCCGATCGTCCGTGGCGAGCAGGGCGAGGACCTGTACGGCTGCTTCCTCAAGGACTACGCGCCCTCCGCCTGGTGATGCCGGCCGCTCAGCCGGGGATGTCCTGCTCGGTCCAGATGGTCTTGCCCGCCGTCGTGTAGCGCGTGCCCCACTTGTGCACGAGCTGCGCCACGATGAACAGGCCCCGGCCGCCCTCGTCGTCTTGGGCCGCGTGCCGCAGGTGCGGTGAGGTGTGGCCGGTGTCCGACACCTCGCAGAGCAGTGTCCGGTCGCGGATGAGGCGGAGCTGGACGGGACCGGACGCGTGCCGGACCGCATTCGTGACGAGTTCGCTCACCACCAGCTCCGTGGTGAACGACAGCCGGTCGAGCCCCCACTCCGCGAGCTGCCGTGCCGCGGTGGCCCGGGCGCAGCCGACCGACTCCGGTGTGGCCGGCAGATCCCACAGCACCACCTGCCGGTCGCTGAGCATCCGGGTGCGTACCAGGAGCAGGGCCGCATCGTCGGCGGTCGGCGCGTTGGGCCGCAGCGTGGCCACTGCCCGGTCGCACAATTCCTCCAGCGACCGGGTGTGCTCGGATACGGCTTCCTGCAGCTTGCGCAGTCCGACATCGATGTCCTGGCCCCGGACCTCCACCAGACCGTCCGTGAACAGGGCGACGAGAGTGCCCTCCGGCAACTGGACGTCGATGCTCTCGAACGGCAACCCGCCCAGGCCGAGTGGCGGCCCCGGGGGGACGTCCGGCAGGGCCGGCCCGGTGCCGGGCCGGACGATCGCCGGGGGGAGGTGACCGGCCCGTGCGGCACTGAAGCGGCCGGAGACCGGGTCGTAGACGGCGAAGATGCAGGTCACGCCGAAGGCCTCGTCCTCGTGGTCCTGGTCGGGCACCCTCCCCTCGCCCCCCTCCACACCTTCGGCCACCTCCTCGGCCGTCTGACGGACGAGGTCGTCCAGCCGCGTCAGCAGCTCGTCGGGGGCGAAGTCCATGTGCGCAAGGGCGCGCACCGTCGCCCGCAGCCGGCCCATGGTGGCAGCCGCGCGCAGGCCGTGACCCACGACGTCCCCTACCACGAGGGCGACCCGCGCGCCGGACAGCGGGATCACGTCGAACCAGTCCCCGCCCACGCCGGCCACGTTGTCAGCGGGCAGATAGCGGTGCGAGACCTCGACGGCCGTCTGCACCGGGAGCCGCTGCGGCAG
The DNA here is from genome assembly GCF_023703325.1 of Streptomyces meridianus. Classification (GTDB taxonomy): domain Bacteria; phylum Actinomycetota; class Actinomycetes; order Streptomycetales; family Streptomycetaceae; genus Streptomyces; species Streptomyces meridianus. The sequence continues at coordinate 25,091 of NZ_JAMQGM010000058.1, forward strand.
CAGACTGCGCTGCAGGGTGAGGGTCGCGTTCCGCTCCCGGGTGTAGCGCCGGGCGTTGTCCATGCTGACCGCGGCCCGGCCGACCAGTTCCTCGGCGAGCTCGACGTCGTGCGGGCCGAAGGGGCCGGAGGAGTGGTCGCGCAGAAAGGTGACCAGGCCCATGACGGCGGTGGGGCTGCGCAGGGGGACGACGAGCCGCGTCGGGGCGTCGTCGCCGGGTCGGGCGTCGTCCTGAGACGTGGTGCCCCCGGCCAGACTCGACGCCTGCGGCGTGCCCGGAGGATGGGTGACCAGGTCGTCACGCCCGGGGTGCGGGGACCGCGGGTCGGCTGCGGCGTCGCTCCCCGAGCGGGCCTGACGGGCCACGCACACCAGCGGCCGGGCTCCGGTGTCCGCGCCGGGCTCACCGCCGTCGATGACCTCGGGCTGCACGTCCACGTGCACGGCGTCGGCGAAGTCCGGCACGCACACCCCGGCGACCTCCCGGGCCGTGCCCGCCACGTCGAGGGTGGCACCGAGCCGGGCGCCCGCGCGGACCAGCAGGGCCAGCCGCTGCTCGCTTCGGTAGCGCTCGGTGATGTCGTAGGCGTCCTCGCAAACGCCCAGCGGCTGTCCGCGGGCGTCCATGAGGCGGTAGTAGGAACACGACCAGATGTAGTCGTGCTCCGGGTCCGCGGGAGGACGCCCGCGGAAATGCAGGTCGACGACGGGCTCGCCGGTCTCCAGAACCCGCCGCATGACTTCCTGCAGCGACTTCGGGTAACCGGGGGTGACCACACCGCCGGGGTACAGATCGTTCGCAGGTGTCCCGACGTAGCTCTCCAGCGGCCCGTCCAGTTCGAGCCCGGAAGCCGCGTTCGCCCAGGCCAGACGGATGTCGGTGTCGTAGATGGCGAGACCGATGGGGGACTGGGTGACCAGCCCCTGCAGCATCGCCTGGTGGGAGTCCCAGTCGTGCAGCTCCCCGAGATGGGCAGCGGCGAGCAGCCAGGCGGGACCGGAGACACCGTCGGCCAGGGGGACCATGGTGGTCGCCACACGCAGCATCCGTCCGTCCCGGTGACGGACGTCGAAGGCCTTGCTGCGCTCGGTGCGGCGCAGACGGCGCAGGATCGAGGCCCCGGGATCCGCCGGGTTCAGCAGCAGCGTGTCCACCCGGCTGCCGATGACCTGGCCCGGCGGGTAGCCGAGCAGATTCTCGGCCGTCGGGCTCCAGCCGATGATCACTCCGCGCGCGTCCAGCACCGCAGTGGCCGCTCTCGTCATGTCGAGAGGGCCACGGAAGTAGAGGGTGTCGTCCGTGCTCCAGTCGCTCATCGCACCAGCTCGCTTCCGGATGGCCGTGGTCCGTCGCGCCTGGTGCGGGGACCGTCCGTTCCGGTCCGGCCCGTCCGGGGCAACGGCCAGGAACACCCGTGCTGCTCACGTCCAGCATCGGTCCGGGATCCGGCAATGACAACCGCTGCCCGGAACCGGCGGAGGCAGCCGCCGGTCGCTGGCGGTCGTGGCGGCGGAGGGAGAAGCGGACGGGCCGCGCCGGGCGATCTGCGTGGGCCGGCGGTCGGCATCCCTCTTGCACGTTGACGCCGCCCCGACCGCCCGCCGGGTGGTACGGCCTTCCGAGATGCCCGGCTGAAGCCTTTAGAAATACCGAAAACATATGTAAATCTCCATCACTTGCATAACGCATAGATGGTGCTAAAGCCTCGAATCGGACACCGGTGACGCACTTCACAGCGGCGCTGCATTTCCGCCCCCGGTCAAGCCCACCAATATCCGATGCAGCGTCAGAAATATTCGGTGCGAGGGCTCTTGGATTCTCGGGAGACGTTCTCGGATTGCGCTGCGGAAGGGGGGTTCAGCACAGCGTGATGTAATGACGGTGAAAAGCCCGAATTTCGATCTCCTGGCCGTTCCGCGGAGCTTGTGAAGGTGAATTCGAAGCACTTACCTTTACGGCTCCCGCAGCTCAAGGTGCGGGTATCCAGGGCTGGTACGCCGAATCCTGCCACCGGCCCGGACTCACTCGAAGACCACGGCAGGAGCGGGGGAACCACAGGTAAGTGCCGGTCGCGCGCCGCGCGACCGGCTTGGGGTGAAGACGCGCCGCAGCCCTGAGCTGCCGACCCGCGCGGCCGGGCAACTCCAGCCCGAACCCGACAGCTCACCTCGTAGGCGTAGGAGAGGAAATTCCTATGTCTGCACGCGGACGTCATCGCCGCCCGTCGGCTTCTGCCCGCTTCGTGTCCCACGCCACGCTCGTCATCGCCAGCAGCGCTGGTGTCGCACTCGTCGGCGCTTCCGGGGCCCAGGCCGCTTCGGTCGACACCTGGGACAAGGTGGCGGAGTGCGAGAGCTCCGGCAACTGGAAGGCCAACACCGGTAACGGCTTCTTCGGCGGCCTGCAGTTCACCGAGAGCACCTGGAACGCCTTCGGCGGCACCAAGTACGCCCCCCGCGCCGACCAGGCGACCAAGGACCAGCAGATCGCCATCGCCGAAGAGGTGCTCGCCGTCCAGGGCCCCGGCGCCTGGCCGGTGTGCTCCGGCAAGGCCGGGCTGACCAAGGGCGGCGCTGCTCCCGAGATCTCGCCGGACGCCGCGCCGAAGCCGCAGCCGAAGAAGGAGAAGCCCGCGCCGAAGCCCGCCGGCGGGGAGGGCGACCGTGCGTCCACCTACACGGTCGTTCCCGGTGACAGCCTGTACGGCATCGCCGAGTCCCACGACGTCCGCGGCGGCTGGCAGGCCCTCTACAAGGACAACCGCGAGACCGTCGGGGACGACCCCAGGCTGATCCTCCCGGGCCAGAAGCTCTCCCTCGACGGCGAGCGCGAGCACCGGGCGGCGCCGAAGCACGCGGCACCGAAGGCCGCGGAGAAGCCGGCGAAGCCCGCCGCTCCGAAGAAGGCGGCTGCGCCCGCGGCTGCCCCGGGCTTCAGCGCTCCGGTGGGCGACCTCTCGATCGGCACGCCCTACCATCAGGCGGGCGGCAGCTGGTCGAGCGGCTACCACACGGGTGTCGACTTCCCGGTGCCGACGGGAACCCCCGTCAAGTCCGTCGCCGATGGCGAGGTCGTCTCCGCCGGTCAGGGCGGTTCGTACGGCAACGAGGTCGTGATCCGGCACGCCGACGGCAAGTACAGCCAGTACGCGCACCTGTCGCAGCTGTCGGTCTCCGCCGGCCAGACGGTCAAGGGCGGTCAGCAGCTCGGCCTCTCCGGCGCCACCGGCAACGTCTCGGGTCCGCACCTGCACCTCGAGGTCCGCACCGGCCAGGGCTACGGCTCGGACATCGACCCGGTCGCCTACCTCCGGTCGCACGGCATCAACCTCTGACGGCCCCCGGCCGAGGCATGCAGGAGGTGTCCGCCCCGCCGGCGCGGGACGGACACCTCTCGCATTCGTGCCGGAGGCCGTCGCTGCTCGCACGTCTCGCAGACCGGCGTG
>NZ_JAMQGM010000059.1 GCF_023703325.1 Streptomyces meridianus
TCGAAGCCACCGAGGACGAGATCGCACCGCTGCTCACCGATGCGGTGTCGATTGCGGCGGTCAACGGTCCGGAGTCGGTGGTGGTGTCGGGCTCGGAGGACGAGGTGCTGGCGATCGCTGCCCTGTTCGCCGGGCAGGGCCGTAAGACGAATCGGCTCACGGTCTCGCACGCGTTCCATTCGCCGCTCATGGAGCCGATGCTCGAGGACTTCCGCAAGGTCGCCGAGAGCGTGACCTACGCGGTGCCGCGCATTCCGGTGGTCTCCACCGTCACCGGCGAGAGCGTCAGCGGTCTCGACGCGTCGTACTGGGTGGATCAGGTGCGTGCGGCGGTCCGGTTCGCCGATGCCGTCCGCGGCCTCGAACAGCAAGGCGTGCGCACCTTCCTGGAGGTCGGCCCCGATGCCGTGCTGTCCGCTCTCGGCCCTGCCTCGACCACGCATGACGACACGGCGTTCGTACCCCTGATCCGCCGGGGCCGTGCCGAGGATCGCGAGGTGCTGTCCGGCATCGGGACTGCCTGGACACGCGGTGTCGCCGTCGGGTGGACCGATGTGCTGGGCGACCGCGGACACCGGCGTGTCGACCTGCCCACCTACGCCTTCCAGCACGAGCGGTACTGGCTCGACGTCGCTCCGGCGGCCGGGGACGTCGGCTCCGCCGGACTCGACCGGGTGGACCATCCGATGCTCGGCGCGGCGGTGCTGTCGCCCGAGTCGGACACCCTCGTGCTGTCCGGGCGGCTGTCGCTCACCGCCCAGCCCTGGATGGGCGATCACGACGTGCACGGGACCGTCCTGCTGCCCGGGACCGCGTTCGTGGAGCTCGCGGTTCTCCTGGGCGACCAGACCGGCTGCGGGCTGCTCGAAGAACTGACCCTCGAAGCCCCCCTGGTCCTGCCCCGGCACGGCGGCGTCGCCCTGCGGGCTGTAGCGGGCGCCCCCGACGCGGTGGGCCGCCGAGCCGTGCACATCCACTCCCGGCAGGACGACGCGCCCACCCACGCGTGGACGCGGCACGCCGCCGGTTTCCTCACCCCCGGCACCTCCGACGCAGCGGACGCCGATCTGACGCAGTGGCCGCCGGCCGGCGCCGCACCCGTTGACGTCCACGCCGCGTACACCCGGCTGCGGGACCGCGGCTACCACTACGGTCCTTCATTCCAGGGACTGACCGCCGCCTGGCGGCGCGGCGACGAACTGTTCGCCGAGGTCGCCCTGCCCGCCCCGGTGCGCGGCGAGGCCACCGACTACGGACTGCACCCCGCGCTGCTCGACATCGCCATGCACGTCGACGTCCTCGTCGACCTGGAGGAGGGCGGCACTGAGGCGCTCCTGCCGTTCGCCTGGAACGACGTGGCCCTTCACGCCTCCGGTGCGGCTGCGCTGCGCGTCCGGGTGCGGCGCATCCGCGGGGCGGAGGAGTCGGAGATGGTCGTCGCCGACGAGACGGGACGCCCCGTCATGACTGTCGGCTCCCTTGTCTGCCGGCCCGTTGCGCCTGACCAACTGGTCATCGCTGATGGAGTGTTGTCCGATGCGCTGTATCAGGTGAGCTGGTCGTCGGTGCCCGCGCCCCCCAACGGCACCGTGCGGGCCGCCGTGCTCGGCTCCGGCGACCCCTCGTCCCTCGCGGAGATCCCTCCGGTCGTGCTCGCGCCCTGTCACACCCCGCCCGGGTCAGCCCCCGAGGCCGCGCGCGCCGAGGCCGGGCGCGTCCTGGAACTGCTCCAACGGTGGCTCGCGGACGAGCGGTGTTCGGCCTCGACGCTGGTGGTCGTCACCAGGGGCGCCGTCGCGATCGGCGACCGCGCGGACGTCGATCTCGTCCAGGCCCCGATCTGGGGTCTGGTACGCGCCGCCCAGGCGGAGAACCCGGGCCGTATCGTCCTGCTGGACATCGGTCCGGGCACGGACCTCGACGCAGGCACGGACCACGGGGGAGATGCGGCCGGGACGGCGTACACCGGGGACACCTCCGGCACCGCGCCCGCCGCCCACCCGCATCCGGCCACCGCGGCCCTGCTCGCGGAACCCGAACTCGCCCTCCGCCAAGGCGTCTTCCTCGCCCCGCGAATGACACGCACCCGGGTGCCGGACGTGCCCGCGCCGTGGGACGCCACCGGGACCGTGCTCGTGACCGGGGGCACCTCCGGTCTCGGCGCGCATGTCGCCCGCCGTCTGGTGACGGAGCACGGCGTGCGGCACTTGCTGCTGACCAGCCGCCGCGGCCGGCACACCCCTGGGGCAGGCCGACTGCGGGACGAATTGATCCGTCACGGAGCCGAGGTGACCCTCGCCTCCTGTGACGTGTCCGACCGCGACGCGCTCGCCGCCCTGATCGCGACGGTTCCGGAGGAGCGCCCGCTCACCGGTGTGGTCCACGCGGCAGCCGTCGTCGACCCGGGCACCGTCGCCACCCTCACCCCCGGACGCATCGACGCGGTGTTCCGGCCGAAGGCGGATGCGGCGTGGCATCTGCACGAGCTGACGCGGGATCTGGACCTGTCGGCGTTCGTGATGTTCTCCTCGGCCGGTGGTCTGGTGCTGGCCGCCGGTCAGGGCAACTATGCGGCGGCCAACGTGTTCCTGGACGCACTCGCCCACCACCGCCACGCCGCCGGCCTCCCCGCCACGTCCGTCGCCTTCGGGCTGTGGGGCGTCGCCACCGGTCTCGGCGGTGAGCTGACCGACGCCGACCTGGCAAAGATGAACCGTCTCGGCCTGCCCGCCCTCCCGCTCGAGCGCGGCCTCGACCTCTTCGACGCCGCCGTGCGCACCCGCCGTCCGCTGACCGCGGCGCTGCAGGTCGACCCGGTTGCTCTGCAGGCCCGCGGCACGGACCTTCCCGCCCTGCTCCGCGGCCTCGCCGCTCGTCCTGCGACCCGCCGGGCGAGCGTGCGGCACGCTACCGAGGGCGGAGACCTCGCCCGCCGCCTCGCGGGGCTCAGCGGGGCCGACCGCATCCGCGCACTGCTCGAACTGGTCGGCGGTCACGTCGCCGCCGTCCTGGGACACGCCTCCGCCGATGCCGTCGGGGCCGACCGAGCCTTCAAGGAACTGGGCTTCGACTCCCTGGCGGCGGTCGAGCTCCGTAACGCCCTCAACGCCGCCACCGGACTCCGACTCCCCGCGACCCTCGTGTTCGACCATCCGACGGCGCGTGCAGTGGCCGGGTTCCTCGACCGTGAACTCGGCGGCGCCGAGGCGGAGGCGATGCTCCCGGAAACTGCCGCCGCCGTGCCGCTCTCCGGCGACGACCCGATCGCGATCGTCGCCGTCGGCTGCCGCTTCCCCGGCGGGGTGCGGTCCGCGGAGGACCTGTGGCGACTCGTCCGGGACGGGGTCGACGCGATCGGTGACTTCCCCACCGACCGCGGCTGGCAGACCGACGCCGTCTACGATCCGGAACCCGGCTTGCCGGGCAGGACCTACGCGCGAAGCGGCGGATTCCTCCACGACGCAGCCGAGTTCGACCCTGCCTTCTTCGGCATCGGACCGCGCGAGGCGATCGCGATGGACCCGCAGCAGCGCCTGCTGCTCGAGGTCGCGTGGGAAGCGTTCGAACGGGCGGGCATCGACCCCACCACCCTCAAGGGCAGCCAGACCGGTGTCTACGCGGGCGTCATGTACCACGACTACGGCAGCCGGCTGCGGGAGGTCCCCGACGAGCTCGCCGGCTACGTCGGCAACGGTACCGCCGCCAGCATCCTGACCGGACGTGTGGCCTACGCGCTCGGACTCGAGGGCCCGGCCGTCAGCGTCGACACGGCATGTTCGTCGTCCTTGGTGGCCTTGCACATGGCCTGCCAGGCCCTGCGCCGCGGCGAGGTCGGCATGGCCCTGGCGGGAGGTGTGACCGTCATGTCCACCCCTGAGATCTTCGTGGAGTTCAGCCGGCAGCGAGGGCTGTCCGCCGACGGACGCTGCAAGGCGTTCGCCGGGGCCGCCGACGGGACCGGCTGGTCCGAGGGAGTCGGCCTGCTCCTGGTCGAACGCCTCGCGGACGCCGAACGCCTCGGCCACGAAGTCCTCGCCGTCATCCGCGGCTCGGCGATCAACCAGGACGGCGCGTCCAACGGACTCACCGCGCCCAACGGCCCGTCCCAACAGCGTGTCATCCAGCGTGCCCTGGCCGACGCCGGCCTCACTTCCGCCGACATCGACCTGGTCGAGGGCCACGGGACGGGGACCCGCCTGGGCGACCCGATCGAGGCACAGGCCCTCCTCGCCACCTACGGCCGTGACCGCGGCGACGACGACCCGGTGTGGCTCGGGTCGGTCAAGTCCAACATCGGTCACGCACAGGCCGCGGCGGGCGTCAGCGGCGTGATCAAGGCCGTCATGGCCGTCCGCCACGGTGAGATGCCGCAGACCCTGCACGTCGACGAGCCGTCGCCGGAAGTCGACTGGACCGCGGGGGGTGTGCGCCTGCTCACCCGGCCCCGCCCGTGGCCTGAGCGTGACCGCCCCCGGCGCGCCGCCGTGTCCTCCTTCGGCCTGAGTGGCACCAACGCCCACCTCGTCGTCGAACAGGCCCCGGAGACCGCGGAGTCGAGTGGCGCCGGTACGTCCCCGCGCGTCCTCCCGGCCGTGCCGCTGCTGCTCTCCGGAACCGACCGTGACGCTCTGGCCCGCCAGGCCGAGCGCCTGCGGTCCCACCTGCTGGCCGGCGACCCGTCCCCCTCTGCTCTCACCGACACGGCGTTCTCGCTGGCGACCGGGCGAGCCCATCTGGAGCACCGGGCGGTGGTCCCGGTCGCCGACCGCGATGCCGCACTCCGCGGACTGGCCGACCTGGCGTCGGGCGAGGCGCTCGGCACACATGCCGACGACCACGGCCGTACGGCGGTGCTGTT
>NZ_JAMQGM010000006.1 GCF_023703325.1 Streptomyces meridianus
GTGCGATGGTGGCGGTCGAAGCCACCGAGGACGAGATCGCACCGCATCTGACGGAGCGGGTGAGCATTGCGGCGGTCAACGGTCCGGAGTCGGTGGTGGTGTCGGGCTCGGAGGACGAGGTGCTGGCGATCGCTGCCCGGTTCGCCGGGCAGGGTCGCAAGACCAACCGGCTGTCGGTCTCGCATGCGTTCCATTCGCCGTTGATGGAGCCGATGCTCGAGGAGTTCCGCAAGGTCGCCGAGAGCGTGACCTACGCGGCACCGCGCATTCCGATCGTCTCCACGGTGACCGGCGAGTCGGTCGGTGATCTGGATGCCGGCTACTGGGTGGAGCAGGTGCGTGCGGCGGTCCGGTTCGCCGATGCCGTCCGCGGCCTCGAACAGCAAGGCGTGCGCACTTTCCTGGAGGTCGGCCCGGACGGTGTCCTGACCGCTCTGGCTCGGCAGAGCGTGGAGAACGACGACGCCGTCCTGGTCGCGGCGGTGCGCCGTAACCGCCCCGAGGCCGAAGCCGTGGTCGCGGCGCTGGGCCGGCTGCACGTCACCGGGGCCGAGGTGGACTGGTCCGCGTTCTTCGACGGCACCGGCGCCCGCCGCATCGACCTGCCCACCTACCCCTTCCAACGGGCCCGCTACTGGATGACCGCCCCCGCAACCGTGGCGGACGCCGCCGGCATCGGCCAGGTCGCCACGGGTCACGCGTTGGTCGGCGCCGCCGTCACCTCGGCTGAGAACGGAAGCACCGTCCTCACCGGCCGGCTCGCGCTGGACACCCACCCCTGGCTGGCCGACCACGCCGTTCTGGACACCGTGCTGCTGCCCGGCACGGCCTTCATCGACATGGCGCTGCGCGCGGGCCGTGAGGTCGGCTACGAGCAACTGGACGAACTCACCCAGGAAGCACCGATGCTGCTCCCCGAGAGAGGCGGCATCGCGGTCCAGGTCGTGCTGGGTGTGGAGGAGTCGGACCGTCGCAGCGTCGCCGTCTACTCCCGGCCGGAGGACGCCGCGGCCGACCAGCCCTGGACACGGCACGCCGGGGGATTCCTCACCCGGGAGGCGGCCCCGGCCGAGCCGGACCTGGAGGCGTGGCCGCCACCGGGGGCCCGTCCGGTCGACGTCAGCGGCATGTACGAGGACCTGGCGGGCCTCGGCTACGGCTACGGCCCGCTCTTCCGGGGCCTGACCGCGGCCTGGCGGCGCGGCGACGAACTGTTCGCCGACGTCGTCCTGCCCGACGGCCGTCGTTCCGAGGCCGCCGGATTCGGGCTGCACCCCGCGCTGCTGGATGCCGCCCTGCACGTGGAGCGGGTCTTCGACGAGGGCGACGCACAAGCGGACCGGACCGCCCTGCCCTTCGCCTGGAGCGGTGTCACCCTGCACGCACACGGGGCGGCCATGCTGCGCGTGAGGCTCACCAAGCCGGGTCCCGACGCCGTGGCGCTGCGCATCACGGACCCCACCGGGGCGCCGGTCGCGACCGTCAAGTCCCTGGTGGTACGCGAGGTCTCCGCCGACCGGCTCTCGGCCGGCGCAGGGAGCGAGGACATGCTGTTCCGCACCGAATGGCGCGCCCCTCAGGGCGGCCGGACACGGCCCCCGGCCACGGTCGGCACGGTCGTCGTCGGCGGAGAACTCGCCGGTCACCGGAGTGTTGCCGATCTCGACGCGCTGGCCCGGCAGGGGACGGTCCCCCCGACCGTTCTGCTCCCGGCCTCCGCACTCCCCGAGTCCGGAACGGACGTCCCGGAGCGGACACGGACGGCGATCTGCACCCTGCTCGCCACTCTGGCCCGATGGCTGGACGACGCGCGGTTCGCCGACTCCCGTCTGGTCCTGCTCACCCAGGACGCTGCCGTCACCGGACGGCCGGGCGAGGCGGTGGACTGCGTCCAGGCGTCCCTGTGGGGGGTGATGCGAGCCGCACAGGCGGAGAACCCGGGGCGGTTCGTGGTCCTCGACCTCGACGCCACAGCCGCGTCCCTGACCGCCCTGCCCGCCGTGCTGGCCACCGGGGAGAGCGAGGCGGCACTGCGCGAGGGCGACGTCCTCGTGCCGCGTCTGGCCGCCGCCCGCCCCGAGTCGGGTGCCTCCGCGGCACCGATCGCGGGGGACGGCGACGGCACCGTCCTCCTCACCGGCGGCACCGGACTCCTCGGCGGAGCGCTCGCCCGGCACCTGGTCACCGAGCACGGTGTCAGGCACCTGCTGCTCGCCGGCCGCCGCGGGCCGGACGCTCCGGGGGCCCTGCGACTCCGCGACGAACTGACCGCGCTGGGGGCCCGGGTGACCCTCGCAGCGGTGGATGTGGCCGACCGGGAGGCGCTGGCCGCGCTGCTCGCCGGCATCCCGGACACTCACCCGCTGACCGCGGTCGTGCACGCCGCCGGTGTCATGGACAACGGTCTCGTCGGCACCCTCACCGAGGCACAGGTGACCAGTGTCCTGCGCGCCAAGGCGGACGCCGCCTGGCACCTGCACGACCTCACCGCCCACCTCGACCTGGACGCCTTCGTGCTCTACTCCTCGGTCGGCGGACAGATCCTGGCCGGCGGGCAGGCCAACTATGCGGCGGCGAACGTCTTCCTTGACGCCCTCGCCCACCACCGGCGGGCGCAGGGGCTTCCCGCCACCTCGCTCGCCTGGGGCCTGTGGGAGGGAACCGCGGGGGCGGGCCTCGAACTCGACGAGGCAGACCTGCGACGGATGGGACGTTCCGGAGTGGCCCCACTGTCGTTCGCCAACGGGCTCGATCTGTTCGACAAGGCGCTCCTTGCACCCGACCCGGTGCTGACGCCGGTGCAGTTCGATCGTCCGACCCTCCGCGCACGGGCGGACGAGGTGCCCGCGCTGCTGCGTGGCCTGGCCGGAACGGACACCCGGCCCGCACGCCGCGCGCCCCGGCCGGAGCCCGGCGCGGCCGACACGCCGGGCACAGCGCCGGCTGCCCGCAAACTGGCCGGCCTCGCCACGGAGGACCGGGAGCGTTACGCCCTGGAACTTGTGCGGGGACACGCCGCGGCGGTGCTGGGCCACCACGATCCCGTCGCTGTCGCACCCGACCGGGGGTTCACCGAACTCGGTCTGGACTCCCTCGGCGCGGTCGAACTCCGCAACCGGCTGCAGACCGCGACCGGACTGCGCCTGTCGGCCACGGTCATGTTCGACTACCCCGATTCCACGTCGCTCGCCGCCCGCCTCCTCGAGGAACTGCGGCCCGCGCCCGACACGTCGGACGCGGCCACAGGCGCGGACGAAGCGGCCGTGAGGCGCGCCCTCGCGTCGATTTCCTCCGCCCGTCTGCGCGAAGCCGGACTGCTCGACACGCTGCTGGCCCTCGCCGGCTCGACAGCATCCGACACCTCCGCAGACACAGGCTCACCTGTCGAGGACCGCAGTACCGCGATCCAGGACATGGCCGTCGACGACCTGGTGCGCGCGGCGCTGGCCGACGGCAACTGAACCGACCCGACCCGGAATTCGAGGATGACGTGACCAGCACATCGGTGGAGCAGATCGTCGAAGCACTGCGCAAGTCGCTGCTGGACAACGAGCGGCTGCGCCAGGAGAACGCCCAATTGGCCGGGGCGGTCGGCGAACCCGTCGCGATCGTCGGCATGGCGTGCCGGTATCCGGGCGGAGTCTCGTCCCCGGAGGACCTGTGGCGGCTGGTGGCCGATGGTGTGGATGCCATCGGGGGGTTTCCCGAGGACCGGGGCTGGGATCCGGACGTGTATGACCCGGAGCCGGGCATGCCGGGCAGGACGTACGCCCGCGACGGCGGGTTCCTGTACGACGCCGCCGAGTTCGACGCGGACTTCTTCGGCATCAGCCCCAACGAGGCATCGGTCATGGACCCGCAGCAGCGGCTCATGCTGGAGGTGTCCTGGGAGGCGATCGAGCGGGCGGGCATCGATCCGAAGAGGTTGAAGGGCAGCCGCACCGGTCTCTACGCGGGTGTCATGTATCACGACTACGCCGACGGCAGCCCCGGCAGCTTCGTGTCCGGCCGGGCGGCGTACACCCTGGGCCTGGAGGGGCCGGCGGTGACCGTGGACACAGCCTGCTCCTCCTCGCTGGTCGCCCTGCACGTCGCGGCCGACGCCCTGCGTCGAGGTGACTGCTCGCTGGCGCTGGCCGGCGGGGTGACGGTGATGGCGACACCCGACATGTTCGTCTACTTCAGCGAGCAGCGCGGCCTCTCCCCGGAGGGCCGCTGCAAGGCCTTCGCCGCCGCTGCCGACGGCGTCGCCTGCTCCGAGGGTGCGGGTGTGCTGCTGTTGGAGCGGTTGTCGGATGCGCGGGCGAACGGGCACCGGGTGCTGGCGGTGGTGCGTGGCTCGGCCGTCAACCAGGACGGTGCGTCGAGCGGTCTGACGGCGCCGAACGGTCCGTCGCAGCAGCGGGTGATCCGGCAGGCGCTGGCCGCGGGCGGCTTGAGTGCGGCGGATGTGGATGTGGTGGAGGCGCATGGGACGGGGACGCGGCTGGGTGATCCGATCGAGGCGCAGGCGCTGTTGGCGACGTATGGCCAGGAGCGTTCGGAAGGCCGGCCGTTGTGGCTGGGTTCGGTGAAGTCGAACCTGGGTCACGCGCAGGCGGCGGCGGGTGTGGCGGGTGTCATCAAGATGGTGATGGCGATGCGCCACGGGATGCTGCCGAGGACGTTGCACGTGGACGAGCCGTCGGACCAGGTGGACTGGTCGGCGGGCCGGGTGGAGTTGCTCACCGAGGCGCGGGAGTGGCCGGCGGAGGGTCATCCGCGCCGTGCGGGCGTCTCGTCCTTCGGCCTGAGCGGCACCAACGCACACGTGATCGTGGAGGAAGCCCACGCGGAGGAAGCGCCGGAACCCGACACGACCGCGCCCGACCACACCGTGCCGTGGGTGCTTTCCGCGAAAACGGCGGAGGCACGGGCGGACCAG
>NZ_JAMQGM010000060.1 GCF_023703325.1 Streptomyces meridianus
CGGAGGCACGGGCGGACCAGGCGCGGAATCTGCTCGATGCCGGGCGGGAGCACGACCCGGCGGATGTGGCGTTGTCGCTGGCGACGGCGCGTTCGGCGTTCGAGTACCGGGCGTGTGTCGTCGCTGCGGATGAGGAGGAGAGGCGGCGGGGCCTTCAGGCGCTGGCGGCGGGTGTGNNTGGCTGCTGCGGTGGATGCGCATCTGGACGTGCCTTTGCGGGAGGTGGTGTGGGGCGGTGACGGGGAGCGGTTGGGTCGGACGGAGTTCGCGCAGCCTGCCCTGTTCGTGTTCGAGGTGGCGTTGTTCCGGTTGTTGGAGTCGTGGGGTGTGCGGCCGGATGTGCTGGCGGGGCATTCGGTGGGTGAGCTGGCTGCGGCTCATGTGGCCGGGGTGTTGTCGTTGGAGGATGCTGCTCGGTTGGTGGTGGCGCGGGGCCGGTTGATGCAGGCGCTGCCCGAGGGCGGTGCGATGGTGGCGGTCGAAGCCACCGAGGACGAGATCGCACCGCATCTGACGGAGCGGGTGAGCATCGCCGCCGTCAACGGGCCCCGGTCCGTGGTCGTTTCGGGTGCCGACGACGAGGTGCTGGCGATCGCTGCCCGGTTCGCCGGGCAGGGCCGTAAGACGAATCGGCTCACGGTCTCGCACGCGTTCCATTCGCCGTTGATGGAGCCGATGCTCGCGGACTTCCGCGAGGTCGCCGAGAGCGTGACCTACGCGGCGCCGCGCATTCCGGTGGTCTCCACGGTGACCGGCGAGTCGGTAGGTGATCTGGATGCCGGCTACTGGGTGGAGCAGGTGCGTGCGGCGGTCCGGTTCGCCGATGCCGTCCGCGGCCTCGAACAGCAAGGCGTGCGCACTTTCCTGGAGGTCGGCCCCGATGCCGTGCTGACCGCTCTGGCTCAGCAGAGCGTGGAGAACGACGACGCCCTGCTGGTCGCGGCGGTGCGCCGTAACCGCCCCGAGGCCGAAGCCGTGGTCACCGCGTTGGGCCGGCTGCACGTCACCGGGGCCGAGGTGGACTGGTCCGCGTTCTTCGACGGCACCGGCGCCCGCCGCATCGACCTGCCCACCTACCCCTTCCAACGGGCCCGCTACTGGGTGGATTCGGCCACGAGCGAGGCGGCCGTCTCGGCCGCGGGGCTCAAGGCGCCCCAGCATCCGCTGCTCGGTGCCGTGGTGACGCTCGCCGAGTCCGGCGGTGTCGTACTCACCGGACGTCTCTCGGTCACCTCCCAGCGCTGGCTGGCCGACCATACGATTGGCGACGCGATCGTCTTCCCGGGGGCCGCCTGCGTGGAACTGGCCATCCGGGCGGGCGATCACGTCGGCTGCGAGCACCTGGAGGAACTGACCGTCCAGGCCCCGCTGATTCTCCCGGAGCGCGGTGGCGTCGCTGTTCAGGTCGTCGTCGGCCCCGCGGACGCCTCCGGCCGCCACGCGGTGAGCGTGTACGCACGAGCCGAGGACGAGCCGGACCGGGACTGGAAGCTCCATGCCGAAGGATCGCTGGTTCCTCGTGCCGACGAGCCCCCGGTCACGGTCACGGACTTCACCGTCTGGCCTCCGGTGGGTGCGACCCCCCTGGATGTCGTCGGCGCGTACGAGAAGCTGAGGCAGAGCGGGTTCGGCTACGGCCCCGTGTTCCAGGGGCTCGGATCGGCCTGGCGGCGTGGAGACGAGCTGTTCGCCGAGGTCGCCCTGCCCGAGCAGGAGCACACCGAGGCCGCGCGGTTCGGAATCCATCCGGCTCTCCTCGACGCGGCCCTGCACGTCGGGCTGGTGGACGGGGCCGAAGGCGAAAGTACCGTGCTCCCCTTCGCCTGGAGCGGCATCACGCTGCACGCGGCGGCCGCCACCGCACTGCGGGTGCGGATCAGCCGTCCGGCTGCCGACGGTCTCGCCCTGGAGGCCGCCGACCCCACCGGCCGGCCGGTCGCCACCGTGGAATCGGTCGTCGGGCGGCCCGTGTCCGCCGACCAGCTGTCCCGCAGGGCCGAGGATCCGCTTCTCCGACTTGTCTGGCATCCGGCGGACCCCGGCGAGGCACCGTTCTCCCGGGCCGATTGGAACGATCTCGGCGCCGACGACCCGGTCCCGGACACCGTGGTGTTCACCTGTGCTGCACCGGGCGGCAGCGATGTTCCCCACGCGGTGCGGCAGGCGTCCCACGAGGTGCTGGCCGTCGTGCAACGGTGGGTCACGGACGAACGCTTCGCCCACGCGGCTCTCGTGGTCGTCACCCGCGGGGCGGTGACCGTGAGCGACGGCGACATTGTCGACGTACGCCAGTCCCCGGTATGGGGCCTGGTGCGGGCAGCGCAGGCCGAGCACCCCGGCCGCTTCGTCCTGCTGGACGTGGACGAGGACGGGGATCCTCCGGTTGCAGCGGACCTGGTCACGGGGCTCGGCGAGCCGGAGGCGGCGGTGCGCGGCGGACGGGTGTTCGTACCGCGCCTGGCCCGTGGTCCCGCCGCCGGGGACACCGACCCCGTATGGGACTCGGACGGCACCGTGCTCGTCACCGGTGGCACCGGTGGGCTGGGTGCGTTGGTGGCGCGGCATCTGGTGGTCGAACACGGCGTGCGCCGCTTGGTGCTGACCAGCCGTCGGGGACAGGAGGCGCCAGGCGTGGCCGAGTTGTGCGCGGAACTGGCCGGGCTGGGTGCGAGGGTTCTCGTCGAGGCCTGTGACGTGTCGGACCGCGAGGCCCTGGCCGCGGTCCTCGACCGGATCGACCCCGCATACCCCCTGCGTGGTGTCGTCCACGTCGCCGGCCTGCTCGACGACGGCCTGATCACGTCGCTCACCCCGGACCGGATGGACACGGTCCTGCGCCCCAAGGCGGACGCGGCCTGGCACCTGCACGAACTCACCGCCGGCCTCGACCTGACCGCATTCGTCCTCTTCTCCTCGATCGCCGGCACCCTGGGCTCGAGCGGCCAGGCCAACTACGCCGCTGCCAACGCGTTCCTCGACGCCCTGGCAGAGCACCGGCACGCGGCCGAACTGCCCGCTGTGTCCATGGCGTTCGGTCTCTGGGACATCGGTGCCGGCCTCGGCACGCGGCTCGCCGCCGCCGACGTGGAGCGGATGCGCCGTGCCGGCACCCCCGCCCTGACGGCCGACCGCGGTCTCGCCCTCTTCGACGCCGCCCTGCGATCCGGCATCCCCGCCACCGTTCCGCTCCGGCTGGACCTCGCGACCCTCGCATCCGGAGCCGACGCGGTGCCGCCGATGCTCCGCGCTCTGGTGCGACCGGGGCGCCGACTTGCCCGGACCGGCGCCCCCGCCGCCTCGGCGCTGGCCGACCGGCTGGCCGGGCTGGGCGACGACGAACGCACCGCCGCCGTGCTGGACCTCGTCCGGGGCACCGTGGCCGCTGTGCTCGGCCACGCGTCCGCCGCCGCGATCGAAGAGGACCGGGCCTTCGAGGAACTCGGATTCGACTCCCTGGCCGCCGTCGACTTGCGCAACCGGCTCGACGCGGCGACCGGCCTGCGTCTTCCGGCCACGCTGATCTTCGACTATCCGACCGCTCGGGCGGTGGCCGGACACCTGATGAACCGGCTCGACAACGGCAGCACCGCGCATCTTGCCCCCTCAGCGGTTCGCCGCGCGTCCGACGACGACCCGATCGTCATCGTCGGCATGGCGTGCCGGTACCCGGGCGGAGTCTCGTCCCCCGAGGACCTGTGGCGGCTGGTGGCCGATGGCGTGGACGCCATCGCGCCCCTGCCCGAGGACCGGGGCTGGGACCCGGACGTGTATGACCCGGAGCCGGGCGTGCCGGGCAGGACGTACGCCCGCGACGGCGGATTCCTGTACGAGGCCGCCGAGTTCGACGCGGACTTCTTCGGCATCAGCCCCAACGAGGCCACCCTCATGGACCCTCAGCAGCGACTGCTGCTGGAGGTGTCCTGGGAGGCGATCGAGCGGGCCGGCGTGGATGCCGCATCCCTCAAGGGCAGCCGCACCGGTGTCTACGCCGGCGTGATGTACCACGACTACGGCGGCGGAACGGCCGGCAGCATCGTCTCCGGTCGCGTGGCCTACACGCTCGGTCTGGAGGGGCCGGCCGTGACGGTTGACACGGCGTGCTCGTCGTCGCTGGTCGCCCTGCACACGGCGGCGCAGGCGCTGCGGTCGGGGGAGTGCTCGCTGGCCCTGGCCGGTGGTGTCACGGTGATGTCCACGCCGGACATGCTCGTGTACTTCAGCGAGCAGCGCGGTCTCTCCCCGGACGGTCGGTGCAAGGCGTTCGGTGGCGGAGCGGACGGGACCGGCTGGGGCGAGGGTGCGGGTGTGCTGCTGTTGGAGCGGTTGTCGGATGCGCGGGCGAACGGGCATCCGGTGTTGGCGGTGGTGCGTGGCTCGGCGCTGAACCAGGACGGTGCGTCGAACGGTCTGACGGCGCCGAACGGTCCGTCGCAGCAGCGGGTGATCCGGCAGGCGCTGGCCGCGGGTGGTCTGAATGCCGCGGATGTGGATGTGGTGGAGGCGCACGGGACGGGGACGCGGCTGGGTGATCCCATCGAGGCGCAGGCGCTGTTGGCCACCTATGGCCAGGAGCGTTCGGAGGACCGGCCGTTGTGGCTGGGTTCGGTGAAGTCGAACCTGGGGCACACGCAGGCGGCGGCGGGTGTGGCGGGTGTCATCAAGATGGTGATGGCGATGCGTAACGGGATGCTGCCGAGGACGTTGCACGTGGACGAGCCGTCGGACCAGATCGACTGGACCGAGGGTCACGTGAAACTGCTGACGGCCAACCGCGACTGGTCGGCCGAGGGCCGTCCGCGCCGCGCGGGTGTCTCGTCCTTCGGCCTGAGCGGCACCAACGCCCACGTGATCGTCGAAGAGGCGCCCGACCTGTCCGAGCCGGGGCACGAGGCGCCGAACCGGGCACTGGCCGCGGTGCCTTGGGTGCTGTCCGCGAAGACGCCGGAGGCACTGACGGACCAGGCGCGGAACCTGCTCGAGACTGCGCGCGAGAAGGGCTCTCTCGACCCCGGTTTCTCGCTCGCGACGTCGCGGGGGGCGATGGAACACCGTGCGGTCGTCGTGGCGGAAGAGCGGGATGCCCGGCTCACAGCTCTGGAGGCGCTGGCGGCGGGTGTGTCGCATCCGGCGGTTGTGTCGGGGCGGGTGCGGACGGGCCGTACGGCGGTGCTGTT
>NZ_JAMQGM010000061.1 GCF_023703325.1 Streptomyces meridianus
GCATTCGCCAACAGTGTCCGCATCGGACCGGCCCCTTGTCGCGGCCCGGGATCCGCAGCCCGGAGCAGGTGACCCCGGAATCAGAAGCCGCGGGTACGCTTCGCCGCCCGGCGGTCGGAGGTGTCGACGATGCCGGCCCCCGGCACCTTCATGAACAGCCGGGCGATCTCGCCACCCAGGTTCACGCCGATGGCGATGGCCAGTGCCAGAGCGGCCGCCTTCGTCAGCGAGGCGAAGCCGGCGTCCAGGTTCCCCTGCGCGAAGCCGAGCAGACCGAAGTACGTGGCACTACCGGGCAGCAGCGGGCCGATCGCCGCGGTGACGTACGGCAGCGCCGACGCGTACCGGTAGCGGGACAGCAGCTGGCCGAAGAGGCCCACCAGACCGGCCGCAACCGCCGTCGCCGCCACGGGCGAGATGCCCGCCGTGTCGGCCAGCGCACCGTAGACGATCCATGCGACCCCGCCGTTGAGGGTGACTGCGAGCACCGTCTGCTTCTCCTGCTGGAGCAGCACCGCGAAGGCGAGTGCCAGCACCATGGCCGCCAGGATCTGCAGCAGGGGCCTCGAGTCGTAGCCCAGGCCGGCGTCCGGGTTGAGCTTGGCGTCCAGCTGGACCCCGCCGTACAGCACCATCAGGACGCCCACGACGATGCCGACCACGAGGTAGCCGACCTCGAGCAGACGGGCCGAGGCGGTGATGTAGTAGCCGGTCAGGCCGTCCTGCACGCCCGCGACGAGCGCCCGCCCCGGGATCAGGGCGAACAGCCCACCGGTGATCACCGCGGACGCGGGCACCCCGGCATGCGCCAGGGTGAGCGCGACACCCATCGCTGCCGGCGGCATGGCGGCGGCCACGAACTGGTAGAACTCCGGGAGCCCGCGCCCGGAACAGAGCCAGGCGAGCCGGTCGCCCAGCATCGCGCCGATGGCCGCGGCCAGGAACACCACGACACCACCGCCCACCAGGGTGGAGGCCGCGCCGGCCAGCGCACCACCGGCCACGGTGAGGGCCCAGCCGGGGTACGGGTGCCGGTTACGCCGGATCTCGGCCAGTCGCCGGTACGCCTCCTCCAGCGACACCTCCGTGTCGTCGGAGGAGGTGATGTCGTCGACCAGGCGGTACACCGCGGACAGCCGGGTGTAGTCGGTGCCCCGGCGTCGGACGGTCCGGCTGGCCGTCACCGGGTCGTCGACCAGCGACGGCTGGTAGGTGACCGACAGCAGGGTGAAGGTGACCGTCGGCTCGCAGCGGTCGAGGCCGTAGGCGTGCGCCACGCCGAACATGGCCGCCTCGACGTCCTCGGCCCCCTCGCCGCCCGCGAGCAGCAGTTCGCCGATACGCAGGGTGAGGTCGAGGACGCGCGGAACGGCGGGACCCGGGTCGTCCTCGTGCTTCTCCGGACGCTCCGGTACCGGCCGGTCGGCCAGCGGCATGCGCAGCATGGTGCGCATGCGGTCCTGCCAGGGCACGTCCTTCGTCAGCCGGACCGGCGGGATGCCGTGCGGCGGGGTGAAGGGCGCCGGCTGATGGCCCTGCGGCGCGGTGGTGCCGCCGGGCGGGAGGAACGCCGAGCCTTCCGGTCCCTCTTGCAGGGACTCGGGCAGCACCCCCTCCGGAATGGCGAATTCCGAGGTGGGGTGGTCCTCATCCGGCGGGGGCGGAAGTGGGACGCCGAGCGGCGGTGTGAAGGCGCTGTGCGCCTCGTCCGACAGCGGCTTACGGTCTTCCGTGGCCGTGCCGGAGGCTCCTGCGGACGCACCGGCTCCGCCGGCGTTCCGCCTGGGGTCCGCCACCACTGATGTTCCGCTCTCCTTCTCGCCCCTGCTGCAGGCGCTCGTCAGTGATCACAAAAAATGGTGCCCGGCCACCGGCAGGGGCATTCCCCCGGCCGGGCACACGGGGTCCCGGCACACGTTCGGGCGGCGCACCGTTCCTCTATGGTGCGCCGCCCGAACCAGCCGATCCCGAGCCTCGTGAGGCTCTTGGTTCAGTGCTTGCCGCCTGTGGCTTCGAGGCGCTTGATGGACGCCTCGACCTCGGCCTCGGCCTCGGTCCGTCCCACCCAGTTGGCGCCTTCGACGGACTTGCCGGGCTCGAGGTCCTTGTAGACCTCGAAGAAGTGCTGGATCTCCAGCCGGTCGAACTCCGAGACGTGGTGGATGTCACGCAGGTGTTCGACGCGGGGGTCGGATGCGGGCACGCACAGCAGCTTGTCGTCGCCGCCGGCTTCGTCCGTCATGCGGAACATGCCGATCGCCCTGCACTTGATGAGGCAGCCCGGGAACGTCGGCTCGTCCAGGATGACGAGGGCGTCGAGCGGGTCACCGTCCTCGCCGAGGGTGTTCTCGACGAAGCCGTAGTCAGCAGGGTAACTGGTCGAAGTGAAGAGTCGACGGTCCAGGCGGATACGACCGGTCTCGTGATCGACCTCGTACTTGTTCCGCGAGCCCTTCGGGATCTCGATGGTGACGTCGAACTCCACGGGTGGTTCCTCCATGATCAGCACACAGTTCGGGTGATTAAGTGTCCCTCACTCTGTTGTGTGATCGCGAAAGGGGCTGGTCCGAGGTGCCGGAGGACAGGTCGTCCCAGTTCAGGGCGGTGGCTCGGGGGTATCTCGGCCGGCCGGTGCGGCAGCTGGTGGCGGGCTCGGCGGTGGTCGGCCTGGTGGCAGCCGCTGCCGCGGTGTCCCTCACGGGCCCCTGGGCGGGCGGCCAGCGCCAGGCGGAGCGGGCGGCAGCGCGCGCGGATGCGGCCGCACACCGGGGCGGCGGAGCCGGTCGGGGTGCCGGGAAGGCCGGCCCGTCCGTCCGGGCGAGTGCGGTGCTCGCGGCCCTGGGTTCGGGGGCCGGGCCCGCTTCCGGACCGGTCCCGCCGCCCACGCCGGACGGCCTCGCCGACACCCTCGACCCGCTGCTGAAGGATCCGGCTCTGGGGCCGCTGCGCACCGCCTCGGTGATGGACGCCACCACCGGCGAGCAGGTGTTCGGCTCGGGCGAGGGCAGGGCCGCCGTCCCCGCCTCCACCGTCAAGATCGCGACGGCCGTGGCCGCCCTCGACGCCCTGGGGGCCGACCACCGCATCGCGACGCGGGTGGTCGCGGGCCGCAAGCCCGGCGAGATCGTGCTGGTCGGCGGTGGAGACCCGACCCTCACCGAGGGGAAGCGGAAGGACGCCCACGGCCCGGCGAGCCTTCACGACCTGGCCGACCGGACGGCGAAGGCCCTCGAGCGTCAGGGCATCGAGAAGGTCGAGCTCGACTACGACGTCTCCCGGTACTCCGGTCCCGAGCGCCACCGCATCGGCCTCAACGAGAACATTGCCCCGGTCAGCCCCTTGATGGTCGACGAGGGCCGGCTCGACGACAGCACACACGGTCCTGCGCCCCGCTCCGGCGACCCGGCCCGCGACGCCGCCCGAGCATTCGCCGGAATGCTGGAGAAGCGGGGCCTCGAGGTGAAGGGCGAGCCCGGACGCCGGAGCGCGGACGACGACGCCGACCCGGTCGCGGCGGTCCGTTCGCAGCCCCTCTCCGCCCTGGTCGAGCGGATGATCACCAACAGCGACAACGACATCGCGGAGGCGCTCGCCCGGCAGACAGCCGTCGCGGCGGGCGAGCCGGCGAGTTTCGACGGTGCCGGACAGGCGGTGCGCGCCCGGCTGAAGCAGCTCGATCTGCCCGTCGGCGGGGCGCACTTCAAGGACGGCAGCGGGCTCGACCGCCGCGACAAGGTCTCCGCCGGCCTCCTGGCGCGGTTGCTGCTGCGGGCCGCCGACCCCGACCGCGCCGACCTGCGGCCGGCTCTGACGGGGCTGCCGGTGGCCGGCTTCAGCGGCACCCTGCGCAGCCGCTACGAGAAGGCCGCCGCGGGCAGGGGCATGGTGCGCGCCAAGACCGGGACCCTGACCGGGGTCAACACTCTGGCGGGCACGGTGGTCGACGCGGACGGGCGGCTCCTGGTCTTCGCCTTCATGACCAACGGGACCTCGGACCCGGGCGCCGCCCAGGCCGCGCTCGACAGACTGGCGGCGGCGGTCGCCAACTGCGGCTGCCGCTGACCGCGCGGCCACGCCTCGCGCGGGGCTCGTTACCGCTCCGCGAGCACGCCGGAGCACGTACCGTGAAGCCATGAGCATCGGTGGCACGGAGATGGTCGACTGGAACCTCGCGGCAGCCACGGCGACGCGGCTCGTACGGCCGGGGCCCGCGGTCACCCGCGACGAGGCGCGGGCCGTGGTGGCGGAACTGCGCCGGCACGCGGAGTCCGCCGAGACGCACGTCCGGTCCTTCACCCGGATGGCGGCCCTGCACGGTCCGGAGGCGAAGGCCGGCGGGGCCGGGAGCAGTGGCGCGCCCGTCCTCGTCGTGGACCGGCCCGGCTGGATCAAGGCGAACGTGGCCGGCTTCCGCGAGGTCCTGAAACCGCTGCTCGGCAAGATGAGCGAACGCCGCGCGGGCTCGCCCGGTGGTGCCGTGCTGGGCGCGGTGGGCGGCAAGGTCACCGGCGTCGAGCTGGGCATGCTGCTGTCCTTCCTGGCTTCCCGGGTCCTCGGCCAGTTCGAGACGTTCTCGGGCGGCGGGGGCTCCTTCCCGGACGGTACGGGGCAGTTGCTGCTCGTCGCGCCGAACATCATCCATGTCGAGCGCGAACTCGACGTCGAGCCGCACGACTTCCGGCTCTGGGTGTGCCTCCACGAGGAGACCCACCGCACCCAGTTCACGGCCGTGCCCTGGCTGCGCGATCACATCGAGGGTGAGATCCAGGCGTTCCTGGCCGAGACCGACATCGACCCCGGTGCGCTCTTCGAGCGCCTGCGCGAAGCGGCCCAGGCATTGGCCGGGGGCGGCGGGGCGGAGGCCGACGGGGACGGCGGGCGCAGCCTCGTCGAAATCGTCCAGACGCCGGCCCAGCGCGAGATCCTGACCCGGCTGACCGCGGTGATGTCCCTGCTGGAGGGGCACGCGGACTTCGTGATGGACGGCGTCGGGCCCGACGTCGTACCGACGGTCGCGGAGATCCGGGAGAAGTTCCAGAAGCGCCGGGCCAGTGGTGCCGGACGTCTCGACCAGGTGCTGCGCAAGCTGCTCGGCCTGGACGCCAAGCTGCGCCAGTACCGCGACGGCGAACGCTTCGTGCGGGCCGTGGTCGAGCGGACCGGGATGGACGACTTCAACCGGGTCTGGACCTCGCCGAACACCCTGCCCACCAAGGCGGAGATCGCGGAACCGGAGCGGTGGATCACGCGGGTCCACGGTGGTGCCTGAGGCCGGAGCCGGAATGCGGCGATGGGGCGAAGGGGTCGAAAACGCCCCGTCCGGCGGCAGTCGAACGCCTCGGTAATCACCCGTCCGAGGGACCGTGGGCAACAGGTGGGCGTGCGATGCTCGGGGAGCAGCCCACTTCTGTCACCATCTACACACTCAGCGTGACGACTCGGGGTGTCGGCGACAATGTCCGCATCCCCGATCCCACCTCCTCCTCCAGGAAGGGAACCGGACATGGGTCCCCATCCCGCGGTCGCAGCGATACGTTTGGCGGTCCGCCGCGTACTCCACGACGTACTCAACGAACACCGGGCCTCCGGCGCCCGGGACGAACCTCTCGTGCTCGCCGCGTGCTCAGGCGGAGCCGACTCCATCGCCCTCGCCTCCGCGCTCGCCTTCGAGGCCCCCAAGCTCGGCATCCGGGCCGGCGGTGTCACCGTCGACCACGGCCTGCAGGAGGGCTCCGACCGGCGCGCGTCCGAGGTCGCCGTCCGCCTGCGCACCATGAGCCTCGATCCCGTGGACGCCGTCACCGTCACCGTCGGGCGGCAGGGCGGCCCCGAGGCCGCTGCCCGCGACGCCCGCTACGCCGCCCTCGACGCGACAGCCGACCGCCGCCGTGCCGCAGCAGTCCTGCTCGGCCACACCCGCGAGGACCAGGCCGAGACCGTCCTGCTCGGACTCGCCCGCGGCTCCGGCACCCGCTCGCTCTCCGGAATGGCCGCCGTCTCCGGGGTGCGCGGCCGCTACCGCCGGCCCTTCCTGCAGATCGACCGCCAGACGGCGCGGAAGGCCTGCATGGCCCAGTCCCTCCCCGTCTGGGACGACCCGCACAACGCCGATCCCGCCTACACCCGGTCCCGGCTGCGCCACGAGGGACTTCCCGCGCTGGAAAAGTCGCTCGGCAAGGGCGTCGTCGAAGCCCTGGCACGGACCGCCCAGCTCTCCCGCGACGACGCCGACGCCCTCGACGCCTGGGCGGCGGAGGTCGGCGAGACGGTCCGCGCCGCCGGCGCCAGCGGCGAAGCCCCCGTGCTCGACGCTGCGAAGCTCTTCGCGCTGCCCCCCGCGGTGCGGCGCCGCGTGCTGCGCCGGGCCGCCATCGAGGCCGGTTCGCCGGCAGGCTCGCTGTTCGCCAAGCACATCGAGGAAGTGGACCGGCTGATCACCGGTTGGCGGGGACAGGGCGTGATCAACCTGCCCGGACGGATCGAGGTCCACCGCCGGTGTGGCAGTCTGGTTATCCGGCGACGCGATGAGGCAGCCGCCGAACACTGAGCCGAGCCTTCGAACCGGGGACCGGAATGCCCGCGGGCACCCGGCCGGGTACGAATCAACCGAGAGTGACGCGGGTGGACGACAAGGACATGGGAACCGACCTCAAGTCGGTCCTCATCACCAAAGAAGAAATCGACGCGAAGCTGGCCGAGCTCGCAGCGAAGATCGACGCGGACTACGCGGGCAGGGAACTGCTGATCGTCGGTGTCCTCAAGGGCGCCGTCATGGTGATGGCGGACCTGGCGCGGGCGCTGTCCACCCCTGTGACGATGGACTGGATGGCGGTGTCCTCGTACGGGGCCGGCACCAAGTCCTCCGGGGTGGTCCGGATCCTGAAGGACCTCGACACCGACATCGCCGGTCGCGACGTGCTGATCGTCGAGGACATCATCGACTCCGGTCTCACGCTGTCCTGGCTGCTGTCGAACCTGAGCTCCCGGGGTCCCGCGTCGCTGAAGGTCTGCACGCTGCTGCGCAAGCCGGAGGCTGCCAAGGTGGACCTCGAGGTGGAGTACACCGGCTTCGACATCCCCAACGAGTTCGTCGTGGGCTACGGCCTCGACTACGCCGAGCGTTACCGGAACCTGCCCTTCGTCGGCACCCTGGCGCCCCACGTCTACGGCGGATGACCGGGGTGCGCCCGTCCGGGCGGCGGCGCAACGCCGCCGGCCGCGCGGACGGCGGGAACCCCCGGCTCCCACCCGCCGTTGGAGCAGGGGAAGGCAGATTCGTGACTTCCGGGGCAGCCTTGCAGGACAATGCTGGGGTACCGTCCGAAGGTCAGTCTTTCAAGGCCGAGTAATACACCGTACGCACCGAGGGTTCCGGAGAACCGGGACCGACGTGCCTCACTGTGGCAGGAGGGACGGGGCGCACGCGCCCCGTATGGATGGACGTGAAGCGCTACTTCCGTGGGCCGGTCATGTGGATCGTGCTGGCCGTCCTCGCCGTGGTCGTGTTGATGCAGGTCGTCGGTTCGTCCGGCGGCTACAAAACGGTGGACACCGGCCAGGTGGTCAAATCGATCGCCGAGAACAAGGTCAAGTCCGCCGAGCTGACCACCGGCGATGAAACCAAGATCAAGGTCGAACTCAAGGACGGCACCAAGGTCCAGGGCAGCAACAAGCTGCAGGCCAGCTACATCGGCGACCAGGGCGTCCAGCTGGCCCAGGACCTCCAGGCCAAGTACCAGGACAAGCAGATTCCGGACGGCTACACCGTCTCGCCGTCCAAGCAGAACCCGTTCCTGGGGGTCCTGCTGTCCCTGCTTCCCTTCGTCCTCATCGTGGTCGTCTTCCTGTTCCTGATGAATCAGATGCAGGGCGGCGGCTCCCGGGTGATGAACTTCGGGAAGTCGAAGGCCAAGCTGATCACCAAGGACACGCCCAAGACCACGTTCACCGACGTGGCGGGTGCGGACGAGGCGGTCGAGGAGCTCCACGAGATCAAGGAGTTCCTGCAGGAGCCGGCCAAGTTCCAGGCCGTCGGCGCCAAGATTCCCAAGGGCGTGCTGCTCTACGGCCCGCCCGGAACCGGCAAGACGCTCCTCGCCCGTGCCGTGGCCGGTGAGGCGGGCGTCCCGTTCTATTCGATCTCCGGTTCCGACTTCGTCGAGATGTTCGTCGGTGTCGGTGCCTCCCGGGTCCGCGACCTGTTCGAGCAGGCCAAGGCCAACGCCCCGGCCATCGTCTTCGTGGACGAGATCGACGCCGTCGGCCGGCACCGCGGTGCGGGTCTCGGCGGCGGCCACGACGAGCGCGAGCAGACGCTGAACCAGCTGCTCGTCGAGATGGACGGGTTCGACGTCAAGGGCGGCGTCATCCTGATCGCCGCCACGAACCGGCCGGACATCCTCGACCCGGCGCTGCTGCGCCCGGGCCGCTTCGACCGGCAGATCGCCGTGGACCGCCCCGACATGCAGGGCCGGCTGGAGATCCTCAAGGTCCACCAGAAGGGCAAGCCGGTCGCCCCGGACGTCGACCTGGGCGCCGTCGCCCGCCGGACCCCCGGCTTCACGGGCGCGGACCTGAGCAACGTCCTCAACGAGGCCGCGCTGCTCACGGCCCGCAGCGACGCCAAGCTGATCAACAACCATTTCCTGGACGAGGCGATCGACCGCGTCGTGGCCGGACCGCAGAAGCGGACCCGGATCATGAGCGACAAGGAGAAGAAGATCACCGCCTACCACGAGGGCGGTCACGCCCTGGTCGCGGCGGCTTCTCCGAACAGCGACCCGGTGCACAAGATCACGATCCTGTCCCGTGGCCGCGCCCTCGGCTACACGATGGTCCTCCCCGAGGAGGACAAGTACTCCACCACCCGCAACGAGATGCTCGACCAGCTCGCGTACATGCTGGGCGGCCGTGCGGCGGAGGAGCTGGTCTTCCACGACCCGACCACGGGTGCGGCCAACGACATCGAGAAGGCGACCGCCACGGCCCGCGCGATGGTCACGCAGTACGGCATGACCGAGCGGCTCGGTGCGATCAAGTTCGGCTCCGACAACGCCGAGCCCTTCCTCGGCCGGGAGATGTCGCACCAGCGCGACTACTCCGAGGAGATCGCCGCGCTGGTCGACGAGGAAGTCAAGAAGCTGATCGAGGCGGCGCACAACGAGGCCTGGGAGATCCTGGTCGAGAACCGCGACGTCCTCGACAACCTCGTGCTGCAACTCCTCGAGAAGGAGACGCTCGGCAAGGAGGAGATCGCGGAGGTCTTCTCGACGGTCGTGAAGCGCCCGGCCCGTCCGGCGTGGACCGGCTCGTCGCGGCGTACCCCCTCGACCCGTCCGCCGGTGCTGTCGCCCAAGGAGCTGCTCTCGGCCAACGGGCAGAACGCGCCCCGGACGAGCATGACGAAGTCCGACAAGGCGGAGGTCCCCGAGGAGCCCACCGAGAGCTGACCGCTCGGGGCCGCCTCCCCGGAATCACGCCGCACCCCCTCGGGTTCTAGCCTGAGGGGGTGCGGCCGTGTGGGCGGCACGTACGGAACAGGATCGAGGCACAGATGACCGACCCGGTGACCCTGGTGGATGCGAACACTGTCGGCGATTTCGACGTGAAGCGCGCAGAGAACGCCATCCGCGAGCTCCTCATCGCGATCGGCGAGGACCCCGATCGTGAGGGGCTGCTGGAGACGCCGGCCCGCGTGGCGCGTTCCTACAAGGAGATATTCGCCGGCCTGCGCCAGAGGCCGGAGGACGTCCTGACCACGACCTTCGACCTCGGCCACGACGAGATGGTCCTGGTCAAGGACATCGAGATCTACAGCACCTGCGAGCACCACCTCGTGCCGTTCCACGGCGTTGCCCACGTCGGCTACATCCCGTCCGCCGACGGCAAGATCACCGGCCTCTCCAAGCTCGCCCGTCTCGTGGACGTCTTCGCCCGCCGTCCGCAGGTCCAGGAGCGGCTGACCACACAGATCGCCGACTCGCTGATGGAGATCCTGGAGCCGCGCGGCGTGATCGTCGTCGTGGAGTGCGAGCACATGTGCATGTCGATGCGCGGCATCCGCAAGCCCGGAGCGAAGACCACCACCTCGGCGGTCCGGGGTCAGCTGCGCGACTCGGCGACCCGCTCCGAGGCGATGAGCCTGATCATGGCGCGCTGATCCGGCAGGTCGCAGGGTCCCGCGAGCGGGGCGGGAAGGCGGCCGACTGGATCGCGGCTTCGCCGAATCGGCCTAGGGTGGAGGCATGAGTACGTTGCGCGGCCGGGTGTCCGGTCTGCCGGAATGGGACCGCTGCGCGGTGATGGGCGTCGTGAACGTGACGCCCGACTCCTTCTCGGACGGCGGCAGCTGGTTCGACACGGAAGCCGCGGTCAAACGGGGTCTGGACCTGGTCGCCCAGGGCGCCGACCTGGTGGACGTGGGCGGCGAGTCGACGCGTCCCGGGGCGTCCCGGGTCGACGAGGCGGAGGAACTGCGCAGGGTGGTTCCCGTGGTGCGGGAACTGGCCTCCGAGGGACTGGTCGTCAGCGTCGACACGATGCGGGCCGCGGTCGCCGAGCAGGCGGTCGCCGCAGGTGCCCGGCTGGTCAACGACGTCAGCGGAGGGCTCGCCGATACGGCTATGGTGCCCGTCGTGGCGGACGCCGGAGTGCCGTTCGTCGTCATGCACTGGCGGGGCTTCAGCGCGGACATGAACAGCCGCGCCGTCTATGGCGACGTGGTGCCCGAAATCGTCGGCGAACTGCAGCGGCGGATGGACGCCGTCGTCTCGGGTGGTGTCGCCCCCGAGCGGATCGTCCTCGACCCGGGGCTGGGCTTCGCCAAGGAGGCCGAGCACGACCTGGCGCTCGTCGCCCGGCTGGACGTGCTGCGCGGGCTCGGCAGGCCGCTGCTGGTCGCCGCGTCGCGGAAGCGGTTCCTGGGGCGGGTGCTCGCCGGCCCCGACGGTACCCCGCCGCCGGCCCGCGAGCGGGACGCGGCGACGGCCGCGGTGTCCGCTCTCGCAGCCCGTGCCGGTGCCTGGGCTGTGCGTGTGCACGAGGTCGGGGCCAGCGCTGACGCCGTGCGGGTGGCGCGCGCCGTCGAGGGGGCAGTGTGAGCGCGGCGCTGACGGACAGCGAGCAGGTGGAGATGGCCAACACCGCCCTCTACGAGGCCATGGAACAGGGCGACTTCGAGGCTCTGTCCGCCCTGTGGCTGCCGGGGGACGTCAGCTGCGTGCACCCCGGCTGGCCGCTGCTGCGGGGCAACGGCGAGGTGCTGCGGTCGTACGCGCTGATCATGGCGAACACCGACTACATCCAGTTCTTCCTCACGGATGTCGAGGTCTCGGTGGAGGGTGACACGGCCCTGGTCACGTGCACGGAGAACATCCTCAGCGGCGGTCCTGCGGAGGAGGAGGGCGAGCTGGGGCCGCTCGTCGGCCAGCTCGTCGTCGCCACGAACGTGTTCCGCCGCACCGGCGACGGCTGGCGCATCTGGTCCCACCACGGGTCGCCGGTGCTCACCGAGACATCCGAGGACGAGGACGAGGACGGCAACGGGGACGGCGGGCGCTCCGGAATCTGAGAGGGTGGCCCGGACAGTTTCGGCCACCGTGTGGCCACCGTTCGAGCCACGTCGGGTTCCGGAGGTGAATGCGTGACCGCTAAAACGGGTAGGCGGACCGAGCGCGGTCCGCGTGCGACCGGCTGTGCCCCGGCGCGCCGGGCCTCCTCGGCGGGGGCGGTAGGTTTCCGTCGGCAGCTTCGAACGGGACGCAGCGCCGGCAGTCGTCGGCCCGGCCGTTCGGCCGGAGATCTGGCAGGAGTGATTCGCGTGGATCGCGTGGCACTGCGTGGCCTGAGGGCCCGTGGCCATCACGGGGTGTTCCCCGAGGAACGTGAGAAGGGCCAGACGTTCGTCGTCGACCTCGTGCTGGGCCTCGACACCCGACCCGCCGCGGACGGCGACGACCTCACCCGGACGGTGCACTACGGTGTCGTCGCGGAAGAGGTGGCTTCGGTCGTGTCCGGCGAGCCGGTCGACCTGATCGAGACGCTCGCCCAGCGGATCGCCGACAGCTGCCTGAAACACGAGGTCGTGCAGGAGGTCGAGGTGGTCGTGCACAAGCCGGACGCCCCGATCGCCGTCCCGTTCGACGATGTGACCGTCACCATCAGCCGGAGCCGAGTATGACGACGAGTGACCCGACCATGCAGCCGGTTCCCGCCGCCGTTGTGGCGCAGGTGGACGCTGCCGACACGACGCTGAGCAACCCGAAACGGGCGGTGATCGCCCTCGGGAGCAATGTCGGCAACCGGCTGGAGACGCTGCAGGGGGCGATCGACGCCCTGGAGGACACCCCGGGCGTGCGGGTGAAGGCCGTCTCGCCGGTCTACGAGACGGAGCCGTGGGGTGTCGACCCCGGTTCGCAGCCCTCGTACTTCAACGCGGTGGTGCTGGTGAAGACCACGCTTCCGCCGTCCTCCCTGCTGGAGCGCAGCCACGCCATCGAGGAGGCCTTCGAGCGGGTGCGGGACGAGCGCTGGGGCCCGCGGACCCTTGATGTCGACATCGTGTCGTACCAGAACGTGGTCTCCGACGATCCGACGCTGACACTGCCGCACCCGCGGGCGCACGAGCGCGCCTTCGTCCTGGTGCCGTGGCACGACATCGAGCCCGAGGCCGAGGTTCCGGGCCGGGGAGCTGTGGCCGAACTGCTCGCGGCGCTCGGCCGTACCGGTGTGGAGGTCCGCGAGGACCTGGAACTCCGGCTGCCCGAGTAGTCGTTGGACGGACCGGGAGCTCCGGCCGGAGACCGGCAGCATGCGTAGGGCGCGAAGAGGAGCGGACGCTCGGTGAGGCAACTTCGGATCAGGGTCCTCGTCGGGATCTTCGTGGTGGCGGGGATTCTGTCCTGGGCCGCCGCACGACTGTGGGATTCCTTCGGCACGCTTCCCGGAGTGCCGGTGGCCGCCCCCATCGTGCTGGCGGTGATCGCCACCGTCCTCGCAGCGACCGCGCTGTCGCTGCGGGCGCGGCTGAAGGCCCAGCGCAATCGTGAGCCGGACGCCAAGGGTGTCGATCCGATGCAGGCCGCGCGGGCCGTCGTCTTCGGCCAGGCGAGTGCGCTGGTGGCGTCCCTGGTCTCCGGAATCTACGCCGGGGTCGGCGTCTTCCTGCTGATCGACGGCCTCGACGCCGGGCCGCGCAGGGACCAGGCGATCTATTCGGGCGCCTCGGTCGTGGCGGGAGTGGCGGTGGTGGCGGCCGCCCTGTTCCTGGAGCGGGTCTGCAAGCTGCCCGAGGACGAGGACGAACCGCCCGGGGCGTCGCGCGAGTAGGGCGGCGCCGGGCCGGACGGCCGCAGCGGGGACAGCACTCGGGCATCTTCCGGGGACTCCCGGGCCGGCCCCCCGGCCGTTCTGCCATCCTCGGCGGCATGCAACCGGACCAGGAAGCCTTCGCCCGATCCGTCGCCGGCCGCCTCGCGTCCCTGCAGCACGTGGAGGCGGTGGCGCTGGGCGGATCGCGGGCCACGCAGACCCACCGTCCCGACAGCGACTGGGACTTCGCCGTCTACTACCGGGGCGGGTTCTCGCCCGCCGGCCTGCGGGCGCTGGGCTGGCCGGGCGAGGTCTCCGAGATCGGCGGCTGGGGCGGAGGGGTGTTCAACGGCGGGGCCTGGCTCGAGGTGGACGGCCGCCGGGTCGACGTCCACTACCGGGACCTCGCCGACGTCGGGTACCGGCTGGCCGAGGCCCGCGAGGGCCGGTTCGCGATCGAGCGGCTGATGTTCCACCTGGCGGGTGTGCCCACGTACCTGGTGGTCGCCGAGCTCGCGGTCAACCGGGTCCTGCACGGGCGGCTGCCGCGCCCCGGTTACCCGGCGGCCCTGCGCCGCACGGCCTCGGCGGAGTGGTGGGGCGCGGCCCGGCTCACCCTCGGGTACGCCCGCAGCGCCCATGCCGGGCGGGGACATCTCGCGGACTGTGCCGGTGCGGTCGCGCGAGCCGCATGCGAGGCGGCGCACGGGGTGCTGGCGGCCCGGGGCGACTGGGTCACCAACGAGAAGGAGCTGCTGGACCGGGCCGGGCTGCGGGGGATCGACGGGTTCCTCTCGGGCCTCGGTCCCCGGCCGGGCTCAGGCCCCCGGCACCGTCTCCAGGTCGACCGCATCCCGGGACGTTGCGTTCGCGTCGGCGTCGATCGAGCGGCGAAGGGCCTCGTGCAGCCGGGCCGGGGTGAGAACCCCGAGGAAGCGCTCGCCGTCGAGGACAGCGACCCACCCGGCGTCGTGCTGCAGCATGGTGCTGAACGCCTGCCGGAGCGAGGCGCCGACGGGGACCCAGGCCGCCATACGGCGGGCATGCTCGCCCACCGTTCCCCCGGCGGCCCCGTCCGCAGGGGCCCCGGCGTCGGCGGGAATCCACCCGTGCAGGCTGCCGGAACCGTCGAGCACGACCGCCCATCGTGCCCCCTCGGCCTTCAGCTGTCCGGCTGCCCGGCCCAGCGGGTCGGCGGCCCCGACCACCGGCGGCTGTTCCAGGTCCCCCGCTTCGACCGGCGTGACCGACAGCCGCTTCAGGCCCCGGTCCGACCCCACGAAGTCGGCGACGTACGGGGTGGCGGGCGCGCCGAGCACGGCCGCGGGCGAGTCGAACTGCTCGATCCGGCCCCGGCCGTACACCGCGATCCGGTCACCGAGCCGCACCGCCTCCTCCAGGTCGTGCGTGACGAAGAGGACGGTCTTGCGGACCGTCTCCTGGAGCTTCAGGAACTCGCTCTGGAGCCGCTCGCGGACGACCGGGTCGACGGCGCCGAACGGCTCGTCCATCAGCAGCACGGGCGGATCCGCCGCCAGCGCCCGGGCGACGCCCACGCGTTGCCGCTGCCCGCCGGAGAGCTGGTCCGGGTACCGCTCGCCGTGGACCGACGGGTCGAGGCCCACCAGTTCGAGCAGTTCCGCGGCCCGCTTGCGGGCCCTGGCCCGCTGCCAGCCGAGCAGATGCGGGACGGTGGCGGTGTTGTCGAGCACCGTCTTGTGCGGGAACAGGCCCACCTGCTGGATGACGTAGCCGATCCGGCGGCGCAGCCGGACCGGGTCGAGGGTCGCGATGTCCTCACCGTCCAGCAGGATCCTTCCGGATGTGGGCTCGGTCAGCCGGTTGACCATTTTCATGGTGGTGGTCTTGCCGCAGCCGGACGGCCCCACGAGGGTGACCAGTTCGCCCCGGCACACCTCGAAGGACAGGCCGTCCACGGCGGTGGTGCCGTCGGCGTAGCGCTTGGTGACGTTCTCGAAGCGGATCATTGCTCTCCATGGTGACGGCACCCGGCGGGGTGCGTGTGAAGAACGTATTGCTGTCCTGCGGCACTTCCGGTCGTTGTCGGTGCCGGTGGGTAGGGTCGCAGGCGGTCGGCGGAGAGCCGTCGGCGGACGGCGACCGGCCGTGCGGATCGGACGCGGGGACGGGGCATGGAACGGACCGGGCGGGGGAGGCGGACGCCGTGAACGGCAGGAGCTGTCTGACGGCCAACGAGTGGATCTGCGGTGAGTACCTCCGCACCCGGAGCCAGGAATTGACGGATGCCACGCTGCAACACGTCTGGATCGCGGCCCTCTCGGTGGTGATCGCCCTCCTCGTCGCCTTCCCCCTGGCCTTGTTCGCACGCCGCCGGGAACGCTGGCGTGGTCCGGTGCTCGGCCTGACCACGATCCTGTACACCGTGCCGTCGCTGGCCATGTTCGCGCTGCTGATGCCGCTGCTCGGCGTCTCGGCCTCGGTGGTGGTGACGGGCCTGGTCCTCTACTCGCTCACCCTGCTGGTGCGGAACATCCTGGCGGGGCTCGAGTCGGTGCCGGAGGAGGCCCGGGAGGCGGCGCGCGGCATGGGTTACGGTCCGCTGCGGCTGCTGTTCGGTGTCGAACTCCCGCTCGCCCTCCCGGCGCTCATGGCGGGGGTGCGGATCGCCGCGGTCTCCGCGATCTCGCTGACGACCGTGGGTGCGCTCGTGGATTACGGGGGTCTCGGCAACCTCGTTCTGGGCGGCCTGGACAGTTACTTCAAGGCCCAGGTCCTCACCGCGTCGGTGCTGTGCGTGCTGCTCGCCGTGGCGGCGGACCTGCTGCTGCTCGGCGTGCAGGGGCTGCTGACGCCCTGGGCGCGTACCGGTGCCCGTGCCCGCCGGCGGTGGCCCGTCCGGCTGTGGCGAGCGGCCCCGGGCCCGGCAGCGAAGGCGGGCTGAGGCCGTGGACGCGGTGGTGCAGGCGTGGACCTGGCTGACGACGGCCGCCAACTGGGCGGGCCCCGGGGGGGCCTGGCAGCGGTTGGCGGAGCACGTCCAACTCTCCCTGGTGTGCCTGGTGCTCACCTGCCTGATCGCGCTGCCGGCCGCCCTGTGGCTCGGGCACACCGGCAGGGGCGGGGCGCTGGCCGTCAACGTCTCGAACGCCGGGCGCGCCGTGCCGACGCTCGCCGTCCTGGTGCTGCTCATGCTGACGCCGCTCGGCCGGCAGGGAGAACTGCCCACGGTCGTGGCGCTGGTGCTGTTCGCCCTCCCGCCGCTGCTGACCAACGCCTGTGTGGGCATCAGTGAGGCGGACCCGGCGGTCGTGGAGGCGGCGCGGGGGATGGGCATGTCCGGCGCGCAGTTGCTGTGGCGGGTCGAACTGCCCCTCGGCTTCGCACTGATCATGGCGGGGATACGGTCCGCGGCCGTGCAGCTCGTCGCGACCGCCACCCTCACGGGCCCGGTCGGCGGCGGCGGGCTGGGGCGGATCATCACCGCCGGATTCAACACCTACGACACCCCGAAGGTGGTCGCGGGGGCCGTCCTGGTCGCTGCGCTCGCGCTGCTGGTCGAGGCGTCCCTGGCCGCCGCGCAGTGGCTGTGTGACCCCCTGCGGCGGCGTCCCCGGCAGCCGGCCCGGGCGAATCCTGCCGGAACCCGGGGCGGCGCCGTCCCGGCAGAAGCGGCGTGAACAACGATCGGTTGGATGGATGGTGATCCGGATGAACAACACTGCGGGTGGATCGCGCACGGTACGGACGGCGAGCGCGGTGCTGGCCGTCGCGGCGCTGACGGCGGGCCTCGCCGGTTGCGGCGGGGAGAGCCTGGAGAGCAAACAGCCGGGCTCGTCCGGCGGCGGCAAGGGCGAACTGGTCGTCGGTTCGGCCGGTTTCACGGAGTCCACGCTGATGGCCCAGCTCTACGCACAGCTGCTGCGGGACGCCGGGTACACGACGTCGGTCAGGACGCTGAAGAACCGCGAGCTCTACGAACCCGCCCTGGAGAAGGGGCAGATCGACATCGTCCCGGAATACGCGGCCACGCTCGCGGAATTCCTGAACGTGAAGGAGAACGGTCAGAAGGCGAAGCCCGTCGCGTCCAGTGATGTGGCGGCCACGGTCGCGGCATTGAAGAAGTTCGCCGAGCCGCGGGGCCTGGAAGTCCTGCCGGCCGGTGAAGCGGTCGATCAGAACGCGTTCGCGGTGACGAAGGAATTCGCCCGCAAGCACGAGCTCAAAACCCTCTCGGATCTTGGCCGTTCGGGCCTGGACATCGAACTCGCCGCCGGTGACGAGTGCAGCGTCCGGCCCTTCTGCAAGCCCGGTCTGGAGAAGAAGTACGGCATCAGCATCTCCTCCGTCGACCCGAAGGGCGTGGGCACCACCCCGGCCAAACAGGCCGTCAAGGACGGCACCGATCAGATGGTGCTGACCACGACCACCGACGCCACGCTCCGGGACTTCGGGCTGGTCCTTCTCGAGGACGACAAGAAACTCCAGAACGCCGACAACGTCCTGCCGGTGGCCAACGCCGAATCGGCCGGCGGGAAGGACGTCCGCGCCGTGCTCGGCAAGCTGACGAAGGTCCTGACGACCCGGGATCTGGTGGAGCTCAACCGCAGCATCGACGCCGAACGCCGCAAGCCCGCGGATGTCGCGCGCGAGTACCTGGAGTCGAAGGGATTGATCACAAAGTAACCGGCCGAAAACAACTGGGCGGCCGGGTCCCCACGTCCAGCGCACGCACGGTAGGTTTCTGGCCATGCCACGAGGACGACACCGCCATTCCCCACCCCTGCACAGGCTCCTTTCGCCCGCCACGGTTGTCGGTGTGTCACTTGTCTGCGCCGTTGTCGCCGCCGTGAGCGGCAACGTGCTGGTGCTCCGGCTGCTGGTGGCGGCTTCGGCCGCGACGGCCGTCACCGGTGCCGTCATCATGCGCGCCTGGGACCGGGCGGCGGGCAAGCGCGTCGCCGAGGTCACCAAGGCACGGGTGCGGGACGAGTGGCGGACGGACGAGCGCATCGCCGAACTCGAGACCGACCTGGAGGAGTCCCGCGAGCTGCGCCTGTCGCTGGACACCAAGCTGCGCGCGAAGCGGGCCGAACTGTCCCGGCTCCGCAACGAGCACGCGACCCTGCTCCGGCGCTACGCCAATGCGGAGACCCAGCGGGCCAGCGCCCTGGAGGGCCGCCGGCTGCTGAGCCTCGGGGCCCCTCAGGAGGTGCGCGAACTGCCCGCGGGCACCGGTCGGTCGGTCGCGCCCACCCCCGGTGGGCTGGGCCCGGCCGGGTACCGGCGAGCGCATACGGCCCTGCGCAACCTTGTGCGCAACGGCGCCCGGCAGGAGATCAAGCGGACCATCGAGGAGGCACGCCGGCGCGAGGCGCAGCAGGAGGCGGAGGAGGCGGCGGGGAAGCTCCCGGCGGCCGCCGGGGAGCATGAGCCCGGTACGGCCGCCGCGACCTCCGGCCCCTCCGCGCACGGCCGGCGCACGGCGCCCGCCGCGACAGCCGTCGCTCCGGACCGCCGCTTTCCGAAGCGAGTCGAAGGAGGCTTCGACTTCTTCGGCACCCAGGGCCTGCCGGCCCCGGAGGGTCCGCTTCGGACGGACAGCATTCCGGCCGCCGTGCCGGAGGACGATCTCGCCGATGTCGTCGGCGCCGAGGCGTTCGCCGAGTACGAGGCCCGGCAGGAGCAGCACCGGGCATCCGCGGAGGCGGAACGCGAGACGGTCGACGAGGTCATCGACCTGACCGAGCACGACGAGACCGAGCCGCTCGACATGCGCGAGCTGCGGGTCCACTCCTCCTGAACCGGCCTCCGTGTCCGGGTCGTCGGTGGCCGGATGCGGGCGGGACCGTCCGCCGCGCGGCCGACGGCACCGGGAGAGGGCCCTCGGGTGCACGCCACGGGGGCGTCGCGGTCGCCGCTACTTGTCGATGTCGCCGACGACGAAGAACAGCGATCCGAGGATCGCCACCATGTCGGCCACCAGCGTGCCGGGCAGCAACTCGGTCAGTGCCTGGATGTTGTTGAACGACGCGGAGCGCAACTTCAGCCGGTACGGCGTCTTCTCGCCCTTCGAGACCAGGTAGTAGCCGTTCAGGCCGAGCGGATTCTCGGTCCACGCGTAGGTGTGTCCCTCGGGTGCCTTGAGCACCTTGGGCAGCCGTTGGTTCACCGGCCCCTGCGGCAGTCCGGCCAGCCGGTCGAGACACGCGTCGGCGAGGTCCAGTGCCACATGGGTCTGCTCGAGCAGGCACTCGAACCGCGCCAGGCAGTCCCCCTCCTCGCGGGTGACGACCCTCAGCACGTCCTGGAGTTCGCCGTAGGCCAGGTACGGCTCGTCGCGGCGCAGGTCGAAGTCCACGCCGGATGCCCGGGCGATCGGCCCGCTCACCCCGTATGCGTGCACCGTCTCGGCGGAGAGCACGCCGACGCCGCGGGTGCGCCCGCGGAAGATCTCGTTGCCGAGGACCAGACGGTCGTAGACGTCCATCCGGGAACGGACGTCGGCGACGGCGGTGCGCACCCGGCCGAGCCAGCCCGCGGGCAGATCCTCCTTGAGGCCGCCGACCCGGTTGAACATGTAGTGCATCCGGCCGCCGGAGACCTCCTCCATGACGGTCTGGAGCTCCTCGCGCTCGCGGAAGGCGTGGAAGACGGGAGTGATACCGCCCAGCTCGAGGGGGTAGGAGCCGAGGAACATCAGGTGGTTGAGCACCCGGTTCAGCTCGGCCAGGAGAGTGCGCGTCCACACCGCTCGCTGCGGCACCTCCATGCCGAGCATGCGCTCCACGGCCATGACGACGCCCAGCTCGTTGGAGAAGGCGGACAGCCAGTCGTGACGGTTGGCCAGCACGATGATCTGCCGGTAGTCGCGCGCCTCGAAGAGCTTCTCGGCGCCGCGGTGCATGTAACCGATGACCGGCTCCGCCGACGTGATGCGCTCGCCGTCGAGGACGAGCCGCAGGCGCAGCACGCCGTGCGTCGATGGGTGCTGCGGCCCGATGTTGAGCACCATGTCCGTGCTCTCCGCCGCACCACCGATACCGACTGTCGTCTCCGTCATGGGAACAGTCTTGCAGCTGGGGCCGGGGAACCGCGCCGGTGGTGGCCCGCACAGCCCGCACCCCCGGGTGCGTGCCGGGGAGGCCGTCCGGCTTCGGCGCCCGGCGACCGGCCGTGCACCGGGACCTGCGTACCGGGATCGCCTGCCCCGGCATTCCGGGCGGCTAAGACCCCAGCGGAACCGCGTCCGTGCCGACGGGCTGGAGCAGCCAGCCGAAGGCGCCCAGGCCCGCCGGGTCGATGAGTTCCGCTGCCTCACCGGCCGTACCGAGGGCACGGAGATAACCGGCCGGGTCGCTCGTCGCGAGGGCGAGTGGCGGACGCCGCCCCGTCAGGCCCAGCGCCCGCAGTACGTCCCGCTGGGACCGCAGCAGCGGCTCGCCGGACGGCTGGGCGGTGGCTCGGGCCCCTGCTGCGGCGCAGGCGTCGAGGGCCACGTGTGCGGTGAGGTCGCAGCTGCCGTCCGGGACGGGCCGCACCTCGCGACCGTCCCGGTAGGCGGCCAGGGTGCCGAACGGCGGCCGGGCCGTCCGGTGGTGCGCGTAGTCGACGGCGACCGCGAGCCCGCGGCGCAGTGAACGCACC
Organism: Streptomyces meridianus; assembly: GCF_023703325.1. Lineage (GTDB taxonomy): Bacteria > Actinomycetota > Actinomycetes > Streptomycetales > Streptomycetaceae > Streptomyces > Streptomyces meridianus. The sequence continues at coordinate 20,935 of NZ_JAMQGM010000061.1, forward strand.
GCCTGCGCCCATGCCTGGTCACGGGGGCGGCCGATCTCGGCCCGCAGGCCGGGCTCACCGGCCGTCGGCCACCACTCCTCCAGCCACTGCGCGTCCGCACCGGTCACCTGCGGGCCGAGCCGCTCCGTGCCGTCGGGCCCGACGAGGACCAGCCGGAACGTGCCGGAGGAGTCGGTCTCGACCACGTCCGCCGGAACGTTGTCCAGCCACTCGTTGGCGAGCACCAGGCCGGTGACCGTGGCCGGCTGCGGCAGTCCGGCCGTCCAGCGGATCCGGTCGTCCAGGCCGTCCGGGCGGGGGGCGCGCTCGACGGCGCACAGGCGCAGCCGGGCCGCCAGCCCCGGGTCACCGTCCGGTCCGGCGACCGTCCGGAGGACATGGACGAGCAGCTCGCCGCGCCCTGCTCCCACGTCGACCAGGGTGAGTTCGCCGGGCCGTCCCAGGGCTTCGTCGACCCGGGACAGCAGCGCGGCGACGGCCGAGGCGAACAGCGGGGAGGCGTGCACCGAGGTGCGGAAGTGGTCGGCGGGCCGTTCGCGGACGAAGAACCCGTCGGGCCCGTAGAGGGCCTGCTCGGCGGCCTCCCGCCAGGGCCGTCGGCGGCCCGGTTCGTCGTTCACGGGCTCCACCGTAGACGGGGCAGCGGGCGCTCGGAACGGCCTGCCGGGCCGCCCCCTCCCCCCAGCGGAGTAGGCGGATACCGGCGGGATCGGACCTTCGGGGGACTCCCGGGGTGCTGCGCGCTTTCTACGCTGGGTGACGTGCAGCGCCTCTACGAGTTCCTCCGCAGGCATCCGACCGGCGTCGACACCTTCTGGGCCGTCGTGACGGCCGGGTTCGCCGGCCTGTGGATCTTCTCCGGAGAGCTGGAGCCCGGCAGGCGTATCGCGGCGATCCCGGTGACGCTCGCCCTGGGTACGGTGATAGCGCTGCGCCGGAGGCTCCCCGAGCGGATGCTGCTGCTGGCGGCTGCGGTGGGTGTCGCTCAGCTGGTGCTCGACATCGGAACCAACCCGGCCGACTTCGCCCTGCTGGTGATCGTGTTCACGGTCGGGGCCATCGGCGCCCGCTGGGCCTCACGGGTCGCCCTCGCCGGTGGGCTGTGCGCTCCGACGATCGCCGCCCTGCGCTGGCCGCCGGAGAACGGGAACGGCTGGACGTGGGTCGTCTACACCGCCTTCATGACGGTGCCGTTCGCCCTGGCATGGGTGCTCGGCGATTCGCTGCGCACCCGTCGTGCGTACTACGCCCAGCTGGAGGAGCGGGCCGCCCGGCTGGAGCGGGAGCGGGAGGCGCAGTCGAAGGTCGCCGTTGCCGCCGAACGGGCCCGGATTGCAAGGGAATTGCACGACGTCGTCGCGCACAACGTGTCCGCGATGGTCGTCCAGGCGGACGGCGCCGCGTTCGTGCTCGACACTGCTCCCGACCGGACGCGGCAGGCCCTGGGGACCATCTCGCAGACCGGCCGGCAGGCGCTCGCCGAGATGCGCCGGCTGCTCGGCGTACTGCGCTCCGGTGAGCCGCCGGGCACTGACACGTACCTTCCCCAGCCGGGCGTCGGCCAGCTCGAGGAGCTGATCGCCCGGGTCCGTGAGGCCGGGCTGCCGGTGCGGTTCGCCGTCGAGGGCAGCTCACGGCCGCTGCCCAGCGGAGTCGAGCTGACCGCCTACCGCATCGTCCAGGAGGCGCTGACCAACACCCGCAAGCACGCCGGGCCGCAGGCGGGCGCACGGGTCCGGCTCACCTACCGCAGGACGGCCCTCGATCTGCTCGTCGAGGACGACGGCCGGGGCGACTCCGCCGCGCCCCCGGCCGCCGGGGGCGCGGACGGCCTCGGGCAGGGTCTGATCGGCATGCGGGAGCGGGTCGGAATGGTCGGCGGCCGGCTGACGGCCGGCCCCCGGCCGGGCGGAGGCTTCCGGGTCGCTGCCGTGCTCCCGCTCGGTGCGGCGTCGCAGGAGACCGGCCCGCGGGACGCACGCCCCCCGGTGGGCCACCGCAACGACGACGGGAGGTCCGGATGCCGGTCCGTGTGATGCTCGTGGACGACCAGGCCCTGCTGCGAGCCGGGTTCCGCATGGTGCTGGAGGCGCAGCCCGACCTGGAGGTGGTCGCCGAGGCCGGCGACGGTGCCGAGGCCCTGGAGGTGCTGCGCGCGACCGAGGCCGACGTCGTGCTGATGGACGTGCGCATGCCGCGGATGGACGGCGTGGAGGCCACCGGCCGGATCTGCGGCGGCCCGGACGCGGCGAACGCGCCCAAGGTGCTGATCCTCACCACCTTCGACCTCGACGAGTACGCCTTCGCCGCGCTGCGGGCCGGGGCCGTCGGCTTCCTCCTCAAGGACGTCCCGCCGGACGAACTGGTCGCCGCCGTCCGGGCCGTCCACAGCGGTGACGCGGTGGTGGCCCCCAGCACCACGCGCCGACTGCTCCACCGTTTCACCACGTTGATGCCGGCGGAGGAGGCCGGCGGTGAGCGCGGCCGGACCGCACTCGCCCGCCTCACCGGGCGCGAACGCGAGGTGTTCCTGCTGGTGGCGCAGGGTCTGTCCAACGGCGAGATCGCGGCCCGCCTGGTCCTCTCCGAGGCCACGGTCAAGACCCACGTCGGGCGCATCCTCCACAAGCTGGACCTTCGCGACCGGGTCCAGGTGGTGGTCCTGGCCTACGAGTCGGGTCTGCTGCGAGCCGGGAGCGGCCGCCGGACGTGAGGGACTGCCAGGGGCCGGTCAGATCTCCGCGCGTACCGTGCCGAGGACGGCCAGAAAACCGTCGAGCGCCTCGGCGACGTCGCTCGCATCCCAGTCCAGCCCGGCGGCTCCGACGGTCAGCTCCGTCATCGAAAGGCCGGGCGGCAGCCCCGGCTCGGTGAACACGCGGAACAGTGCGGTCCGCGTCTGCTCGGCCTGTCGGACGGCCGCCTCGTTCAGGTCGTCGGCCGGATACGGCAGCCACACCTGGAACTGGTGGGTGTGCGGCTCCTCCGGGTGCACCCGGAACCAGGGCACGCCGGAGGCCGCCAGCGCCTCGCGCAGCGCCCGCGCAACCGTGGAGGCATGCGCCACGTACGCGGGCAGCCGGGGCAGTTCGCGGTCCAGCCCGATCAGTGCCGCGAGCGCCGCCGGCCATTGCTGGAAGAGCAGGCCGCCGTACCTGTGGCGCCACGCCTTCGCCTCGGCGACGAAACTCTCCGGCCCGGCCAGCGCGGCCCCCGACACTCCGCCGAGCGACTTGTAGAAGGAGACGTAGACGCTGTCGGCGAGCCCGGCGATCTCCCGCAGCTCGCGTCCGTAGTGCGGAGTGCACTCCCAGAGCCGGGCGCCGTCGACGTGCACCACCATGTCGCTCTCCCGGGCGGCCGCCACGACGTCCGTCAGCTCCTCCCAGGACGGGAGGACGAACCCGGCCTCCCGCAGCGGGAGTTCGAGCATCAGCGTGCCGGCCGGTTCGTCCAGGGCGCGTACCTCCTCGGCGGTCGGCAGCCGTGGCGCGGTGGTCGGCCGGACGGTCCGCAACCCGCTCACGACCGACAGCGCGTCGCGTTCCCAGACCACCGGGTGCCCGAGCGGATGCAGCGCCACCGCCGGGTTGCCCGTCCGGCCCGCCCAGCAGCGCAGGGCCACCTGCTGGGCCATGGTGCCGGTGGGGAAGAACGCCGCCGCCTCCGTGCCCAGCAGGGAGCCGACCCGCTGTTCCAGCTCCTCGACGACGCCGTCGCCGTACAGGTCCACCGGGGTGTCGAGGTCGTGGGCGTCCGGTGCGAGTTCCGAGAGCCGGCGCAGCTGCTCACCGAGCGTGGCCGCGGACGCCGGGCGGTCCAGTACCCGGTCGCAGCCGCGCCATGCGGCCGATCGGCGCGAGCGCTGCTGCCCGGGGCCGGTGCCCTCGCCGCCCGTCCCGCTCGCCATGCTGCCGGCGCCGGGTTCGTCGAGGGCGCCGGGGCTGCCGTCGTCCGCGCTGTGGTCCGTCATGCGGCGATGATGACTCAGACCGCCCCGCGGGAGTACCGCTTTTACCGCCGGTCCCGGTGCAGGCGCTTCGGCGAGGCGGCCCTGCGGGCAGGCGGATCCCCGCAGCCCACCGAGAGCCGTCCGGCCACGGTCCGTCGGCCCCGGCCCGGGGCCCAACCGCCCCGGGTAGCATGGCCGGGACACGTCCGGTACCCGCTCACGGCCGGTCCCCTGGCTGCGGCACGGGGATCCCCCGGCACGGGGCAGCCCCAGGACTGGAACGGAAGGCCGTCGCCGCGTGAACGCACCACAACTCCCGGACCCGAAGGACCGCCCCGCCCGGCTGACCGTCGGGGTCGTCGGCGCGGGCCGCGTGGGCCCCGTGCTCGCCGCCGCCCTGCAGCTCGCCGGACACCGCCCGGTCGCGGTCTCGGGCGTCTCCGACGCCTCGCGGCGGCGGGCCGCGGCCCTGCTGCCCGACGTCCCGGTCGTCACCCCCACCGAAGTCCTCGAGCGCGCCGAGCTGGTGCTGCTGACGGTCCCCGACGACGCGCTGCCCGAGCTGGTCGCGGGCCTCGCCGAGACCGGCGCGGTACGTCCCGGACGCCTGCTGGTGCACACCTCCGGGCGCTACGGAACCGGCATTCTGGACCCCGCGCGGCGAGCCGGCGCCCTGCCGCTCGCCCTGCACCCGGCCATGACCTTCACCGGTACCGCGGTGGACGTCCAGCGGCTCGCCGGCTGCTCGTTCGGGGTCACCGCGCCCGAGGAACTGCGCACCGCCGCCGAGGCCCTCGTCATCGAAATGGGTGGCGAGCCCGAGTGGATCGAGGAGTCGGCCCGGCCGCTCTACCACGCGGCTCTCGCCCTCGGTGCGAACCATCTCGTGACCCTGGTCGCCCAGTCCATGGAGCTGTTGCGCACCGCAGGCGTCACCGCCCCCGACCGGATGCTCGGGCCTCTCCTCGGTGCGGCCCTCGACAACGCCCTGCGTTCCGGAGACGCCGCCCTCACCGGACCCGTCGCCCGCGGTGATGCGGGTACGGTCGCGGCCCACGTCGCCGAGCTGCGCAAGCATTCCCCGCAGACCGTGGCCGGCTACCTGGCCATGGCCCGCTCGACCGCGGACCGCGCGCTTGCGCACGGCCTGCTCAAGCCGGAACTGGCGGAGGAACTGCTCGGTGTCCTCGCCGACGGAGGACGCCAGTGATCACCCAGCTCCCGCGCACCGCGGACGAACTGCTCGCCCTGCCCCGCGGGGAGGGCGAGCGCGCCGTCGTCATGACCATGGGCGCCCTGCACGAGGGCCACGCCGCGTTGATCCGTACCGCCCGTGACCGGGTGGGCCCGGACGGCCAGGTCGTCGTCACGGTCTTCGTCAACCCCTTGCAGTTCGGCGCGGGCGAGGATCTCGACCGTTACCCGCGCACCCTCGACGCCGACCTCGTCGTTGCCGAGAAGGCCGGTGCGGACGCCGTGTTCGCGCCGAGCACCGACGAGGTCTACCCCGGGGGCGAGCCGCAGGTGCGGATCACCGCGGGCCCCATGGGCGGACGCCTCGAAGGCGCCTCCCGCCCCGGCCACTTCGACGGCGTGCTGACGGTCGTCGCCAAGCTGCTCCACCTGACCCGGCCGGACGTCGCGGTCTTCGGGCAGAAGGACGCGCAGCAACTGGCGGTCATCACCCGCATGGTGCGGGACCTGAACTTCCCCGTCGAGATCGTGGGTGTGGGGACGGTTCGCGAGGGCGACAACGTGGCCCTGTCCAGCCGCAACCGCTATCTCTCCGGGGTCGAGCGGGTTTCGGCGGGCGAGCTTTCGCGGGCCCTGTTCACGGGTCGGCAGGCCGCCTCCCGGGGGCCGCAGGCCGTCGTACGGGCTGCCCGTGCGGTCCTCGATCACGCGGCGGCCATGGAGCCCCCGGTCGTGCTCGACTACCTCGCGCTCGTCGACGCCGCCGACTTCACCGACGTCCCCGACGGCTTCACCGGTGAGGCCGTCCTCGCCGTCGCCGCGAAGGTCGGCAGCACGCGCCTGATCGACAACGTCCGCATCCGGTTCGGAGCCGCCCGGTGACCGCCGGCGCGGGGGGTGCGCCCGCCATACCCGTCCCGGCACCGCGCCCGACCCTGCGCGCCCCCGCACCGGGCTGGGCCATCGAGGCGGACGTGGTCGTCGTCGGCTCGGGCGTCGCCGGACTGACGGCCGCCCTTCGCTGTGCGGCCGCCGGACACCGCACCGTCGTCGTCACCAAGGCCCGGCTCGACGCCGGTTCCACCCGCTGGGCGCAGGGCGGCATCGCCGCAGCGCTCGGCGAGGGCGACACCCCCGAGCAGCACCGAAAGGACACCCTCGTCGCCGGCGCCGGCCTGTGCGACGACGAGGCCGTGGGATTCCTCGTCACCGAGGGCCCGGACGCCGTGCGCCGCCTCATCGGCACCGGCGCGCGCTTCGACACCGACAGTGCGACGGGCGAGATCCTGCTGACCCGCGAGGGCGGCCACCATCGCCGCCGTATCGCGCACGCGGGCGGCGACGCCACGGGCGCCGAGATCTCGCGGGCGCTCGTCGAAGCCGTCCACGAGGCCGGGACGGGCCACACCTCCGGCAGTGCTCCCGGGCGCCCGGCGGCCTCCGGCGCAGCGGGCCGGGGGACGATCGAGACCATCGAGAACGCCCTCGTCCTCGACCTGCTCACCGACGCCGAAGGCCGCACCGCCGGAGTGACGCTGCACGTGATGGGGGAGGGCGCGCGCGACGGTGTGGGAGCCGTCCACGCACCGGCCGTGGTGCTCGCCACCGGCGGCATGGGCCAGGTGTTCTCCGCCACCACCAACCCCGAGGTCTCCACCGGCGACGGCGTCGCGCTCGCGCTGCGGGCCGGGGCCGAGGTGAGCGACCTGGAATTCGTCCAGTTCCACCCCACCGTCCTCTACCTGGGGCGGGACGCCGAGGGCCAGCAACCGCTGGTGTCGGAGGCGGTCCGTGGCGAGGGCGCGCATCTCGTGGACGCCGGCGGGGTGCGCTTCATGGTGGGACAGCACGAACTGGCGGAACTGGCCCCGCGCGACATCGTCGCCAAGGGCATCATGCGCCGCATGCGGGAGCAGGGCGCCGACCACATGTACCTCGACGGCCGGCACTTCGGCGCAGAGATGTGGGCGCTCCGCTTCCCCACCATCCTCGCCGCCTGTCGCGCGCACGGCATCGACCCGGTCACCGAGCCGATCCCCGTCGCACCCGCGGCCCATTACGCCAGCGGCGGGGTGCGCACGGACCTGTACGGGCGCACCGGCGTCCCCGGCCTCTACGCCTGTGGCGAGGTGGCCTGCACCGGAGTCCACGGCGCCAACCGTCTCGCGTCCAACTCCCTGCTGGAGGGGCTGGTCTTCGCCGAGCGGATCGCCGAGGACATCACCACCGGCGCCACCCCGGCGGCCCGCCCGGTGCCGCCCGCCCACCGGCCCTCCGGCGAGCCGCTCCAGCCGCACGCCGCACGGTCGGCGATCCAGCGCATCATGACCGGCGGCGCCGGAGTGCTGCGCTCCGCCGGGAGCCTCGGCGAGGCCGCAGCGGCCCTGGAGGCCCTGGAGAGCGCTGCCGCCCGGGAACTCCGGGAGAACGGCTGCACCGCCGAGCCGTGTGTCGAGACCTGGGAGGCGACCAACCTCCTGCTCGTCTCCCGCTTCCTGGTCGCGGCGGCCCTCGAACGCGAGGAGACCCGGGGCTGCCACTGGCGCGAGGACCGGCCGGACCGGGACGACCGCTGGCGCCGGCATCTGATCGGCCGCCTCTCCGGCGACCGCGAACTCCTGCTCCGCACCACGGCCACGGCCGCGCTGCAGGACCCGGCGGACGAGGCCGGCACGGTCGCGTCCGTCACCACCCGTACCGCTGCTCCCGAGGAGAGCTCGTGACCACCTCTGACCGTCCCGTGCCCGTGGACCTCCCGCTGCTCCGGATCGGCGGCCCGGCCGCCGGGCCCGCTGACGGCGGCTGCGGCGACGCCTGCGGCTGCGGCGACGCGGGTGCCGGCGACGCCTACGACATCGACCCCATGGAGTGCGGCCTCGATCCGGATCTCGCCGCGCTGCTCGCCGACGCCGGTCTCGACCCGGTGCAGGTCGAGGACATCGCCCACCTGGCAATCGAGGAGGACCTGGACAACGGAACGGACGTGACGACCGTCGCGACCGTCCCCGAGGAAGCGTTCGCCACCGGCGACTTCACCGCCCGCGAGTCCGGCACGGTCGCGGGCCTGCGCATCGCCGAGGCGGTCCTCTCGGTCGTGTGCACCGACGAGTTCGAGGTCGAGCGCCACGTCGAGGACGGCGACCGGGTCGAGCCCGGTCAGAAGCTCCTGACCGTCCGCACCCGCACCCGCGACCTGCTCACCGGGGAGCGCAGCGCCCTCAACCTGCTGTGCCGGCTGTCCGGCATCGCCACCGCGACCCGAGCCTGGGCCGACGCCCTCGAGGGCACCGGCACCGACGTCCGCGACACCCGCAAGACCACGGTCGGTCTGCGCGCCCTGGAGAAGTACGCGGTCCGCTGCGGCGGCGGCGTCAACCACCGCATGTCGCTCTCCGACGCAGCGCTGATCAAGGACAACCACGTGGTGGCCGCCGGCGGTGTGGCAGCCGCGTTCAAGGCCGTCCGCGAGGAGTTCCCCGGCGTGCCGATCGAGGTGGAGGTGGACCGGCTGGACCAGATCCCGCCGGTGCTCGCCGAGGGCGCCGACCTCGTCCTGCTGGACAACTTCACGCCCGAGCAGACCCGCGAGGCGGTCGCCCTGGTCCAGGGACGGGCCGAGCTCGAGTCCTCCGGCCGGCTGACCCTGGACGTGGCCCGCGCGTACGCCGAGGCCGGGGTCCGCTACCTGGCGGTCGGTGCGCTCACCCACTCCTCGCCGATCCTGGACATCGGGCTGGACCTGCGCGCGGGCGAGGAGGGGGCCGGCTGATGCTGCTCACCATCGACGTCGGCAACACCCATACCGTCCTCGGCCTGTTCGACGGCGAGGACATCGTCGAGCACTGGAGGATCTCCACCGAGGCCCGCCGCACCGCCGACGAACTCGCCGTGCTGCTCAACGGTCTGATGGGGATGCATCCGCTGCTCGGCGACGAACTGGGCGACGGCATCGAGGGCATCGCGATCTGCTCGACGGTGCCGTCCGTCCTGCACGAGCTGCGTGAGGTCACCCGTCGCTACTACGGCGACGTCCCGGCCGTGCTGGTCGAGCCCGGGGTGAAGACGGGGGTGCCGATCCTGATGGACAACCCCAAGGAGGTCGGCGCCGACCGGATCATCAATGCGCTGGCGGCCGTCGAGCTGTACGGCGGCCCGTGCGTCGTCGTCGACTTCGGTACGGCCACGACGTTCGACGCGGTGAGCGCGCGGGGCGAGTACGTGGGTGGCGTCATTGCGCCCGGCATCGAGATCTCGGTCGACGCCCTGGGCATGCGGGGCGCGCAGCTCCGCAAGATCGAGATCGCTCGGCCGCGCAGCGTGATCGGCAAGAACACCGTCGAAGCCATGCAGTCCGGCATTCTCTACGGATTCGCCGGCCAGGTCGACGGCGTGGTCAACCGGATGGCGGCGGAACTCGCCGACGACCCGGACGACGTCACCGTCATCGCCACCGGCGGCCTTGCGCCGATGGTGCTGGGGGAGTCGGCGGTCGTGGACGAGCACGAGCCGTGGCTGACGCTGATCGGCCTGCGGCTGGTCTACGAGCGGAATGTCGACCGCGGCTGAGGCAGGCACGGGGCCGGGGCATTTCGGTGCGGCGATATCCGCGGCACGGTGGTGTGCCGAATCGTCCGCGGTGCCGCGTCACGGCACGCCCGATGAACGATATGAGTTGATTTTGTCTGTTTAGCACTTAAAGTCAGTCCATGCCCACGCCATACGGTTCCCGCGGCGCCATGGCGTTCAGCGCCGACGAGCTGCGCATTCTGCGCCGTGCCCTCGCTCTCGCCCTGCGGCCGCACCCGGCCGCACCGCCCTCCGTCCCGGCGCCGGCGGGTCCCGGCTCCGGCCGTACCGGCCGGGCCCAGGAGGTCCAGGAACTCCTGGCTCTCACGGAATCCCTGGACGAGGCGGTCCGGGAGGCCGGCCGGCTGCGCGCATTCCTCCTCGCGGACCTTGCCCGCTATCGCGCGGCTCTTCCGGGCGCCGCCACGGGGTATCTGGACCGGCTCGAGGAGGCCCTTGCCGAGGGCTGCATCCCAGGTCCGGAGGACCTAGCGGCTCTGCGCGCGCTGTCCGCCGCTCCGGTGGGGTCGCGGGAAGCGGAATGCCGCGCAGTCCTCCTGCGCCGCTGTGAGGAACTCGCCGAGAAGTGTGTGCGCGAGCGGCTCGCGCAGCGGGCGCGGGAGTGCGACTCCGAGCCGGAGGCGACGCTCGCGCGGCTCCTGCCGTCGCCCTCACCCGAGGGGTGCGCCGCCCGGCTCACCGCGCTGCCGGGCGGACGCGCGGCAGAGGAGAAGCCGGCGGAGCCGTCACGGCAGCCGCGGGAGAAGCCCGGCCCGAAGCCGGCTCCGGGCGGCTCGCCGGGGCATGGTCCCGGCCGACCGGTGCCCACCCCGGCGGAGGTCTTCCCGCCGAGGCGTCGCAGCGTCCCCGACCGTCCCGCGGGGCCCGAGGAGCGGGCCGTCGGTTAGCCGTCGGCCGGGGAGGCGGGGATGTGCGTGCGGGTCAGCCCCGGGACGTGCCGGGAGCGGTCGGTGCGCCCTCGGTGCGGGCCGCGGCAGCGTCCACCGCGGCGTCCTCCTTGGATTTGTTCGCACCGCCCTGGCTCTTCACGATCGTCACGATCAGCGCGGTGAAGGCGACGGCCATGACCGCGGAGGGCAGCAGCGCGGAGAGGTATTCCATGCCCTCAGGGTAGCCAGCGCCCCGGCCGGACCCGGGCTCCGGGTGCCCGTACGGGCCCGCTCGCACCGGCCGGCTGCCCCGGGGGGGCGACGCCCGGGCATCGGGCTTTCCGGCCCCTCAATTCGCCGAATCCAACAGCATTGCTGACATCTGGGACTAGTATTTCTGCGTGCCTCGACGATTGGGTGACCTGGAAGACGCGGTGATGACGCGCGTGTGGGAGTGGAACCGCCCGGTTACGGTCCGGGAGGTTTTGGAGGATCTCCAGAAGGAACGCTCCATCGCCTACACGACGGTCATGACCGTCATGGACAATCTCCATCAGAAGGGCTGGGTGCGCCGCGAGGCGGAAGGGCGGGCGTACCGATATCAAGCCGTCTCCACTCGTGCCGCCTACTCGGCCGCACTGATGAACGACGCCTGGGCCACGAGTGACAACCCCGCCGCCGCTCTGGTCGCCTTCTTCGGGATGATGTCCGCGGAACAGCGCGAGGCGCTGCGGGATGCCATGCGGGTCGTGCATCTCGATGCACCGGACGGCCCCAATGAGGACGCGGAAGGTGTCGAGCGATAGCGTCCGCATATGTCCCCAGCTTCAAATGAGGTCACCGTCCGCCGGGCGAGGACGAGTGATGTGCCCGCGGTCCGCGGCCTCCTCGACGGGTACGCACGCGACAGAATCCTGCTCGACAAAGACACCGTCACCCTTTACGAGGACATCCAGGAGTTCTGGGTTGCCGAACGCGACTCGGACGCGGCGGTCGTCGCCTGCGGTGCGCTGCACGTCATGTGGGAAGACCTGGCCGAGGTGCGCACTCTTGCCGTCGACCCCTCGCTCAAAGGAACCGGTCTCGGACATCGGGTGCTCGGGAAGCTGCTGCAGACTGCTCGATGGCTCGGCGTGCGGCGGGTTTTCTGTCTCACGTTCGAAGTGGACTTCTTCGCCAGGCACGGCTTCGTCGAGATCGGTGAGACTCCTGTGGACGGTGATGTCTTCAGCGAGCTCCTGCGTTCCAAAGACGAGGGTGTCGCGGAGTTCCTGGGACTCGAACGAGTGAAGCCGAACACCTTGGGCAACAGCCGGATGCTTCTTCGGCTGTGATGGTGGGGACGGAGAGTCCTATGTCCGATACGCGCACCTTTAACGAGCCGGTGGCCCGCGTTCCTCGTCCGAGGGTTTGTGTTTTTCCAAGAAAGGCGCTTTGCTTTCCGTCGTACAGCAATTTCGATGAAAGGGAAATCCGGTGGCACAGAAGGTCCAGGTCCTTCTTGTTGACGACATCGACGGCGGCGAGGCGGACGAGACCGTGACGTTCGCGCTCGACGGCAAGGCCTACGAGATCGACCTCACTACCGCCAACGCCGACAAGCTGCGCGGCCTGCTCGAGCCGTACGCCAAGAGCGGACGCCGCACCGGCGGCCGTGCCGCAGGCGGCCGCGGCAAGTCGCGGGCGTCCTCCGGCGGCAGCCCGGACACCGCGAAGATCCGCGCCTGGGCGAAGAAGAACGGCTACGAGGTCAACGACCGGGGTCGTGTTCCCGCGACCGTGCGTGAGGCGTACGAGAAGGCCAACGGCTGACGACGCAGCCCGCAGGGCACGGCGGCGCACGTTTGCCGCCGTGGCATGAGCCGTAGGGGGACCGGGCCGTCCCGCTCGCCCTGATCCCTCTCCTCGCGTGCCCGCATCGTCGGCGTTCCGTCGGCCCCGCACCACCGGTCAGGGGGCGCGGCAGGAGCAGCGGACGGGTGCCGGCTCTCTCCGCCTGCGCGTTGGGAGATCGCATCGCCACTCACCGGTCCGTTTTGGCGCCGAGTGGTCTCGGGCGCCCTTCGGCGCGGGTTCACGGACCCGCTCGAGGCCGGGGGCAGCCGTCGAAGGCCGCCCGAAGCGGGCGCGCTTTCGTGTGTTCGGGCCGGCCGGGCAGGGTCCGGCCGGCCGACTGCTGTCCGCACCGGGCGGACCGCTCCGGCGATCCCCGCCGCCTTTGGTCCTCGCCGGGCCGCCCCGGCCCGGCCGGGGAGCGTGGGCGTGCCCCCGATGGCCCCCGTGATGCCCCGGATTTAAGGTTCCGTCCACTCGGCAGGCCCGCTCCGTCCGACGAGGAGGAAGCGCGGTCATCGCCCCGAGCCGCCTGGTTACCATCGGTTGTGGCACGGGTACTCTTTGTGGTACGTGCGGGGCGTGAAGGCGTGTGACAGGGGTGTTCGGGTGTTCGCCCGTAGCGGATGGACCGGGGTGCGCGCCGCATGGAGTGTCAGTCTCGAGGGGTAGGACTTCCCCTCATGGGAAGGGCTGTGATCCGGCGGGACCCGGCGATGGAAGGTGTGTCGGGCGGGCGGGCGTTCGCCATCGGCGTAGTGGTAACGAGTGCGTACGCCTGGCCTGCGGGAACATCGTCTTCCACGCTTGAGTTGGAGCTGTTGTCGACAGTTCGGGGCAGGAGGCCAAGGACGGGTGTCGGCAGTTGGAATGAGCTGTCCCGTGTTGCGGGACTAGCATGCGGAAGGACAGGGAGGGGACCGTCCCCGATCTGCCTGACCGCTCTGAGGAGCGATTAACGATGTTCGAGAGGTTCACCGACCGTGCGCGGCGGGTTGTCGTCCTGGCTCAGGAAGAAGCCCGGATGCTCAACCACAACTACATCGGCACCGAGCACATCCTCCTGGGCCTGATCCACGAGGGTGAGGGTGTCGCCGCTAAGGCCCTGGAGAGCCTCGGGATTTCGCTCGAGGCGGTCCGCCAGCAGGTGGAGGAGATCATCGGACAGGGCCAGCAGGCCCCGTCCGGGCACATCCCCTTTACCCCCCGTGCGAAGAAGGTCCTGGAGCTTTCGCTCCGCGAGGCTCTTCAGCTCGGCCACAACTACATCGGCACGGAACACATCCTGCTCGGCCTGATCCGCGAGGGCGAGGGCGTCGCCGCCCAGGTCCTCGTGAAGCTGGGCGCCGACCTGAACCGGGTTCGGCAGCAGGTCATCCAGCTGCTGTCCGGCTACTCCGGCGGCAAGGAGGCGGCCACCGCCGGTGGCCCCGCCGAGGGCACCCCCTCGACTTCCCTTGTCCTGGACCAGTTCGGCCGCAACCTCACCCAGGCCGCCCGCGAATCCAAGCTCGACCCGGTCATCGGGCGCGAGAAGGAGATCGAGCGGGTCATGCAGGTGCTGTCCCGCCGCACCAAGAACAACCCGGTCCTCATCGGCGAGCCCGGCGTCGGCAAGACGGCGGTCGTCGAGGGCCTGGCCCAGGCCATCGTCAAGGGCGAGGTGCCCGAGACCCTCAAGGACAAGCACCTCTACACCCTCGACCTCGGCGCCCTGGTGGCCGGCTCCCGCTACCGCGGTGATTTCGAGGAGCGCCTGAAGAAGGTGCTCAAGGAGATCCGCACCCGCGGCGACATCATCCTGTTCATCGACGAGCTGCACACCCTGGTCGGCGCGGGCGCCGCCGAGGGTGCGATCGACGCGGCGAGCATCCTCAAGCCGATGCTGGCCCGCGGTGAGCTGCAGACCATCGGTGCCACGACGCTCGACGAGTACCGCAAGCACCTGGAGAAGGACGCCGCGCTCGAGCGCCGCTTCCAGCCGATCCAGGTCGCGGAGCCGTCGCTGCCGCACACCATCGAGATCCTCAAGGGCCTGCGCGACCGGTACGAGGCGCACCACCGCGTCTCGATCACCGACGCCGCCCTGGTGGCGGCCGCCACTCTGGCGGACCGCTACATCTCGGACCGCTTCCTGCCGGACAAGGCGATCGACCTCATCGACGAGGCCGGCTCCCGGATGCGCATCCGCCGCATGACCGCGCCGCCGGACCTCCGCGAGTTCGACGAGAAGATCGCCGGGGTCCGCCGGGACAAGGAGTCCGCGATCGACTCGCAGGACTTCGAGAAGGCGGCCTCCCTGCGCGACAAGGAGAAGCAGCTCCTGTCCGCGAAGGCGAAGCGCGAGAAGGAGTGGAAGGCCGGCGACATGGATGTCGTCGCGGAGGTGGACGAGGAGCTCATCGCCGAGGTCCTGGCCACCGCCACCGGCATCCCGGTCTTCAAGCTCACCGAGGAGGAGTCCTCGCGGCTGCTGCGCATGGAGGACGAGCTCCACAAGCGCGTCATCGGCCAGAAGGACGCCATCAAGGCGCTGTCGCAGGCGATCCGCCGTACCCGTGCCGGCCTGAAGGACCCGAAGCGTCCCGGTGGCTCGTTCATCTTCGCCGGCCCGTCCGGTGTCGGTAAGACCGAGCTGTCGAAGACGCTGGCGGAGTTCCTCTTCGGCGACGAGGACGCGCTGATCTCCCTCGACATGTCGGAGTTCAGCGAGAAGCACACCGTCTCGCGGCTGTTCGGCTCCCCGCCCGGCTACGTCGGGTACGAGGAGGGCGGCCAGCTCACCGAGAAGGTGCGCCGCAAGCCGTTCTCGGTCGTCCTGTTCGACGAGGTCGAGAAGGCCCACCCGGACATCTTCAACTCGCTGCTGCAGATCCTGGAGGACGGTCGTCTGACCGACTCCCAGGGCCGGGTCGTGGACTTCAAGAACACGGTCATCATCATGACGACCAACCTCGGCACCCGGGACATCTCCAAGGGGTTCAACCTGGGCTTCGCCGCCAGCGGCGACGTCAAGACGAACTACGAGCGGATGAAGGCCAAGGTCAACGACGAGCTGAAGCAGCACTTCCGCCCGGAGTTCCTGAACCGTGTCGACGACACGGTGGTCTTCCACCAGCTCACCGAGGAAGACATCATCCAGATCGTCGACCTCATGGTCACCAAGGTGGACGAGCGGCTCAAGGACCGCGACATGGGCATCGAGCTCAGCAGCGAGGCCAAGAGCCTGCTGGCCAAGAAGGGCTATGACCCGGTGCTGGGCGCCCGGCCGCTGCGCCGGACCATCCAGCGCGAGATCGAGGACGTGCTGTCGGAGAAGATCCTCTTCGGCGAGCTGCGCCCCGGTCACATCGTGGTCGTCGGCACCGAGGGCGAGGGCGACGAGAAGACCTTCACCTTCCGCGGTGAGGAGAAGAGCGCGCTGCCGGACGTCCCGCCGATCGAGTCCACGGCGGGCGGCTCGGGCCCGAACCTGACCAAGGACTGAGTGGCGCACGTACGAGAGGGCCGGCCCCGGAACCGACTGACGGTTCCGGGGCCGGCCCTCTTGCAGGCGGTGAGGATCAGCCGGCGCGGTAGGCCGCCCAGAAGTCGTTCATCCGGGCGACCTGGCCCGGGGTGAACTGGGTCATGCAGGAGTCGTACGTGTAGTCCATGAAGTTCTTGATCGGGTCGAGGCCCTCGGCGCGGCAGGTGTCCCGGCCGACGGGGCACTCGTACGCCGGGCTCTTCTCGGCGGGGGTGTCGTCGACGTAGTCGCCCTTGCCGCCACAGCCGCCCTGGAAGGTGTGGTAGAGGCCCATCCAGTGGCCGACCTCGTGCGTGGCGGTGTCGCCCTCGTTGTAGTTGGCCGCCGAGCCGCCCGGGAGCGAGGCGTCGAGGAGGACCACGCCGTCGTCGTCGGGGTCGGACTCGTACCAGTCCGGGAAGGTGGCCCAGCCGAGCAGGTTCTGGCCGAGATCGGCGGTGTAGACGTTGAGCGCCCCTGCTCCGCCCTGGCGCAGCGAGCTCTTCATGTCCTGCTCCTCGGCCGAGTCCGGGGAGAGGCCGTGGTACCAGGTGGCGTTGTCGGTGTACGTGGTTCCGGCGAGCGAGAACTGGTACGGCGAGGCGGTGTTCCCGTCGCCCTGACCGGCGTAGGCGTCGTTGAGCACCGACATCTGCGCCGAGATGTCCGTCGACGTGAGCTTGCCGGTGCTCCCGTCGTGGATGACGTGGAAGTACACCGGAATGGTGGTGGCGGCCGCAGAGACCCGTCTGTCGCCGGCCTTCCGCAGTTTGTCGAGCCTCTTCGCCATGGCCGCGTCGATGGCCGCGGCCTGCTTCTCGCTGACGGCGTTGGGGTCGTGGGCTCGGCCGGACGCCGCGTGGGGGGCGGCCACCCGAGCGGCAGCGTCGTGACTGCCGGAGCCGTCGACGCAGGCGGTGGCCTTCACGGCTCTGCCCGTGTCGGCCGGGGCCGCGTGGACCGGGGACGACACCGGGGCCAGAGCGAGCGTTCCGGCCATCACCGCACCCCCGAGCAGGCGCCTGCGGAGCGGGGTGGCTATTCGGGCATGACGAAGCATGTGCTCTCCTCGCGCATCGAAGGCGAGGAGCGCTTCCCCGCCACCGCGGGGAGATTACGTGGGCATGTCAGATTTAGGGGAGCGCGGTTCCAGCCCAATTCGCGCCGGTGGAACCGGGTGCATATCGGAGGTTCGCCGCTGTAAAGCCTCCTCCGAAGCCTTCCACGCAGGGCGATTGGCGGGAGCTTATCCCGTTGTGAGGCCATCGGATTTCGGCCAGGAGGGCCGGAGGGGGCGGGTGTGGCCGAGGGGGGTTGCCGGCCGCCTCCCGAGGGGTGGCCGGAAATCGCTCCTCGGTCCGACGGCTGCCGGACTGCGGATGCGCCCGGGGGCGCGACCCGGCCTCAGACATCCGGATCTGCGGGACGCTGTCGGGAGGGTCTTTGGTCCCTGAACGGACATCCCGAATGCCCGCCCGACTGCATTCAGGGTTCATGTGCGAGTGACGTGCCGCACGTGGCCCGGCTCACTTACTACAACGGTTAGCAGCAAGGGCCCGGTGCGGCCGGGACTTCCGGCCATGGGGGTCCGGGACGTTCGGCATGAAGGCTGCGGACGAGACGGTGCCCCCGTCCGGTCCCGCCCCCGTCGGGCCGCTCCCGAGCGGCCAGGGGGTCATGCCGGGAGCCAGCGGCGCGCGACTGTCTGCGCGGTGCCCCTCGCACGGCCTCCCGCGGGCCCTGCGCCCTGCCGCATTCTACGTAATCGTGTAGTAGAAGGGGTGCTTGTCGCATATCGGGAGCGCGGTTACCAAGGAGTGGCCAACACGGACAGAAGTCCGGTAAGCGTTCACTTCTTGGAGGAACTGCCCTATGACGAAGCGCGCCAAGTCCAGCACCCCGACCCGTTCCGTCCTGCGTCGTCGCGCCACGGTTCTGGCCGCAGGAATGGGCGTCTCGGTCGCGCTGGGAACCGGCGTGGCTCTCGCCGCGGACTCCCCCAGCACCGACGTCTTCGCGACCTCGACCGCCGACTCCCTGGCCGGTGCCGTGAAGGACCAGGCCGAGGGCCAGCAGAAGGCCGCCGAGGCCAAGGCCGCCGCCGAGAAGCGGGCCGTCGAGGACGCCAAGGAGCGCGCGGCCGCCAAGGCCGCCGCCGACCGCAAGAAGCGCGAGGACTTCAAGAAACTCCAGGCATCCTGGGTGAAGCCGGTCGACAAGTACGAGCTGGGCTCGACCTTCGGCATCGCCGGTGACCGCTGGTCCCACAACCACAGCGGCCAGGACCTCGTCGTGCCCACCGGCACGTCCGTGAAGGCCGCCCACACCGGCACCGTCGTCGAGGCGGGCTGGGGCGGGGCCTACGGCAACAACGTGGTGATCAAGCACGGCCCGAACTCGTACACCCAGTACGGCCACATGTCGAAACTGAACGTGAAGGTCGGTGACAAGGTGAACACCGCGCAGGAGATCGGCAAGTCCGGCAGCACCGGCAACTCGACCGGTCCGCACCTGCACTTCGAGACCCGCACCCAGCCGGTCTACGGCCACGCCACCGACCCGGTGAAGGCCATGCACAATCACGGCATCAAGCTGTGATCCGCCGCGCGCCGCACCGCGCGCACCGGTGTGCGTCAGCCCGCCGCATCCCCGTGGTGCGCTGACGCCACCAGATCCGAGGCGACCTCGAGGACGGCCCTGTGCTTGTCCTCGGGGTCGCCTTCGATGTCCCGCAGGGCGAACATTCCGGCGTGGATCGTGAACAGTGCGCTGATGCAGCGCACCTGGTCGACGAGTTCCGCGTCCGGATCCCTGACCAGGTCGAACATCGAGAACATCCGCTCCTTGAAGTTCTCGCCGATGCTCAACTCCCGCACCGTCGCCTGGTTCTCCTGGATGAACCGGAAAAGGGGCCGCGCGCCGTCGAGGGCCTCGCTGTAGCGGCGTACGAGCTCCTGCCGGGTGGCCTGCGTGCGGGGCTGTTCCCCGGCCCACGCGATCAGCTCCTGCAGAGGACGGTCGAGGTCCTCGAAGATGCTGATGACGATGTCTTCCTTGGTCCTGAAGTGGTAGTACAGCGCAGCCTTCGTGACCTCGAGGTGCTCGGCGATCTCGCGCAGCGAGGTCTTCTCGTAGCCGTGCTCGGTGAAGAGCTCGAGGGCGACGTCCTGGATGCGCCGTCGGGTGTCCCCGCCTCGGGTTCTCGATGTGCCCATCATGCTCTCCAGCGTTGGGCCGGCCCCGGACCGCCGTGGCCGCGACCGGTGGCCGACAAACTTACTTGACGACCGGCTAGTGTCGCCTTACCTTCGGAGTGTAACCAACTGGCCGGGCGGCAGGTAAGTGCCCCTGGTCTCCATCTCCAGCACGGGGGAAGCGGCCAATGTCCCAGGGCCAACCACAGGTCGAGACGCCAACGAAGCCGGAGCCACAGTCGCGCAGTGTCCGGGTGGTGCTGCTGGCGCTCATGATCGCCATGCTGCTGGCCATGCTCGACAACATGATCGTCGGCACCGCGATGCCGACCATCGTCGGCGACCTCGGCGGACTCGCCCACCTGTCGTGGGTCGTGACCTCGTACACCCTGGCCACCGCCGCCTCCACACCCCTGTGGGGGAAGCTCGGCGACATGTACGGCCGCAAGGGCATCTTCCTCACGTCGATCGTGATCTTCCTCATCGGCTCGGCCCTCTCCGGAATGTCGGAGACCATGGGCCAGCTGATCGCCTTCCGCGCCGTCCAGGGGCTCGGCGCCGGAGGTCTCATGGTCGGCGTCATGGCGATCATCGGTGACCTCATCCCGCCCCGGGAACGCGGCAAGTACCAGGGCATGATGGCGAGCGTGATGGCTCTGGCCATGATCGGCGGACCGCTCGTCGGCGGCACCATCACCGACCACCTCGGCTGGCGCTGGAGCTTCTACATCAACCTGCCGCTCGGCGCCGTCGCCCTCTTCATGGTCACCACGGTCCTGCATCTGCCGAAGAAGCGCTCCGAGCACCGCATCGACTACCTCGGCGCGGTCCTGCTCACCACCGCCATCACCTCGATGGTGCTGGTCACCACCTGGGGCGGCACCGAGTACGACTGGGACTCCGGTGCCATCGTCGGTCTCGGGGTCCTGGCTCTGGCCGCCACCGCCGCTTTCCTGGTCCTGGAGCGCCGGGTGCCCGAGCCGATCCTGCCGCTGAGCATCTTCCGCAACGGCAACTTCGCCCTGATCACCCTGATCGGCTTCCTGGTCGGCTTCGTGATGTTCGGCGCGATGACCTTCCTGCCGCTGTACCAGCAGACCGTCCAGGAGGCCACGGCCACCAACTCCGGGCTGCTGCTGCTGCCGATGCTGCTCTCGATGATGGTCGTCTCCCTCATCGCCGGACGCGTCACCACCCGGACCGGCCGCTACAAGATCTTCCCGATCATCGGCGGGGGCCTGATCGTCGTCGGCCTGTTCCTGCTGTCCCTGATGGACACCACGACCACCCGCTTCACCTCGGGCGTCTACATGGCGGTCCTCGGCGCCGGCATGGGCTTCCTGATGCAGATCACCATGCTGATCGCCCAGAACAGCGTCGAGATGAAGGACATGGGCGTCGCGTCCTCGACGTCCACCCTGTTCCGCACCATCGGCGGCTCCTTCGGCGTCTCGATCATGGGTGCGCTCTTCACCCACCGGGTGCAGGACACCATGACCGAACGGGCCGGAGCCGCCGCATCGCGGATGTCCGAGGGTGCCGTGCAGTTGGACGCGGACAGCCTCGCCCGGCTCCCCGTTCAGGTGAAGGACGCCTACCAGCACGCGGTCGCCAACGGGTCCCACGGCGTGTTCCTCGCCGGAGCGGCGATCGCCGTGATCGGCTTCCTGGCCGCCTGGTTCGTCAAGGAGGTCCCGCTGCGCGGAGGGCAGCAGGGCGAGGGCGGTACCCCGGCGGACGCGGCGGCGGTGGCCGAGCCGGTCTGACCCGGCCGCGGGCGCTCGTCCCCTGCCCGGAACGCACCGAGGCCNNGGCCTCGGTGCGTTCCGGGCGGAGCGCTCAGTGCGGCAGCCGGTACATCCCGCCCGCCAGCGGCTCCACCAGTCCGTCCGACACCAGTCCGTCGAGGGCCCGCGCCCGCTGGACGGGGTCGTGCCAGACCGCGTCCAACTGGGACTGGGGCACCGGATCGTGAGCCTCGCGCAGCACCGCCAGCAGCTTTCCGCGCACCTGGCGGTCGGTGCCGGCGTACGTCTGGCCGCGGCGCGCCGGGCCCTCGTGCGCCGGCGAGCCCGCCAGCCGCCACGCGCACTGCTCGGCGACGGGGCAGCTCCCGCAGTCGGGCGAGCGGGCCGTGCAGATCAGCGCACCGAGCTCCATCGTCGCCGCGGCCCAGCGCGCGGCGGACTGCGGGTCCTCCGGGAGCAGAGCCCGCGCGAGATGGCGTTCGGCGGCGGTGGTCGCGGTCGGCGGATACTGCGTGCCGGTCACGGCCCGGGCGAACACCCGCCGGACGTTGGTGTCGAGGACCGGATGTCGCTGGCCGTACGCGAAGGACGCCACAGCCGACGCGGTGTACTCGCCGACTCCGGGCAGGGCCAGCAGCTTGGCGTGGTCACGCGGCACGTCACCACCGTGACGCTCCTTTATCGCGGACGCGGCCGCGTGCAGCCGCAGAGCCCGGCGCGGATAGCCGAGGCGGCCCCAGGCGCGGACGGCCTCGCCGGGAGTCTCGGCAGCGAGATCGGCCGGTCTGGGCCAGCGCGCGAGCCACTGCTCGTACACGGGCAGCACGCGGTTGACCGGGGTCTGCTGGAGCATGAACTCGCTGACCATGACGCCCCAGGGGCCGGCTTCGGGACGGCGCCAGGGCAGGTCGCGGGCGTGCTCCTCGAACCACTCGATGACGGGCGTGTGGAGGACGGTACGGGGGGCTGGGGTGCTCGTGGTCGCAGTCATGGCACCCCCGATCCTGGCACGCCGAGGCGCGGGGTGGCGTGCCCCCGCGCCGGAGAGACCGCGTCAGGCCCCCTGGGGCGGGGCGCATACGGCCTAAGACCGCGTCCTGAAGAGACCCGGACGGGTCCGGCGTCACGACCGCCGCACCGCCTGCCACAGGCTCCCCGCGGCCGGCCCGCCCCGCGGCAGCAGCCGCTTCCCCGCGGCCAAGCGGTCCGGCGGCGGTCCCGGGACCGTCAGCTGCCGGACGGCGTCGCCGACTCCGGCGGCGCGCTGTCCGAGGGTTCGGGGCCCGGCCCGGTCGGCGTCGGCGTGGGAGTCGGCGACGGATCGCTCGGGCTCGGCGATGGCTCGGTCGGCGTCGGCGAGGGCTGCGCCCCGCGACCCTCGATGGAGATCGTCACGCCACCGGGCGCGATCGACACCCGGGCACGCCACGGGCCTTCGGGCTCCCGGCCATGGTCGACCGTCACCGTGATCGTCACGGAATCGCCCGGCCTCAGCCGGCCCGCCGACTGGCTGAGCCGGAGCCACGGCGCGCCGGCCACCGCGGACCAGGAGACCGGCGAACCGCCCGACGCGGTCAGGATGATGACGGTCGTGTCCCCGCGGGGATGGGCGGCCACGGTGATCCGCCCGGGGCCGCGGCTCGGGCTCGGGCGGCCGTCCTCGTCCGGGTGGCCGGCCCGGGGCGGCCCGGACCCCTTCCGGCCCTCCCCGTCGACGACCTCCACCGAGACGTCCGGCGCCCCGCTCGCGTCGCCGAAACCCGGGTGCGGGCCCACCTCCGCATTGCCCGCATTCTCGTAGTGGCGGTCGCGCAGCCCGTCCGTGTCCGAAGCGGTCACCGGGTTCGAACCCTCCGTCTCGCCGGTGAGCGGCGCCCCGCGGTACGTCGCCCAGAGCGCCAGCACCGGAGCCGCCACCACCGTCGCCACGACGGCGGAGGTCATCGCCCGGCTGCCGATCCGGCGCCGCCGCGCCGCGTGGTCCTTGGGGTCGACGGGGAAGCCGCTGCGGTCGAAGCGCGGCCCCGGGCCGCCGCCCGCCGGACCGGTGCGCTGTACGGACAGCATCACCGCGTGAACCTCCGCGCGGGGCGCCGCGAGCACCGGCAGCAGGCCCGGTGCGGAAGCGCTGCCCGGCCACGGCCCGCCGGCCGTGGCGCGCTCGGCAACCCGCCGGCAGCCCGCGCAGTCGTCGACGTGCCGGACGAGTTCCCGGCGCAGCGCCGGGCCCAGCAGCACCTGCTCGTCCCCGGTCAGCCGGGCAACGACCGGGCAGGCTCCGTGCTGGACGACGGTGAGCGCCGCCCGGGTCCGCTCCACCTCACATGCGGCGCCGGCGAGCAGTGTGCGCGTCTCCTCCTGTTCCAGGCCCAGAACCTCGGCAATCTCGTCGGTGGGCAACTGGTGACGGGCCGAAAGTTCCAGCGCCTCGCGCTGTGCCGGCGCCGTGCCCGCGGCCTCCGGCCAGGCCAGCGCCGCCAGTTCGCGCCGCCGCTCCTCGGCCGGGACCGGGCCCTGCTCGGCGTGGCCCGGGGTGCCCACCGGCCGGTGCCGGCGGGCAAGCGCTCGCCGGCAGGACCAGCGGGCGAGCGCGTAGAGCCAGGGACGGAGCCGACGGGCGTCGGCGGGCCCGCGGCCCTTGCGGCGCTCGGCGAAGGCCAGAACCTCCCCGAGCGCCGCCGTGGCCGCGTCGTGCTCGCACAGCACGGACAAGCAGTACGTGAACAGGCCGTCCAGGTACGGCTCGTAGCGCGCCGGCGGTTGCCGGGGCGCGGCGGGAGCCGGATGCTGCGCCCGGCGGTGCGCCCGGTGTGCGCCGGTGGTGTGCGTGGGGTGCTCGCGCCTGCTGCTCATCACTCGGTGACCGTAGGCGGATGATGGAGCTTTGCTGCCACCGCTCGGGAAGGTTTAACCCATACGGGTGACCATCTCCCTCGTAAGGGGACAGAAGGGCTGCGGTCCCGCGGGGTGCGCCGAGGACGCGCCGGGGCGCTGTCGGAGCCCCCCGCTACGGTGTGGCGCATGGCTGCCCGCTCCCGTACGTCCGCCAAGGACCGTCCCTCCTACCGCTGCACCGAGTGCGGCTGGACCACCGCCAAGTGGCTCGGCCGGTGCCCCGAATGCCAGGCGTGGGGCACGGTCGAGGAGTTCGGCGGCGCACCCGCCGTCCGGACCACGGCTCCCGGCCGGGTGACGTCCGCTGCACTGCCCATCGCGCAGGTCGACGGACGCCGGGCCACCGCCCGCACCACGTGCGTCGAAGAACTCGACCGGGTGCTCGGCGGCGGGCTCGTCCCGGGCGCCGTCGTGCTGCTCGCCGGTGAGCCGGGAGTCGGCAAGTCCACGCTCCTGCTGGACGTCGCGGCCAAGGCGGCGAGCGAACAGGAGCGCACGCTCTACGTCACGGGCGAGGAGTCGGCGAGTCAGGTGCGGCTGCGGGCCGACCGGATCGGCGCCCTCGACGACCACCTCTATCTCGCCGCCGAGACCGACCTCTCCGCGGTCCTCGGGCACCTGGACTCCGTCAAGCCGTCGTTGCTCGTCCTGGACTCCGTGCAGACGGTGGCCTCGCCGGAGATCGACGGCGCGCCCGGCGGGATGGCCCAGGTCCGCGAGGTCGCCGGGGCCCTGATCCGGGCCTCCAAGGAGCGAGGGATGTCCACCATCCTGGTGGGCCACGTGACGAAGGACGGGGCGATCGCCGGCCCGCGTCTGCTCGAGCACCTCGTGGACGTCGTACTGCACTTCGAGGGCGACCGGCATGCCCGGCTCCGCCTGGTGCGGGGGGTCAAGAACCGCTACGGCACCACCGACGAGGTGGGCTGCTTCGAGCTGCACGACGAGGGGATCACCGGGCTCGCCGACCCGTCGGGCCTCTTCCTCACCCGTCGCGACGAGCCCGTCCCCGGCACCTGCCTCACCGTCACGCTGGAGGGGCGGCGGCCGCTCGTCGCCGAGGTGCAGGCGCTGACCGTCGACTCGCAGATTCCCTCGCCACGGCGGACGACGTCCGGCCTGGAGACGTCCCGGGTCTCGATGATGCTGGCCGTCCTGGAGCAGCGCGGCAAGATCTCGCAGCTCGGCAAGCGCGACATCTACAGCGCGACGGTCGGCGGGGTGAAGCTGACCGAGCCCGCCGCGGACCTCGCGGTGGCCCTGGCCCTGGCCAGCGCGGCCAGTGACGTCCCGCTGCCGAAGAACCTCGTCGCCATCGGCGAGGTCGGTCTCGCCGGCGAGGTCCGGCGGGTCACCGGCGTGCAGCGGCGGCTGGCGGAGGCGGCCCGGCTGGGCTTCACGCAGGCCCTCGTCCCGGCCGATCCGGGCCGGGTTCCCTCGGGCATGAAGGTGACCGAGGTGGCGAACGTGGGGGACGCCCTGCGCGTGCTGCCGCGCAGGGCTCCGCGCGAGCGCCCCCGGGGCGAGCCGGAGGCCGCCGTGTCCGGACCCGGCGGTGAGCACCGCTGACGGGACCCGGGGGAGAGGCCCCGCACGACGGGCGCGACCGCCGGTAGACTTTGCCCTGGTCTCGCCCGTACGTACGCACCCGGGCACTCGAAAACCCCGCGACCGGAGGAGTGCAGTGGCATCCAACGACCGGGCAGCAGCTCCCGGCAAGTCCGGTTGGGGATTCCCCTCCCGCAGGGACCTCGGAGGGGCCGACAGCCTGATGCGCGCCTCGCTGAGCGCGGTCGCGCCCGGTACGGCCCTGCGCGATGGTCTCGAGCGCATCCTCCGCGGCAACACCGGAGGGCTGATCGTCCTCGGTATGGACAGGACCGTCGAGTCGCTGTGCACCGGCGGATTCGTGCTCGACGTCGAGTTCACCGCAACCCGGCTGCGTGAGCTGTGCAAACTGGACGGCGCGCTGATCCTCGACAAGGACATCACCAAGATCCTTCGCGCTGGCGTACAGCTCGTCCCCGATTCCACGATCGCCACCGAGGAGACCGGCACCCGGCACCGCACCGCGGACCGCGTCAGCCGGCAGGTGGGTTTCCCCGTGGTCTCGGTCAGCCAGTCGATGCGGCTCATCGCCCTCTACGTGGACGGCCAGCGCCGGGTCCTCGAGGACTCCGCAGCCATCCTGTCCCGCGCGAACCAGGCGCTGGCGACGCTGGAGCGCTACAAACTCCGCCTCGACGAGGTGGCGGGGACGCTGTCGGCGCTGGAGATCGAGGACCTGGTCACGGTCCGGGACGTCACGGCTGTCGCCCAGCGGCTGGAAATGGTCCGGCGGATCGCCGCGGAGATCGCCGAGTACGTGGTCGAGCTGGGCACCGACGGCCGGCTCCTCTCGCTCCAGCTGGACGAGCTGATCGCAGGTGTCGAGCCGGAGCGTGAGCTCGTGATCAGGGACTACGTGCCGGAGCCGACCGCCAAGCGCTCCCGCTCCGTCTCCGAGGCGCTGGCGGAGCTGGACGGGCTGACCCACTCCGAACTGCTCGAGCTGTCCACCGTGGCCCGGGCCCTCGGCCACACCGGGGCACCGGAGACGCTCGACTCGGCGGTCTCGCCGCGCGGTTACCGTCTGCTCGCGAAGGTCCCGCGACTCCCCAACACGATCATCGAGCGGCTCGTGGAGCACTTCGGGGGGCTGCAGAAGCTGCTGGCGGCAAGCGTCGACGACCTGCAGATGGTGGACGGCGTGGGGGAGGCCCGGGCCCGTTCGGTCCGCGAGGGACTGTCCCGGCTTGCGGAGTCCTCGATCCTCGAGCGGTACGTCTGACCGTTCCGGCGGTGCGTACGGTCCGTGCCCGCCGGCGGGACGGCCGGTGCCGCTGATCGGCCCGCCCCCTGCCCGGGCGGGCGACGAGGTCCGGCCCGTTCAGTCCTTCTTCAGCGAGAACGACACCCGGGCCGTCCGCAGACCGTCGGCGCGGGCCTCCACCAGGTAGGTGCCGGGGTCGGCCGACCCGGCGCGCGGTGTCGAGCACCGGGGCTCGCTCGCCTTGCGGTCCCATGTCACCTTCTGCGCGGCCTCGCCGCCGGCGGGCACCGCGAGCAGCAACTGGCCGGTGTCCCGTGGGCAGTCCCCGGAGGCCCAGATCTCCTGGTCGTCCCCGGCGTAGGTGATGGTGAGCGACGCTGCCTTCCGGGTGAAGTCCAGTTTGCAGGCGGTGCCCGAGGAGTTCTCGGCGACGATCCGGAACTCCGGCTTCTCGTCCGGGGCGTAGGAGTTCTTGGCGCTGCGCACACTCAGCACGACACCCGAGGACGAACAGTCCGGCAGGTTCCGCCCGGCCGGCGTCCCGGCGCCACGGCCACCGCCGCCACCGGATCCCGACGCGGCTCCCGATCCGCCGGCCGACTCCTCGCCCCCCGTACCGCCGGTGCCCGTGCCCCCGTCTCCGGTCTCGTCACGGCCTCCGGGGCGGGAACTGATGGCGGGACCGGAACCGGAGGGTCCCGGGGTGATGGACGGCGCGGGGCGATCGCCGTTCGAGCCGCCGCCCTCGTCGTGCTTCCCGCCGGCCCCACCGAGACCGACCGCCCAGACGGCCAGCAGGGTCACCAGCGCGAGCACGCACAACGCGACCGCTCTCCGCCGCCAGTAGATGGAGGAGGGGAGAGGTCCGACCGGTCTGCGCAGTGATCCCACGCGCAAACTGTACGAGAGAACGAGGCACGTTCAGGGCAGTACCCGCCGCCGTCCGGCCCAACTTTTGCTGATGATCAGTCCGGAAGCCGGGCCGGCGGGCAGACGCCTGCCGGTTCGTCGTTCCACGGCGTACGAAGGCTCCCGATGACGGACCATCAGTGGATTTCACCTGGTCCGTCCACGACACGAGCGCCCCCTGGGGCCCGTCGGGCAGGGACGCACCGAGAGAGCTACGCCGGGTCCGCCGGATGCGGCGCCATCGGGAGCAGGGAGGCCATCCGGGCCTCGCACAGGCCGACCAGCTCGTCGTAGGCAGGCTTGCCCATCAGTTCGATGAGTTCCGGCCGGTAGGAGACGTAGACCGGGTCGCCGGCCCCGTGCGCGGACGCGGCGGACGTGCACCACCAGTGCAGGTCGTGCCCGCCCGGGCCCCAGCCCCGCCGGTCGTACTCGCCGATCGAGATCATCAGGATCTGGGTGTCGTCCGGCCGGTCCACCCAGTCGTAGGTGCGGCGGACCGGCAGTTGCCAGCAGACGTCCGGCTTGGTCTCCAGCGGCTCGCGGCCCTCCTTCAGGGCGAGCGTGTGCAGGGCGCAGCCGGCGCCGCCGGGGAAGCCGGGCCGGTTGAGGAAGATGCAGGCGCCGTGGTGGCGGCGGGTCTGCCGCTCCCCGTCCTCGTCCTTCTCCACCCAGCCCGTCCCGGTGCCCACGTCGTGGAACTGCCAGGTCTCGGGCGTCAGCCGGGCGGCGTGCTCGGCGACGCGCCGCTCGTCGTCCTCGTCGGAGAAATGCGCGCCGAGCGTGCAGCAGCCGTCGCTCGCCCGTCCGGCCTGGATGCCCTGGCAGCCGTGGCCGAAGATGCAGTTCCAGCGTGAGGTCAGCCAGGTGAGGTCGCAGCGGAAGACCTGCTCGTCGTCGGCGGGGTCGGGAAACTCGACCCAGGCCCGGGTGAAGTCCATGCCGGTCTCGTCGGTGGCGGGCACGGGACCCCGTACCGGCGGCTGGGCATCCGGATCGACCTGGTACTTGGCATCCACCGGGTCCGCGCCGACGGCATCCGGGTTGTCCTGGTTCACGTTCTTCGTCTCTGCCACGCCCCCAGCGTATGCGGGACCGGTACGTACGTGAGCGCCGACGGACCGCAGTAGCGTGCTTCCTATGAGACTCGGTGTCCTCGATGTGGGGTCCAACACGGTCCACCTGCTGGTGGTCGACGCGCACCCCGGAGCCCGCCCGCTGCCGGCCCACTCGCACAAGGCCGAGCTGCGCCTTGCCGAGCTCCTCGAAGGCAACGGCGCCATCCACACGTCGGGCGTCGACCGGCTCGTCGCCACCGTCCGGGACGCGCTCGAGGCGGCCGAGGACAAGGGAGTCGAGGCCGTCCTGCCGTTCGCGACCTCCGCGGTGCGCGAGGCGGCCAACGCCGACGAGGTGCTGGCCCGGCTCGCTGCCGAGACCGGAGTCGAGCTGGCCGTGCTCGACGGCGACGAGGAGGCGCGGCTCACCTTCCTCGCCGCCCGGCGCTGGTACGGCTGGTCGGCCGGACGGCTGCTGGTGCTCGACATCGGGGGCGGGTCGCTGGAGATCGCGTACGGGCTCGACGAGGAACCGGACCGGGCCGTTTCGCTGCCGCTCGGAGCCGGGCGGCTGACCAGCGCGTGGCTGCCGGGGGATCCCCCGGATCCGGCCGCGGTCAAGGCGCTGCGCCGTCATGTGCGCGCCGAAATAGCCCGCATCGTGGGCGAGTTCAACCGTATGGGGTCGCCTGATCATGTCGTGGGGACGTCCAAGACCTTCCGCCAGCTCGCGCGGATCGGCGGAGCGGCCCGCTCGGCCGAGGGCCTCTACGTCCAGCGGGTGCTGACCCGGAAGGCGCTCGAGGAGTGGGTGCCGCGGCTCGCCGCGATGACCGTGGCCGAGCGCCGCGAGCTGCCCGGTGTGTCCGAGGGCCGGGCCGGCCAGCTGCTCGCCGGGGCCCTGGTCGCGGAGGCGTCGATGGACCTGTTCGACGTCGACGAGCTGGAGATCTGCCCCTGGGCGCTGCGTGAGGGCGTCATCCTGCGCCGTCTGGACCAGCTCCCGGACTGAGCCATGGGCCCCGGTGCCTGGGCGCGCCCCGCCGGGGCCGGGGCCCGCACGTCCCGTCCCGCCGGGCACGCGGCGTAGCCCATCTCACATTCCGGCGCCAACGCCCGCCCCGGCCTGGTGTTTCGGACGCCGGAGGGCAGGCGGCCTCCCCCGGGACGGGGTGTGACACGCCGTACGCTGTTCCCCGTGGCTCAACCAGTGGTGCGCATCCCGGAAGCGAAGGTCGCCCTGTCCACCGCCTCCGTGTACCCGGAGTCGACGGCGACGGCCTTCGAGATCGCCGCACGCCTCGGCTACGACGGTGTCGAGATCATGGTCTGGACGGACCCGGTCAGCCAGGACGTGGAGGCGCTGCGCAGACTGTCCGACCACCACGGCGTGCCCATCCTCGCAGTGCACGCGCCGTGTCTGCTGATCACCCAGCGCGTCTGGTCCACCGACCCGTGGGTCAAGTTGCAGCGGGCCCGGTCGGCGGCCGAGCGGCTGGGAGCGTCCACGGTGGTCGTGCACCCCCCGTTCCGCTGGCAGCGCGGATATGCGCGCGAGTTCGTCAACGGGCTATGGCGGATGGCGGGGGAGACGGATGTCCGGTTCGGCGTCGAGAACATGTACCCGTGGCGTTACCGCGACCGCGAGATGCTCGCCTACGCCCCGGACTGGGACGTCACCAACCACGACTACCGCCACTTCACCGTCGACCTCTCGCACACGGCGACCTCCCGCAGCGACACACTGGCCATGGTCGATCGCATGGGCGACCGGCTGGCGCACGTCCACCTCGCCGACGGCAGTGGCTCGGGCAAGGACGAGCACCTGGTGCCGGGCCGCGGCAACCAGCCGTGCGCCGAGGTGCTGGAGAAGCTCGCCGGCTCGGGTTTCGACGGGCACGTGGTGGTCGAGGTCAACACCCGTCGTGCCCTGTCGGCGGCCGAACGCGAAGCCGATCTGGCCGAGGCCCTGGCCTTCACCCGCCGCCATCTCGCCGCGTCCCGCGCAGCGGGCGACGAGCGGAAGGTGCCCCGGACGTGAGCGCTGCGGAGCCCCGCAGACGCGGACGGCCCGCCGGCGCCCGGTCCGGTGACCCCGCCACCCGCGAACGCATCCTCGCCGCAGCCCGCACCGAGTTCTCCGAGCGCGGGTACGACAAGGCGTCCATCCGCGGTATCGCCAAGGCCGCCGGAGTCGACGCCGCGCTCGTCCATCACTACTTCGGACCCAAGGACCAGGTCTTCGAGGCCGCCGTCGAGCTGGTCTTCGCCCCCGCGCTCGACCTGCCGGACGTGGTGGCCCGGAGCGCGGCCGGCGACATGGGTGAGCGGCTCACGCGGTTCTTCCTCGGCATCTGGGAAAACCCGGTCTCGCGCCAGCCGCTGCTGGCCGTCGTCCGTTCCGCGGTGGCCAACGAGACGGCCGCCGCAGTGTTCCGCAGACTCGTCACGGTCCAGCTGCTGCGCAGGGTCGCGGACGAACTGGAGGGGGGCGACCGGGAACTTCGGGCCGAGATGGCCGCGGCGCAGCTGGTCGGGGTGATGATGCTGCGTTACGTCATCCGGATCGAACCGATCGCGTCGGCCGACCCCGAGCAGGTCGTCGCGATTGCCGCGCCCGCGGTGCAGCGTCACCTGGAGCCGAGCCGGGACTGACGCTCCGCGCACCCGCGCGCCGGGACCGGCACGCCGGGCTCACGGGCTCGAACCGGCCTTCGCACCGAAGCCACCCGGGGGTGAGATCGACGTCCCGAATGCCGGACAGGATGTCCGGATCCTGGAGCCGCAGCGTACGCTCGACACGAGCCCGTCCCTGTACGGCCGCCCCTTGCGAGGGCACCACCGGGGCCGGCGCCGTACGCCGCGTACGAACCGAGGGAGTGACCATCGTGCCCGAGCTGAGGTCCCGCACCGTTACCCACGGCCGCAACATGGCAGGCGCCCGCGCACTGCTGCGCGCGGCAGGCGTGGAGCGTGACGACTTCGGCAAGCCGATCATCGCGGTGGCCAACAGTTTCACCGAGTTCGTCCCCGGGCACACCCACCTCCAGCCGGTCGGCCGCATCGTCTCCGAAGCGATCAAGGAAGCGGGCGGCATCCCCCGCGAGTTCAACACCATCGCGGTCGACGACGGCATCGCCATGGGCCACGGCGGCATGCTCTACTCGCTCCCCTCCCGTGACCTGATCGCCGACTCCGTCGAGTACATGACCGAGGCGCACTGCGCCGACGCGCTGATCTGCATCTCCAACTGCGACAAGATCACCCCCGGGATGCTGATGGCCGCGCTGCGCCTGAACATCCCGGTGGTCTTCGTCTCCGGCGGCCCGATGGAGGCCGGGAAGACGACCCTGGTCGACGGCACGGTCCGCTCGAACCTGGACCTGGTGCACGCCATGTCCGAGTCGGTCTCGGACACCATGTCCGACGAGAACCTGATGCGCATCGAGGAGGCCGCCTGCCCGACCTGCGGCTCCTGCTCCGGCATGTTCACCGCCAATTCCATGAACTGCCTGGTCGAGGCGCTGGGACTGGGCCTGCCCGGCAACGGCTCGGTCCTCGCCACCCACACCGCCCGCAAGGAGCTCTACCAGGCTGCGGGCCGCACGGTCGTCGAGATCACCAAGCGTCACTACGAGCAGGACGACCACACGGTCCTGCCCCGCAGCATCGCCTCCCGCCCGGCGTTCGAGAACGCCATGGCCCTCGACGTCGCCATGGGTGGCTCGACCAACACCGTGCTGCACCTGCTCGCCGCCGCCCAGGAAGCCGGGCTCGACTTCGCCATGGCGGACATCGACGCCGTCTCCCGCCGCGTCCCCTGCGTCTGCAAGGTCGCCCCGAACGGCGACTACCACATGGAGGACGTCCACCGGGCCGGCGGCATCCCCGCCATCCTCGGCGAGCTCCAGCGCGCGGGCCATCTGCACGAGGACGTGCACGCCGTCCACGCGGACTCGCTCGCCGAGTGGCTCAAGAGCTGGGACATCCGCGGCGGTTCACCCTCCCCCGAGGCCCTCGAGATGTTCTACGCGGCCCCCGGCTGCGTCCGCTCGGCGACCGCCTTCTCCCAGTCCGAGCGGTGGGAGTCCCTGGACACCGACGAGGCGAACGGCTGCATCCGCGACGCCGCGCACGCCTACTCGGCCGACGGCGGCCTGGCGGTGCTGTACGGCAACCTCGCCGAGGACGGCTGCGTGGTGAAGACCGCGGGCGTCGACGAGTCGATCTGGGTCTTCGAGGGCCCGGCCGTGGTCGTCGAGTCCCAGGAGGAGGCCGTCGACGCGATCCTCAACAAGCGGGTCAAGGAGGGCGACGTCGTGGTCGTCCGCTACGAGGGCCCCAAGGGCGGCCCGGGCATGCAGGAAATGCTCTATCCGACGGCCTTCCTCAAGGGCCGCGGGCTCGGCGCCAAGTGTGCGCTGATCACCGACGGACGCTTCTCCGGTGGCACCTCGGGCCTGTCCATCGGCCACGTCTCCCCCGAGGCGGCGTCCGGAGGTGCCATCGCGCTGGTCCGCAACGGCGACCGGATCTCCATCGACATCCCGAACCGCACCATCAGCCTCGACGTGTCGTCCGAGGAACTGCACGACCGCCGGGCCGAGCTGGAACAGAACCTCGGCGGCTACCGTCCCGCCGGCCGCGAGCGCAAGGTGTCGCTCGCGCTGCGCGCGTACGCCGCCATGGCGACGAGTGCCGACAAGGGCGCTGTCCGGGACGTCAGCAGGGCCGATGGCTGACGTCGACGCGGACACCGGGCCGGCGCCGGAACCGCTGCGCTTCTTCGGTACGACCTGGGTCGAGCGCGGCGGCACGTACGCGCTGCGCCGCGTCGTCGTCGCGGCCGGGTCCCTGCTGGCCGCGGCCGCGGGAGCGTTTCTGCTGCGCCTCGCCTACGAGGGTCTGGCCATCGCCGCCGTCGGCGGTCTGGTCAGCATGCTCGTGGTGGTGATGTTCGCGGCGTGCAGCGCGCTCGCCTTCCGCCGCACCTGGGAGGGGTTCGGCCGCCGTCCGGAGCCGGCCGACGCGTCCGTGGAGCGGTCCATGGCCAGTGTCCGGACCATCGGGTTCCTCGGGGTCCTGCTCGCCTGGTTCGTCCGCTGCTTCGTCGAGGCGCCGGGTGAGAAGCTGCATCGCGCCGCGTACGACCGGGAGCGGGAGCTGCACACCCGCCGCCGGGTCTCCCGCGCAGGCAACCCGGCCGTCCGCAGTCGCAAACGACGCTGACCGACCGGGCGGGCACGGCCGCCCGGTACGGCGCATGCGTGCGGCCCGGCCCGAGGTCTCGGAAAGACCTCGTTTCTCCCCGACGGCCACGGCACCATGGAGCCATGACGCCGTCATCAGCGCAGGCCCTCTCCTTCGACGCGGTCGCCGACCAGTACGCCGCGTCCCGTCCCGGTTACCCCACCGAACTGTTCGACGCAGTCGAGGAGTTGACCGGGCGGCCGCTCGCCGGGGCTGACGTCGTCGACGTCGGCGCCGGGACCGGCATCGCCACCGCCCTGTTGCGGGAGCGCGGTGCCCGCGTCACCGCGGCCGAACCCACGACGGGCATGGCCGCCGGGCTCCGGGCCGCGCAGCCGGACGTCCCCGTGGTGCGGGCCGACGGCAACGCCCTGCCGTTCCGCGACGCGAGCGCCGACCTCGTCACCTACGCCCAGGCGTGGCACTGGACCGACCCGGCTCGCTCCGTCCCCGAGGCCCTGCGCGTGCTGCGTCCCGGCGGCGCGCTCGCCCTGTGGTGGAACGTGCCCGATCTCGCACACCAGTGGGTGGCCGAGCAGGAACGACGGCTCACCGAGCGGTGTGCGACCTACCGCCCGTCGGGCTTCCCGGACACCGTTCCCGGCCTGCTGGCCCCCTTCGGGCTGCGGATCGCGACCCGCTCGGTGAGGTGGTCCCGGCGGATCACGATCGACCAGCACCTCGAATGCCTCTCCAGCCACTCGTTCATCGCGATGCTCGGCGACGACGGCGCCGCGGAGATCCTGCGCGACGAGCGGGCCGTGCTGCTCGCGGAGTTCCCCGACGGGATGCTCGACGAGCCGTACGTCCTGCAGCTCGTGGTGGCCCGCCGGCCGCGGGCCGCCGTTGCGGACACCGCCGGCTGACGACGGCCCCTCAGCGCACGGCGGGCCGCTGCTCCGCGTACAGCCACACGTCGAACAGCTCGCTCAGCTCCTTGCCGGTGACCCGTTCGCAATAGGCCACGAAGTCCGCCGTGGCCGCGTTCCGGTGCCGGTACCGGGCCGGCCAGCCCTTGAGGATCCGGAAGAACGCGGTATCGCCGACCGCCCGGCGCAGCTGCTGGAGCAGCATCGCACTGCGCTCGTACACCGGGTCGCCGAAGACCGTCGTGGGGCGCGGACGACCGGGCGGGTGGTTCCAGAAGCCGTCGCCGCGCCCGGCGTACGCGTCGTCGAACGCCTGCTGCGCATCCGGCCCGCCGTGCTGCTCCGACCACAACCACCCGGCGTAGGTGGCGAACCCCTCGTTCAGCCACAGGTCCCGCCAGGTCCTCGGGGTCACCGAGTTGCCGAACCACTGGTGGGCCACCTCGTGGACGAGGGTCAGCCGGTCCGGCGGCCCCGGGAAGACCGGCTTGGTCTGGGTCTCCAGCGCGTAGTCGATGCTCCGCGGGCCGCGGTCCACGATCGCGCCGGCGGAGGAGAACGGATACGGGCCGAACATCCTGGTCCCCCAGTCCACGATCCCGCCCAGACCGTCCAGCGCGTCCCGGCTCGCCGCCGCTTCCCGCGGGTCCACTGCCGTGTAGAGGCGCACGCCACCGGGCGTCCGCGACTCCCTCAGCCGGAACCTCCCGATGGTGGACGTGACCAGATAGCTCGCCACCGGCTCCGCGCTGCGCCAGTGGAACGTCGTACGGCCGCGTGCGGTCCGCCGATCTCGCAGTTCGCCGTTGGCCACGGCCGAGTACCCCTGCGGGACGGTGATCCGGAAGTCGTAGGAGGCCTTGTCGGCCGGATGGTTGTTCACCGGGTACCACGTCATCGCACCGGCCGGCTGGCCGACCACGAGGGCGCCGTCGTCGGTGCGCACCCAGCCCTCCGTCGAGCCGTCCGGGTCGGTCATCGCCCGCGGCTTACCGCGGTACTCGACCCGCGTGGTGAACTCCCGCCCTGCGGCGGCCGGGCGGGCCGGCCGGACGGTCAGCTTGTCGCCGACCCGCCGGATCCGGGCCGCGGCGCCGTTCACGGTGACCCGGCGCACGGTCAGCCCGGAGAGGTCGAGGCCGAACGTGCGCAGGGTCCGCCGGGCCTCTGCGGTGATCACTGCAGAGGCGTCCAGCCGGCCGGAGTGCGGGTCGTAGGCCAGCCGGAGGCGGTAGTGGCGGACGTCGTATCCGCCGTTGCCGAGGCGGGGGAAGACCGGATCGCCCAAGCCCTGCCGCCCGGCGACGTCCCGGTGCTCCGCCGCGCCCGGTCCGGTGCAGGCCGCCGCCGGCAGGGCTGCGGTGATGCCGAGCAGGACGGCCCGACGGAGCAACGGGAGGTTCACGACTCTCCTGCCGTGTGCGAGGGGGGCTGGTCCGACCCTAGGCAGCCGTCGGCTTTCCGTGGTTCCGGCTCGCCGTCGGCCCTTGACGGGCGGCTGACCCCGGAGCAATATTCGCCGCATGATGAATAAAACGGAGGGGCCGGCCGTACGGGCCCGGGGCCTCACGGTGGTGCGCGGCAAACGCACCGTCCTGGACGGACTCGACTTCGACGTCCCCCGCGGCCAGGTCACCGGACTGCTAGGCCCCAGCGGCTGTGGCAAGTCCACCCTGATGCGCGCGATCGCCGGTACCCAGGCCCAGGTCACCGGCAGCCTCGACGTCCTGGGCGGCCCGGCCGGCTCGGCGTCCTTGCGCTCCCGGGTGGGGTACTGCACCCAGGCGCCCTCCGTGTACGACGACCTGACCGTCCGCCAGAACCTCGACTACTTCGCAGCCGTGCTGAGACTCCGGGCGCGCGGCACCGTCGACCGGGTTCTGGCCGACGTCGATCTCGCCGACCACGCGGACTCCCTCGCCGGGAACCTCTCCGGCGGCCAGCGTTCCCGCGTCTCGCTCGCCACGGCACTCCTCGGCGCACCGGAACTGCTCGTCCTCGACGAGCCCACTGTCGGTCTGGACCCGGTGCTCCGCCGCGACCTGTGGGACCTCTTCCACCGCCTCGCGCGCGGGACGGCGGGAGACGGCACCGGCGGGACCACGCTGCTCATCTCCTCCCACGTCATGGACGAGGCCGAGCGCTGCGACCGGCTCCTGCTCATGCGCAGCGGGCGGGTCCTCGCCGACGACACCCCCGCTGCGCTGCACGACCGCACCGGCACCGGCACTGTCGAGGCAGCCTTCCTCCGCCTGGTCGAGGCCGCGAACGACATGGAGGCCCCGCGATGAACGTCACCCGCACCCTCGCCACCGCCCGCCGCGTCCTGCGCCAGCTCGGACACGACCCGCGGACCATCGCGCTCCTGCTGCTCGTCCCCTGTCTGCTCCTGCTCCTGCTGCGCTGGGTCTTCGACTCCGACCCGCGGGCCTTCGACAGCATCGGCGCCTCGCTTCTCGGCATCTTCCCGCTCGTGACGATGTTCCTGGTGACATCCATCGCCACGCTGCGGGAGCGCACGTCGGGAACCCTCGAGCGCCTGCTGTCCATGCCGCTCGGCAAGGCGGACCTGGTGGTCGGCTACGCGCTCGCCTTCGGGCTGGTCGCGGTCGTCCAGGCGGGGCTCGTCACCGGCCTGTCGATCTGGGGGCTCGACCTCGACTTCGCCGGGTCGCCGTGGCTCCTGCTGGTCATCGCCCTGTTGGACACGCTGCTCGGCACAGCGCTGGGCCTGTTCGTGAGCGCCTTCGCCGCGAGCGAGTTCCAGGCCGTGCAGTTCATGCCCGCGGTGATCTTTCCGCAGTTGCTGCTCTGCGGGCTGTTCACCCCACGCGACACGATGCAGCCGGTGCTGGAGGCGATGTCGAATGTGCTGCCGATGTCCTACGCCGTCGACGGCATGAACGAGGTGCTGCGCCATGCCGACGTCACAGGTGACTTCGTCCGCGACGTCTGCGTCGTGGCGGGTTCCGGTCTGCTCGTCCTCGTCCTGGGCGCGGCGACGCTGCGCCGGCGCACCGCCTGAGCGGCCGGGCCGATGCGGACGGCGGTGCGCGTGGCCCCCGACCCGGGGAACCCGCGTACCGCCAGATGGACGGCCGGGCGGTGGCCGTCCCGCCGGTGCAAGGATGGGAAGCGCATCCCGCGCGGATCCGCGCGGCAACCGCATCGGATGGGGTGAGCGCAACCATGACGCAGAAGGTCGCCGTCCTCGGCACCGGCAAGATCGGCGAGGCCCTCCTCTCCGGCATGATCCGTGGGGGCTGGCGGCCGGGGGACCTCATGGTCACCGCCCGGCGCTCGGAGCGCGCCGGGGAACTGCGCGCCCGGTACGGCGTGGAGGCGGTCTCGAACGTGGAGGCGGCCAAGAGTGCCGACACCCTGATCCTGACGGTCAAGCCCCAGGACATGGGCAGCCTGCTCGACGAGCTTGCGCCGCACGTTCCCGCCGACCGGCTGGTCATCAGTGGTGCGGCAGGCATCCCTACGGGCTTCGTCGAGCAGCGGCTGACCGCCGGTGTGCCGGTGATCCGGGTGATGACGAATACCCCGGCCCTCGTGGACCAGGCGATGTCGGTCATCTCCGCGGGCACCCACGTCCGCGAGGAGCACCTCGCCCATGCCGAGGAGATCTTCGACGGCGTCGGCAAGACCCAGCGGGTACCGGAGTCGCAGCAGGACGCGGCGACTGCCCTGTCCGGCTCGGGGCCGGCGTACTTCTACTTCCTGGTCGAGGCGATGACCGACGCCGGCATCCTGCTCGGCCTCCCCCGGGACAAGGCGCACGACCTGATCGTCCAGGCGGCCATCGGCGCCGCGGTGATGCTCCGCGACAGCGGCGAACACCCGGTGAAGCTGCGGGAGGCGGTGACCTCACCGGCCGGGACCACCATCAATGCCATCCGGGAGCTGGAGGGCCACGGTGTGCGCGCGGCCCTCATCGCGGCCATCGAGGCAGCGCGTGACCGCAGCCGCGAGCTGGCCTCGGGCAACGGCTGAGCGTCGGCGGGCCCGGACTCCATGGCGAAGCTGCCCGGCACGACCGGCCTGAACACCCGTCACCTGCAGTCCGCAGCATGGTCCACGACCGTCTGCTCCACATGCCCGACAGGTGCCGCGGTGGGTACCGGCCCCGTTTGGAGGGGTGCGGGCCGTCGTGTAGTGTTCCTCGGGTTGCCACGGAGCCGGT
>NZ_JAMQGM010000062.1 GCF_023703325.1 Streptomyces meridianus
CACGCCGGTCTGCGAGACGTCCCTGCCGGTCCATTCGATCCGGCGGGGACGTCTCGCTGCGGGCCCGCGTCCCGCAGCGCTCCGGACGGCATCGACTGTAGCGTTCCCTTTTATGGCAAAGTCGGGCAAATGTGTCCGGAGGCTCGCATCCGTTCGGCCGACGTCGCCGCGTGCAATCGGGCGGCGTGTCCGAAATGGGATGTTATGGGTCGGCAGTGTAGAACGGGAGATGTGACGGCTATGGCTACGGGAATGCTCCGGTTTCGCGGCACATCCGCCGTCAGTCCCCGACTCCTGGTCGCGGGGGGCACCGGCCTTGGCAGGCGACGGTGACCGCGGATGCCGACGCGCGTGAGCGCGCGGTGCTCAGGAAGGCCGCCGACGAGAACTTCCCGGTGGCACCGTTCTTCCTGCCCGGCCTCTGGCGGCGCGACCTGATGGCCGTTTACGGATACGCCCGGCTCGTCGACGACATCGGAGACGGTGACCTCCCCCCGGGCGGCACCGATGCCGGACTCCTCGGGCGCGCCGTTCCGCCGCCCGAAGGAGCCGTCGGCCGGCTGGCCCTGCTGGACGCCCTCGAAGCGGATCTGCGCCGGGTCTTCCGGTCCGAGCCCCAGCACCCCCTGCTGCGGGCGCTCCAGCCGACCGTGCGACGTTGCGGCCTCACCCCTGAACCGTTTCTGCACCTCATCGAGGCGAACCGGCAGGACCAGCGCGTCAGCCGCTACGGCACCTACGACGACCTCCTCGCGTACTGCGAGATGTCCGCGAATCCCGTGGGGCGCCTCGTGCTCGCCGTCACCGGCACGACCACGCCCGAACGCGTCCGCCGCTCCGACGCCGTCTGCACCGCCCTCCAGATCGTCGAACACCTGCAGGACATCGCCGAGGACCACCGGCGCGGCCGCATCTACCTTCCGGCCGAGGACATGAAGCGCTTCGGCGTCGACGAGAAGGACCTCGCGGCGCCACGCAGCAGCCCGGCCCTCTGCACACTCGTCGGATACGAGGCGGAACGGGCCGGCAGCCTGCTCGACGAGGGAACCCCGCTCGTCGCCGGCGTGCGGGGACGGCTCAGGCTGCTGCTCGCGGGCTTCGTCGGGGGAGGCCGCGCCGTGCTCACCTCCATGGCGTCCGCCGGACACGACGTGCTGCCCGGCCCGCCCAGGCCCACCCGGCTCGACCTGGTGCGCGAGATGGCGGCGACCCTGCGAAGAAGGGGGTGAGCCGGACCGTGGACAGACACGAACCCGTGCCCGCGCCGGTGCTCGCCGCCTACGCCTACTGCGAGACCGTCACGGGACAGCAGGCCCGCAACTTCGCCTACGGCATCAGGCTGCTCCCGGCAGCCCGGCGGCGGGCCATGTCGGCGCTGTACGCCTTCTCGCGCAGGGTCGACGACATCGGAGACGGCGAACTCACGCCCGTCGCCAAGCAGGACCGCCTCGAGGACACCCGGCTGCTGCTCGACCGGGTCCGCACCGGGAAGATCGCCGAGGACGACACCGACCCGGTCGCGGTCGCGCTCAGCCACGCCGCACAGGTCTTCCCGATCCCGCTCGAGGGGCTGGACGAGCTGATCGACGGCGTCCTCATGGATGTCGGCGGCCGCACCTACGACACCTGGGACGACCTCGCGGTCTACTGCCGCTGCGTCGCCGGAGCCATCGGACGCCTCTCCCTCGGAGTGTTCGGCACGGTGCCCGGCAGTCCCGACACAGGCCGGGCCGCCGAGTACGCGGACACCCTCGGTCTCGCCCTCCAGCTCACCAACATTCTGCGCGACGTCCGCGAGGACGCCGGCAACGGCCGCACCTACCTCCCGGCCCAGGACCTCGCGGCGTTCGGGTGCTCGGCCGGCTTCCGGAACGCGCGCCTGCCCGCCGGAGCCGACTTCGCCGGACTCGTGCACCTCGAGGCCGAGCGGGCCCGCGCCCTGTTCGACACGGGCTACCGGCTGCTGCCCCTGCTCGACCGGCGCAGCGGTGCCTGCGTCGCCGCCATGGCCGGGATCTACCGCCGGCTGCTGGACCGGATCGCCCGCGACCCCGAGTCCGTCCTGCACGGACGAGTCTCGCTGCCCGGCCCGGAGAAGCTCTACGTCGCCGTGCGCGGCCTCACCGGATCCGAGGCCCGCCGGGCAGGCCGCTCCGCACGGGGGCGGTCACGGTGACGCACGAGCCGAGGGACGAGTACGACGCAGTCGTCATCGGCGGCGGGATCGCGGGCGCGGCTGCCGCCCTGGCACTGGCCGACGCCGGCCGCCGCGTGACACTGGTCGAAAGCCGGGCCCGGCTCGGAGGCCTGGCCTTCTCCTTCCGGCGCGGCGAGCTGACCGTCGACAACGGGCAGCACGTCCATCTCCGATGCTGCACCGCCTACCGCCGGCTGCTGGAGCGCATCGGCGGCGCCGGGCTTGCACCGGTCCAGGAACGCCTGGACGTCCCCGTGCTCGACGCCGGGCATCCCCGGGGCCCGCGGCTCGGCCGGCTGCGCCGCACCGCTCTCCCGGTTCCGCTGCACCTGGCCGGCAGCCTTGCCGGCTACCCGCACCTCCCGCCCTCCGACCGAGCCCGGGTGGCCCGCGCCGCGCTGGCCCTGCGCACCCTGGACCCGTCCGATCCGGCCCTCGACACCACCGACTTCGGAACCTGGCTGCGCGACCAGGGACAGTCTCCGCGCGCCGTCGAAGCGCTCTGGGACCTCGTCGGCAGGGCGACGCTCAACGCCACCGCCAGTCAGGTCTCCCTCGGGCTCGCCGCCATGGTGTTCCGGACGGGCCTGCTCTCCGAGCCCGGTGCCGCCGACATCGGCTGGTCGCGCGCCCCGCTCGGCGACCTGCACGACACCCTGACCCGCGCCGCGCTCGACCGGGCGGGAGCTGTTACCCGGCTGCGTACCCGAGTCACCGAGATCAAGCGCACGGCCGAAGGACGATGGCAGGTCGGCTGCGCTTCCGGACCGCACGGCAGCGAACAGTCCCTGGAGACGCGCACCGTCGTCCTGGCCGTTCCCCAGCACGAGGCGCACGCCCTGCTGCCCGAGGGGGTGCTCGACG
This sequence comes from Streptomyces meridianus, assembly GCF_023703325.1. Classification (GTDB taxonomy): domain Bacteria; phylum Actinomycetota; class Actinomycetes; order Streptomycetales; family Streptomycetaceae; genus Streptomyces; species Streptomyces meridianus. Next base: position 3,062 of record NZ_JAMQGM010000062.1, read on the forward strand.
ACCCCGGCCGACTGCTGGGCATCGGTACCGCCCCCATCCTCAACGTGCACGTCGTCTACGACCGCCGGGTGCTGCGCCGTCCGTTCTTCGCCGCGCTCGGCACTCCGGTCCAATGGGTCTTCGACCGCACCGCCCCCTCAGGGCTCGCCGGAGGAGGGCAGTACCTCGCGCTGTCGCAGTCGGCCGTGCAGGACGAGATCGACGAGCCCGTCGCCGTGCTGCGCAACCGTTACGTCCCCGAACTCGAGCGTCTGCTGCCCGCCGCACGCGGTGCGCAGGTGCGCGACTTTTTCGTCACGCGCGAGCGAAACGCTACATTCGCCCCCGCGCCCGGAGTCGGACGGCTCAGGCCGGCCGGACGGACCCGTGCCCCCGGTTTTTTCCTGGCCGGTGCGTGGACCGATACTGGCTGGCCCGCAACGATGGAGGGTGCCGTGCGCAGTGGCCTGCACGCCGCGGACGCGGCCCTCCGCGATCTCGGCCGCCCGCATGACCACCCCTTGCAGGAGGCCGTATGAGCGAGCGCAGCGAGGTGTTCGCATGAGCACCGGCACAGAACCCAGAGGAGCAAGCGTGACTTCGGCGAATCCGGTCATCGACGACGCGGGCGTGACCGCGATGCTGGAGCGGGGGCGGACACTGGCCATGCCGGTGCTCCGTGCCGCCGTCGACAGGCTCGCACCGCCCATGGACACGGTGGCCGCCTACCACTTCGGCTGGATCGATGCCGAGGGTCGGCCCTCCGCCGGCGACAGCGGCAAGGCGGTCCGCCCTGCCCTCGCGCTGCTCTCCGCCGAGGCGGCCGGCGCATCCCCGGAGGTGGGGATCCCCGGAGCCGTCGCCGTGGAACTCGTGCACAACTTCTCGCTGCTCCACGACGACCTCATGGACGGGGACGAGCAGCGCCGGCACCGAGACACGGTGTGGAAGGTGCACGGCCCGGCCCAGGCCATCCTCGTCGGCGACGCGCTGTTCGCCCTGGCCAACGAGATCCTCCTGGAGCTCGGCACGGTCGAGGCGGGACGTGCGACCCGCCGTCTCACCGTTGCGAGCCGCAAGCTCATCGACGGCCAGGCCCAGGACATCAGTTACGAACACCGGGAGCGGGTCTCCGTCGAGGAGTGCCTGGAGATGGAGGGCAACAAGACCGGCGCCCTGCTCGCCTGCGCCGTCTCCGTCGGAGCGGTCCTCGGCGGAGCCGACGACGCCACGGCCGACGCCCTCGAGACGTACGGCTACCACCTCGGTCTGGCCTTCCAGGCCGTCGACGACCTGCTCGGCATCTGGGGTGAGCCCGAGGTCACCGGCAAGCGGCCGTGGAGCGACCTGCGCCAGCGCAAGAAGTCCCTCCCGGTGGTCGCCGCACTGGCCTCCGACGGTTCCGCGTCACGGCAGCTCGCCGACCTGCTGGCCGCCGACGCCAAGAGCAGTGACATCGACAGCTTCGACGAGCAGGAGTTCGCCACCCGGGCCGCCCTCATCGAGGAAGCCGGCGGCCGTGCCTGGACGTCGGAGGAAGCCGTTCGGCAGCACGCCACCGCCGTGGCCGCCCTGCAGGGTGTGGACATGCCCGCCGCGGTACGGCAACAGCTGGTGGAGCTCGCCGACTTCGTGATCGTCCGCAGACGATGAGCCGCCGCCTCATATGAGTCGCTGTCGCCGGCCGGCCGTGCCCCCGCTCCGGGGGCTGTGAGCCGGCCGTCGGCAGGCCCCGCCACAGCAGAGAGTTCACTGCCAGCAAGGGGAAGCCATGACAGCGACGACAGACGAGAACGGCGGGGTGACCGGTTCGCCGACACTCGTACCCACCCACGCCGGGGAACCCGCCGCGGACGAGTACGGAACCCGGGCCGTGGCCGAACAGGCGACCGTACGGGCCGTCCAGCACCTGCTGGCCCGTCAGGACGAACAGGGCTGGTGGAAGGGTGACCTCCAGACCAACGTGACGATGGACGCCGAGGACCTGCTGCTGCGCGAGTTCCTCGGCATCCGCGACGCCGCGACCACCGAGGCGACGGCCCGTCACATCCGCTCCGAGCAGCAACCGGACGGCACCTGGGCGACCTTCCACGGGGGGCCGGGGGAGCTGTCCACCACCATCGAGGCGTACTTGGCCCTGCGGCTCGCGGGTGACCAGCCCGACGCGCCGCACATGGCAGGGGCGGCCGCATGGGTGCGGGAACAGGGCGGGATCGCCGCCTCCCGAGTCTTCACCCGCATCTGGCTGGCGCTCTTCGGCTGGTGGCGGTGGGAGGACCTTCCCGAGATGCCGCCCGAGATCATCTTCCTGCCGAAGTGGTTTCCGCTCAGCATCCACAACTTCGGCTGCTGGGCCCGGCAGACGATCGTGCCGCTGACCGTCGTGTCGGCCGAGCGGCCGGTGCGCCCGGCGCCGTTCTCCCTGCACGAACTCCGCGCCGAGCCGTCCCCGTTCCGCCCGCGCCCCGGTGAAGGCAGGCGCTCCGTCTGGGATGCCGTCTTCCGCCGGGTCGACCGGCTCGCCCGCAGTTACCGGAAGGTCGCCGTGCGGCCGTTGCGGCGGGCCGCGCTGGGGGCCTGCGCGCGCTGGATCGTCGAACGCCAGGAGAACGACGGCTGCTGGGGCGGAATCCAGCCGCCCGCCGTCTATTCGGTCATCGCTCTGCACCTGCTCGGGTACGACCTCGGGCACCCGGTACTGCGGGCCGGGCTGGAGTCCCTGGATGCCTTCGCCGTACGGGGCGGGGACGGCAGCCGCATGGTCGAGGCCTGCCAGTCGCCCGTGTGGGACACCTGCCTGGCGACCATCGCCCTCGCCGACGCGGGGTTGCGTCCCGACCATCCGGCGCTCGTCAAGGCAGCAGACTGGATGCTGGGGGAGCAGGTCGTGCGGCGCGGTGACTGGGCCGTTCAACGGCCTCAACTCGCACCCGGCGGATGGGCGTTCGAGTTCCACAACGACAACTATCCCGACATCGACGACACCGCCGAGGTCGTTCTCGCGCTGCGCCGGGTACGGCACCCCGACCCCGAACGCGTCGAGCGCGCCGTGCGTCGGGCGGTGCGGTGGACTCTGGGCATGCAGTCCGGCAACGGCGGCTGGGCGGCCTTCGATGCCGACAACACCGGCTCGTTCCCCGGCCGGTTGCCGTTCTGCGACTTCGGGGAGGTCACCGACCCGCCGTCGGCCGACGTCACTGCGCACGTCGTGGAGATGCTCGCCGTGGAAGGGGTGAAGGACGGCGCACGGGCCCGGCGCGGGGTCTCCTGGCTGCTGCGTGAGCAGGAGCCGGGCGGCTCCTGGTTCGGCCGCTGGGGCGTCAACCACGTGTACGGAACCGGTGCCGTCGTCCCCGCGCTGATCGCAGCGGGTATCGACCCCGCGCATGCCGCGATCCGGCGTGCGGTGCGGTGGCTCGTCTCCGTGCAGAACGACGACGGCGGCTGGGGCGAGGACCTGCGCTCCTACCGGGAGGAGGACTGGATCGGCCGCGGCGCCTCGACGGCATCGCAGACCGCGTGGGCGCTGCTCGCCCTGATCGCGGCGGGGGAGCGGGACACGGACGCGGTGACCCGCGGCGTGGACTGGCTCGCCCGTACCCAGCGCGAGGACGGCAGCTGGGACGAGCCCTGGTTCACCGGCACCGGCTTCCCGTGGGACTTCTCGATCAACTACCACCTCTACCGTCAGGTCTTCCCGCTCACGGCGCTCGGACGGTATCTGCAGGGCGACCCGGTGGCCCCCGGCGGGCGGCTCGCGCACGACAGCCGGGCCACCTGATGGGCGAGGCCCGCGGCACCGGAGCCCTGCTGGTCGCCTGTGCGCTCGGAATCGAGCGTCTCGCCCTGCGGGGCGGCGACCGCAGCGGTGCCGCCGGCCCCGTGACGGTGCTCCGGACGGGCATGGGACCGCTGGCGGCGGAGCGTGCCGTCCTGGGGGCGTTCCGGGACGGCCGGGTGCCGCCTGACGCCGCAGTGGTCGCCACCGGTTTCTGTGCCGGACTGGCGTCGGGGATGCACCCCGGCGACATCGTCGTCGCCGACATGACCCGTGACGCGGCCGGGCGAACGCTGTGCACGGGGACCACGGCGCTCTCGAAGGCGATTGCGGGCATCGCACCCCGGGGGAGAGCCGGCGCCGTCCACATCGGGACCGTCGTGGGCTCGGGGCATGTGATCAGGGGGTCCGAACGGGCGCAGCTGCGCTCCGCCGGGGCCGTGGCCGTCGACATGGAGTCGGCGGCGACCCTGCGTACGGCAGTGCGGGCCGGGGCCCGTCCGGTTGCGGCCGTCCGGGTGGTCGTGGACGCTCCAGAGCATGAGCTGGTCCGTATCGGCACGCTTCGAGGGGGAATATCAGCATTCCATGTCCTGCGTGAAGTCCTTCCGGCTTTCTTCGAATGGCACCGTTCGCTGCTTCTCCCCAGGAGGTGAGCCAGATGGCCATGCCGCTCCGCCAGACCATCCGGGTCGGTACGTATCTCGCCGAGCAGAAGCTGCGCAGACGGGAGAAGTTTCCGCTGATCGTGGAACTCGAACCGTTGTTCGCATGTAATCTGGCCTGTGAGGGATGCGGCAAGATCCAGCACCCGGCCGGAGTGCTCAAGCAACGGATGCCCGTCGCGCAGGCGGTGGGCGCGGTCCTCGAGTCCGGTGCCCCCATGGTCTCCATCGCGGGTGGCGAGCCCCTCATGCACCCGCAGATCGACGAGATCGTGCGGCAACTGGTACGCAGGCGCAAGTACGTGTTCCTGTGCACCAACGCGATGCTGCTCCGCAAGAAGATGGACAAGTTCACTCCCTCCCGCTACTTCGCCTTCGCCGTCCACATCGACGGTCTGCGGGAGCGCCACGACGAATCCGTGGCCAAGGAGGGCGTGTTCGACGAGGCGGTGGCGGCCATCGAGGAGGCCAAGCGCCGCGGATTCCGCGTCACCACCAATTCCACCTTCTTCAACACCGACACCCCGCAGACCGTCGTCGAGGTCCTCAACTACCTCAACGACGACCTGAGGGTGGACGAGATGATGATCTCGCCCGCCTACGCCTACGAGAAGGCACCCGACCAGGAGCACTTCCTCGGCGTGGAGCAGACCCGCGAACTGTTCCGCAAGTCCTTCGCCGGCGGAAACCGCAAGCGCTGGAGGCTCAACCACAGCCCCCTCTTCCTCGACTTCCTCGAGGGCAAGGTCGACTTCCCCTGCACGGCATGGGCCATCCCCAACTACTCGCTCTTCGGCTGGCAGCGTCCCTGCTACCTGATGAGCGACGGATACGTTCCCACCTACCGGGAACTCATCGAGGACACCGACTGGGAGGCCTACGGTCGTGGCAGGGACCCCCGCTGCGCCAACTGCATGGCCCACTGCGGCTACGAACCCACCGCCGTCCTGGCCACCATGGGCTCGCTGAAGGAGTCCCTGCGAGCCGCCCGCGGCACAATCGGTATCGGCTGACCGGTGACCGGATTCGACCTGGCGAAACTCCTCTCGGGGCGCAGCGCCGAACGCTACGAGCTGCACGACCGGTACCTCAACCACCAGCTCCCCCGCGTGCTGCGCACGATCGGCTTCGACAAGGTCTACGAACGGGCCTCCGGCGCCTATCTGTGGGACGCCGAAGGACTGGACTACCTGGACATGCTCGGCGGCTTCGGGGTCATGGGCCTGGGCCGTCACCACCCGGTGATCCGGCAGGCCCTGCACGACGTCATCGACGCATCCCTCCCCGACCTGACCCGATTCGACTGCCAGCCGCTGCCCGGCCTGCTCGCGGAGAAACTGCTGGCGCACACCCCGCACCTGGAGCGCGTGTACTTCGGCAACAGCGGCACCGAGGCCGTGGAGACCGCGCTGAAGTTCGCCCGCTGCGCGACGGGCAGGCCGCGAATCGTCTCCTGCACGCACGCCTTCCACGGGCTCACCCTCGGATCGCTGTCCGTCAACGGCGAGAGCGGCTTCCGGGAGCCCTTCGCCCCGCTCCTCCCCGACACCTGCATCCCGTTCGGAGACCTCGACGCGCTGGAGCGCGAACTGCGGCGCGGGGACGTGGCCGCGTTCGTGGTGGAACCGATCCAGGGCAAGGGAGTCCACGAGACGCCGCCCGGCTTCCTCCTCGCCGCCCAGGAGCTCCTGCGCCGGCACAAGGCCCTGCTCATCGCCGACGAGGTGCAGACCGGCCTGGGCCGCACCGGTGACTTCTTCGCCTATCAGCACGAGCCCGGTGTCGAGCCCGATCTGGTGTGCGTCGCCAAGTCCCTGTCCGGCGGGTACGTGCCCGTGGGCGCCACGCTCGGCCGCGACTGGATCTTCCGCAAGGTCTATTCGTCGATGGACCGGGTTCTCGTCCACTCCGCGAGCTTCGGCGGCAACGCCCAGGCGATGGTGGCCGGCCTGGCCACGCTCACCGTCATGGAGGACGAGGACATCGTCGCCGACGTCCGCCGCACCGGAGACCTGCTGCGCTCCCGGCTCGATGCCCTCACCGACCGCTATGAACTGGTGGAGGAGGTGCGGGGCCGCGGCCTGATGATCGGCATCCAGTTCGGCCGGCCCCGCTCACTCGCCCTGCGCAGCCGCTGGGCGATGCTCCAGGCCGCGCGGAAGGGGCTGTTCGCCCAGATGATCGTGGTGCCGCTGATGCAGCGCCACCGCATCCTCACCCAGGTGTCCGGAGACCGCCTCGAGGTCATCAAGCTGATTCCGCCGCTGATCATCGGGGAGCCGGAAGTCGACCGGTTCGTCGGCGCGTTCACCGAGGTCATGGACGACGCCCACGGTGGCGGCGGGTTGATCTGGGACTTCGGCCGTACGCTGGTCCGGCAGGCGGTCGCCCAGCGCTGACATTCTTGCCCATGAGGCAAGTCATTTGCCTGCCCGGTCTCCCCTCTGGCTCAATCGAGTCATGAGCCCCGGCACCGAGAACGTCCCGGCAGATCTGCCCGCCGTCGCCCCCAGGCTGCGGACCTGCGGCGGCGCAGCGGCCTGACCTGGAAGCGGCGGCCCGGCGGCTGGGTCTCTCGCCCGCGCACCTGTCCCGCCTCGAGACGGGCATGCGCCGACCGTCGCTGCCCGTCCTGCTCCTGCGGAGCCCGACCGGCGTAGCGAGACGCCACCCCGCTCATGGGGTGGTGGAGTCACGCTCAGGGACGAACCCGGAGCCGAGCGCGGGGAGGGACGCTTCCCCCGCGGTCTCGTCCTGCGGCTCTTCGCCCATCTCGTCGCGGGTCACCTCTTCGCGGCGTTCCTCCATCTGCTGTTCTGCCTCGGCAATCACCGGTGACGCCGGGCCCCCGCGGATCCGGCCGGCGGCTGCTCAGCCGGTTTCGAGCAGGCGCTCCCGCAGGCGCTCGCGACGGTCCGGGCGGAATCCCAGACCCTCGGCCAGATAGCGGTCCGTACCGCCCCAGGTCTGCTCGAGGGTGTCGAAGGCGGCCGTCAGGTACTCGATGCGCGCGTCGAACAGCGGGTTGAGCAGCTCCAGGACCTCGGGGGACATCGCGGCCGCCGAATTGTTCCCGCGCCGCACTCGGTAGCGGCGGTGCGGGGCGGCACTCTCCAGGTAGTCGGCTTCGATGGCCTCGCGTTCCACCCCGAGGGCGAGGAGGGTGATCGCGACCGAGAGGCCCGCACGGTCCTTGCCCGCGGCGCAGTGCATCAGGGCGGGGACGCTGTCCTCGGCGAGGGCGTGCAGCATCCGGCTGTGCTCGTCGGTCCGCTTGCGGATGATGGCGCGGTAGGAGCCGATCATGCGGTCCGCGGCCTGCCCGTCGGAGAGCGCGGCCCTCAGCTGCGGAAGATCGCCGTCCCGCACCATCTTCCAGAACTCGGCACCGTCAGCCGGGTCGCTCAGGGGCATGTTGACGTTCCGTACGCCGTGCAGTGTCACGTCAGGGCCTTCGAGGGCGACATCCGCCGAGTTCCGGAAGTCGAAGATCGTGTGCAGCCCGAGGGAGGACAGGAACGTGACGTCCTGCTCGGTGGCGTGCGCCAGATGGCCGCTCCGGTAGAGCACGCCCTTGCGCACCCGCCTGCCGTCCACGGTCGGCAGCCCGCCCACGTCCCGGAAGTTGCGCACCCCCGACAGTTCCGGCTCGGTGGACGGGACCTGCGGCGTCTGCGTCACGGGCGTCTCCTCGGTCTCGGCCGTCGGCGCCTCTCGCCGGCGGGGCGGTCCCTCGACCTTACGACAGGGAATTCCGGCGGGGACTGTGGCCCGTGCCACGCGGGACCCCGTCACGCGAGGGCCCCGAAACGGGGAAACGGCCCCGGTTCACAGCGAGGCGAGACTGCTGTACCGCAGGTCGGCCCAGAAGACCTTGCCGCCGCCGGTGCGGTCGACCCGTACACCCCAGTCGGCGGAGAGCGCTCCGACGAGGAGCAGTCCGCGTCCGCCTTCCTCCCCGATCGCGTCGGCCTGCCGGGGTCTCGGCTCGGTCTCGGCCCGGCCCTGGTCGGTGACCTCGACGCGCAACCGGGCGCCTATGACCCGGACTTCGCAGCTGACCTTCACGCTGTCGGTGTGCCGGACGGCGTTGGTGAACAACTCAGAGACCACCAACTCGGCGTCCGCGCGGGCTCTTTCGTCCACCCCCCACTCGCGGAGCTGCGTGATGACACGCCGCCGGGCCTTGGAAACGGAGCCGCCGCGTGCCGGCAGATGAAACGCGTCCCGAAGATGCTGGACGACGGCGCCGCCACAGCGCCCCAGCCGGAAAACGTCATGGGAGGTAGGCACTGTGCAACTATGCGGGCTGTGACACGCGTATGGCAAGGATCATTCTGCAAATTGCAGAATTTCCCCGATGCCATGCCCGAAGCGGCCGATCGCATGCAACACTGCATCTCCGCACGGTCGTTGGAGGGGACGCGCAGTGAAGGAAACACGGTCGGGAGGCGCCCCGACCGTCCTGCGTGTGGTCCTCGGCAGGCGTCTGCACGACCTGCGTGAGGCCGCCGGGATCTCCTACGAGGAGGCGGCGGAAGCCCTCGACGTCACCCACGCGACCATCCGCCGCATGGAGAAGGCCGAAGTCGGCCTCAAAGTCCCCTATGTGGAGAAACTCCTCAGCACCTACGGTGTGACCGACCAGGAGGAACTCGAGAGCTTCGTCGCGCTGACGCGCGAGGCCAACCAACCCGGGTGGTGGCACCGTTTCCGCGACGTGCTCCCCGAGTGGTTCAGCGCCTTCGTCAGCCTCGAGAGCGAGGCCAACCTCATCCGAGCCTACGAGTCGCACTACGTACCCGGGTTGCTCCAGACACCCGACTACGCGTACGCCGTTCTGCGCGCCGGAATGCCGCACGCCTCCGACGAGGAGATCGACCGGGCCGTAGCCCTGCGCACCGAACGCCAGGCACTCCTGACGCGCGACCCCGCACCGCTGCTGTGGGTCGTGATGGACGAAACGGTCCTGCGGCGTCCCGTCGGCGGACCCGCGGTCATGCGCGGCCAGATCGCCCGGCTGATGGAGGCGTCGGCGACCATGCCGAACGTCAGGCTCCAGGTCATGCCGTTCAAGGCCGGTCCGCACCCCGCCATGTACGGGCCGTTCCACATCTTCCGCTTCCCCATCCCCGAACTCCCCGATGTCGCCTACGTGGAGAGCCTCATCGGCGGCATCTATCTCGACCGGGCCAACGACGTGTCGGCATTCCTGGAGGCACTGGACCGCATGTGCGCCCAGGCCACTGCGCCGAACACCCCCACCGAGGCCCTGCTGGACGGCTTGCGCAAGGAGATCTGAGCCATGGACCGCATCTACAACGGAATGCCGTCGAAGGACCTCGGCACCGAGGGCTGGCACAAGCCCTGGAGCGGAGGAAACGGCGGCTCCTGTGTCGAAGCCATGCGGCTCGGGGACGGACGGGTGGCGCTGCGCCAGTCGACCGACCCCGAAGGGCCCGCCCTGATCTACACCCGCCACGAGATCAGCACCTTCATCCAGGGGGCGAAGGCCGGGGAGGCCGACTTCCTGCTGGCGTGAAATGCGATTGCCCATCCGTACCGCGCGCACCGAGGGGAGAGCGATGAGCGACCAGAACTTCGCAGCCGAAGACATCGACACCGCAAGGCCGCACCCGGCCCGCATGTACGACTACTACCTGGGCGGCCACGACAACTACGAGGTCGACCGCCAGGCCGCCGACCGGCTCGTCGAGCAGTACCCGGACGTCCTGCCGAGCGCGCGCGCCAACCGGGATTTCCTGCTGCGTGCGGTCCGCACCGTCGCCGATGCCGGCATCCGCCAGATCATCGACATCGGCACGGGCATCCCCACCTCGCCCAACACCCACGAAGTCGCCCGGGAGAGCGCCCCCGACGCCCGGGTGGTCTACGTCGACAACGACCCCATCGTGGCGACACACGCCCGGGCCCGTCTGACCAGTACGCCCGGCACCGGCTTCGTCCACGCGGACCTGCGCGACCCGGAGGCCATCCTCCGGCACCCCGTCGTGCAGGAGATCGTCGACTTCGGACAGCCCGTCGCACTGATCCTCGTCGCCGTCCTCCACTTCGTCCCCGACGACGACGATCCGGCCGGGATCGTCACCGCGCTCACCAAGGCACTCCCGCGCGGCAGCCACCTCGTCCTGAGCCACGGCACGCTGGACTTCCACGACCACCTCGGTGACGGTGCCGCCGAGGTCTACCGGAGCTCGACGGCTTCACTGCACCTGCGCTCCCATCCCGAGATCACGCCGTTCTTCGACGGATTCGAACTACTGGACCCCGGCCTCGTCCAGGTGCCGCTGTGGCGCCCGGAGAGGGCGTTGCCGGAGGTCGAGGTCCTGCGCAGGATCGGCGTCTACGGCGGGATCGGCGTCAAGGACTGAACGGTGCCGAACGGCGGCCCGGGCCGGCGGGGGAGCGCCGGCCCAGACGCGGTCAGCCCCGCACCGGGATGTCGCAGGAGTCCCTGAAGCCCTGGCTCGTCAGGCCCAGCGACGCGTTGATCCGGGACCGCATGTTCTCCAGCGCCACCATGGCCGTCAGCTCCACGAGCGCGGCGTCGTCCAGATGCTCCCGCAGCCGGGCCACCAGCGCGTCGTCGACCGTCGGCGGCGTGGCGGTCATGGCCTCCGCGTACTCCATGACGTCGCGCTCCAGGGGCGTGTAGACATCGCTGTCCCGCCACCGGGGCACGTCGCTCAGCTTCCGCACGTCCATGCCGCGCCGGTGGCTCTCCCAGTAGCCGAAGTCCATGCACCACGAGCATCCGATCGAGGCGGCCGAGGCCGCCACCGCCAGCGTCTTGAGCGCCTCGTCGAGCCGGTGCCACCTGGCCACGCCCTGCTCCAGACGCAGCACCGACACCAGCACCCGGCGGTTGTGGGCGGCGGCCCGGGCCGGGTCGAGGACCTTGCCGTAGGTACGCCGCGAGTACCACTCCACGGCGCGGGTCACCAAGGTGCGCGGAGGATCGAGCGAGATGCGGGCCATGACAGGCCTCCCGTCCGGTTGCTGCTGTTGTCGCGTGCACCCCCTGCGACGGACGGCAGTCCGGGAACGTGACATCCCCCTGCGACCATGGGCCCATGAATGCCACGGACGGCGCACTGTTCCCCCGCCCGGCCGCCTTGATCGCGCCCGGCGCGATGCACCTGCCGGAGCACCTGGACCCCGGGGCCCAGCACGACCTGCTGGCGGCGTGCCGGGAGTGGGCCAGGCCGCCGGCCGGGCTGCGCACCGTCCGGATGCCCGACGGGAGCCGCATGTCCGTCACCCAGGTGTGCCTCGGACACCACTGGTTTCCGTACGGCTACGCGCGCACCGTGGTGGACGGGGGCGGCGAGCCCGTCAAACCGTTCCCGCCCTGGCTGCGGGACCTGGCCCGGGCCGCCGTTGCCACCGCGTACGGCCGCCCCTGCACCGAGTCCTACGACATCGCGCTGATCAACTTCTACGGCGCGGGCGCACGGATGGGCCTGCACCGGGACAGCGACGAGAAGTCCCCTGCTCCGGTCGTCTCGCTCAGTCTCGGCGACACCTGCGTCTTCCGGTTCGGCAACACCGAGTCGCGCGGGCGCCCCTGGACGGACATCGAGCTGCGCAGCGGCGACGCGTTCGTCTTCGGCGGGCCGTCGCGTTTCGCCTACCACGGCGTCCCCCGCACCCGGCCCGGAACCGCCCCGCCGCACCTCGGGCTGAACGGGCGGCTGAACATCACGCTGCGGGTGAGCGGCCTGCCGGAGCGGCCCTGAACCTGCGCCGCCGTGCAGATATTCGGCTGCAAGCGTCCGTGCCGGTGCGGCAGTCTGTCCCGCGTGGGCTGGACGACGACGCACGACATCGACGTGTTCACCACCGCCGCGGGCGACTTCCTGAGGCGGGACCCGGTGGGCAACACCCTGCCGCTCTCGGTCGCGGACACCCTGCGGTCGGCGGGTCTCGACCTGTACGGCGAGCGGGCACCCGAGTTCGGCTGGTGGACGGGCGCGGCCGGCCGTGTCGCGGGGGCCTTTCTGTGCACACCCCCACGCCCGCTGCTGCTGTCGGCGATGCCCGCGGAAGCCGCCGCCGAACTCGCCGACGACCGGGCTCGCGTCCACGGCTCCGACGCCGGACCGGATCCCGCGAGGTGCACGGTCAACGGTGCCGCTGAGGTCGCGCAGGCCTTCGCCGGTGCCTGGCAGCGGTGCAACGGGCAGGCTCCACGCGTCGACGTCCGCTTCCGCCTTCACCGCCTGACCGGGCTCGTTCCGCCGAACCCGGCACCCCCGGGCCTCGCCCGTGCCGCCACACCTGCCGACCGGCCCCTGCTGATCGACTGGCTCGAGCACTTCGCCCGGGACACGCACGAACCGATGGACGACATCCCCCGGATCGTCGATCACTGGATCCGCCACGGCGGATTCACCCTCTGGGAAACCGACGGAACCCCCGTCGCCTGCGCCGGATCCCGGCCCTCCGCGGCCGGATCGGTCCGGATCGGTCCCGTCTACACCCCCGACGACCAGCGGCGACGCGGATACGGCGGAGCCGTCACCGCGGCCGTCACCCGAGCCGCGACAGAGTCGGGTGCCCGGGAGATCCTGCTCTTCACCGACCTCGCCAACCCCACCAGCAACGCTCTGTACCGGCGCCTGGGCTACCGTCCGGTCGAGGACCGTCTGGTCCTCTCGTTCGGGAAGGACACTTGATCGGCCGCAGAAGGGGGGCGCTCGCGAGGCGTGAACCCCCAGGACGCGGAGAATAGAAGTCCGGATGCTCCGGTGTGAACCCGGTGCCTCCGTACCACCGCTCCCCGCCTCATCAGGAGGTGCCGTGCCCGGCTCACGCTTCCGACGACCCCGATTCGCCGGCCTGCGGCCCGCGTCCTTCGGGGCCGATCCGTCCGGTGACCGGCTGGAGCGGATCCGGCGGTCACCGAACTACGCCGACGGTCAGTTCCGCAACACCGTCCCCACACGCACCATGCTCCCCGGGGCGGCGCGGGGGATGCTCAAGGCGAGCCTGCGCGGAACCGACCGCGCGCTGCGCACCCCGTCGGGTCCCGTTCCGGTACACCGGCCCACCACGCAGGACTGGGGGCGTCCACCCGCGTCGGGCCTGCGCCTGACCTGGATGGGCCACTCCAGCGTGCTCGCCGAGATCGACGGCAGCCGCATCCTGTTCGACCCCGTCTGGGGGGAGCGCTGCTCCCCGTTCACCTTCGCCGGCCCGCGCCGGCTGCATCCGGTGCCCCTGCCGCTGGCCGAGATCGGACCGGTGGATGCGGTGGTGATCTCCCATGACCACTACGACCACCTCGACATGCCCACGATCAAGGCACTGGCGGCGACGGGCACCGTGTTCGCCGTGCCGCTCGGTGTGGGTGCGCACCTGGAACACTGGGGCGTCGCTGCGGGCGACATCGTCGAACTCGACTGGCACGACTCGACAAAGGCCGCCGGAGTGACACTCACGGCCACCCCGGCCCGTCACTTCTGCGGGCGCGGGCTGCGCGGCGGTCAGCAGACCTTGTGGGCCTCCTGGGTGGCCGCAGGCCCCGAGCATCGCGTCTTCCACAGTGGGGACACCGGCTATTTCCACGGTTTCGCCGACATCGGCGCGGAGTACGGGACGTTCGACGCCACCATGATCCAGATAGGTGCCTACAGCGATTTCTGGCCCGAGATCCACATGACTCCGGAGCAGGGCGTCCGCACCCACGTCGACCTCTCGCGCGGGACGCCGGCCGGCTCCCTCCTGCCGATCCACTGGGGCACCTTCAACCTGGCTCCGCATCCGTGGGACGAACCCGTCGAGCTGACCACGGCGGCAGCCGAGGCTGCGGGAGTGCGCGTGGCCACTCCGAAACCGGGCGAGCCGTTCGAGCCGTCCGGCACGCTCCCCACGGACCCGTGGTGGCGGGCGGCGGCCGAGCCCGGCGCCCGCCGGCCGGGGAGTCGTGCCGTGGTGGCCGGCGCCGCACCGGCCCCCCGGGAGAGCCTCGATCTCGCGGGCGAGCGGTGACGCAGCCGGCCGGGCATCGCGCCGGGTACAAGGCGCCTCCACTCCGCCGGGCATGAGTGGGCACGCGGCTGGGGAGGGTGGGTGCGGGAGGCGAATCGCATGACACACGACGGCAGCCGCACCGGCAGCAGCGATGCTTACCGCGCCGATCACTTCGAGGCGCCCGACGGAACGCGCGTGGCCACGTACACCTGGCAGCCGGCGTCCCTTCCGCCTCGTGCCGTGGTGCAGATCGCCCACGGTGCGGCGGAACACGGCCTGCGCTACGACCGGTTCGCGCAGTACCTGGCCGGACACGGCTACGCCGTCGTCGCCTCGGACCACCGAGGGCACGGAGCCACCGCGGCGTCCACCGGAGGCCTCGGCGTGGCAGGCGATGACGGGTGGCGCGCGATCGTGGCGGACCTGCGAGCCATCGGCAGCCGTGCCCGTGCGGAGTTCGACGGGGCGCCCCTGGTCCTGCTCGGCCACAGCATGGGGTCCATGCTCGCGCGGGACTGTGCCCAGGAGTTCGGGGACGAGTTGGCCGGGCTGATCCTCTCGGGGACGTTCCGCTCGCTGCCCGGCGCCGAGACCGAGACGTCCCTCGCCCGGCTCGAGCGGGAGATCGCCGAGCACGGAAGTGCTGCGCTGTCCGGGTACATCCCGGAGCTCTTCGCCTCGTTCAACGACCTGTACACCCACCGGACCGGGTTCGAGTGGCTGTCGCGCGACGAAGCAGAGGTGGACACGTACGTCGCGGACGAACGATGCGGCTTCCCGTTCAGCGCGGGACTGGCGCTCGACTGGGTGCGTGCTGCCCGCAAGGTCAACGATCCGCGCAACCTCACCCGGATCCCGGTCGGGCTTCCGGTCCATGTCGTCGTGGGCACCGAGGATCCCTGCAACCAGCGCATGACACTCGTCTACGAGCTGCTCGAGGACTTCCGCTATCTCGGGACCCGACAGCTGAGCTGGAAGGGGTACACCGGCGCGAGGCACGAGATCCTCAACGAGACGAACCGGGCCGAGGTGCAGGACGACCTGCTGGCCTGGCTGGCCGCGCTGGTTCCCGATCAGCCGGTCGGTGTGGGCGACGAGGAGGGCCAGGGCGACACGAGGTTGCCGGTCGGTTCCGGCTGAACCGGCCGCTCCGGGGGCCGGGGCCCGGAGCGGGGAGGCCCGCGCGGCCAGAGGGCACAGCGCGGGGTGCGCTCACCTGCTGCCGGCTCGGGACACACGCGGGCCCACGCCGTCGGAATGGGCCACGTGTGTCCCGACGGCGTGCAGGCAACACGACGGGGCCCCGGCCGCGCCGCTCGCCGTCGCAGGTGTTGCCCGGCAGCCGTCCGCCGTGGTCAGAGAGGCTTGACCTCGAAGGGGTCGTGCTCGGAAATCAGCTTCTCCAACCGTGCCTGGTCAACGCGGTGCGTCACCTCCCCGATCTCCTGCCGGTCCCGCACGCACTTGGCGAGTGTGAAGCTGGACGTCACGACGAAGACCAGGCCGAGGGCCAGAAAGCCCCGCTCCCAGTCGCCAAGGGGCAGCTTGGCGATGCCGTATGCCATCGTCACCAGAGAGATTCCGAACGAGATCGCGGCCTGCACGAAGAACGCCGTGGTCGTCGGCCGCTGAATGGATGCGCTCATGTTCACAGGGTCGTGCGCGGAGCCGTCCCGCACATGAGTAGAGGTACTCAACCCGAGGTGGGGACGGCACCGGCGGAGCGGGGGTATGCCGCCGTTCGGCCACCTGTTGTGTCGGAGCCGTCGCTCGGGGTCATCGACGTCGCGGCTGCTGGGCTCTGTGCTCAAGATGTTCGTAATGTGTGCATATAGAGATATAAGCGCATATGCAAGAGCCGGACGGCCAGGTCCGTATGGCCGCGTCGCAGGGCAGTCGCACCGCGTCGCCGCCGGTCGGAGGCGGCGACGCGAGGGAGTGGGCAAGCACCCATTGAAGTGCGGTATTGTTCTCGTGCGCGGTCGGCCGGGGGCAATCCCCAAGCCGCACGGGCACCGGGACGTGGCGCAGCTTGGTAGCGCACTTGACTGGGGGTCAAGGGGTCGCAGGTTCAAATCCTGTCGTCCCGACGGTAAAAGCAAAGGCCAGGGGCCGTTTCCCATCACGGGAAGCGGCCCCTGGCCTTTGTGCGTGACCACGGGGTGGCGTTTCCCCGGGAGGCCCGGTCCATGGCAACCACCCCTGTCTGCGCTTGTTCCGCTTGGAGTCGCTGGTGTCTACCGCTGCAGGGCTCCTGTCCGACGCCATGTCGGGGTCGGTGGGCGGTGGACGGGCAGGGTTCCACTGATATGCGAGGTAGGGTGCGGGTGAATGACGACAGGGCGGTTGCCTATGCGCCGTCCAGCGCCGCCAGTTCATCCTCGGTGAGGATGGTGGATGCGCCTACCACGGCCTGGTCGACGTGTTCGACGCTGCTGGCTCCGACGATCGGGGTCAGCGCCGGGCTCCCGGAGGTCAGCCATGCGAGCACGACCTGGCCCGGTCGGAGCCCGCGCGCAGCGGCGACGCGGGTCAGCGCCGCCAGCCGTCGTTCGGTGCCGGGGTGGCGGTACTCGGTCTCGAGCGGGCGGTCGTTTCGGTCGTATCGGCCCTGGAGGTTGGCGGTGTAGACCCAGCCGTCGAACGACGGGTTGCGTCGCAGGAAGTCGAGGCCGTCCGGTGACAGCATTCCCAGCGGGATCGGCTGGCCCTCCACGGCCATGCCGCCGGCGGGCTGGAGGTAGGAGTAGCGCTGCTGGTAGGCGCTTGGTTGCGGGTGGTCGGCATGTTCGGCGGTGGCCCGGATCCGCTCGAGCAGCCAGGACGGGTGGTTTGACAGGCCCCAGCGAGCGGTCAGGCCGTCACGGACCAGGCCGCCGAACGTCTCGATCAGGTTCTCCACCGGAACGGTCGGGTCTTCGACGTGGGCCCAGTACAGGTCCACACCATCCACGCCCAGCCGCTCCAAGCTCCTTGCCATGGCTCCGCGAACGACGTCCTCGCGCAACCCTTCGAGGTGGTCGGGGAACCCGCCGACCCGCGTGGGCTGGGCGCCGACCTTGGTACTGAGGCGGACGCGGACCCCGGGGTTGGACGCCAGCCAGCGGCCGAGCAGCGCCTCGCTCTGGCCGCCGAAGCCGGTCTCGGAGGTCCAGAAGCTGTAGTTGTCGGAGGTGTCGATGAAGGCTCCGCCCAGTTCGGCGTACCGGTCGAGGATCGAGAAGGCGGTCCGTTCGTCCACCCTGGTGCCGAAGTACATCGCACCGAGGGCCATCGTGGGTGTGTTCATGGCACCAGCCTCGTTGCTGGAGCGCGCTCCAGGTCAAGCCGCGAGTTGGTCGTTCCGCAGACTTCCGATGGGGAAAATCGGGTCCGTCCGCTCCACCTACTTGATTTCAGCTGCGAGCTTTGGGTATTCCTTGGTCCTCAAGGGGGCGATGCCCGCAGGCGCGCCCGTCAGGCTCTGAATTATTCCTTCGAAGGCGTCGAGTGCGGCAGTTGTCTCTTTGTAGAGGGTTCTCGCGTCCTTGAGTGCCTCTATCGCAAGTCGGTAATCGAATTGCGCGGAAGTGTCGTCTGGCACCGGATCGGTCATGCCATTCTGGTATGTATCTCCGAGGATCGAATAGCGTTCATTTTGGATCGCCATATACTGGCGGAATCTCAGAAGCGCGTCGTCGACCCTGTCGTGAACGATCGTCTCTCGGTTGCCGAGTGTACGATAAATCATTGCGTTGAGCAATGCGAACTGGCATGCCAATTCGGCAGAATCTCGGAATGTCTCCAGCCTTCTAGCGCTCCTGTAGCGGCCGGGAAGAAATTCTGGAAATTTCTGGCGAAATCGCTGCCATGTATTTTTGTTCTGCCAGATCTCCGGCGACCACTCCCAAGTGCGATAATTTTCCAGTGCTTTGGTGCGTGCGGTGTATGCCAGTTCAAGATTTCCTGCTACAGCCTCCAGCATTGACGCCCGCTCCGGACCTTGTAGCTTCAATGCGCCGAGCCACTGTCGCTGTGCTGTCTCCTGATGGACATCTGATACGGCCCCCAGTATCTCCACCATCCGCTGAGATGACTCGTCGGCCAACAGTCTGCGCAAGGTGCTTGCCGTCGTAACAAGGCTTCTGAGTAACGCCCACTCCACAGCCATGACAGCAGTTTGACGCATCGCCTCCGCCCATGCCCCAGAGTCGGCCACCTTTGAGCGAGGGATCCTCGCGGCTGGGTTGCGGTCTCGCGTGGGTGACCAATACTCCAGCCGTAGATCGTTATGGGCCCTGGTCGTGGGGCTGTCTGCCACTGGCGGAAACTCAGGTGGCCTCGGCGCACGATCTGGGTATGGTCGGGCAATGCCCGAGCTGGAGCGGCTGCATGCCGGCCACGCCCCGGCGGTCCTGGCCTTCGAGTTGGCGAACCGCACCTACTTCGCTGCCTCGATCTCCGATCGCGGCGACGACTTCTTCAACCAGTTCACCGACTGGTACAACGCTTCGCTGGCCGAGCAGGAGACTGGCATCTGCGACTTCTACGTGCTCGTCGCCGAGGACGGCTCGGTACTCGGCAGGTTCAACCTGTACGACTTGGAGGACGGCACTGCCAGACTCGGCTACCGGGTCGCGGAGCGGGTCGCCGACCGCGGCGTGGCGACCGCGACCGTCCGGGAGCTGTGTCGGATGGCGACAGCGATGCACGGCCTGAGCACACTGCGGGCGGCCACCTCCTACGACAACGCCGGGTCCCAGAAAGTCTTGGCCAAGGCCGGGTTCGTACCGGTTGGCCCTGCCACCCCGGCCGATCTCGGCGGCAAGTCAGGCACTTGGTACAAGCGCGACCTCCAGCCATAGACCTTGATCTTGCTCGTGGGTCGGCTGCGGGAAGGCTGCGGCCACCGCTGGTCAACGGTGTGTGAAGACTAACGATCTTGCGGTGGCCGCAAGTCACAGCGTGGACCCCGCTCGCTGGCAGGAAGCGTTCGAGGGCCTGATGAGCCGGATAACCGGCCGGTTCGCCGGGTTGAACGCCGGCGTCGGGTACGGGATCTGATGGTGGGGCTGCTGTCGGACCTGCCAGGCAAAAACTGCTGGAGCATCGTCGAGTGGACCGGAGAGGCCACCCCGGCCGGCATGCAGCACCTGCTCGGCCGGGTCCGATGGGATGCCGACGCCGTGCGTGATGACGTGCGCGAGTACGTCCTGGAGCATCTGCACGACGAGGGTGCAGTGCTGGTGGTCGACGAGACCGGGGACGTGAAGAAGGGCAGGCGTACCGTCGGCGTCCAGCGCCAGTACACCGGCACCGCCGGGAGGAACGAAAACGCGCAAGTCGCTGTCTACCTCGTCTACGCGGAGCTGCGCGGGCACGCGGCGGTGGACCGGGAGCCGACATCCCGCACTCCTGGACGCGCGCCCCGGATCGCTGCCGAGCGAGGGCCTGGACGAGAACACCGTCTTCGCGACCGAGCCGGAGCCGGCCGCCCGCATGATCGGCCGATTTCTCGATGCCGGGCACCGCGCCGGCTGGGTCGCGGCAGACGAGGTCTACGGCGGTAACCCAAAGCGGCGCTCCGCGCTGGAAGAGCGCCAGGTCGGCTACGTGCTCGCCGTCGCCTGCTCACATGAAGCCACCCACCGGCGCGGGGAAGTTCCGCGCAGGTATCCTGGCCGCGAAGGTGCCCAAGCGGGCTGGCGGAAGCTGTCGGCCGGGGCCGGCACCACAAGGGACACCGCTTCTACGACTGGGCGGTCATCGATCTGACCGAACCCCGCCCCGGTAGCCGCCAGCTGCTGATCCGCCGCTACCGCACCACCGGTCAACTCGCCTACTGCCGCTGCTTCTCACTTGACCCGGCGCCCCTGAACACCCTGGTCCGCGTCGCTGGATCAAGGTGACGGGTGGAGGAGACTTTCCAGTGCGGAAAGGGTCTGGCCGGACTCGACGAGCACCAAGTCCGCCGCTGCACCTCCTGGTCCCGTTGGGTCACCCTGGCCATGCTCGCTCACGCCTTCCTCGCCGTTGTCCGCGCCGACGAACACGCCCGGCGCCCGCACCTGACGGACTTATCCCGCTCACCTGCAACGAGATCCAGCGACTGGTCATCACCTTGGTCGTCCGGCCCGTGCGCGAGGCAGCCCACCGGCTCGCCTGGTCCGCATGGCGATGCCGCCACCAGGCCCGAGCCCAAGCCATCAATTACCGACGACAAGCCACGAATCGGTCATGAAGATCACGATCCGCCTGTGCTCGCGGCCTCAGCCCCAGCTGGCCGAACGCATGGCCGACGATGAGCCTGTCGAGGTCGGACCTGCCCTCACCATCGAGGAGCGTCCCGCATGGTCGACCTCACCCAGCCCTACTGCGTCGGCCCATCGGCGAGTTCATCTCTGTTCGGCTACGGTGCGGACGGACGCGTTGCAGAACGGGTGCATAGGATCGCCGGCATGGCACTGCGACCTGTCCAGGTGAACATCAAGGCTCTTGACGACGCGGCGGTCGGCCGGTTCTGGGCGGAGGCGCTCGGCTGGAGTGTTTCCAGCGAGGGGCCCGGCGTGACCAACGTCGAGCCCGGCGGCGACTTCGTCTGGCCGGACCCGACCGCCGTCTGCATCGACGTCGTTGCCGTACCGGAACCCAAGATGACGAAGAACCGTGTGCACCTCGATCTCGCCACCACCTCTGCGGCCCATCAGGCGGAGTTGGTCGCGCGCCTGAAGGCTCTCGGTGCGACGCCCGCCCACGTGGGCCAAGCCCCAGTGCCGTGGACGGTCCTCGCCGACCCGGAGGGCAACGAGTTCTGCGTGCTGGAGCCTCGGGAGATCTACCGGGACACCGGGCCGATCGCCCGGGTGGTGGTCGACTGCGCGGATCCACGAGCCATGGCCCGGTTCTGGGACGAGGCGATGGACTGGACCCTGCACGAGGTGACCGACGACCGTGCGGTGTGGCGTTCCGCCAAGGATGTCGGCCCGTACCTCGAGTTCCGACGCACTGGTGTGAAGACCGTGCCGGACCGCGTCCATCTTGACCTGCTGCCGTACGCAGGTGACGACAAAGCAGCGGAGGTGGCCCGGCTGCGGGCCCTCGGCGCCACCGATCTCGACCTCGGACAGGGCGACGTCCCATGGACGTGCCTGGCCGACCCGGAGGGTCACGAGTTCTGCGTCCTCGGCTCGTCGTGAGGCGGAGCCCTGACGACACCCCCGTACGGGAGCCCGGTGGGTTCCGTGTCGCCGGGGCTCGCAGGGACACGTTCTGTCGCCGACGGGCCTTCGCGTGTCCGGGACGAGCTCAGCGCCCCGCACCGGTGACGTTCCCGGCTGTCGGTGTGTTCGGTCGATGGGTGGACGTCGCTGAGGACGAGGCGCGCAGCCCGGTCTCCTCTCCCGGGCCCCGTCCTCGTCCTCCCCCAGCCTGCCGAGGACCTGTGGGCGATCGCCGGCAGCACCGCCCGCACCGCCGGCCGATTCGGTCCCGGGTCACGCCAGTTCTGCCTCGAACCCCTGGCGCCAGGACGGGTAGCGCAGGTCCCAGCCGAGTTCCCGCTTGGCCTTGGCGTTGGAGAAGCCGCGCCCCTCGGTCATCATCGTCACCGCCACCTCCCCGGCCAGCAGCCGGGCCAGCCACACGGGGACCCGCATCGGGGGCTTCGCCCCCGCACACGCGGCCAGGTGGGGCAGCCACTCGTTCGCCGGGGCCGGCTCGTCGTCGACGATGTTGAACACGCCCCTCGCCTTCTGCTCCACGGCGAGGACGGTGGCGCTCGCCGCGTCGTCGAGGTGCACCCAAGAGCTGTACCCGGTGCCGCGTCCGACGAGCGGGAACTGCCGCCTGCGGACGAGTTCGGCCTGGTCGTCGATGGCGCCCGGCCCGTAGAGCCCGCCGTAGCGCAGGACCGCGCCGTCGGCCTTGCCGACTGCGTCCTCGACGTGGCTGATCGCCTCCGTCACCGGGCGCATCCTCGTCCCTTCCATCGGGTCCAGCGGGTCCTCCTCGGTCTTCACCCAGCCGCCCTCGCGGATCCCGTTCCAGCAGGCGTAGCTCTGGGCCACGACGTGCGGGACGCCGGTCGCCCCGGCCGCAGCCAACAGGTGATCCGTCCCCTCGGTGCGCAGCCGGTTGGTGGTGGTGAACCAGCGGTCCATGTGCCGGATGTCGGGCTTTCCGGAGATCGCCGTCATCTGGTGCACGATGGCGTCCGGGCGGGCCGCGGCCACCGCCTGGCCGACCGACGCCGCATCCAGTCCGTCCATCACCACGCCTTCTGCGCCCAGCTGCTCCAGCAGGTCCAGCTTGGCCGCGCTCGTCGAGGTGGCCGTCACCCGGTGCCCACGGGCCACGAGCTGCGGCACCAGCCGCCGCCCCAGTACTCCGGTTCCGCCTGCCACGAACACCCGCATGACCATCACCCTCCTGAATCCGGAAATCTGTCTCCGACACCTGGGACGATCCGAAACCGGCCGTCTGTGACATGGGAGGGACAACAGGCCGGAGAACCGCCGGCGGCCGCCGGTCAGGATGCGCAACCGCGTGGGAGCATGACCTGTGGCGGCTCAGCTGCCCAGGTACTCGTGAACCAGACGAACGGCGGTGGCTCCCTCGCCCACGGCGGACGCGACACGCTTGATGGAGCCCTTCCGGGTGTCCCCGGCTGCGAAGACGCCGGGGACGCTCGTCTCCAGCGGCATGGGGTCCCGGCTGAGCGGCCAGCGCGCCGGGGAGTCCTCGCGGATCTCGCGTCCGGTCACCAGGTACCCCTGCCCGTCACGCGCCACGCTGTCCGGCAGCCACTCGGTGTGCGGTTCGCCGCCGATCATGATGTACAGGGCGGCTGCCGGGACCCGCTCGACGTCATTCGTGGTCCGGTCCTTCAGCGTCAGGTGGTCCAGCTGCCCGTTGCCGCCCCCGTCGATCACCTCCGTCCGGCAGCGGACCATGATGTTCGGCGTCGCCTCGAGGACGCCCACCAGATAGGCCGATGCCGACTTCGCCAGGCTGTCGCCCCGCACCAGCAGCGTGACCGTGCGAGCGTGCTGGGCCAGATACGTCGCGGCCTGAGCGGCCGAGTTCCCGGCGCCGACGATGAAGACGTCCTGGTCGCGCATCGCCCGGCTCTCGCCCACGGCCGTTCCGTAGAACACTCCGTACCCGACGAGCGCCTCCAGGCCCGGCACGCCGAGCCGCCGCCAGTCGACCCCCGTGGCGATCAGCACCGCGCGGGCGCTGACCTCGGAGCCGTCCAGCATGCGCACCACGCGCCGTTCGCCACGCTGTTCGAGCGCGACCGCCTGCTGCGCGAAGACGATGTGCGCTCCCATCAGCCACGCCTGTTCGCAGGTCTGCTCCATGAGTGCGCCGCCGGCGATGCCGTGCGGAAAGCCCGGATAGTTCCTGATCATCGGGCTCGTTCCGGCCTGCCCGCCGGAGATGGCCTTCTCGAGGAGCACCGTGTCCAGCCCCTCGGACGCCGCGTAGACGGCCGCTGTCAGCCCAGCCGGCCCGGCGCCGACGATGGCGATGTCGCAGACGTCCATGTCGTTGGTGACGCTGACCCCGAGCGCACGCGCGAGATCGGGCAGCTCGGGGTCGACGAACGCCTGACGGTCGTGGCGGATCACCACGGGCAGTCGCGAGGCGTCGACGCCCGCCTCCTTCAGCAGACGGCGTCCGCTCTCCTCCTCGGCCGGATAGAGCGCGCACGGCAGATTGAAGCGCGCCATCACCTCGCGCAGCTCCCGCACCCGGGGGTCGCCTCTGCGCGCAACGACGCGGAACAGCTCGAATGTCGGCTCCTGCTCCGTCGCCCAGGAGGACAGATATTCGCTGACAGCGCGGTAGAGCATCTCGTCGTCCGCCCACGGCCGCACGATGTGGTAATCGGCACGTCCGAGCGCCATCGCCTGGACGGCCGGGCTGGTCGACGAGTAATCGCGGTCCACGAGCAGTACACGCTTGGCACGTGGATGGAGCTCGTGGGCCGAGGCGAGGAGGTCGACGCAGTCGTCATCCATGATCAGCAGAGCAACGGGGGCTCCGGCCCGCGCCAGTTGCTGCAGTGCGGTGAGTGCGGCTTCCGGCGACCCCTCACCCCTCACCGCGAACGCTCTGCCGAACCGGCGCGTGAGGTCGGCCAGCAGCACCCGAAGCGAACTCGGGTCCTGGTCCACCACGAAAATGACCGGCGACGTCACCTGAGCAAGCCTAGTCGCGGTCAGGGGGTCGTGCGCGGTGACGGCTGCCGCCGCACAAGGGCTGACCTCATCGAGGGGCTCTTGGGCGCTGATCAGGCCGGGAGGTCAGCGCCGCGGCGGGGGCAGCCGGCGGGGCTCGATGCGCTCCTCGGCTGCCGAGTCCCCCTCGCGGGTGACGGCATAGGCGCCCTTCCCCGCCTTCTCCGTGACGGCTTCGACGAGTTCGGTCCCGCGGTAGACCAGCCCTACTCCGTCGTCCGTGCAGTGGGTGGCGGGCAACGTGCCGTCCGCGACCAGTCGCTGCACCAGGGGCCGGCGCCCCTTGTCGACGTCGTAGTGGACGCCGTTCCCGTAGGGCAGGAAGCCGAGAGCGTCGGTGAACGGCCGCAGTTCGGGTCCGAACGAGTCCGTCGTGCCACCCTGGAACCAGCAGATCGACCCCGCACTGACACCGCTGAGCACCACGCCGGCCTCCCAGGCCCGGCGGAGGAGGGCGTCGAGTCCATGAACACGCCACACGGCCAGCAGGTTCGCCACCGAGCCGCCCATGACCCAGACGACGTCCTGGTCGAGGACAGCACCCTCCACGTCATCGAGGTTCGGCATGGGGAACAGATGCAGCGGGGTCAGGTCGAATCCGGCCACGCGCGCGGCCTCCGTCATCCGTGCGGTGAAGTGCTCGGCGTCGCCGATCGCCGTCCCGACGTACATGACCCGCGGCCTGCGTCCCGCGACGCCCGACAACTCGACGGCGTGGTGCACCAGGGCGTCGAAGGTCACCATCGTGCGGCCTCAGGCGCGGTGGCCACCGGAGGTGGCGAGGATGGTGGGCTCAGGGGAGGGTATGGCGTGACTCTACCGAGGTGCCCGCGCGGCTCCCTGTCTGATTCGGGGCGGCGACGTGAGACTTGCACGCGGTGGGCGGCCCGGCCGGCCTCACCTGTGCGTGCCGTTCTCAGTGGCCTCGCCAGATGTTGTCGAACGCCGCCTGCTCGATGTCCCGCCGCTGCCGGACAGCGCCCAGTTCCGTCGTCGCGTCGTCGACCGCGGCGAGCACGGTCTCCACCGGCTCGTCGAACGCACCGGGGTCCACTGCCGCTTCCTGGGAACCGATGCCGACGGCCGTCGCCAGGGCGCCAAGGACGGGCTCGTCCGAGGCCCAGCGGTCACCGGCCAGACGGCGGTCGAGGGAGTCGGACGGCACGCGCCGACCTTGCCGGAACGACGTCCAGCCGCGACGTTGCCGCGTGAGCTGCCCGTCCTCCTCCATGCCGGCCAGATAGGCAGCGGCCAGCCCACGGCCCCGGCGCCACAGCCAGTCCTCGATCGACTCGTAGGGCGCCTCCCGGGTCAGCGACTCCGCTGCAACGCTCAGCAGGCGATCGACCGTCGTCGGCCGGTCACCGGGCACGATCCGGTCACCGTCCAGTGTGACGGCCCCGGTGGCCAGCAGGTCGACCAACTCGGCTCCCGCCAGCGCGAGTGACAGCTCCCCTTGTTCCACGGGACGGCTGGGCGCCACGTCCAAGGCGGTGAACATCAGGTCCCGTGGTGTGTTCATGCGGCTCCAGGTCGGAGGTGCTCGCGACAGCGCCGACTAGTCGGCCGGGCCCGAATCGGGCTGCCCGACACGACTCTCCTGTCCGAGCTTAGGGAGCGAGGGCTGCGGCTGCATGCCACGGGCCTTTCGGGCCCGGTCCCCATTGGCGACGGTCAGCAGATCGGTGTCCGCCGGGCTCGGAGCGGGGCCGGACGATCACGTGTGACGGCTCGGGCCGTCCGTCAGGCAGCAGCCTGCAGATCCTGGGCCGTCAGCAGGGACAACAGGCGGATGCCGGCGGCTGCGAGGGCGTCGGCGCCGCCCTGCTCACGGTCGAGCACGCACAGGGCTTCGTGAACCTGAGCACCCAGGGCGCGCAGATCCGCGGTCGACAGTTCGATCTGTCCACCACTGGCGACGACGTCCTCCACGACCAGTACCCGACGGCCCGAGATCTCGGCTCCCTCTGCGAGCCGGCAGGTGCCGTGTGCCTTGGCCTGCTTGCGCACGAACGCACAGGGCAGCCCCGTGTGCCGGCCGAGCGCGGTCACCACCGGGATACCGCCCATCTCCAGGCCGGCCAGAACCTCCGTGCCGGACGGCACCAACGGAGCCATCCGCCGGGCGATCTCGTCCAGCAGAGCAGGGTCGGCCTCGAACCGGTACTTGTCGAAATACTCCGTTGCGACGCGTCCGGATCGCAGGGTGAACTGCCCGGTCAGATGGGAGGCGGCACGGATGCGGGAAGCGAGATCAGCATGGGTCACAGGCGTTCAGTCTTCCAGCCACGTATGTCCGCCGAACAACTAGCCTCGCCGTTTCGGT
>NZ_JAMQGM010000063.1 GCF_023703325.1 Streptomyces meridianus
GCCCGCGCCCTCGCCGAGGCGTCCCGGCAACTCGTCCGGGCCGAGGCCGCGCGGGCCGCGACGGCCAGGAGCTGGGGCCTGGGCAGCGCCCCGCTGCGCCCCCCGCCACCCCCCGCGCCGGAAGCCGCCGACCGGAGCCCCGGCGAACCGGGGCCGCCCCCGGTGCTCGGCCGCGTCCACACCACCGACCGCGTCATCTTCCTGACCATCGACGACGGCTCCCGCAAGGACCCGGAACTGCTCAGGATGATGAACGACCTCCAGGTCCCGTTCAGTGCCTTCCTCACCGACGACGAGGTCGGCGACGGCGGCTACGACTACTTCCGCGAGCTGCGCCGACTCGGCGTCGCCGTGCACAACCACGCGCTGTTCCACCGGTACCTGCCGGGGCTCCCCTATGCGGAACAGGTCCGGCAGATCTGCGGACAGCAGCAGAGCCTGCTCCGCGAGATGGGCGAGGCTCCCCGTTTCTTCCGCCCGCCGTACGGCGCGTACAACCGCGACACGCTCAGGGCGGCCACGGCGTGCGGGATCGGCGCCGTTCCGCTGTGGACCGCCGAGGCGTTCCCGGACCGCATCGAGTACTCGGAGCCGGGGGGCCGGCTGCGCCCCGGTGACATCGTCCTCACACATTTCCGCGGTCCGGCGGAGTGGGACGGCGACATGCCCGACGTCGTACGCCGGGTACTGGAGGCCGCCACCGCCCAGGGGCTGGCCGTGGCACGGCTGGAGGACTACCTCTGACCGGGGGTTCCGCAGGTGCGGACGCCTGACGGGGCGGGCCCGCGGAGCCCCCGGAGAGTCGGGCTCGGCGGCGCGGCGTTGGCACTCTAGTTGACGGAGT
The DNA here is from genome assembly GCF_023703325.1 of Streptomyces meridianus. Taxonomy (GTDB): domain Bacteria; phylum Actinomycetota; class Actinomycetes; order Streptomycetales; family Streptomycetaceae; genus Streptomyces; species Streptomyces meridianus. Next base: position 845 of record NZ_JAMQGM010000063.1, read on the forward strand.
GCTAACGCCGTCATAGTCTCAACTCTGGCACTCCCCGCCAGGGAGTGCCAGAAGACAGCGACGGGCAGATCCGGCACCCGCGACGACGGATCTACCAGGTCGCCACCCCAGACATATGACCCCGTGAGATCTCCGAAGGGGGAGGTCGGATCGTGACGACCGCCAGCACCAAGGTTGCCATCAAGCCGCTCGAGGACCGCATTGTGGTCCAGCCGCTCGACGCCGAGCAGACCACGGCCTCGGGCCTGGTCATTCCGGACACTGCCAAGGAGAAGCCCCAGGAGGGCGTCGTCCTGGCCGTCGGCCCGGGCCGCTTCGAGGACGGCAATCGCCTTCCGCTCGACGTCTCCGTCGGCGACGTCGTCCTGTACAGCAAGTACGGCGGCACCGAGGTGAAGTACAGCGGCGAGGAGTACCTCGTTCTCTCGGCCCGCGACGTCCTCGCGATCGTCGAGAAGTAAGGACGCCGTCCGGGGCTTTCCCGGATGACTCCGAACACCATGTTTTTGATCTGCGTCCCGGCTCCCGCGTCTGAACAACCGGGCGTCCGGGGCGCAGTTCGTTGAGAGGACATACGCAACCATGGCGAAGATCCTGAAGTTCGACGAGGACGCCCGTCGCGCTCTCGAGCGTGGCGTCAACAAGCTGGCCGACACGGTCAAGGTGACGATCGGCCCCAAGGGCCGCAACGTCGTCATCGACAAGAAGTTCGGCGCTCCGACCATCACCAACGACGGTGTCACCATCGCCCGCGAGGTCGAGGTCGACGACCCGTACGAGAACCTCGGTGCCCAGCTCGTCAAGGAGGTGGCGACCAAGACCAACGACATCGCGGGCGACGGCACCACCACCGCGACCGTCCTGGCCCAGGCGCTGGTCCGCGAGGGACTGCGCAACGTCGCCGCCGGCGCCTCCCCCGCCGCGCTGAAGAAGGGCATCGACGCCGCGGTCAAGGCCGTGTCCGACGACCTCCTCTCGGCCGCCCGCCCGATCGACTCCAAGGAGGACATCGCCGCGGTCGCCGGTCTGTCCGCCCAGGACAAGCAGGTCGGCGAGCTCATCGCCGAGGCGATGGACAAGGTCGGCAAGGACGGCGTCATCACCGTCGAGGAGTCCAACACCTTCGGTCTGGAGCTGGACTTCACCGAGGGCATGGCCTTCGACAAGGGCTACCTCTCGCCGTACATGGTGACCGACCAGGAGCGTATGGAGGCCGTCCTCGAGGACCCGTACATCCTGATCCACCAGGGCAAGATCAGCTCGATCCAGGACCTGCTCCCGCTGCTGGAGAAGGTCATCCAGGCCGGTGGCTCCAAGCCGCTGCTGATCATCGCCGAGGACGTCGACGGCGAGGCGCTGTCCACCCTCGTGGTGAACAAGATCCGCGGCACGTTCAACGCCGTCGCCGTCAAGGCGCCCGGCTTCGGTGACCGCCGCAAGGCCATGCTCGGCGACATCGCCACCCTCACCGGTGCCACCGTCATCGCCGAGGAGGTCGGCCTCAAGCTCGACCAGGCCGGGCTGGACGTGCTGGGCTCCGCCCGCCGCGTGACCGTCACCAAGGACGACACCACCATCGTCGACGGCGGCGGCAAGGCCGGGGACGTCGAGGGCCGGGTCAACCAGATCAAGGCCGAGATCGAGGCCACGGACTCCGACTGGGACCGCGAGAAGCTCCAGGAGCGCCTGGCGAAGCTGGCCGGCGGCGTGTGCGTCATCCGCGTCGGCGCGGCCACCGAGGTCGAGCTCAAGGAGAAGAAGCACCGTCTGGAGGACGCCATCTCCGCGACCCGCGCCGCGGTCGAGGAGGGCATCGTCTCCGGTGGCGGCTCCGCGCTCGTCCACGCCGCCAAGGTGCTCGAGGGCAGCCTGGGCAAGGACGGCGACGAGGCCACCGGTGTCGCCGTCGTCCGCCGCGCCGCCGTCGAGCCGCTGCGCTGGATCGCCGAGAACGCCGGCCTCGAGGGCTACGTCATCACCTCCAAGGTGGCGGAGCTCGACCGCGGCCACGGCTTCAACGCGGCCACCGGCGAGTACGGCGACCTGGTGAAGTCCGGCGTCATCGACCCGGTCAAGGTCACCCGCTCCGCGCTGGAGAACGCCGCCTCGATCGCCTCCCTGCTGCTCACCACCGAAACCCTGGTGGTCGAGAAGCCGGCCGAGGACGAGCCCGAGGCCGCCGGTCACGGTCACGGCCACGCGCACTGACCCATCGCGCACCGCAGGTCCCCCTGCCACCGTCGGGTGGCAGGGGGACCTGCGCGTCTCTGCACTGTTCCGGCGGCTCTTCCCACCGGCGGCGGGGTGTCAACGAGCGGTCAGACCGAGCTGGCGCATCATGCCCAGCAGATCCCAGTTCCACCAGCCTTCCGCGATCTTCCCGTCCCGGAACCGGAAGATCGTCACCCCGCTCATCGTGACCTCCTTGCCGGTCGCGGGGAGTCCCATGAAGTCGCCGCGATGGGTTCCGCGCCAGCTCCACCGGGTCGCCACCTCGTCCGCCTCGGCCACCTGGCTCTCGATGTCGAAGTCGAAGACGAACGCGCTGCGGTAGCCCCTGACCTCCTGCACGACGCCCTCGATGCCGTGGGTGTCCGTCTCGTTGGCGATGTCGTGGTCGTGGTAGTCCTGCGTGAAGAGCTCCTCGTAGGCGGCGAGGTCGCCGCTCGCGGCCGCCTCGAAGAACCGGCGGGCCGCTGCCTTGTTGAGCTGTTCGTCACGGACGACGTCCAGGTCCGTGAACGTCGGCATCCCGTCGCACAGTGACACCATCTCCCGGAACGTCCGGTCGGTTTCCGGGAGTTCGGAGTTCCGCATCGCCTCCTGGTACGACGGGAACTCGATGATCTCGACGACGTGCGAAGGGTCGGAACGGTCCTGGCCGACGAGTGAGTGGCTGGCTGTCCGCCGCCCCTTGGTCTGTTGCACCCAGGCGTCCATCAGCCGGTTCAACTCGTCGACCCGGTCGGTCCTGCAGTCGATGATCTGCACGAAGGTCATGGCGCCTCCCAAGAACGTCCGCCTTCGTCCATTTTATTGCTGTTCGTTCCGATCAGTTGGGGCCGTAGCGGCGCCCCGTGCGGGAGGACAGGCCGCTCAGGACACTGCGCGGCACCAGCTTCACCAGCCCCATCAGGGTCTTGTAGCGCGGATCGGGGATGCTGACCGTCCGCCCCCGCGCCAGGTCGCCCATCGCCGCGGCGACGAGCTTGTCCGCGTCCAGCCACATCCACGACGGGATGTTGTCCGTGCCCATGCCCGCCCGCTCGTGGAACTCCGTGCGCACGAACCCGGGACACAGGGCCATGAGCCGGATGCCGGATCCCGCCAGGTCCCGCGCCGCTCCCTGGGTGAACTGCACGACCCAGGCCTTGCTGGCGCCGTAGGTCCCGCGGGGGACGAACGCCGCGACCGAGGCCACGTTGACCACCGCGCCCCGCCCGCGCTTGCGCATCCGAGCCGTGGCCGCTGCCGTCAGTCGCAGCACTGCTTCGCAGTGCACCTTCAGCATGGTCAGCTCGTCGGCCAGCGGTACGTCGAGGAACGCTCCCTTGTTGCCGAATCCCGCGTTGTTGACCAGCAGCTCGACCGGGTGCCTGGTGTCCGAGAGCCGGGCCTCTACCGCAGCCACCCCGGCCTCCTCGGACAGGTCGGCCGCCAGCACCTCCGCCTCGATGTTGTGCCGGTCGTGCAGTTCGGCGGCCTGGAGCCGCAGCCGTTCGGCGTCGCGCGCCACCAGCACCAGGTTGTGCCCGTCCGCCGCGAGCCGGCGGGCGAAGGCCGCGCCGATGCCGGCCGTCGATCCAGTGATCAGTGCAGTCGTCATGCGGGCACGCTAGCCCCCGCCCGCCACCGGCCCGGCGGCGGGCGGGGGCTGAGCCGGGGGCCCTCGTGAGCAGGGGGCGCGTTCCCGCGCTCCCCGGCGCGCGTGCTCACGCCGGGGCGGTCCGCCGGAGCGCCTTTCTGTGGGCCTCGGGGTGCAGCGAGTCGCCCGCGGCGAGCAGCCGGGGCAGCAGCTCCGGTTCCAGCGTGACGGCCCGGAACGCGAAGGAGACCGTGATCTCGTGATCGGGACGGTGGGCGATCTCGACCGGGTCGCCCGCCCGGATCTCCCCCGGCTCCAGAACCCGCAGGTACGCGCCGGGCGCAGCGGCGGCGGTGAACCGTTTCATCCAGGCGTGCTCACCCAGCCACCCGGCGAAGGACCGGCAGGGGAGGCGTCCGCTGGTCACCTCCAGCAGCACGTCCGGGCCGACCCGCCAGCGCTCGCCGATGAGAGCCCCGTTCACGTCCACCCCGGCCGTCGTCAGGTTCTCGCCGAAGACGCCGTTGGACAGCGGCCGGCCGAGTTCCTCCTGCCAGCGGTCGAGGTCCTCACGGGCGAACGCGTAGACGGCCTGGTCGTCGCCGCCGTGATGCCGCAGGTTCCCGACGGTGTCCCCGGCCAGCGCGCTGCCCCCGATGCCCTGCGGGCCCGGCGCTGCGACGCCCACCGGGCCGTCGACCGGGTGCTTGTCGATGCCGGTCACGGCGGCGTCGGTGTGCTCCGAGGAACGCGGAAGCCCGAGGTTCACGGAGAGGAGGTGCATGGCATCACGGTACGGGCGTCGCGCCGGCCCCTCCAGTGCACTTTTCCGGCTGCTCAAAGGGACGCTTATGGTTGCGTCATGATCGAGGCCCGCCATCTGAGGGTGCTGCGCGCGGTGGCCGCCACCGGGTCGTTCTCCGCCGCTGCCCGTGAACTCGGCTGTACCCAGCCGGCCGTCAGCCAGCAGATGAAGGCGCTCGAGCAGAGCGCCGGCACGGCTCTCCTGGTGCGCACAGGCCGGGAGACGAGGTTGACCCAGGCGGGTGAGGCCCTGGTGCGGCACGCCGCCGGGATCCTCGCCGGGCTCACGGCTGCCGAGGAGGAGGTGGCGGCGATCGCCGGGCTGCGGGCGGGCCGGGTCCGTCTGGTGTCGTTCCCCAGCGGGACCTCCGCTCTGGTGCCCGCAGCGCTCGCGAGGATGCGCGCCGACCACCCGGGCATCCAGGTGTCGCTGGTGGAGGCCGAGCCGCCGCGGTCGGTGGAGATGCTGCGGGCGGGGGACTGCGAGATCGCGCTCGCCTTCCGCTACCCCCGCCCCGGCGTGCGCGGCCCGGGCGCGGGCACGGCGGAGCGGACGTCCGGCGAACCGGAGGCGGACGGTGAGTGGGAGGGCCTCGTCGCGCATCCGCTCCTGCGCGACCGGCTCGTGGGTCTCGTTCCCGAGGACCGCCCCCTCGGACCGGACGGGCGGGTGGCCGTGGCCGATCTCGCCGAGGAGCCGTGGATCGCCGGATGCCCCCGGTGCCGCAGGCATCTCGTCGAGGTGTGCGAGAGCGCCGGGTTCACTCCCCGCATCGACTTCGCGACGGACGACCATCCGGCGGTGATCGGCCTGGTGGCCGCGGGTCTGGGGGTGGCCGTGCTGCCCGAACTGGCGCTGGAGTCGGTGCGGCCGAAGGGGGTGCGAAAGCTTCGGTTGGAGCCCGTCGTGGAGCGGGAAATCGTCGCGCTCACGCTGCCGGATCTCGCTCACGTGCCGGCAGTCGCGGCCATGCTGGACCGTCTGGCGGTCGCTGCCCGTCGATGAGGTCGGCCCCCGGTCGACAGGGGAAGAGGTGCAGGGGAGCGTCTTGCCGCCGAACCCGGCGACGGCATGCCGCTCGCTCTGAGGGATCGTTTCTTCAGTTGCTGTTCGCCGAGATCAGCCGGTGGCGGGCCCGGCCCATCAGCTCTTCACGTTCGTCCTCGGTCAGACCGCCCCACACCCCGTAGGGCTCACGGACGGCGAGGGCGTGCGCCGCGCACTCCGAACGGACCGGACAACGCATGCAGACCTCCTTGGCCGAGGTCTCTCGCGCGCTCCGGGCCGCACCGCGTTCGCCCTCCGGGTGGAAGAAGAGAGAACTGTCGACGCCGCGGCATGCGGCCAGCAGTTGCCAGTCCCACAGGTCGGCGTTGGGGCCGGGAAGGCGGGAGAAATCTGCCATTGATCTTCCCCTCGAACGTGTCCGGTACGGACGCACTGCCCACGACCGTACATCCACTGTGTAAGTAGATGTAAATATGACTCATTGCGAATCTATCCTCAGACAGTGTCGAAGAGGAAGAAAAGCGGCCAAATAGGTCACATTCTTCTGGGGCGCGCGAGGCGCAACGGGTGTTCTGTGACCAACTCATCACGTAGAGTGGTGACGGTGGCGGATCTCCTGCCCTGTGGGACAGGGGGGTGAAGCCCGTAACTCTTTCGGGTGACCGTCGTTGAGAGTGCCGAGGCGATCGAAGAAGACAAGCGCTCGGGAAGGTGTCCGGAGCGGTCGATTGCTCAGGTGAGATTCGTACCAGCCTGGAGGCTCAAGGTGACGCGCATCAGCTGCGGAGGGCGGTCATGACATCCGTCCTCGTCTGCGACGACTCCCCGCTTGCCCGAGAGGCGCTCCGTCGCGCGGTCGCGACCGTGCCCGGCGTCGAGCGTGTGACGACGGCGGCCAACGGCGAGGAAGTCCTCCGCCGCTGGGGTGCCGACCGCTCCGATCTGATCCTGATGGATGTCCGGATGCCCGGGCTCGGCGGCGTCGAGACCGTGCGCCGGCTGCTCTCTGCCGACCCCGGCGCCCGGATCATCATGCTCACGGTCGCCGAGGATCTCGACGGCGTCGCGCTGGCGGTTGCCGCCGGCGCCAGGGGCTACCTGCACAAGGACGCCTCGCGCGCGGAGCTGCGGGCGACCGTCACGCAAGCCCTCGCCGATCCGACCTGGCGACTGGCCCCGCGCCGGCTCCGCTCCGCCGAGATGGGTGCCGCGCCCACGCTCACGGCGCGTGAGATCCAGGTTCTCGAAGGCATGAGCCACGGGCGTTCCAACGCCGAGATCGGCCGCGAGCTGTTCCTGTCGGAGGACACCGTCAAGACGCACGCCCGACGGTTGTTCAAGAAGCTCGGTGCCTCGGACCGGGCTCACGCGGTGGCGCTCGGATTCCGCTGGGGTCTCGTCCGCTGAGGTGCGCGTCCGGCTGATCCTGCCGGGCCGCGACGCCTCCCCCGGCCCCTCCGGCCGGGGGATCCGGTCCCGGCACCGGGGCTGTCGACCGCCTCCGGCGGGATCCGGCGGTGTTGCGATGCACACACCGGGCTCCCGGAGCCCGCCGCGCCGGGCGGGCCGGTCAGGACCCGGGCTCCCCGGGCAAACCGCGGATTGCGCATCCTGGACCGGACGGCCTCCGTTCGTCGAGGCGGACGGGGTGCAGCCGGTTTGTCAAGATCGCTTTCCGCGTTTCGCGCGAGCTGCCGCATGCTTGAGGTATGGAGTTCCTCGGGGACGTCTCGGTCAGGGAGAGGGTGCGCGACGTGGCAACCGGCGCACCCACTGATAACGCTTCGGTGCACAACCACGGAGGCGATGCCGCGGATCGGGCCGCGCCAAGGCACCATGGACCGATGCGCAACCACGAGGAGCCGGGGGTGTCCGTGGCCGGAGGCCCCGGAACTATCGGACATCTCGTTCAGCGGGCGGTCGAGGGGGACGAGCAGGCCACACACGACCTGCTGGCCCATGTGCATCCCCTCGCCCTTCGCTACTGCCGCACGCGCCTGTCCCGGCTGCCGGGGGACGCCCGGCACTTCGTCGACGACCTCGCCCAGGAAGTCTGTCTCGCGGTGTTGTGCGCCCTGCCGCGCTACCGCGACACCGGGCGTCCCTTCGAGGCCTTCGTCTTCGCCATCGCCACCCACAAGGTCGCCGACCTGCAGCGGGCCGCCATGCGGGGGCCGGGCAGCACGGCGATCCCCTCGGACGAGATGCCGGAACAGCCCGACGACTCCCTCGGACCCGAGGAGCGGGCACTGCTCAGCAGCGACGCCGAGTGGGCCAAGAAGCTTCTCGCCAACCTCCCGGAGCACCAGCGGGAACTGGTCCTGCTGCGGGTGGCCGTCGGGCTGACGGCCGAGGAGACCGGCCACCTGCTCGGGATGTCGCCGGGTGCCGTGCGGGTCGCCCAGCACCGGGCGCTCAGCCGGCTGCGGGCACTCGCCACTCAGTGAAGGGTTGTCCGGTTCACGAGGCCGGACGGCGGGGCCCCGGCCGGTGCCTCGGACAACAGTCGGAACATACAAGTGATGTGAGCCTCAGCGTTCGTGGGATGTGCCACCCCATGGGCCCGATAGCATGGGAGTCCGCGCTGGGCAAGAGCACTGGGGAAGGTGTCATGACTGACAACGTCGACGGAGCACCCGAGAAGTTCGCGATGCTCGGGCTGACATACGACGACGTGCTGCTGCTGCCGGGCGCGTCCGAGGTGCTCCCGAACGCCGTTGACACCTCGTCCCGCGTCTCACGGAACGTTTCGGTGAACGTCCCGCTGCTGTCGGCGGCGATGGACAAGGTCACCGAGGCCCGGATGGCGATCGCCATGGCCCGGCAGGGCGGCGCCGGCGTGCTGCACCGCAACCTCTCCATCGAGGACCAGGCCAACCAGGTCGACCTGGTGAAACGTTCCGAGTCGGGCATGGTCACCGACCCGATCACGGTCCGTCCCGAGGCGTCGCTCCGCGAGGCCGACGAACTGTGCGGCAAGTTCCGCATCAGCGGCGTGCCGGTCACGGACGGCGGCGGGAAGCTGCTGGGCATCGTCACCAACCGGGACATGGCCTTCGAGTCGGACCGCAGCCGCCAGGTGCGCGAGGTCATGACGCCGATGCCGCTGGTCACGGGCAAGGTCGGCATCTCCGGCGAGGACGCCATGGAGCTGCTGCGCCGTCACAAGATCGAGAAGCTGCCGCTCGTCGACGACGCCGGGATCCTCAAGGGCCTGATCACGGTGAAGGACTTCGTGAAGGCCGAGAAGTACCCGAACGCCGCGAAGGACGCCGAGGGCCGGCTGGTCGTCGGCGCCGCCGTGGGTGTGGGCGACGAGGCGTTCGACCGGGCGCAGGCCCTGGTCGAGGCCGGAGCCGACTTCCTGGTGGTCGACAGCGCGCACGGCCACAGCCGCGGGATCATCGACATGATCGCCAAGGTCAAGTCCAACGTCTCGATCGACGTCGTCGGCGGCAACGTCGCCACCCGGGACGGCGCGCAGGCGCTCATCGACGCGGGCGTCGACGGCGTGAAGGTCGGTGTCGGCCCGGGCTCGATCTGCACCACGCGTGTGGTCGCCGGGATCGGCGTTCCGCAGGTCACGGCCATTCACGAGGCCGCCCGGGCCTGCCATGCGGCAGGAGTGCCGCTGATCGGCGACGGCGGTCTGCAGCACTCCGGTGACATCGCCAAGGCCATCGCCGCGGGCGCCGACACGGTCATGCTGGGCAGCCTGCTCGCCGGCTGCGAGGAGTCGCCGGGCGAGATGGTCTTCATCAACGGCAAGCAGTTCAAGTCGTACCGGGGGATGGGCTCGCTGGGCGCCATGCAGTCGCGGGGCCAGGGCCGCTCGTACTCCAAGGACCGCTACTTCCAGGACAACGTGCTCTCCGAGGACAAGCTCGTGCCCGAGGGCATCGAAGGCCAGGTGCCCTACCGGGGCCCGCTGTCCTCCGTGGCGCACCAGCTGGTCGGCGGGCTGCGGGCCTCCATGGGCTACGTGGGCTCGGCCGACATCGGCGAGCTGAAGGAGAAGGGCCGCTTCGTGCGGATCACGTCGGCGGGCCTCAAGGAGAGCCACCCGCACGACATCCAGATGACCACCGAAGCGCCCAACTACGCCAGCCGCTGATCTTCCCCCGCCGCCGCACGGCACGGCACGGTACGTCTGTGCACCGCTCGCCCGGCCGCCCCGCTCGATCCGTACGGCGGGGCGCCGGCCGTTCCCACGTCGGGGCGGTCGCGGGGCGTCGGGGATACTGGTACGGCAGACGTAGACGGAAAGGCCAATCGTGACTGAGATCGAGATCGGGCGCGGCAAGCGCGGCCGCAGGGCGTACGCGTTCGACGACATCGCCGTCGTGCCGAGTCGTCGTACCCGGGACCCCAAGGAGGTCTCGATCGCCTGGCAGATCGACGCCTACCGGTTCGAGCTGCCCTTCCTCGCAGCCCCCATGGACTCGGTGGTGTCGCCGCAGACGGCGATCCGGATCGGCGAGCTGGGCGGGCTCGGCGTGCTCAACCTCGAGGGCCTGTGGACCCGTTACGAGGACCCGGAGCCGCTGCTCGCCGAGATCGCGGAGCTGGACGAGCGGACCGCGACCCGGCGGATGCAGGAGATCTACGCCGCCCCGATCCAGGAGGACCTGATCGGGCAGCGGATCAAGGAGGTGCGGGACGCCGGCGTCGTCACCGCCGCCGCGCTCTCCCCGCAGCGCACCGCGCAGTTCTCGAAGGCCGTCGTGGACGCCGGGGTCGACATCTTCGTGATCCGCGGCACCACGGTGTCGGCCGAGCACGTCTCCGGCGCTGCCGAGCCCCTGAACCTCAAGGAGTTCATCTACGAGCTCGACGTGCCGGTGATCGTCGGCGGTTGCGCCACGTACACGGCAGCGCTGCACCTGATGCGCACCGGCGCAGCGGGTGTCCTGGTCGGCTTCGGCGGCGGTGCCGCGCACACCACGCGCAACGTGCTCGGCATCCAGGTCCCGATGGCGACGGCCGTGGCGGACGTCGCGGCGGCCCGCCGGGACTACATGGACGAGTCGGGCGGCCGGTACGTGCACGTCATCGCGGACGGCGGGGTGGGCTGGAGCGGCGACCTCCCCAAGGCGATCGCCTGCGGCGCCGACGCGGTGATGATGGGATCCCCGCTGGCGCGCGCCACGGACGCGCCGGGCCGTGGCCACCACTGGGGCATGGAGGCCACCCACGAGGACGTGCCGCGCGGCAAGCGCATGAACCTCGGCGCAGTCGGGACCACCGAGGAGATCCTGCTCGGCCCGTCGCACACCCCCGACGGCTCGATGAACTTCTTCGGCGCCCTGCGCCGGGCGATGGCCACCACCGGGTACTCGGAGCTCAAGGAGTTCCAGCGGGTCGAGGTGACGGTCGCCCCGTCCCAGCACGACAAGGGCTGACCGCGACGGTCATAGGGCAGAGGGGCCCCGCTGCGGCGGGGCCCCTCGTCGTGCCGGCCACCGGGCCCGGCGTCCTGCTCAGAGCCGATGGGCGGCGCCCGCGGGGCTCGCCCCCCGGGTGTCCAGCAGGAGTTGCGCCTTCACGGCGAGGCCCTGGAGGTCGTACGTGCGGTGGTGCTGGAGCAGGACGGTGAGGTCGGCTTCGGCCGCGGCCTCGTACAGCGAGTCGGCCCGGGGCACCGGCCGACCCCCCGCCCGCCACTGGTGGGCGTACGGGTCGTGGAAGCTGAGCTGTGCTCCCATGTCGATCAGCCGTGAGGCGATCTCGGGGGCGGGTGAGCCCTCCTGGTCGGCGTGGTCGGGCTTGTAGGTGACGCCCAGCAGCAGGATCCGTGCCCCCCGGGCGGACTTGCCGTGCTCGTTCAGCAAGGTGGTGCAGCGCTGGATGATGTAGCGCGGCATCCGGCCGTTGACCTCCTGGGCCAGTTCGACCATGCGCAGCGGGTAGCCGGGGCTGCGCCCCTGCCGGGGAAGGTAGTTGGGGTCGAGGGGCGCGGCGTGTCCGCCGACTCCGGGGCCGGGCCGGAACGCCTGGAAGCCGAACGGTTTGGTCTCGGCACAGCGGATGACGTCCCACAGGTCGACGCCGGTGTCGTGGCAGAAGACCGCCATCTCGTTGGCGAGGGCGATGTTGACGTGCCGGTAGTTGGTCTCCAGGAGTTTGACGGTCTCGGCCTCGCGGGGGCCGCGGGCGCGGACGACCCGCTCGGTGAGCCGCCCGTAGAAGGCGGCGGCGGCCTCGGTGCAGGCCGGTGTGAGGCCGCCGACGACCTTGGGGGTGTTGCCGTAGCCGTAGGACCGGTTGCCCGGGTCGAGACGGCTGGGGGAGTAGGCCAGGTGGAAGTCGCGGCCGGCCCGCAGTCCCGATCCCTCCTCGAGGAGGGGTTGCAGGAAGTCCTCGGTGGCCCCGGGGTGCACGGTCGACTCGAGGATCACGGTGGTGCGGGGCCGGAGCCCGGCGGCGAGTACCCGGGCCGTGGCTTCGAGGGCACGGAGGTCCGGGGCGTGGTCCTCGCCGAGGGGGGCCGGGACGCAGACGACGACGGTGCGTGCGCGGCCGAGTTCCGAGGGCTCGGTGGTGGCCCGGAACCCGGCGGAGATCATGCGGCGGACTTCGGCGGCGGTGAGGGTGCCGTCGGCGGGCGAGCGGCCGGATCTGAGTTCCGCGACGACGGCGGGGTCGTCGTCGTGCCCGACGGTGGCGATGCCGGCGGCGGTTGCCGCCTGTGCCAGGGGGAGTCCGAGGTGGCCGAGGCCGATGACAGCGAGGTCCGCGGGCATGCCTGTGGCCGTCCTTCCCGAGACGATTTCAGGGTCGCGCTATGTAAGGCTAAGCACACATATGACTGTTCCTGGGTATTGGTGGACGTGGAGGTGCAGGTGTTGCCGGTGGGCGTTGCGGTGGGTGTGGCTCCCCGGCGGGGGAAGGATCGACGGACGGGAACCATGTGGAGCCGAAGCACGACTGGAGGCAGCGGTGAGGACAGCGACACTGGGACCGGCCGAGAGGGGCGAGGCGCTCGCCCGGATGGCGGAGCGCGAGCTGGACATTCTGGTGGTGGGCGCGGGCGTGGTCGGGGCGGGCACCGCGCTCGACGCCGTGACCCGGGGCCTGACGACCGGGCTCGTCGAGGCGCGTGACTGGGCCTGCGGCACCTCGAGCCGGTCGAGCAAGCTGATCCATGGCGGGTTGCGCTACCTGGAGATGCTCGACTTCGCGCTGGTCCGCGAGGCGCTGAAGGAACGCGGGCTGCTGCTCGAGCGGATCGCGCCGCACCTGGTGCGCGGGGTGCCCTTCCTGTACCCCTTGCAGCACAAGGGGTGGGAGCGCGTGTACGCGGGTTCGGGTGTCGCGCTCTACGACGCCATGTCGGTGTCGTCCGGGCACGGCCGCGGGCTGCCGCTGCACCGGCATCTGTCGCGCAAGCAAGCGCTGCGCGTCGCCCCCTGCATGAAGAAGGACGCGCTGGTCGGCGCGCTGCAGTACTACGACGCCCAGATGGACGACGCCCGCTACGTGGCGACGCTGGTGCGCACCGCCGCGGCCTACGGAGCGGACGTCGCCAACGCCGCACGGGTGGTGGGCTTCCTGCGCGAGGGGGAGCGGGTGGTCGGGGCCCGGGTCCGGGACGTCGAGCTGGGCGGCGAGTACGAGATCCGGGCCAAGCAGGTCGTCAACGCGACGGGGGTGTGGACCGACGACACCCAGGGGCTGATCGGCGAGCGAGGACAGTTCCACGTGCGCGCGTCCAAGGGCATCCACCTGGTGGTGCCGAAGGACCGGATCCACTCCACGACCGGGCTGATCCTGCGGACCGAGAAGAGCGTGCTGTTCGTGATCCCGTGGGAGCGGCACTGGATCGTCGGCACGACCGACACCGACTGGGATCTCGACAAGGCGCACCCCGCGGCGTCGAGCGCCGACATCGACTACGTCCTGGACCACGTCAACTCGGTGCTCGCGGTGCCGCTGACGCGAGACGACGTACAGGGCGTGTACGCAGGGCTGCGGCCGCTGCTGGCCGGTGAGTCGGAGGCCACCAGCAAACTGTCGCGCGAGCACACGGTGGCGCATCCGGTGCCGGGGCTGGTGGTGGTCGCGGGCGGCAAGTACACGACGTACCGGGTGATGGCCAAGGACGCGGTCGACGAGGCCGTGCACGGACTGGACCGGAGGGTCGCGGACTGCATCACGGAGGACGTGCCGCTGCTCGGAGCCGTCGGCTACAAGGCGATGTGGAACGGCCGGGCCCGGCTCGCCCAGCGCACCGGCCTGCACGTGGCACGCATCGAGCATCTGCTGAACCGGTACGGGGCGTTGGCCGAGGAACTCTTCGAACTCATCGCGGGTGATCCGTCGCTCGGGAACCCGCTGGAGGCGGCCGACGACTACCTGCGGGCGGAGATCGTCTACGCGGCCTCGCACGAAGGGGCGCGTCACCTGGAGGACGTGCTGACCCGGCGCACCCGGATCTCCATCGAGACCTTCGACCGCGGAACGCGCAGTGCCCGCGAGGCGGCCGAACTCATGGCGCCCGTCCTGGGCTGGGACAGGGACCAGGTGGAGCGGGAGGTCGAGCACTACGAGAAGCGGGTCGAGGCGGAGCGGGAGTCGCAGCTCCAGCCGGACGACCAGACGGCGGACGCGGCCCGGCTCGGCGCCCCGGACATCGTGCCGATCTGAGACGGCGGGGGCGGGTGGTGCGGGGGGTGGGGGTCTAGTGCTGTGGCCGGAAAAGTTCACCGGCTCGCGACGCCCTGTACGGCGCCTCGCTGCGTTGTCGCATCGCCCGAGTACGCCCGGTACGAGGACGATTCTCCGCCTTGCGATGCACCGCACCGGACGCCGCGAGCCACCCGGCAAACCTTTCCGGTCACAGCACTAGCGGAAGGGGTGCGGGCAGAACTCGGCCCGGAGCAGCTCGGTCTCGGCCGCCGCGTCCCCCACCTCCTCGGTGTTGACCCGGTAGCTGAAGAGGTGTCCGCCGCCGGGGGTGCCGAGCACGTGGGCGTACGAGCCGTTGATGCTGCCGTTGTGGCCCCAGAGCATCAGGGTGTCGCGGCCGCAGGGGAGGCGCAGCGGAACCAGCCCGAGCCCGTACGTGCCCCGGCTGTGCGAGGTGTCCTGCATCCGCCGCAGTTCGCGCGCGGGGAGCAACTCGCCCTTGAGGAGGGAGCGGAGGAACCGGTTGAGGTCCCCCAGTGTGGAGATGGCCTCACCAGCGGCGCCCGCGGTCGACGGGTTGAGTTCCGTGCTGTCCACGAGCCGGTGCGATCCGGGGCGCAGCGAGTACGCGCGGCCGTGCGGCTGCGGAATGGACGAGTCCGTGCCGGGCAGCGACGTGCCGGTCAGCCGCAGCGGTTCGATGATCCGCGCGGTGATCTCCTCGGCGTAGGACCGGCCGGTGGCGCGCGCGATGATCATGCCGAGCAGGACGTAGTCGGTGTTGGAGTAGTGGTGGCCCTTGCCGGGCGCGAAGTACGGGGGGTGCCGGAGCGCCGTGCGCACCAGCTCGCGCGGGGTGCGGGTGTCGTAGCGGTGCTCGGGGAACTTCCGGCCGAAGGTCCGCGCGTGCAGGGCGGGGTCGTCGACGTAGTCGAACAGGCCGCTGGTGTGGCCGAGGAGTTGGGCGACCGTGACGGTGCGGCCGTCGTTCCCCCGGCCGCGCACCAGACCGGGCAGATGCTTCTCGACGGTGTCGTCCAGGGACAGCTTTCCCTCGTCGACGAGTTGGAGGACGACGGTCGCGACGAACGTCTTGGTGATGCTCCCGGCGCGGAACCGGTCGCCCTCCAGAGGTATTCGTCGGCTCTCGAGGTCGGAGAAGCCTGCCGAGGCGAACCGCGGTCCGTACTGGTCGCGGGAGAGCGCCGCGGCTCCAGGGGCACGTCCCTCGGTCACCATCCGCTCGAGCGCGGACCGGATCAGCGGCGCGCGGGGGCTGATCGCCGGGCCGGCGTCGTCGCTGACGGGCCCGCGGCATCCGGCCAGCAGCAGGGTGCCGGCGCACACCCCTGCGACCAGCAGTCGTGCGGTGCGCTGCATGCCCGGCCTTTCGTTCTCCTGCCCCCATCATGGCCGGAGTCGGCCGGGCGCCCGAGGGCGGGGGCGCGCCGCGCGAGGTTCGTCCGGAGCGCCGGTTTCGGACCGTGACGCGGACCGCGCTCATGTCCCGGAGGGCTGCCGCGAACGGTGCCCCTGGCCGCCCGCGTCCCGTCGGATGAGGGAGAATGAAAAACCTGCCCGGGGCCACCCGAAGAGAAACAGGGGGAGAGGTGGCCGAGTTGGCCGGGTAGGCGCCCACTGGATCGCCGAATGGCGCTCCGGGGCAGTCGGATCGCAGCGCTGAGGGGATGCATGTCGCAGGCGGAGCAGTCACAGGGCACAACGGGACGCCTTCTCGCAGGCCGGTACCGGCTCGGGGACGTGCTCGGCCGCGGGGGCATGGGCACGGTCTGGCGGGCTGTCGACGAGATGCTGGGCCGGACGGTCGCGGTCAAGGAGCTGCGGTTCCCGTCCAGCGTCGACGAGGACGAGAAGAGACGGCTCGTCACCCGCACGCTGCGGGAGGCGAAGGCCATTGCCCGGATTCGCAGCCGGGGTGCGGTGACGGTCTATGACGTGGTCGACGAGGACGACCGCCCCTGGATCGTCATGGAACTCATCGAGGGGGCGTCGCTCGCCGACGTCATCCGCGAGGAGGGCAACCTCAGCCCGCTGCGCGCCGCCGAGGTGGGTCTCGAGGTCCTCGACGTGCTGCGCGCCGCGCACGGCCAGGGCATCCTGCACCGGGACGTGAAGCCGTCGAACGTGCTGATCTCCGAGGACGGCCGGGTGGTCCTCACGGACTTCGGCATCGCGCAGGTCGAGGGCGATCCGTCGGTCACGTCCACGGGAATGCTGGTGGGCGCGCCGTCCTACATCTCACCGGAGCGGGCCCGCGGTCAGAAGCCCGGGCCGCCGGCGGACCTGTGGTCCCTCGGTGGCCTGCTCTACGCCTGCGTCGAGGGCAAGGCGCCCTACGACAAGGGATCGGCGCTGGCCACGCTCACGGCGGTGATGACGGAGCCGGTCGAACCGCCGAAGAGCGCGGGGCCGCTGGAGGATGTCATCCACGGCCTGCTGGTCAAGGATCCGGACGCGCGGCTCGACGAGCCCGGGGCCCGGGTCATGCTCGACCGGGCCGTCGAGGCCGCGAAGACCGAGCAGGCGCCGGTGGCGCCGGAGCCGACCCGGACGATGGCACTGCCGACGCCCCTGCCGCAGGACGCCCCCGAGGAGGTCGTGCCCGCACCGGCGACGGCCGCCGCGCAGGGGACGCCCGAGGCCGCGGACGAGACGCCGGCGGCCGCGCGGAACGGCGCGG
>NZ_JAMQGM010000064.1 GCF_023703325.1 Streptomyces meridianus
CTGCGAATAGACCCGGTAGCATCGGAAGTCACGGCCTTGCCCCTCTCTGAACAGCTCGTCACTGTCAGGGTATTGGGCAAGGCCGGATCTGTGTGATCTGGAACGCACGAATGCCCCCTCCCGGCGCGCTGCCGGGAGGGGGCTTCGTTCATGCGTTCTTGCGGCGGTCGAGCACGGCCAGGCCGAGGAGGCCGGACCGGTCCGACGGAGTCGGCTCGGGCTCCGGTGCCGGGTCGGCAGGGCCGGAACCGGTCTGCTCGCAGTCGTACTGCGGGTCGGAGTCGGGGCCGCCGGTCCGCGAGCACCGGTAGGTGTCGCCGTAGCGGTCCGTCCACGACCAGCCGGACGGGGGCGAGCCTGGTGCTCCGTCGGATCCGTCCTGGCCGTCCTGTCCGTCTTGGCCAGCAGCGCCGTCTTGGCCGTCGACCCCGTCGCGACCGGACTGGCCGGACGCTCCAGGCGACGGGGTGATGGTCGGCGCCGGTTTCCCGGGCTCGCCCTTCTCTCCCTGGTCGCCCTTCTCGCCGCGCGCCCCCGGGATCGGCACGGGAACCTCGGCGCGGGCGGGAAGGTTGCGCACGGCCTTTTCCGGGTCCGGCGCGACCGGCGTCTTCCCGTCCTCTTCCAGCTGTGTGCGGAGCCGCCGGACGTCACCGGCGAGCGTCGACACTGCGGTGCCGCGTCGGTCGGCCTCCGCGGCGAAGCCGTCAGCTTCCGCCTCGTACACGCCGAGGCGGCCCCAGATGATGAGGACGGCGCCGGTCAGGGCGATGAGCGTGCAGACGAGCAGTACGGGCCGCCAGCGGTGAGCGAGGATGCGCTGAGCGTTCGTCACGGCTTTCCCCCCATGTCGATGACGAGGCCACGGAGCCGCTCCAGCTCCTTGGCTTGAGCGTCGACCCGATCGGAAAGCCGGTCCCGCTCCTCCTGCAGGTCGTTGGTGAGCGATGAGTACGCGCTCACCGCGTTCTCGCCGCGCTTCCCGAAGAACGTCACCACCCCGCCGAACACCGCACCCACTCCCAAGAGCAGGCCCCCGAGGGCGGTGACGTCCACGGCCTTCTCCCTACTTGCTCGTGTCCGTGCGGACGGTCTCGAGGACACCCGGCCCCTCCGTACCCTGCGAGGTGGCCACGGCGGTCACCGCGGCGAGCACCGCGGCCATGCCGGCCGCCGACAGCGCACCCGCCCAGTCCGCTTCGAGCAGGCCGGCTGACCCGGCGCCGAGCACGGCGAGCAGGGCCTGAGCGAACGTCCGGACCGCGCGCTCCGCGGTCGCCTTCCAGAACGCCTTCGTCATGGTCAGGCCCCCTTGTCGAGCTTCGCGGCCAGAGCGGCCACCTGGTCGGACAGAACGGCCACCTGCTGGCGGAGTTCGGCGATCCGCTCGTAGGTCTCCAGGAGGTACGAGGACGCCTTCCACGTGCGGTTCGTCTTGTAGGTGGACGCGGACGGCGGCGCTGGGACTGCGTCGGTGTCCCACACCTCGTTGAACGTGGCCATGTCGGGCTCCTTGCTGTCGTTGGTGGTGCTGCCGGCCGGGGCGGCGAGCAGCTTGGTCACGCGCTTGCGGAAGTCGCCCATGTCGAACGTGGGGTCGACCTTGCCGGGCTGCCACTCCTTGTGGCCGATCACCGATTCGGCGTTCCAGCCGTGGGCGCGGCACAGTGCGGCGGCCCAGCGTGCGGCGGCATCAACCTGGGCTTCGGGCCACGGGTCGCGGCCGTTGCCGAGGTTGACCAGCTCGATGCCGTAGAAGTGCCGGTTGCCGTCGGTGTTCGCCTCGTTGTCGGCCGGCAGGTCGCGCTCGTCGATGACCGCAGAGAGCACGTCGTCGTCGCCCAGGCCGGCGTGGTTCGCGCGGCCGTGGCCGACCATGAACAGGCGGCCGTCCTTCGCGCCGACGGTGTGGCACAGCGGCCCGGGAAGCGAGGAGTGCCCGTCGTAGCAGAGCCGCACGGAGGAGTCGGTGCCGGAGGTGACGGTGTGGTGGATGAGCACGCCGTTCACCGGGCCCCAGGCGCCCTTGTGGTTGCGGTTGTGCGTCCGCCAGCTCTTGTACTCGACCACCTTGCAGCCTTCCGCGCGCAGGGCGGCGAGGAGGCGATCGGCGCTGAGTGGTGTTGCCATGAGACTCCAGACATGAGAAACGCCCCGGCCAGGCGACGCGGGGCGGTGTGGTGGCGGGGTGTTACTGGACTCTGGTGACGCGCATCCACGAGCCGCGGCCGCATCGGGCCGGGGTGGTGTTCGAGGTGACCTGCGCCCACTGGTAGGCGAGGGTGCCGGCGGTCGTGGTGATGACCAGCCCGGATTCCTGGATGAACTCGAGGTTCCCCGCGCCGCTCGACCGGTAGCCGTAGGTCACGACGGTGCCGAAGTTGTGCGACCCGGTGCGCATGCTGATTCCGTCGTCCGAGTTGGCCGTCGACGCGGGGCCCTGTACGCCCTTGAGTCCGTCGGAACCGGCCGGGACGGCCCACGCGGTCTTGGTCGGGCCGGGGCCGCCGAGCATGACGCAGAACTCGACCATGTAGACGGCGTTCGCATCGAGATCGACCGTTAGGTCGGGGTCGTTCGTCAGGGTCGTGGTCGACGCCCGGTCGGTGTTGACGGTCTTGTAGATGTACGTCGGCTGCATGTCGCGCAGCAGCTGGCCGGTGATGCGCTGCCCGGCCGCGATGTTCGGGTACTGGGCCACGGGGCGCCTCCTATCGGGCGGTGATCGCCGGGTGGGTGAGGCGCACGTCGGCGCCGATCGGGATGGTCTTCGTGATGCCGTTCACTCCGCGCGTCACGGTGAAGGTCTGCGGGGAGACGATGCGGAACCCGTCGAACCGGAGCGCCGGGGACGCGTTCGTGTTCGTCGGGTAGGCGCAGGCGATCAGCCCGACCGCGCCCGCGGCTGACGTGCCCGTGGTGATGACCCGGTCCGCGTGCCAGCCGTTCGGCTCCGGCTGCCCGTCCGGCCACACCCTCGCCCACACGTGGTGCCCGACCACCCGGGTCCGCAGCCACAGCTTCGTGCCCGCGCCGTAGGTGTACGGGGTCAGGACGGACGCGCCGATCTGCGTCAGCGCCGAGCAGACCTCGACGCTCACCGTGCCGCCGGTGCCGAGCGCGAGCCGCACCCAGTAGTAGGCGGTGCCGGCCCCACGCAGCATCACCCCGGGCAGGAACGCGGCCCCGATCGCCAGCTGCGACGGGGTGACAGCGACCAGCAACTCGCACGCCTCGAGCGTCTCGAGGATCTGCTGATAGCGCAGGTTCTCCGGGCTGGCCTGCAAGGTGATGACGCCCTGTGTGCCGTTCACCGACAGGTCGCCGGTGGCGGCGCCCACCGGCGTCCAGACGTGACCAGAGTCCGCTGTGCCCCACCCGTTCGACACGGTGCGGGTGAAGTCGTCTGCCCCGTAGGGGGCGACGCTGGTCACGGTGACGGCCTCGCCGGCCGCGGTCACGTCGAACGGCATGTCGGCAGGGTCGACCGTCCACGGCCGCCCGTCGTCCGACGCCACGGACAGCACCGTGGCGGCCGGGCCCGCGGTACGGATGATCTCGGCCCCTGCCGTGTCCACACGACCGTGCACGTCGTCCTCGACGACGCCGACCGCCCACGGCCCGGCAGGCGTGCAGTTGTACTCGACCTGCCACTCGTAGGGCCCGAGGCGTTCCTCGTATCCCTGCACGAGCAGGTCGATCGCCTCGGGCGGCAGCCACGGCGGCGGGTTGCTGATCGTGAGGCGGTCGAGCAGCTCGAGGTCGAGCACGCTGTCGATGAGGTGCGGGGCGGCGGCGAGGTTCACCGACACCCGCGGGTACCGGGCCCCGGGCCATGTGCCGAGGTGCAGGCGCCAGCTCGCCATGTCCGGCAGTTGCTCGTCCGTGCCGGCGTTCACGGTCACGGCCTCGTCGTAGGTGCCGACGCCGTCCGGCGGCGGCTGCACGGACAGCGGTCCGTCCTCGAGGACGGCGCGGGCCGACGAGCCGCCCTCGCGGGTCACGGTCACGTCGTTGCGGAGGGCCTGGTCGTCGTCGACGGGTTCGAGCGGCGGGGCGACCTCGCGGCCCGAGGCGTAGTCGAGCGCGAGCCGCACGGGCTGGTTGTACACGGACTCGCGGGTGCGGTACCGCAACGCGACCTGCCCGCGGTCCTCTTGCAGCAGGCCGCCGTCCGTGTCTTCCGCGTCGTGCAGCAGGTCGAGCAGCGGGGCGATGCCCTGCGGGCCCATCAGCGCGGTGCCCGTGAGGTCGCCGACCCACGTCACGGGCACGCCCTCCTCCTCGCACAGCCGATGGATTCGGGAGAACGCGGAGGTCTCGTCGTACCCGTGGTCGGCGTCGTTGAACGCGAGGT
This sequence comes from Streptomyces meridianus, assembly GCF_023703325.1. Classification (GTDB taxonomy): domain Bacteria; phylum Actinomycetota; class Actinomycetes; order Streptomycetales; family Streptomycetaceae; genus Streptomyces; species Streptomyces meridianus. The sequence goes on from NZ_JAMQGM010000064.1 coordinate 4,358, forward strand.
TCGGGGCGTCGCCGATCACGCCGAGGTGGCCGATCGTCACACCCGCCATCGCCGAGCCGGGCTGCATCGTGACGCGGCTGACGCGGCCGCCGGTGCCCGCGTAGGTGTGGAACCAGAAACGACCCAGGGGTGCGCCTCGCCCGATGGGGATGATGCCGGTCCGCACCGTCACGTCCGACCCATCCTGCACGGCCGTCATGCGGATGCGGCACCAGCGTCCGTACAGGTCGTCATCGTCCAGCAGTACCGAGTTGAGCTGTGTCCCTTCCCAGTTGTACGAGGTGACGCGCACTCCGCTGCCGGCAGAGAGCAGCACCACACGGTGTAGAGAGCCGGTGCCGGTGTCGCTGACCTCGAACCACACACTGTCGGTGGCGATCGGCTCGGGCACGTAGCAGACGAACTCGACCTGCCAGTTCCCCTCGTCGCCGCGGGGCACGTTCGCTTGGATCAGAGCGCCCGGCTTGAGTTTCGGCAGGGCCGCCGAGCCGTCGAGGGTGTCGTCGGCCTCGAAGTCGAGACCGAGGATGCGCGCCGGTTCCACACCGGCCAGCAGAGAGTACGCCTTGACGGTGTCCTTGCCGTCCTCGAGGGGCCAGTAGGCGAACGCCTCCGAGCGGGTGATGCGCCTGCGCAGCGTCGACTCGAGCGCCTTGGCGCCCTGCCCGAGACGCCGCAGGATGCCGGCCGCCGTGATCGGCACGTACACGTCGCTGCCGGACACGTCCCACCGTGCGGGCCAGGACGACACCTCGCCCATGAACCGGGTTCGTCGGTTCGTGATCTCGGCACCGTCCGCGACGGTCCACGCGTGACCGGCCCCGTCGGTGAACGCGGTTGTGCCCGGGTCCTGCGTGGTGAAGTCGGGGGCCGCCACCTCGATCCCGTCGACGTGCACCTCGACGGCGTACACGCGGCCGGTGATCGGGGTCTGCGGCGGGTCGACGTGCGGGGCGGTCGCGCCGATCTGGAGTGGCGCGGTCGCATCGAACATTGTCTCGGTGCCGGGGGCCGTGGCCGTGAGCGTCGACCGGTGCAACCAGGGGCCGGCCAGGGAATCCGCCGTGTACAGCGAGATCGCGGTCTGCCCGGTCCCGTCGTCGGACTCCCACAGAATCCGCAACGCCTGGCGGGGTGCGAACGCGAACGCGTCGAGGTTCCAGTACGCCACCCACGAAGCGGCTGAGGTGCCGTCCGTGGACCAGGAAAGTCGCAGCTTGCCGTCGAGCAGCTGCACGGCCCACGACCGGTCGTCGGTTTCGTAGGCCCACCGCTGCACGATCACTGCGTTCGCCGTGGGGTCGAGCCAGTTGGTCTCGACATCACAGCGCACGTCAAGCGTGTTCCACACGGTGAAGAACGGGTCATCCGGCGTGGACGCGAGGCCATCGGGGTTGTCGGCGTCCTGCACGAGGTACGACGCCCCGTGCGGCACGGACACCCGCAGCGGCGTGTTCCTGCCGAGCAGCCCGTAGTACGGCGAGAGCGGGTTGCTCGGGGAGTACCGGCCGTCCCTGTTGTTCAGCGTCAGCGAACACGACGCGGGCGACACCGCCTGCCCCTCGTCCGCGCGACCGTGGCGAATGCTGATCGGGTCGCGCACATACGCGTCCCCGGTCACATCCACCCACTCGCTGCCCAAGCGCAGTTCGACACGATGGCCGAGCGGTGTACTGGGGAACGTCACCGTTACCTCCCGAACGCTGTCTGTACGTTGCCGCGGCCGTCGATGCGGACCATGCGGCGGATGAGGCGCTTCATGTCCTCGTCGGCGCCCGTCACGTCGAGCACCACGTGCGTGGTCTGTCTCGTGCGGCCGGCCTGGGAGACGCCCCGCGGGGCGGCCACGGCCATGCCGGGCAAGTCACTGGTCACGCCAGCCAGCTGCTTGCGCAGGGCTGGCACCTGCCGGTCGATGCCCCGCATGAACCCATCGATCAGCAGCGCGCCGTTCGGCGTGAGAATCCTGGCGTCCAGCGTGGCCGGGCCCTTCCAGTCCGGCAGCATCGACGTCAGCCGGTTCAGCTGACGTCGCACCGCGCCGAACATGCCGGTGATGCCGCGGATGAAGCCGTTGACCAGGCTTCGGCCAGCGCCGAGCAGCTTGCCGCCGAGGTTGCCTAGGGCGGAGACGGCCCGGCCCGGCAGGCCCTTGACCCAGCGGACCGCGGTATCGATCGCCGAGCGGATCGCCGACACCATCCGGGTACCGGCGTCGCGCACCCGCGACCAGACCCGGGAGGCGAGGGACGACAAGGCCGCACTGGCCCGGCCTGGGACGCCCTTCACCCACGTCACGATTGCGGTCCAGAGTGCGATCGTTTTGGCCTTGATCGAGGACCAGTGACGGATGATCAGGCCGACGATCGACCACGCCACGAAGAAGTCCCAGATCTTCGCCGCCACGCCCTTGATCCAGGACCAGACCGCGTTCCACGCGGCGATCGTCCACGCCTTGATCTTGTCCCAGTTGGCGATGATCAGCGCGACCAGGGCGATCACGGCGATGATGATCCAGCCGACGGGGCCCATGGCGATCAGCCACTGAGCGGCCATCGTCGCGGCCCAGATCACGGCCCGTGCGGCCATCATGACGAACCGTGCGACGGTGACCGCGGCGACCCGGATCATCGTCGCCAACCAGGTGGCCGTCGCACGGGCCGCCGCCGCAGCCCAGGCCCCCGCCGTCTTCGCCGCGTTCAGCGTTGCCGCCGCAGCCGTCCGGGCCATCGCCGCGATGCTCTGCGCCTTCAGCTTCAGCCACGCCAGCACCTGCCGGGTGGTCTCTGCGCGGATGACGGTGCTGACGGCGCTGACCGCAGCGGCCCCAGCCTTGTACGCCTTCATGCCGATCACGACCGAGGCGATCGCGATTGCCAGGGCATGCAGCACCCCGGGCGGCAGCGCGTTGATGACCTTCGCCAGCGCTGTGGCGACCATCGCGGCGATGCCCAGCAGTGGGGCCAGCGCCACGACCAGTTTCAGCGCAGCCGTGGCCAACGTCTTGATCGTCTCCGCACCCTGCTTCGCCAGGGTGACGAACTGCTGGAACCCTTCGCTCTTGCTCAGGCCCTGGCCCCACTTGGCGAACGCGGCCGTCGACTCCTCGAACCCGCCGCTCATGGTGTCGGAGAACGGCATGAACGCCTTGATGATCCCGCCGAACCCGATCGCGATGTTCTTCAGCCCGGACAGCAGGGACTTCAGGTTCTGGCCCGCGAGCTGAGCCATGCCGGCGGCCGTCTTCTCCAGGCCCTTGCCCTTGGTGCCCCGGTCGATCTCGTCGATGAACGACCCGAACGCCTTGGCCGCTTCCTTCACGAACGGGGTCAGCAGCGGCAGGAGCCGCCGCACTACCTGCAGGCCCTTCGTGAACACTGGCATCGTGGACGACGAGAGCGAGTCCGACCACTTCTTGTGGTCGTTCTTCAGGCCAACGAACTCCTTGGCCATCGCGCGGGTTGCGGGCGACATCTGGGCGAGGGCGTCCTTGTACGCCTTCTGCTTCTCCGCCGCGTCCTCCGCACCCTCGGCCAGCGCCTTCTGGGCCTCCTCGGCCAGGTTCGCGGCCTCGGCGACGTCCGCCATCTGCGGGCCGGCCGCCAGCTGGAACGCCTTCGCGGCGACACCGGCCGACGCGAACGCGGCCGCCATGCCGCCCACACCGGCCGTCACAGCGGCAACGGCGGGCGCCCCGGCTCCCAGGGCGCCGACCCCCTTTCCCAGCCCCTTCAGGACCTTCTGCGCGCGCTCGGCGCCATCACGGAGCTGGTCGGTGTCGATGCCCAGACGCACCATCATCGACGCGAGGGTGGCCACCAGAACACCCCCTCATCTGCTGTTCAGCTGTTGGTACGGACAGTGCCGCCCATGGCGGTGGTCGCCTTCACGGCGGCAGCGAACATCTCCTCGGGGGACATCACACGCTTCCCGCCGTCCCAGGCCGGGATGAAGTCATCCGGGCGCATCGCTTTCTGGCCCTTGCCCCGCTGGCTGTTCGCCACGGTGGCGGCGATGATCCCGGCGTGCAGGTCGGAACGGGCCCCGCCGAGCGGGCCGGTGAGCTTCTCGTAGGCGGCCCACTCGGACAGCTCGCGCGCCGAGATGCGGGCCAGCAGCTCGGCGACGGTGTAGCCGAGGTGCGCGGCCAGGCGGAAGTACAGCTGCCGCTCTGGCCGCGCTCTCAGTTTCCCGTCAGCTCGTTCTGGTCGTCCTCGGTCATGCCGGACAGGCGGCGGGCCGCGTCGACCACGCGGGTCAGCGCGTTCGCCGACTTGTCACCCAGGCGCTTGATCTCCGCCTCCGACCGGAACAGCCGCTTGCCGTCCGCGTCGACGACGCACGCGGCGACGATGCGGGCGCGGAACATTTCCAGCCCGCGGGACTGGGACGCGCTGCCCTTGTCGTCGATGAAGCGGGCCTGAAACTTGTCCAGCTCAGCGCCGGACATGCCCTGCACGCGCACGACACCGTTCCACTCGGGAACCGGCACGTCCTCGGTGGGCAGGTCGACGGCGTCGAGGATCTGCTCAGCAGACAGGTACGTGGTCACGCTCACACTCCGGTGGTGATGGTGGGCTTGCCCGACACCTTGAAGGTGAGGGAAGCGGCCAACTTGTCGTCGTGCGGGGCCTCCGGCTCGAACCCGGTCAGCAGGGCCTTGAACTCCCAGCTGCCGAGCGTGCCGGGCCACACGACCTTGTAATCCCGCGGCGCCGCGTCGCCGAAGTCGACGATCAAGTCGTCGTGCTCGCGGGGGTCGTAGTTGACGTCGATGCTCACCTCGCCGCCGTCCTTCAGGCCGCCGATGAACTCCCGCCAGGCGTCAGGAGAATCGTGCGCGGTGACGTCCTGGGTCTCCCGCTCCATCGAGGGCGGGTTGATGCTGGTGACGTTGGCGATCGCCGTGAACACCGGCGTCGCGGCCATGTCGGACCGCTCCAGCTGCGTGCCGTACCCATCCAGGCCAGCCATGGTCATACCTCCGTCTCGCGGGTCATCCAGACCCGGTACTGCGCGTTGATGTGCCTGATCTCCGGGTCCGGATCCCGCAGGCTCTGATGCTGGGTGTGCGCGATCGACACGTCCTCATAGCCGTCCACCGTGAGCGGCTTCCGGTCGAGGACCGCGTCGACCGCGGCGAAGATCTCGGCGGCCTCCCGATAGCCGCGGTACTGCGACCACACGTGCAGCACGGCGGCGGCTTCCAGGCCCTGCCGGTCATGCGCATCGTCCGGGACCTCGCTGATCGAGCCGATCGTCACGTAGGGGTACGCCTGGCCCTCCGGCACCTCGTCGAACACCCCCGTCACGAGAGCGCCGAGCGCCGGGTCGGCCGACAGCTTGCTGTAGATGGCCTGCTGCAACGGCCACAGGGCGGACGTCACGAGCCGTCCCCCTCGTCCCGCACGACGCCGAACGCCTGCAGCTCCGGGCTCTCATCGAGCATCTTCGGGAACTCGGCGTCCATTCGGGAAAGGTCGTTGGTGGCCTCTCCGCTGTCGAGGTCCCAGCTCGTGTAGCCGACCAGGTGCTCGGTGCCGCGGTTGCCCAGCCGCATGTAGATGGGCAACGTCACTTTCGCGGGCATCTACTCACCCCCTCCCAGGTGCCGGCGGACCGCGGCCCGATAGGTGCGGGGGACCTGGCGCCGGTGCTCGTTGAACGCGGGCAGCAGATACGGCTGCTCGGCCATGCTGGACGTGCCTTGCTCGACGTACTCCGCGTACTCGAGCTGCTCGGTCTTCCACACCCCGACCTCGGCGTGGTCGGCCTCCACCTTCTGGTCGAGAGACGTGTGCAGGTCTCCCGTGCGCTGCGGCACCAGGCCCCGGGCGCTGCCCTGCACGTTGTCCGCCCACTCGTGCAGCGTCTCCGTGCGAGCCTCACGCATCGCCCTGGGCACCCGTGCGACCGCGCGCAATGCGCCGGCCAGCCCGTCAATTCGTGCTCTGGCCACGGTCCCTCCTCATTCCGTCTGGCGGGCGGTGCAGTCCGCCCGCAGATAGGTGCCGGGCATGCTCGGCTCGAGCACCGCCAGCACCTCAAAAACCCGCCCGGCGGCGCGGAGTTCGTCCCCCCTGCGGACGTCGACGCCGGGGGTGAGATAGACGATGTGCGTCAGGTCGGAGCCCGACTGGTCCGCAGCCGTGCGCTCCCGCGCGGATGGCTGCGACAGGCGGGCGCGGACCGCGGCCTGCTGCTGCCACGACGTCGACTGTCCGCCACCCCCGTCGCTGACAGTCGCCGCCCGCCACACCTCCAGCGACGTGTTCAGCAGATGCGCAATCGCCACGGCCGCCCCCTATCTGCTGCGCTCGCCGCGCGAGAACGGCGTCAGCATGCGGCGCTCGTGTTCGGTGACCGCCTGGCCGCTGACGGGCGTGCCCGTGCTGTCCTTGGCGTAGGTCACCGAGTAGTCGCCGATGGACTCCGCAGCCACGAGCCGCGGGCTGGCCCAGGATCGTCCCGCGAGCTGCTTGCACACCTGCTTGATGAACGCCGGCAGCACCTCGTACCCGTGGTCGTAGGTGACGGCGACGTTCGTGTCCGTCTCCCACACGCCGGACGGGCAGGAATCGGCGGCCAACCGGGTCAGGATCCCGTACCGGTTCCACCGGTAGTCCGTGCCCTCCGTCAGCGGCTGCCCCCCGTCCACCGTGACCGTGGTGACCGCGCTCGTCGGCATCTCCGGCAGCAGCAGAACGGTGCTACCGGTGCCGACGAGCACGGCCACGTCGCCGGATACGGGGTCGATGGTCTGCCCAAGTTCGCCGCGGATCACCGTCTCGGCGCCCTCGATCACCTCGGCGGCCACGGCCTGATCGATCGTGTCGAGACGGAGGTGGAGCCGCAGCTCCTCCGGCGTTACCCATGCCACGGCTCCACCCCCAACTCACTGACTGGCCTTGCGCGGTGCACGACGGGTCGCCTTACGCGGCGGCTTCGGTGCCTCACGCTCCTGCTCCTTCTCGCTGTCCTCTCCGTCGAGCTGGACGGCGTGCCCGGCCGCCACCCACGACCGGCCCAGCTCGGCGGGCACAGTGCCCTCCCAGCCGGACCGGTAGCGGCGGCCGGCACCGTCGGAGACCGACGTGACAGCAGTGACCCGGATACGCATCAGGTCGCCGAGAGCTGCAGGATGCGCAGGGCCTCCGGACGCACGACGTCGCCGCCGACCCGCATCCGGATCTTCCAGCCGATCATGCCCTCCTCGGCGTACAGCTGGTCGAGGACCTTCACGGTCATACCGGCCCGGTCGTAGATGCGGTAACCGGCGTTGAAGTCGCCGAACGCGGCCACCTTCGCCGAGGCCGCCACCGCGGCGATGTCCTCCTGGTTCTCGATGGCGTAGCCCAGGAAGGTGTTCGGGCGACCGGCCTGAACGCTCGGCTGCCACAGGTACGGGCCGGTCCCGGCGCCGGAGCTGTTGTCCCGCAGCAGGGACAGCGCCAGCTCGGTGCCCGACGCCACGGCGAACCGGGCGTTACGGCGGTACTGCGCCGGCACCGCGTACACCAGGTTCTTGAACTGGTCGACCTTCACCGTGGTGTTGCCGGTGGCGGCCGTCACCACCGGCACCCCGCCGCCGGTGGTCATGAAGCCGACCGGCTGATTGCTGGCGTGGCCAGTGCCGATGGTGAACGCGGTGTCCTCCGCCTCACCGACCGCGCGGGCGAAGCTGTCGCGGACGAACGCCTCCAGGTTCGTGTCGGAGTCGTCGAGCTCGTCCTCACCGATCTTCGCGAGCCCGTACAGGTCCTCGATGTAGGTGAACTCCTCCGTCGGAGTGGACGGCATCGAGTCGGCGAGGGTCTGCTCGTTGGTCTCCAGCGAACCCCAGCCGACGGACACCTCGTTCAGCGACCGGCGGCGGATCCGGTTGGAGGACGTCGGCCGGGACGACGCGATACCGCGCACGACGGTCAGGCCAGGCAGGGCCCGGTAGATCTCCTGCTCCAGGTCCTCGGGCACGAGGATCTCGCCCGCGGTGTTCTCCACCAGGGCGCGCTGCTCGGGCGCCAGGCGGGCACCACGGCGCAGGGCCTGGAAGAACGCGGCCCGCTTCTCCTTCGCGCGGGTCTCCTCGGTGCCGCGGCCGCCGTCGTCCGGGCGCTGGCCACTGCGGCGGATCGGCTCGGCCATCTGCGCGGCCCGCTCCTCCTCGGCCTCCTGCCGCTCGATCCGCTCGGTCAGGCCGGTGAAGTCCTGCTCGTGCCGGTCGTAGGAAGTGCGCTCCTCGCCGGACAGCCCACGGTTCTCCGACTCGGCCTTCTCGGTGATGGCCCGCATCGACTCGACGACGCCGGCCCGCTGCTTGCGCAGCTCCACGCTCGTAGGCATGGGTACTCCTTCGCTTCATGGATGGGTGGTGCACAATCCCGGGCCGGACGGCCGGGAAGCTTGGGTCACAGCTGGGCCAGGAGCTCCAGCTCGTGCAGGCGGTGCCTGGCCCGCTCGATCGGGTACGCCTCCGGTCCGGGCCCGGACCGGTCCGCAGCCTCCAGCAGCGCCCCGAGCGCGTCGTGCGCGTCGGCGACCAGCTGCCGGTTCGCCGAGGAGAGGACCTTGCCCGCGCGGACCTCAGCCAGCGCGCGGGTGACCACGTCCGGTTCGACCGCCGGGGGCTGCCCGGTGTGCCGGGCAGCAGCCGACCGCAGCTCTGCCGAGGTCGCGGCGAACGCCGGGTACGTGACCACGGAGACGTCGCCGCCGTCCAGGTCGATGCCGAACACCTCGTGCGTGTTCCCGGCCCAGCCGTCCGCGGTCACCCAGAACCCGAACGACATCTGCGTGATGTCGCCGCGCTCCAGCGACACCGCGAGGTCACGGGCGTAGGACACATCAGCCATGTCCGCCTCGACCATCACCCCGGCGTCGTCCTCGTGCAGCGTCGCCGTGCCGGCGGCCGTGCGGGCCAGCAGCAGGTTCGGATCGTGGTTGATCAGGAACCGCACATCCGGGGACGTCCCCAGCGTGCGAGTCGCGGCCCCGGGCACGATCCGCTCCCGCCAGCCGCCCATGTCCTCCGACAGGCTGTCGTAGACGATCGCCCGGCCCCGGAAACGCAGCCGGGCCGCCTCGTCGTCGGCGGCCCGGATCTCCAGATCGGTCAGCGGGAAGGCCCGCACCTCACGTGTGCGCATCAGCGCCCCCTTGTCACAGGTTGAATTGCAGACGGCAGGTGCATCCGGCGATCTCGTCCACGCCGAGCCGGTAATCGTGCGGCCAGCGGCCTTTGTGCGTGCCGATGGTGAAGTCCTCGCGGATGCCCACCGTCTGACCGTCAGCAGCAGCGTGGGACTCCCGCGGGTTCGGGTCCCACACCCGCCACGTCTTGGTCCGCGCCCCGGCGTGCTTGGCGCCCTCGTGCGCGCCGAACGCGGACAGGTAGTTCACCCGCGCCATGGCCAGCTGCTTGGCCCGCGCCTCCGTCATGCGCTCGAACATGGCCAGGACGTCCTTGGGGGCGTTGGAGACGGTGAACTGGGTCACCAGCAAGGCCGCGGTCGTGGCGTTGATGTTCGCCGCCGTGGCGGCAGCGCCGGCCGCCAGGACCGCCGCGGTCTCCTCGACCACGAACGCACCGCCCAGCGCGGCCGCCGTGGACGCGCCGACCTCGGCGACCAGGCCGCGCGCCAGCTGCAGCAGGACGGCGGTCAGGTCCTCGTTCTCCCGGGCCTCGTCGAGGATCTCGCCGACCGACGCCCCCGGGTTCACGCCGAGTTCGGCCAGGACCCGGTCGGACTGCTCGGCGAAGAACGCCGAGACCGCCTCCTCGTGCCGCCGCACCCAGGCGGGCAGATCCTCAGCCGCCACCGATTCGGCGCTCTCAGCGGCCCGCTCCTGCCGTCCCGGCATCGACCGCTGGGCCGGCGGCGCGGTCTCCCCGGCCGGGACCATGTTCAGCGGCTGCAGGTACTGGTCCCCGCCCTCGACGGGCTCCTCGTCCTCCTTCGCGCGGATGTCGTTGACCGACATCCAGCCCCACTGCCGGGCCTGCGCGTAGGCGCCGTACCGCTGCGTGGTGTCGCCGCGCAGCAGCCCGTCCGGATCGAACTTCACGTACAGGTTCGGATCGCCCAGCAGCTGCCGCACCGTGCGCTCCAGCCGTGTCAGCCACGGCATCAGCGAGTAGATGACGTAGCCCAGGGACTGCTGCTCGATACCGGAACCCCACGACGTGGACCGCTCCACATCGCCGATCATGTGCGGCGGAACACCGAAGATGCCGGCGATGTCCGACCGGGTCATCTTGTAGACCTCGAGGAACTGCGCGTCCGCCGGGGAGAGGGTGGTGTGCTCCCACTTCGAGCCGCCTTCGAGCACGGCCAGGCGGTGGGACTTGTCGAACCCCTCGTGCAGGTCCTTCCACTGCCGCGTCAGCCGCTCGTACTGGGCATCGGTCAGCGCCCCAGGCACCGACACGATCCCGCCCGGGGACGCGTCCCGGGAGAAGAACCCGCCGATGTACGCCGTCGCCGCGAACGATGTGCCAACCGCCTGCCGGGCCACCCCGATCGGGGACAGTCCCTCGGCTCCGCCGACGCCGAACGAGCGGAAGTGCAGCACGTTCTCCGCCCGCACCAGGCCGCCGGCCTCCCGGATCGGCGCCCACTCGTCGTCCTCCAGCGTCAGCTTGTAGACGATCTCGCCGGTGTCCTTCTGGCGGCGGGGCTCCACGCTTGTCCACGCGATCGGCCACAGCCCCACGGGCATGCCGCCACTGGACCGCTCCACGTAGGCAAGCGCGTTACCGCGCATCAGCATCCAGCCCAGCATCTGGGCCCAGAACTCCCCAGCAGGCAGCCCCGGGTTCGCCTGGAACGTCAGCAGCGGCGCGACCGGATGATCCTCCAGCCGCGTCCTCGCACCGCCCGACCGCTGGTACAGGCCGACCGGCAGCATGCTGCCCGTCTCGGCCAGCAGGCGGACGCACGAGTACACCGCGGACACCTGCAGCGCGCGCTCCGGCGTCACCACCACGTCGGCCGCGGTACGGGTGCCGGTCAGCGGAGGCAGAACCTTCCGGGCCCGCTCCTGGCGGCCGGACAGAAGACGACGCATCAGCGGCATCAGCGCTCACCCCCCGACCGAAGGTTCCCGACCACGACCAGCGGCACCGCCAGGCCGATCAGGGCCAGGCCCGCGCCCAGCACCCCCCACAGCCCGGCGGCAACCACCACCACCCCCGCGGCCCCCACCCCGAGTCCAGACAGCTCACACACCCACTGGGCACGCTCCCGCACAGCCACGCACCCCCTTCATGGGTCACGCTCCGATGACGCGAATGTTCGGCTCCGGAACCTCGTCCGGCTCCGCTCGCCGCAGGTGCATCGCCAGCGCGTTCAGCCCGGAGGCGACGCCGTCGATGCGCTTCGAACTGGTCTGCCGGTCAGGCTTGACCGGCTTCATGTGTCCGTCCTGGTTCGTCTTGATGCCGACGCAGTCCACGTGCCAGCGCAGCACCGGATGCCCGCCGTGCGACAGCTGCTGCGACAGCACGAGCCTCTCCAGCTGCAGGCACGGATCGTTCAGCCCGCCGTACCCCTGAGAGACCTGCTCCATCTCCAGGCCGTCGTCGGCCAGTTCGGAGATGGTCTCCGTCGCGTTCCACCGGTCGTAGCCGATCGCCTTGATGACGAACCGTTCCTTCAGGTCGTCCGTGATCAGCGACCGCACCGCGCGGTAGTCCACGACGTTGCCCTCCGTCAGCCGGAGTGCCGGCCCGGCGTGCGCGGCGGTCTCCGCCCAGCGCTGGAGCGGGACTTTCGTGCGCCGCTCCAGGTGCTTCAGGTTGTCCTCCGGCAGCCAGAAGAACGGCACCCAGACGTGCGGCTCCTCGGGGTCGTCCGACTCCGGCGGGAACCACAGGGAGAACGCCGTCATGTCCGTAGTCGAGGAGAGGTCCAGCCCGCCGTAGCACTCCCGGCCCTCGAGGTCGGCCAGCTCCACCGGAACCGGCACCCCGGAGCTGGTGCGCGCGCACGCGTTCCAGTCGTCCATCGACAGCCACCGGGTGGTCTGCTTCGTGCGCACGTTCAGGTGCAGCCGCAGATACCGGTTCAGCTGGCCGGGGGACCGCTTCGCCTGCGCGGCCTTCGCCTCCAGGTAGTCCGCGAGGACCGTGATCCCGTAGCCCGGGTTCGCGGTCTTCAGGGTGTCCTCGGCGAACGGGTCGAAGTCGTCGGCGTCCTGGTCGGCGCCGAACACCACGCCCCACACGGTCGGGTCCTCGGCGTGCCCGCCCACCAGCGCGTCGAGTTCCTCGCGCTTGGTGGCGTAGATGCTGCCGGTCTCCGCCCCATCATCGGCAGTGGTGATGAACACGATCAGTGGCTGGGTACGCGAACCCGTGCCGGTCTCCAGTGCGTCGACCACGTCCGGGTTGCGGTGCACGTGCACCTCGTCGATGACGCCCGCGTGCACGTTCAGGCCGTGCGCGCGCAGCCCCTCCGACGACAGAGCCCGGAAGATGCTGTGCGTGACCGGGTGCTCCAGCAGCTTCCGCTGGATACCGCGACGCCCGAGCTTCCGCGCCAGCGGCGGCGAGCCGGACGCCATGTTCGCTGCGGCCCGGAACACGATGTTCGCCTGGTCGCGGTCGCCGGCCGCCGCGTACACCTCGGCGCCCGGCTCCCGGTCCGCCGCGAACAGGTACAGGCCCAGCCCCGAGCACAGCGTGCTCTTCCCGTTCTTCCGCGGGATCTCGAACCACACGGTGCGGATCGCCCGGTAGCCGTCCGGCCGCTTGATGCCGAACACCGGGGCGATGAAGTACCGCACCTGCCAGTCCATCAGCCGGAACTCGCGTCCAGCGTGACGGCCAATCAGCTGCTTCAGCAGCAGGAAGAACTTCAGCACCCGCTCGACGGCGATCCGGTCGAACCAGAAGCCAGGCTCGGCAGGGATCGGCGTGCACAGTAACGGCCGGCGGCCCTCCGCCAGCCACGGCGTCCCGTCGACCAGGCCCTCGTCGACCCAGCCCGCGATGGCCTGGTCGATCTCGGCGGTCAGCGCCGCGCGCCGCAGCTCAGTCGAGGATGCCCGCCCCTTGGTCGCCACCGTCATCACCCTCCGGCTTCACCGACCGCAGACGCGACGACGGCGTGACGAACAGCTCCTTCGCCAGCATCGCCACCGTCGTCGCCGCCTCCCGCCAGATCTGCCACGCGGGGTTCTTCGCTGGGCCGTTCCCCGCCCGTCGCTCGGCCACCAGGTCGTCGCCCTGCAGCAGCTTCTCTGCAGCCACGAACTTCGACCAGGCCGCGCAGTACGTCGCCAGCGCCGCCCGGTCCACCTTCGACAGGACGCCGAGCCGGTCCAACTCGGGCACCACGCGGCGCCACTCGGCCTTCGCCTCGGTGTCCAGCCAGGACGGAGCCGCCGGGGCCCCCGGTTTCGCGGTCACCCTGGCCGGCGTCGTGTGTCCGCCCGGGTTGCCGCGCAGGGCGCGGACGTTGTCCGGCTGCGGCACGGGACCTCGAGCACCCATCGCGCACCCCCAACCCGAATGTGACGCACAGTAGGCGTGGTTACGCTCTGCTCAGAAAAGGGTCCGAAACTCGCGGTTGCGTCTGCAGCACCCCCGCCTGCGTTCGGGGTCCACCCCACCGGCAAGATCCACATCCCCCCTCCGGGGGAGTCGATCACCTCGGTGAGGTGTCTTGGTCGGCGCGATAGGTGCGCCACCAGCTCTCGATGGCTTCGATCGTACCGTGTGGCCGGCCATCACGTCGCGCTCGCCGGGTGCACTCGTCCTCGGGTGTCGCGAGGAGCACGACGTCCGCGCCAGGGGCGAGGCGTTCGCGGTCGGACTGCCGTGGCGCGGTCGCGATGATCCACGCTGCGGTCAGGTTGTGCGCTCGGTCGAGCCGGGCAGTGACTGCGTCGCGTGCCTCAGCGATGAACGGCCGTAAAGCGGGCGGGTGGTCGTGTCCGTGGGACGAGCCGAGGGCTACGGCCAGGGCATCCCAGTCGATGACGAGGTCGCCGCGCTCGGCGTGCTCGCGGACGTAGCTGCTCTTCCCGGAGCAGGGCGGCCCGCACACCAGGGTGATGCGGGCCGCGCCGGCCTGCTTGCGCCCGCCTCCTGCGAAGCCTGTCTCGCGCGCCGTCTTGGCGTCGTGACAGGGCTTGCACAGGGCCTGGAGGTTGCCGCGGTCGAACGCCAGCTGCTCGTCGCCGCGGTGAGGTCGGATGTGGTCGACGACGGCAGGGGGCCGGCCGCAGTGAGCGCGGCAGAGGGGCTCCTCGGAGAGGACCTGGTCCCGCAGCGGTGGCCACCTGCGGTCGTCGTAGACCCAGCGCCAGGTAGCCGCGGTGCGGCGGGCGTGGTGCTGTGCGGTCGTGCGCGGTTTGGCCACGGTCAGATGACTTCGAAGAGCCGCAGCAGCAGGAGCAGTACGGCGATGACGAGGATGAACGCGAGCGCTGAGCGCCAGGGTTCCTGCACGGCTATCTCCCTGTGGTGTCGGGTTCGGACTCCTCAGCAGGCGGCGTCCAGCCGAGGGCGACGAGCGTGTCGGCCACGCCGGAGCCTAGGACCACCTCGGCCTCCACCGAGCCGACCCGAGTGGCGTCGACCACGACCAGGTCCAGCTCGACGTGGGGCACCCGGTCGTGCGCGAGGGTGAGTGTCAGGCCGGTGAGGCCTCGGCCGATGTCGCGGCCGTCGAGGAGCACGTTGGTGCTGCCGGGCAGGCCGTCGCCTTCGATCGCGATGCGGTGTGTCTTCACTGGTGCCGTCCTCCTGGCCGACGGGTGTGCGGTCGGGTGATGCGCGCGGCGCCGGCGGAGGGAATCCAACCGGTGTTGAGGCCGCAGCAGCAGACGACGCTGACGCGCCCGGTTCTTTCGAGCTGGCGCCATCCGTCAGGTGTGGGGTCGAGCCCGCGGAGCTCTGCGACCAGGGTTGTGCTGCAGGCGCTGCCGGTGGCCATGGTGTCCTCCCGGGGCATGACAAAGGCCCCGACCGTGGTGGTCGGGGCCTTCGGTGTCTGTGTCCGGGCATGCCGGAACTGCCAAGAGTGTTACAGCGTGTGAGGGTGACCGTCAAGCTGCCTTGAGCATTGCCCGGTGCTGGACCTCGTGGAGGTCGACGAGCGCGCGGCCTGCACGGTCGTAGCCGTGGTGAGTAAGCCTGCCGCGGCGGAGCCAGACGCGGATGGTGCCCGGCTTGACGCCGGTGGCTGCTTGGGCTGCGTATGGATCGACGAGGAGGGGCTGGGGCTGCATGTGTCCAGTGTGGCTCAGCGGTTCGGCATGTTGTGTGCGCGCCGGTGGGCGTCGATCTCCTGCTGTATCTGGTCGAGGATGTGTCGGCAGCCTTCTTCGAAGTTCGAGCTGAGCTGGTCTGCGTCTTCCTGGCTGTACCGGCCGCTGTTGATCTCCTCTTCGATCCACTCCCTTCCGCTGTCGTTGGCGATGTTCTGCTTGCGGTACTTGTCCTTCAGCCGTTCTAACTCGGCCTGCTCGGGGGTCGGTTCGACGTAGGGCGGCGGTTCGTTCGTCATGGGCGGATCCTTCCGTGGGGCGACGGGGTCTAACCGTGCTCAGCGGGTGCCGAGTTCGCGGGTGCGGCGCCAGTGGTTGTGGAGGCGGCGGCCGTAGCGGAGGCGGTAGCGCCGCCCGCGGCAGCGCCGGCAGACCTTCGTCTTGCCGCGTATCTCGCGGTGGCCGGTGGCCTCGCACTTGCGGCACTCGGCGAACGGCCGCAGGAGGCACAACGCTGCGTAGTAGATCGCGGCCAGCGGGATGGCCAAGCAAGCAACGAGCATGGGGGTCTCAACTCCTCGTCTGGGCGGGGTTTCTGGGGCTCGCAGGGGGTGGCTGCTAGACGCTAGGTTGCAGGTCAGAGGGCTGAGATCCGCTAGTAGGGCTGCTAGACCTAGCACTTGTGGGTGCTAGGCCGAGCAGCCGTTCGCGGTCAGTCCGTGGTCCGCTTTCCGTTACGGGCTGCGACGACATCGGCGCGGGCGATGCCGCGCTTGGTGGTGCCCTTGCCGCCGCCGTTGGTGCCCCACACGTCCTGCGTGGTCACGCCGAGCGGCTTCAGGCTGGTGGTGACGTTCTCGGTCTTCCACCCGCCGTAGATCTCGGGCCGCAGCTCGGCGAGGCGGGCGGCGATCCGCTCGTTCCACACCTTCTCTTCGTCGACCTGGACGACGGCGAGGACGTCGGCGAGGAGGTCGTAGGTCGGCTCGGTGTTGGCGGGGCCGGAGCCGTCGAGGGCGTGACCTGTGATGTTGCCGTACTCCTCGCGCATCTTCCGGGCGCGGGCGACGACCTTGTCGGCGTCGTTGGCGTCGACGAAGGCGCCGGCGACGATGCGCGGGTCGTCGCCTTCGCCGACCATCCAGCAGACGCCGCGGTCCTTGCGGCTGAACATCGTCGCCCTGATCCCGGCCTTGTACATCGAGGTGCCCAGCACCATGTCGTTGGCGACGTTGCCCATGACCTTCAGGCAGAACCGCAGGACGGCGTTCGCGCTGATGCCCGTGGGCAGCGACTTGGCGTCCGGTCGCTGGGTGCCGAACATCGCGATGATGCCGAGCGCCGGACCGCGTTTCACCAGGTCAGTGCAGATGTCTTCGATCTCGGGCCCGTGGTCCTTGTGCTCGAAGGGGACCTGGCACTCGTCGAAGGCGACGACGATCGGGTGCAGGCCGAGGCTCTTGTCGTTGGCCAGCTGCGGCGTGACCTTCGACTCGGGGCAGATGGACCGCGGCAGGGACTTGATGACCTTGGCGCGGCGGCGGAGTTCGGCCTTCAGTTCGCGCAGGTCGTGCACGACGTACTCGAGGTCCTCGTCTTCCTCTCCTGCCCGGTAGCGGTGGCAGACGGGCTCCAGGGCGCCGAAGTCGCCGGTGCCCTTGAAGTCGTAGGCGTGCAGCTCAGCGCGAGGGTCGAGGGCTGCGATCAGCAGGAACAGCCGCATCAGGAACGTCTTGCCCATGCGGGGGATGGAGCCGACGACGACCGAGGCGAACATGAGGGTGACGACCATCTCGCGCATCCGCTGGTCGTTGCCGAACACCACGGGCCTGAACAGGTCGACCTGGCCCGACTTGAGCAGCGGCCAGGCGGGCTTCGTCGTCTCGTTCATGGGCCGGTCGCCGACCCACAGGATCAGGCGACCTTCGTGCTCGTCCGGGTCGGGTGCCGGCCACACGCAGCCCACTTTGCGGCGCAGGCCGGAGGCCAGGGGGCTGCGCGCTTCCATGATGTGCTCTGGGGTCACGCCGTAGGGAAGGTCCAGCTCAGCGCGGTAGCCGGGGCCGTCGCGGGTGATCTCGGAGGTGAACCGGAGTCCGTCCATCTCGCCGCCCTTCTTGATGGCGGCGGAGATCTTGGCGTTGCCGATGCTGTCGAGGCCGCGGAGGACGATCGGGCCGGTGAGCTTCTCGACGACGGTGCGGAGGACGGCGGGGCCAATGACGGGTGCGTCGGGCTGCTGGCCGGCGAACCCGAGGCCGAGTACACCGACCCCGGCGAGGAAGTACAGCCAGCCGGGGGCGAGTACGTACAGGGCGACGGCGAGTACGGTCCCGAACAGGGCGGCGACGAGGACGACGAGGCCGCGGAGGCGTACCCGGTTCGCGCGGAGGCGGGCCAGGTGCATGTACTCGGTGGCGTCCTCGGTGCGTACCGCGGCGCTGCGGAGGGGTGCGGCCTCGCGGTCCCACACCCAGCGGTTCGTACTCGCGATGAACCTGGCCGCACCCCTCGGTGCCATGGCCGTGAGCTTGGCCGAGTACAGCGGGAGGCGCAGGCCGTGGTAGAGCCCGGCGTACAGGGCGCGGTCGCTGGCGCGGCCGGTGGTGGCGGCGAAGTCGCGCCGGTTCTTCAACCATCCGGCGACGATCGGGTGCCGCTTCTCACGGTGTACCCCGGTGCCGGGCGTCTTGGGGTTGTCGACGGGTACGGGTACGGCCTGCTCGTCGTCCTCGTCGTACTCGTCGTCGGGTACGGCCGGGGCCGGGGGCGTACTCGTCTTCTCGAGGTTCGGTGTACCCGGTGCGGGTACGGCGGGTGCACTCGGTGTACTCGGCGTCTCGGGTACGGCGGCGGCGGGTACGAGGGTGTCCGTCATGATGGGTGTACTCCTGTCCTCTGGTTGGGGCGGGGGTGTGCCCGGGGCGGCCGGGTGTCCTGGCCGGGATGCGGCCGCCCCGGGGCGTCAGCGGTAGCGGCGGGTGGCCCGCTCGATGGCGGCCTTCTTCTTCGCGTCGAGCTGGGCCTTCTCCTTCGCGGCCTGCGCGGCCTTCCGGATCTCGACCCGCTCGGCCTCACGCTTCGCGGCCCGGTCCTGGATCCGCTGTGCCGCGGCTTCCTGCCGCGTGGTGCTCTTGCCTCGCATCTCGCGCCAGGCGGCGCGGACGGAGGTGCCGACGAGCCGGGCGGCTTCGCCCGGGTACAGGCCGTCGAGTTCGTCGTTCGCCATGGTGGTCAGCCCTTCTCGTTGACGCTGTCGATGCGGACGCGGTCGGTGTCGCAGAGGCCGCCGAGGTGGGCGCCAGCGATGGCGCCGCGGCCGTCCTTCTCGAACGTGCCGCCGTTGGCGACGTGGACCTCGGTGGTCTTCTGCTTGCCGGTCTGGGTGTCGGTCCAGGTGACGTCGGCGGTCTTGCGGCTGCTGCTGGCCATGTCAGTTCCCTTCCGGGGTGGTAGCGGTGCGGCGGTCGAGGAGCCGGGCCAGGGCGGCGGTGAAGCCGTAGTGCGCGAGGAGCGCGATCGTGGCGGTGTCGAGGACCGACATGTCGTGCCGCCAGGCGCTCCACGCCAGCTGGGCGGTGACCGCGAAGGCCAGCGCGTTGACGGCCACGCGGCGCCGGTTGAGCTTGCGCATGGTTCCCCTTTCGGGTTGGTGGTGCGGATTCCGGTCTGTCCGGCTCCCCGCCCCGCCGGTCACACTCCGGCGGGACAGGCGGCCGTCAGCGCCGCTTGCGGGCCTTGCTGAGGTTCTCGGCGGCGGCCTTGCCGTCGCTGCCGCCGATGGACTTCACGGCGGTCGACAGGCCCCACGCGACGGCGACGACGACGAACGCGACCAGGGCGAGGTTGATGGCGATGGCGGACAGGGCGCCGACGAGGAGCGGGCCGAAGTAGACCCCGGCGGCGACGGCTCCGCCGCCCATGCCGGCCCCGAGGGCGAGCCGCTGCAGGGTGCGGTCGGGTGGGGCCTGGTGGATGTGCTGGTGCACGATCTGCGGCGGCTGCGGGGCGGCCGGGAGGTACTCGGGCCGGTAGCAGCCGCAGTCCGCCGAGTGCTGGTGCGGGACGGGCAGGTACTCGGTCATGCGGACTCCTTCAGCAGGGCCTTGATGCGCTCGGCTCGGGGCTGGCCGATGCCGTAGGTCTTGCGCAGGGCGCGGATGGACGGGACGAGGGGGGCGGACTGGCGGGCGTGGTCGGCCAGCTGCTCGTCGGACCAGTCCGCGCCGGGTGCACCCGCGGGGCGCTCGTCGGGTACGCGGACCGTGGTGCGGGGGCGGGGCTTGTCGGCGGCGACGGCCTCGCGGAGGGGGCGCTCGGGTACGGCCGGGAGGGGTTGCGGGTGCACCTCGGGTACGGCGGCCGCGGTGGGTACGGGCTGTACGTGCTCGCCCGCCTCCTGGGCAGTGGTGGGCAGTTCGGGTGCAGACGGGACGAGCATCTCGCCGAGCGCGGAGTCGGCTCCCTGGCGGAGCCGGTCGCGCTGCACCTGGACCAGGTGCACGCCGAGCTCGGCGTCGCCCAGGCCGACCCGCTTGGCCAGTCGCCACGAAGCGCGCTCGGATCGCCAGCGAGCGCCCTTGCTCGGGTGGTTGGCTGCACGGGCCCGGTGGTAGGCGAGGCGCTGCACGGTCTCGGCGTTGCGGCGCTGCACCTCCATGTCAACGCCGGTGCGGTGCACGACGATCCGTCGGGCCAGCAGGCCGATGCCCTCCGCGGCTGCGGACATGCCCATCGGGGACAGGCCGTAGACGACGGCCTCGGTGAGGTTGTCGGCGACCGCGACACCGATCACGGCCGCGGCCACCGGGGCGGCCCACAGGCCGGTACGGACCGCGAGCGGGGCCGACTGGCCCAGCATCGTCAGGCCGACCATGACCAGGGCGACGATCAGGGTGACGCCTTCGCCTGCGGCGACCACGCCGAGCGCGGTACCGACGCGGCCGAACTCGGTCACGGTGTTGGTGTAGGTGCCGTAGGCGCCGGCTGCACCCGCTCCGGCCATGAGCAGGACGGCGGCGGCGAACATGGCCACCTGTCCTCGGGTCAGCTGGGCGTGGGATTCGGTGGTGCTCATCGGCCGGCCTCCTTCGTGAGGACACCGAGGCGCAGGGCCTCGAACTGAGCGGAAGTGATCTGCTGCGGGTCCCAGGCGACGCGCAGCTGCTTGTCGAAGCGCTGCCACATCACGGGGACGCCCTGGTCGAGTTCGACCTGCTCTATCTGCATGGGGATCACTTCGAGTCCCTCCCGCTGGTGCGGAGGACGGACAGCTGCCGGGCGAGGCGCCGGAGTTCGGCGGCGCGCTCGACCAGGGCGGCGGCCAGCTCGTCGAGCCCGGCCGGGTCGAGTCGCACGCAGTCGCCGTTCAGCTCGACGCACACGGAGACCTCCGGGCTGTACACCTCGGAGTAGGGGGCGGCGCTCAGGGACGCGGTGAGCGTCTGGCAGCCGCGGAAGGCGAGCGTCGTCTCCGGACCCTCGTGGATGACGTCAGCGAGGTACTGCTCGGGGGCGTTGTCGGGGTGGCCGACGCACCACGAGGGCTCGGCCATCGTCACGGGCCCGCGGTCGAGGGTGCGCACCGTCACGGTACGAGCGGTGCGGCTCATCAGGAGCCGTCCTCGGGGTACAGCATCCCTGTGAGCGCCCGCTCGAAAGCGTCGAGCCGGGAGAGGGCGCCGCGCGCGGCGTGGATCTGCATCCGGGTCGCGCGGGCCAGGTTCAGGAACTCCTCGTCGTGCTGCGCGGACAGGCGGGCCGACAGCGGCTGGGCCTCGACGACCTCGAGGAGGCCGGCCAGCGCACGCCGCATCTTCCTGACCACGGCCGCCGGTGCGTCCTCGCCTGCCAACTCGGCGGACACATCGAGCGCGCGTCGGGCCGCCTCGACGGCCACCAGCCGGGCGCTCATCGCGCACCGCCCGTCGGGGCGATGCGGCCGACGGCGCCGGCGGGGGTGGCGGTGAGAGTGGTGGTGCGGCCGCGGCGGCGTCGGACGATGCCGACGACGACCAAGCGGCGCTGGGTGACGGGCCCGCGTTCGCGCAGGCTAGAGTTCAGGTGGTCCATCGGAGCCTCTATCTCCTGGTGGGCAAGTGGTCCCCGGCGGGCGGTGCAGTCGCCTATGCCGGGGGCCCGCTTACGTTTCTGGGCCTATTCGGATGTCGAGCCGGTGGGCGGTGCAGTCGCCGTTCCGTACTCGTTGATCGCTCTTCGTACCGCGCGGACGTCGATCCCGATCTCTCGGGCAACAGCCGATTTGGAGCCGAGCTCTCGGACGCCGTCTTCGAACGCTGCCGCTCGTCGTCGGGCGCTGGCCGTGATCTCTGCTCGCAGCTCGCGCTGCCGCCGATTCTCGGCATCAACGCGCTCGCGCCAACTGGTGGTTGACACGACACCCACGCTATAGGACAGCGGTGTCCTAGACAACCCCGGGGAGGCAATCACGAGCCCTTCCCAGGGCGAGCCGTGCCCAACGCCGCGTTCAGCAGCCGCTGGGCTTCCGCCAGATGGCGCACGCAGATCTTGAGCTCAGCGTCGGGATCGGCGGCCTCGGCGGTGCACTGGACGCCGCGGCCGGACAGCACGCGGCAGGTGACATACGTGGCGGCCATCAGGACGCCTTCCTTTCGTCGGCCCACTGTCCTGAGGCGAGGGCGGACCAGGTGGCGGGCGGGTACACGGTGTGGCACCACCGGCACTCGACACGGGCGGTACCGGCCGGGACCCGCAGGACGGCGCCGCACGGGACGCCGTCCTCGTAGACGGCTGGGCAGTTCCCGAGCCGCAGCGCCTTCTCGGGCGGGTTGACGATCGAGACTGCGTCCCGCTCGAGGTCGCGGATCTCCTCGGCGAACGCGCCGGCCATCGGCCAACTTGATGCGATCCACAGCAGGTTGTCCCGCAGCCCCTTCGACGCCCGCGCGATGCGGTCCGGGACGGTGCCGGAGAGCTGGGGCTCGGACCACTCAAGGTCGGCGTGAAGCGCGCTCCGCCAGTCCTCCAGAACGCCGACGATGCCGCCGGGGCCGCGGAGGTTCAGCACGGGCTCGACGATCGGCAGGGGAGCGTCCACGCGTGTCGCGCGCCCCAGCTCGGGCCGGCGGCCGCCCGGCTGGAGGAACGCCGCCAGGGCGTCGTAGACCTCGGGCATGCGGGTGAGGCGCTCACTGGTGACGCGCGTGCAGCCAGGGCACAGGTGGCAGGTCGCCTCACCGTGCACCTCGCGTTCGCACAGACCGCACTCGCTCATGCAGCTATCCCTTCTCGTTCAGGCCACTGGCAGCCGTCGAGGCCGCTGGCGTTCTTCTCGGGCACGTCGGCGAGCCGGTGACCCAGGTGGTGCAGGCCCATCGCAGCGAGCGCGTAGGCGTCGGCCATGTCTTGACATCCTCGCCGCCCTG
>NZ_JAMQGM010000065.1 GCF_023703325.1 Streptomyces meridianus
AGACGTGGTTCTTGTGGGGCAGCAACAGCGAGGACGCTGTGCACGACCGGGACTATTCCTCTTGGTTGTGCCGCTCTCGTGTTGTGACCGGGACAGCCCGGAAGCATTCACGGAGAGTTTGATCCTGGCTCAGGACGAACGCTGGCGGCGTGCTTAACACATGCAAGTCGAACGATGAAGCCCTTCGGGGTGGATTAGTGGCGAACGGGTGAGTAACACGTGGGCAATCTGCCCTGCACTCTGGGACAAGCCCTGGAAACGGGGTCTAATACCGGATACGACCCGGGGAGGCATCTCCTCCGGGTGGAAAGCTCCGGCGGTGCAGGATGAGCCCGCGGCCTATCAGCTTGTTGGTGGGGTGATGGCCTACCAAGGCGACGACGGGTAGCCGGCCTGAGAGGGCGACCGGCCACACTGGGACTGAGACACGGCCCAGACTCCTACGGGAGGCAGCAGTGGGGAATATTGCACAATGGGCGAAAGCCTGATGCAGCGACGCCGCGTGAGGGATGACGGCCTTCGGGTTGTAAACCTCTTTCAGCAGGGAAGAAGCGCAAGTGACGGTACCTGCAGAAGAAGCACCGGCTAACTACGTGCCAGCAGCCGCGGTAATACGTAGGGTGCGAGCGTTGTCCGGAATTATTGGGCGTAAAGAGCTCGTAGGCGGCTTGTCGCGTCGGATGTGAAAGCCCGGGGCTTAACCCCGGGTCTGCATTCGATACGGGCAGGCTAGAGTTCGGTAGGGGAGATCGGAATTCCTGGTGTAGCGGTGAAATGCGCAGATATCAGGAGGAACACCGGTGGCGAAGGCGGATCTCTGGGCCGATACTGACGCTGAGGAGCGAAAGCGTGGGGAGCGAACAGGATTAGATACCCTGGTAGTCCACGCCGTAAACGTTGGGAACTAGGTGTGGGCGACATTCCACGTCGTCCGTGCCGCAGCTAACGCATTAAGTTCCCCGCCTGGGGAGTACGGCCGCAAGGCTAAAACTCAAAGGAATTGACGGGGGCCCGCACAAGCGGCGGAGCATGTGGCTTAATTCGACGCAACGCGAAGAACCTTACCAAGGCTTGACATACACCGGAAAACCCTGGAGACAGGGTCCCCCTTGTGGTCGGTGTACAGGTGGTGCATGGCTGTCGTCAGCTCGTGTCGTGAGATGTTGGGTTAAGTCCCGCAACGAGCGCAACCCTTGTTCTGTGTTGCCAGCATGCCTTTCGGGGTGATGGGGACTCACAGGAGACTGCCGGGGTCAACTCGGAGGAAGGTGGGGACGACGTCAAGTCATCATGCCCCTTATGTCTTGGGCTGCACACGTGCTACAATGGCCGGTACAATGAGCTGCGATGCCGTGAGGTGGAGCGAATCTCAAAAAGCCGGTCTCAGTTCGGATTGGGGTCTGCAACTCGACCCCATGAAGTCGGAGTCGCTAGTAATCGCAGATCAGCATTGCTGCGGTGAATACGTTCCCGGGCCTTGTACACACCGCCCGTCACGTCACGAAAGTCGGTAACACCCGAAGCCGGTGGCCCAACCCTTGTGGAGGGAGCCGTCGAAGGTGGGACTGGCGATTGGGACGAAGTCGTAACAAGGTAGCCGTACCGGAAGGTGCGGCTGGATCACCTCCTTTCTAAGGAGCATCTCGGTGCTGGTCCTTCGGGGCTGGTGTCCAGAGGCCATTTCGTCGGCGAGTGTCCGACGGTGGTTGCTCATGGGTGGAACGTTGACTATTCGGCACGGTTCATCGGGATTGTCAGTACTGCTCTTCGGGGCGTGGAACGCGGATTCCGGTCGGATCGGGTCGGGCGCGCTGTTGGGTGTCTGAGGGTGCGAGCGTTGCTCGTCCTTCGGTTGCCGGCCCCGGTGAACTCGAGCTCTTGTGGTTCGGGGTGGCGGGTGGCTGGTCGTTGTTTGAGAACTGCACAGTGGACGCGAGCATCTGTGGCCAAGTTTTTAAGGGCGCACGGTGGATGCCTTGGCACCAGGAACCGATGAAGGACGTGGGAGGCCACGATAGTCCCCGGGGAGTCGTCAACCAGGCTTTGATCCGGGGGTTTCCGAATGGGGAAACCCGGCAGTCGTCATGGGCTGTCACCCGCTGCTGAACACATAGGCAGTGTGGAGGGAACGCGGGGAAGTGAAACATCTCAGTACCCGCAGGAAGAGAAAACAACCGTGATTCCGGGAGTAGTGGCGAGCGAAACTGGATGAGGCCAAACCGTATGTGTGTGATACCCGGCAGGGGTTGCGCATGCGGGGTTGTGGGAGTTCTCTTGATCGGTCTGCCGGCCGGTCGGCGAGTCAGAAACCGTATGGATAGGCGAAGGGCATGCGAAAGGCCCGGCGTAGAGGGTAAGACCCCCGTAGCTGAAATCTGTACGGCTCGTTTGAGAATCACCCAAGTAGCACGGGGCCCGAGAAATCCCGTGTGAATCTGGCGGGACCACCCGTTAAGCCTAAATATTCCCTGGTGACCGATAGCGGATAGTACCGTGAGGGAATGGTGAAAAGTACCGCGGGAGCGGAGTGAAATAGTACCTGAAACCGTGTGCCTACAAGCCGTGGGAGCGTCGCGTTGAGTGCTTGCACTCAACGTCGTGACTGCGTGCCTTTTGAAGAATGAGCCTGCGAGTTTGCGGTGTGTTGCGAGGTTAACCCGTGTGGGGAAGCCGTAGCGAAAGCGAGTCCGAATAGGGCGGTGGAGTAGCACGCTCAAGACCCGAAGCGGAGTGATCTAGCCATGGGCAGGTTGAAGCGGAGGTAAGACTTCGTGGAGGACCGAACCCACCAGGGTTGAAAACCTGGGGGATGACCTGTGGTTAGGGGTGAAAGGCCAATCAAACTCCGTGATAGCTGGTTCTCCCCGAAATGCATTTAGGTGCAGCGTCGTGTGTTTCTTGCCGGAGGTAGAGCACTGGATAGGCGATGGGCCCTACCGGGTTACTGACCTTAGCCAAACTCCGAATGCCGGTAAGTGAGAGCGCGGCAGTGAGACTGTGGGGGATAAGCTCCATGGTCGAGAGGGAAACAGCCCAGAGCATCGACTAAGGCCCCTAAGCGTACGCTAAGTGGGAAAGGATGTGGAGTCGCAGAGACAACCAGGAGGTTGGCTTAGAAGCAGCCACCCTTGAAAGAGTGCGTAATAGCTCACTGGTCAAGTGATTCCGCGCCGACAATGTAGCGGGGCTCAAGCGTACCGCCGAAGTCGTGTCATTTCAGCATGAGGGCCAACGCCCGCTGGGATGGGTAGGGGAGCGTCGTGTGCCGGGTGAAGCAGCCCTGTAAGGGAGTTGTGGATGGTTCACGAGTGAGAATGCAGGCATGAGTAGCGATACAAGAGTGGGAAACTCTTGCGCCGATTGACTAAGGGTTCCTGGGTCAAGCTGATCTGCCCAGGGTAAGTCGGGACCTAAGGCGAGGCCGACAGGCGTAGTCGATGGACAACCGGTTGATATTCCGGTACCCGCTTTGAAGCGCCCAGTATCGAATCCTCTGATGCTAAGGCCGTGAAGCCGCCCCGGAGCCTTCGGGCAATGGGGAGTGGTGGAGCCGCCGGCCCAAGGTGGTAGTAGGTAAGTGATGGGGTGACGCAGGAAGGTAGTCCAGCCCGGGCGGTGGTTGTCCCGGGGTAAGGGTGTAGGACGCACGGTAGGTAAATCCGTCGTGCATGAAGTCTGAGACCTGATGCCGAGCCGATTGTGGTGAAGTGGATGATCCTATGCTGTCGAGAAAAGCCTCTAGCGAGTTTCATGGCGGCCCGTACCCTAAACCGACTCAGGTGGTCAGGTAGAGAATACCGAGGCGTTCGGGTGAACTATGGTTAAGGAACTCGGCAAAATGCCCCCGTAACTTCGGGAGAAGGGGGGCCACGCCTGGTGATGGAACGTGCTTCCTGAGCTGGGGGTGGCCGCAGAGACCAGCGAGAAGCGACTGTTTACTAAAAACACAGGTCCGTGCGAAGCCGTAAGGCGATGTATACGGACTGACGCCTGCCCGGTGCTGGAACGTTAAGGGGACCGGTTAGTGGGGTTTCGATCCTGCGAAGCTGAGAACTTAAGCGCCAGTAAACGGCGGTGGTAACTATAACCATCCTAAGGTAGCGAAATTCCTTGTCGGGTAAGTTCCGACCTGCACGAATGGCGTAACGACTTCTCGACTGTCTCAACCATAGGCCCGGTGAAATTGCACTACGAGTAAAGATGCTCGTTTCGCGCAGCAGGACGGAAAGACCCCGGGACCTTTACTACAGTTTGATATTGGTGTTCGGTTCGGCTTGTGTAGGATAGGTGGGAGACTGTGAAGCATGCACGCCAGTGTGTGTGGAGTCATCGTTGAAATACCACTCTGGTCGTGCTGGATGTCTAACCTGGGTCCGTGATCCGGATCAGGGACAGTGTCTGATGGGTAGTTTAACTGGGGCGGTTGCCTCCCAAAGGGTAACGGAGGCGCCCAAAGGTTCCCTCAGCCTGGTTGGTAATCAGGTGTTGAGTGTAAGTGCACAAGGGAGCTTGACTGTGAGACCGACGGGTCGAGCAGGGACGAAAGTCGGGACTAGTGATCCGGCGGTGGCTTGTGGAAGCGCCGTCGCTCAACGGATAAAAGGTACCCCGGGGATAACAGGCTGATCTTCCCCAAGAGTCCATATCGACGGGATGGTTTGGCACCTCGATGTCGGCTCGTCGCATCCTGGGGCTGGAGTCGGTCCCAAGGGTTGGGCTGTTCGCCCATTAAAGCGGTACGCGAGCTGGGTTTAGAACGTCGTGAGACAGTTCGGTCCCTATCCGCTGTGCGCGTAGGAGTCTTGAGAAGGGCTGTCCCTAGTACGAGAGGACCGGGACGGACGAACCTCTGGTGTGCCAGTTGTCCTGCCAAGGGCATGGCTGGTTGGCTACGTTCGGGAGGGATAACCGCTGAAAGCATCTAAGCGGGAAGCCTGCTTCGAGATGAGGGCTCCCACCCACTTGATGGGTTAAGGCTCCCAGTAGACGACTGGGTTGATAGGCCAGATATGGAAGCGCCGTGAGGTGTGGAGTTGACTGGTACTAATAGGCCGAGGGCTTGTCCTCAGTTGCTCGCGTCCACTGTGT
>NZ_JAMQGM010000066.1 GCF_023703325.1 Streptomyces meridianus
CCTCGCCGTTTCGGTTGGGGTGATGAGGCGTCGGTGAGGGGGAACTGCCGGGTGGCTGACGCGATTTCGGTTTTCGGGCATGGTGGAGGCCCGGCGCGGTGGCCGGGTTCTCCAGGGTCCTTTCGGGTCGTGGGCGGTCAGGGGCCTGGTGGTCAGCCGGCGGGACGGGGCAGTGCGGCGAGGCGATGGAAGGCCGTGGCCAGTTCGTTCCTCCAGGGCCAGGTCGCCGATATCCGCAAGCGCAGGCGTCGGCCGCCGAGGGTGAGGCGGGCGGCGACGTGCAGCAGCCGGTAGCGGAGCTTCTTCGGCTCGGCAGTGGCCAGCTCCCCGTCCAGTAGCAGGACGCGCGTCCAGGCCAGCAGATCGATCGCCGCGAGGCTGAGTTCGAGCCAGACGGCGTTGACGTTGAAGTCGCGGGAGGGGAAGCGGCCGAAGCCGGTGGTCTTGCCGCATCGGATGTGGTCCTCGACGGTGGCATGCCCGCGGTGACGGACCTCCAGGAACTGGGCGGATCCGCCCCCGGAGTATGGCGTGTCGGTGAGGAAGACCTGGTGCCGCAGGCCCTCGTCCTGGTCGAACAGTGAGAGCTGGGCTCCGGGGTGTGGCCGCTCGCGGCGCACGATGATGCGGGTGCCGGTCGGATAGCCGGGCAGCTCGAGCATGCCGGTCAGCTCGGCGACCTCAGCACCGTCACGCAGCGTCCCGTCCTGGTCCAGGGCGGGATGCCAGAGGCGGTCGGGCATGGTCCGGACAGCTCGGCGGACCGGGTCGGTAATGGCGTATCCGACGGAGAAGAAGGTACGGATTCCTCGTTTGCGCAGGTCACGAACGTGGGCGAGGAAGGCTTTCGCGGATCCGGCACTGTCGGCGCGGATGAGGATGTCGGTGCCGTGCCGGTGAGCGTCGGGGATCTGCGCGATTGCCTGGTCGAGCACCGTGATGTGATCGGCGGCAGTGTTGGCTCCGGAGTTCCCGGGCCGCAGCCGCCCCGATACGGCCTCGCCGGTGTTCGCGAGGAAACACAGAAGCGGGTGGAAGCCGAAGCCGCCCTTGTAGGTGGGTGCGGCCTGCTCCTTCTCGGAGTGGCAGGTGACCAGTGTGGCGTCGAGGTCCAGGACCAGTCCGGGCAGTGCACGTCCGCCGGCCCGGGCTGCGGGTATGCCCTCGCCCCGTTCAGCGGCCTGCAGCCAGGCCACCTCCCGGGCGTGGGCGCGGGCCGAGCGCAGAGCGGTCAGCGTCCTGTCGTCGGTGTCGGCGAGCAGTCGCCAGGCCGTCGGTGTCGAGGCGACGGGGCCGAACACCTCGCCCTGGTCGCGCAGTAACGCCAGGTCCGCGATGGCCTCGCCGCCGTCGGCGAGCATCACCGCCAGGTCGGTGGCGATCTGTCCCGGATCATGACCGGTCCCGCGCGGCCGAAGCGGCCTGAGCGCGGCGGAGTAAGCGGCGGTCAGCCCGGTGGCGTCAGCGAGATCGGCCAGCAACCGTGCCCCGGCATGCCCGACCACCCCCGAACCATCGGCGCTGACGTGGACCTTGGGACGCAACCCGATAGCCTGCACGTAGAAAGTGCCCTCCGCTTGGACTGACAGAACCCCTCAGCAAGGTTCATCGTCCCAGGTCAGGAAGGCACTTTCGCGTTTTCGCCCAACCAGCCGCCGTACCCAACCGAAACGGCGAGGCTA
>NZ_JAMQGM010000067.1 GCF_023703325.1 Streptomyces meridianus
CCGGCCGGCTGAGCCGGGAGCCCTGTCGCCTGCCGCCGTCAGGGCGTCCGCTCCCGCCGCGACCGGTGCCGCGTCCATGCCGCGGGCAGGAACCAGCAGCCGGCGAACCACACCAGCACACCGCAGCTGAGCCAGACCGCCAGCGTGTTGTCCGTGACGAAACGCAGGATGAGCAGCAGCGCCGACGTCACCATGGCGAGCAGCAGGACCAGCCCGGCGAGGGTGAACCGGGACGCCCACCGAACGCTCTGCCGCTTGAGTCCGTGCCCGGTGACGATGCGGTGGAAGGACACCGGCGCGATCAGTGCACCGGTGGCGGCCGCGCCCAGCAGGATAGTGACGATGTAGATGCCACGGTCGGCCCGGTCGAGTTCCGCGTAGCGCGGGGTGAAGGGGATGGTCAGCAGGAACGCCAGCAGGATCTGCACGCCGGTCTGCGCGACCCGTACCTCCTGCAGCAGTTCGGCCCACAGCCGGTCCGCCCGCTCCTCCTCGGTCTCGTGCCTCCCGTGGCGCGCCCCCGGGGCGCCCGGGCCGGGCGAGGGGTCGGGCTCGTCGGGCATCGGGGCTCCTTCGCGATCGGCCGCGGGCGCGGCGGTCTCGTGCCGCCGTCACCGCAGTTGCGCCTGCCCGGACGCGACGTTGAACAGCCCGCCCTCCGGGTCGCGCAGGGCCGCGACCCGCCCGAAGGGGGTGTCGTGCGGCGGCCTGATGACGGTCCCGCCGGCCAGCTCGGCGCGGCGCGTGACCGCATCGGCGTCGTCGACGCAGAAGTACACGTGCCAGCGCGGCCGGACGTGCGGATCCGGCGCGGATTCCACGGCCCCGCCGGACAGGCTGACCACCGTCTCCCCCCGCAGCCGGACCACGACCCGGTCGTGCTCGTAGCCGATGTCGTATCCGTCGCCCGTCTCGCCGCTGTCCCAGGCGAACACCTCGCCGTAGAACAGGGCGGCGGCGAAGGGGTCGCGCGTGCGCAGCTCCAGCCGGGCCGGGGCGCCCGCGTCGCGGGCCACCCGCCAGTCCTGGTCGATCTCCCCCTCCCAGATCCCGAACACGGCGTCGTCGGGGTCGGCGGCCAGCGCCACCCGGCCCTTGCCGAACTCGATGGGGCCGACAGCGACCGTGGCGCTGCGCTCCCGGATCCGCCCGGCCACCGCATCGGCGCTGTCCGCGGCGAAGTAGACCGTCCAGGTCACCGGGAAACCCACGGACTCGTCGCAGGACGTCATCCCGGCGACCGCCACACCGCGGGACAGGGCGACGGAGTAGTTCCGCTGCTCCTGGAACCCGGCCTTGTACTCCCAGCCCAGGACCGCGGCGTAGAACTGCTGGGCGGCCTCGAGATCGTGTGCCATCAGGCTCACCCAGCACGGTGCGCCCTGGACGTTCCGCAGTGTCGACAAGCCTGATCACCCAATTCCTGCTCCGAGCCGGCCGTGGCGCGAACACCCCCTGCGACCACCATCCGTCCCGGAAGCACGGGACGCCAGCCCGTTGCTCCGCCAGGGGGAGGCCCGTCCCCGCACGAAGGCGCGCCGTGGACCGGGGGCCGACCGCCCGATCGGCGCAACGCGATCTGCGGGACCCGGCCACGCGTGCGAATGTGGAAAGCGGAAGCCCGGGGTCATCTCCTTCGATCAAGCCTCGACCAGCGCCCGGACACGTGCCGGGAAATGACAGGCCCGCCGTCGACCACAGAGACGACCGAGACATGACGACGACTGCGCTTTCCCGCCGTCGCCACGGCGACGCCCCAGACACCGACGGTGACTTCCGCCGCATGCGGCGGCTTCCGCCCGGTGCCGAACGCGATCTGCTGCGGCAGCAGGTGATCTTCGCCTGGCTGCCCGTGGCCGAAAGGCTCGCCCTGCGTTTCCGCAACAAGGGCGAGAGCACGGACGACCTCACCCAGGTCGCCGCACTGGCCCTGGTCAAGGCGGTCGACCGCTACGACCCCGGCCTGGGGCATGCCTTCGCGTCCTTCGCCATTCCCACCATCGTGGGGGAGCTCAAGCGCCACTTCCGTGACCATCTGTGGACGCTGCACGTCCCGCGCCGGGTCCAGGAGGTCCGCGCCCGTACCCGGGCCGCCCGCGACGCCCTCGAGCAGGAACTGATCGGCCGGAGCCCGACCGTGAAGGACATCTGCGAGCGGACCGGGCTCTCCGAGGAAGACGTGCGGCTCGGCCTCGAGGCCAGC
This sequence comes from Streptomyces meridianus, assembly GCF_023703325.1. GTDB lineage: Bacteria > Actinomycetota > Actinomycetes > Streptomycetales > Streptomycetaceae > Streptomyces > Streptomyces meridianus. The sequence goes on from NZ_JAMQGM010000067.1 coordinate 2,204, forward strand.
GCTTCCTGCGACCCGCTGTCCCTCGACGCGCCCTCGCACACCTCCGAGGACCGGATGCTCAGCGACACCCTCGGGGCGGACGACCGGGCGATCGAGCTCGTCATCAACCGCGAGTCCCTGCGCCCGTTGCTCGCCGAACTGCCCGAGCGTGAACGCCAGATCCTCTACCTGCGGTTCTTCGCGGAACTCACGCAGAGCCAGATAGGCGAGATCCTCGGCGTCTCGCAGATGCACGTCTCCCGGACCCTGACCCGGCTCTGTGCCGAGCTTCGCCGGAAGCTGGCCGCCCCCGCCTGACGCATGCCGATCGCTTCCGCCGGCTCCCGTGCGGTGCGACGATGGGGCCGTGACCAGCCACGAACCGCCGCGGGACTGCGGAGACCAGCAGGCAGCGGCCGCCCGTACCCCTGCCGTTGCGGAGGGAGGCGACAGCGCCTGCTGGCTCCACCGGGTCTGCCCGCACTGCGATGCCGTCGCCGACGAGGATCCGCCCACCACCTGCCCCCGCTGCAGTCGGCCGATCACCGGCTGACGGCCTCCGGCGCGGTCCTCGCACCGTTCACACCTGCGAGCCGGATCCGTTCCGGGTGCGCGGCGCCGGCACGTCGAAGGTTCGCTCGGCGACGGTGAAGCCGATCCGCGCCCCGCCGCCCGGCCGGTTCGCGGCGAACACCGTCCCACCGTGTGCCGCAGCCACCTCCCGGACGATCGCCAGCCCCAGCCCGGATCCGGGCAGGCTGCGTGCGTCGTCGGCGCGGTAGAACCGGTCGAAGACGCGGACCAGGTCCTGCTCGGCGATGCCGGGGCCGCGGTCGCGCACCTCCAGCCCCGAGGGGGAGACCAGTACCTCGATCGGGCCGCCGCGGCCGTCGAACTTGGCGGCGTTCTCCAGAAGGTTGGTAACGGCCCGCAGCAGCGCCACCCGGCGCCCGGTCACCGGTGCGAACCCGCCCGGCGCCGCACCGGCCGTCCGGACCGTAACCGTCCTGCCGGTGCGGCGCCGGGCCAGAGCGGCCGCCGTGCCGGCCACCTCCGCCAGATCCACCGGCCCCGGCTCGCCGTCCATGCGATGGCCCGCGGCGAGCGCGACCAGCTCGTTGACGAGATCCGTCAGTTCACGGGTCTCGCTCACCAGATCGTCGAGGAGTTCGGCGCGCGCCGCCTCCGGCAACCGGTCCAGCCGGTGCAGCATTGCCACGTTCGTGCGCAGCGACGTCAGCGGGGTCCGCAGCTCGTGCCCGGCATCCTGCATGAGCCGGCGCTGATCGTCGACCGAACGGGCCAGCCGGCCCAGCATGTCGTCGAACGCCCTTCCCAGGCATGCCACTTCGTCCCGTCCGGCCACCGGCACATCGGTCTCCAGCCGGCCGGTGAGCGCCACGCTCTCGGCCACTCGCGCCAGCCGCACCAGACGGCCGGTGATGCGCCGGGCGAGCCACCAGCCCGTGACGCCCGCGCCCATGACCACGGTGACGATGAACAGGACCGTGCGCTTCTGCAACTCCTCCAGCAGGTCCTCCGTGTCGCTGAACTGCTGCGCCACCTGGACCGCCCCCCGGTTCCCGCCGAGCGCCACGGTCGCGATCCGGTAGCGCTCGCCGCGGATGGCGACCGCCCGCACCAAGGACTCGCCCGGCGCCGCCGAGGCCGCCACCGACCGGTCACGGCGTCCGACGGGCAGCCGGGGCCTGCCGCGGTCGGCCACCGCACCCCGGCCGTCCAGGACCTGTACGCCGGTCCGGGCCGCCCGGCTCAGGTCGGCGCGCGGGCCCGACGCCGCGGTGTCGCCCGGGGTGTAGTCGACCGGGTCCAGGCGCTGCTGCCTCACCCGGGACCGCAGGTCATCGACGGTCCGGCTGAAGATGCGCTCCTCGTTCACCCGGACCAGGTGCGCGGCGGCGTCGTAACTGAGGAATCCGACGAGCACGGTCACGCTCGCGGCCACGGCGGCGAACGACAGCGAGAGCGTGGTGCGCAGACTGCGGCGCGCCGGGGCGGTACGGGGCAGGCACACGGCTCAGGCCCGGACGTCGCGCAGGCTGTAGCCGACGCCCCGGACGGTGTGCAGCAGCGCCGGCAGGCCGGGCACGTCCACCTTGCGGCGCAGGTAACCGACGTAGACGGCCAGGTTCTTCGAGCCCGGACCGAAGTCGTAACCCCAGATCCGGTCGTAGATCGTGGCGTGGTCGAGGACGATTCCCGCGTTGCGCGCGAAGAGTTCGAGCAGGTCGAACTCGGTGCGGGTCAGCTCCAGTTCGCGTCCCTCCCGCCAGGCCCGCCGGGCGGACGGCACGAGCCGCAGCCCGGCGACCTCGATCGTGCGCTCGGAAGAGGGCACATCGGGTGCGGTGCGGCGCAGCAGCGCCCGGAGACGGGCGAACACTTCCTCGATGTCGAAGGGTTTGGCGACGTAGTCGTCCGCGCCGGCGTCGAGGCCCGCGATCCGGTCGGCGGTGTCCACCCGCGCAGTCAGCATCAGGATGGGGGTGGGATTCCGTTCGGCACGCAGGGCCCGGCACACCTGCAGGCCGTCGAGCCCCGGCATCATCACGTCCAGGACCAGGGCTCCGGGGCGTTCCCTGCGTGCCGATTCCAGTGCCGACTCCCCGTCGGAGACCGCGCGGACCCGGTAGCCCTCCAGCGTCAGCGCGCGTTCCAACGAGTGGCGGATGGCCCGGTCGTCCTCGGCCAGCAGCAAGCTGTGCGTCATTCCGGCAAGTCTGCCAATGCCTGCGGAAATCGTCGAAATCCGTCCAGTCGTCAAATAAGGCTTCTTACTCGCTTCTCACCGATGTCATGCCGTCCGCTTACCTCACCCCGGAAACGTCCGTTCGTATCCGCAGCGCCCACGGCCGGAATGAGACGGATGAAGATCGCACTGCTGTTGCACAACGCCTACGGAATCGGTGGCACGGTGCGGACCACGATGAACCTCGCCGCAGCGCTGGCAGAGCGGCACGAGGTGGAGATCGCCTCGATGTTCCGTCACCGTGACCGGCCGCGGCTCGCGGTCGATCCCCGGGTGCGGCTCGTTCCCCTGGTGGACACCCGGACCGGCCGCGACGACCGGGACCAGCGCTGCCACCGTCCGGCAGTGGTGTTCCCGGAGGCGGAGAAGCGGCACCACCAGTACAGCGTCCTCAACGACGAACGGGTACGGGCCTATCTGGCCTCCTGCACCGCCGATGTCGTCATCGGCACCCGTCCCGGGGTCAACGTCTACCTCGCCCGGTTCGCCCCCCGCACCGCCCTGCGGATCGCCCAGGAGCACCTCACCCACGACACCCACACAGCTCGCCTCCGCGCCTGTCTGGCCCCGCACTACCGGACGCTCGACGCCGTGGTGACCACCACTCGGGCGGACGCGATGGTCTACCGGTCGCGCATGCCGCTGCCGGGCGTCCGTGTGCTCGGCATCCCCAACAGCGTTCCCGAGCCCGCGGTCGCGCCCTCCGACGGCACCTCGAAGATCGTCGCCGCGGCCGGGAGGCTCGCCCCGGGCAAGCGCTTCGACCTGCTGATCAGGGCGTTCGCGATCGTCGCCGCCGAGCACCCCGACTGGACGCTGCGGATCCACGGCGGCGGTGCCCGCGAGGAGCGGCTGCGCCGGCTCGCTGACAGTCTCGGCCTGGGCAGCGCGGTCGAACTGACGGGTCCGGTCTCCCCGATCGAGCCGGAGTTCGCCCGTGCTTCGATCCTGGCGGTCGCCTCCGAGCTCGAGTCCTTCGGGATGACGATCGTCGAGGCGATGCGCGTCGGCGTCCCCGTGGTCAGTACCGACTGCCCGCTCGGTCCGGGGGAGATCATCACCGACGGTGTCGACGGCCGGCTCGTACCGCCCGGGGACGCCGCGGCGCTGGCCGCTGCGCTCTGCGACCTCATCGAGGACGACGAGGGCCGCCGGGCCATGGGCAAGGCGGCCCTGGAGAACTCCCGCCGGTACGACCCCGGGGCTCTGGCGCGCCGGTATGAGCAGTTGTTCTGCGAACTGGACGTCACGCGACGGCTGCGCGCCCGGGTGCGGCGCAGGGCGGCGTTCCGCAGACGGCTCGGCCGGCTGGTCCGCTCGGTGAACCGGCCTCTCGGGGACTTCCTCGGCGACATCACCCGCACCCCGCTCACCGACCCGGTGCCGGCCGCGGCCGGCGAGGAGCCTGCGGCGGCCGCCGCGCCCGCACGCCGGGAACCCGTCGGCGCCGGCCGGACTCAGATCTTGCGATAGGCCCGCGCGTCGTCCGCCGCCGTCATCACCACGTCGATGTCCGCACCGGTCGACGCCGTCACCAGCACCGCCACGGCACCCTCGACGAACGGGGCGTCGGCGATGCGCACCTCGGACGGCAGCGCATGCGCCCCGCTCTCGGCCAGCAACGCCTTCACCGTGAGCACGGCGCTGCCCATGTCGCAGAGCACGACGACGCCTCGGCCGTTGTCCACCTGCTTCACCGCGGCCTCGACAAGAGCGGAACTGGTGCCGACGCCGCCGTCCTCCCGTCCGCCTGCGGTCCCGATCGGGGCCGGGTCGCCGGTGCCGACCAGAGCGCGGGCCAGGTCGGCGGTCGCGGCGGCGACCTCGCGGCTGTGGGCGACCAGGACGACGCCCACGCGTTCGTCCCGGCGGGGCGCGTCGCGGTCCTGCCGGGACTCCGGCCCCGTTGCGGCGCCGCCCGGGCCGTCGGTCCCCTGTGCCGCGGGGGCGCTCGGCGCCTCGGCCGGGGCCTCCTCCCTCCCGGTGGCCGTCGCCTGCCCGGCTCGCGGTGCCGGTGCCTCGGCAGCGGTCGCGTACAAGGCGTTGATGAGGAGGGCGGAGGAGGTGGCTCCCGGGTCCTGGTGCCCGATGCTGCGCTCGCCCAGATAGCTGGCGCGTCCACGGCGGGCCAGCATCGGCACCGTCGCCACCGCCCCCTCGTCCGCCGCTCGTGCAGCCGCTGCCAGCGCGTCCGTCAGCCCGGCCCCGGAGCCGAGGGCGGCGGTGTACGCCTCGGAGGCCGGCGTGAGCGCGTCGACCATGGTCTTGTCACCGGGGGCCGAGTCGCCCAGCCGCCGGACGCCGGCCACGGCCGCCGCGAGGGCATCCCCCAGCTGTTCGGGCGTGATGGTTTCCGCGTCCCCCATGGTGCGGCCCGCCCGCCGCATGACGGTGCCGTACAGCGGCCCTGCGGCCCCGCCCACCGTACTCGTCAGATGATTGCCGAATGCCTTGAGCAGGGCTCCCGGAGCGGGGTACGGGTCCGTTCGGACAACGGCGGCGCCGGAGGTGAATCCGCGCCGCATGTTGGCCCCGTGGTCCGCGTCCCCGATAGGGGAGTCCAGTTCGGTGAGCCGGTCGGCCTCCCGCTCGATCACTTCGGTGGCGCGCTCCAGCCACCGGCGGAAGAAGGCGGTGTCGAGGACGGCGGGCTGCGGGCCTTCCGCGGGCACGGGCATGGGCTGTCTCCTCGTCTCGGGACCGATGACCGGCGGAGTTCCGGCCTGACACCAGTCTCCTACCGTCCCCGAGAACTGAGCATGTGTTGCCTCATCGGACGGGAGTGCCCCGGGGACGGTCCGGGCAACCCGGGCGAGGCGTCGGGGCCACCGGTCCGGCCGTGACGGAGGTGCCCTGATCAGGCATACTCAACCCGCCACTGCCGCTGGTCAGTCCGTCCGTGACCCGGACGCAGGGCCTCGGCCGACACAGCATCACTCCGGCGGCGCCGCCACACCCTGCGCGCGCGTCCGCCGCAGCGCCCGACAGGGAGGAGAGCGCCGTCATGACCGACCGCGCAGCGCAGCCGGTGGAACGCCGTCTGCCCACTGAGGAGGCCAGGGATCTGCTCGCGCTGGTACGCGAAATGGTCCAGCGGGATATCGCCCCCAGGGCAGCGGAGGAGGAGGATGCGGGGCGCTTCCCGCGCGAGCTGTTCACCCTGATGTCCGAGTCGGGTCTGCTCGGCCTGCCGTACGACGAGGAGTACGGCGGCGGCGGCCAGCCGTACGAGGTCTACCTGCAGGTGCTGGAGGAACTCGCGGCAGCCCGGCTCACCGTCGGCCTCGGGGCCAGCGTTCACACGCTCGCCTGCCACGCTCTGGCGTCGTTCGGCACCAAGGAGCAGCGCAGCGAATTCCTGCCCGCCATGCTGGGCGGCGGGCTCCTCGGCGCGTACTGCCTGTCCGAGCCGTCCTCCGGTTCCGACGCCGCCTCGCTGACGACCCGCGCCGTGCGCGACGGCGGCACGTGGACGATCAACGGCACGAAGGCCTGGATCACCCACGGCGGTATCGCCGATTTCTACACCGTCATCGCCCGTACCGGTGGTGAAGGGGCGCGGGGCATCAGCGCCTTCCTGGTGCCTGGGGACGCCGAGGGGCTGTCCGCGGCCGCTCCCGAACGCAAGATGGGCATGAAGGGGTCGCCCACGGCGGGGCTGCACCTGGACGGCGTCCGGGTTCCCGACGCGCGCCGGCTCGGTGAGGAGGGGCAGGGCTTCACCATCGCGCTCGCGGCCCTGGACTCGGGCCGGCTCGGGATCTCGGCCTGTGCGGTCGGCGTTGCCCAGGCGGCGCTCGACCTGGCCCTCGACTTCACCGCAGGGCGCCGGCAGTTCGGGCGGCCGGTCTCGGACTTCCAGGGGCTGCGCTTCATGCTCGCCGACATGGCCACGCAGATCGAGGCCGGCCGGGCGCTGTACCTGGAGGCCGCGCGGCTGCGGGACGCGGGCCTGCCGTTCTCCAAGCAGGCCGCCATGGCCAAGCTGTTCTGCACGGACGCCGCAATGCGCGTGACGACGGATGCGGTCCAGCTCCTCGGCGGCTACGGCTACACCGCCGACTTCCCGGCCGAGCGGTTCATGCGCGAGGCGAAGGTGCTGCAGATCGTCGAGGGGACGAACCAGATCCAGCGCATGGTGGTGGCCCGTCACCTGGCGGGTCCCGAGTCGTCCTGACGCAGTGCCGGAGGCCGGTCCGCTTCGATGCCGGAGCACGGCCGGACGGCCTCACCCGTGCCGCCCGGTGCCGTCGTTGCGGTGCCGGGCGGACGGCGTTCGCAGCCGTGGAGGGCGGTGTGCGCGACGCCGGAGCCGTGCGGAAGGGCGCTGGTGGCCGGCCTTGGCAGGCAGGACCGGTCTCTGCCTACCGGGCGGGGCGCGGTGCCGCGTGTCCCGGGCCCCAGCCGTGCGAGAACGGCTGGGTGCGCCAGTCGAGCCCCTCGGGCAGCGTCAGCAGCAGTGCGGCGTCCCGTTCCCGGGCGGTGAGCGAGTCGTCGGCGGGCTCGGCCTGGTCGGCCCCGCGGCCGCTGCCCGGGCAGACCGTCAGCCCGAACGGGTTCCACGGGGTCGGGCACAGCGCGTGCTCCGGCAGGACGTCCTCGTCGGCAAGCAGCGCGATGGGGCGGGAGCAGTCCGGGCAGACCACCCGGAACATCTCGTACGTCTCCTGGCCGAGGTCCTCGTCGTCCCACTCGGCCGCGTGGGCGGCCGCGAGGTTCGTGTCGGCCGCTGCGGGCCGGGTGCGGGCACTGCGTTCGGCACGCTTGGGATGGCGCATGGTGTTCTCCCCCTCGGGTGGACCAGGCCGGGCTCTGTGGTCTCGACCACAGCAAGCATTTCCCTGACCAGAGCGCACGTAATCACGCGACTTCGCCGCGCATCGGTGCATTGATGTGTCGTTCGTCACATTCGACGGGGCAGGACTTTCGTCCGCTCCGGGTTCCCGCCCCGACCCCGCAAGCCCTGGACGGGGCGGGCCTCCAGGCGTACTGTATCGATTCAGAACTGTATCGATACAGAACAAGGAGTTCCGACATGGGGCAGGGGCCACGGACCAGGCGGGCGACCCTGCAGACCGTCGCTGACGAGGTCGGCGTCTCCCGGACAACGGTCTCCAACGCCTACAGCCGTCCTGACCAGCTCAACCGCGACCTCCGGGAACGCATCCTCGAGGCGGCCCGGCGGCTCGGTTACGCCGGCCCGGACGCAACGGCGCGCTCCCTGCGCCGCGGGAAGGCAGGAGCGATCGGCCTGCTCTTCACGGAGACGCTGTCCTACGCCTTCGCCGACCCGTACTCCGTGGGGTTCCTGCGTGGTGTCGCCGAGGTCGCGGAGTCCCACGGATCGGGCCTGCTGCTGATCCCGCTGCGACCCGGTGACGAGGAATCGGAGACCACCGTCCGGGACGCGGTGGTGGACGGCTTCTGCCTCTACTGCGTGCCCTTCGGCCACCGTGCCCGCCGGGTGATCGAAGCCCGCGGACTGCCCTTCGTGACCACCGACGATCCGGGCGACCCCGCGGTCCCGTACGTCGGGATCGACGAGCGGGCCTCCGCACGTCTGGCGGCCGACCACCTCGTCCGCCTGGGGCACCGGCGGTTCGGCGTGATCATCGACATCGCGGCGGAGCAGCTCACCGACGCGTACGCCGACTTGCGCCAACGCCTGGGCGGCTATCGCGAGGTCATCGAGGAGGTGGGCCTCGACTGGTCCCGGGTGCCGGTGGTGGCCGCGGGACGCAACGACCGCGGCGCAGCCGCGCAGGCCGCGGCGGACCTCCTCGACATCGCCGACCGGCCCACCGCAGTGCTCGCGGTGAGCGACGTTCTCGCCCTCGGCGTGCTCGACGCCATGGAACAGCGCGGGCTGGCCGCGGGCCGGGAGATCTCCGTCGTCGGTTTCGACGATGTTCCCGAGGCAGCCCGGGCCCGGCTCACCACGGTCCACCAGCCGATGGAGGAGCGCGGCCGCCGGGTGGGTCGCCTGCTGCTCGAACCCGCGGCCGCGCACGAGGGCGCACCACGGCACCAGGTCCTGCCCACCGAACTCGTGGTCCGGGCGACCACGGGGCCCGCACCCCGCTGAGCCGGCTCCGCCTCCATGCGGCGGAGACCGGCATCCCCGGCACGGCTGGGCCCCGGCACGGCACATCCGGGCCACCCGGAAAACGGGCCCGCCCCGACAACTCGCGGAGGAACCGATGAACCCCCTGGCCGGAGGCATTGCCGTCGAAGCCGCACGCCGTGAAGCGCACTCCGCGCTGCCGCATGCTCCGGTGGCCGAGCGGCCGCCACCGCGCCCCGGCCGCTCGCGCCGGCTGCTGGCGCGGGCCTTCCGCTCGCTGGCGGACCGGATCGAGCCGCCGGGCGGCACCGAGCAACCGCTCCGGCCGTGCGCCCGCTGACCCCGGTTTCCCGGTGCGAGCCGCCGTACTGCCCTGTGGCACCGCCGCAGCGCCCTGTAGGTTAGGGCCCCGTGGAGGAACTGGATCGGCAGATCGTGGAATTGCTCGTCAAGGACGGGCGCATGAGCTACACCGACCTGGGCAAGGCCACCGGCCTGTCCACGTCGGCGGTGCATCAGCGCGTCCGGCGCCTCGAGCAGCGTGGGGTCATCCGCGGTTACGCGGCCGTCGTCGACCCGGAAGCCGTCGGGTTGCCGCTCACCGCGTTCATCTCCGTCAAACCCTTCGATCCGAGCGCTCCCGACGACATCGCCGACCGGCTCGCCGACGTCCCCGAGATCGAGGCCTGCCACAGCGTTGCCGGCGACGAGAACTACATCCTCAAGGTGCGCGTGGCCACCCCGCTCGAACTCGAGCACCTGCTGACCCGCATCCGCGCCCGCTCCGGTGTCTCCACCCGGACGACGGTCGTACTGTCGACCCCCTACGAGGCGCGGCCGCCGCGGGTCTGACCCCGGTCACCGGCCCCGGCGGGTGAGACGCGAAACTTGGGCCATGAGCGAAACCAGCGCACTCCGTCCGGCGGGAGCGGCTGACGGCCGCACCGTGCTGCTGCGCGGCGGCACCGTCCACACCCCCGCAGACCCCTTCGCCACGGCCATGGTCGTCGAGCGGGGGAGCGTGGCCTGGGTCGGGTCCGAAGGAGCGGCCGACGGATTCGCCGACGGCGTCGACGAGGTCGTGAACCTGGCAGGGGCCCTCGTCACACCCACGTTCACCGACGCCCATGTGCACACCGCCGCCACCGGCCTCGCGCTCACCGGGCTCGACCTCTCGACGGCGCCCACCCTCGGGGACGCGCTGGAACGCATCCGTGCCCACGCTCGCGCCAGGCCCGGCGACCGGGTGCTGCTCGGCACCGGCTGGGACGCCGCGCGCTGGCCCGAGCAGCGGCCTCCCTCCCGGGCGGAACTCGACGCCGCCACCGGCGGACGGCCGCTCTACCTCAGCCGCGTGGACGTCCACTCCGCCGTGGTCACCAGTGCCCTGCTGGATCTGGTCGCCGACGCCGCGGCGCTCCCCGGCGTCCGGGAAGACGCCCCGCTCATCGGCGAGGCCCACCATGCCGTACGGCACGTCGCCCATGCGGCGGTCACCCCGGGCCAGCGCGAGGACGCCCACCGGGCGGCGCTCGCCCGCGCCGCCTCACTGGGCATCGGCGCCCTTCACGAGTGCGGTGGTCCCGACATCTCCGGGCGGGAGGATTTCACCGCCCTGCTGGATCTCGCAGCCGCCCGCCCCGGGCCGAGGGTCTTCGGCTACTGGGCCGAGGCCGTCACCGGTCCCGAGGACGCCGCCGCCGTCCGGCAGTTGGGCGCCCTCGGAGCCGCGGGTGACCTGTTCGCCGACGGCTCGCTCGGCTCGCACACCGCCTGCCTCCACGAGCCGTACGCCGACGCCCCGCATGCCGGCCGCGGGTACCTGGACGCCGAAGCCGTCGCCGTCCATGTGGCCGCCTGTACCCGAGCCGGGATCCAGGCCGGCTTCCACGCGATCGGTGACGCCGCGGTGTCGGCCGTCGTCGAAGGGGTGCGCGCGGCAGCCGAGCGGGTCGGGCTCGCAAGGATCCGGGCCGCCCGGCACCGGGTCGAGCACGCCGAGATGCTCAGCCCCGAAACGATCGCGGCCTTCGCCGAACTCGGCCTGACCGCATCCGTGCAGCCCGCCTTCGATGCCGCCTGGGGCGGCGAGGAGGGCATGTACGCCCAGCGGCTGGGTGCCGAGCGCGCCCGCGGTCTCAACCCCTTCGCGGCCCTGCTGCGTGCCGGGGTGCCGCTCGCCTTCGGATCCGACAGCCCGGTGACGCCGCTCGATCCCTGGGGGACGGTCCGCGCCGCCGCGTTCCACCGCACACCCGAGCACCGGGTGTCCGTCCGCGCTGCGTTCACCGCCCACACCCGCGGCGGCTGGCGGGCGGTCGGACGCGACGACGCCGGCGTCCTGGTGCCCGGAGCTCCGGCCGACTACGCAGTCTGGCGCACCGGCGACCTCGTGGTCCAGGCCCCGGACGAGCGGGTCGCCCGCTGGTCGACCGATCCCCGCTCCGGTACGCCGGGCCTGCCCGATCTCGCCCCGGGGAGCGATCTTCCGGTGGCGGAGCGGACCGTTGTCGCCGGGCAAACGATCTTCGAGCGGCCGAACGAGTGACGTCTCGGGGGCGTCATGGCCCCGCCGGGGCGCCCCAGGGAGCTCGTATCACTTGGGAATCCTGCGGACTGACCTGGTGACATGGTGAAACGCCGCAGGTCACCGGGCTGTTGACAGGGGACCGGCGACGGCCGGTAGGTTCGGCCGAGTCCACCACAGGACGTCCGACCGCGGAAATCCCCCGCGCTCGTCGAACGCCACTGGGCCAGCGTGGTGCGCCGCACGGACGCACCGCCGCAGGCAGCCAGGTCCAGCGCCCGCGCCTCGGGGGCGAGGGGGAGTTCCGGCCGGTCGGCGGGTGAGACCCGGGTGGGGCCCGGGCGTCCAGTAGACAACGGCTCTCGGTCGACCCGCAGCCAGCGGGCCCCAGGTCGGCCCGAAGGGCGCCGGGCCCCGATCCGCAGCAGGCTTCCCAGCCGCGCAGGCATCCACTTCCCCGCAGGTGTCCGGCGCACCGCTCCACGGCGGCTCGCGTCGGCGAGGTACGGTCACCTCACGACCGCACGACCTGCAAGGAAGGCCTCGACCGTGCAACCGGGCCCTGATGCCACCGCCGCCGACACCTCCCGAGGACCCCTCCGGGGCGACTCCCGTACCGGACGCGCGGCCGACCCCGTCACCGGCGACGTCCTGGCCCGCAGCGGCGCGCCGGAGGACGCCGCGCCGACGCGGGGCGAGGCGGCCGTACCTCAGGGACGCCTCGCGCGCCGCCTCGCCACCGTGCGCAGCGGGCTGCCCCGCACCCTCCTGGCGCTCGTCGCAGGCCTGGCTCTCGCAGCTTCCTTCCCGCCCTACGGCCTCTGGCCGCTGTCCGTGGCCGCCGTGGCGGCGCTGAGCCTGCTCACACGTTCCCGCACGGTGCGCCAGGGCGCGTGGACGGGGTTCGCCTTCGGGCTCCCCTTCTTCTGCGGGCTGCTCAGCTGGCTCCATGTCGTCGGCTGGGACGCCGTGTTCGGGCTCTCCGCCATCGAGGCGCTGTTCCTGGCGGCTCTCGGCTCCGGACTCGCGCTCACCTCGCGGCTTCCCGGGTGGCCGTTGTGGGCGGCGTGCCTGTGGGTGGCCGAGGAATGGGCGCGCGACCGGCTGCCGTTCGGCGGCTTCCCCTGGGGGCGCCTGGCGTTCGCCAACACCTCCTCCCCCTTCACACCGCTGGCCGCCCTCGGCGGTGCGCCGCTGGTCACCTTCGCGGTCGCGCTCGGCGGCGCGCTCGTCGCGGCGGCGGC
>NZ_JAMQGM010000068.1 GCF_023703325.1 Streptomyces meridianus
GCCCGCCACCGGCTGGGTGCGGCCGCCCGACGACCGGCACGCCGCGCCGGTCGTGCCCGGCGTCCCGCCGCCCGCTCCCGCGACGGACGTTCCCGCGGCTCCGCCGGTTCCGGCCGAACCGCAGGCGGCGCCCGTCCCGTGGCGGCCCTGGCGGTTCCGGATGTCGAACGATGTCTGGGGCACCCCGGCCGTCGCCGGTGACCTGCTGTACGTGACCTCGTTCGAAGTGCATGCCCTCGACGTGGCCTCCGGGCGTCGCCAGTTCAAGACCCGAGACGTGGCGTGGGCGATGGAGATCGCCGACGGGCGCATCCACGCCTCCGACGGCCCCACCCTCTACGCCCTGGACGCCCTGGACGGCAGCGAGTGCTGGCGGCTGGCGGCCGACGGCTGGGTGTACTCGCTGAAGGCCGGCCACGGCACCGTCGTCACCGGCACCCGCGGCGGCGGCGTCCAGGCGTGGGACGCCGCGACGGGCGAGCGGCTGTGGGAACTCACCGGCGCCCAGGACGACTTCGAGACCCCTGACTCCGGACCGGTCGTGCACGAAGGCACGGTGTTCGTCTGGGCGGACGGCCGGCTGCGGGCGTTCGAGGCCCGCACCGGACACGAACGCTGGTCGTACCCGGTGGGCGACCCGGCCTCCTGCGGCGGCGTCCCGATCCGGATGCTGCCCGCCCCGGACGGCGTCGTGTACGTCGCGGCGGGGACCCGGGTGCTGGCCATCGACATCGCGCGGGGCGACGTGCGCTGGCGCTTCGAGGCTCCGGCCGTCTTCCTCAGCCCGCCCGCCTACGCCCCCGGCCCGGCGGTCACCGGCGGCGGCGTGTACCTCAGCGACTACCTGGGGACCGTCTACGCCCTGGACGCCGCCGACGGCCGAGACCGGTGGCGGATCGCCACCGAGGCCCGGCAGTCGACCGCGCCGGTCCTGCTCGCCGCCGGTTCGGTGCACGTGGCCAGCGGCAGCGCGCTCTACACGCTCGACACGGTCACCGGCACCCCGAAGTGGCGCTTCGCGGCCCAGGGCGAGGTCATCGGCTCACCGGTGACGGCCGACGGCCGGATCCACTTCGGTGCGGCCGACCACTGCCTCTACACCCTGGACGCCGCCGGGGGCCAGCTGCGCTGGAAGCTCGCGACCGGCGGGGAGATCACGGGCGAGCCCGTGGTGGCGGGCGGCGTGGTCTACGCGTGCAGCAAGGACCGCTGTGTGTATGCCCTGGACGCTCTCAAGGGAACGGGGCTGGCCCGCCCGGCCGCGGGCCGCCAGTGACCCGAAGCGTTGTTCACGCGGGTCACGGCCGGCCGTGCAGCGGGCACCTGACGGGCGCCCTCACCTCACTGCGGCGGGCCGCCTCCCGGGTCGTGCGGACCGCGCCGGCCGTGCGGGGGCGGCTGCACCGGGGGCATGGTCCGGGTCTCGTCCGGGTCCACGGGTGGCATGCCGTACGGCGGAGTGGCGTCCTGCGGGGGTCCCCCGGGCGGCGGACCACCTCCCGGCGGCGGATACCCGCCCGGACGGGGCTGCGGCGGAGGCTGCCCGTACCGGGGCGGCGGCGCCTGGCCGTAGGGGTGGGGGCCCGGCTCGTACGGCGGCGGGTACTCGTCCTCGTACGGTCCGTACGGCTCGTGCGGCGGGGGCCCGTACTCGTCCTCGTGGAGCCGGCTCCTGGGCCGCCGGCCGCGCATGACCAGGGCGCCCAGCAGGATCAGCAGGCCACCGCCGGCAGCGAGGGCCGCACCGATGCCGACCCCGCCGGTCCCGCCGATCGTGAGGCTGCCGACCGCCTGCCCCTGACGGACCATCCAGAGCACGGTGAACCCCAGCACCACCACGCCCGCCACCGCCACGACGGCACGGGACCGCAGCAGGATCCCGATCAACGTGATCAGCGCGCCCGCCAGCATCGGCAGCAGCATCGACGTGAAGAGGTCGGCGTCCACGGTGGTGATGCCGCCGAACAGGTCCTGGATGCGGATGTCCTGTCCGGGACGGCCGTCGTACCAGGCACGGAAGGGGCTCCAGACGGCGGCCGTCGCTCCGGCGGCGGCGAGCAGGGAACCGATGAGATTACGGACCATGTGCGGGGATCACCTCGCCTCGGACGCCCTCTGCCGACGACGCTACGCCCGCGACCGGAGCCCCGCCAGAGGAGGGCCGCCGGGCCCGGGGGCGCCCCACGGGGCCCGGCGGTCCTCCGCGGGTCTCAGCCGGCCTGCCGCTCGGCGGCGGCCGACGCCTGCGCCACGCCCCGGTCGACGATGCGGCTGAACGCGTAGCCGGAGATGTCCTTGCCGGCCCGCAGCGCGGCGGTGTCGGATGCGGTCACAGCCGCACCGGAGAGGTATCCGGAGACCGTGAAGTAGGCGTACCGGCCGTAGGAGTTGGCCGACAGCCGACAGGCCGTCGCCCGGCAGAAGGACGGCACCCCGCCGCCGGAGAGCGACTGGATGTTGCCCGCGGCCTGCGCCTTGGCCCGCTTGGCCCGGGCCTCGTTCGCGAAGACCGCGACGCCGACGGTCACGGCAACGTCCTTCTTCCGGTACGTCGCGCGGATCACCCGGGTGCAGCCGTTGCCCGTCAGCACCGCGGCCAGCCGGGAGGAGGCGGCCGCAGCGCAGTTCGTCGTCGAGCCGCTCGGGCCCTTGGCGTACGTGCCGCCGCCCAGCGTCAGCCGTCCGCCCGGGAAGAGGGTGTCGGCACTCAGCGGCGCGGTGTCCTTCCGGGCGTCGGCGACGAAGTCGTGCGGGTTCGGTGGCGGAGGCGGGGACAGCTCGGAGAACGACGGCTCCGGCTGCGCGGTCTCGCTGGGCAGGCTCTCCGGCGACGGCAGGCCGCTGGGCTTGCCGTCGTCCCGGCCGGATCCGATCACGGCGGTGGCGACGATCCCGCCGATCGCCAGCGTGGCCAGCACACCACCGCCGATCAGCATCCACCGGCGGCGCCGGCCGCGCGCCTCGGCCTCTTCCGCCAACGCCGCCCAGTCGGGGGCCGACTCGTGTTCTCCGCCCGGGCCGAAAGGCCCCCCTTGCCCAAAGCTCATGCGGCGCATCTTAGACGGGCACGCGGGCTCGTCCGAGGGGCCGTCCGGGAGTTCCCGTCCGGTGCGCCCCCGGGAAAACGGGTTGGCTCCGCGCGGGTCCTTGGCGACAATCCGCTCCATGGGTCACGTCGAGGTCGCACACGTCGAGTACTACCTGCCGGACGGGCGGGCCCTGTTGGGTGACGCCTCGTTCCGGGTCGGCGAGGGCGCGGCAGTCGCCCTGGTCGGCGCCAACGGCGCGGGCAAGACCACGCTGCTCCGGCTGATCTCCGGCGAACTCCAGCCGCACGGCGGCTCGGTGACGGTCGGCGGCGGCCTCGGGGTGATGCCGCAGTTCGTCGGTTCCGTCCGGGACGAGCGGACGGTGCGCGACCTGCTCGTGTCCGTCGCCCAGCCGCGGATCCGCGAGGCCGCCGCCGCGGTCGACGCGGCCGAACTCGCCATCATGACCCGGGACGACGAGGCCGCACAGATGAGTTACGCCCAGGCGCTCAGCGACTGGGCGGAGGCGCGCGGGTACGAGGCCGAGACCGTCTGGGACATGTGCACCACCGCCGCGCTCGGCATCCCGTACGAGAAGGCGCAGTGGCGGGAGGTCCGCACCCTCTCCGGGGGCGAGCAGAAGCGCCTGGTCCTCGAGGCGCTGCTGCGCGGTCCCGACGAGGTGCTGCTGCTCGACGAGCCGGACAACTATCTGGACGTGCCCGGCAAGCGCTGGCTGGAGGAGCGCCTGCGCGAGACCCGCAAGACGGTGCTGTTCGTCTCGCACGACCGCGAACTGCTGGCCCGGGCGGCGCAGAGGATCGTCAGTCTGGAGCCGAGCCCGGCCGGCAGCGACGTCTGGGTGCACGGCGGCGGCTTCGGCACCTACCACCGGGCGCGCAAGGAGCGCTTCGCCCGGTTCGAGGAGCTGAAGCGGCGCTGGGACGAGGAGCACGCGCGGTTGAAGGCCCTGGTGCTGCGGCTGCGGCAGCAGGCGGCGAACAGCCCGGACATGGCCTCCCGCTACCGGGCGATGCAGACCAGGCTGCGGAGGTTCGAGGAGGCCGGTCCGCCGCCGGAGCCGCCGCGCGAGCAGGAGATCACCATGCGCCTCCAGGGCGGGCGCACCGGAGTCCGCGCGGTGACCTGCGAGCAGCTGGAGCTGACCGGCCTGATGAGGCCCTTCGGCCTGGAGGTCTTCTACGGGGAGCGGGTCGCGGTCCTCGGCTCGAACGGTTCCGGGAAGTCGCACTTCCTGCGGTTGCTGGCCGGGGACGACGTGGCGCACACCGGCCGGTGGAAGCTGGGAGCCAGGGTCGTCCCGGGGCATTTCGCGCAGACACACGCGCATCCCGAACTGGAGGGGCGCACGCTCGTCGACATCCTGTGGACCGAGCACGCCCGGGACCGCGGCCGGGCGATGTCGGCGCTGCGCCGCTACGAGCTCGAGCGCCAGGGCGACCAGCCGTTCGAGAAGCTCTCGGGCGGGCAGCAGGCACGGTTCCAGATCCTGCTGCTGGAGCTGGCCGGCACCACAGCCCTGCTGCTGGACGAGCCCACCGACAACCTGGACCTGGAGAGCGCCGAGGCGCTGCAGGAGGGGCTGGAGGCGTACGACGGGACGGTGCTGGCGGTGACGCACGACCGCTGGTTCGCCCGCGGCTTCGACCGCTTCCTGGTGTTCGGTGCGGACGGCACCGTTCGCGAGTCCGACGAGCCGGTGTGGGACGAGGGCCGGGTGGCCCGGGCCCGGTAGGGGACCGGCGGCCGGCCGGTCCGGACGTGCCACCCCGCTGCCACCCCCTGTGACATGCGGCTCAGCGGCGCCTCGGGCCCTGTGCGGGGGCCCGGCAGGTGTTTTGACCCGCGTGGGACGGCCCGGTATTCTGCAGGTTCGTTATGCGTATTGGCTTGCTCTATCTCACGTGAGGGGCCCTTACGCCGGTCCACCGGGCCGATGACCAGCGGCAGGCATGCGGGTTGCGTCCCCGCATGCCTCAAGGGCTGTCGTGATCGTCCGGGTGGCCTTGTACAAGGACCCGTCCTCCGGACCCTCCGGGCCCGGGGGAGACCCCCATCACTGAAGAAGCGAAGGCTACGACCGTGCGTACGTACAGCCCCAAGCCCGGCGACGTCCAGCGTCAGTGGTACGTCATCGACGCCACCGACGTTGTTCTGGGTCGCCTGGCCACTCAGGCCGCCACCCTTCTCCGGGGCAAGCACAAGCCGGTTTATGCGCCGCACGTTGACGCTGGTGACTTCGTCATCATCATCAACGCGGACAAGGTGCACCTCTCCGGCAACAAGCGGACCCAGAAGATGGCCTACCGCCACTCCGGTTACCCGGGTGGTCTGCGCTCCGTCCGCTACGACGAGCTGCTGGAGAAGAACCCCGAGAAGGCCGTCGAGAAGGCCATCAAGGGCATGATCCCCAAGAACACCCTGGGCCGTCAGGTGCTCTCCAAGCTGAAGGTCTACTCGGGCTCGGAGCACCCTCACGCTGCGCAGCAGCCGGTGCCGTTCGAGATCACCCAGGTCGCGCAGTAGTCCCGGCCACCCCCAAAGACGAAAAGAATCTGAGGAGCATCGTGGCCGAGACCACCCCCGAGACCGTCGTCGAGAACGAGGTCGAGGAGTACACCACCGAGAGTGCCGCGCCGTCGGAGTTCACCTCCGAGTCGCTGGCGTCCCGTTTCGGCGACCCGCAGCCGGCTGCCGGCCTCGGGCGTCGCAAGAACGCCATCGCCCGTGTGCGCATCGTGCCGGGCAGCGGCAAGTGGAAGATCAACGGTCGCACCCTTGAGGACTACTTCCCCAACAAGGTGCACCAGCAGGAAGTCAACGAGCCCTTCAAGGTGCTCGAGCTCGACGACCGCTACGACGTCGTCGCCCGCATCTCCGGTGGCGGCGTCTCCGGCCAGGCCGGTGCGCTGCGCCTGGGTGTCGCTCGTGCGCTGAACGAGGCGGACGTGGAGAACAACCGCGCCACCCTCAAGAAGGCCGGGTTCCTGAGCCGTGACGACCGTGCGGTCGAGCGCAAGAAGGCCGGTCTGAAGAAGGCCCGTAAGGCGCCGCAGTACAGCAAGCGCTGATCGCTCGCTCATCGTCGACCGCCCCGGCGGCACTCCGTGTGCTGCCGGGGCGTTCGTCTATGAACAATCAGGAGCGTAAACAGAGGGAAACGCTCAGGGATTGGCTCGTTTCGAAAGCAACTCGGAGGACACCAGTGGGACGACTCTTCGGCACGGACGGCGTGCGCGGTGTCGCCAACGCGGATCTGACGGCTGAGCTCGCGCTCGGTCTGTCGGTCGCGGCGGCGCATGTGCTCGGCGAAGCGGGCACCTTCGAGGGCCACCGGCCCACCGCGGTCGTCGGGCGGGACCCCCGGGCGTCCGGAGAGTTCCTGGAGTCCGCCGTGGTCGCCGGCCTGGCGAGCGCGGGCGTGGACGTGCTGCGTGTCGGTGTGCTGCCCACCCCGGCCGTCGCCTACCTCACCGGCGCGCTCGGTGCCGACCTCGGTGTGATGCTCTCCGCCTCGCACAACCCCATGCCCGACAACGGCATCAAGTTCTTCGCCCGCGGCGGCCACAAGCTCCCCGACGAGCTCGAGGACCGCATCGAGACGGTCTACGAGGAGCACCGCTCCGGCGAGCCCTGGGAGCGGCCGACCGGCGAGGGCGTGGGCCGGGTCCGGACCTACGACGAGGGCTTCGACAACTACGTCGCCCACCTCATCGGCGTGCTGCCGAACCGCCTCGACGGGCTGCGGATCGTCCTGGACGAGGCGCACGGTGCCGCCTCCCGGGTGTCCCCGGAAGCCTTCGCCCGCGCCGGGGCCGACGTCGTCGCCATCGGCGCCGCACCCGACGGCCTCAACATCAACGACGGCTGCGGCTCCACGCACCTCGACCAGCTGAAGGCGGCCGTCGTCGAGCACGGCGCGGACCTCGGTGTCGCCCACGACGGTGACGCCGACCGCTGCCTCGCGGTCGACGCGGAGGGCAATGAGGTCGACGGCGACCAGATCCTGGCCGTCCTCGCCCTCGCGATGCGGGACGCCGGCGGGCTGCGGAGGAACACCGTGGTCGGCACGGTGATGTCGAACCTCGGTTTCAAGCAGGCCATGGAGCGCGAGGGCATCGACCTCGTCCAGACCGCGGTCGGCGACCGGTACGTCCTCGAGTCCATGAAGGAGCACGGCTACGCCCTCGGCGGCGAACAGTCCGGGCACGTGATCATCCTCGATCACGCCACGACCGGCGACGGAACCCTGACCGGTCTGATGCTCGCCGCCCGGGTGGCCGCCACCGGACGCTCGCTGGCCGACCTGGCCTCCGCCATGCAGCGGCTCCCGCAGGTGCTCGTCAACGTCCCTGACGTGGACAAGAGCCGGGTGGAGACCTCCGAGCTCCTCGCCTCTGCCGTGGCCGACGCGGAGCGGGAACTGGGAACCACCGGCCGGGTCCTGCTCCGGCCCTCCGGGACCGAACCGCTGGTGCGGGTGATGGTCGAGGCCGCCGACAACGACCAGGCCCGGTCGGTCGCGAGCCGGCTGGCCGACGCGGTGAAGTCGGCGCTGGGCTGACCTTCCGGATCCCGAGGAGGCCGCGGACCCGCCGGGGGCCGCGGCCTCCTCGGCGTCCCCCGGACGCGAACCCGTCGCCGGACGCGCCCAGGGCCCCGGCTTCCCGCCTCCCAACGTCCGGATGCTCCGTACGGACCACAGCCGCTCCGGCGGCCGTGTCGACGACCAGCGCGTGGTCACGGATGCCGTTTGCTGCTGGGAGCCGCACGAAGGAGGGCCTGTGGCGAACGTGCTGGTGGCGGACGACGACGCCGACATCCGCGACCTCGTGACCTTCAAACTCACCCAGTCCGGCCATGAGGTCGTCGCGGTGGAGGACGGCCCGTCGGCGCTGGCCGCGGCCCGGGAGTCCGCGGTGAACCTCGTGCTCCTCGACATCCGTATGCCCGGCATGTCCGGACTGGACGTCTGCCGGGAGCTGCGGGCCGAACCGGCGACCTCGGGACTGCCGATCATCCTGCTCACCGCGCGCTCCCAGGAGGGCGACGTGGAGAGGGGGTTCGCCGCCGGAGCCGACGACTACATCATCAAGCCGTTCAGCCCGCGGGAGCTGGCGAGCCGGGTCCAGGCCGTTCTCGGCCGGGCCGGACAATGACGACCGTCCTCACCAGCTCGGTCTTTCTGCTCTGCACCCTGCTGGCGGTCATGGTGTTGGGGCTCCTCGTCGTCGTCATCCGATCGATCCGCCTGCTGGAGGAGCGTCTCCGTGCCGCCCGGGCCGCGCCGCTGCGGGGCCTGTTGATCGAGCTGGTCTGCGAGGACGACGAGGAGGAATCGGCTGCCCTGCGCCGGCTCACCGGACTTGATCAGCGCCGATGGGAGGCGCTCGAGCCGACGGCCGCCGCCATGCTGGGCAAGGTGACGGGACGAGGCCGGGATGCCCTCGTGGAGCTGTTCGAGCGGCGTGGCGCCGTCGAAGGGGCTCTCGCCGGTCTGCGGCGGCGGGGAACGCTCCGGCGGGCTCGCTCCGCGGAGCTGATCGGCGAACTCGGCCACGAACCGGCGGCGCCCGCTCTGCTCCCGCTGTTGGACAGCCGGGACCCGGACCTCCGCGCGGTCGCGGGGCGTGCCCTCGGCCGGCTGGGGGACGTCAACGCCGTTCCCGCTCTGCTGGACCGTCTGGACGGCCACCGCAGAATCCCTCCGGCCGTCGCCACGTCGGCACTGATCCGGCTCGGGCCTGTTGCATTGCCCGCGATCCGTGCGGGACTCGGGCATCGCGACGCCGTCGCCCGCGCGGTGGCGCTCGATGCCCTGGCCTCGCTCGGTGACCGGGAGGCGACCGACGTGGTTGCCGGAGTCCTGAGAGACGATCCGTCGCCCGAGGTCAGGGTCCGGGCAGCGCATGCCATGGGCTTCCTGGGAACCCGGGACGCCCTCGAGCCCCTTCTCGACACCGTCGATCCGGCCCATCCGCTCGACCTGCGAGTGGCGGCGGCCGAGGCCCTCGGGATCCTGGGCGCGGTGCGTGCGACTCCACGGCTGACGGCGCTTCTGCGCGACCCGTCCCACCGTGTGGCGGCTGCGGCCGGCGATGCCCTGCTCCGCATCGGGCCCGCCGGGCACCTGGCTCTCGATTTTTCCGCCAGGGGCGCGGACGGACCGCGGGCGGCGGCCTACGCCCGGGCCGCTATTGCCGCGGGCGACCGGGGGACCGGCCCATGACGGAGACGGCGACCGGAGTCCTGCGGGATGTCGTGGACGGGTTCTTCGCGGTCACCGACACGGCGATCCTCTGGTACTTCCTCGTCATCAACAGCTGCAACCTGCTGATCACCCTGCTCGGGAGTAGAGACGTGATCCGGACGCTGCGCAGAGCGCCCGTCGCCGGACACGACGACGCCGCAGCGAGCCGCTTCACCCCGCCGATCTCGGTGATCGTGCCCGCTTACAACGAGGAGGCCGTCATCACCGAGGCGATGCGGGCCATGCTGCTGCTGCGCTACCCCCGCTTCGAGATCGTGGTCGTCGACGACGGTTCCACCGACGGGACACTGGAGCGTCTCCGGGAGGCGTTCGACCTCGTCGAGGTGGAGCATGTCGTGCCGCGGGAGATCCCCTCGAGGGGGGACGTCGAATCCGTCCACCTGCCCCGTACCAGCTCCCTCCCGCTCGTCGTCGTCCGCAAGCAGAACGGGGGGCGGGCCGACGCGCTCAACGTCGGCATCGACCTCGCCCGGTACCCGCTGGTGTGCATGGTGGACGCGGACTCGCTGCTGGGCCCCGAGGCGCTCCTGTCCGCGGTCAAACCGCTGATGGACGATCCGACGCGGACCGTGGGCTGTGGCGGGGTCGTGGGCATCGCCAACGGCTGCGTCGTCAGGGCGGGCCGTGTCGTCGAGGTCCGCATGCCCCGCGAGTCCGTCGTCCGGATCCAGACCATCGAGTACCTGCGGGCCTTCCTCCTCGGCCGGACCGCATGGTCCAGGCTCGGAGGGCTGCTGATCATCTCCGGTGCCTTCGGGGTGTTCCGGCGGGAGGCCGTCGTCGAGGTCGGGGGGCTGGACCCCGACTGCATG
This sequence comes from Streptomyces meridianus, assembly GCF_023703325.1. Taxonomy (GTDB): domain Bacteria; phylum Actinomycetota; class Actinomycetes; order Streptomycetales; family Streptomycetaceae; genus Streptomyces; species Streptomyces meridianus. Next base: position 10,134 of record NZ_JAMQGM010000068.1, read on the forward strand.
GGCGAGGACGCCGAACTGGTCCTCAAGCTGCACCGGAGCATGCGCGACCGGCGCCGGGACTACCGGATCGTCTTCGTCAGCGAACCGATCTGCTGGACCGAGGCACCACCGACCGCCCGGATCCTCGCCCGGCAGCGCCGTCGCTGGCACCGCGGCCTCACCGAACTCCTCCTCAAGCACCGGCGCATGATCGCCAATCCCCGGTACGGCCGCATCGGACTGCTGACCCTGCCGTACTACGTGGTCTTCGAACTCCTGGCTCCGCTGATCGAGGTGGCCGGTCTCGTCCTGGTGCCCTTGGGCGTGGCCCTCGGTGCCGTGAACGTGGCCTTCCTCTGGCACTTCCTGCTCCTGGCCTACGGCTTGGCCATGGTGGTGAGCCTGGTGGCCGTGGCCGCGGAGGAGTTCGCCTTCCACCGTTTCACGAGGTGGCGGGACACGGCGGACCTCATGGTCGCCTCGCTGATCGAGAACCTCGGCTACCGTCAGTTCCTCGCGGTCGCGCAGTTGCGCGGCATGTGGGACGCCCTGCACGGCTCCCAGCAGGACTGGGGCGTCATGACCCGCAAGGGTTTCGCCCCGGCCGGATCGAAGCAAGGGGGAGAGCGGTGAAGCGGCCCGCTGGCGGCCGTGCCCGGGCCGGAACCGGCCGGAAGGTGCCGGTTGCCCGGCGCCTGGGGACGGCGTTCGGTCTGGTGATCTTCCTGATCGTGTTCGTGGGAGCCGGTTCCCTGGTCACGGCTTGGTACGAGGACCGGACGGTCGCCGAGCTCACCCAGCGCGTCGGACCGCTGCGGGACTCGAACGTGCTGTTGCGCACCTCGCTGGGCGAGACCCAGCGCTCGCTGCGCAACTACCTGCTGCTGGGGGACCCGGCCGAACTGCGGGCGTACCGGCGGGCGCGCAGCGCGCTGCCGGATGCGTTCCGGGAGGCGCGCCGGCACGACGTGCCGGGGACCGCGCGGAATCTCGATCTCCAGCAGCACCAGGTCGACGCCTATCTGCGGGAGGCCGCGCCCGAGACGGCGATGCGGCCCGGAAGCCCCCAGGCCCTGGACCTCGCAGGCCGGCTGGGGACGTCCTTCGCGGTCTTCCGGTCGACGAACGAAGCCCTCGACCGCCGCCTGCTGCGCGACGTCGACCACCTGCGCAACCGCACCCGGAGCACCGTCCGGGTGACCGCGGTGGCCACCGGCGCCCTCGTCGCCGCGACGGTCGCCCTTGCTCTCCTCGAGGCAATGCGCACCACCCACTGGCTCGTCCGGCCCCTCGAGCAGGTCCGGATGACCCTCGCCCGGCTCACCGCGGGCGACCACGCCACCCGGGCTCCCGCCGTCCCTCCGGCCGAGATCGACGACGTGGCCGGTTCGGTCAACGCGCTGGCCGACGAGACCGACCGGCTGCGGGCGCTGGAGGAGGAGCGGGCCCGGCTGGCCGCGGCGTCCCGGCACGCCGGACGCCGCATCCGCACCCACCTCGGCGCCGACGCTGTGCTCCGCGAGGCCGCGCCCGCGATCGGTCTGGGCATGCGGGCCGACCACGTGCTGATCCTCCTCTCCGGGGAGGACGCCGGGGCCGTGCCCGTCGTGCAGGCGTGGAACGCCGAACTCGGCCTCGTGCCGGAGGAGGAACTGCGCCTGCTGCCGCCCCTCCCGCCCGACGCCGTCCCGCAGCCCACCGGCAGCGGCGCGACGTTCTGCATCGACGACGTGCGCCCCTACCTCGCCGAGGAGCTGCCGGTGCCGGGAGCACCGGGCTCCTACGGGAGGACGGGAATGCCCGCCGAGGTCCGTGCGGCCGTTGCGGAACTCGGCGGGCGGGCGGTTGCGGTGTCGCCGTTCAGCCCGAGCCGGGAGGTCGACGGATGCCTGATCCTGCTGCGGACCCGCCCGGACGACGTCTGGGGCGACGTGGAGATCCAGACCCTGGAGTCCATGGCCACCGACGTCGGACGCGCGCTGCTGCACTCTCGGCTGTACGAGCAGGAGGGCCGGCTGGTCGAGGAGCTGCGGGCGCTGGACCGGGCCAAGTCGGAGTTCCTGTCGACGGTCTCCCACGAACTCCGCACCCCGCTGACCAGCATCGCCGGTTACGTGGAGCTGATGCTGGACGAGGACACCGGAGAGCTGACACGGCACCAGCGCAAGGCGCTCGACGTGGTGGAGCGCAACACCGTCCGGCTGCAGATGATGATCGAGGACCTGCTCACGCTCTCCCGCATCGAGTCGGGAGAGTACAAGGGCGTCAAGCAGAACATGGACGTGTGCGGCACCGTCCGGGCCGTCACCGATGCGATGCGCCCGGTCGCGGACGACAAGGGGGTCGAGCTGCTCAGCACCTGCTCGCACGAGCCGCTGACCGCGAACGCCGACCCCCACCAGCTCGACCGCATGCTGATGAACCTGATGTCCAACGCGGTCAAGTTCACGCCGAGCGGGGGCCGGGTGACCCTGCGGGGCACCCGGCGGAACGGCGATGTGGAGCTGACCGTCCGGGACACCGGCATCGGCATCCCGGAGGCGGAGCAGAAGCACCTGTTCACCCGGTTCTTCCGGGCGTCGAACGCCTCCGGGCTCGCGGTCCCCGGAACGGGCCTCGGCCTGGCGATCGTGCGGACCATCGTGGACAACCACGGGGGCGACCTCAGGATCGAGTCGCGCGAGGGCGAGGGCACCACGGTCACCGTGCGGCTGCCGTCGGCCGGGGTCGGCTGACCGCAGGCCGGCGGCGGAACCGGAGCGCCCGCTCGCCGGGGTGCCGGTCAGGCGGACTGCTCGGTCCGGAACATCCGGGAGCGCTGCCGCGTCCAGAAGAACTTCTGGGTGAGGAGGGTGAGGGTGCCGGTGAGGAGGATGCCGACCAGGTTGAGCGCCAGCTGCTGGACGGACCCGGCCATCTGCACGTAGTCGCCGTAGGAGAGCGCCACGGCGGCGTTGGCGGCGGCGGGCACGGTGGTCACCGAGATGGCCACGCCCACCAGGGCACCGGACTTGGACGACGTGAGGGACAGCGTTCCGGCGATGCCCGCCAGCAGGGCCACGACGAACGAGAAGGGGTCGGGGTCCCAGATGAATCCGGTGTTGGCCCGGTCCGCCTCCAGCTTCTTGTCGCTGAACAGCCCGAGGCCGTCCATGCCCAGGCTGAACAGGGTCGTCACCGCCATGGCCGCGGCGAACCCGACGGCGAGCGCGACCGTGGAGCGCCAGGCCAGCCCGGGCGCCCGCCGGGCCGCCGCAGTGCAGATGCCTGCCAGCGGGCCGAACTCGGGGCCGACGGCCATCGCGCCGACGACGAGGATCGCGTTGTCGAGGACCACGCCGCAGGCGGCGATCATGGTGGCGAGGCAGAGGAACGCGAGGTAGGTGACCGAGAGCGTCGACTCCTCGTGCGTCGCCTCGGTGAGGTGGTCCCACAGCACGGCGTCCGCGGGCTCGCCGGGCGCCTCGCGCTCGGCCCGGTCGGCCCGGTCGGACAGCGAAACCGACACCTCCTCGACGGCGATGGAGCCGTCCTCCTCCAGCCCCAGCGCGCACAGCTCGGTGAGCAGCTCGTCCGCCGCTTCGCGGGCGACGTCGCAGGTCACCAGGTCCCCGGCGGGGTTGCGGGCAACCCCGGGAAGCACCACCAGATGGACGGTGCCGACCGTCTTCTCCAGCAGGCCGACCACGGAATCCGTCCGGTCGGCGGGCACGATCAGACGAAGATGCAGCACGTTCGGGTTGCTCCTAGATCTTGCGCAGCGACAGCCGCTGGACGCGGTGGTCCGGGCCCTTGCGCAGCACCAGGTTGGCCCGCCCGCGGGTGGGCGCCACGTTCTGCAGCAGGTTGGGACGGTTGACGGTCCGCCACATCATCCGCGGGTACTCCAGCGCCTCCTCCTCCGGGACCTGCGTGAACCTGCGGAAGTAGGAGGCCGGGTCCTGGAAGGCGGTCTCGCGCAGCTTCCGGAACCGGCTGAGGTACCACTCCTCGATGTCCTCGGCCCGCGCGTGCACGTAGACGCTGAAGTCGAAGAAGTCGGCGAGCCCGAGCCGGGTGCGCCCGTCCTTGCCGGGCAGCGCGGGCTGGAGCACGTTGAGACCCTCGACGACGAGGATGTCCGGCCGGCGGACGACCTGACGTTCGCCGGGGACGATGTCGTAGATCAGGTGCGAGTACACCGGCGCCGACACCTCGTCCCGCCCCGACTTCACGTCCGCCACGAAACGGGTCAGGGCACGCCGGTCGTACGACTCGGGGAAACCCTTGCGGGACATCAGACCGCGCCGGTGCAGCTCGGCGTTCGGCAGCAGGAAGCCGTCGGTGGTGACGAGCTCCACCGAGGGGTGTTCCGGCCAGCGGGCGAGCAGCGCCTGGAGCAGCCGGGCGGTGGTCGACTTGCCGACGGCGACACTGCCCGCGACTCCGATCACGAACGGCGTGCCGCGCTGGGCGCCCTGTCCGTTGCCCGCGTCCCCGAGGAAGGTGTTGAGGGCGCCGCGCAGGTTCGCGGAGGCGGCCACGTAGAAGTTGAGGAGCCGGGACAGCGGCAGATAGACGTCGCGGACCTCGTCGAGGTCGATGACGTCGCCGAGCCCGCGCAGTCGCTCGACCTCCTCCGCGGTCAGCGGGAGCGGCGTCCTGTCGCGCAGGGCGCTCCACTCGGCGCGTGTGAGGTCCACGTACGGGGTCGACTCGGCCCGCCGCTGGGGGCTTCGCGCTGGAGACGTGATCACCTCCTCATTGTGGTGGCTCGGGCGGTGCTGCGGGGGGTGGTGTGCCTCACTCCGGGAGGCGGGTCCGGCGCCTGGCGGCAATTGTCGGTGGGTTGGGTCACAGTGGGGGGAGTGTGCAAAAGCGGGCAGATCAGGAGGTCGGCCATGTCGTACGCGATTCAGGCGGAGGGCCTGGCGAAGCGGTTCAAGGAGACCCGGGCGCTGGACGGCGTGGACCTGGCGGCCCGCACGGGCACCGTGCTGGGTGTGCTGGGGCCCAACGGTGCGGGCAAGACGACGGCGGTCCGGATCTTCGCCACGCTGATCCGGCCCGACGCCGGCCGGGCGACGGTCGCCGGGCACGACGTGGTCCGCGAGGCGGGCAGGGTCAGATCCGTGGTGGGTCTCACCGGCCAGTTCGCCGCGGTGGACGAGATGCTCACGGGCACCGAGAACCTGTTGATGATCGGACGGCTCCTCGGGCTGCCGCGCGGTGACGCCCGGGCCCGCGCCGCGGAGCTGCTGGAGCGCTTCGGGCTCACGGACGCCGCAGGCCGGGCGACGAAGTCGTACTCGGGCGGCATGCGGCGCCGGCTCGACCTCGCGGCCAGCCTGGTCGGGCGCCCGCAGGTGCTGTTCCTGGACGAGCCGACCACGGGGCTGGACCCGCACAGCCGCGGCGAGCTGTGGGAGATGCTGCGCGGGCTCGTCGCGGAGGGTGTGACGGCGCTGCTGACCACCCAGTACCTGAACGAGGCCGATCAGCTGGCCGACGAGATCGTCGTGATCGACCGGGGCCGGGTGATCGCGGACGGCACACCGGACGAACTCAAGGCGCAGGCAGGCGGCCAGGTACTCCAGGTGCGGCCGGTGCACGAGGGCGAGTTGGAGAAGGCGCACGCGCTGGTGGCCGTCGACGCCGGGCACCGTGCGCGCATCGAGGGCGACGTGATCACGGCTCCGGTCGAGGACCCGGCGCTGATGCCCGCCGTGGTGCGCCGGCTCGACCAGGCCGGGATCGCCGTCGGTGAGCTCACCCTGCGCCGCTCCAGCCTGGACGAGGTCTTCCTGGCGCTGACCGGGCACCGCGCGGAACCCGGGGCGGCCGACGAGGGCACTGCCGGTGACGAGGGTGGCGACGGTGGCGCGGAGGACGAGTTCGCACGGGTGAGGAGCGTGGCATGACGGCCGGAACGATCGCCGCCCCGCCGGCCGGGAGCGGGCGGGTGCGGCCGTGGGCCGCCGTCCAGCAGACGGCCACCATGGCGTGGCGCAGCCTCGTGCAGGTCAAGCACAATCCGCTGGAGCTGGTGGACTTCAGCATCACGCCGATCATGTTCGTGGTGCTGTTCACCTACGTGTTCGGTGGTCAGATGGCGGGTTCGCCGAAGGACTACCTCCAGTACGCGCTGGCCGGGATCATCGTCCAGAACGCCCTGTTCACCACCATGTACACGGCGATGGCGCTGAACACCGACCTCACCAAGGGGGTCTTCGACCGGCTGCGCAGTCTGCCGATCGCCCGGTCGGCGCCGCTGTTCGGCCGGATCGGTGCGGACCTGTGCAAGCAGCTGTGGGCGGTGCTGCTGATGATCGGTCTGGGGACGCTCCTCGGGTTCCGGGTCACCACCGGTTTCCTCGGGCTGCTGGGCGCCGCGCTGCTGCTGCTGTTCTTCGCCGGGGCGGTTTCGTGGGCCTCCGTGCTCATCGGGATGAAGGCGAGCGACCCGGAGAAGGTGCAGGTCTTCGCGTTCACCCTGATCTTCCCGATCACGTTCACCAGCAGTGCCTTCGTGCGCGTCGAGACCATGCCGGGCTGGCTGCAGGCCTGGGTCGACGTCAACCCGGTGACGCACCTGTCGGACGCCGTGCGCGGCCTGCTGACGGGCGGCCCGGTCGCCTCGCCGGTGCTGTGGTCGCTGGCCTGGGCGGTTGGGCTGGCGGCCGTGTTCCTGCCGCTGGCGATGCACGCGTACCGGGCGAAGGCCTGAGGCACGTACCGGACCAGGCCCCGGTACGGGACGGTTTCGCCGTCGGATGAAACTCTGCGCAGGGGTGTACCTACCGGCCGTTCACCATTACCGTCCACGAACAAGGGGTTTTGGGGATTGCGCCGGAAATGGCGCACATCGAGGGGGCCTTGGACATGGCCGTACGTGCTCGCCGCCGCATGGCGTGGCGGAAGCCCGTTGTTCCGAGACAGCGGACCGCTCAGGACGAGTTCGCCGCACGGGTGTGCAGCGAACTCGCCGCCGACCTGCCCGACGAGGACGTCGCCGAGGATCTCGCCGACTGCCTCGACAACTACGTGATGGGCAGCAAGCCGCGGTGCGAAGAGGTGGAGTACCTCGAACTCGTGCAGGAGGCGATGGACCGCATAGCCCGTGGCCACTGACCGGCAGGCCGGGCAGGCCGGGCAGCCCGGGCCCCGCTGCCCGTGACGCCTCGCGGCGCACGGCAGGAGACACGGCCTAAGCTTCGGCCATGTGCGGAATCGTTGGTTATGTGGGAGGGCAGTCGGCCCTCGACGTCGTCATCGCCGGCCTGAAGCGGCTGGAGTACCGGGGCTATGACTCGGCCGGTGTGGCCGTGCTCTCCGACGGGGGGCTGGCCACCGCCAAGAAGGCCGGCAAGCTCGCCAACCTCGGGAAGGAACTGGCCGACCGGCCGCTGCCCGACGGCCGCACCGGGATCGGCCACACCCGGTGGGCCACTCACGGCGGGCCCACCGACGCCAACGCGCACCCGCACATCGACAACGCCGGCCGGGTCGCAGTCGTGCACAACGGCATCATCGAGAACTTCGCGGTTCTGCGCGCCGAACTGACCGAGCGCGGGCACACCCTGGCATCGGAGACGGACACCGAGGTCGTCGCCCACCTGCTCGCCGAGGAGTTCTCCTCCCGCGGGGACCTCGGCGAGGCCATGCGGTATGTCTGCCGACGGCTCGAGGGCGCGTTCACCCTGGTCGCGGCGCACGCGGACGAGCCGGACGTCGTCGTCGGCGCCCGCCGCAACTCCCCGCTCGTCGTCGGGGTGGGCGACGGCGAGGCGTTCCTCGCGTCCGACGTCGCGGCGTTCATCGAGCACACCCGGGACGCCGTCGAGCTGGGCCAGGACCAGGTGGTGGAACTGCGCCGGGACAGCGTGACGGTCACCGACTTCCATGGTGCGCCGGCCGCCGTCCGCGAGTACCACGTCGACTGGGACGCGTCCGCCGCGGAGAAGGGCGGCTACGACTACTTCATGCTCAAGGAGATCGCCGAGCAGCCGAAGGCGGTCGCCGACACCCTTCTCGGCCGTATCGACATCACCGGCCGTCTCACGCTCGACGAGGTGCGCATCCCCGGCTCGGTGCTGCGGGAGGTCGACAAGATCGTCATCGTCGCGTGCGGAACCGCGTTCCACGCGGGCATGATCGCCAAATACGCGATCGAGCACTGGACCCGGATCCCCTGCGAGACCGAGCTGGCCAGCGAATTCCGCTACCGCGACCCCATCCTCGGCCCGCGCACGCTCGTCGTGGCCATCTCGCAGTCCGGCGAGACCATGGACACCCTGATGGCCCTGAGGCATGCCCGCGAGCAGGGCGCGAAGGTCCTCGCCATCTGCAACACCAACGGATCGACGATTCCCCGCGAGTCCGACGCCGTGCTGTACACACACGCCGGGCCCGAAGTGGCCGTCGCGTCCACCAAGGCGTTCCTCACCCAGCTGGTCGCCTGCTACCTGGTGGCCCTCTACCTGGGCCAGGTCCGCGGCACCAAATGGGGCGACGAGATCGACACGGTGATCCGCGAGCTGTCCGAGATCAGCACCCAGGTGGGCGAGGTGCTCGGCACCATGGAGCCGGTCCGTGAACTGGCCCGTTCCCTCGCGCAGAAGAACACCGTCCTCTTCCTCGGCCGGCACGTCGGCTACCCGGTGGCACTGGAGGGCGCGCTCAAGCTCAAGGAGCTGGCGTACATGCACGCCGAGGGCTTCGCGGCGGGCGAGCTGAAGCACGGGCCGATCGCGCTGATCGAGGACGACATGCCGGTGGTGGTGGTCGTCCCGTCGCCGCGCGGGCGCTCCGTGCTGCACGACAAGATCGTCTCCAACATCCAGGAGATCCGGGCCCGCGGCGCCCGCACGATCGTCATCGCCGAGGAGGGGGACGAGACGGTGGCGCCGTACGCCGACCACCTGATCCGCATCCCCGCGACACCGACCCTGCTCCAGCCCCTGGTCGCCACCGTCCCGTTGCAGGTCTTCGCCTGCGAACTGGCCACCGCGCGCGGCAACGAGGTCGATCAGCCGCGCAACCTCGCCAAATCGGTCACCGTCGAATGATCATCGGCGTCGGCATCGACGTGGCCGAGATCGACCGGTTCGCCGCAGCACTCGAGCGCACCCCGCACCTGGCCCAGCGGCTTTTCGTCGAGGGCGAGTTGACGCTGCCGAGCGGGGAACGGCGCGGCGTCGCGTCCCTGGCCGCACGCTTCGCGGCGAAGGAGGCGCTGGCCAAGGCGCTGGGCGCGCCGACCGGGCTCAGATGGACGGACGCCGAGGTGGTCACCGAGGACAACGGCCGCCCCCTGCTCCGTGTTTCGGGCACGGTGGCGGCCCGCGGGGCCGAGCTGGGCGTCCGCAGCTGGCACGTCTCGCTGAGCCACGACGCGGGCGTCGCCTCCGCCGTCGTGATCGCCGAATCCTGACGGCCGTACCGGAGACGCAGGCCGTCCGGCCGCGCGGACGCGGACCGGACGAACGGGCGCGCCGCGGATCCGCCGTGGCGCACCGGTCCGTCTCCGGGACACTGGAGGGATGAGGACTGCTTACAGCGTGGAGACGGTCAGGGCCGCCGAACGGAAGCTGATGGCGGAGCTCCCGGAGGGGGCGCTCATGCAGCGCGCGGCAGCCGGTCTGGCCGCCGCCTGCGCCGGCCTGCTCGGCCGCACCTCCGGCACCCGCATCGTGCTGCTCGTCGGCAGCGGCGACAACGGCGGCGACGCCCTGTACGCGGGCGCCCGACTGGCGCGGCGGGGCGCCGCCGTCACCGCCGTTCTGCTGGCCCCGGACCGGGCGCACCCGGGCGGAACCGAGGCACTGCGCGCCGCGGGCGGCCGGACCGTTGACGGGCCGTCGGCTGCGGACCCTGCACGGGTGATGGCCGGAGCGCGGCTCGTCCTCGACGGCATCGTCGGTATCGGCGGCCGCGGCGGACTGCGCCCGGACGCCCGGATCTGGGCGCAGGCCGCGCGGGAGGCGGGGGCGAGAGTGGTGGCCGTCGACCTACCGAGCGGCGTCGAGGCCGGCACCGGCGAGGTGGCGGGGGAAGCCGTGCACGCCGACGCCACGGTGACGTTCGGAACCTACAAGCCGGGCCTGCTCGTCGATCCCGCGGCGGGCCGGGCCGGGGCGCTGCGCCTGGTCGACATCGGTCTGGCACCGCACCTGCCGGAACAGCCGGACCTCGAGGCGCTGCAGCATGCGGACGTCGCCGCGCTGCTGCCCGTGCCGGCCGCGGAGAGCGACAAGTACCGGCGGGGCGTGGTGGGGGTGGTGGCCGGCTCGGCCCGCTACCCGGGCGCGGCCGTGCTGGCCGTGGCGGGCGCGTTCGGCGGCGGCGCCGGCGCGGTGCGCTACGTGGGGCCGGCCGCGGACGCCGTGATCGCCCGGTTCCCCGAGACGCTGGTGCACGCCGGCCCGCCCCACAAGGCCGGGCGGGTGCAGGCATGGGTGGTCGGGCCGGGGCTCGGCGACGGCCCCGACGCGCGGCGGGCGCTGGACGACGTCCTGGACTCCGACGTCCCGGTGCTGGTCGACGCCGACGGCCTGCGGCTGCTGGACGGGGACCGGGTGGGTGCGCGGCGGGCGGCCACCTTGCTCACCCCGCACGCGGGCGAGGCTGCGGCACTGCTCGGTGCGTCGCGCGAGGACGTCGAGGCCCGGCGGCTGGACTCCGTGCGCCGGCTCGCGGGCGAGTTCCGTGCCTCGGTGCTGCTAAAGGGCTCGACGACACTGGTGGCGGACGGCACGGGAGGACCGGTCCGGGTGAACCCGACCGGCACCGGATGGCTGGCGACCGCGGGCAGCGGTGACGTGCTGTCCGGGCTCACCGGGTCGCTGCTCGCCGCCGGGCTGGGCGTCGTCGACGCCGGGTCGGCGGCCGCGTACCTGCACGGCCTGGCCGCCCGGTTCGCCGCCGGCCACGGTGGTGCCCCGGTGCGGGCCTCTCAGGTCGCCAGGGCCCTGCCGGCGGCGTGGCGCAGCGTCCGGGGGTGACAGCCGCAGGTCGCGGGGGCGGGGAACCCGGGTGCCGGGGAGCGCCGGTGAGAGACTGGGCGCGATGAACGCTTTCGCTCCGCCCTCCGCCCCGTCGTCGTCGCGAGCTCATGCCGAGATCGATCTCGCCGCGCTGCGGTCCAACGTCCGGGCGCTGCGGGACCGCGCGCCGGGTGCCCGGCTGATGGCCGTGGTCAAGTCGGACGGCTACGGCCACGGCGCCGTACCGTGCGCTCGTGCGGCGCGGGAGGCCGGCGCGGCCTGGCTGGGCACGGCGACCCCGGAGGAGGCGCTGGCCCTGCGCGCGGCCGGGGACACCGGCCGGCTGATGTGCTGGCTGTGGACGCCGGGCGGCCCCTGGCAGCAGGCCGTCGAATCGGACGTCGACGTGTCGGTGAGCGGCATGTGGGCGCTGCGCGAGGCCGTCGCGGCGGCCCGGGCCGCGGGGCGTCCGGCCCGGGTACACCTCAAGATCGACACCGGGTTGGGGCGCAACGGCTGCACGCCCGCCGACTGGCCCGGACTGACCGCGGCAGCCCGCGCGGCCGAGGCCGAGGGGCTGGTGAAGGTGACCGGGCTCTGGTCGCACTTCGCCTGCGCCGACGAGCCGGGGCACGCGTCGATCGCGGCGCAGCTCGAGGTGTTCCACGAGGCCCTTGCCGTGGCGGCGCGCGCCGGACTGGATCCCGAGGTGCGGCACATGGCCAACTCCCCGGCCACGCTGACCGTTCCGGAGTCGCACTTCGACCTCGTCCGCACCGGGATCTCGATGTACGGCATCTCGCCGAGCCCCGAACTCGGCACGCCGGCGGACTTCGGACTGCGTCCGGTCATGACGCTGACCGCCCGGCTGGCCCTGGTGAAGCGGGTCCCCGCCGGGCACGGCGTGAGCTACGGCCAGCACTACGTCACTCCCGGCGAGACGACCCTCGGTCTCGTCCCGGTCGGGTACGCCGACGGCATTCCGCGCCATGCCTCGGGCACCGGACCGGTGCTGGTGGGCGGCAAGTGGCGGACGGTCGCCGGGCGCGTCGCCATGGACCAGTTCGTCGTGGATCTCGGCGGGGACAGCGCGGAGGCGGGTGACGAGGCCGTGCTGTTCGGCCCCGGCGACCGCGGCGAGCCGACGGCCGAGGACTGGGCGCGGGCGGTGGGCACCATCGCGTACGAGATCGTCACCCGGATCGGCGTCCGGGTCCCGCGCGTCCACGTCGAGGGGGGCGTGCATGGGTGACCGCGCGGCGCCGGGCGGCCGGCGGCGCACGGGGATCGCGGGGGCGGCGATCGGCATGGTGGCGGCCGGGGTCGCCGCCGGCGTGGTGGCGGAACGGCTGGCCGTCGGGCGCGGGATACGCCGCAGGGCCCGGCAGGCCCTCACTGCGGGCGTCCCGTACGGCGGGCTGCGCGGGACACCCGGCCGGGCGGTGGCCGACGACGGCACCGTGCTCCACTTCGAGGTGGACGAGCCCGACCACCCCGGGGTACGCAGGCCGCGCGGCCGGCTCCCGGGCAGCCGTCGGCCGGCTGCGCCCACCGTGGTCTTCTGCCACGGCTACTGCCTGAACCAGGACGCCTGGCACTTCCAGCGCGCGGCGCTGCGCGGCTCGGTCCGCACCGTCCACTGGGACCAGCGCAGCCACGGCCGTTCGGGGCGCGGAGCCGCGCAGCGGGCGGGGCTGCCGGTCACCATCGACCAGCTCGGACGGGACCTGCGGGCGGTGCTGGACGCGGCGGTCCCGGAGGGACCGGTGGTGCTCGTCGGGCACTCAATGGGCGGCATGACGATGATGGCGCTGGCCGCGCACTTCCCGGACTGGGTACGGCAACGGGTGGCAGGGGCAGCCTTCGTCGGCACGTCGGCGGGCGGCCTCGGAGAGGTGAACTTCGGCCTGCCGGTGGCGGGCGTCAACGCGGTGCGCCGGATACTGCCCGGGGTTCTTAAAGCGCTCGTCGCGCGGGCCGACCTGGTCGAGCGGGGCCGCCGCGCCACCGCGGACCTGTTCGCCGGCCTGGTGACGCGGTACTCGTTCGGCTCCCGGGACGTCGATCCGGCCCTGGCGAGATTCGCCGAGCTGATGATCGAGTCCACGCCCGTCGATGTCGTCGCCGAGTTCTACCCGGCGTTCCAGGAGCACGACAAGGCCGCCGCACTCGCAGCGTTCGCCGGGCTGCCGGCGCTGGTGCTCGCCGGGGAGCGGGACCTCGTCACCCCGTCCGGCCACAGCCGGGCCATCGCCGCACTGCTGCCGGACGCCGAGCTCGTGCTGGTGCCGGACGCGGGCCATCTGGTGATGCTCGAGCACCCGGACGTGGTGACGGCCGCCCTGTCGCACCTGCTGGCCCGGGCGGGCGTCCCGGTGGGTCCGCTTCCCGGCGGTGGGCCGGAACTCCCGGACCGATCGCCCGGACCGAGCGCCCGGCACGGAGCCGTACCATCGGCCGGTATGGACGCCCTGCACGAATCCACCACCGCGACCACCGCCCCGGTGACGTCGGCGCGCATCACCGTCGGCACCCCGGACCGCATGCAGGAGCTGGGCCGCCGGCTCGCCGAGCTGCTGAGCCCCGGCGATCTGGTGCTGCTCAGCGGTGCGCTGGGAGCAGGCAAGACGACGCTCGCCCGGGGGCTCGGCGAGGGCCTGGGCGTACGCGGCGCGGTGACGTCGCCGACCTTCGTCATCGCCCGTGTGCACCCGTCCCTCACGGGCGGACCGGCACTGGTGCACGTGGACGCCTACCGGCTCGGCGGCGGCCTGGACGAGATGGAGGACCTCGATCTCGATGTGTCCCTGCCGGAGTCGGTCGTGGTCGTGGAGTGGGGCGAGGGCAAGGTCGAGGAGCTGTCGGAGGACCGGTTGCACGTCGTCATCGACCGGGCCGTGGGCGACGAGCCGACCGGTGGCGAGGACCACGACGTGCGCGAGGTGTCCGTGACCGGGGTGGGTCAGCGCTGGAAGGCAGCCGACCTGTCCTCGCTGGACGCCTGACGGCGCGCGCCGGGGTCCGGGCGGCCCGTTCCGACAGCGTTCCGACATCGCGTCGGTAACATATTGCGTACGGGCCCTGCACCGTGGTCCCATGACACAAGACCTGGTTAGGGCTACCTAATCTTGCCTGTTCGGAAGCGCCTGGAGGCCTCATGCCGTCCCACGAGCCCGCCGCTGCGCCGGTGCGCGGCGAGCAGTCCTCCGCTGTCGGACAGGGTGACCGGCACCCCTCCGTGAGCGACGTCCTCGCCTCGTGCCAGGCCGCCAACGCGGTCTCCACACCGCCGGACCCGTCCGAGCCGGAGAACGCCGAGGGGCCGGAGGAGGGGGCTCCGGAGGAGCGCCGGCCCGACGCCGCCTGACCCGTTCGGGTGAATTCGCGGCCGCTGGCGGACGGCCATCCGGCGGGGCCCGCCCGGCCGGTGGCGCCCTGCCTCATTGGCCGTGAGGCCCGTCAGGCCACGACCACGACCTTGGTCCCGAGCTTCGCGAACTTCCAGAGCGCGGTGCCGTCCGCGCCCCGCTCCCGGATGCCGCCCGTGCCGGCCTGCGGCTCGCCCCGGGGCAGGGCGCCGTCGGCGGCTGCGCTGAAGCCGATGTGCACGGTGCCCACCGTGGCGAACCGGACGACGTGCTCGACCTGCACGCCGTCCGAGCCGCGGGTGACGGCCGTCCGCGAGGTCACGGTGTGCGTTCCGGCCGGCGGGGCGACGGCGCTAGCTGCGACCCGGTAGGTGCGGACGGCCTTGCCGTCGACGCCCACCAGCCACACCCGCTGCTCGCCGAGGGAGTAGACCACGCGCAGCCCCCGGCCCGAATCGGCCGGGACGGGGTGCGCCTCGCGTTCGGGGGCGGGCCTGTGCGGCTTCTCGGCAGCCGTGGCGGCGGGCCGGTCTCCGTCCGGCTTCTCCGGCCCGGCGGCCGAGGCCTGGTAGGCGAACCAGGCCACGGTGGTGAGTGCCGCCGCCGTGAGCCCGGCCACGATCGTCCCCGAGCTGCGTGCCACTCCGGCCACCCCTTCGATGTCCTGCCGCGATTCCGTCGCGGCCGACCGTAGCACCGACCGCCCGGCGGCCCGCCTGCGCTCCGCCCGCAGGCGACGTCACGGCGGGGGCTTCGATGCGGCCGGTGCTCACGGGGGTGCGTCCCCGCCTCGTTCCGGCCGGCGGACCACCGCCCGCACCGAGCGCCGTACGCTGTATCCGTGCTGCTGCTCGCTCTTGACACCGCCACTCCCGCCGTCACCGTCGCTCTCCACGACGGGTCGGGTGTCCTCGCCGAATCGAACCAGGTGGACGCCCGCCGGCACGGCGAACTGCTGCTGCCCGCCGTCCACCGGGTGCTGGGCGAGGCGGGCGTGGGCCTGGACGCCGTGACCGGTTTCGTGGTGGGGGTCGGCCCCGGGCCGTACACCGGACTGCGGGTCGGGCTGACGACCGCGGGTGTCTTCTCCGAGGCGACCGGCGTCCCCGTCCACGGGTTGTGCACCCTCGACGGGATCGCGTACGCCGTCGGCCTCGCGGGCCTGGAGGGCCCGTTCACGGTGGCGACCGACGCGCGGCGCAAGGAGGTCTACTGGGCCCGTTACGCCGATGCCCGGACCCGCCTGACGGACCCGGCCGTCGACCGGCCGGCCGACATCACGGACGAGACCGCCGGTCTGCCTGCCGTCGGAGCCGGCGCGCAGCTGTACCCGGACACCTTCGGCCGGGTTCCGGAGGGCATGCCGGTCCACCAGTCCGCGGCCGCCATGGCCGCGCTGGCCGCGGAGAAGCTCGCGGCCGGGGAGGACCTGTTGCCGGACCGGCCGCTGTACCTGCGCCGCCCCGACGCCCAGGTCCCCGCCCACTACAAGGTGGTCACGCCGAGGTGAGCACGGGGACCGTGGCGCTGCGCGAGATGCGCTGGTGGGACATCGGGCCGGTGCTGGAGCTGGAGCTGGAGCTGTTCCCGGACGACGCGTGGTCGCCGGGCATGTTCTGGTCCGAGCTGGCCCGTGCGCGCGGTCCCGGGGCGAGCCGCCACTACGTCGTCGCCACTGCGCCCGGCGCCGGTACCGGGCGGGGCGGTCCCCGCGAGCGGATCGTCGGCTACGCCGGCTTCGCCGCGGCGGGCGGCACCGGCGACGTCCAGACGATCGCGACGGCCCGCTCGCAGTGGGGAACCGGCCTCGGAGCCCGCCTGCTGACCGAACTCCTGGCGGCGGCAACGGCGTTCGAGTGCCGGGAGGTGCTGCTGGAGGTGCGGGTCGACAACACCCGGGCGCAGCGTCTCTACGGGCGTTTCGGCTTCGAGCCCATCGGCTTTCGCCGCGGCTACTACCAGCCGGGGAACGTGGACGCGCTCGTCATGCGCCGCACCGAACCCGTGGCAGAGGAACCGGACGCAGTCGCGTCCGCAGACGAACAGGGAACGACTGACCATGGCTGATGAGCCTCTTGTCCTCGGTATCGAGACCTCGTGCGACGAGACCGGCGTGGGCATCGTCCGCGGGCACACCCTGCTCGCGGACGAGGTGGCGTCCAGCGTCGACGAGCACGCCCGGTTCGGCGGCGTGGTGCCCGAGGTCGCCAGCCGTGCGCACCTGGAGGCCATGGTTCCGACCATCCGGCGGGCGCTGAAGAACGCCGGGGTCGCCGCGTCCGACCTCGACGGTGTCGCCGTGACGGCCGGGCCCGGCCTGGCCGGCGCGCTCCTGGTGGGCGTCTCGGCAGCGAAGGCGTACGCGTACGCCCTGGGCAAGCCGCTGTACGGGGTGAACCACCTGGCCTCGCACATCTGCGTGGACCAGCTGGAGCACGGCGCGCTGCCGGAGCCGACGATGGCGCTGCTGGTGTCGGGCGGCCACTCGTCGCTGCTGCTGGCGCCGGACATCACCGCTGACGTCCGGCCGCTCGGCTCGACCATCGACGACGCGGCCGGCGAGGCTTTCGACAAGATCGCCCGGGTGCTGAACCTGGGTTTCCCCGGCGGCCCCGTCATCGACCGGATGGCGCGGGAGGGCGACCCCGAGGCGATCCGGTTCCCGCGCGGGCTGACCGGACCGCGCGACGCGGTCTACGATTTTTCCTTCTCGGGCCTGAAGACGGCCGTCGCCCGCTGGATCGAGGCCAAGCGGCACGCGGGCGAGGAGGTCCCGGTGGCGGACGTCTCGGCGTCGTTCCAGGAGGCGGTCGTGGACGTCCTCACCCGCAAGGCCGTCCGGGCCTGCAAGGACAACGGCGTCGACCACCTGATGATCGGGGGTGGCGTCGCGGCCAACTCCCGGCTGCGGGCGCTCGCCGCGCAGCGCTGCGAGGACGCCGGTGTCCGGCTGCGGGTCCCGCGTCCGAAGCTGTGCACGGACAACGGGGCGATGGTCGCGGCACTCGGCGCGGAGATGGTGGCGCGCAACCGCCCGGCGTCCGCGTGGGACCTGTCGGCGGACTCCTCGCTGCCGGTGACCGAGCCACACGTTCCGGACCCGGCACACCCCCATGGCCACGGCGGTGCGCACGGCCATGACCACGATCATGTGCACGAGCTGAGCAAGGACAACCTGTACTCGTGACCGTCGCACTGATGTGGGAGGCCCGCGCGGTCGAGGGACGCGGTGCGGACCTGCTGGAGTGGGCCCGCGAGCAGTGGCTCGACGGCGAGCCGCTGCGTCGCGAGTACCTGGTCGCCCCGCAGGACCGGGTGCTGGTGATCACTTGGTGGGACGCGCCGTACGACGCCGAGCTGCCCGAACTGGGCGATCCTGGGCCCGAGTTGGTTCGCCGCGCCGTGCACCGCTGGCGGTTCGAGAGCGTCTGAGGCCGGGCCGGGGGTCGTGGGCCCTACGCCTGCGCGGGCCGTCCCACCAGCATGGACGGGGCGCCGGCCACGCGCGTGAGGAACACCGTCGCGGCGTTCGGCCCCTGTGGTTTCACCTTCCTGCGGAGTTCCTCGGGCTCCACGGCCGAGCCGCGCTTCTTGACGGTGAGCACCCCTACCTCGCGTTCGCGCAGCAGGGCCCGCAGCTTCTTGAGGTTGAACGGGAGCACGTCGGTGATCTCGTACGCGGTGGCGTAGGGCGTCGGGTGCAGCCGGTCCGAGGTCACGTACGCGATCGTCGGATCGATCAGCCGTCCCCCGACGCGGGCCGCGACGTCCGCGACGAGGTGCGCCCGGATCACGGCGCCGTCCGGTTCGTACAGCCAGGGCCCGACCGGGCCGGTCGCCGGGTCGCCGGCCTCCCCTCCGGTCAGGGTGCGGGGGCCGGGCAGCAGCGTGGCCCGGACGGTGCCGGGGTCCGTGCCGAACCACAGCACGGCTTCCTTCACGTCGCCGTAATCCGAGATCCACTCCGCCTCGGCGTCGCCGGGAACCGACTCGTGCGGGACGCCGGGCGCGACCTTCAGTGCGGCGTGCGGAGCGGTGCGTGCGGCCTCGACGGCCCAGGACAGGGGCGGTGAGTAGGCCTCGGGGTCGAAGATCCTCCCCCGCCCGGCCCCGCCCGGACGGGACCCGCGACGGGCGGGGTCGACGAACACGGCGTCGT
>NZ_JAMQGM010000069.1 GCF_023703325.1 Streptomyces meridianus
CACGCGGCCCTCTCCCGCCGGGGCTCAGTCTTCGGAGAAGGACGATTCCAGGATGCTCCCGGCGAACTGCGCGTCCGACTCCTCCACGAACGCCGACGCCGCGTAGTCCATCGCGTAGTCGACGATGGTCATGTTCCCGACCGGCGGGCAGTGGTGGCCGTGGCCGTAGTCGAACCAGGAGATGTTGCCGATCGGCGGGCAGTGCCCCCCGTCCCCGTAGTCGAACCAGGTGATGTTGCCGATGGGCGGGCAGTGGTGGCCGTGGCCGTAGGTGGCGTGCTCCTGCGAGTCGCCCTGCGGGCTCTTGGCGGGTGCGTCGGAGTGCGCGTAGGCCGCGGCCGCGGTGTTGAGCAGTCCGGCGGTCGCCATGGCGGCAGGCAGTGCCAGGGAGGTGATGAGACGGGTTTTCACTGTGGCGCCTTTCTCTTCTGCCGAGAATCGGAAGGGCTCGCGTGAGAATCGGAAGGACTCGCGAGAGCGGCGAGCCCGGCAACAGGCTCACACTAAATTCGGTCACTCAGTGCGTCAAAGCGGACACTCATCGTGTTCGATCGCGCGGTGCCGCATGCTCGGACGTGGATTCCTGCAGGCCGGAGGCCTGGGGGCGGGAAGCGGGCACGGGTGCTCCCGGAACGTCCGAGGCGCGATGAGGGTGCACCACCTCAAGGGCGGGCAGCGCCCAGCAGGCCGTCCCCATGTCCCGGGCGAGGGCGGCCAGTCCCTCCGTCTCGATCAGGCGCCGGTAGGGAACCGGCGGGAAGACGAGGCCGTCGCGGTGAAGATCCGCGCGGATCAGCAGTGCGGTTCCGCCGACCGAGTCGACGCGGATCAGCTGCTGCTCCCGCACGTCCTCGAGATACGTCCGCCCGAACCCCCGCGGAGGCTGGAGGATGCCGTCGCGCATCCACTGCGACCAGTTCAGTGCGCCCGCCCCGGGACGGACCACGAACGTGTTGAGGTCGTACGTGGGGCCTGCGGGTTCGGTGACGCAGTGCGGGACGACGATGTCCTTGCCCGCGCCGAGCAGGCGCTGGACGAGGTCCGGCGGGTACGCGGCGACGTCGACGTCGAGCCAGAGCACCCACTCCTCGTCGGCCAGAGCCCGCGCGAGCAGGTGGTTGCGCGCCCTGGCCAGCACCGACCTGCGCCGGCGCTGGATGCCGGTGCTCCAGCGCGGCCCGGCCGAGACGACGCCGAAGTCCTGCCGGACGACCGTGACGTGGCGGTACCGCGCCCGGAGCTCGGGCAGCGCTTCCTGGAGCATCTCCCAGGTGCCGTCCCGGCTGTCCCCCTCGAGCAGGCCCAGGGAGACGAGCTCACGCGGGTAGTCGAGGGAAGCCAGGTTCTTCAGGTAGCCGGGCAGGAACGCTGTCGCGTCCTTGACCGGGGTGAGCACCAGAACCGGAGGCCGTTCGGCCGCCGGCTCCGGCGCAGGTCCGGCCGGAGTCCGCCGCTTCGGGGGCGCTGGGGCGGGAGCGGTCTCGGCGTGGACGAGGTCCTCGGCGGCGATCGGCAGCCTCCGGGCCATGGCCAGCAGACGCTCGGCATACGCACTGCCGCCGTCGCTGACGTCGGTCGCGACCTCGAAGTGCCGGCCGAAGTGGGCGGCGTCGAAGGTGTTGTTCTCGTGGAAGACGTAGGTGTACAGCTCCGGCACGTCCACCGACACGACCCGGCTGGTGCGCACGACCTGCTCGGCGACCGGTGTGTCCTCGCCCCGCCGCTGCGCGGGGTAGCGCGAGAGCTTCTCCCTGGCGCACACCATGGAGCCCTCCCACAGGCGTGCCCGGGAGGTCGCGATCCTGCGGCGGGCGGGCCACCACAGCCTCTCCCGGGTGAGGAAGCAGGCCTCGGCGCCCAGGGCGAGAATCGCGGCCATCTGCACTTCGAGGCGTTCGGGGTCGTACAGGTCGTCGTCGTCCCACTGGCTGACGAATGCCCCGCCGGCCCGGTCGACGGCGATGTTGCGCAGCTCGCCCAGGGGCTGCCCGTCCGGTGGCAGACGGTGCAGCCGGATCCGCGGATCGTCCAGTGCGCCGATCCGGCGTTCGAGTGCGTCGTCGGAGCTGTCGTCGATCACCACGAGTTCGGTGTTCGGGTACGTCTGGGCGCGGAAACAGGCGATCGCCCGTGCGGCCAGGGACGGGCGGTCCTTCGTCACCATCAGACAGGACACCGTCGGCGCCGGCGCCCCCGCGGCCCAGCTGCGGCGCTGGGCGTCGAGGTCGAACGCGCCGTCGGCGAAGGGCTGCAGGCCCTGGCTCGCCCAGAATCGGACCCTCCGCACCGCGGAGGACCGGCGTGGTGTCCAGGACGAGTCCGGGGTCCAGCTGCCCGACCAGTGGTGCAGGGCATGGGCCCGCTCCCGGTCGACATCCGGGGGCCCGGACAACTGCGTGACGTAGGGGCTCGGCGCCGGATAGAGCACCTCGGAACCGAGCACGGTGATCGAGCCGGAGTCGGGGGCGCTCGCGATGGTGCGGGTGAGCCAGAACGGGCCCGTCGCGTCCAGCGCGCTGGGCATCCTGTGGGCCGCCACCAACTGCCGGTGCGCATGGGCCCAGAACGGATGCCCCGGGCGGGACGCGATGAAGGCGTTGCCGACGATGCGGTCGAGGTTGCGCTGACGTGCCAGCAGGAGGCGGGTGTGGGCTTCCGGTTCGCAGCCGAGGACGAGCTCGCGCCCCTCGAGGATGTCCTGCACGGGTTTCAGGCACTCGAAATCCAGGTCGACGTAGAGGCCGCCGAAATGGTCCATGAGGAAGTACCGGACGGCGTCCGCGCGCATGATCGGCTCCGGGTAGCCGTCGTACACCGGGAGGAACCAGGAGTAGTGCTCCTCGAGGAACTCGCGGTTGTCCGCGTCGGTCCACAGCCGGTACCCCCAGCCCGGGTTGTGCCGCCTCCAGGAGTCGGCCCATGTCCTCCACGTCGGTGGAATGTCCGAATCTTTCCACGTCTGATGGATAAGGGTAGGAATGGTCGTCTGTGCAGGCATTAGCGCATTATGGCGGAATGATGGTGCCGCTCTTCGTGCGAACGGGTCGGCCGATCGGGCGTCAGGCCTGCTGCGGCGTCCGGACCGGGCCGAGTGCTGCGCATCGCCTCGTCGCACTGTTGTGAGATGCGGCGGATCCGAGGCGATTGCCTGCTTCCCGTCGTGGCCCGTGCGACGTTGCGGGGAAATGATGCACACTTTTGTACCGTTCTGCGTACAAGATCCGCGGGTGCTTGCTCCCGGCAGGCACCCCCGCGCTCAACCTCCCGAGAGCAACGAGGAGGCATGGATGCCGGGCAGCCGCGCCTCGGACAGCCGTCCGAGCCGTCCGAACCGCGATTCCGCCCGCCCGCACCCGCCGACCGCCGCATGAGGCGCCCCGTGGACGCAGGCCGCCGGACATCCGTGGATCCCGCTCCTCACCCGGCGGTCCCGCCGGAGGACGAGATCCGCCGGTCCGTCGAAGAGGTCCTCTCCCGCTACCTCGACCGGCGGTGCGCCGGCGCCTCGCTCATGGAGGAGGACTTCGCCCGCGAACTCGCCTCCGCTGTGAGGCGGTTCGTTCTCGGCGGCGGCAAGCGCCTGCGCTCGTCGTTCCTCTGGTGGGGCTGGCGCGCCTTCGTCCCTCCGCGGTCCGCCGACCCGGACTCCGCCGCGGTCCTGCAGATCGCCGGTGCACTCGAGATCCTCCAGGCCTGCGCCCTCATCCATGACGACGTGATGGACGGGGCGCGTCTGCGCCGCGGCCGGACCGCCCTGCACGCCGACTTCGCGCAACGGCACGCCCGAGCGGGCATGACCGGCCCCCCGGCCGCGTACGGGACGTCGCTCGCCATCCTCGCCGGCGACCTTGCTCTCGCCTGGGCCGACGACATGTTCGCCGAAGCCCCGCTCGCTCCCGGGACCCGTGATCGGATCCGCAGCCCCTGGCGGGCCATGCGCACCGAGATGGTGGCCGGTCAGTTCCTAGACCTGCACGCACAGGCGACCGGATCCGCCTCCCCGCGGACCGCGCTGCGCATCGCCTACCTCAAGAGTGCCCTCTACACCGTGGAGCGGCCCCTGGCGCTCGGCGCGGAACTGGCCGGAGCCGGCCCGGAGAACATCCGGGCCCTGCGCGCGGCCGGACGCTGCACGGGCCTGGCCTTCCAACTGCGTGACGACCTCCTCGGAGTCTTCGGCGACTCCGGGCACACCGGCAAGCCGGTGGGGGACGACGTACGGGAGGGCAAGATCACCTACCTCGTCGCGCTCGCGCTGTCGCTGGCCGACGGACGGCGCGACAACGCCGCAGGCGAGGTCCTGCGGGCCGCCCTCGGCCGACCGCAGCTGACCGCGGCCCAGCTGACCCGCTTCACCGAGGTTCTGATCGACCTGGGAGCGCGAGCCGCCGTGGAGCAGCGCATCCGGCGGCTCGCCGGGCGCGCGCTGCGCCACCTGGCCTGCGCCGGAGTCGACGCGGGGACGGTGGCCCCGCTGACCGCGCTGGTGCTCCGCGCCGCGGGCACCCCTGACGGCCCCGAACCGCCCCCGCCCGCCCCGGACCCCGCCGACCGGGCAGGCGTCCGATGAGGGCGCTGCGCGGACCGACCGACCACGTCGTGGTCGTCGGAGCCGGACTCTCCGGGCTCTCCGCCGCCCTCCATCTGCTCGGCGCCGGCCGCCGCGTCACGCTGGTCGAACAGGGCACCGTGCCCGGCGGCCGCGCCGGACGCCTCGACCTCCACGGCTACCGGGCCGACACCGGACCCACCGTCCTGACCATGCCGCACCTGGTCGACGAGGCCCTCGCCGCGGTCGGCGACTCCCTGGCCGGCCGGCTCGACCTGGTGCCGCTCCGTCCCGCCTACCGGGCCTGCTTCGCCGACGGCTCCCGGCTCGACGTCCACACCGGGGCGCAGGCCATGGAGGACGAGGTACGGCGCTTCGCCGGACCGGCCGAAGCCGCCGGCTACCTGCGGCTGCGTGCCTGGCTCGAGGATCTGTACCGGGCCCAGATGCGGCGCTTCATCGACACCAACTTCGACTCCCCCTGGCAACTGGTCAACGCCGACCTGGCCCGCCTGGCCGCCCTCGGCGGCTTCGGCCGGCTCGACCGGCAGGTCGCCCGCCACCTCGGCGACGAACGGCTGCGCCGGGTCTTCACCTTCCAGTCGCTGTACGCCGGCGTCCCGCCCGCCCGGGCCCTCGCCGCCTACGCCGTCATCGCCTACATGGACACCGTCGCCGGGGTGTACTTCCCCCGCGGCGGCATGCACGCCGTCCCGGCCGCGCTGGCCGCCGCCGCCCGGGACGCGGGTGCCGACCTGCTGCTCGGGACCCGTGCGACGCGACTGGAACGGAGCGCGGGCCGTGTGGTCGCCGTCCACACCTCCGACGGGCGGCGGATCCCCTGCGACGCCTGCATCCTCACCCCCGACCTGCCCGCCGCCTACCGTCTCCTGGGCCGCACCCCGCGGCGGATCCTGCCGCTGCGCCATTCCCCGTCCGCCGTCGTCCTGCACCTCGGTACCCGCCGGACCTGGGACCACCTGGCCCATCACACCATCTCCTTCGGCCGGGCCTGGGAGCGGACCTTCACCGAAGTGGTCCGCGACGGAAGGGTGATGAGCGACCCGTCCCTCCTCGTCACCCGCCCGACCACGACAGACCCGGCGCTCGCACCACCCGGACGCCACCTGCACTACGTCCTCGCGCCCTGCCCGAACACCCGGACCGGACCCGTGGCGTGGGAGCGGTTCGGCCCCCGCTACCGCGACCGCCTCGTCGCCGAGCTGGAGCGACGCGGACTGCACGGCCTCGGTGACGCGATCGAGGCCGAGCACCTGGTGACGCCCGCGGACTGGGCCGCCCAGGGGCACGCGGCCGGCACGCCGTTCTCCCTCGCCCACACCTTCGCGCAGACCGGCCCGTTCCGTCCGCGCAACCTGGTGCGCGGGGTGGACAACGTCGTTCTCGCCGGCTGCGGAACCACGCCCGGCGTCGGCGTGCCCACGGTGCTGATCTCCGGCAAGCTCGCTGCGGCCCGGATCACCGGCCTGCCGCAGAGCGGCACCATCCGGCGGAACACCCGCCTCAGGGCGGCCGCCTCATGACCGCCCGGGAACTGGACGCGGCCGGCATCACCGACCCGCACCTGCGCCGCTCCTACGCCGTCTGCCGCCGGCTCAACGCCCGGCACGGGAAGACGTACTTCCTCGCCACCCGGCTGCTTCCCGTCGCCCGCCGGCCGGCCGTGCACGCCCTCTACGGCTTCGCGCGCTGGGCCGACGACATCGTCGACGACCCGCGGATCGCACCCACGCCCGAGCAGCGGGACCGGGCGCTGGCCGACCTGGAACAGCGTCTGCGCACCGAACTGCATCCCGGCAGCGCCGTCCCCGTCCTCAGCGCCCTCGCCCACACCGCTGCCGCGTACCGCATCGACCACGCGCTGTTCACCGACTTCATGGCGTCGATGCGCATGGACCTCGTGGTCACCGACTACCCCACCTACCGTCACCTCTACGACTACATGCACGGCTCGGCCGCCGTCATCGGCCTCCAGATGCTGCCCGTCCTGGGCTGCCGCGTCCCGCGGGAGGAAGCGGCGCCGCACGCCGCGGCGCTGGGCATCGCCTTCCAGCTGACCAACTTCCTGCGCGACGTCGGCGAGGACCTGGACCGCGGCCGCATCTACCTTCCCGCGGACGTCCTCGAGCGCCACCGCGTCGATCGCGAACTGCTCCAGTGGTGCCGGGAGGTCCGCCGGGTGCCGCCGCACGTCCGCGAAGCGCTGCGGGAGGTCGCCGCCCACACCCAGGACGTCTACCGGCGCGCCGAACCGGGCATCGCCATGCTCGACCCGCTGGCGCAACCCTGCATCCGCACCGCCTTCACCCTCTACCGCGGCATCCTCGACGAGATCGAGTCCGCCGGCTACGCCGTACTCCACCGGCGTGTCGCCGTGCCCCGCGGGCGGCGCGCCCGCGTCGCGGCCGACGGGCTGCGCCGGCTGGCCCTGGCCCGCATGCGCCATCGCGCCCCCGCCCCGGGCGCGGCACCGCCCACCGCCCGGAGGAACCTCACGCCATGACTCCGCCCGCCCGCCGTTCGCGCCGCCGCATCCCCCTGCGCCGGGCCCGTCCCGTCGACTGGGCAGCCCAGCCACCCACCTGGCGCGACGCCGCCCCCGGCATCATCGCCGCCGCCCTGAAACGCGCGAAGGCACGCCCCACGGGGAACTGGTACGTCCTCGGGGCCGCCCGGGACGTCCGCCCCGGACGCCCCTTCGGACGGAGCGTCGCCGGCACCGACGTGGTCGCCTGGCGCGGCCCGGGCGGCCGGCTCCTCGCCGGTGCGGGTGCATGCCCGCACCTGGGCGCACCGCTGCGGCAGAGCAGGGTCAGTTGCGGGCGGCTCGTCTGTCACTGGCACGGCATGGCCTTCGACGGCACCGCGACCGGCGGATGGGAGCCCTACCCCGCGCACGACGACGGCGTGCTCGCCTGGGTGCGCCTGGACGCCGCCGGGGGCGAACGGCCGCTGGACGAACCCCTCCTGACGGCCCGCCCGGCACCGGGCACCTTCCTCGACGCGGTCACCGTCGCGGAGGGGAACTGCGACCCCGAGGACGTGGTGGCCAACCGCCTCGACCCGTGGCACGGCTCCTGGTTCCACCCGTACTCCTTCACCGGCCTCACCGTTCTCGAGACGCCGGACGGCGGGGGGAGCGCGGCGGACCGGTTCCTCGTCGAGGTCTCCTTCAAGGTCACCGGCCGCGCGGTCGTTCCGGTCCGAGCGGCCTTCACGGCGCCCGGCCCCCGCACCGTGGTGATGCACATCCTCGAGGGCGAGGGCGCCGGTTCCGTCGTGGAGACCCACGCAACCCCGCTCGGCAACGACACCGGGGGGCGCCCGCGCACCGCCGTCATCGAAGCGGTCATGGCCACCTCGGACCGTCCGGGCTTCGCCCTCGCCCGCAGCGCCGCCCCGGCACTGCGACCGCTGATCCGCGGCGCCGCCGCCCGCCTGTGGCGCGACGACCTGGCCTATGCCGAGCGGCGCTGGGAACTGCGCGACGCGGGGCGCTTTCCCGGCTGAGGCCGTCCGCCCGGGGTGTGCCGCAGGAGAGCACCCCGAGCGGGCAGCCGCCGGACCGGCGGCCGTGGGCCCCTCACCCGAGGACGGCCGCCAGTGCCCGCAGTCCCCGCGAGCGTCCCGCGGCGGGCACCGTCCACAGTGTCTGGCCCTGCACGCCCCACCGCTCCAGCAGCGCGTTGGCCGCGAGGAAACCCGTGGTCGCCGCCCGTTCCATCAATGCCACCGGCAGGTCCACCCGCACCAGATCCCCGGCGAGCACCAGGCCGGGATCGGACGTGCGCACCCCCGGCCGGTCCGCGAAGCCACCGACCGGGAAGAGCGGACAGTCGTCCCGCCACTCGTGCCGTGCCTCCACCACTGTCGTCCCGCGGGTCTCCGGGAGGATCCGGTGCAACTGCCGGACCGACTCGGCCTCGACGGCACGCCGGTCGGCGGTCGGCGCAACGGCGTACGCGTGCAGCTCCACCACCGAACCGCCGGAACGCCGCGTCCAGCGTGCGGCCTCGCCCTCGTAGCGCTCCAGGACGCTGACGTTGTCCAGTACCCCGTAGCCGCTGGTGCCCAGGAAACCCGGCCGGTCGGCCCGCACGGCATCGGCCAGCCACAACCGCGTGACCAGGAACGGCGGAGCGGTGCGCAGCCGGGAGACCCGGTGGCGCAGCGCCGCGTCGCCGATGGACGGCGAGGCCGCCACGACCCCCTGCAGCCCGGTGGTGTCCAGGGCCAGGACCACCGCGTCGTACCGGTCGCGCGACCCCCGGGTGCTCACCGTGTACGTGCCCGATCCGTCGCGGCTCACCGACTCGACCGGGGTGCCCGTCAGCAACCCGGCCCCGTGGCCCGTCAGATACGTGGCGAGCGGCTCCCACAGCGCCGCCGGGAAGGGCTCGCCGACGACATCGAACAGCAGACCCTCGCTCGAGCCCAGGAAGTAGATGTGGAACATCAGCGCGAGCTCTGCCGCGGAGAGTTCACCGGGGTCGGCGAAGAAGCTGCGGGAGAACACCCGGAACGCCAGCTGCCGGGCCGCCTCGGGGAAGCGGATGCGCTCCAGGAAGTCCGCGGCGCTCACCCCGTCCAGCCGCGCGAACACCTCCGGCACCCGGACGTCCAGCAGGGGCAGCGCAGCGGCCGGGTCCATGGCCAGCAGGTCCGGCCAGGCGAAGGTGGGGCTGCCGGCCACGAAACCCAGTGCGTTCCATGGCGGAGTACGCGGCACCCGTGCGAAGCCGTCCCGCAACCCGCCGCTGTGGGCCAGCGGGTAGTCGGGCAGGGGGGTGAGCATGCCGAGGGTGCCGTCCACCCGGCGCAGCAGCCCCCGCAGGTTGTAGTACTGCCGGAAGAACGCGTGGAACCCGCGGCTCATCGTCGCCGTGGTGCCGTCCGCCAGCCGCACGGGCCAGCCGCGCAACCGCCCGCCCAGCTGCGGCTCCCGTTCGTACACCGTGACCCGAACTCCCCGCTCGACCAAGGCCGTCGCCGCCGCCAGGCCGGCGATGCCACCGCCGAGTACGGCCACCGCGGGGGCCGGGCCGAGGACCCGCGGGCTGCCGGGGGCGGCGGGGACGACGAGGGCGCGGCGGTCACGTCCCCGGCGCGCCGATGCCCCGCGGCCCTGACGCGGACTCACGGCCGTGCCACCTCCTCGGTTCGCGGCCCTGCCGGCCGGCGCGCGACGAAGGTGTGCACGATGCCCCGCTGCCAGCCGCCCACCGTCCCCATCCCGACGCCCGCGAATCCGGCACGGGACAGCCGTCGGCACAGCCCGTCCGCGGTGTCGAAGTCCAGCACGCTGCGCCACAGATGGCGGTAGAGGGCGGGGCCCCCGCGCCCGACGCTGCCCGCCGGGATGACGATGCCCCAGCAGACGGCCGACCAGACGGCGCGGTGCCGGGCGGTGCCGCTCAGCGCATAGTCGTGAACCGCCAATACGCCGCCAGGGACGAGGAGTTGGCGCAGACTTCGCAGCACCGCGTCCGGATCCGCCACATTGCGCAGCAGGTACGCGCAGAACACGGCGTCGAAGGGACCGTGCACCCCTGCCGCCGCCAGCTCCTCGACGGGGGAGTGGACGAACGTCACTCCCTCCGGCCACGGTTTGGCCGCAGCCTGCCGCAGCATTCCGGCAGAGGCGTCGATCGCTGTGATCGAGGCCGCCGGCGCGACGCTCAGCAGCGCCGCGGTGGAGGACCCGGTTCCGCACCCCGCGTCCAGCAGCCGCAGCCCGGCACCACCTCGCGGCAGCCCCAGACGTTCGGCGGACAGCCGCAGATGCCGGTGATAGCCCGGATTCGCGGCGACCAGCCGGTCGTACGATCGCGCGGCGCGGTCGAACGCGGCGGTCAGACGTTGGCCCTGCAGCACTGCCATGGGGACGACTCCCGGAAGAGACTCACACCGTGCCGGGTGACGGAACGGGACGGATCGTTCATCACGGGCATTCTCAACCGTGAGGCGCCGTCCGGTGGCGGCGCATCGCCGGGAGCTCCACCGCTGTGCGCAACATGGGCCACACCGGCGTGGTCAGACCGATGGCGAAGTCCTCGCGCAGCCCGGTGCGTCCGTCCAGGAAACGCAGCAGCCGATCGGGTGGATTGCCGGCGAACAGGCGGGTGAAGAACGCGGCACCGTCCACCCGCCCGGTGCCCAGCGCCCGCAGCATGACCGCGTCCATGGCCAGGTGCCGGGCGGGATAGGCCGGAGGGGGCTCCGGAACCCGGCCGCAGTGCAGCGCCTCGGCGACGGCCCGGGTCTGCCGTCCGATCGCCGCGAAGGTGTAGCCGGTCGAGGGCCGTGTTGCGCCGCCGGCCGCCCCGATCCGGAACACCGACGCGCCCACGCGGCGGGGCAGTGCGGCGTCCGTCATGGGGATGGCGCCCTGTTCCGCCTCCGTCACCTCGAAGCCGCGCAGGCCGAGTACGCCGGACGTGTACTGGCGCAGGGCGCGCTCGTAGGCGGCCTCGGCGAGCGGCACGGCCGAGAACTCCGTGTACTCCACCAGCGCCTCGTGGGTCCCGAGGGGGAGCACGTAGCCGAAGGACAGCCCCCGATCGGGCTGGGGGGTGCGGAAATCCATCAGTTCGGCCGTCCCCGGCTCGAAGGACGCGTCCTCGCAGCGCACGTACCAGCCGCGGAAGTGCTGGAGCAGGGCGGTGCGTGCCGGGGGCGGGGAGCGCAACGGCCGGGAGTCGAAAACCCAGCGGGCGCGGAGGGCCAGCCCGGAGCCGTCGTCCCGCAGGCCGTGCACGACGGCGCCGTCCGGCCCGTCCTCGATCCGGGTCACCTCCGCCGTCAGCCGGGTGACCTCGGGCCGGTCCGCCAGCCGGTCGGTCACCCACGCCTCGAACCGCGGCGAGCGGATCATCTTGTACCGCGCGGTGCCGAGCGGCACCTCGATCGCCCGCCCGCCTCGGTCGCGCACCCGCAGCCGGTCCCAGGCGGCGGCGACCACCGGGTCGTACTCGCCGGCCGCGGAGTTCTCCCAGAAGCACCAGGTCCGCGCGGGCGGCCGGAGCGGGCCGCGCGGCGCGTCCACCAGGGTCACCGTCGGTGCGTCGCTGCGGTGCCCGGCCACTGGCGAGGCGAGGCGGTCGACCAGCGACAGACCGGCGGCGCCGGCGCCGATCACGACGACGTCCGCATCCGTCATCGGGTGGCTGCCGGGGTCGACGCCAGGCGGGCGCGTGCCGCTTTCAGATGCGGGCCCTCCTTCAACGACCGGGGCAGCGCCACGAGCGCGGTGCGCAGCCCGCGGGCCTGAAGGGTCGCGAGCGGGGGGATGACGGGCCAGGTGGGCCACCCGTACATGCCGCGCGCCCAGTCGGGCAACAGCCCGAACGCCAGTGCGGTCAGCGCGGCCCACAGCGGCCGGGCCGGGGTGGCGTACCGGACCCAGGCGGGGAAGGGCGGGGCGAGCGCGAACCGGGCCGCCTCCCTGGCCGCCGGAGTGATCACGAGGTCGGGCCGTACGGACGCGAAGTAGGCGTCGAGTTCGTCCGTGGTCCGGGGCACGGGGTGGTCCGGCGGGACACCGACCCGCCGGGCGACGCCCGCCTGTTCGGCCAGATAGGTGTCGGCCTCGGCCGGGGGCAGGCGCAGCCCGGCACGCCGGGTGACCTCGAGGAACGAGCCGACCTCGCTGGCGTGGACCCAGGTGAGCAGCGCGGGGTCGTTCGCGTCGTACGGCCTGCCGGTCACCGGGTCCGTGCCGTGGACGTGCCGGTGCACGGCACGGACCCGGTCGATCGCCGCCTGGGCCTCCGTGCCGGTGCCGTAGGTGACGGCTCCGATGAAGGACGCCGTTCGGTAGAGCCGGCCCCAGGGGTCCTCGCGGAAGGCCGAGTGCGCGGCCACCCCGGCCATGGCCAGAGGATGCAGCGCCTGGAGCAACAGGGCGCGGATCCCGGCGAGGAGCATCGCGGGGTCGGTGTGGACGCGCCAGGACACCGACTGCGGACCGAACAGGCCGTCCGCCGGGATCGGCCCGTCCGGGCCGGGAGCTTCCGACCGCGGGGCCGGGGCGGCCCCGGGGGCCCGGGGGATACGGGAGATCTCGTCGTCCACCTCTCCATGGTGGCCCCTGGGGGCGCGCTCCGGCCGTACTCCCGGCGCGAGGCCGACCGGCGCGTCATCCGTTCGCTCCGCGCGGTTGCGTGTAAGCACCTTGTCGCGGGGCAATCGGGAGGACCGGCCTCCCGGCATTGACGGAGGCCACCGTCCGGCTCGCAGGCCACGACGGGAGGCGGCGTCGGAGAGGCGGACATCCGTGACGGACGAGCAGCGGGGTGACGACGGCGGTGCCCGGCCGGGGGACGAGGACGGGCGCGGTCAGGGATCGGGGGAGGAGCGCCCGGGTAACGGGCGTGCGGCGAACGACGGCCCGGGCGGCCCGGAACGAAACGGCCCCGGGGCGAACGGGCGAGCCGTGCCCGCCAGTCCCGCCGAACTGTCCGGGAAGAGCTGGAAGGAGGCGCTCAAGCGGACGAAGAAGGAGTTCAAGGACGACAACCTCACCGACCTCGCGGCCGCCCTGACCTACTACGGGGTGCTGGCGATCTTCCCGGCCCTGCTGGCGCTGGTGTCGATCCTCGGGCTTCTCGGCAACGCGAGCATCGACCCGCTCATCGACAACGTGAGCCGCTTCGCCCCGGAATCCGTCCGTGAACTGCTCACGACCATGCTGGACCAGCTGAAGAGCACCCAGGGGCAGGCCGGAATCGCGCTGGCCGTCGGCATCCTGCTCGCCCTGTGGTCGGCATCGGGTTACGTGGCCGCGTTCATGCGCGCTGCGAACGTCGTCTACGACGTGGGCGAGGGCCGCCCGGCCTGGAAGACGCTGCCGCTGCGGTTCGGCATCACCGTCGTGGTCGTGGTGCTGGTGGCGCTGATCGCCGTCGGGGTGGTGTTCACCGGGACGCTGGCCCGGCGGACCGGAGAGATCATCGGACTGGGGGACACGGCCGTCACCGTGTGGAACCTCGCCAAGTGGCCGGTGATGCTGCTCCTGGCGAGCCTGGTGATCGCGCTGCTGTACTGGGCTGCCCCCAACGTCCGGCGCCGGTTCCGCTGGGTCTCGCCCGGCAGCGTCCTGGCCGTCCTCCTCTGGCTCGCGGCGTCGCTGGCCTTCGCCGCGTACGTGGCCAACTTCGCCGGCTACGGCAAGACGTACGGCAGCCTCGCCGGGGTCATCGTCTTCCTGGTCTGGCTGTGGATCTCGAACATCGCGGTCCTGCTGGGGCTGGAGTTCAACGCCGAGATGGAGCGCGGGCGCGCCATCGAGGGCGGCCACCCGCCGGACGACGAGCCTTACGTGGAGCCCCGGGACACGCGCAAGCTGTGACGGGCGCTGCCCGTTCATGCGTCGCCGTTTTTCGCCGCCCGGAGCCTGAACCGGGGCGGGCGGACCTTTCCGACCCGGCACCCGAGCCCCGGGTGTTCGCCTCCCGGCCCGGGGCGCGCCAGGAAATCCTTGAGGCCTGCGAGAAGTGGGCCGGCTGCTCCACCTCCTTGAACGGGTTCGGTCGGGTACCGGCCGAGGGGCAGCCCGGCCCTCTCAGCCGGCGCTCACCGGGAGGAACGGGCTCGGTCGTCCGCTCCATGACACGTGCAGCACCTCGCGGGCCCGAGTGCAGGCCACGAACAGCAGACAGCGCTCCCGCAGCGTGTCGGATTCGTGCTGCAGCCGGTCGACCTCGAGCGGTGTGATCTCCCGCGCGAAGGGCATCGCGCCCTCCGTCACCCCCAGCACCGCGACACACCGGAACTCCAGCCCCTTCATCGCGTGCATCGTGGCCAGCCGTACGCCCTCCGCTTCCGGACCGGGTCCGTCCTTGACCCGCACCACGGGAATCCCGGCGGCCGTCAGCCGGTCCCGCACCTTGTCCAGCGTCAGGTTGAAACGCGCGCAGACGGCGATCTCACCCGGCCGGATGCCTTGCGCGGTCCATTCCTTCACCCGTTCCACCAGGGCGGCGACCTCGGCCTGTGCGGAGCTGTGCCCGCCGGTGTGCGGCCTGCGGCCGTGCAGCAGGGAGCGGTATCCGGACAGGTTGTCGTCGCCGTCGCCGCCCAGGTCCTCGACCGTGACGGGTGTGAGGATTCCGGTGGACCAGGCCAGGATCTCCTCCGTGCTGCGGTAGTTGATCCTCAGCCGGAACGCGCGACCCGTCACGGGGATGCCGAGCGAACCGAGCGACACCCGGGAGTCGTAGATCCGCTGGTGCGGGTCACCGGTGATGAACAGGTCGTCGGGGCCGGGTGCGACGGCCGCACGCAGCACCCGCCACTGCGCGGGATGGAGGTCCTGTGCCTCGTCCACGACGACGTGGTCGTAGCGGAGTGGGTCGGGGCCGCGGTCGCCCAGCAGCCGGGCCGCCTCGGCGCACACCTGCAGATGGGTGTGGACACCCTGTGCGGTCAGCTCGGCGGTGAAGGCCTCCATGGCGCGCCACACCCGGTCCCGCTTCAGGGGACCGAGGGCCGTGCCCCGGCCCCGCCGCGTGGCGCGCAGGTACTCCTCCGGGGTCCGGATGTCCTGGGCCAGGACGACATGCCGGTACTCCTGGGCGAGGAACCGGTCGGTCCACGGCAGGTCGAGGCGCCTGCACAGGCGCTGCCAGGTCTGCCGCTCGTCCCGGTCACCGATGGGGGAGGGTGCGCGTCCACCTGTCTCCGTGACGATCCGGTGGGCGTAGGCGTTGACGGTCGTCACCTCGACGCGCGCCAGCTGCTGCTCGTCCCCGTCCAGCAGCAGCGCCAGGTTCTCCCGCAGGGCTTCGGCGAGCGCGTTGGTGAAGGTGGTGAGCATGACGCGGCTGTCGGGGGAGCGGGACAGCAGATGCCTGACGCGGTGCAGGGCCACCACCGTCTTGCCGGTTCCCGGACCCCCGGTGACCTGGACGGGACCGTTGTACGACATCCGGTGGGCCACCCGCCGCTGTGACGGGTGCAGGAAGACCCGCCAGGCCGCGAAGGGCTTCTCCAGGACCTCCGCCAGCTCGGCCGGTCCCGAGACCAGGGTGATGCGGCTGCGGGTGTTGGCGATGGCGGCGGCGAGGTCCTCGGTCGCCTCCGGCGCCGCGTCGGCCGGCCGCCGCGCCGCGACGACGTCCCGGTAGACGTCCTCGGGGGTGAAATCCTCCGCGAGGTACTGCAGCACCTCGAACTGGTCCTCGGGCAGCAGGGTGCCGAACGCCTCGAGCTGGGGCTTGTCGACGATGGTCCGGACCGCCCGCAACACCTGTGCGTCGACGCCGAGTTCGCGGAGCACGGTGTCCGAGTGCCCGGCGAACAACAGCGCCGGCGCATCGGCCGCGGCCTTCTCCAGCGCCGGGGTCAGCTGCTCGATGGCCACGACGTTGCGAACCTCCAGGGCACGGGTCGCGGTGTTGACGGTGTAGAGACGTTTGGCGGCCCAGGTGTACGCGTCGTCGTGCGGCACCACGTTGATCAGCAGGAAGACGTCGCTGCCGTCGTCGGGTGCCAGGACGACACCACGCCAGAAGTCGTTGACGCGGATGGTCCGCATCCGCGGATCGCGCGCCTTGTCGACGGACTCCAGGTGCAGCCCCTTGTCGGCGTGGAGTTCGGCGATGCTGAGGCGCTCGAATTTGGCCATCGCCTTGCGCACACCGGCCTTCACCGGCTTCTGCAGTGCGTCATAGCTCTCCCAGAAGCTGTTGGCGAAGGCGAGTTGCGGCACTGGGACTCCTCATCGAAGGGGTGTACACGTGATCATACGTTCGCACGTACGCCCATAAGGCCGGAACATCCCCCCGGCGGTACGTCCGCCAACTGCGGTGCACCCGACGTCAGCCGGCGACGAGCCGCTGTGCCAGCGCATCGATCGCGGCGAGAAGTCCGACAGGGGGCACATCGAGGTCCAGGGCGTGCTGATGGATCAGGATTCCGGCATGCCGGACCCGGTGCGCGGTATGCCCGGCGTTGCCCTTCGCGTAGACCAGATGCCCCTCCGGCAGGCCGAGGGCTGTGCAGTAGGCCAGCATCTGGTAGAGGTCGGCGTCCGGGTAGCCTTCCGGTCGCTGGGCTTTGTACTTGGCGTCGACCACCGCGCGCGGCCTGCCGTCCGCCCCGTACGCGACGAGGTCCGGCCGGATCCGGATCGCACGCGCCTCGTCGAGGTGGTGCGGATCCTGGAGGCGGCACGATCGTCCGCCGCCGGTCAGCGCCTCGCGGAGGGCGACCGTGACGAAGTCCTCGAAGAGTTTGTTCATGTCGAACAGGAACCCGTCGATCCGCAGCCGCCCCTCGGCGTGCTCGACGGAGGCCCCCGCCAGGACCGCCTGCGCGAGGTGAAGGGCTTGGTGGTAGCGGGCGTTGAGCCGGGTGGGCTGCCATGCGGGCAGGGATGGGCCCCGTCGCAGCGGGGTGACGTCGGCGAGCCGCGCCCGCTGGTGCATCAGGCGCCGCCGCACGTCCCCCCGGATGCCGGGCAGCCGCAGGAGTCGTTCGACCGCGGCGCGCAGCAGGCGGTTCTCGGCGATGTCCCGGGTGAAGTCGTCGTAGTGGATCTCGACGGGCAGGGTGGCGCCGAAGTGACGGCGGATCTGCTCGGCCTCGCGGATCCGGCCGCGTACGACCGTTGCCCGTTCCTCGACGGCCTGGTAGCCGAGCAGCAGGCCGTGGCCGAGGGCGCGTTCGACCTGGCGCTCGAAGGCGTGGGCGAGGGCGGGCAGCACGTCGCGATGCTCGGCGACATCGACCTCTCCGTGCCGCCAGATCCGGGGGTTGAGGCCGTAGCCGAGGAGGAAGAACAGCCGGGCGATCGGCACCTTGGGGGTGATCCGCACGGTCACCGGTTCTCCGCCGGGCACCGGTACGACCACCGCGCCGACCTTGCTGCCCGCCCGCAGCCGCCAGTTGCCGGGTCGGTCGGGGTCCGGTGCGGCGTCCACGACACGTGCCCCGGCGAGGGCCCGGGCCGCGTCGTCCGGGAGGGGCACCGAGACGGCCGGGGCGTGCTCGACGAGTTCGACGACACTCACGGCGCCGGCTCGTCCGGGTCCTGGCGGGTGCCGATCGCGGCCCGCAGCACCGGCAGGCCGTACCGCTGCCCGATGTCGATGCCCTCGCCGTAGTGGTGCTCCTCCAGCAGCGGGAGGATCTTGGTCCGCCAGGTGCGCTCGAGACCGCCCTCCCGGAACACGCCCTGCTTCATCAGATACGAGGGCCCTATGCGGAAGTCGTGATCCTCTATACGGGAGTTGAGGGCGTCGAGGAGGTCGGCGGGCTCCGCGTCCCGGTCCTCCCGGGCCAGCCAACGGCGCAGCAGCCCGCTGGTGGGCTCGGTCCGCGGCGACAGCTCGACGAAGGCGAACCGCCGGCGCATGGCGGCGTCGACGAGTGCGATGGACCGGTCGGCGGTGTTCATCGTCCCGATGACGAAGAGGTTGGGCGGGAGCGCGAAGTCGTCGCCGGAGTAGGTGAGCCGCACGGACTTGTTGCGGTACTCCAGGAGGAAGTACAGCTCTCCGAACACCTTCGCCAGGTTGGCCCGGTTGATCTCGTCGATGACGAGGAAGTGCGGGATGTGCCGGTTGCCCTCGCGGGAGGCCAGGTCCGCGAGTTCCCGCAGGGGGCCCGCGGTGAGCCGGAACGCGACCTCGCGGGTCTCCGGGTCCTCCCGGGGCCGGAAGCCCTCGAAGAAGTCCTCGTAGGAGTAGGAGGGGTGGAACTGCACGAGCTTGACCTGCTCGAGGCCGCCGCCGAGGAACTCGGCCAGTTTCAGGGCGAGATACGTCTTGCCCGTGCCCGGCGGGCCGTAGAGCACGAGCTGGCGGTCGTCCCACAGCAGGTCGCGCAGCTCGCGCAGCCACGCCGCGTCGTGGACGAGTAACTCATCGGCCAACGCCGCTTCAGGAACGGGGAGTTCGAGTTCCCGGCGGGCCGTGATGACGGGGGCCTCCCTGCTGGGGTCCCGCTCGGCGGCCGCGGTGGCATCCGCCAGCTCCTCCTCGCTCAGGCCCAGCGCGTCCACCAGTGCCTGCACCGAGGTCAGATCGACCACGTCGTGCTGGGCGGACAGTTTCTGCTGGAGTTCCTCCGGCAACGCGTCGTAGGGGTAGCCCTCGCCCTGCCACTCCACGGGGCGCCGGAGGTTGGCACGGCCGTCGTCGGAGGCCGTCTGCTCGGCGGGGCCGGTGAGCTGCCCTACGTACAAGGTGCCGGACGAGATGCTGCACACCGTGTCGCCTGGCTTCATCCGCGACAGGAAGGCGTGGAACGCCTCGACCAGTTCCATTTTCTGGTTGTAGGTGGCCGTGGACCCGTAGTCCTCCTCGACGGCCGAACGCAGACGGTCCTTGCTGATGCCCTGCTCGATGCCGGGGCGCAGGTGTCTCGCCGAGAGGGTCACCAGACCTTCGTCCAGCCACATGCGCTGGACCAGATCGAGTCCGGAAACGTTCGAACCTCGCACGAGCCAGGCGTGGTTGGGTCCCCAACTCATGTCCTCGATGAAATCCGCCAGCATGTGCCCGTCGGCTGTCTTCCACTCCCCCCATCCGTTGGAGCTCCGCCCGAGAAGGACTCCGGAAGCGGCCGAGGGGGAGTTGCAGGTCACGTCCGTAGTGGTCTCCAGCCATCCCGGCCAGGTCGCGGACCGCCGCATCATCCCGTTGTTGATCAGCTTCTCCCGCAGCCGGTACGAGGACGGCATCCCCGCGGCGAACGACGGAACCACATCGGGGCGTGCCGGCGATCCCGCGCTGATGACGAACTTCCGGCTTCCGTTCGTCCCCTTCTCGGCCAGCAGCCGGCCCTTGGCCACCGGTCCCCCGTTCGGCAGCCGCAACAGGAACTCGGGACAGTCCTCCGGCATCGTTCTCCTCGCTCTCCGGCATGGGCACTGTTTCCGCACAGTACGCGCAGAGAATGACATTCCAGCGGCCAACGCTTGAGTGAACAGCGACAGTTGGGAAGCCTCGGCTCCAGCCGGCACTTCTGTGCCCGACGAGACGGGGGCGCGTACCCCTCACCCCCCGCCGAGGACCGGTCCGTCGCCGTAGAGGGCCGCGAGGTCGATCAGCAGCAGGTCGCGGCGCCGGGCGGCGGCCCGCTGCACGTCGGGGTGGAACCCGTGCAGGGAGTGGAGGGCCAGGGACGCGTCCGCGGTCTCGTGGCCCAGGCCGGCCAGCAGGCCCCGGATGTGCTCGAGGCGTTCGACGTCCCGCATCCCGCGCGGCTGGATCGTCGCCTTCGCCTCGCCGACGAGGGCGACGCGGGTGTGCGCCGAGCGGGGGCGTTCGCCCGGTGCGAGCGCGAGGACGTCCACCTCGTGCTTGGTCTTCGCCGCCGGGTCGGGCACGTCCGTGGAGCCGACGGCGCCGATCCGCAGTGGCGCCTCGTCGGGGGCGAAGGCGCGGGTCCAGTGCCGTGCCAGCTCCTCGAAATGCGGACCGAGGATCTTGGACTGGAAGGTCGGGCGGGACTCCCGCCATGCGTCCGCCGCCCGTCCGTGCTCGACCATGTCCACCAGGGGCAGGGTGATCAGCTGGTTGAACCGGATCACCGGATCGGCGACGGTGATCACCGGATTCCGGGCCTTGAGCAGGTCCTGCTCGCGGCGCAGGTAGCCGGTGGACTCCAGCACCTCCAGGGGTGCGACCACGGCGGAGCGCTGCCGCTCCAGCAGGCTGCCGATCCTCGCGGGGGTGGAGGCGCCCCGGGCCACGGCGGACAGCAGGTCGTAGTAGAGGGTGCGGCGGGTGATCCGGGGGTCCTCGCGCAGCAGGAACTCGGCCTCGACGCGGGAATAGAGGGCGCGTCCGGGATCCAGCAGCGTGCGCTGGATCCAGTCGTCGAAGTCCCCGGTGCTCTGCGGTACGGCGCCGGGCGCGAGGGGCCGGTAGCCGGGGGCGCCGCCGAGGCAGGCGTCGACGAGCAGCGCGGTCCCGGGGTCGTCGACCTGCCAGTGGGTGCGGGCCGTGCGGTAGTCGAAGGCGGGCAGGCGCAGGTCGAGGACGGCGCGGCCGCGCAGTGGCCTGGTCCCCGACAGCAGCTCGCTCATTACGCTCATCGCCGAGCCGCACAGGACGATCCGCCCGCCCGGCGCCTTGCGGGACTGCGAGCGGTCGTAGAGGAGTTGCAGCAGTCCCGGGATCTCGGGGGAGTGCTGGAGCAGGTAAGGGAGCTCGTCGATCACCAGCAGCGGGGCACCGGGCGCCCGGTTGACCACGTCCAGGGCGGTGGACAGCACCTCCTCCCACCCGCCCAGGCGCAGCGCCCGCGCCGGCACGCCGGCGTGGGCGGCGACGGCTTCGCTGAAGCGCTGGAGGGACAGCACGCGCCCCTCCTCCTGCACGGCGGAGAGGTACAGGCCCCCGGCGGCCTCGGTCAGCGCCTCCAGCAGGAACGACTTCCCGTTGCGCCGCCGCCCGGACATGATCGCGATCCGCAGCTCGGGTGCGGGGTCCTCCACGAAGTCGTGCAGCAGTCCCCACTCGCGCTCGCGGTCCAGCACCCGCGCGGGCTTCTCCCAACCGTCTCGTTCACCCACACCGGCCTCGATCCTGTTCGGGCACACCTGAACTGTTTGTGTTCAGATCAACCCTAACAAGATTGGTGACTCTCAGGGACCGCGGGGTCTTGTCCCAGGCCGCGTCAGAGGTGGCTGAGTACGTTGACCACTCGGCCGTTGGGGTCGCGGACGAAGAAGCGGCGCACGCCCCACTCCTCGTCCTGAAGGGGGTGTACGATCTCCGCGCCGCTCTCCTGAACGGCCGCGTAGACCGCATCGACGTCGCTCACCTCGACGCTGATGTCGGGGATGACGGGTGCGGTCTTGTCGTCGGTGATGAAGCTGATCTGGGCCGTCGGATGGGTCGGGGAGGCGAGCGTCGAGATCCAGCCGAGGTTCATGACTTCGTGGAAGCCCAGCCGCCCGTAGAACTCCCGGCTCTGCTGCACGGACTCCGACTGGATGTTGGGCACTACACGGTGAATGGTCATCGACAACTCCACGTGAGGACGACGGTGTCTTCGGCAGTCCCTACGTCTACTACGACGTATCGGCCACCGCACGCACTTCGTAACAATGGGGCCTGCCGTCGCCGGACACCGGCCATTCGGGGCGACCTCGCCGCGCAGTGCTGCCCCAGGGCGATGCGGCAGGGCGGTCGTAGCCGGGGTAGGGGTCGTCGCCGATGTCCGCGAGCCGCGCACCGATGCCGCGCGCCGCCGCGATCACTGGTGGAGCCAGGCGGTCGAGGTCCAGCCTGCCGGATCGGACCACCGCCCCGACCGCCGCGACCGGTTCGCCGTCCACGAGGACCGGGCTCGCGACCGAGCAGGTGCCCAGGGTCATCTCCTCGCGCGTCGTGGCGAATCCGCGTTCCCGCGCGCGCTGGAGGTCCCGCCGCAGCCGCCCCGGTTCGCGGATCGAGTATGTCGTCGGACGGCTCAGCGGCCGTCCGAGATGCTCGTCGATGACATCGGGGGATGCCCAGGCCAGCAGCGCCTTGCCGACGCCGGTGGTGTGCAGGGGCAGCCGCCCTCCGGTGCGCGAGACGATCGGCACCGAGCGGTGGCCGGTCAGCTTCTCCACGTACAGCGCCGTGCCGCCGTCGTGCACGGCGAGATGGACGTTCTCCCGCGTCGCCTCGTACAGCTCCTGCATGAACGGCATGGCGACGTCGCGCAGCCGGGTGTGCAGGCCGCTCAGCAGCCCCAGCTCCAGCAGGCGCAGCCCCACCCGGTACGTGCCGTCGTCCTCCCGCTCCAGGGCGCGCCAGCAGCTGAGTTCGCGCACCAGACGGTGGGTGGTCGGCAGGCTCAGATCCGCCCGCCGGGCCAGGTCGGACAGGGTCAGCCGCGGGTGCTCGAAGTCGAAGGCGTCGAGGATCGCCAGCATGCGTGAGGCCACGGTCCGGCCCGGCTGACTGGTGTTTCCGGCCATGTGCTTTCCGCTCAGTGAAAGACAGCGCTGTGCGGGAAGTGTGTCACGCATCACCATGTCGGTCACCCCGACGAGGAGAGACAGCATGTCGTCAACGTCCCCGAGTTCTCCGGCGTCCGCCTCCGGCACCGCGGCGCCACGTGACGCGAAGGGCGGCTTCTGGCCCGTCCTGCTCTGCTGGCTCGCGGTCGCGCTCGACGGGTACGACCTGGTCGTGCTCGGCGCGGTGATCCCCAGGCTCACCGAGACCAAGGCCCTGGGCTTCGACGCCGGTTCGCTCACCACCGCGGCCACGTTGGGGCTGGTCGGCGTCGGCATCGGCGCGGTGGCCATCGGACCGCTCACCGACCGGTTCGGGCGCCGCGCCGGCCTGATGGTGTGCATCGCGCTCTTCTCGGTGCTGACCTTCGGGATCGCGTGGGCCCCGAACGTCGCCACGTTCGTGACCCTGCGCTTCCTCAGCGGCCTGGGTCTGGGCGCCTGCCTGCCGACCGCCCTGACCTACATGACCGAGTACGCGAGGCAGGGCCGCCGAGGTTCGGCCGTCACGCGGATGATGACCGGCTATCACGTGGGCGCCGTGCTCACCGCCCTGCTCGCGCTCGTCGTCATCCCCCGGTTCGGCTGGGAGGCCATGTTCGTCGTCGGCGGCCTCGCCGGACTGCTCACCCTCCCGGTGATGTGGGCCAAGCTGCCCGAGTCGTCGGCGTTCCTCGAGGCGCGCGGCAAGACCGCCGCCGGGCCGGCCGAGCAGCCGGTACGCCCGTCCGCCCTCCTGCGCGGCCGGCTGCTGCGGGTCAGCATCGGCATCTGGATCGCCTCGTTCATGGGCCTGCTGCTCGTCTACGGCCTCAACACCTGGCTCCCGCAGATCATGGGCGCGGCCGGCTACTCGCTCGGCGACTCGCTGGGACTGCTGCTCGCGCTCAACCTCGGCGCCGTAGCCGGCCTGCTGCTCGCCGGAAGGGTCTCGGACGCGCGCGGCAACAAGCGGACCGTGCTGCTGTGGTTCGGCATCTCGGCGGTCTTCCTGGCGCTGCTGTCGGTCAAGCTGGAGTCGACAGTGCTGGTGTACGCCGCGGTGTTCCTCGCCGGGGTGTTCGTGTTCAGCGCCCAGGTGCTGGTGTACGCCTTCGTCGGTCACCTGTTCGCGGCGGAGGTACGGGGCACCGCCCTGGGGCTCGCCGCAGGTGTCGGACGCCTCGGTGCGATCGTCGGCCCGTTCCTCGGCGGCATGCTCGTGAGCGCGGGAATCGCCTATCCCTGGGGCTTCTACGCGTTCTCGGTCGCCGCGGTGCTCGCCGTCCTCGCCCTGCTGGCGGTGCCGGCGCAGCTGCGGGAAAGTGACGCGTGACGGCGCCGGAGTTGCCTGCCTGCTGAAGGAGTTGACCTGACCGCCCCTGGTGCCGAATCCGGTACCGGGGGCGGCGGTGTGTGCGAGCCCCGTCGTCCAGAGGCGCGGTCGGCCGTCGACGGCGCCCGGAACCGACACACGGTGGAATGTGTCCTCAGCTTCCGAGTGCGGCGCCGGGCGAGAAGCGAAGGACGGAGCGACGTGAAGTGGCGAGTTCGATGCCGCGTCGGTGCGATGGCGGGGGCGACGGTGGCAGCTTGCCTGACCGCCGGACTTGTCGGCTGTACGTCCTCGACAGGCCGAAGGGAGAACGCTCCCGGTCCCGCGGCCGTAGAGGTCACGGTGGTCCGTGGCGACCGGACGTACCCCCTGACCGTCGAGATCACAGAGTGGGAGATGAGCCCGCACCCTCAGGTTCCCGAGAGAAAGCAAGCGGTGCACTTCGGCTATCGCTCGACCAAGGCGGAGCCCTTGCCGGAAGCTGTGGTGGAACTCGCGGCGTGTGCCGTGGACTCCGCGGACGTCGTCCTGCTGTGCGACCACATCACGGTGCACGACGCACCCGGAGATCCCCGGGTGGCAGAGGGCGACTCCTGGATCGGCGCCGGATCCGACAGGGATGTGTCCGACACGGTCGCCGTCGTTCTCCTGCCCGATCAGCTGCGCGGCGACCTGTATCCCCCCGGCGATCCCAAGGACGACGACGGTTACGTCCCGCCTCGTACCCCCAGGCCCGGCGACCGGCTGCGCCTCGGCTGATCATCTGCGTCTGGAGGCCGGTCTCGGCGAGGCACCTTCAGGTGGGCCGAGCGCCCGGGTGCGGACGGTCCACGTTGCCGCCCTTCGCAGGAAAAGCGGCTGTTCTGGATCCTGTTGGGCGTCGACGCCTTCGCGCCGGGGCGCAACCTGTCCGGTTCTGCCGGGTTACGCGCGCCCGCTCGATCGGGTGATTCAGGGACGTACCGGTGTTCGCGTTGTGATACGCCCCTACGCTGCCTGCCACGGGACCTGGGCGAATGACACGGGGTGGTGGTCGGGGTGGCACTGACAGAGGTCGCGGACGAGGGGCGGCGGCCGGAACCGCCGGAGGACGAGGACGGGGCGATCGACCTGTTCCGCGCCGTCGGCAAGCAGATCAAACTCCTACGGGAACGCGCGGGCCTGACCCAGCGGGAGTTGGGGGAGCGGCTGGCGTACGGCGAGGACCAGATCTCCTCCCTGGAGCGCGGTCGACGCACCCCGCAACCGGAGTTCCTGGACGCGGCCGACGAACTGCTCGACGCGGGCGGCCTGTTGAAGGCCGCCAAGGACGACGTGGCACGGGCGAAGGCGCGGAGCCGGGTGAAGCATCCGGCGTGGTTCCGCGACTACGCGCGCATGGAGGCGGAAGCCGTTGAGGTTCACTACTACAGCAACCATGACATCCCCGGCTTGTTGCAGACGGAGGCGCGGACCCGGGCGCTGTACGGGATGCGCAAGCCGCTGCTGGATGACGAGACCATCGAGCAGCGGGTGTCCGCACGCCTGTTCCGACAGGAGATCCTGACCCGCTGGCCGGCCCCCATCGTTTCCTGCGTCATCGAGGAATCGGTGCTGAGGAGGCCGGTCGGCGGACAGAAGGTCAACCAGGGTCAGCTGAAGCACCTGCTCAGGGCCGGGAACATGCGCAGTCTGGAACTCCAGATCATGCCGACGG
The DNA here is from genome assembly GCF_023703325.1 of Streptomyces meridianus. Taxonomy (GTDB): domain Bacteria; phylum Actinomycetota; class Actinomycetes; order Streptomycetales; family Streptomycetaceae; genus Streptomyces; species Streptomyces meridianus. Next base: position 25,544 of record NZ_JAMQGM010000069.1, read on the forward strand.
AGCGGACTGAACATGCGGGAATGGGCGGCCCGTTCATCCTGCTGACTCCCAAAGGGAGACCGCAGGTGGGGTACGTCGAAGTCCAGAATTTCAGTCGTCTCAGCACGGAGGCGGAGGACGTCCGTATGCTGGCCGCACGATACGGAAGCATCAGGGCTCAGGCCCTCACTCCGCAGGAGTCCCTGGCCCTGATCGAGAAGATGCTGGGAGAGCGATGAGCACCGAGGGCGCTGTGCCACTCGCCTGGTTCAAGAGCAGCTACAGCGGCAATGAGGGCGGCGAGTGCGTGGAGATCGCCGTGGCGGCCGACGCCGTGCTGGTGCGGGACTCGAAGGACAAGGAAGGGCCCCGGCTGACCTTCGGGCGTGCTGAGTGGTCGGAGTTCCTGCGGTTCGCAGACCAGCACTGGGGCTGAGGCGCCGAGGGCGGTTGCGACACGCAGCCGCCCCTTCGCCTTGTCAGGCCACGTTGTCGGGGGTGGCGACTGGCTGGGGAGCTCGGTCGGTCGCAGCGTGGGGGCGGGAGGTGAGACGTCGCATCCTCGCGCCGAAACCGCCGTACTCCGAGTCGAGTGCCGCCAGTTGAGACCGGAGCGCCAGGAGAGCTTCGGCCATCGAGTCGAATTCGGCTCTGCGCTGGACCGCCTGGGCGTCGGCCTCCTGGGCTTCGGCGTTCAGGCGCGCCGTGTTCTCGGCGAGAGCGTCCCGGGCTTCGTCCCGTGCGGCAGCGGCCGTGCGGACGGCGGCTTCGCGTTGCTTCTCCAGGTCGGCCCGTTGCCGGGCGATCAGCTCGTCGATCTTCATGCGGTCGACATAGGTGAGCTGCCTGGGGGCCCGCTCCTCGGCACGGCTGAGGTGGAACCGCCGGAACTCGGTCAGCGCCTTGACGCGGTGTTCGCCGATGCCGTTGACGTGCACCCGGCGCCCGTTGGCCGTGTGAATCCAGTAGACGGAGCCGCCACGGCCGGTGGGCCCGGGACCCTGGCTGAATCCGGTGAAGTCGGCGGCGGTACGGATGCCGCGTGCCGCGAGGTCGTTGATGAGCACCTTGGCGAGCCCGTTCAGCTCCTTCGCGTTGAGCGGGGCCCGTCGCAGAGCGGCATCGATGTACTGACGGCGCAGCGCGTCGAGCGTCTGACGTTCACGCATCTCCCGGTCGCCGTCGAGAGCTCGGAGAGCCGCACCTACGGTTTCGTGCGCGCGGCCCTCCTCCCGCTCGGCGCGCTTCACTGCCTTGTCATGGTGGCGCTGCGCGTGAACGTGGGCTCGCGCCGACGTGTTCTTGCGCTTCTGGTCGGCCAGCTCGAACGACTTGCGCGCCTTGAGCAGCTTGCGGTGAGCGCGGATCGACTCGCGCAGCCGTCGCCGCTCGGCGCGGATGCTCGCGCGGTCGGACGTGGGCGTGGTGAGCGGAGGGCTGTCCTGCGGGGTTGCGTTCATGGTCCTGGCCTATGGGGTCATGAGGCCCGCCGCACGTGGTGAGCTGTGCGGCGGGCCGGAGGCAGACGGGATATACCGGCCCACTGTTCCGCTGGGGGCGGATCAGCGGACCGGGGTCGGTTCAGGCGCTGCTGGGTTGAGCCGGGTGACGGGGGCCGTGGCCGGGAGGTGGGGTGAGGTCACTGGTGAAGTTCTCGCCGTCGACGAGCGGGGTGTCGAGCGAGACCCCGGCGGCGGCCATCCGGTCGTAGAGGTCGAGGATCAGTTCCTTGGTGCGGTAGGAGCCGTACTTCGCCTCGTCCTTGCGCTTGACGATGGGGAACGTCTCGAGGATGTAGTCCACGTCGTCTCGGGCGATGCCGTAGAGGTGGAAGAACAGCGCGTCCAGCTCGGCGCGGATGACCGCGCGGCGCTCCTCGACCCAGCGGAAGGGCATTCCGGTATCGCCGGTATCGACAGCAAAAGGAGTCATGTCATCAGCTGTATATATTAGTTCAATCAGTCGCGGGGCCAACCAATCGCGAATGGGTGCACCGTTGATACGTGCATGAGTGTACGTATCCCACGGAATTGCTGGGAGTTGGTACGTGATGAAGTCCGACAAGTGAGTTCCGCCGAGGCGGAGTCTATAGAGATAGTCGAATGCGAAGGAATTGAGGTTTCCGATTAGTAACCAGGAGTCGTGCTGTGGAGGGAGAATCACTCGGATTGTGTAGTCGGTCGCAACGCGCGGCAGAATGGCGGCAATCATCGTGCGTTCGTCCGTCGAACGCGCAATATCTCGAAATCCGATAAGCCAGGGATGTTTCCAGCTCCCGAGATCTTCACTTAGTCGCTGCTCTGAGGTGAGATGGTATCGCGTAGATGTGCGGAAATCTGGCTCGCGACTGATTGTGAAGGTAGAGGTATTTCCGCTTGGGTTGTATGAGGAATTTCTGTGATCGAAAGCGTGAAATAATTTTCCTTCGTACATTCGGGGCCCGTTTGATCGCTCCTCCGCCACGTGGGTGCAAAGGTTCAGCCCCTCTGTCTTCCCGAGATCGTATATACGCCGCACTCGGACGCCGAGGCTGGGAACATGGAGGTTGTTGGAGCGTAGAAGGTGGCCTCTCCGTTGTACCGACAACGAGATCTCGGCGTCGCGACGGGTTCGGAAGATCGGGCAGGTGCCGGTGTTGGGGTTGAGGAGGCTGATCTCCTCGGGCGTGAGGGTGAAGCGCTTGTCCGCCGCGTCGAGTTCGGCGGGATCGTGTAAGAAGAATGCGAAGTTGGCTGCGGGTTCACGAACGGTGCGACCGGCGAGGGTCAGCAGGCTGAACTTCATGCGCGAGTCCACCGCGGGGAACAGGCCGCTACGGTTCTCGAAGTCGTACAGCGAGGCGAGCGATCCCTGCTGCACGAGGTCCTTGAAGAAGAACTGCGTCGTGGCGTCGGTGGAGATACCCGTCGGGACGATCACGCCCGTACGCCCCGTGGGCCCGATGAGGTTGCGGTCGGTCTCCGCGAAGACCGCGTAGGTGTTGATGTCACCGCGACCGGTCAGCGGATAGCGCAGCGAGGAGCGAAGGAACTGGCTTTCGCCCTCGGCTCGGCGCTTGGCCGCCGTGAAATCCGCGAACAGCTCGGGGTTCTCGGTCGGCAGCTCCGCAATGAGCCTCTTGCGCGCGGCGGCGTTCGGGGCGGTGGCGATGGCCTGGTCCCGCTGGGCGAAGAACTCCTGCTCCTGGAGCTTGATGCGTTCCCATGGCGGGTTCCCCAGAACGCAGGAGAAGCCGCCGGCCCAGCCGACCGACGTGTCGACGTCGGCGTCCGGCTTCGCGGGGACGTGGAAGACCTCCGGGAACTCCAGGTGCCAGTGGAAGAACTTGTACTGCCCGGCCAGGAGCGCGATCTCGTCGCGGGTGGCCGCCGGTATGCCGCCGCCGGGGTTCTGGAGGTCGCGGAAGACGCCTTCGGTGACCGGGGTCGGGGCGCCCTGGACCTTGGGCCAGACGAAGGCGGCGCACCAGGCGTCGGCGACGTTGAGGGCGCGGAGGTATTCCGCGTCGGTCTCCAAGCCGCGGAACCGGCTGGACTGGAGGCGGACGTCCCGCAGGGTGTCGGCCCGCGAGGTGGTGATCTCGCGCGCGGTCGTCGCGAACGCGGTGTTGGAGAACCAGATGCGCTCGTCGGTGGTGAAGCTGAGCTGGCCGCCGCGCTCGGCGGCGTTCCGCTTCTTCAGCGCGGTCGTGATCTTCTTGTCGTCGCCCTCGATGGGCTTGAAGGCGTCGTCGGGTATGCCGCCCGCCAGGAGCGCCGGGGTCGTCCCCAGCAGCGCGTTGCCGTGCTTGATGTGGGCGTCCAGGAATCCCAGCGGCTTGCCCGGCTCCAGCGCCTCCAGCCACAGGGAGACCTTGGCGAGTTCGACGGCCATGGGGTTGAGGTCCACGCCGTAGACGCACCGCGCGACGACCTCGTGCAGCGCGTGCCGCACGGCGTCGATCGTCGGCTCGGGGTTCTGCTCGCGGACGGCCGCCACCCGCTTGGCGATGCGCCGGGCCGCGGCCACCAGGAAGTGGCCGGATCCGCAGGCCGGGTCGCAGACCGTGAGGTTCAGCAGCTCCTCGACGATCGCCGGGCCGGCATCCGGCCGGCCGGACCGCGTCGCGCGGATCTCGCCGCGCTTGACCGCGTCGTCGATGACCGGGTCGAGTGCCGAGTCGAGCAGGCAGTCGATGAGCGACGAGGGCGTGTAGTACGAGCCGGTCGTCTTGCGGGTGTTGCCCGCCAGCTCGACCAGTTCGAACGTGCGGTCCGTGGCACTGTGCCGGGGCACCAGCTCCAGCAACGACTCGTAGATGGAACCCAGTTCCTCGGCGTCCAGGTGCCGGTAGTCGATGACCCGGTTCCGCCTCGAGCCGGTGTCGCGCACCACCGACAGGGCCCGCACGGCCCCCAGCAGCGGCTCGTTCGACAGGGCGAGACCGTGGAGCACCTTGTCGGTCTCGGTCTCGTCGAAGAGGCCGCCGAGAGCGGGCAGCCCGAGATCCGGGCACCCGTCGTCGTTGCCGAGCGCGGTCAGCACGAACCGCAGCGCCTCGTACAGGTCGCCGTGGGACGTGCCGCGCCGCCGCTGGGCGTGCCGGCGCAGCCGCGCGGTGGAGAAGTACGCCGCATAGCGCTTGGTGGCGCGCGCCTCCGCGTCCGGCTTCAGCAGCACCTCGCGGTCCTCGGCCACGAACAGGAACAGCAGCCGGTAGACCAGGCGCAGCAGGGCGGTGTGGAAGGTCGTGACGTCCAGCGTCTCGCGCAGTTCGCGGTTGGCGGGGTGCCGCAGGAAGCCGGTGCCGAGCATGGTGATCGCGCTCTGGACACCCTTGCGGAGCTGGTCCAGCGCCCGGGTGCCCGAGGCGATCGCCTCCGTGCGCCACTTCTCCAGCCGGCAGGCCGACGGCGCGGCGTCCTCGCCGACCTCGAACCTCGACACGTGCAGCAGCCGGTAGAGCAGCACGAACTCGCTGAACAGCTCGCCGTCGAAGATCGCCTCGAGGTCGAACTCGACGTACGAGGCGGTGGCCAGTGCGCTGGAGTCCCGCAGCAGCCTCACCTGGCGGCCGTTGGTGAGCGTCCCCCACAGGTGTGCTTCCGTGCGGTTCAGGCACTCCTGGAGCATCGACTGCGGCGGGACCGTGCCGGCTCCGCCCGGCCGCCGGTCCAGGTCGGCGTTCCACGGCGTCTGGTGCACGAGCACATGTGACCAGCGGTGGGAGACGCCGAAGAGCTTGTCCGGGTCGGAGTCGGCCACAACACCGCTTCGGCCCATGGCCGTGAGCCGGCCGAAGCCGAGCTCGCGCCACAGCGGCGCCAGCCAGTCGCTCCCGGCGAGGCCGGTCGGATCACCCGCCGGGGCACCGGTCACCGGGTCCTCGGGCAGACGCCCCCGCAGGTCGCGCCAGAGCGGCTTCAGGTACTCCCAGCTGCGCTCCGCCTCGTCACGCACCGAACGGGACGACGGCAGGCCGTAGTCGGCGGGCCCGGCGCCGGGGACGTCCCTGCCCTCGGAGATGCGGACGAGCATGTCCGCGGGGATGAGGCCGCCGATGGTGTGGACGGCGGAGAAGACCTGGTTGCGGGCGGTGGCAGACATCAGGCGCTGACCTCTCCGGACGCGGTGGCGGGCAGGTAGACGTAGGCGCCGAGGACGTCGGCGGGCCGCTGGGCGGTGACCTTCAGACCCCGGACGATCTCGTCGGAGGCCCGGCGCACCCGGCGGTGGGACGCGTCCAGCTCGGCCGCCAACTCGTCCCCGTACGCCTCCACATGGGCGGCGGTGAGGTGCAGTTGGTCGAGGATGCGGGTCATCGTCCGCTCGCCGAAGTACGGGTCGGTGTTCTCGGTGGCGGTCGCGTCGAGGAGCGCGGCGGCCTGCTCCTGCGTCAGCCACTCGGCGTTCTTCGGCGCGCCGCGGAAGGCGAGCAGCCGGGCGTCCTCCGCCACGAGCTGCCTCTCGCCGCTGCGGGACGGCAGGGTGAGGTGGAAGCGGTAGCGCACCAGCAGCAGCGTCGTGCGGGTGGTGACGGCGTCCGTGGTGATGACGCCGCAGCGGCGGGCCGGGCGTGCGCCGTCCGCCTGCACGTCCAGAGCGGCGTTCAGGACATGCCCGGCCAGTGCGCCGACCACCGGGTCCGTGCGCACCAGGGCAGCCTCGCCGCGCGCCACCGCCGGGTCGGTGCGGAATGTGATCGGGCGGTCCTTCTCGATGTTCTCCGCGCCGACGGCCGGCGCGAGCGCGTCCCGCAGGCCCGCCGGGGCGCCACCGACCTGGGCCGTGAAGTCGCTCCCGCCGAAGCCCGAACCACCCTCGCGCAGGACGCCGCCGAGCGCGCCCAGCGCCTCGCGGACGAACGTGGCGATCTCGCCCGCCCCGCCCAGCGCCTCACGCACCGAGGCGACCTCGCGGGCCACCTCCTCCGGGTGGATCGAGCGCTGCGCGAACCGCGACCGGGACGCCTTCTCGCGCTCCGCGGCCGAGTTCCAGTCCTGCTCCAGGTCACCGAAGCTCTGCTGGAAGGCGTCCGAGCCGAACAGCGTCTGCTGCTCGCCCTCCCGGCCCCGCAGCAGCAGCCACTCGACGATCGCGTCCGTGACGCCCGTCGACATCTCGTCCGGCACCGAGACGGAGATGCCGAGGTCCTTCTTGATCTGGCGGTGCTTCCGGATGAGGACCTCGAGGACCTTGCCGTCGATGCCGTTGTCCTCGCCGTACAGGGTGATGACGCGGACCTGGTCCTTCTTCTGCCCGTACCGGTCGACGCGGCCCTCGCGCTGGTCGTGGCGGGTCGGGTTCCAGGCCAGGTCGTAGTGCAGCACCGCGTCGAAGTGGTGCTGGAGGTTGACACCCTCGGACAGGCAGTCGGTCGCGACGAGCACCCGGCGGGCGGCCGCGTCCCCGCCGGCCTCCGCCGCCAGTTCCTCGATGCGCTGGACGCGCTGCTGCGGGGAGAGGGTGCCGGTGACGGCCTTCACGACGGTCTTCGCGCCGAGCGGCCCGCGTTTCTTCGTCTCCGGGTCGTCGGCCAGCTGCTCGGCCAGGTATTCGGCGGTGGGGATGTAGCGGCAGAAGACGATGGGGTTGTACCCGTCGGCGAGCAGTGCCTTCAGATGCCGGATCAGCGCCTTCAGCTTCAGGTCCTCGGCCGGGCCCTCCAACGCGGCTGCCCGCTCCGCGAGTTCGGCGAGCCGGTTGCCGCTGTGCCGCTCGGTCTCCGCTCCGGGCGCGACGTCCATGCCCTCCAGGGCGTCGCTGTCGGCCGAGTCGCTCGTGAGCGGCGCGCCCAGCCGGTCCGCCTCCTCCGCGGAGGCGGCGACGGCGGCGGCCGAGCGGGTGCGCAGCGTCTGGGCGGCGGCGCGCGGCGAGGAGACCAGCGAGCGCAGCAGGGCGATGGCCGACCACCAGGCGATCCGGGCCTCCCGCTTCCCCTTCGTGTCGGCGGCCTCGACCCGCTCGCTCGCATACGCGATCGCGTCGTCCAGCAGGGCGCGGTAGGCGGGGGACAGCTTGTAGGTCTCGTCCTTGAAGTACCGGTCGGAGGGGAACGCGGTCTGCTCGGCGAGCCTGTCGTCGCCGAGGCCGTCCGCCTTCGTGAGGTACTGGCGCACGTCGGCCCGCTTGCGCGCCACGAAGTGCCGGGCGAGGAGCTTGCGGCCCCGTTCGCTGTCCAGGTCCACGTCCGCCAGCTCCGGCCTGACCAGGCCGAGCAGGTTGCGGAACGCGGACTCCTTGCCGGAGTGGGGCGTCGCCGTGACCAGCAGCAGATGCCGGCCGGCGTCGGCCGAGACCCGTTTCAGGAGCTCGTAGCGCAGCTGGTTCTGCGTGCTCGTGGTGGTGTCGTCGGCGGCCACGCACGTGTGGGCCTCGTCCACGATCACCAGGTCCGGGCAGTGGCGCACGAAGTCGTCGCGGTGCCGGGTGGACTTGATGAAGTCGGTGGAGACGATGACGTGCGGATAGCGGTCGAAGAGGGACTGACCCAGGTCCAGGCCGCGCTCCAGCCGGGAGACCGTGGAGGCGAGGACGAGTTCGGCGTCGATGCCGAACTTGCTGCGCAGCTCGGCCTGCCACTGCTCGGCGAGCGCGGGCGAGCACAGCACCGCGAGGCCCCTCGCCTCGCCCTGCGCGAGCAGTTCACTCGCGATCAGGCCCGCCTCGACGGTCTTGCCGATGCCGACGTCGTCGGAGATCAGCATGCGGACGGTCTGCTGACGTAACGCCATCAGCAGCGGCACGAGCTGGTAGGCGCGCGGCTCGACGGCGATGCCGGCCAGGGAGCGGAACGGGCCCGCGCCGGAGCGGAAACCGATGCGCAGCGCGGTGCGCAGCAGCCCCGCGGCGCGCTGGTCGCCGAGGTCGGACGGCTCGGGGACGGTGAACGTCGCGCCCCTGACGTCCTCGAAGGCGGGGAAGACGGCGGCGACGTCGTCGTCCGCGCCGCCGAGCGGGCGCAGCACGAGCAGGTCCGGGGCGCTTTCGGGCAGAACCACCCATTCGCGGCCGCGGGCGGTCACCAGGGAACCGGCGGAATACATGACTGTCATGAGGGTCCTCGTCGTAGCGGTGAGGTGATCGGCCGTCAGCGGCCGGACGTGCCGAAGTAGCGGGGGTGCGCGGCGGCGATGACGCCCCAGTCCGCGTCGTGCGGGAAGCGGACGACGTCCCAGCGGGCGTCGAGGAGACGCTCCTCGGCGTCCTCGTCGCGCAGCGCCGTCGGCTCGGTGCCGGGCAAGTCGACGAAGACGGCCAGCCGGACGTTGGCCAGCCGGTAGACGTAGTCGGCCTGGGCGTTGGCCTCGGTGATCAGCGTCCCGCCCGCGTCCGGGAGGTTCAGGCCCCGGGCCCTGAGCCAGGTGAGGAGATCGTCCTGGGCGACGGCCCCGCCGGCGTCGCCCGCGGAGGTCTCCACGGCGGTCGCCACCTTCGCCCGGTCCAGCAGCCGCCGGAACTGCTCGGTGCGCGACTCGCCGCGCTGCTCCCGCTCGGCCGCCGCCGACGCCAGGCGCAGCAGCAGGTCCTTCACCGTGTGCCGGTCGAGGTGCGGGTGGTGGAGCTGGTTGCCGTAGGTCAGCAGGCAGTCGTAGCAGCCGAGGGCGCACGGGCGGTCCGGGTGCGGGCCGCCGGTGTCGTTGCCGTCGGCGTCGAAGTGGCAGATCTCCAGTGCCTTGGCCGCGGCCTTCGCCAGCGCGTCCGGCTCCGACTGGAGGCGGCGCAGTACGCCCGCCCCGCCCTCGGCGGCCTCGGTGAACAGGATGCGGCCGCGCGGACCGTCCTTAGGCGGCAGGAGTTCGCCGTTCAGCTCGGCGTCCTCCAGTTCGAACGCCGCCTCGATGCCCCGTTCCAGCGCGTACATCAGCGACAGCGCGACCGGCTCGTGCAGCGGCTCGTCGAGGGTGACGACGAGGATGTTGCGGCGGTCCTCGACGAAGGGGATGACGCGCTTCTTGCGGCGGCGCTCGTGGCCGTCCGCGTCGACGACCGGCAGCTCGCTGGTGTCCCCGGACGCCTCGGCGGCGTCGCGGTCGTTCATCCAGCGGCCGTCGGCCAGGTCGAGCCAGTAGCCCGCAGGTTCGTCCTTCTTCGCCCGCACCCGGCCGGTGTTGGTGATCCGCACCGTCGCCGAGTCGCCGTAGGCCACCGTCGCGATCCGCCCGCCCGACGCGTCGGTGACCGTGGCGTCCTGGCGGCCCGTGCGGGTGCCGTGGTCCTGGAAGCGGTAGGAGGTCTCCAGGCGGAAGCCGGCGCGGCGACGCTCCTCCTCGTCGGACGAGATCCGCTCGCGGCGGGTGGTGTAGACGGTGTGCAACTGCAGCAGGCCGTACGTGGCCGCGCCCAGCGGTTCGCCGCACATCTCGCAGCGGTCGGCGCGGTCCTTGGGGTCGTGGTGGTAGCCGCACTGCGCGCAGCGGCGGCACTCGCTCGTGGCCAGGTCACCCGAGGCGTCCGGCGGCAGCTGGGTGCGGGTCACCTGGTAGCGGGCGCCCTCGTGGTAGATCAGCGCGCCGGGGCCGAACTCCCGGATGGCGAGGAAGCGGGGGCGCTGGAGGTAGTCGCCCTCGCCCCTGCGCCCGCCGACGGTGGGGATGTAGGCGGCCAGCGGCAGACGCGGGAAGGAGTACCCGGGCAGGAACCCCTCGGAGGCCAGGTAGCGGTAGGGGTTGAAGTCGGAGAGCACGGACTTGCTGTCGGCGCTCTCGTTCATCAGCAGGTTGAGCTGCGTCTCCGCCTCGCGGCGGCGGGTGTTGGCCCGGATGCGGTCGCCCTCGGTGAGGGTGTAGTCGAGGCGGCGCCGGTTCTGGATGAACTGGTCGTCGAGTGCCGCCCGGTACAGGTCACGCCACCGCCCGAAGGCCGCGTCGAACCGCTGCGGCACCGTGCGGACCTGGTCCTGGATCCACTCGTCGTACCACCACGTCGTCTCCGCGAACTGCCGGAACAGCGGCGACAGGACACGTGAGGCGGCCTCGACCGTGCGGCGCTGCGCGTCCGTGTCGAGGGACGCGGCCTCGATCTCCGGCAGCAGCTTCAGCTCGGGCCGGGGACGGTCGCCGGTCTCCGGATGGGTGACGTCCAGGACCTCCGGGACCGCGCGCCCCAGCTTCAGACCGGCCTCGGCGATCCAGATGCCCTGCAGGTGGGAGAGGACCAGGTCCTCGTTGGCCAGGTCCAGGCGCGGCGGGGCCACGGCACCGGCGACCATGCGGTCCGAGCGGCGGAAGTAGTACTGGTCGTGGCTGTTGCCCGTCGCGCAGTACGTCGTCACGAGCGCGGGCTGGCCGCTGCGCCCGGCGCGCCCGCTGCGCTGCGCGTAGTTGGCGGGCGTGGGAGGGACGTTGCGCATCATCACCGCGTTGAGCGACGAGATGTCGACACCGAGCTCCATGGTGGGGGAGCAGTACAGGAGCTTCAACTCCGCCTTGCGGAAGGCCTCTTCGCGCTGCTCACGCTCCTCGGGGGCGACCTGGGCGGTGTGCTCGCGGGCGAACAGGCCGGCGAGCTCGGCCGCGGCGTTCCGGTACAGGTCGCGGAAGAAGGTGTTGACCCGCGGCCCGTCGCCGCTCTGGTAGGTGCGGGTCAGCGGGTCGTGCGCGCCCGTCTCGCCCTTCCCCGCGCGCCATATGAGGGACTGGGCGGCGACGCGGTAGCCGGTCGGGGCGGGCCCGGTCGGGCGGCGGTGGCGGCCCGCTCGCTGCGGGGCCTCGGCCACCTCCTTCACCAGGCCGGCCTTCGCGAGGACCTTCAGGAGTTCCGCGATGACCAGCTGGAGGTCGTCCTTGCCGAGCTGGAAAGCGCTGTCGGTGCGCATCAGGTACTTGCCGAACTTGCCGCGCGCGGACAGGAACAGGCTCGTGCGGTCCATGCCGGGGCGGGACGGGTGCGGATAGGCGACGGCGGCCCGGGGCTTGTCGGCCCCGGACAGCACCCACGGTCCGGTCAGGCGTTCCTCGCTGGCCCGCTGGAGGGAGTCGAAGTCGTCCCGGAAGTAGGAGACGTCGATCGCCAGGGCCCGGCGCATCTCGTCGAGGAGCGCCTTCATGATCTCCGCGCGCAGGGCGGGATCGGCGTCCCGCAGCACCCGGTGGGTGTCCGTCCAGCGGTCCTGCTTGCCCGCGACCCAGTGCAGGTCCTCGTAGTCGATCTCCAGCAGGCCTGTCTGCTCCAGGTTGGGCATGGTGATGCGCCAGCCGCGCTCGAGGTCGAGGTAGAGGCGGAAGGCGATCACGTCGCGCAGGGTGCGGGCGGCGTTGCGGGCCAGGGAGGGCGGCAGGTCGCTCTCGCCCGTGTAGTCGAACGGGTCGAGGCCGATGGCCCCGGCGACGGAGGAGGCCAGCTCCTCGTGGTGCAGGCCGTCCTCGCCCGCTTCGAGAGCGGCCCGGTAGAGGGCCCCGCGCAACTGTGTGACCTGGACGAAGTCGTTGAAGTGCCCCGCCTGGAGGGAGGCGTCCTGACGGTTGTCGACGAAGGTGAGGAGCTTGCGCGCCTCCTTGTCGAGCGCCTCCTCGGGCACCGACGTCAGGGACCGGACGACCGTGGCGGAGATCAGGGACGTGGCCGAGGAACGACCCTCCTGGGACAGGGTCGCGAGCTTGGCGAAGTCGCTCGCACGGGTCTGCTCGTACGAGACGCCGCAGTGCAGACAGAACAGGAAGGGGGACGGGATGAACGCGGCGTCCAGTTCGCCGAGCCCCTCGCGGCCCAGCGGGTCGACGGTGACGGCGCGCGGAACACGGTCGCGGAAGGACTTCCTGACGACCTCCTGGCCCTTGTCGTCCAGCTCCAGCCAGGACTCGGGAAGCCGCCGGTCCACCACGGCCTGCTGCGGGTCGGACGGCCAGCGCCGGTCGGGGTCGACGTAGAGGTAGCCGTCGCCCTGGCGGCCACCGGTGGCGACGGTGTCGCGGCGCGCCTCGTAGCGCACATCGCCGTCCCTCTCGTTGCGCCAGACCGTCAGGTACTCCTGGCCGCACTCGCGGCAGAACGCGAGCGGTATCAGCAACTTGCCGCCGCTGCCGGGCTGTTCGATCTGGTAGGAGCGGGTCAGATGACGAGTCGCCTTGTCCTCGAACGTGACGTGGACGGTGTCGCCCTTGGACAGGAACTGGTGGAGGCGGAACGCGAACAGCGGGCGCTCGGTGACGGGGTGGCGTGCCTGTGAGCCTGCCTCCAGGGTGGCGCGTATCGCCGCGACGGCCTCCCTCTCGTCGACGCCCGACCGTTCGGAGAGGTCCTTCGCCGCGTCCTCGATCTTCGCCGGGCGCTGACGGACGAGCCGGCCGGTGTCCGCGTCGGCCGCGAGCCCGAAGCGGGTCTCGATCCAGCGGGCGAGCGGGTCGCGGACCAGGTCGGGGTACGCGCGGGGCGCGGCCGAGGTGAGGCGTTCGGCGGGGACTGCGTCGGGCGCGGGGCCGGTGGCGCGGATCAGGGTCTCGCCGATGACGTGCTCGGGCCGGACGGTGGTGCCGAAGAGCGTGGAGGCGACACCGGCGACGACCCGCCGCTGGTCGTCCAGGGTGCCTTCCGTCGACATCGTCGCGGAGGTGCCGATGCACTGCAGACCGGTGGCCCGGCATGCCTCCCGCACGCGGCGGACGAGGAGGGCGACGTCGGCGCCCTGACGGCCGCGGTAGGTGTGGAGCTCGTCGAAGACGAGGAAGTCCAGGCCCCGGGCCATCGCGATGAGGCTGGCGCGGTCGGCCGGCCGCGTCAGCATCAGCTCCAGCATCACGTAGTTGGTGAGCAGGATGTCCGGCGGGTTGTCGCGGATCTCCTTGCGGCGGGCGTCGTCCTCCTGGCCGGTGTAGCGGGCGAACGTCACCGGCTCGCGGCCCTCGCCGTACCCGTCGCGAAGGTACTTCTCCAGCTCCTTGAGCTGGCTGTTGGCCAGGGCGTTCATCGGGTAGACGATGATCGCCCGGACCCTCCTGCGGGCCTTCGCTCCCTCGCTCTCGCGTTCCCGGAGCACGCGGTCGACGATCGGCACGATGTAGGACAGCGACTTGCCGGAGCCGGTGCCGGTGGTCAGCACGTAGGAGGCACCGGAACGGGCGGCGTCGACCGCCTCGCGCTGGTGCCGGTGCAGGGTGAGCGGCCGGCCGTCGCAGACGGTGCCGCCGGGCGTCTTGCCCGCCTGGAAGATCCGGGCGCACTCCTCGTGCAGGACCTGCTCGGACGCCAGTTCCGCGACCGTGCCGGCCGAGGCGAAGAACGGGTTGAGCGACAGCCAGGGATCGGGCCACTGCGACTTGGCGTCGAGGTCCTCCCGGACGAACGCCGATATCCGCTCGTCCCGGATCACGGTGCCACCCTGGGTGAAGTCCCGGTAGTCATCGATGAGTTCGCTGTGGAGCCCGAAGACGTCCATCCCGGGGCCGGCGGGCCGGGCCTGCGGCGTGCGGGCGTCGCCCCGCCGGA
>NZ_JAMQGM010000007.1 GCF_023703325.1 Streptomyces meridianus
AACCGAAACGGCGAGGCTAAAGTGTCATTCTCGCGAAGGGCCCATCGTCGGCTGTGGTCCCGGCAAAATCGGGCATCGCAGTGTGCCCTCGCCCCGGAGCTTCGAGATATCGGTGCGCGACCGCCCCCATCGCTCCGAGACCGATAATGCAGGGTCGCCTGCCTGGGCAGGCCTTATCTCATCCGATCTTCTGGTGATTGTTCCCGGCAAAGACTCTTCAGGGAGGCCCGATGCTCGGTACCGGCCGGCTCCTGAAGCCCTGGCTGCCGACGCTGCGGGGTCACCCTCGGCTACCAACCTGCCTCTGGCCACTTCGTACCTCGGGGGGTGTCCGTGGCCACGTTGGGCAGCGCGCACTACCGGCGATCACCTAGGACGTGCGGAGGTCGAGTGCAGCAAGACCTCGACGAGGGCCGATCAGGTATCCCCAGGGGGCGTCTGATGGCAAGTTGGGCAGGCTCCCGGATCCGCCGCGCGGTCAACGTGGTCAGCGAGCAGGCTCCGGCGTACCTCCCGCCAGGCGTGGACGGTCTGGCGAACCTCGATCAAGAGATTTCGGACCTGTGAAAGGAACAGCACCGTGAACCCTGAGGCGGCGAGTACGGAGAGTGTGACGTTGTCCCAGCTCATCGGTCGCTCTCCTCTGCCTGATTGATGAGGCGCTCGGGGAGAACACGCTCAAGCCACTTCCTGTCAGCGCCGGCCTTCAGCAGCGCGTCTCGATGCAGGCGTTTGCGCGCGAAGCCGTCGGCCTGGAAGCGCAGCTGGAGCCCTCCCTTGCGATCTCCGGTGGCCTGGAGACGATAAGTGCACTGCCAACCGAACGGGCCACGCCGAGACATCTCGCAGAAACAGTGGTGGCTCGCGACACGCAGTGGTAAACCCCAAGTGGGATCAGTCAGCCTGGCGAGGAACCTGTCGTGTTCGAGTGGAAGTCCGCGGATGGTGGTGAGCTCAACTATCCACTCGTAACCCGTGATCCAGGAGCTCACGCTGTGTGCGGTGCTTGACGTGTGAAACAGAGCGATACGACGCAGCAACCCCGAACCGATCCATGCCAAACCTTGCTTCTCTTCCCAGACCATGGGGAATTGCTGTTGGTCGGAAAGCTCATGCTTTGTCATCGAGCGCTCACGCCACAGAGGACGGAAACCCGCCTTGCGGGTATCCTCCAGTCGCTCATCAATGTGCTGCTGCCAGTGGGTTCCTGGGCAGGCCCGGAGTATCACCTGGGCTTCGCGGGAGTCCGCATGCCTTAAGGTGAGATCTTTGTCCTCAATGCGTGCCACCCTGAGGCCCAGTGGTCCGTGGACCTGCATTCCCTCCTCGGCCGATGGAAGAAGTCGACCTGCCGCGTACTCGCTCGCAGGGTACTGCTTGTGCTCGTTGTTCTCGCGTGCGGAGACATGGTGGGAGTCGAGCGTCAGGATGGCGGAATTGCTGAAGGTGACGTCCACCTTCGCGATTCCGAATGGATGTGCCCACCATCGGCCACCGCTGCAGAGTTCGGCCATGATTTGAGCTTCGAGGACTGCTTGTTGTTCCCTGGCTACCGGGATCAATGGCAGGGCGTCATGGTTGCGCAGCCGTTGAAGTGCAGAATGGTACCGATCGCCCAGGTAATCACGTCGCATCTTGGCGAGCTTCGCGAAGTAGTCGCCGTTCGTCATGGCACGATCCGATCCCGGATGCTGCTGCCCCTGAGCACTCGACAACTGATCGGCGCGCCCCCAGCCGGGCGCATTGGCTAAATCGAGCGATTAAAGGTGAAGTGACTTCTTCGTCCCCGTAGTGGCTCCGCTCTGGGGCAGCGCGCAGCCGAGGATCCGGCCGCCGATCGGCCTTGTTGGTGATGATGCCCCAGAGCTCGCCGAGACCGCAACTATCGTCAGAGAGTGGCAGGTTGGTGAGGTGCGCTTCTCCTCGACTGATTGGGGCTCCTTGATCGATACCGCGCTGCTCCGAAGCAGTTCTGCCGGGGGAGCGGATCGTGGCCGCGTAGCCTGATGACGTGATCGAGTGCGTGGTGTTCGATGTCGGTGAAACCCTCGTGTGTGACGACCGGTATTGGCATGGCTGGGCTGACTGGCTCAAGGTGCCCCGGCACACCCTCTCGGCTCTGGTCGGAGCCGTTGTCGCCCAAGGTCGTGACAACGCCGACGCCTTGCGTCTGCTTCACCCCGGTGTGGACGTAACTGCCGAGTACGCGGCTCGGGAGGCAGCGGGGCAGGGGGAGATCCTCGCGGAGAGCGACCTGTACCCGGACGTACGTTCCGCCTTGGAAGCTCTGCGCGAGATGGGACTTCGTGTTGTGATCGCGGGCAACCAGACGACCCGAGCCGGCGAGCTGCTTCGCGATCTCGACCTGTCCGTCGATCTGATCGCCACTTCGGGTGAGTGGGGCGTGGCCAAGCCCGACCCTGCGTTCTTCGCCCGCGTCATCGAAGCGGCTCACGCTGAAGCGGACAGGGTGCTGTACGTCGGGGACCATCCTGCGAACGACGTTGTGCCCGCCAAGGCAGCCGGGCTACGTACCGCTCATCTGCGGCGCGGCCCCTGGGGCTACCTGTGGGCCGATTCCCCGGACGCTGCGGCTGCGGACTGGCGTATCGAGTCGCTGAGCGATCTTCCGGGGCTACTCCCCGTCCGTTTCACTCGTCCGCACTCCGGGTGACGTTGCACCACTCCGCGAACTGCGACAGGGCCGGCTCAACGCTTCGGCGTCGGCACAGTTTCCGTGTAGCTTGTCGTACCCAGGGGTGGGCGCGGGTGTGTTGCGGAGCGATTCGGCGGGCTGCGTTCAGCGAGGCGAAGGCGTCGTCGTCTCGCTGAGCCTGAAGCTGAGCCAGCGCGAGTTCGATGTAGAAGCCGGAACGTCGTTCCGCGGGCATCTCGCGTTCGTCCGGTGCCCATCCCTGCGCGGCTTCCAGCGCGCGCGGAACGTGTCCATCTCCCAGGCTCACGGCAACCGAGACCTGGTGGATCCGGACGGACGACGGGCCGAAGGCTGTGCCGCGGTAGATGCCCTCTCGAAGCCCTTTGCCAAGCTCGCGGGCCGCAACGAGGTGGGTCTGTGCGGCATCAGTGTCACCGGCCCGTGCGGCAATGACCGCAGCGCGCATGTGCAGGGATCCGCGTGCCGCTGTCGCCTGATCGTTGCTCTGCGCCGGGGCTTCGTCAATGGCGTTCTCGAGTGCCCGTAGGCCAGCCGCGTGAGCGCGCGCGGCGAAGAAGGTCTCGGTCCTCACGTAGGCCACTGCCGAGGCAGTGAGCGGATCCTCGGTTTCGCTGGCTGCCCAGCGCATCAGTTCGATCAGGCGGGCGCTGAGATCGCTCGCGCCGAACTTGAAGGCGAGGGCATCTGTTGCGCGGTATGCCTCGACGAGCAACCCCGCCACCCTTGCTCGTTCGCCTGATCGAGCCAGTTGTCTGACGCGTGACAGCTCACCCAGCAGGTCTGGCACCTGCTGTGCGAGATCGACGTACTGAGCTGAGAGCCGCAAAGCAGTCATCCGGTGGACGGAGGCTTCAAGCTCGAAGAGTGGCCGTGCAGGTCCGTCATCGGGGACGTCGTAGGAGGCGATGACCCTTGAGAGGGACGGTAGGGCCTCGAGCACCTGGGCATCGGACGGATCCTCCGCTCCACGTGCAGTCGATGGGCTCATGCCCCGAGTGCCGGGCCCCCTGGGAGCGGTCGTCGACCGGCCGTAGGGAAGTCCCTCGCGGTCGCTGCGAACGGGCTGCTGGAAGAAGTGGTTGTGCTCTCGGAGGGGACGAGGGACCAAGTCGGCAGGGACGGAGAGGCCTGACAGAAAGTCGATGATCTTGTCGAGGTTGGTCAGTCGTCGCTTCCCTGATTCGACGAGCGAGAGCGACGCCTGACTCAGCCCAGTGAGATGAACGATGTCTTCCTGCCGCAGGGACCCATGCTGCCTCACGAGGAGGCTGACCTGCCCGAAATCCCATGCGGCCAGGGCGGCGCGCACTTGCGGGTCCTGCCACGCACCCTCCGGAATGACCGGCCCGGATACCGCCTCCAGTTGCTGAGTGCGTGAACAGGCTGCGCATAACGGTGAGGTGTTGTACCTGCTCAGTCTGCTGCCGCAAAGGGAACAGAGCTGTCCCGACTGTATGACCACCCGTCGCCTCCCCTGCGAACTCTGGTGATTTAAAACGGCGTTGCTGAGCCGCCCATCGACCAAGTGAACCACCATCGCGGGGAGCGCGAAGCCTCTCAAGACGTGTGAGCTCGGAGCCTGAAGCTCATGCTCACATTGCCCCCGCGCGCGGAGGTGGTCGGCTTTCCGGATCTCGCCGTAGGGGTGTCGACCCGATGAAGCAGGGGGCCGCGACGGCCCGTCGCCATATCACGCTGGTGATATCACGATCGGAATAGGCGCCACAGCGCTCGTATCGCACCCTTGACTACCCGACGGTCCGGTTCCCTCTAGGCCCCTGTCTTCGGTCAACGACGTGATGTCAACCACCGAATTTCCAGGGCGTAGTTGCGGGGCCCACCGCAAATGCCCTGATGGCTCAATTCGTCAACGGAAGAAGTGCGACGCGCCGTGCCTCACAGCCTGAAGCCCCCCACCGCGGAGGCATCTGATGGTTGATCTCTCCGCCGCTCGCGAGTTCCGCCCGGTGTATCACCCGGCGGGGTTCGACGTGGAGGTGAGAATCGCCTGGGAAGACCTGCAAATGGGTCGATGGATGTCGACCCGCGACCTCCTGGCCCGGACCGGTGCCGACTGGACGTTACGCACGGCACGGACCCAGGTCCTGGCGATCGCCGCCGCCGGCTCCAATGTGATCTCCGCCTGGCAGTCAGAGGAGCCGGAGAGCAGGAATGCCCGGGTCATGGGTGCTCGTGTCGCTGTCGAACGCGCGATACGGGCTCACCGCAGGGACGCCGACAGCGCCCCGCGCCTGGAGCATGAGGCGCGGCGGACGGCGGAGCTGGCTGCAGACTTCCTGCCCGCTGATCCCGTGCCGTTCGTGTGCCTTCTCGCGCTGGCGCGGCTGGATGAACAGCAGCAGCATCCAGAGCATCGGCTGCGTGCCGCCGAGCCCATGCTGCCGGCCGGCCCGTGGGGTCTGCTGCAGGAGGTCGTCGACCGTGACCCCTTCAATCGTGAAGGGTTCCACCGCGTACTGCAGTTCTTCCTGTCGCGGGCCGGGAGCCCGGAGCGTTCGCTGGCGCCAGCGGTTGAATTCGCGCGATGGGTAGGCTCCTGGGCGCCGGCTGGATCCGCGCTGCAGCTGCTTCCTCTCTACGCGCAGGTTGAGCAGCACCGGCGCCAGACCGCCCGCTCTGTGGCCGAGTGCGGCCGGGCGGCTCCTTTGCAGCACCGGCAGTGGGCTGATGATCCGGTGGTCCGGTACACGCTCCGCGCCTTCCACGACTGGTTCCGGACCCCGGCCGCGGCCGAGTCCCCGCGTTCGGTCACGGACTTGAGTCAACTGGCCTACGCCCTGTGGGCAGCGCATCGCTACGTCGAGGCTGCCGAGGTCTTCACGGCTCTGGGCCCATACGCGACGCACGAGCCGTGGGGTTCGCTGATCGAACCCGGGCACCAGGACACGGCGGAAGAGTCATTCCTTCGCGCCCGCATCCAGTCCCTGTCTGCCGTAAGCCCGCTTCGTACCCGCGCAGAGTCCTCACGAAAATCACATGCGAAGCCGCGCTTAGCGTAACCGTTGCCGATATCGGCGTTTGTGAATTCCTCTTCCCCTCGCTCTCTTTCTGTGTGGAGGTTTGCGTGTCCCGCGCACGAAAAATACCGACCGAATCTGATGACGCGCTGTTGCGCGATCTCGGATACGAGCCGGTACTCACACGCCGAATGGGCCCCTTCGGAAATTTCGCCATCAGTTTCAGTGTGATCAGCGTTCTGTCCGGGTGCATGACCCTGTACGGCTTCGGCCTGGGAACGGGTGGACCGGCGGTGATGATCTGGGGCTGGGTTGGCGTCGGCCTGATGGTGATGCTCGTCGGCGCAGCCCTGGCCGAGGTGACCAGTTCCTTTCCGGTGTCCGGCGCGCTGTACTTCATGGCGGATCAGCTGGGCAGCCGGAAATGGGGCTGGTACACCGGCTGGTTGAACCTCCTCGGGCTGCTCGGCGCGATCGCCGGCATCGACTATGGCGCGGCGCTGTTCACCGGTGCTTTCCTGAACCTGCAGTGGGGGTTCGAGTCGTCGCCGGCGAGCGTCATGGTGATCTTTCTGTGCATCCTGGTGCTGCACGCCACGGCGAATCTGTTCGGGGTGCGGCTGGTCAGCATCCTCAATTCCGTGAGTGTGTGGTGGCACCTGGCGGGGGTCACGCTCATCGTCGGCCTGCTGTGGCTGGTGCCCACCCAGCACCAGTCTGCCGAGTTCGTGTTCACCGAGTTCGTGAATGACACCGGCTGGTCGAACCCCTTCTATGTGGCCGCGATCGGCCTGTTGTTGGCGCAGTACACCTTCTGCGGCTACGACGCCTCCGCGCATCTGTCGGAGGAGACGACGAATGCCCAGGTGAGTGCGGCCCGCGGGATCGTCCATGCGATCGGATGGTCGTGGCTGGCGGGATTCGTCCTGCTGGTCTCGCTCACCTTCGCGATCCAGGACTACACAGGGACGCAGACGACGGCGACCGGTGTGCCGCCGGCTCAGATCTTCCTCGACGCGCTGGGGCTCGCGGGTGCGAAGGCACTGTTGCTGGTGGTGATCATGGCGCAGCTGTTCTGCGGCAACGCCGAGGTCGCTACCGCCTCCCGGATGGTGTTCGCGTTCTCCCGGGATAACGCGTTGCCGGGCTCGCGCTGGTGGCGGCAGGTCCATCAGCGCACCGGCACACCGCGGGCCGCGGTGTGGCTGTCCGTTGCGGTACCCGCCGTGCTGGTGCTGCCGTCCCTATACAGCTCCACCGCATACGCCGCCGTGACGTCGATCAACGTCATCGGCATCACCCCCGCGTACGCGATCCCCATCTACCTGCGCATCCGCAACCGCCACCTCTTCCGTCCCGGGCCGTGGAACCTCGGCCGGTGGGGCATCCCGATCGGCTGCCTCGCCGTGGCGTGGGTCGCCTTCGTCACCGTGCTGTTCCTCCTGCCGCAGTCCCGCCCCGAGACCGGTCTGGTCTCGGTGAGCACGTTCAACTACGCCCCGATCGCATTGATCGTGGTGCTGGTGCTGGCGGCGCTGTGGTGGCGGGTCGCAGGCCGGCACGTCTACGACGTCCCCTCCCGCGGCAGCGATCGGCTGGCCGAGCTCCAGCGAGGAGTCGTCTGATGCCCGCCACCGCGCAGACGACAGCGCACGGGGCCTCGCAGCACGCCCAGCGGTCCGGGCTGCTGACGGTCGAGGACCTACGCAGAGAAGCCGATGCCGGATGGATCGGAGAGGTGATGCTTGCTCTGCCGGACCCGCAGGGGCGGCTGAAGGGAAAGCGGTACGGGGCCCAGCACTTCCTCAAGCACGTCCTGGACGAGGGCGCGGAGATGTGCGCATACGTCCTGGCCACCGATATCGACATGCGACCCCTGCCGGGCTTCGCCCTCACCTCGTGGGAGACCGGCTACCAGGACCTGCGGCTGCGCGTGGACGGCAGCACGATTCGCCGACTGCCGTGGGAGCCGGGCACCGCCCTGGTGCACGCGGACGCCATCGACCCCCGCTCCGGCCAGCAGGTCGCCGTCTCCCCGCGCACCATGCTGCGCCGGCAACTGGACCGGCTGGCTGCCTGCGGCCTCTCGGCCAAGGTCGGGCTCGAGACCGAGTTCGTGCTCTACCACGGTGCCGCAGAGAACCAGACGGCGGCCGGGCACCGCCCGCTGCGGCCCGTGGCCTCGGACAACCTCGACTACGCCCTCGACCACAATCCGCCCACCTGCCGGTACCTGCACGCACTCCGCACGCAACTCGCCGGTGCCGGACTCCCCGTGGAGGCGCTGAAAACCGAAGGGGCGCCTGGGCAGGTCGAGATCACCTTTCCCTACGGCGACCCGCTGGCCGCGTGCGATGGCCACACGGTCTTCAAGCACGCCGCACGCGCGATCGCTGCGGAAGCCGGGCTGGCCCCGACGTTCATGGCCGCCCCCCAGACCGGGGTGGCCAGCGGCCTGCATGTGCACCTGTCCCTGTGGAAAGGCGAGCAGCCCGTACTTGACGAGGGCGAGGGGCCCTCCCGGCTCGCCCACCATGCGATCGGCGGGCTCCTGGAGGCCCTCCCCGATCTCGCCCCGCTCTACGCACCGACGATCAACTCCTACAAGCGGTACGCCCCCGAGTCATTCGCGCCGACGCACTTCAACTGGGGCGTGGACAACCGCACGTGTGCGGTGCGCGTGGTCGGACACGGCAAGGGACTCCACCTGGAGGTGCGCCTGCCGGGAGCGGATGCCAACCCCTACCTGGCGCTCGCAGCCGTGGTGGCTGCCATCGGCCACGGAATCGACCTCAACCTGCCTGCCGGGGCCGCGTCCACGGGCAACGCCTACCGCGCCTCGGACGCGACCCCGATCCCCGCCACTCTTGCCGACGCCCTCGCCGTCTTCCGACGCAGCGAACTCGCCGAGCACGCCTTCGGATCCTCCGTGGTCGCGCACTACGCCCGTCTTGCCGAGATCGAGGTCGAGACCGATCGCTTCGCGGTCAGCGACCTCGAGCGGGCACGCGGTTTGACCCGCTCATGAGGCCACAGCACCGGTGCGCAGCGATAGCGCACCCCGTTGAACAGGACATGCACACGTGGAGGGCCACGACCTGGTCTCTGGGAGAGCAAGGTGACGGTTCAGCTCTCCCTCGTCCTGGTACTCGGAACCGCGGCCGCGGGCTTGGTCCGCTCAGGACAGCTCAAGCCGGCACCCGGCCTGATGGCGGCCCTGTTCGGCTTCCTGCTCAACGACACACCCCTGGCCCCCTCCATCCGACAGGTCGTGGCCGCGGTTCTCGGGGTGATCAACCAGTTTCATCTGTAGTGCTGTTCACGAACCTCGGTCACCGCATGGCCTCCCGGGTCAGCCCGAGATCGTCCGGGCACGATCAGGCGGCAGCGCGCGGAGGGTGGCGTGGGGTCGGATCTGCCGTGGATGCAGCACCTCTCGCTCCCGGCCACCGGCTCGGGAGCTTCCAGACCGGCCACCGGGGCATGACGCCCTTCCCCCTGGACCGCCGCATGTTCCTCCGATCGGCTGCGGTCTCGGGCTCCTGCTCCGGTGGCCTCTCCTCCTTCCTTCCGCCTGGGATTCGCTCCGACAGCGTGTCCCAGAGTTGCCAGCAGTGCCCGACCCCTGCACATGACCTCCTCCTGCCGGGTCACCCACCTTCGAGGATGCTGATGTCCGACCGCTTGTCACACTCCCACCCCGCCGTCGGCCGCCGTGGCCGCCGACGCACCAAGTCGCCGACCCTCGCTGAGCAGGCGGTCCCTTCACAGCTGAGGCTGCTGTCGCTGGTGCCTGCTCTGACCGCGATGGTGCTGCTGTGCGCGGTGTGGGCGCTGAACGTCCACGCAGGCGCTTCGGGGGAGTGGATGATCGCCCTGGCCCTGCTGGGCTGCGCTCTCGTCGTCCTGCTCGGCGAGCGACGGGCTGCCGCGATTGCCGAATACTGGCGCCGGCGGCGGGCCGAAGACCAAGCGCAGGTGCACGCCTGGCTCCAGCACCTCGAGTCCCAGATCACGGCCGGGAGGAAACGTCTCCTTGCGACGCTGGACCAGATCGAACGAGGCGAACGCCCCTCCAGCCCCGGCCCAGGCCCGGTACTCGGCAAGAGCGGTGATCCCTTCATCGACTTCGGACACTCCCTTCAGCAGGCCCACCGCGAGGCACTGGATGCAGTCCTGCAGGCGGCCTCCCACCAGCAGCAAGCCACTGAGCCCGGGCCGCAGCGACTGGAGGTCTTCCTCTACATAGCCCAGCGCCTCCACGCCCTGGTCACCCGGGCGATCGCCGCAATCGTCGCGCTGGAGAAGGACGTGGAGGACCCCGTGCTCCTGAACGGCCTCTTCGGCATCGACCACCTGATCACCCAGACCCGCCGACAGGTCGAGAGCCTCGCGGTGCTGGGCGGCGCTGTCCCACGCCGCATCGGCAAGCCCGTCCTGCTGGCGACCGTGCTGCGTCAGTCAGTCGCCGAGATCGAGGACTTCGCGCGCGTGAGGGTGTTCGTGCCGCAGGAAGCAACTGCCATCCCCGGATACGCGGCACCGGAGGTCATCCACCTCCTGGCGGAGCTGGTCGAGAACGCCACCCGCTTCTCCGACCCCAACACGCAGGTGCTGATGCGCGCCGCGCAGGTGCCCGCTGGGCTGGTCATCGAGGTCGAGGACCGAGGTCTGCCCATGTCACCTGGCACACGAGCCCAGATGAACCGTCTGCTGGCCGCCCCGGATGAGGTGGACTTGCGCGAGCAGCTGCGGGACGGGCGCATCGGGCTGCTGGTCACCGCCCGCATCGCACAGCGCCACAACATCCGAGTCGAGCTGCGCGAGAACCTTCTCGGCGGCACACAGGCGCTCGTCGTCATCCCCCGCCCACTGCTCACGGTCCGGGCTGAGGCGACAAAGCCCAAGGCCGCAATGCCTCGCGCCGCCGCCGTCCATGCGGCCGAGGGTTCAGCACGAACACGCGGCACTACCGTGCCCCTGCCGGCAGAAGTGCCGACGGCACCAACGCACGAACAGACACAAGGCTCTGCCGCCAGCCCGGCTCCTTCTCTACCGCAACGCCCTGCCGCAGGGACGGCTCGCTCCCTGCCGCAGCGCAGGAAGCACGCCCGCCCGGAACCCGCGATCGACGCCCCAGTGCCGAACGGCAAACCCCCTCTGCCCCGGCGCAGCGACAGCCACCAGCAACCAGAACCGGAGGTGGCTGCCTCGGCACCACAGCGCGACACACCGGTCGCCGCGCCCACCGCCGGCCTGATGGCCACCTACGCCGAAGGCGTCAAGCGCGGCGCCCAGAGCGATTCAACGCCTGCCGTGCACCAGGACGCCACGGAAACCGGCTGACACCTGTCATGCCGACCCCAAGCCGAGCCGGCGCCCTGCGACGCCGTCCCTCTACTCAAGGAGAAGCCATGAACCACACCCTGCTTTCCACCCCTTCCGCCCGTCCCGCCGGGAGTGGCCTGGCGTGGCTGCTCGAGGACTTCGTCAATCGCGTGCCCGGCGCGGAGGGCGCCCTGCTGGCGTCCCGTGACGGGCTGAAGATGGCCGTGCACAACCTGACGGAGACCGAGGCGGACCGGATGAGCGCTGTCATGAGCGGTCTGTTCTCCCTGGCCAGGGGGGTGGGCAACATCAAGGGAGACAACGACGGCCTCGTCCAGCAGATCGTCATCGAGCACGACGCCCACAGGCTGTTCGTCATGAGCGCGGGCAGCGTCCCCAGCGACGGCACGACACCAGCCGCCATCGGAGAGCTGCTCGGCGTCCTCTCCAGTCCCGAAGCCGATCCCGGAGTGGTCGGCTACGGAATGGCGCAGCTGGTCAACAGCGTCAACGAACACCTGCAGACTCCAGTCCGTCGGAGCACTGGTGACGGACAGTGAGATGGCGGACTTGGACGGCCCGGCATGGGCCGACGACGACGCCGAGGACGTCCGCCCCTACGCACTGACCAATGGGCGGACCGAGCCCCGGCACCAGATGCGCCTGGCATCCATGGTCGTGGCCAGGCACGAGGCGAAGACGGGCCTGGCCCCGGAGGCCGAGTCGGCCGTGGCCTTGTGCCGCAGTGAACCGCGATCCGTCGCGGAGATCGCCGCGGTCCTGGCTCAGCCCGTGCTGGTCACCAAGATCCTCCTCTCTGACCTGATCGATGACGGTGCTCTGATCCTGTCGCTGACCAGCGACGCCACCTGCCCCGACGACCCGAACCTTCTGGAGGCACTGCTTGTCGGCCTACGACGACGCTTCCCCGATTGCGGCTGACGGCGTGCACGACGGGCCGGCTCCGACCGTGATGAAGATCGTGATCGCGGGCGGATTCGGGGCCGGGAAAACCACGCTGGTCGGCGCGGTCAGCGAGATCGATCCCCTGACAACGGAGGAATACCTCACCAGCGCCAGCAGCGGCACCGACAGCCTGGCCGGTGTGGAGGCCAAGCGCACCACCACGGTGTCCATGGACTTCGGCCGCATCACCTTCACCACGCCGCGGCACATCGTTCTCATGCTGTTCGGCACCCCGGGTCAGGAACGCTTCAGGTTCACCTGGGACGACCTGTCCCACGGAGCCAGCGGCGCCGTCATCCTCGCCGACACCCGTCGACTGCAGGACAGCTTCGCGGCCGTCAGCTACTTCGAGGACCGCCATGTTCCGTTCGTCGTCGCCGTCAACGAATTCGACGACGCGCCCCACCGCTACTCCTGCCAGGAAGTGCGCCAGGCGCTCGAACTGCCCGAGGAAACACCCGTGCTCCTGTGCGACGCCCGCGACACCCGGTCCGCAAGCACCGCGCTGATCACCCTCGTCTCCTACGCCCTCACCTCCTCCCGCCACCCTCAGACCCTCCAAGGAGCCCGCCCGTGACCTTCGACACCGACTCCGGCCTGCGTGTGCCCGCCGCCGACCAGGACCTCGACCGCCGAGTGCGCCGACTGCGCGAACTCGGCCTCACAGACACCCCGGACGCGGAGTTCGACGCCTTCGCAGCCGACCTCGCCCGCGCCGCCGACGTTCCCTACGCCATGGTCAACCTCATCACCGACCACCAGTACTTCGCCGGCCTCCACAGCCCCGCCGGGAGCCTCGAGCACCCGGAAGTGGGCAGGACCATGGCCCGCGACCACGGCTACTGCCCTGACGTCCTCGACCGCCGCGTCCCCCTCGTCCTTCCCGACGTCTACGCCGCCCCGCACCTCGCGAGCAACCCCGTGGTCGACCGCATCGGCATCCGCACCTACGCCGGCGCTCCGCTGATCGACGAGCCCACCGGCACCGTGCTGGGAACCGTGTGCTTCGTCGGCACCGAGCCCCGCCTCCTCCAGGCCGGTCAGCACGCGCTCGAGCTCATCAAAGAGCGGCGAGATGCCCTCATGAACCTGATCTACCAGCGCATCGACCACACCACCCGGTAGGCGAGAAGCCACCTGCTGGCCGAAGCCGCAGAGGGGAAGGAAAGTCATGTCCACCTGGTACTTAACGGAAGAGCACCACCGACTGCGCCGAGCGGTGCAGGACTTCGCTCGAGCCGAGATTGCCCCGCGAGTGGAGAAGATGGAGACCTCCGCGGCCGTCGAGCACGAGCTGTCCCAGCTGATCGCCAAGCAGGGATGGATAGGTGTCACCATCGATCCCGCCTACGGCGGAATGGGTGCCGGCCACCTCGCCAAGACGATCATCATCGAGGAGCTCTCCCGTGTCAGCGGAGCCATGGGCGCCATGGTGCAGGCATCCCAGCTCGGCGTCGCCAAGATCCTCCACTACGGGAGCGACGAGCAGAAACAGACGTGGCTGCCCCGGTTCGCCGACGGATCATCCCTGCCGACCATCGCGGTAACCGAACCGGGATCCGGGGGTCACGTCCTCGGCATGCAGGCCACCGCCCGGCGCAGGGTCAAGACCTATGTCCTCAACGGACACAAGGTGTTTGTCGGCAACAGCCACATCGGCGACGTGCACGGCGTCGTCGTCCGCACAGGGCGCGGCAGCAAGGGCCTGTCCGCCTTCCTCGTCGAATCCGACCGGCCCGGGCTCTCCCTCGCGCCTCACCAAAGGGCTATGGGCCTGCACGGCTTCAGCTTCGGCGACCTCATCCTCGAGGACTGCCGCATACCGGCAGAGAACCTGATCGGAGAAGAGGGGGACGGCCTCGCCGTCGCCTACTCCTCCAGCATCCTCTACGGCCGGCCCAACCTCACCGCGGTCTCCCTCGGCCTCCACCAAGCGATCATGGACGAGACCACCCGCTTCGTGAAGGAACGCCACCGCTACGGTGGCCCGCTGGCAGACCTGCCCACCATCCAGCACAAGGTGGGGCTGATGCAGTCCCGGCTGATGACCGCCCGGCTGGCCGCCTACCACGCCGTGCACCTCTTGGACCAAGGCCAGCCCTGCGATGAGGACCTGATCCACGCCAAGTACGTCAACGTGGAAGCCGCCCTCGACTCCGCCCGCGCCGCCATGGAGATCCACGCCGCCGCCGGCCTGCAAACAGGCCGCCCCCTCGAGCGCCTCGTCCGCGACGCGCACCACACCTACGCACCCGCCGGCACCGGCGACATCCAACTCCACCGCCTCGCCGAAACCGCCCTCGGCACCTCACGCGGCCAATGGTCACAACGCCTCGCCGCCAGAGCATCGCTCCCCGAGCCCAGGCGAGCCCACCTCCGCCTCAACCTGTAACCACGTCCAAGCACCCACCCTGCCGCCCAACACCACTATTTCGGACCCGAGTTCACCCACACCAAGTAACCGATCGGAGAACAGCACCGTGCTCAGCACACGAGAGAGGGAGACGGTCCTCGCCCTCGCTGACGGCAAGCTCGTGCCCGAGATCGCTGACGAGCTCAAGATCACGCAGCACACCGTGAGGACCTACATCGACGGGGCCAAGGGCAAGCTGAGCGGCACCGACATGGCCAGCCTCGTCAACTCCGCATACGAAACAGGAGCCCTCCGCACGCCTGCGCCCGAGCCGGGCTCAAGACGCCCGCCATTGTCGGACGCGCAACGCGGCATCGCCGAGGGGCACACCATCCAGCACATCGCCGATCAGCAAGCCCGCCCCGTGGCTCACGTGCGCCGCGACGGCCGCGCCCTCCTCACGGCCCTCGGTGCAAAGAACGCGGCCCATGCCGTGAAGCGCGGGCACCAGCTGGGTCTGCTTCATCGTTTCCCCGTGAGGTAGAGGCCCTGGCCCGCACCAGCCCGTATCCCAGTCGGCCGATTCATCACGGGCCGACCGTCAGTGCGCTGGCTGCGCGGTCAATACCATCGCAAAGTGGAAAAGCTGCTGGCGGAAACGAGGCCCGTGGCGGAAGCGGTAGGCCGCGGCCACTCTCCGTTCCGTAAGCCACAGCGACCGCACCTGCGTGCGTTCATGCTCCAGACCTTGCCCCACGGGACGCGAACACACAGGCGGGGAATCTGACCTTGCCAGTGGAGAAGTACGTGGACCTCGACTCGACGGTGTCTTCCTCGTGCGGATGCTTGCTAAATGGAAGCTCCGGCGGTCTGCCTGGTCGGGGCCGATTCGACATTCGCCCACGGCGGACGAAAAATGCGCCTCAAGAGACTGGAACCTCTTCCGGGGCTATGTGAATGTTAACAACACCCCCGGGCCACGCTGGGTTTGTGGATCAGCGGGGTTGAGCGACTAGGAGTTTTTCTGTCGGCACATGTGCTCAGCTCCATCGGGTTCACCGTTCCTGCTGTCTTCGGCTGCCTGCCCGCGTGCTTGCATGGCTGGCCTATTCGGAGAGACCTGATGCAGCCTGCATGCCGTCTGGGTGAGGAGGATCGGGGAGGACTCGAGGGGTCTGACGGGAGTACCGGCTGGCGCCGCAGCGGCTATCGCAGGGAACGGACCCGAAGAGCCGCTGTGCAACATAGCCGACGATCGCCGGTTAGCTAAACCGGCGATCGTGGCGACCATCGAAGTCCTCCACCAGTCCCAGGAGGAACGAATGGTGTCTCAGTTTATGGATGCCCAGCAGACGGCGAGATTTCTAAATATGTCGCTCACTTGGGTTTACCGGGACGCTCGACGCTACGGGCTGAAGGCGTACAGGTTCGGCAACGGCAAGAGTGCGAAAATACAGTTCAAGATCACTGATGTCTTGAAATGGCTTGAGCAGCAGCAAATTAATTGATAGCTGGCGAAGTCGTCGGTTGCGTGCAGGAATTTAGATCGATTGTGGGGAGCGGTAGGGCTTTGGCGGCCAGAGGTCTCGTCAGGGGAATGGGTACCTTCTTCAAAGAATGCGGTCATCCTGAATCGAGATGGTCCAAGTGTCCCCACGCCTACAAGGTTCGGTACCGCAACGCTGCGGGGAAGCAAACCGTCGAATCCGGTTTTGCGACCCAGGACAAAGCCATCGCGCGACTGATGGAGGTCTATAGGGAGCGGAAGGAAGCGCCTCGCAGCCAGAGTAGGGCCGAGCGCATCCAAAAGTACGGATCCATGCGATTCGAGGAGTACACCGCTGAGTGGAAGGGAGGTCAGCGGGATCTGGCCGCGTCGTCGATACGCCACCTTGATTCCCTGTTGAAGCATCACCTTCTTCCGGCGCTCGGCAGCCGCCGAATGGATTCGTTCGATCATAAGGTCGTGGACCGGTTCATCCAGACCATGGAGCGCGATAAAGCCGGCCTTGCGACTCAGGCCAATGCGTATGACAAGCTGAAGACGATTCTTCTTGACGCCCACAGGCTAGGGATCTACGGAGAGAACCCTCTGGAAGGGGTCAAGCCTCCTCAGTATGACCCTGAGCGTGCTGTCATTCCCTCTGTGCTGCAACTCCAAGGGATCCGTACCGCTGGCGACGACACCTTCCGTTTGATAGCGGATCTCATGAGTGGATGCGGGATGCGAAACGGAGAAGCAGCAGCCGTGAGCGTCAACAACATCGTTGCCGATGACGTATATCGCATCTCCGAACAAGTAAACCAAACCACCAGGCAATACGGACGACTCAAGCACCGAAAGACGGGAGAGTACCGTGACGTGCCGCTGCCTGCCCGGATCAAGGAAACCATCGAGTGGTACGCGGACAAGCACGGGACCGTGGATGGCTACCTTCTCAGGCATCCAGCGGATTCCGCGAAGGCTTTCCCGTACTACTACCTCTCGAACCAGTGGCAGAGGATAAAGAGGGCCGGGGAGGCGGAGATACCTGAGGGCATGGTCATGTACGGGTTCCGCCACTTCTTCGCCTCGAACTGTCTGTCCAACCGCATCCCGATCACTGATGTGGCTGAGTGGATGGGGCACAAGAGTATCGATGTGACGTTCAAGATTTACCGTCACCTCATGCCCGGCTCGATAAGCACGGCAGCCAAGCTCCTGGACGTCGGCCTGACCGCCTGAGATGTGACGGGGCGTGCCACACCGAGGCCCCACGGAACCATCGCTGTCGCGATGCTGACTTTTTGCTGACCCCTAGCGGGCTCAGGCGCGTTTGACCTGCGGAAACGCCGAAAGTGTGTGAGATGTGGTGGAACTTCATCGGGCGGTCCCACGAGGACATCGAGGTCGCTCGCCGGGAGTGGAACGAGGGCTCCCGCTTCGGTGAGGTGCACGGCTACGCCGGGGACCGGCTGGCCGCTCCGGCGCTGCCGCCGGTGACGCTGAAACCTCGGGGACGGATGCGCTGACCTGGGGTGTTGTTCCCGCCGTGAGTCCCCGGCGCGTGCCCTCACTGTGCCCCTCGCCGGTACGGCGAGGGGCACAGTTGTGCCAAGGCGTGGGCCGGCACCTTCGGCGGTCGGCACTTGCAGGTGTTGGCACCTGTGACCAGGTCTGATCAGATACTTGCTGGCCCTTTGCTGACTCTACTGACAAGTAATCAAATTGATGGGATCGCCGAGCATGCCAAGCAGCCGGCATTGCGAGGCCGGCCGCGCAGTTGATCGGCATCAGGGTGCGGAGCACCCCGGGAAGGTCGTCAACGCAATGCAACGGCGCCGGAATGCAGCAAATCGGCAGCACTCACTACGCGGAGTTGCACCATGTGAAGCACGACCGGGAAGGGTCACGTCCGCTGGAGTGGTGTATCGACGGCCACTCGGCGATCCATGGGTGAGGCTATGCAGTGAGTTCGGTGGTCAGGGCGGGTTCGGTGGTTTCTCCGTCGATCGGGTGGAGTGGCGAGGAGCTCGCGGCCCATGTAGCGGAGGGCTTCGGTCCACTCGTCGTTCTGCTCGGCCAGGACCGTGCCGACCAGGGGTACGTGAACGTGTGGACCTCGGGCTGGCATGAGCGGTCGACGTGGGAGGCGTTCGTGCGGGCACGGTCGGACGTACTGAAGCGGTGCGGGCGCGGCTTCGAGCTGCTGACCTGAGATCCACGCAACAAGCCGGTGGGGCCCCGCGGCTGACATGCCGGCGGCCAGCATCCAACGACCTCGAGGGGGAACTGGACGTGACCGTGAGTGACGGCGTCGCCTGGATAGGCGCACACCTTCACAGTCCGGTATCCGCCGCCGTGCGGGGGATGCTCGGCGGCATCTCGCTCACCGCGGCCAGGGGGATGGAGGCTGACGAGTTCCTCATGGCGCTAGGCGCCGACCCGGATGAGCTCGCCGCCCGTACCCCTTACAGGGATCTCGCCGTGCCGGTGGGTCAGCCGGGCAGGCCGTCGCCCCGCATCAACCCCGTCATGTACGGAATGTGCGGCGACTGGCTGTACGTACTGGAGGATTGGGGCGCGGCGACGTGGTCGACCGGCTACCGCAAGGTGCAGTCGATGTGGCACTACCCCAGGCAGGAGATCGTCTGCGTGACGGTGGACCGGTTCAGCCCGCCGTCGAAGATCCTGCATGTGCCCGGGGACGAGATCGCACGCCGGGCGGAGTTCGGGCAGGACGCCGGGGAGGAGTCCGCTCTGGACGCAGCGCTCGATGCCTCGGGTGCGGTGTTCCCGTCGATCGCCGACGTCGGCGAGGCCGCTGTGGTGGCGCACTACGAGCAGCACGGGCCCCGGCTGCCCGCGTTGGTGTTCGCCGCGGTGGGCGCCTACTGCGGCCTGTCCATTGACCAGGAGGCCGTTCGCGCAGGCACCCTTCCCGGTGTCCTTCTCCCCATGTCCTGACCTGCGCACCGAACCAGGACCCGGCCCGGTTGCGGGCCAGGGCCACGGCACGGGCAGTGGCACGGTCGCGGGTGATCTGAGCGGCGTCACGGTCCCGTGCGGCGATGCCGAGGCGGGAGAGCAGCCGCTCGCGAGCCTCCCGCCCGAGGGTGGCGATGAGGCCGTGGTAGGCGGCGCCGGGGGTGCGCAGGCGCAGTTCGATACGGCGTTGAGCGGCCCGTCGGGCTGTCAGGTCGATGTCGTGGACGAGGTTGTCCGCGGGGCGCCGTGGGAGGGACGGCCCATGCCCAGGCGCCGGCCGATCCGGTTCATCGCCTGTGACATCCGGGACGGGAAAGCATCGGGGGCGGGGATGGCCACCGGCCGCACGCGACCGTTGTGGATGGCGGAGATCCGCCAGCCCTGCTCGGTTCGGACGACCACGAGGGTCTGCCGCGACAGGCGCCGCTTGGGAAGTTCGGACCGCCACGGCATCAGCACCGACGCCGTGCCGTGAACGACGGCGACGTCCGCTGCGATGCGACGGATCGCCTCCACGTCGCCGACGAGCGCCGAGCCGGCCAGCACGCCGCGGAAGAGCCGGTCGTGGTTGTCCTGGAGGGCTGTTCGACCCTTCGCGTGGGTGCCGTCGTAGGAGACGTAGTCGGCATCGACGGTGAAGCAGGCGCCGAAGGCGGCGGCGTCGTTGTCGGTCCACGCCTGCATGAACTGCTTGAACAACTGTGTGATCTGCTCGTCGCTGGCAGGCATGACGTCCTCCCGGAGCTATTATTTCGACTACCGAACTTTACACTAACAGGAAGATTCGAATGTCGAAAGATATTGACGTGAGCGGAATTGCTGTGCGGATGAGGATGCTCCAGCAGAGCTTCGACGCCTTCGACGAAGCGGCCGCGACCCTGCTGGGGCTGAACCGCACCGACCTGCGCTGCCTGGACCTGATCCTGGCCGACGATCCGATGTCGGCCGGAGAGCTCACCACTGCGGCCAAGCTCAGCCCGGCGGCGACGACAACGGCCATCGACCGCCTCGAACGAGCGGGTTTCGTCACCCGCAACCGGGACGCCGCCAACCGGCGACGGGTTCTGGTCGCCGCCACCGAGGCCGCGCGCGCTGCGGAGCGCGAGGTGTACGGGCCCGTCGGCGAGGCGGGAATCATGGCGCTCCGGCGCTACGGCGAAGACCAGCTCGCCGTGATCCTCGACTTCCTGGAGACGGCCCGCAGGGTCCAGGAAGAACAGACGGCGCGCCTCAAGGGACTGCCGGTCCGTGGATGAACGTGGGTGTCGGTGGGCTTCGGCATGTTCAGCTGCCGTTGGCGACCACGGAGGGCGCGTGCGTGGAGCAGCGGTGAGGACGGATCGACCGCCTCACCCGCCGGTGCCCGGGATCGCGTGCGGTCCGGCTTGGGGCACGGGTCGCTGCGGCGCGTCGGGCGGGCTGTCAGGGCGGGCCGAGCCGGGGGCTCGGTCACGGCGGCGCGGATCGCATACCCTGCGGCGCCCCGGACGGTCCCGGGCGCCGCAGGGCGTGCATGAACTAGCTCCGGCGGCCCCTCTCCACCCCGTCCTGTCCGGCGCGGAGGGAGGCGGCCGCCGGAGGGGGCAGCTCAGGGCTGGTGGGTCGCGTGCACGGTGATCCGGGAGAGGTTGACCTTCGGCGGCCGGGACACCGCGAATTCCACCACGTCGGCGACATCCTGGGCGGCCAGCGCGTTGCCTGCCGCGAAGAGCTGCCGCATGTACTCGTCGTAGAGCGGGTGGTGCGCCTGCTCCAGCAGTTCGGTGCGCACCACGGCAGGCTCGACCGCCGTCACGCGTACCCCCTTCGGGCCCAGCTCCGCCCGGAGGTTCGCGGACATGTGACTGATCGACGCCTTCGACATGCCGTAGGCGGTGAGGAGGGGATTGACGAGGCCGGCCGAGACGGAGGAGATGGTCACGAGGTCGGTCGGGCGTCCCTCGGCACCCGAGAACAGCAGGTCGGGGAGGAAGGCCTCGACGGTCCGCAGCACCCCGTTGACGTTGATGTCGATGAGGCGCTGCCAGTCCTCGAAGCGCGCTCCCTCCGCCGTCTCGACCAGGAGCGTTCCCGCACTGTTGACGAGGAGGTCCGTGGGCCCGAAGGCCTCCCGCACGCGTTCCGACGCGTCGGCGAGTTCGCCGGCGCTGGTGATGTCGGCCGGGACGGGCAGTGCCTCGCCGCCCGCCCCCGCGATCTCCTTCGCCACTTCTTCGAGACGGTCCTGACGTCGTGCCAGCAGAGCGACCCGGGCTCCGCGCCCGGCCAGGGTTCGTGCGATCGCGGCTCCGATTCCGCTGGATGCTCCGGTGACGACGGCAATGCGGCTCTGCAGGGACTCGGGCCCGTCGGACGTCATGAACATCACTCCTCGTGTTCCCCCGCTGCCTTTCCGTACATGATCGGTGACGTTCTGACACGGAACAAGTGAAGGTCTTGTCTGGGAACTGTGATCCTGGGTTCGAGAGAACCAGGATCCGCAAGGCCATCCCGTGCCAGACTGCGGCCATGGCTGAATCGCGAGCAGAGTTGAGCGAGTTCCTTCGCTTGCGACGGGCGCGGCTGAGTCCCGAAGACACACCGATCCCGTTCGTGGGGGGCCGACGCCGGGTACCCGGGCTGCGCCGCGAGGAACTCGCACAGTTGGCGGGGATCAGCGTCGACTACTACACCCGTCTCGAGCAGGGGAAGTTGCGCAACGTCTCCGAGTCGGTCCTCGACGCCGTGGCTGCCGCACTGCAGCTGGACGACACCGAGCGGACGTACCTGCGTCAGCTGGCGAAGCCGCCGAGTCGCCGGGCACGATCAGCCAGGCCACAGCGAGTCCGTCCGAGTCTGACGTGGTTGTTGCGGAGCATGACCGACTCACCTGCTTACGTGCTCGGCCGGCGAACGGAGGTGATCGCTTGGAACGACCTGGCATCGGCGCTTCTTGCCGTCGATCTGGGCGCACTCCCGCCGGAGCAGCGCAACATGGCGCGACTGGTGTTCCTCGACGACACAGCCCGGGACCTGTGGGACCCCTGGGAGGCCAAGGCGCGGGACATCGTCGGCGGGCTGCGGATGCATGCCGGACTCGCCCCCCACGACGCACAGCTCGTGCATCTGGTGGGTGAACTGTCCGTTCGCAGCCCTGAGTTCCGCACCATGTGGGCTGACCACCACGTGTGGACCGTTCCGCACGGCCGGGCCAGCTTCCGGCATCCGCAGGTGGGGCAACTGGACCTGGCCTTCGAGGCGTTCGCCGTTCCGGACTCGCCGGAACAGTCGCTCGTCACGTACGCCGCGGAGCCCGGTACGTCTTCGGCCGCCGGGCTTCAGCTCCTCGCGAGCTGGACCGCCGAGACGGTAGCCCGCCCGGTGGTGAGGACCAGGGAGCCCGACCCCGGCGATTGACCGTCGCCCGAACCAGGGCCCCGGCCGGCCTTGCCGGACGGATCACGCACGCCTAGCCGGGCCGTCGCGCGGCGGCGCGGTGATTCGGTGCGCGTGTCCCGTCCCACGGGAGTCCCGGGTGAGGCCCAGCAAAGAGGAGTTGTCGGTCCCGTATGACGGGGTGAGATCGGGTTCGTCGATCTGAATGCGCTATCGACACAAGGGGGAACCACGATGGCCGTACTCGAAAGTGCCGCAGCACTGGCTCGGCTGGAACAGCTGCTCGTCGACAGTTCCGAGGGCCGGGGTCAACTCGCTCTCGTGCAGGGCGGCCTCGCCTGCGGAAAGACCGAGTTACTCTACGCGCTGACCCAGCGTGCCTCTGCCTCGGGAGCCCTGGTCCTCAGCGCCACCTGCTCCCGGGACGAGGGAGACCTGCAGGCGGGCCTGATCGACCAATTGTTCCAGGGTGCGGATCTGCCCGAGCAGGTCACCGCCAGGGTGGAGGAACTCGTCACCCCCCGGACCGTCGAGGAAGGGCACTCCGGTGACGCCCCGTGCGCCGTACAGCTCCCCGACGCCCGGGTGGTCCACGAGATCTGCGGGATCCTGCTCGAACTCGCCAGGAAAAGACCGCTGGTCATTGCCGTGGACGACGTCCAGTTCGCCGACAGCGCCTCCCTGCAGTTCCTCCTCTACGTGCTGCGCCGGATGAGATCGGCGCGCATACTCATGGTTCTCACCGAATGGGAGCGCCCGCACCCCGGCCATCCGGCCTTCCGCGCCGAGATCACCCGCCGGCCCTACCATGAGATACGCCTCGGCCCGCTCTCCCGCGACGACGTCGAACACCTGGTCACGGATCTCCTGGGAGGGCACAGCCACCCCTCACTGGCCTCCGGAATCCACGACCTCACGGGCGGAAACGCCGTCCTCGCCCGCGCCCTGGTGGACGACTTCACCCGCGCCGACCGCACCCACGCCGGCACCGTGCAGGACGACGACTCCTCGCCGGTCGTCGGCTTCGCCTTCGGCCAGGCCACCCTGGCCTGCCTGCACCGGTGGGGGACCGAACTGCTCGACACGGCCCGCGCCGTCGCGGTCCTCGGCGACCACGCCGACCCCGAACTCATCGGGCAGCTCATGCAGGTCCGCCGCTACGACGTCGACCGGTTCCTGCACACCCTCGGCTCCGCCGGGCTGCTCCTGAACGGCCGGTTCCGCCACCAGGTCGCCGAGCGGGTCGTGCTGGGCACGCTTTCCCGCGGTGAGCGCTCCGCCATGCACCTGCGCGCCGCCGAGCTGCTCTACGAGAGCGGCGCCGAGGCCTCCGCCGTCGCTTGTCAGCTCATTGCGGCCGACCCGGTGATGGAGCCCTGGATGGTGCCGGTCCTGCGGGCCGCCGCCGACCAGGCGCTCGCTCGTGACGACGTGGCCGTCGCCGTCCGCTGCCTGGAGTCCGCGCTGCCCGTCGTCGACCGGGGGGAACGCCTCGCCCTCACCGCCGCCCTCGCACGCGCGCTCTGGCGGGTCAACCCCTCGGCGGCGGCACGCTACATGCCCGCGCTGCAGGCAGCCGTCGAGCAGGGCTCGCTGCCCGCCCGCGACGTGGTGACCGTCGCCCGCTGGGCGATGTGGAATGGCGACGGTGAGGCGGTCGCCCGGTCCCTGCGCGCCGTGCCCGGCACCGCGGCACTCGACGACGCGCGGCTCGTGGTCGAACTGCGGCTCGCCTTCCAGTGGTACTACGGCAGCGAACGCGGGCAGTTTCCCGACTCGGTCGGCGGTCGCGGCGCCGGCAGCGATCCCTGGAACCGTGCGACGAACCGCCTGGCAGCCGTGTGGAAGCACAGGGAACCCGACGTTGCCGTCGACAGCGCCGAACAGATCCTGCAGAGCTGTCAGTTGGGTGACTCGACACTCGAGGTCATCTCCTCGGCGCTGCTTGTGCTCGTGGTCGGGAACAGGCTCGACCGTGCGACCTGGTGGTGCGAGCAATTCATCGACGAAGCAGCCCGCAGGGGCGCGGTCACCTGGCAGGCGGTGCTCAGCAGTGTCCGGGCGGCGATCACCCTGCGCCAGGGGCGCATCGTGCTCGCAGCAGAGCAGGCCGAGCACGCCCTGCACATGATGGCGCCCCAGAGCTGGGGCGTACTCATCGGCTACCCGCTCTCCACACTCGTGTCCGCATGCACCCCCATGGGCCGCTACGAGGCGGCTGCCGAGGCCCTGCGGTACGAGGTACCCGAGGCCATGTTCGGCACCCTCGACGGCCTGCGCTACCTGCACGCCCGCGGCCACTATTACCTGGCGACCGACCGGGTCCTGGCCGCCATCAGCGACTTCGAACGCTGCGGCAGACTCATGCGCGAGTGGTCGCTCGACCTGGCTTCCATGGTGCCCTGGCGCAGCGACCTCGCCGAAGCACACCTGCGGCTCGGGCGCACCGCCAGCGCCCGCGACCTTGTCAACCAGCAGCTCGCGCAGGCCACCGCCACCGACGACCGCACGCGCGGCATCTCCCTGCGCGTGCTGGCAGCCGCCAGTGACCTGCCGCAGCGCCCCGCGCTGCTGCGCCGCTCCGTCGAACACCTGGAGGCATCCGGTGACCGGGTCGAACTGGCCCGCGCCCTCAAGGAGCTGAGCCAGGTGCATCAGCAGCTCGGCGAACTCGACCGGGCTCGTCTGCTGGCCCGGCGCGCCACACAGGAGACCAAGGCCTGTCACTCCGGTCCGCAGCCCTCCTGCCCGAGCCCGCCGGAGCCCCTGCGGCCGTCGCCGCCGGTGACGGCTCCCGGCCGGCAGCAGCGGCCCGACGGGGACGGGCCCGTGCTCAGCGACGCCCAGCGGCGGGTCGCCGATCTCGCGGCCCTCGGACACACCAACCAGGAGATCAGCCGCAAGCTCTACATCACCGTCAGCACGGTGGAACAGCACTTGACGCGGGTGTTCCGCAAGCTGGGGGTGACCAGCCGGGAGGCACTGCCGCTGTCTCTCACCGAGGTCCCGTGACCGGGCGCCACACGGCCGGCCGGCGCACGGTCACCGTGCGCCGGCGGCGTCGTTCCGGGCTCAGCCGCGTGGCAGCAGTTTCCCGATCTCGTCCTCCAGGAGGCGGATCACCTCCGGTGCGTTGTCGGTCAGGTAGAAGTGGCCGCCCGTGAACCAGCTCAGGGTGCAGCCGGCAACGCTGTGGCGTGACCAGCCCCGGGCCTCCTCGGCGGTCACCTCCTCGTCGGCCTCACCGTTGAGCACCTGGATCGGGCAGACCAGCGACGGCCCCGGACGGTATCGGTAGGTCTCGGCCGCCCGGTAGTCGCCGCGCACAGCAGGCAGCAGACTGTGCATCAGCTCCTCGTCCGCGAGCACCGCCGCGTTGGTGCCGCTCATCCGCCGCAGCGTGGCGACGAGTTCGTCGTCGCAGGACAGATGCACCCGCTCACCCTCGCGCGGCAGCGACGGAGCCCGCCGCCCCGATGCGAACAGCATCAGCGGAGCCGTGCCCGCCTCCTGCAGTCGCAGGGCCACCTCGAACGCCACGGTCGCGCCCAGGCTGTGCCCGAACAACGCCGTCGGGCGGTCGCACCACGGAAGCAGCTCCGCGGCTACCGCGTCCGCCAGGTCCCGCACGTCCGTCAGGCAGCGCTCGCTGCGCCGGTCCTGCCGCCCCGGATACTGCACGGCCAGTACGTCCAGCCGCGGCGACAGTGCCCGCGACACCGGGAAGTAGTAGCTGGCCGACCCGCCGGCGTGCGGAAAGCACACCAGCCGGGCCCGGGCCGTATCGGCGGGATGGAACCGGCGCACCCACGCCCCGGTGACCGTCGTTGCCTCTGCCATGGTCTCTCGGCTTCCTCTCTGTTCCGCCGGCCTGTCCGTCGTCTGTGTCAGGCCGATGTCCAGCTGGCGGGCGGGCGGAAGCCGGCTGCGTGACGCCAGCCGACCACCTCCCCGGCACCGGTGGCGGCGTCGGGGGCCGGGCGCCTCAGTGCGGCCAGCAGCGCCACCGCCACCGCGGCCAGCTCCTCCGGACCCGCCGCACCTCGCACGATTCGCACCAGAGGCTCCGGCCCCCCGCTCATGTGGGCGGGTTGCCGTGCTTGCGGGCGGGCAGGGGCGCGTGCTTGGCGCGGAGCACGGTCAGTGCGTCGATGAGCACGGAGCGGGTGAGGGCAGGGTCGATGATGTCGTCGACCAGACCGCGTTCGGCCGCGTAGTACGGGTGCATCAACTCCTCCCGGTACTGCTTGATGTGCTGCTCCCGGGCCGCGTCAGGATCGGGCGCCGCCGCGATCTCGCGCCGGAACACCACGTTCGCCGCACCTTCCGCGCCCATGACGGCGATCTCGTTGGTCGGCCACGCGAACGACAGATCGGCGCCGATGGACCGCGAGTCCATCACGATGTAGGCGCCGCCGTAGGCCTTCCGCAGGATCACCTGCACCCGCGGGACCGTCGCCGCGCAGTAGGCGTACAACAGCTTCGCCCCGTGCCGGATGATTCCGCCGTGTTCCTGGTCGCCGCCGGGCAGGAACCCGGGGACGTCGACGAGCGTCACCAGCGGGATGCTGAAGGCGTCACAGGTCTGCACGAAGCGCGCCGCCTTCTCCGAGGCGTGGATGTCCAGCACGCCCGCCATCGACGCGGGCTGGTTGGCAACGATCCCGGCCACCTGGCCGCCGAGCCGGGCGAACCCGCAGATGATGTTGGTGGCCCAGGTGGCGTGCACCTCGAACAGATCGCCGTCGTCGACGAGTTCCTCGATCACGGTACGCATGTCGTACGACTGGTTGGTGTCCGCGGGCACCAAGTCCAGCAGCACGTCGTTGCGCCGCTCGGCGGGGTCGTCCGGGACCACTGCCGGAGGCGTCTGCCGGTTGTTGGAGGGCAGCAACGACAGCAGATGCCGGACGTCGGCGAAGCAGTCCTCCTCGTCCTCGTAGAGGAACGCGCTCGCACCGGAGACCTTGGAGTGAACCTCCGCACCGCCGAGGGCGTCGTGCGTGATCTC
The DNA here is from genome assembly GCF_023703325.1 of Streptomyces meridianus. Taxonomy (GTDB): domain Bacteria; phylum Actinomycetota; class Actinomycetes; order Streptomycetales; family Streptomycetaceae; genus Streptomyces; species Streptomyces meridianus. The sequence goes on from NZ_JAMQGM010000007.1 coordinate 27,157, forward strand.
CTCCCCTGTCACGGCCTGCACCACGTCGGGGCCGGTGATGTACATCTGCGCGATGTCCCGCACCATGAACACGAAGTCGGTCAGCGCGGGTGAATAGGTCGCACCGCCCGCGCACGGTCCGAGCATCACGCTGATCTGCGGGACCACTCCCGACGCCTGCACGTTCCGGCGGAAGATCCCGCCGTAGCCGGCCAGCGCGGTCACCCCCTCCTGGATGCGCGCCCCCGCGCCGTCGCTCAGCGCCACGAGCGGGGCCCCGGCAGACAGGGCCAGATCCATCACCTTGTGAATCTTCTCGGCGTGGGCCTCGCCCAGGGAACCGCCGAAGATGCGGAAGTCGTGCGCGTAGGCGAACACGATCCGGCCGTCGACCTCGCCCCACCCGGTCACCACCCCGTCGGTGTGCGGGCGGCGCGCCTCCAGTCCGAAACCACTGGCCCGGTGCCGGCGCAACTGCTCGATCTCCCGGAACGTGCCCGGATCGAACAGCAGGTCCAGACGCTCCCGCACGGTCAGCTTGCCGCGTGCGTGCTGTGCCTCGGAAGCGCGGGAGGACGGCCCGAGTTCGGCCGCATCCTTGAGTGCATGCAGTTCCGCCACCCGGTCACGGGCCGAGACTCGCCGCTGCGGCGCGGGCTGCGGGACGAGCGGTGGTGACGCGGGCGGCCCGAGGACGGCGCCGGGCGGCGCCACCGGGTCGTGGGCAACAGACATCCTCAACCCATCTGTCGGCGTGGCGGCCCGGGCATCGCATGGGCCATGGGCGGTCCTGTCCATCAATGCCACCCGGTCCTGTCGCCGAGAACACCGACCGCCCCCAGAAGCGCTCCCCGGAACCCCTATGCCCGGCCCCACCCACATCCCCGCGGCCGGGTGCGGACGCCCGGGAACGGCCGGTCATCGCGGGTGCCGGGCGCCGCACGCACCCGGGTCGGTAGGGGTGTCCCGGTACCGGGTCCGGTCATAGCGTGCGGGCCGCAAGAGGCTTGGCGGATCCGGGAGCTGGCAGCCGGCCGCCCTGCGCGAATCGGCCCAGAGCAACAGACCATCCGAGCTTGGAGCGTGCAGATGTCCCGATCCCCGGGCTTCGGACCCGACGCAGAGCAGGCGCCCGCCGTGGGTGACCGGACCGGGTCCGAACTCGCCGGCACGTTGGAACGACTGCCGGACACCGAGCAGGTCAGGGTCCTGATCGACCTGGTGTGCGGGCAGACCCTCGAGGTGCTGCGCCGCGTACGACCGGACACCGCCGACACGGCCGTGGACCCCTCCCGGCCGTTCCGCGAACTCGGCCTGGACTCGCTCGGCCTGGTCGAACTGCACGCCCGCCTCAACGCCGCCACCGGGCTCGGTCTGCCGGTGACCGCCGCGTTCGACCACCCCAGCCCGCAACTGCTCGCCGGCCGCCTGCGGTCCGCTCTGCTCGGAGAGACGTCCGTCGCTGACCACCCGGGCCCCGCGCCCGCCGGTGTTACCGACGACGAGCCCATCGCCATCGTCGGCTTCGGTGGACGCTACCCCGGCGGCATACGGTCCGCCGACGACCTCTGGGACCTCGTCGCCGACGGCCGCACCGCCGTCGGTCCGTTCCCGGACGACCGCGGCTGGGACCTCGACGCGCTGTTCGACGGGGCCGGCGCCGCTCGCACCAGTTCCACCCGGACCGGTGGCTTCCTCCACGACGCGTCCACGTTCGACGCGGAGTTCTTCGGCATCGGCCCGCGCGAAGCGCTCGCCATGGACCCGCAGCAGCGCCTGCTGCTCGAGACCGCCTGGGACGCGCTCGAACACGGCGGCATCGACCCGGCCTCCCTGCGCGGCAGCCGTACGGGCGTCTTCGTGGGCGCAGGAGCCATCGAGTACGGCACCCGCGTGCAGGAGGCACCCGAGAACCTGGCCGGATACCTGGTCACCGGCGGTGCCCTCAGCGTCGTCTCGGGACGTGTCGCCTACAGCCTTGGACTCGAGGGGCCGGCGCTCACCGTCGACACCGCCTGCTCGGGCTCTCTGGTCTCCCTCCACCTCGCGGTGCAGTCGTTGCGCCGCGGTGAATGCACCCTCGCCCTGGCCGGAGGCGTCACCGTCCTCGGCACCCCGGGCCTGTTCACCGAGTTCAGCCGGCAGGGCGGTCTCGCGCCCGACGGCCGGATCAAGGCGTTCGCCGCCGCCGCCGACGGCACCGCCTTCGCCGAGGGCGCGGGCGTCCTGGTCGTCGAAAGGCTCTCCGACGCGCGCGCCCACGGCCACCGCATCCTCGCGGTCATCCGGGGCACCGCCGTCAACCAGGACGGCGCCAGCAACGGACTCACCGCGCCCAACGGCCTCGCCCAGCAACGGGTCATCCGCGCCGCCCTGGCCGACGCCGGACTGACGCCCGCCGAGGTGGACGCCGTCGAGGCGCACGGCACCGGAACCACCCTCGGCGATCCTGTGGAGGCGAGCGCGCTCCTCGCCACCTACGGCCACGGCCGCGCCGACGCCGAACCACTGTGGCTCGGATCGGTGAAGTCGAACCTCGGACACACCCAGGCCGCCGCGGGCGTCGCCGGCCTCGTCAAGATGATCATGGCGATGCGGCACGGCGTGCTGCCGAGGACCCTGCACGTCGACGAGCCCACCCCGGCCGTCGACTGGTCGGCGGGATCCATCCGCCTCCTCACCGAAACCGTGCCCTGGCCGGCCGGCCAACGCCCCCGGCGCGCCGCCGTCTCCGGCTTCGGCATCAGCGGCACCAATGCGCACGTCGTCATCGAGGAACCCGAACCCGCGGCGAGCACGGACCCCGTCGAGGCACACAACGACAGCGTGCCCCGCCCCGTCGACGAGGGCGTCCCCACCCCGCTCGTCGTGACCGGCCACACCGGGGCCGCCCTGCGGGCCCAGGCGGACCGGCTTGCCGACCTGGTCGCCGCAACCCCCGGCCTCACCCCGGCGGACCTCGGCCTCTCCCTCGGCACCGGGAGAGCCGTACTCGAGCACCGCGCCGGGATACTCGCCACCGACCGCCACGGAATGCTGCGCTCGCTGCGAGCCGTCGCGACCGGCAGCCCCGACCCGGACGTGCGCGCCGGCACGTCCCGCGCCGGACGCCTCGCCTTCCTGTTCACCGGCCAGGGCAGCCAGCGGATCGCTGTGGGCCGCGAACTGTACGACCGCTACCCGGTGTTCGCCGACGCCCTCACCGAAGCCATCGGCTACCTCGACCTCCAGCTGGACACCTCCCTGTGGGACGTTCTGTACGCCGAGCCCCGCACCCCCGAGGGGGACCTGCTCGACCGGACCGCGTACACCCAGGCCGCGCTGTTCGCCGTCGAGGTCGCCCTGTACCGCCTCGTCGAGTCCTGGGGGCTGCGGCCCGACGTCGTCGCCGGGCACTCCGTGGGCGAGGTGGCGGCCGCGCACGTCGCCGGCGTGCTGAACCTCGAGGACGCGGCCACCCTCGTCGCCGCGCGCGGCCGGCTCATGCAGCAACTCCCCGAGGGCGGGGCCATGGTGGCCCTCAACGCCGCCGAACACGAGGTCCGGCCGCTGCTCACCGACGAGCTGGACATCGCCGCCGTCAACGGGCCCGAATCCGTGGTCGTCTCCGGCACCGAACAGGCCGTCCTGGCCCTCGCCGAAACCTTCGCCGCCCAGGGACGCCGCACTCGCCGACTGCGCGTGAGCCACGCCTTCCACTCCCCCCTGATGGAACCGATGGCGGACGAGTTCCGACGTATCGCCGACCTCCTCGCCTACGCCCCGCCGCGCATCCCCGTCGTCTCCACGGTGACCGGCCGCATGGCCGAAGCCGAGCAGCTGTGCGACCCCGGGTACTGGACCGAGCACGTTCGCGCCTGCGTCCGCTTCGCCGACGCCGTCGGCTGGATGGCCGGCAGCGGCGTGCGCACCTTCCTCGAACTCGGCCCCGACGCCGTCCTCAGCGCCGCCGGCCCGGACTGCCTCCCCGGAGATGCCGGCGACACCGTCTTCGCCCCCCTGCTGCGCGCCGGCCGCGACGAGAACCGCGAAACGCTCGACGCCGTCCTCCTCGCCCACGTCCGCGGCGCCGCCCTCGACTGGAACGGCCTGCTGTCCTGCCGCCGGGCCCGCCGCGTCGACCTGCCCCCTTACGCCTTCCAGGGCAAGCGCTACTGGCTCACCCCTGCCCTCACCGGGAGCGACCCCTCAGGCTTCGGCCAACTCGCCGCCCAGCACCCCCTGCTCGGCTCGGTGGTGGGACTCGCCGACGGCGAAGGCACCGTCCTCACCGGCAGCATCTCGCTGCGCTCGCACCCCTGGCTGGCCGACCACACCGTCGCGGGCGTCACCCTGCTGCCCGCGACCGCGTTCGTCGAACTCGCAGCCCGCGCCGGAACCGAGGCCGACTGCGGACGGGTCGACGAACTCACCCTCCATTCAGCGCTGTTGCTGCCCGAGACCGGGAGTGTCGCACTCCAGGTCGTCGTCGGTCCGGCCGACGAACAGGGCCGCCGCACGGTGGACTGCTACAGCCGGCCCGATGACGCCGCAGACGACTCCTGGACCCGACACGCCTCCGGCCGGCTCGCCCCCGACGACGGCGCCGCCGCGCCCGAAGGCCTCGCCGCCCTGTCCGGCGCATGGCCCCCGGTCGGCGCCGAGGCCCTCGACGTCGGCACGTTCTACGACGACATGGCCGCAGGCGGCTACGGCTACGGCCCGGCCTTCCGGAACGTGCGCGGCGTCTGGCGGCGCGAGGACGAGGTTTTCGCCGAGGTCGCCGCCGTCGACAACACCGCGTCCGACGCAGGCGCCTACGGACTCCACCCCGCGCTGCTCGACGCCGCCCTGCACGCGGCGGGGTATGCCCAACCCGCGTCCGCCGCCGACCGCACCTGGATCCCCTTCTCCTGGAACGGCCTCGCCCTCCACCGCGCCGGAGCAGCGGCGCTGCGGGTGCGCATCACCGCCCGGGGCGAGGACGACATCGCCGTCGCGATCGCCGACGCGTCCGGAGCGCCGGTCGCCACCGTCGACAGCCTCCTGCTGCGGGCGGTCACCGGCGACATGCTCCGCGCCGGTGAGGCCACCCGGCAGCCCCTGCTGCGGGTGCGCTGGGAGACCCTGCACCTACCGCCGGCCCAGCCGGCCGGCTTCGTCGATCTCGCCGACGCCCCGGACCTCCGCGACACGGACACGCCCGCCCTGGTGCTCTACCGCACGCCTCAGCCGACCACCGGCAACATCCCCCGGGGCGTCCGCGAGGTGACCGCCCACGCCCTGCGGACGGTCCGGGACTGGCTGGCCGACGACAGCCGGGCCGACTCCCGCCTCGTCGTCCTCACCCGCCGAGCCGTGCCGGTGCCCGGCACCCGCGTGGACCTCGTCCAGGCCCCGGTCTGGGGCCTCGTCCGCTCCGCCGAGACGGAGAACCCCGGCCGCTTCGTGCTCGCCGACCTCGACGACAGCCCCGCATCCCAGGAGGCCCTGGGCACCGCACTCGCCACGGGTGAGCCGGAGTTCGCCCTTCGCGAAGGCCGCATGCACCTGCCGCGCCTCGCCCCGGTACCGCCACCCGAGCAGGAGCGCCCCTCACCCTGGGGCGCCGCCGGCACCGTGCTCGTCACAGGCGGCACCGGTGGTGTCGGCGCGGCCATCGCCCGGCACCTGGCGGCCCGCCACGGCGTACGAGACCTGCTGCTCGTCAGCCGTCGCGGAGCAGAGGCCCCTGGGGCCCCCGAACTCCTGGGCGCATTGGCCGAGTCCGGCGCTCGGGCCACGGCCGTGGCCTGCGACGTGGCCGACCGTGACGAGTTGGCCGCACTCCTCGCCGCGCTCCCGGCGGACCGTCCGCTCACCGCCGTCGTGCACGCCGCGGGCGTCATCGACGACGGCCTTGTCGGGTCGCTCACCCCGGAACGCCTCGACACGGTCATGCGGCCCAAGGTGGACGCCGCCTGGGCGCTGCACGAGGCGACCGCGGATCTCGACCTCGCCGCCTTCGTCCTGTTCTCCTCCGCCTCCACCGTCCTCGACGGAGCCGGCCAGGGCAACTACGCAGCCGCCAACCTCTTCCTCGACGCCCTCGCCGCCCACCGTGCCGCTGCAGGACAGGTCGTCACCTCTCTGGCCTGGGGCCTGTGGGCGGGCGGCGGCGGCATGGGAGCCGGGCTCGACGAGGCGGCCCTCCAGCGCATCCGTCGACTCGGTCTCGCCACCCTGACGTTCGAGGAGAACCTCACCCTGTTCGACCGGGCGCTCGCCCTCGGAGAACCCGCCGTCGTGCCGATCCGGGTCGATCGTCGTGCGATGCGCGACCGCGCCGACGAGATCCCCACCCTGTTGCGCGGACTCGTCCGCCGGCCGCCACGTCGCGTGTCCGGCATCCCGTCGAAGGCCGAGGGGTCCCTCGCCGCGCAGCTCGCCGCGCTGGACGAACCCGCCCGCATCGAAGCCGTGCTCCGACTGGTGCGCACCCACGCCGCCGAAGTGCTCGGCCACGAGGGTGCCGCGGCCGTGGGCGCCGACCGGGCCTTCACCGAGACCGGCTTCGACTCGCTGGCCGCCGTCGAACTGCGCAACCGCCTCGGCGCGGCCACCGGGCAGCGGCTGCCCGCCACGGTCACCTTCGACCACCCCACGCCGGCCGCCCTCGCCGCGTACCTCGCCGGCGTGCTGGCGCGCCGTGCCGGATCGGCAGGGGCCGCAACCGCCGGGACACCGCAGGGGGCCGGGGGCAGAGCGGCCATTGACGAGGACCCGATCGTCATCGTCGGCATGGCCTGCCGCTACCCCGGTGACGTCACCTCGCCGGAGGATCTCTGGCGGCTGGTCGCGGACGGCTCCGACGTCGTCGGGCCCTTCCCCGCCGACCGCGGCTGGGCCACCGACCTGTACGACCCCGAGCCCGGCAAGCCGGGCAAGACCTACTCCGCGGAGGGTGGCTTCCTCTACGACGCCGCCTGCTTCGACCCCGGGTTCTTCGGCATCAGTCCGCGCGAGGCACAGGCCATGGACCCGCAGCAGCGGCTCCTGCTCGAAGTCGCCTGGGAGACCTTCGAGCGGGCCGGCATCGATCCGCACGCGGTCCGGGGCAGCAGCACCGGCGTGTTCGCCGGCGTGATGTACCACGACTGGGGGCTGCGGCTCGGCCCGCTGCCCGAGGACGTGGCCGGCTACCACGGCAACGGCAGCCTCGCCAGTGTCGTCTCCGGCCGAGTCGCCTACACCCTCGGCCTGGAGGGGCCTGCGGTCACGGTCGATACGGCGTGCTCGTCGTCGCTGGTCGCGCTGCACTGGGCGAGCCAGGCCCTGCGCCGCGGCGAGTGCACCCTTGCGCTGGCCGGCGGCGTCACCGTCATGTCCACCCCGGACACGTTCACCGACATGAGCCGGCAGCGTGGCCTCGCCTCCGACGGCCGCTGCAAGTCCTTCGGAGCCGGTGCGGACGGCACCGGATGGGGCGAGGGCGCGGGACTGCTGCTGCTGGAACGGCTGTCGGACGCGCGGGCCAACGGGCACCAGGTGCTGGCGGTGGTGCGCGGCTCGGCCGTCAACCAGGACGGTGCGTCGAACGGTCTGACGGCGCCGAACGGTCCGTCGCAGCAGCGGGTGATCCGGCAGGCGCTCGCGGTCTCCGGTCTGACGACCACGGACGTGGACGTGGTCGAGGGCCACGGGACGGGGACGCGGCTGGGTGATCCGATCGAGGCGCAGGCGCTGCTGGCCACCTATGGCCAGGGCCGTCCGGAGGACCGGCCGTTGTGGCTGGGTTCGGTCAAGTCGAACATGGGGCACACGCAGGCGGCGGCAGGTGTGGCCGGTGTCATCAAGATGGTGATGGCCATGCGGCACGGCCTGCTCCCCCGGACACTGCACGCCGACGAGCCGTCGGACCAGGTCGACTGGTCCGAGGGGCGTGTCGAGGTGCTGACCGAGACGCGGGAGTGGGCCGATACGGGCAGCCCGCGGCGTGCTGGTGTGTCGTCGTTCGGTATCAGCGGTACCAACGCCCACGTCATTCTCGAACAACCGCCGGCCGACGCACCGGCCGAGGCGGTCGCCCCGGATCCAGCCCGCGAGGGCGCGATGCCCTGGGTGGTCTCCGCGAAGACCCCGGAGGCCCTGCGGGCCCAGCGAGACCGGGTCCTCGAGTTTCTCGCAACTGCGGAGGACGACCAACTGGTCGACGCAGCCCACGCTCTGGCCACCACGCGCGCGGCGCTCGAGCACCGGGCCGTCGCCGTCGGGGCCGACCGGACCGAACTCGCCGCCTCGCTCTCGACCACTCGGGCCGGGGAGGTCGTGGAAGGCGCCCTCGCCATCGTGTTCACGGGTCAGGGTGCGCAGCGGCTGGGTATGGGCCGTGAGTTGTGCGGGGCGTTTCCGGTGTTCGGGGAGGCGTTCGGTGCGGTGGCTGCTGCGGTGGACGCGCATCTCGACGTACCCCTGCGGGAGGTGGTGTGGGGC
>NZ_JAMQGM010000070.1 GCF_023703325.1 Streptomyces meridianus
AGGGAGATCAACTAGGCTCCCATGGCACCGACGCAGACTTTTAATCCATTGGTTGTGGGTTCGAGTCCCACACGGCCTACCGAAGAGGACAGGCCCGGACCGGACGGTCCGGGCCTGACTGCTGTTCAGAAGTCTGTGGCGGCAGCGCAGTCGCTGCCGCGAGGGTCCGGTCAGAAGGGCATCCGCCCTCGGGTGCGACGCCCCGCTGCACCGCTGCGGCCCACCCAGCGCGAGCCGCTGCTGAACGGCTTGCTCAGCAGTCGCCCCAGCGGGCCGGGCGCCTTGCCCGCCACCTGTGATCCGGTTCCCAGCGAGCTCTGGGCACCGCGCTGCGGGCGGTGGGAAAAGCGCGGCACCAGAAAGGCCAGGACGGCCACTATCGCGCAGACAACAATGATTCCGGCAATCACCGCGGCACACTCCTCAAGTCGGATTCCTGCCTCATTCGGTCATCGTGCGTCTGCCCCCTCAGGCCGCTGCGATGCGCACCGCCCGTCCCGGGGGCCCGGCGCAGCGCCGTGAGGGGTCCGCCTACCCCGGAATCCGCTGCGGACCGGCCGGAAGGACGGGACCGTGGGGGCGGGGGAACCGTGGAGGCGGTGCCCCCGGCGGCTCAGAACCCGCCGCCGCCGTCGAATCCGCCGAACCCGCCGCCGTCGAACCCTCCGCCGCCGAAGTCACCGGCGTCGAAGTCGGCCCCGGATGCGTCGCCGCCGTCGTACCCGCCGCCGAAATCGGACCCGGCGTAGGCGGCCGGCGAGCTTATGACGTGGCCGAGCAGGGTTCCGAACATCAGGCCGGGCAGCAGGCCGCCGCCGAAGTACCCGGCAGCCCAGGGGGCGTATGCGGGGCCGGCGTCCCAGTACGGCCTGCGGCCGCCCGGGGTCTCCACCGTGCGGGCCAGGGGTTCCTCGCCCGACTCCAGCCGGGTCGCGTCGGCGCCGCACACGGGCACGCTCCGCTCGGTGCCGCCCTCGGGCGCCCACGTGACGTCCTTCACGGACGGACCGTGGCCGGGGTCGAAGAAGCAGGGCGGCCGGCGCTCAGGCAGCGGCCTGCCGGCGCGCCGGGCCTCGACGGTGGCGAGCGCGAAGCGGCCGTCCTCCAGGGCCCGGGTCACCGGCTGGACGTCCGCGGACCGGCGGGCGGCGGCCATGGAGCTCTTGGCCCGCTCGTACGAGTCCAGGGCGCGGCCGTAGTCCTCGCGCATGGCGTCGTCCGCCTCGGGTGACGCGGGCCGGAATCCGATGCGGTCGAGCTCCTCGCCGAACGTCGTGATGTCCTCGTCGACGACCGGCCGCAGGGTTTCCAGGCGTGCCCGGTCCAGGTCGACACGGCGCTTGCGGCCGCGGGCGTAGAGCAGGAGCAGCGCCGAGGGGAGCAGCACGAGGACGACACCCAGGGTGATCGCTTTGCCGATGCCGCTCGGCCCCGGGTTGTCCGGTACTCCGGACCAGCTCGACGGGGCCTGGCCGTTGGCGTCGGCCGTGGCTCCGTCCACGAAGTCGTTCAGCAGCGCCTTGGTGTCGCCGCCGTTGGCCCGCTCTACCGACCCGGTCAGGTTCGCCACGGCGTTGCGGGACATGACCTGACTGTCGGCGCCGGCGTCGAAACCGTCGCCGAGCTGGACACCGTAGACGCCGGTGATCCCGACCTGGGTGCGCAGGTCCTGCAGCAGAGTGGCGGGCTTGAACTCGGAGGCCTGGGGGAGGACGGCGACGAAGACGGGCTTGTCGGCCTTCTTGATCTTGTCGGCCAGGGCGTCGGCGTCCCGTGGCGGCAGCAGGTCCTGGGCCCGTGGGTCCACGTACACCGGACCCTGCCGCAGGGACTGTGCCGCGTCGGAGAGCCCGTCCGCAGCTCGGGCGCCGGGGGCGGATGCGGCCAGGGCCAGCAGAATTGCGGCGATGACAGCGAGAAGGGGGCCGAGCAGTGCGCGACCCGGTCCTGCGCGACGGCGCCTTTTCATACCTCTAAAGTACTCGAAAGGAGCAAAAGGCGTTTTTCGGGCGGATGGCCGAGGCGCATGACCTGCTCCGGCGGCGGCGCGGCATTCGGGGAGACGACGTGGGGTTGCCAGTCAGGCAGGGGCCGGAAACAGGGGCGCGGTACGCCCTGCTCGGACAGCGCATCGCCCGGTTGCTCCCGGGTGCCCTGATCGTCGGCGGGCTCGTCTTCGAGTTCACGGTCCCCGTGCAGCTCACCGCCGCCCCTTTCTTCTCCGCCGCGCCGATGATCGCCGCCCCCCTGTTCACGTTCCGGGGCACGGTCGTGACCGGGACGGCATCCGTCATCGCGATCCTCGGGCTGCACGCCGAGGACGGCACGTTCATGAAGCTCGAGTCGCTGACTGAGCTGATCACCGTACTGACCGTCGCCGTCCTCGCCCTGTTCATCAACACCGTGGTGCGCCGGCGGGAGCGCAGCCTCGCGTCCGCCCGCGACATAGCGGAGGCCGCCCAGCGCGCGGTTCTGCCGACGCCCCCGGCGCGCACGGGCGGTCTGAGGGTCGCGGCCCGCTACGAGGCGGCCGTCTCCGGGACCCTGGTCGGTGGGGACCTCTATGCCGTGCAGTCGACCCCGTTCGGAGTGCGCATGATCGTCGGAGACGTGCGCGGCAAGGGGCTGGGGGCGGTCGAGGTGGTGGCGGTCCTCGTCGGCGCCTTCCGGGAGGCCGCGGAGGAGGAACCGACGCTGGACGGACTTGCGCGTCGGCTGGAACGGGCGTTGCGCCGCGACACCGGTGCGGTCGACGGGCTCAACCGCTCCGAGGGCTTCACCACGGCGGTCCTTGCGGAGGCCGCGCCGGACCGGGACGTGGTGCGGCTGTACAACCGGGGCCACCCGCCGCCGCTGCTGCTCTCCGCGGACGGCGGGATCCGGGTCGCGGAGCCGGCTGTTGCGGAACTGCCTCTGGGGCTCGGCGAGCTGGGTGCCCCGGGCGGGCGCGTGGACGAGTTCCGTTTTCCTCCCGGGTGCCTGCTCTTCCTCTTCACCGACGGGGTCACGGAGGCCCGCGACGCCGAGGGGGGGTTCTACGATCCGCAGGCGCGGATGCGGGGCCGGAGCTTCCGCGGGCCGCGGGAACTCCTGGACGCCGTGGTCGCGGACGTGGCCCGGCACGCCGGCGGCCCGTTCACGGACGACATGGCGCTGCTCGCCGTCAGCCGCCCCGACGAGGGGCGGCAGGACAAGGGGTCTCCGAAGAGTCTGCACGCCGAGGCCGCCGGTCACCTTACGTGACCACACGAATGCCCATAGTGCAACAACTGGCGAACGATCGGCAGATGGAGGTTTACGACATCCCCTCAACTCGTCTACAACTCGCCCGCTTCTGCGGCGCCTTGTCCGGTTGTGTTCTCGACGAAAACTTCAAGGATCATTCGCATCGGCTTGGAATCCGCCCCATGGGTCTATTAACGTTCGATAACGCAGCGCGGTTTCGCAGCCGCCGCAAGAGGCGGCACCGTGCGCCGTCGCCGAATCCTGAAGGCGCAACACCGGCGTCCAGGGAACCGGGGAACCACCAACTTGGGGTGAATCGGGCCGTTTTCGGCCCGTAGGGGACCTTCCTGCTCCGAACCCGTCAGCTAACCCGGTAGGCGAGAGGAAGGAAAGGAGCGCGCCCGCGTGGCGTCCAACAGGCCTGCCCCCGAGCCCTGGTACGAGCCGACCGGTCTCGGCACCGCATTCGCCTCCCGGTCCGGAACGACAGACGGCCCGGAGCACACCGAGTTCAACTTCTTCGGCGAGTTCGCCGACCGTGAACCCGAAACCACCGCATTCCCCGAATTCGGGGCGGGACCCGAGTCCCACGAAGGCCCCGGCGCCGAGTGGAACCCCACGGAGGAATCCGTCGCCCCCGTGCGGGGGCGCCATCGCGTCGCCAGACAGCGCGGCGGCGTGGCGCGCAGCAGCGCCGTCCTCGGAGTCGGCATGATCGCCGCTGTCGGCGCGGGCGGCATGGCCACCGCGAACGAGCGGCCCCCCGTCACGATCTCCATGCCCGACCTGCCGCAGCAGGTCAAGGACAAGCTCCCGGATCCGGCGTCCCTGCCCGGCCTCACCTCCCTGATGTCCGGACGCACCGAGGCCGCGGCATCCGCCGAGGCGCGCTCCGACGCCGGTGAGACCCTGCGCGCCCGCATCATGCGTCAGGCCGAGCAGCAGCAGAGCGCGGCGGAGAACGCCGACCGCGAGGCCTCGGCCGAAGCCGCCGCCGAGAAGGCCGCGGCCCAGGCCGCCAAGGCCAAGGCCGAGGCGGACGCCGCGAAGAAGAAGGCCGCCGAGGAGGCCGAGCGCAAGGCGGAGGCCGAACGACGGGCCAAGCTGGCAGCCTCGTACAAGCTCCCGGTCTCCTCCTTCACGCTCACCTCGTCCTTCGGTGCGGCCGGCTCGCTGTGGGCCAACGACCACACCGGTCAGGACTTCGCGGCCCCCACCGGCACCCCGGTGAGGGCCGTCCACGGCGGAACCATCACCCAGGCCGGCTGGGCAGGGTCGTACGGCTACCGCATCGTCCTCACGCTCGACGACGGCACCGAGATCTGGTACTGCCACCTGTCGTCCATGGACAGGACCTCGGGCAAGGTGGGCGTCGGCGAGACGATCGGCCGCGTGGGCGCCACCGGCAACGTCACCGGAGCGCATCTGCACCTCGAGGTGCGGCCCGGCGGCGGCAGCCCGATCGACCCGATGAGCTGGCTGCGGAAGTTCGGCCTGAACATCTGACGCACCGGCACCGCACACCGTCGCGCGCAGCGCGGCATGGGCGTTCCCGGCCCGTACCGGACTGATCCGGGCGGGCCGGGGCAACCGCTCGGCTGAGTTGACTGCCGGGGCACGGGCCCCGGACTCGGCACGAGGAGGTTGCGATGAGAGACGCCGACTCCTTGGGCGGGGCCGTGGGGACGGGCCGGGTCACCACCGCCGTTCCGTCCCGGCTCGACCGCCTTCCCTGGTCGCGCTGGCACTGGTCGGTGGTGATCGGGCTCGGCACCGTGTGGATCCTCGACGGACTCGAGGTCACGGTCGTCGGCAACATCGCCGGTCGCCTGTCGGAGAAGGGCAGCGGGCTGCCGATCACCTCCGCGCAGGTCACCGGTCTGGCCGCGGCGCTGTACGTGGCCGGTGCATGTCTGGGGGCCCTGCTCTTCGGGTGGCTCACCGACCGTTACGGACGCAAGAAGCTGTTCCTCATCACGCTGGCGGTCTATCTCGGAGCCACGGCCATGACCGCCCTGTCGTACTCCAGCTGGTGGTTCTTCACCTTCCGCTTCCTCACCGGCCTCGGCATCGGTGGTGAGTACGCGGCCATCAACTCCGCGATCGACGAGCTGATCCCGGCCAAGTACCGCGGCAGGGTCGATCTGATGATCAACGGCAGCTTCTGGCTGGGCGCGGTGGGTGGTGCACTGCTGTCGGTCGTGATGCTCGACACCGACATCTTCGCGGCCGACACGGGCTGGCGGCTGACGTTCGCGCTGGGCGTCGTCCTCGGACTCGTGATTCTCCTGGTGCGCCGCAACGTGCCCGAGAGCCCCCGGTGGCTGTTCATCCACGGACGCGCCGACGAGGCCGAACAGCTGGTGAGTGACATCGAGGCGCGGGTCGCGGCCGAGAAGGGGACGGAACTGCCTTCGGCCGGCCGGGAGATCACCGTCCAGCAGCGCAGGAGCACCGGATTCGTCACCGTCGCCCGCACGGTGTTCGGCACCTACCGGCGGCGCAGCGTGCTCGGACTGGCCCTCTTCATCGGGCAGGCGTTCCTGTACAACGCCATCACCTTCGGCTTCGGCGCGATCCTCACGGCGTTCTACGACGTACCGGCCTCCTCCACGGGCTACTTCTTCGTCGCCATAGCCGTCGGCAACTTCCTCGGCCCGCTTCTGCTCGGCAAGCTCTTCGACACCGTCGGCCGGCGCATCATGATCTCCGGCACCTACGTCACCTCCGGAGTGCTGCTGTTCGGCACGGCCTGGCTGTTCGACAGCGGCATGCTGACCGCCACCACCCTCACCGCATGCTGGGCCGTCGTGCTCTTCTTCGCCTCGGCGGGTGCCAGTTCCGCTTACCTGACGGTCAGTGAGGTCTTCCCGATGGAAACCCGGGCGATGGCCATCGCCTTCTTCTACGCGGTCGGTACGGCGGCGGGCGGTATCAGCGGTCCGCTGCTGTTCGCGGAGTTGACCGGCACGGGCAACGCGGGCGACACCGCGCTCGCGTTCTGCATCGGCGCCGCCCTGATGACGCTGGCCGGGCTGGTTGCAGCGGCCCTGGCCGTGAAGGCGGAACGTCGTTCCCTGGAGGACATCGCCGAACCGCTGTCCTCGGCCCGGGAGGCGGAGCCGGCCACCGGCTGAACCGGTTCGCTTTCCCGCCGGTCCTTCCGGTCCGGCTACGGATTGCGGGGCGGGCGGGCGCCGGGCGGCGGGCCGTACGGGGGCGGCGCGAAAGGATGCTGCCCCGCTGCGCCGTACGGATCTCCGTGGCCGGGCGGGTGCTGGGGAGCGGGACCCGGGTGGCGCCCGGGAGCACTGTGCCACTGCGGCGGCAAGGGAGTTCGCGGCGGTACCCGGACCGGCGCGGTCACCTGGGCGGCATGCGCCAGCGCCGGCCGGGCCACCGCCTTCCGCTGCCACAGGTGGTGCAGCAGCTCCTGCTCGCGGGCGGCGAAGTCGGCGCCCACCGCGCCGCGGTGGGCCCGGCGGCGCAGGAATGCCAGCGCCGTGGCGAGCGACTGGTACTCGGCGACGGCGTGCGCCGCCGCCGGGCCGAGCGAGCGCCGGGCGTAACCCCGCGCGAAGGAACGCGTCCGCATCGACGACAGGGCCTGCGGCTCGACGGGCGTGAGCCATCCGGCCGCGACGTAGGCCGGCAGATGCGTACGGACGGTCTTGAGTTCGTTGTTGCGCGACCAGACCACCAGCCAGATCAGCAGCCCGAACACCGGGACCATGAACAGGCTGTACACGGCGATGAACTGGTAGCCGCCCAGACCGGCCGAGCCGTTCCACAGCCCGTGCACGACCATGGCGGCCAGCAGACCCGTCACCGGCAGGAACACCCGCCTGAGCCGTTGCCTGGACGCGGCGACCGACGCGATGCCGAAGCCGATCCCGGTGAGGGCCGTGAACAGGGGGTGCGCGAACGGTGACATGACGATGCGGACGAAGAACGTCGCCGCCGTCGTCGACGCGAGCCCCGAGTAGCCGAGCAGCTGGTCCTCGCCGAAGGCGTTGCCGAGGTAGAGGATGTTCTCGGTGAAGGCGAACCCGGTCGCGGTGATCCCGGCTATCACCACACCGTCGACGATGCCGTCGAAGTCGCGCCGCCGGAACAGGAACAGCAGCAGCAGCGCGGCTCCCTTGGCGCTCTCCTCGACGACCGGGGCGACGAACGTCGCGGCCCATGCGTCGGCCTGCTTGCGCGAGGTGGCGCCGGCGGCGGAGGCCACCCAGTCCGCGGCGAAGCCGTTGGCGAGGACGGCGACGAGGGTCGCCGCGCAGGCGCCCCAGGCGAAGGCGAAGGCCAGATTCCGCCAGGGCTCCGGCTCCACCCGGTCGAGCCAGCGGAACGCCGCCACCAGCAGCGGCACCGGTAGGACGGCCAGGCCCAGACCGACGACGAACCCTTCGGTGCCTGTCTGCTCGCGGACCAGCGCGAGGATCACGAGACCGCAGAGGGCGAGCAGGATGACCAGCGCGCCGGCGCGGACCATCCGGTTGTCCCAGCGTGCCCGTCGGGGGCGGTAGCGCCATTGCGCGGGCGCCGGTACGGCGTCGAAACGCGGCTGAGCCTCGAACGCGGGGACCGGGGGCTGCTGCGGTTGCGGCTGGTGCATCACCCGACCATAACCAGCAGGCCCGGACCGGGACCACGGTGGCCGGTGACGGCTGTCCCGGGGCGGGCCGTCGCGGTCCGGCAACCGCGAGGTGGCGGATGTCGCCGCAGTACCGGGAGAGTGGGGTCAGATCCGGCGGAACAGCAGGTCGCGCACGGTGTGGCCCTTGGCGAGACCTGCCGCCTCGAACTTCGTCAAGGGCCGTCCGCCGGGCCCCGTCGTCGCGGGCCTCGGGGCGTAGCCGCCGTCGGTCCGGACGTTCTCCAGCGAGGGCTCGGCCGTCAGCACCTCGAGCATCTGCTCGGCGTACGGCTCCCAGTCGGTGGCACAGTGCACGATCGCGCCCGGCTTCAGACGGGACACCGCGAGTTCGACGAACTCGGGCTGGATCAGCCGCCGCTTCTGGTGCCGCTTCTTCGGCCACGGGTCCGGGAAGTAGACCCGGAGTCCGGCCAGCGTGCCGGGCTCGATCATCTCGCGGAGAAGGATGATCGCGTCGCCGTTCGCCACCCGGACGTTGGTGAGACCCTCCCGCTCGGCGAGGGCCAGCAGATTGCCCTGGCCCGGGGTGTGGACGTCCGCGGCGAGGATGCCGGTGCCGGGGTCGGCCGCGGCCATCTGCGCCGTGGTCTCGCCCATGCCGAAGCCGATCTCCAGCACGACGGGCAGTCCGCCGAAGAGCTCGTCGAGGTCCAGCCGGTACAGGCCGTCGATGTCCAGGCCCCAGGTCGGCCAGAGCCTGCGCAGGGCGTCGCCCTGCCCGGGGGTGACCCGGCCGCGGCGGGGACGGAAGCTGCGGATCCGGCGCTCGTGGTGCGAGCCCGCCGGATCGGCGGCGGGGCCGCCCGGGAACACCATCCCGCCGCCACGCGAAGCCCCGGGGGCATCCGCCGCCGTGGCGCCGGCCCCGGGAACGGTGGGCTCCTGGGCACGGCCGGAGTCGGGCATGGCGTCCGCGCTCCGGGCGGAGCCGTCGGCGGGGAGGGTGTTCGCATCAGACACAGTGCTACCGATTCTACGGTCCGGCCGCGCGGGCGGAACGGGCCACCTCAGACGGCGACGGTGTCCAGTGCCGCCAGCGCCCGGCGGGCGATCTCCCGGCCGATCGGCAGCGAGGCGGTCGCCGCCGGGGAGGGCGCGTTCAGGACGTGGACCGTGCGCGGGGACTCGGCGAAGAGGAAGTCGTCGACGAGGGAGCCGTCCCGCAGCACCGCCTGGGCCCGGACGCCCGCCGGGGCGGGCACCAGATCGTCGGTGGTCACCTCGGGCAGCAGACGGCGGACGGCCTGGGTGAAGGCGTGCTTGGACAGCGAACGGTGCACCTCCCCGGTCCCGTACCGCCAGTGGCGGAGCGCCATGCGCCACACCCCCGGGAAGGCGAGCGTGCCGGCCAGCTCCCGGGGCCGCACCGTGCGCCGGTGGTAGCCCTCGCGGGCGGTCGCCGGCACTGCGTTCGGACCGATGTGGACGGTTCCCTCGACTCCGCGGGTCAGGTGCACGCCGAGGAAGGGAAAGGCCGGGTCCGGGACCGGGTAGACCAGCCCGCGCACCAGCCCGGCCCGCTCCGGCCGAAGCTCGTAGTACTCGCCCCGGAACGGCACGATCCGCATGCCCGGCTCGTGGCCCGCCAGCCGAGCGATCTCGTCGCTGTGCAGCCCGGCGCAGTTGACCAGGGCACGGGTCCGCAGCACCGCGCCGTCCATGGTGAGCACGCCGACCGTCGAGCCGCGGCGGCTGATCGACCGGACCCGCGCCCCGAACCGGATCTCCGCGCCCGCCTCCCGGGCCAGGTCGGCGAACCGCTCGGTCACCGCACCGAAGTCGCAGACGCCCGTGGTGCCGACGTGGATCGCCGCCAGCCCGCGCACCGCGGGCTCCCGCTCGCAGATCTGCGAGGGCCCGAGCTCGCGCACCGGGATCCCGTTCTCCCGGCCGCGCTGCACCAGGGCGTGCAGCCGGGGCAGTTCGTCGTGCTCGGTGGCGACGATCAGCTTGCCCGTCACCTCGTGCGGCAGACCCTGCTCCGCGCAGAACTGCACCATCTCCGCGGCGCCCTGGACCGCGTAACGCGCCTTGAGAGAGCCCGGACGGTAGTAGATCCCGCTGTGGATCACCCCGCTGTTGCGCCCCGTCTGGTGGCGCGCGAGCCCGGTCTCCTTCTCCAGGACGAGTACCCGCGTGCCCGGCGAGCTCCGCGTGATCGCGTACGCCGTCGAGAGGCCGACGATCCCGCCCCCGATCACCAGCACGTCGCAGTCGTACGTCACCGCTTCACCTCCCGGACCGGCGCCGGCCGTCGTCCGTCCGGCAGCCCCGATGATGCCTTGGCCCACTGACAACGCGCCGAAACCCCAACGGCACCGCGGAACAGGGAACAGAGGGCACAGCGGTCCGCGTCGCCGCTCCCACCCTGGCACGCGGCGTCCGGCGTCCGGCGCACGGGTGTCCTCACACGGGCGCGGTCAGCAGCGGCTTCGCCCGCTCCCGCAGCTCGGCGACGCGCGGCTCGTCGCCGTACGGCTCCAGGCGGTTCAACAGGTCGCGCACGTACTCGGTGGTTCTGGCGGACGAGATCCGCCCAGCCACCTCGAGCGCCCGGGCGCCCTGCGCGCACGCCGCGTCCAGGTTCCCGGACTCGAGCTCGGCGACGGCCGACACCACCAGACGCAGGCCGTGCGACCGCACGTACTCCTCCGTCGGCCGGGACAGGGCCTGCTCCGTGAAGCGCCGCACCTGGCGCGGGGCCCGCAGATCCCGATAGCACTCGGCCGCGTCCGCGGCGAACCGGTCGTAGGAATAGAACCCCAGCCAGGCCGGATCGGCGTCACCCTCCCGGGAACGCTCCAGCCAGGACTCCGACGACCGCAGCGCGGCCCCGGCAGCCTGCGCGTCGCCCGCCTTCGCGTGGGCACGCGCCTCCACCAGCCGGAAGAAGCTCATCGTGCGGGCCGTCGCGAGGCCGCGGTTGCGCTCCAGGGCCGCCTGCGCCAGATCCACGCCCTCGTCGGCGAATCCGCGGTAGATCGCCTGGAGGCCCATCGACGCCAGGACGTAACCGCCCAGCGGGACGTCGGCGGCCGCGCGGGCCAGCCGCAGGGCCTGGATGTAGTACCGCTGGGCGGCTTCCTGCTGGCCGGTGTCGAAGGACATCCAGCCGGCCAGCCGGGTCAGCTCGGCGGTCGCCCCGAACAGTGCGCGTCCCACCGCGTCGCCGTAGGAGCCCAGCAGCAGGGGCGCGGCGTCGACCCGTAAGCACTCCGGGACCATGGACGAACGCCAGTCGCCGCCCCCGTACTTCGAGTCCCAGCGGCGGGCGTCCTCGGCGGCCTCCCGCAGCTTCGCCACGTCGCTGTGGCCCACGCGCTGGGCGGGGAGGTCGCCCGCAGCCGCTGTCTCCGCCTCGGGGGTGTCGCGGCCGGCGGAGGGGTCGGCCGGGGTTATCAGCCAGCGGGACGCAGGGGTGGTGTAGGCGCTCACTGCGAACGATCCCGCGAGGCTCTGCCAGATGCCGCCGCCCGCCCGGCGGCCGGCGAGATCGAGCCGGTACAACTCGGTCGCCGACCGTACCGCCGCACCCACGTCACGCGGGAAGGCGAGGCCCACCTCGGGCGCCGGGTCGGCGTCCGCCAGCCCGATCTCGTGCAGCGGCACGGGCCGGCCGAGCTTGCTGCCGATCGCGGCGGCGATCAGATGGGGCGCCGAGCCCTGCGGGACCATGCCCTTCGACACCCACCGGGCGACCGACGTCTTGTCGTAACGCAGCGTCAGCCCGCGCTGCGCGCCGAGATCGTTGACCCGCCGGGCGAGTCCGGCGTTGCTGATTCCCGCGAGGGCGAGAACAGTGCCGAGCTTCTCGTTCGGCCCGCGTGGCTCCCTGGACATGCGCACCCCTCGACAGCGACCGCCACCCCGGCATAGGCACGAGGCATCGTCAACCCAGCGTAGTTCTCTGCATCCCTACCGTTAAGGGGCGATGGTCCGGATGGCGAGATTGTGGTCCGGGCCGATGCACGCGATCCGCTGTGCCCCGTACCCGTGTGGCCGTGCGCCCGGGTGTGCGCTCTGCCCGCCGCCCCACGGCGGGCGGTTCCATTGCCGGGCGTGGGTCGGCCCGGCCGCGGGGGATTGTGCCGGGCTGCGACGCCCGCCGCTCCCTTCCCCGCGAGCGGTGGGCCGGCCCGGGAGGCTCCATCGGTCTCCCGGGCCCAGAGCGATCGCGGACGGTGTTCCGGTGCGGCCGATTTGGCCGAATGGCACCGCCCGCCGCGGGGCCCCACATCATGCCCGCAGTCCGCGGAAACGGGTCTGCCGCCGCCCCGCCGTGGCAGCATGGGTCCCCGAACGGGGACGGTTCCGCCACGGCACCCCTGAGCGGCCGAACACCAAGGCGCCGGGGCCGGTCGCGGACCCCGGCCGGGTGCTGCCGGGCCGGGAGCCGGATCCGGCAGTCGGCTGTGCATGATGACGGCCACTTCTTGGCGGTCGGGGCGTGGAGGGGCGATGCGGTGGTTGGTCGGCTGGAGCAGTGCCGCCGCCGGTTCCCGGGCCGCGGGCAGGGCGCGTTCCGGGCAGCGCAACGTGCACCCGGTGGGCGCGCGGCTGCTGTGGGCGGACCCGGATCCGTTGTGGATCGTCGGGGACTGGCGGCCCGACGAGGTGCGCATCCTCCAGCCCGATCCGGACACCCGGCTCGCCGTTCTCGGCCGCTGCGGTGCCGATGACGAGCAACTGCGCGCGGGCCTGTTCACGGCCCGGGGAGGCGCTCTGCGCCATCTGACCGCCTGGCCGGGCAGTTACACGACCGTGGTCCGGATCGGCCGGCGCATCACCGTGACCGGGGACCTGGCGGGTGCCCGGCCGGTCTTCCACACGCCCTGGAACGGCGGGACGGCCTACGCCACCTCCGCGCTCCCGCTGGCCGACCTGGTCGAGTCCCAGCTCGACGTGTCCCATCTCGCCGCGCTTCTCGCCTGCCCCGACGCGCCGGAGGCGCTCGGGGACGACACCCCGTACGCCGGGGTGCGCCGGGTGCCGCCGGGCCACGCGCTGATCCTGCGGGACGGCACCCGGGAGATCCAGGGGTACGAGCCGACGGCCTCGCTTGTCGTCGCGGCGCCGCAGGCGGACGCGGCGCGGGCGGTCGACGGGGTGCGGGACGCCTTGGTGGAGGCGGTACGGACCCGGCTCGCCGCACCGCGGCACGCGCCCGAGGCCGAACCGCAGGACCCCGGACCGGTGCCGGGCCTGGGACCGGCCGACCGGCGCGCCCGCACTGCACGGGGGCCGTCCTTCGGTGTGGGTGCCGATCTGTCGGGAGGCAGCGCGTCCTCGACGATCGCGCTGCTCGCTGCCGGCCTGCCCGGAGTTCCGGGCACACCGCTCGGGCACGGCACCAGCGCGGGGGAGCGGCTGCTGGCCGTCACCTTCAACGACCTTGCGGCCGACGGCGGTCCGGCCGGCGCTGCGGAGCTGGAGCGGGCGCGCAGCCTGGCCGAGAACCCGCGGCTGCACCACGTCGTGGTGGCGGCCGGCGAGGAGGCACTGCCGTACGCGGGTCTGGACAGCGGCCCGCTCACCGACGAGCCCGGGCCGTCGCTCGTCCTCGCCGAGCGCCACCGGCTGCGGCTGGCCTCGGGCAGCACCGACCACTTGCTCGGACTCGGCGCCCGGCAGGTCCTGGACGCGCATCCGGCCCGGCTTGCAGACCTGTTGATGGACCGGCAGCGGCGCCGGCTGCTGAAGCCGGTGGCTGCCCTGGCACGGGCGGACGGGCCCAGCGGCCACTCGCTGTCCGTGCCGTTCACCGTGTACCGCGCGGCGCGGCGGCTCGCCCGCACTTCCTACCGCGAGGGCGTGCAGGACGTCGCCGGCCGGCTGCTGGAGCGCCGGTTCGACGACTGGGCCACGGACCCGGGCGGGGCTGCAGCGGCTTCCCGCAACGGAGCGGTGGGTGCGTCCCTGGCCGCGCTCGCCTGGTGCCGGCCCGGTCCCGCCGCCCGCTGGCTGACCGGGGAGGCGCTGGCCGAAGTATCGGTTCGCCTCCAGTCGGCGGCGGAAGGACGGGGCCCGGGGGACCGCCCGGGGCAGTGGCGGGCCCGCGCCGCACTCACCCGGTACGCGGCCGATCACCGGGTGCTCGAACAGGCCGCCGAAGTGCGGGGGCAGCGGCTGCACGCGCCCTTCCTCGACAATCAGGTGGTCCGGGCCTGCCGGGCACTGCCCGAAGCACTGCGGGTGCAGCCGGGAGCGCGGGCCTCGATTCTGCGGGCGGTGCTGGCGGGAGCGGGCATCCGGGACCTGCCCGAGGGGTGGGGAGCGCAGTCCCAGGCCACCCAGGTGGCGGCCGTACGGGCCGGGTTGCGCGCCTCGGCCGACGACCTGACGGATCTGTTCGAGGCCCCGCTGCTCGCCGACGCCGGACTGGTCGAGGCCCGTGTGGTCCGCGAGGCGCTCACCGCATCGGCCCGGGGTGAGGTGCTGCCGCTCGACGGCCTGGCCGAACTCGTGGCGACGGAACTGTGGCTGCGTCGGCTGCTGGCCCGGAGGGGCTCGTGTTGGACGGGTTCTTCCGCGGCCTCCCCCCGACGGGCTGTCGCGGGTGGCGTCGTGCCCCGGCCGGCGCTCTGACGGTGCCCCCGGGTGGGCGTGCGGGGGCCCGGCGCCGTGGCCGGGGGGCGTCGTGTCGGGCCCGCCTCCTCTGCGCGGCCGGCCTCCGCAGGGCGGCGGGCCAACTCCCAGCGGCAGGGGCAGGTTCACCGAGCGGGGCGCCACGCGTGCGGCAACCTGACGCCCGACCGCGGCATGCAGGTGCCGCGCAGTGTCGTTGCGCGTCCGGTACGCGTACGGCGCTTCGTCCGGTGCGGGGTCGCACGCTTCACCAACACGTGCGGGCGCCGTGTGGTTCACGCGGAAGGCGGCGCAGCCCGTACCGGACGCGAGGCCGCACCGGCCCACTCGGCGCGTCATCCTCCTGGCGCGGTGTCTGCGGCGGGGTTGCGCGGAGCAGGCTGCCACGCCCCATGCTCGCCGTCGCGCCGAAGCCGTCCGGGACGGTCGGCGGCGTTCAGCACGGAGAGCCTGACCGCGCCTGCGCGGCCGATGCTCAGTCGCAGACGAGGTCCGGCTCGGACCCCTCGCCACCGCGGGTCCCCGTGCCCTTCGCGTCCGGACCGAGGGTGACCCCCAGCGTGCTCGACTCGCCCAAAGGCATCTGAAGGTCGACCTCGAGACCGTCGCAGGGCCGTGGCACCTCATTCGGTCCCGAAGGGGGTGCGGGCGGGCGTGCACCCGTGTCCGGAGCCTTTCCGGCCGGAAGGAGGGGCGTCGTTCTCCCCGCTGATCCTCCGGTTCCGTCCGGGACCCCGGACGCGGGGCCCTCGGGGCTCCCAGGGGCCGCGTACGGCGGGCCGGGGGACGCCGGCGCGGTTTCCGGTCGTCTGCCGTTCCGCTGGTCGCCGGGCGGCGTCCGGTCGTGCGGTGGTTGCGTGGGCAGGGCGGACACGGGCGGTCCCGCCTGACGCCGCTCCGGAACACCGTCCGCAGCCGTCATCACGAAGACGCCGGCAGTGGCGATCGCGGCCACCGCAGTCGCGACGGCGGCTCGTACCGCGATGCCCGGCCTGCCCGCGCTGTGCCCGCCCCGAGTGGGCCCGGCGATCCCGGAATCGGTGCCGTGGGCGGCGGCCGGAGCGTCCGATTCGGCCGCGGCCGAGGCTGCCCCTGTGGCTGCCCCCACCGTGTCGAGTGTGTAGTCGGAGGCGAACCAGCCGATGACGGCGACGGGAAGCAGCGTCCGCAGCCGCGCGTTGACCTGCTGCACCTCGAGCGCCACCGGCCGGCAGCGTGCGCAGGCGGCGAGGTGCTGCCGGAGCCCGCGCTCGGCACGCATCCGCAATCCGCCGCGGACGTAGGTGCCCATCCGGTCGGAGAACCGAGCGCAGTCACCCCCGACCGCCCGCGAGGCACTGATGTGGGCCTGGAGATAGGCCTGCCGCAGTCCCTCGCGAGCCCGGCGGGCGAGCGCAGCGGCGGCATCGGCGGTGAGCCCGAGATGCACAGCCGCCCTTGCCGGCGGCTCGTTCTCGACCGTCGTGTGCCACAGAACCGTCTGCCAGCGTTCCGGAAGACGGCGGAACGCCTTGACGACCAGGGTCCGTTCGGCTTCGTGCAGGGCCCGCACCTCGGGCCCGGGCTCCACGGTGTCACCCCCGGGGCCACCGGTCTGCGCCATCCGGCCGGCGAACGCCGCGAAGTCATCCACCAACCACGCGCGTCCCGATGTCGTGGCCCAGGATGCCGCGACCCGACGCACGGTGCTCAGCAGATGGGCGCGCACCGCCGTATCGGGGCCGGCACCCCGGCGCAGCGCCTGGAGCGTCCGGGCGAAGACCTCACCGGTCAGGTCGTCGGCCGCGTGCCCGTCCCGGCAGCAACTCCGGGCATAGCGGCGCACCGACATGACGTGCCGGCGGCAGAGCTCCGCGTAGGCATGTTCGTCGCCGCGGCGGGTGCGTGCGATCAGAGCACTGTCGGACGGTGGAAGCCGCCGTTCCCCGGAACCCGCACCCGGACCGGACCCGGCTCCGGCCACGGCTGGGCCGCCGGGAGTGCGCCGCTGCCGTGGCAGGCCCCGTCCTCCGGCGGCCGCCGCTCCCTCGGAGCGCCGTCCCCGGCCCTTGCGCGGTCGGGATACGCCCCGCCCGTCTGCCCCCATCGCCCGACTCCTGTACCGCCGCTACTGAGACGGCGTCAGGCTCGCACAGGTCGCCCTCGGATCACCGGGTCATGGACGCCGACCACCCGTCCGGGGTGAATGGCACGCCTGAACGAGCCGTTCATGTCCCGGGAGCGGGTGGCGCCGGCGGTGGTCCGAGGGCGGCGCGGCTCAGTTGCGGGTCCGCGAGCGCAGGCCGTCCAGCAGGATGTCCAGGAGCCGGGCCGAGGCCGCCTCCTGCCGGCCCGCGTCGGGCAGCGAGGGGGCCGGCGTCGCCATCACAAGGAGGATGTCGGAGACGGTCACATCCGTCCGCAGCTCGCCCGCTGCCCGGGCCCGGTCCACCAACTGACCGACCACGTCGAGCAGGGACTCCACCCCGGGACGGGCCGGCGGCGGACCTTCCTGTGGCGCCTCGTTCCCGAACCCCGCTTCCCCGCCGCCGAGCTCCGATGCGGCCCGGACCCGGCGCTGCTGCGGCACCCGCGCTGACTCGTCCTCCGGGGACAGCAAGGATTCCGGGGCTGCTCCGACCCGCAGCAACTGCGGTGGCAGCAACCGGCCGGAGCCCGAGGCGACGGCGGTTTTCAAGAACCGCGACAGCGCCGCCCACGGTTCGTCCTCCTGCTTGAGCGCGACCCGCGCCTGCTCGGTGAGCCGGGCGGTCTCCTCGTCGGCTATCCGTCCGACCAGAATCTCCTTGCTGTGGAATCTCCGGTAGACCGTGCCGACCCCGACCCGTGCGCGGCGGGCCACGTCCTCCATGGGAGCGCCGTACCCCGACTCACCGAACACCTCGCGGGCGGCGCGCACGACGTGCTCGAGGTTCCGCTGCGCGTCCACGCGCAGCGGAGCCGGGCGTACCGGCTCGGTGCGGCTCTCCTTCGACGCAACCCCGCCGAAGGGCGCCGCGATCACGACGGAGTCACCTGCGGTGTGCGAGCTGCCGGCAGAAGCGGCCGACGGCAGGTGAGAGTCCTGAATATGCATGTTTCCCCCGGTGATGACGTCTCCCCCCGGAGACTGCCCCGTTTCGGTCAGTCGGGGAGCGGTCCGGCATCCCGACGACTCATGAAGATAGTTGAGTGCAGGTCAAGAAAGAAGGGGGCATTGCGTACAGACCGCCCCTCCGGCGACGGTGCGTCCACCGCCGGTACCCGAGCGCGAGCTCCGGAGCCCCGGCACCCCCTCGTGACCTGCGGAGCTCCGCACGCCGGGCCCGTCCCTGCGGACCCGCCGCGGAAGCCTTCCGGTATGACGAACGGCCGAGCCTGTGGACAAACCCCGCTCGCGGGTGCCTCATGGGAGAGTGCTGAACATCTCCGCGGGCATGCGGCTCCCGGAGAACCCCGGCCGTGTTCCGAGGGGCCGGGCGACAACGCGAGGAGACCCTCAGTGACGGAACCGGCGCGCATTCTCGTGGTCGGCGGTGGCTACGTGGGCATGTACACGGCGCTGCGACTCCAGCGGCTGCTCGCCCGGGGCGAGGCCGAGGTCGTCGTGGTCGCCCCCGAGCCCTACATGACCTACCAGCCGTTCCTCCCGGAGGCTGCGGCCGGCTCCATCTCCCCCCGTCACGTCGTCGTCCCGCTGCGCCGGGTCCTCGACGACTGCCAGGTCGTCATCGGCGAGGTCCGCTCCATCGACCACGCGAAGCGCACCGCGACCGTCGCCACCCTCGCCACCGAGGAGGAGGGCTCCGAGCCGGTCGACATGGTCTACGACCACCTCGTCCTCGCACCCGGCTCCGTCTCCCGGACCCTGCCCGTTCCGGGCCTGGCCGAGCACGGCATCGGCTTCAAGACCGTCGAGGAGGCCATCGGGCTGCGCAACCACGTGCTCGAGCAACTGGACATCGCGTCGTCGACCCGCGACCCCGCGATCCGTGACGCAGCCCTGACCTTCGTCTTCGTGGGCGGCGGGTACGCGGGGGTGGAGGCTCTGGCCGAACTGGAGGACATGGCCCGTTACGCCTCCCGCTACTACCACAACGTCAGTTCCGCCGACATGAAGTGGATTCTCGTCGAGGCGACCGGCAGGATCCTTCCCGAAGTCGGCGAGGAGATGGGCACGTACGCGGTCCGCGAGCTGCGCGGCCGCAACATCGACGTCCGCCTCGACACCCGGCTGGAGTCGGTCGAGAACCGGGTTGCCGTCCTCAGCGGCGGTTCGCGTTTCCCCACCCGCACCCTCGTCTGGACCGCCGGGGTCAAGCCCCATCCGGTCCTGGCCTCCACCGATCTGCCCCGCGACGAGCGCGGGCGGCTGAAGTGCACCGCTGCGCTGTGCATCGACGGCGCCGAGAACGCCTGGGCCGCCGGTGACGCCGCCGCGGTCCCGGACATCACGGCTGCCGAGCCCGGCAAGGAGTGTGCGCCCAACGCCCAGCACGCGGTGCGCCAGGCCAAGCTGCTCGCCCGGAACATCGTCGCGAGCCTGCGTGACGAGCCGGTGCAGGACTACCGGCACGCGTACGTGGGATCCGTGGCCTCCCTCGGTCTGCACAAGGGCGTCGCGCACGTGTACGGACGGAAGTTGAAGGGCTACCCTGCCTGGTTCATGCACCGTGCGTACCACCTCAGCAGAATCCCCACCTTCAACCGCAAGGCACGGGTTCTCGCCGAGTGGACGTTGTCCGGACTCTTCAAACGCGAGATCGTCTCGCTCGGCTCGCTGGAGCACCCCAGGGCTGAGTTCGAGCTCGCGGCCGGAACCGGCCGCCACAACGAGACGAGCTGACCGGTCACCGGGTCCGGCGAGCAGCGCGCGGTGTCCCGTGCGACGTCCGCAGGCCCGTTCGGCACACTGAACGTGTGACCATGGGTGAATCCGCGAATGCACAGTGTGATCCACCGGCCGGGCCGCGTCCGGCCGGATCCGTCGACCCGAAGCGACCTCGCGAGGCGAACTCAGTGAATTTCACGCGCTGGAGCTCCCGGCTCCCCGGCTCACAGCGACGTGCGGCGGGCCGCGCCGCCCGCTCAGGGCTGTCCGCGCCGCCGGTGAAGGGCGGGGTCCCGGGGCCGGCCGGGGCGGTGCCCTCCGCCCGCGTGGGTACGCCCCGGGTGGAGGCGCCGGACAGGGGACCCGGGAGGGCCACGGTCGACGGGCTGGCCGTCCGGGACGTCCTGTGCCAACTGCCCGGCCCTGTCGCCGTCGTTTACGGCCCCGAGCACCGCGTCTGCTACCTCAACGACGCCTATACCGCCGTCTTCGGTCCGCGGAAGCCCGGGGGGATCGCGCGCGACACCCTCCCGGAACTCGGGGAACTCGGGCTGCTGTCGCTGCTCGACCAGGTCCGGCGCAGCGGCAGGCCGCGCACCGTCAAGTCCCGCCGTGTCGCGCTGACCTGCACGCCTGACGGCGGCGACGTCCGCCACGGCCACTTCACCTTCACGTGCACGCCCATCGCCGTTGCCCCGGCTGCCCCCGAAGAGAACGCTCCGGCCGGAGGCCCCCAGCAGGGGGTTCTCGTCTTCGCCACGGACGTGACGGACCAGGTCGAGGTCGCCGAACGGCTGCGGGCCAGCGAACGGCGTCAGCGTGAGGCTGCCGTCACGCTGCAGCGCAGCCTGTTGCCGCAGGAGCTGGAGCAACCGGACGATCTGCGTGTCGCTGCGACGTACCTCCCGGGCGGCACGGAGGCCGCCGTCGGCGGCGACTGGTACGACGTGATCACTCTCGGAGCGGGGCGGACCGCGCTGGTCATCGGTGACGTGATGGGCCGCGGCGTCCGTGCCGCCGCCGTGATGGGCCAGCTGCGCACCGCGGTGCGGGCCTACGCCCGCCTCGACCTCCCCCCGCACGAGGTGCTCCAGCTCCTGGACGGTCTCGCTGCCGAGATCGACGCCAGCCAGATCGCCACCTGCGTCTATGCCGTGCACGATCCGAACGAGGGGCGGGTCGACTACGCCTCCGCCGGCCACCTTCCGATCCTCGTCCGGGATCCGGACGGCACGGTCAGCCGGGCCGAGGAGCCGACCGGCCCCCCGCTGGGCACCGGGGGGTGGCTCTACGCCTCGGGGTCGCTGGCGCTGGTTCCCGGGTCGGCCGCGGTCCTCTACACGGACGGCCTCGTCGAGCGGCGCGGCGAGGACATCGACGAAGGTGTCGCCGCGCTGGAACGGGCGCTGGCCGGCGCGACAGGTGCGCCACAGGTCGTCTGTGACCGGCTGCTGCGGGCGCTGGGGGTCACCGCCGAGCACGACGACGACGTGGCTGTGCTGGTCCTGCAGCACCCCGCTCGCACCGGACAGGATGCGGAGCTCTACCACAACGCGGCCCTGGATCTGCTCGGTGGAGTGGAGGCCGCGCCGCGCGCCCGGGCCTTCGCCACCGGCGTCCTTGCGAGCTGGCGGTTCCCCACGGAACTCTGCGATCTCGGAGTCCTTGCGGTGAGCGAACTGGTCGCCAACTCGCTTCAGCACGGCGTGCCGCCGATGAGACTGCGTCTGCGCCGGACGAACCGCCGGCTGATCATCGAGGTCACGGACGGGGACGAACATCTTCCGCGCCGGTGCTCGGCGGCCTCTGCCGACGAGGCGGGGCGCGGCATCTCCATTGTCGCCACCATTGCCTCGACCTGGGGAGCGCGCCGGACACCTGGGGGCGGCAAGGCTGTCTGGTGCGAATTCGCCCTGCCCGGCGCGCAGGGGAGCTGACCGCTCCGACTGTCAGTCGGAGCGGCCTGTGGCGGTCCAGAGCCCTGACCGACGCTGCCCGACGCGAGTTGACACCTGTGGGGGCAGTCCGTAGTGTCCTCCGGGTTGCCACGGAGCCGGT
>NZ_JAMQGM010000071.1 GCF_023703325.1 Streptomyces meridianus
TGTTTATCCCTTGGCGAGAGAGGCCTTCGCCGGCAGGAACCCGTCCGTCGCCTCGCTCTACCGCGCGCTCGCCGAGGCCGACCACGAAACCGACCAGACCAAGATCATCCCATGGCCCGTTCGGGCCGTATCTGGGTCACACCCCGGAAACGCCGTGCGGTGTCAGCCCTTCTGCTCGCCCTCGAGCAACGGGCGCAGCTGCTCCGGCAGCAGGTCCTTGCAGGAGTCCCGGGACGCCTGGGTGAGGGAGTCGTTCACGCACGCGTAGTAGTCGCGGTAGACCAGCTGCATGCTGAACATCGCAGCCACCAGCGCCAGGGCGAGACTGCCCGTGACCAGACCGCTGATCGCCGCCGTCGCCTGCGGCCGGTGGCCGCTCCTGCCGCCCGGTCCGCCCGTACCGGCCGCCGCGCTCCGGGCGTGACCGGTGGCGCCGCGCGCCCCTTCGGCTGCCTCTGCGGCCGGCTTGGCCTTGCCGCGCAGCGAGCTGATGCCCCAGTACAGGGCCAGGGCGCCGAGCAGCAGGGCGATCTCGCGCACGTTGAACAGCGCGAAGAAGAAGGCCCACATGCCCGAGAGGAGGGCGTAGCGCGCCCGACGCTGGACCGGGTCCGTCGGGTCCCAGCGGAGTCCTCCCGGGCCGCCCGGCCGCTCCGGGCCGGACCGGTCGCCGTCGCGGTCGCCCTGGCCGAAGCCGCCGCTGTGGGGGCCGGGCTGGCGGCTGGACCACTGGCCCCAGGAGTCGCGCTTGTCGTGGTCGCCGTCGCTGTCGCCGCCGTCGCCGCCGTCGCCCGAGCCGTCCGCGCCGGAGTCCCTGTCGCCCCCGCTCTGCGGACGGCGCGGCTGCCACGGCTGGTCCGGCCGGCCCTCCGGCGGCGGGGCGAACGGGTTGTCCTCGCCCTCGGAGCTCGGTGAACCGGAAGCCGGGCGGCGCCCGCGCAGCAGCAGGGCGCCCGGCCGCACGGAACTGGCGGCGGGCAGCGGGAGGCAGAGGGCCGCGCGGCGGCGTCGGTCCGGCATCTGGGCTGATTCTTCCCCTTGTGTCATCACCCCGCCGCGGATGCCCGGCCGGGGCCGGTGGGACGGAGAGGACGGTTGCGTCTCCAACCAGACGCTACCCCGCGTGCGCTCCCCCGTCCCGTGGGGGCCGCTCGGTGTGCCGGTATCGTTGCTGTCGGTCGGCGGCTTCGTAGGGTCTTCCGGATCGGCGGTTGCCCTTCGCTCGTACGACCCCACGAACCACAGGGTCCCTTCCTCCGGGCACATGGCCGGGGGAGCCCCCCAGGAAAGAGCCCCGCTGTGTCCTCGCCCCGCCCCCGGAAGGCCCCGGTCCGCCTGGTCGTCCTGGTCTCCGGTTCCGGTACGAACCTCCAAGCCCTCCTCGACGCCATCGCGGCGGACCCCGAGGGGTACGGCGCCGAGATCGTCGCCGTCGGCGCCGACCGCGACGGCATCGCCGGCTTGGAGCGTGCCGAGCGCGCCGGAGTGCCCACGTTCGTCCGCCGGGTCAAGGACTACGCGAGCCGCGAGGGCTGGGACCGGGCCCTGACCGAGGCCACCGCCGCGCACGAGCCGGACCTCGTGGTCTCGGCCGGCTTCATGAAGATCGTCGGCGAGGCGTTCCTCGCCCGTTTCGGGGGCCGGTTCGTCAACACCCACCCTGCCCTGCTGCCCAGCTTCCCCGGCGCCCACGGGGTACGCGACGCCCTCGCGTACGGAGTCCGTGTGACCGGGTGCACCGTCCACTTCGTCGACAACGGGGTCGACACCGGCCCGATCATCGCCCAGGGGGTGGTGGAGGTCCGGGACGAGGACCATGAGGACGGGGGAGCCGCTCTGCACGAGCGGATCAAGGAAGTCGAGCGACGTCTGCTCGTCGATGTCGTCGGGCGTCTGGCCCGCCACGGCTACCGCATTGAGGGACGAAAGGTGAGGATCCCGTGACCGCCGAAGGTACGAAGCGCCCCATTCGCCGGGCGCTGGTCAGCGTCTACGACAAGACGGGCCTGGAGGAGCTGGCCCGCGGTCTGCACGAGGCCGGTGTCGAGCTGGTCTCCACCGGCTCGACGGCCGGGCGGATCTCTGCGGCGGGCGTACCCGTCACCAAGGTCGAGGAGCTGACCGGATTCCCCGAATGCCTGGACGGCCGGGTCAAGACGCTGCACCCGCGGGTCCACGCCGGCATCCTCGCCGACCTGCGGCTCGAGGCCCACCGGGTGCAGCTCGAGGAGCTCGGCGTCGCCCCGTTCGACCTGGTCGTCGTCAACCTCTATCCGTTCCGCGAGACCGTCGCCTCGGGCGCGAGCCCGGACGAGTGCGTGGAGCAGATCGACATCGGCGGGCCGTCGATGGTGCGCGCCGCAGCGAAGAACCACCCCTCGGTCGCCGTCGTCACGAGCCCCGAACGGTACGCGGACGTGCTCACCGCCGTGACGGGCGGCGGCTTCGACCTGGCTGCGCGCAAGCGGCTGGCCGCCGAGGCGTTCCAGCACACGGCCTCCTACGACGTGGCGGTGGCCGGCTGGTTCGCCCAGGAGTACGCGCCGGTCGACGACGCCGTGTTCCCCGACTTCCTCGGGGCCGTGTACGAGCGCCGGAACGTCCTGCGCTACGGCGAGAACCCGCACCAGCCCGCGGCCCTGTACGCCGAGGCGGGCGCCACCGGCCTCGCTTCCGCCGAGCAGCTGCACGGCAAGGAGATGTCGTACAACAACTACGTCGACACCGAGGCCGCGCGCCGGGCGGCGTACGACCACGACGCTCCCTGCGTCGCGATCATCAAGCACGCCAACCCCTGCGGCATCGCGATCGGCGCGGACGTCGGTGAGGCCCACCGCAAGGCCCACGCGTGCGACCCGCTGTCGGCCTTCGGCGGTGTGATCGCGGTGAACCGCCCGGTGACGGTGGAGATGGCCGAGCAGGTCGCCGAGATCTTCACCGAGGTCGTCATCGCGCCCTACTACGAGGAGGGCGCCGTCGAGGTGCTGTCCCGCAAGAAGAACATCCGCGTCCTGCGCTGCCCGGACGCCCCGTCCACGGTCCGGGAGTTCCGCCCGATCGAGGGCGGCGTGCTCCTTCAGGAGAAGGACCGGCTGCAGGCCGACGGAGACGATCCGGCGAACTGGACCCTCGCGACCGGTGAGGCGCTGGACGCCCCTGCGCTCGCCGAGCTGGCCTTCGCCTGGCGTGCCTGCCGGGCCGTCAAGTCCAACGCGATCCTGCTGGCGAAGGACGGCGCGACCGTCGGCGTCGGCATGGGCCAGGTCAACCGGGTCGACTCGGCCAGGCTCGCGGTCCAGCGGGCCGGCGAGGAGCGCGCGGCAGGGTCGTACGCGGCCTCCGACGCCTTCTTCCCGTTCCCGGACGGGCTCGAGGTGCTGACCGCCGCCGGGATCGGCGCCGTGGTCCAGCCGGGCGGTTCGGTCCGTGACGAGCAGGTCGTCGAGGCCGCCCGGAAGGCGGGCGTGACGATGTACTTCACCGGCACCCGGCACTTCTTCCACTGAGCGGACCGCACGCCCGTGTCCGCTCCCGTGCCGGGGGCCGGGGGCGCGGGTACGACGAAGGCCGTGTTCCCCGCC
>NZ_JAMQGM010000072.1 GCF_023703325.1 Streptomyces meridianus
CCGTCCTGAACGTCCGCAGCGGGGAAGGCCGCGGTCTCGTACCCGTCCTGAACGTCCGCAGCGGGGAAGGCCGGTTCTCCGGTGACCGGGTGACCGGCCTCCGGGGCGCCGTCGTAACCGACGGCCTGCCACTCGCCGTTGACGGCCTCCGGGCCCTGTCCGTAGCCGAAGGTCACCGGCCCGGTGGCGTCCCACTGGCCCGTGGTGTCCCAGGTGCCCGTGTCGTAACCGGCCTGTTCGTAGGTGGCCTGGTCGTAACCGGTGGAGTCGAAGGCCCCGGTGGTGTCGAAGCTTCCGGTGCCGTCGTGCTGCGCTGCCGCATACGGGTCGAATCCGTCGCCGGTGAGCG
Organism: Streptomyces meridianus; assembly: GCF_023703325.1. Classification (GTDB taxonomy): domain Bacteria; phylum Actinomycetota; class Actinomycetes; order Streptomycetales; family Streptomycetaceae; genus Streptomyces; species Streptomyces meridianus. Next base: position 350 of record NZ_JAMQGM010000072.1, read on the forward strand.
CCTGGCCCGTTTGCGGGTCCCAGTCCTGGGTCCCCAGGACGAAGCCGTTGGCGTCGTACTGGGCCGCGTCGTACTGGGCGGCGTCCCACTGGCCGGTGGCGTAGTCGGAGGTGCTCCACTGCCCCGTCTGCTGGGCGGGGTCCCACTGGCCGGTGGCGTAGCCCGCGTCGCCGGTGTGGTCCGGCATCGCTCCGTAGAGGGGGTCGGCGGCGTAGCCGGCACCGCTGGTGTCGAAGGCGCCGGTCGCGTAGCCGTCGTATGCGGCTTGGCCGTGCTGTGCACCCTGCTGGTCGTACGCGGGGTACGAGCCGTACGAGGCGTCCGTAGCAGGGGCCGTCGGGTTCGGGTCGCCCAACGGATGACGGTCGTTCACCACCAACTTCTCTTTCGCCTCGGCAGCAGGAGAATTAGCGAGGACTGTACCCGCCAGTTCGTGATGGCGACAATCTTTGGCAGGTTTCGGACGAGCGCGGAACGGGCATTGCGGCGCCTTTCGGGGAACTGCGGGCGCGCCGAGGCGGCTTGTTCGAGGAATGTTCGAGGCCCTGTTTCGGTCGTCCAGCCGGTCAGACCACGGATATCCGGCTGCCGGGTCCCGTTCCGGGTGCTCCTGGGGACAGTGCTTGCCGTATCCCGGCGTCCACTCCACTGTGCACCGGGAGGGACAGATGGCCGACCCCGGACACCTGGATGTTGTGGGTGATCAGGTCGGGATGGCTGAGCGACGCCGTCTCCAGCGGGCTCATGAACTGGTCGAAGTCGCTCCAGAAACTGACGAAGCGGGTGGAGCAGCCCGGGGCGGGCCCCGCCAGTTCCTCGATGACCTCGGAATCGGGGCGCATCTGGCGCACCAGCGGGTGGACCGTCATGAGCGGAATGGCGCGGGTTCCCGCGTGCGGAGTCCCCAGCGTGACGAGCGTGCGGATGCGATGGTGCCCGTCCATGCGCTGCGCGTAGTAGCGGCCTATCAGGCCGCCCAGGCTGTGGCCGACCACGTCGATCCGGTCGTGCCCGGTGCGGGTGCAGACCTCCTCGATGTGGCGGCCGAGCAACTCGGCCGAACTGCGGATGTCGAGGCTCAGCGGGGAGAAGTTGAAACCCTCTACGTTCTCCCAGCCGTGCCGGCGCAGCGAGCGGCGGAGCAGGACGAAGACCGACCGGTTGTCGATGAAACCGTGGAGGAGGAGGACCGGGGGGCGGGTCCCGGAACCGGGCGGAACGGCCGGGGTCTGCGCTCCTGCCGCCTCGTCCTCCGGAACCGGCAGTTCGCAGGAGCACTGCTCCTGGGCGAAACCGGTGGGGTAAAGCAACACGTGTCCGGCAAGGATCGCCACTTCCAGGGCGCCGGCCCTGACCAGCGCTACGGAAGGGAGCGGAAGACGGGGCAGGAAAGGCAAGACCGTCATGGGCCGACCTCCGTACGGCACCCGGGGGGCGTCTGTGTCCTCCGTGTGCCCTCACGGGCAGCCGCTGCGACGATCATGGAACCGCCGGTCCCGCACGGCCCGCTGGCAGCGGGTGCCCGGTGGGGCGGCTCTGCTGCGGCTCCCCTCGCCTGCCGTCCCGGTGACGAACGGCGTGCTCGGTTTTACGTGTCCCTCATTGTGATTTCCCCCTCCCCGGCCGCCACGAAACAGCCTCGTGCGCGATGCTGGGCGATAACGTTCGTTCACTCCCCTGTGCTCATGGGCATCCGGGGACCTTCCGCCCGGCGACGGCAGATGTACATGGAGGCATTGATGGGTGTGTCGGGTCCGATCCGTGTGGTGGTTGCGAAGCCGGGTCTCGATGGCCACGACCGCGGTGCCAAGGTCATCGCACGGGCGCTGCGCGATGCCGGTATGGAGGTCATCTACACCGGCCTGCACCAGACGCCCGAGCAGATCGTGGACACGGCGATCCAGGAGGACGCCGACGCCATCGGGATGTCCGTGCTCTCCGGTGCGCACAACACGCTCTTCGCCAAGGTCATCGAGCTGCTGCGGGAGCGCGACGCGGCCGACATCAAGGTGTTCGGCGGCGGCATCATTCCCGAGGCGGACATCCCCCCGCTCAAGGAACAGGGCGTGGCCGAGATCTTCACCCCGGGAACCCCGACCGGCGATGTCGTGAACTGGGTGCGCGCCCACGTGCGCGAGCCGGCCGTCTGAGCAACCGGGTCCGGCCGGGCCGGGACTTCGGTGTCCCGGCCCGCAACACCGGCCCCTCCCGGAAACCGGGTCTCCCGCCGAACCGGTGGGAGACCTGCTGTTTTTTCCGGGGCACCAGGGGGTACTCCCAGTCCGGACCGGCGACGCCGGTCAAGGGTATGTTGGCCGGACTCCGGCTCGGTGCGCAGACCGCCGTGCGGCGGGTGTGTGCTGGACGGGGCGCACTGCTCCGGCACGGGACCGCCGGAGCGGGACCGCGCCGGAGCCGTCGACGCGGGTGATCAGCCCTCTGCCCCGGGATCGTCGAGCTCGCGGTGCAACGCTGCGCGCAACCGCAACGTGCCCGCGAGCCGTTGGAACGCCTCGGACCAGTAGCCCTCCGTGCCGGGCGCGGGCCCGGCCGGTTCCTCCGCCGCGACTGTCAGCGCCTCCAGCCGCCCGGACAGTTCCGGGTCGAGGCAGCGTTCCGCGAGCCCCATCACTCCGCTCAGACTCCACGGGTAGCCTCCGGCGTCCCGTGCGATGTCCAGGGCGTCCACCACGGCCCGGCCGAGTGGTTCGCTCCACGGAACGGCACAGGCGCCCAGGAACTGGAAGGCGTCGCCCGGTCCGTACGCCGAGACGTGCCCGGCGACCCACTCGGCACGCTCGTCCGCGGGCAGTACCGCGAGCATGGCCGTCCGCTCGCCAGCCGTCGCCCCCGCGTCCGCGGCGAGAGGGGATCCGAGCAGCGCCCGCGACCAGTCCACGTCCCCCCGGGCCACGGCGGCCCGGCCCCATGCGGCGTGCAACTCCTCCTGCCGGCCGTCGGCGACGGGCAGGGCCACGATCTCCTCCGGCGTGAGGCCGCCGAACCGCTCGCCCCACAGGCCGAGCGGTGCCGACTCCAGCAGCCGGCTCAGCCACCAGGAGCGCTCCCCGCGCCCGGAGGGCGGCCTGACGGTGATGCCGTCGCGCTGCATCCCGGCATCGCACTCGTGCGGTGCCTCCACGACGACGACCACGCCCCCGGGCGTGCGCTGCGGGACCACGCAGGCCGCGGCGCGCCGGGCCATGCGTTCGGAGAGCGCGGAACCGGGGAGCAGGGCCAGCAGTTCGGACGCGAGCGTGCGGACGTTGCGGCTCCGGTCGCCCAGCACCTCCTCGAGGAACGCTTCGTCGGCCGGGCCCAGACCTGTTCGCAGCGCGTCGAGGAACATCAGCCGGTCCTCGGCGCGTTCGGCGGGCCACGACGAGCGCAGCAGGTCCAGGCCACCGGCGGGATCCCGCTGCCGCAGGGCGGTCAGCAGGGCCGTCCGCTCGGCGAACAGGCCCTCCTCCCACAGGCGGTGCACGCCGGCCGGGTCCGACGGGACGGCCGCTCCGGCCGCCCCGGTGGCCGCGGCGCGCAGCGCGAACTTCCAGTCCGGGTTGAGCCCGGCCAGCCACCGGCCGCGGGGCCCCGCGAAGGTGAGGACGCCGTCGCGCAGGTCACTGCGGGCGCGGGCCGCGTCGAGCAGGCCCGGCAGCAGGTCGTCCGGGGCCCGGTAGCCGTGCCGGTTGGCGGCCGTCAGCCACTGCGGAAGCAGTTCCGCCAGGACCGGAGCGGTGCCCCGGCGGCCGCCCGCGGCCCGGTCCGCCAGCAGCGTCGCCAGCCGGTGGCGGGCCGCCGGAGGAAGCGGGTCGCGCGGGTCCGCGGGTGCGGGGGAGGGCAGCGGCCGGGCCACCGCCGGGAGCAGACCCGCGCGCCGCTCGAGCGTCCGCACGGCGGCCGCGTCCAGCAGAGCGGCAGCCGGGTCGCGGTCCCCGGCAGCGGGGATGGGCCGGCGCTCGGTTCCCAGCAGCGCAGCGGAGACGAGGTCCTCCCACGCCGTGTCCGGTACGGCGGGCGGGCAGGTGCCGGACAGGACGTCCCGGTCCGCTGGGCCCGGGACGGTGGTCGCCGCAGCCGTGGGGTCGTGCCTGGTCAACTCGGGCTCCTCCTGGACTCGCCTGTCGTGATGCATGGTTGACGCGTCCCTCACAGCGCCACCCCCTCCGCCGAGCCGGGCGTCCATGCCGTCAGGGGCAGGAACCCGCGGTGGCCGCACAGCCCGAACACCGTCACCGGACGTCCGCCGGAGACGGACGCCAGCCGCCACAGGCCCGTCGCCGGCGCCCGCGGATCGACGGGCAGCGCCGGCGCATCCCCGGCGCCCGCGGCCGGGTCCGCCACCTGCCAGCCGGTGTCCCCGGGGGCCCCGGCCGCCCCGGGTACCGGGACCACCCCGGACAGCACGACCGGCCACGCGTCCAGCCACGGATCACCGCGCAGCGCTGCGGCGTACGCCTGCAGCGCCGCCGCCGGTCCCGAACCCGACGGCGGGCCGCCCGGGGACGTCCCGAACTGCTCGCCCAGCACCGCACGCAGCGGCTGCCCGCCCGGGTAGTAGGCCACCTCGGCATCGAGCGCCGGACCCGGCGGGAACGCCTGCGGGGGAGTCCGGCCGGCCGCACCGTAGGACAGCAGCACGGCGGCCCGCCCGGACCGCTCGCCCTGCAGCCAGATGCGCCGCGTCGTCAACGTTCCCTCGGTGCAGTCCTGTCGGGCCGTCACCAGCCAGCGGTCACGTACCCGGGCGCCGGGGTCCGCCAGGACGTCCGCAGCCTCGGTCGTCACACCCGCGCGGGTGCGCACCGTCGCCGCCAGCGGCGCGGGCAGGCCGTCGGTCAGCAGGAGCCCCCGGTCCAGCAGATGCAGCAGCGCGCACTCCTCGAGCAGCCGTTCCGGCCAGCCCCCACCGGAGCCGGCGACCGATCCCAACTCCCGTACACGAGCTGCCAGGCCGGGTGCCTGGGCGTCCACCATCCTGGCTGCGGTCTCGTCCCACGGTGCGTATCCCGCGCGGTCCGCACCCGCGATCCCACCGCGCAGCAGGTCCGTCAGGCGCTGTTCCAGCTCGACGGCGCCCGCAGCCATCCGACCGGCCCGCCGGGCCTGCTTGCGCCGGGAGGAATCCGGGTCGGCGCCGCGGCCCGCGCCGGCCGCCTCCGGCAAGGCGCTTCGCGCCGCGCGTCTGCTGCGCCCCTCCAGCCACACCTGCGCGAAGTTCGGCGGCTCGCCCTGCCCGACGGCGGCCGGCCCCTCCGTCCACAGCAGCAGCAGCCCGAGCGCGTGCTTGCACGGGAACTTCCGGCTCGGACAACTGCACGTGCAGGCCGGACCGGCTTCGGCCGACGGCCCCCGGAGAGCGACCACCGTGCGGTACGGCCTGCTCCCGCTGCCCCTGCACAGTCCCCAGACCGCTTCACCGTCCGTGCCCGTCGCGGACCACGGTCCTGCCGCGCCGAGCCTGCTGCCGGCTTTGCGTGATGCGGCGTCAGGTGCCAGTGCGAGCACCTGATCAGCCGTCCAGCGCTCCCTCTGCGTCATGTCGCCGAAGCTACGCCGGGTCACTGACAACCGATCCGACCTGCATGTGCCATGTCCCGCGGCCTGTTGTCAGTGGCCTCGTGCAGGGTTTGGGCAGCAAGCGGTTCCGCCGGGTGCCCGGGTGCGGACCGCTCCGTGCAAGACGTTGTGCGAGGCGTTGTGCAAAAGGGGGACTGTGACGTGACCACCACCGCGACCACTGCCGGCGAGGCGCTCCGGCCGCATGCCGAGGAAGCCTTCGCCGAGGAGCTGAAGGCGCTCGCAGCAGCCGACGACCGCCCCCGGCCGGCCAGTTGGCGGCTGTCACCATGGGCCGTCGCCACCTACCTCCTCGGCGGCGCACTGCCCGACGGCACCGTGATCACACCCAAGTACGTCGGCCCGCGCCGCATCGTCGAAGTGGCCGTCACCACGCTGGCCACCGACCGCGCCCTGCTGCTCCTGGGCGTGCCGGGCACCGCCAAGACCTGGGTCTCCGAACACCTCGCCGCAGCCGTCAGCGGCGACTCCACGCTGCTCGTCCAGGGCACCGCGGGCACACCCGAGGAGGCCATCCGCTACGGCTGGAACTACGCACAGCTGCTGGCGCACGGGCCGAGCCGCGACGCGCTCGTGCCCAGCCCCGTCATGCGTGCCATGGCCGAGGGCATGACCGCCCGGGTCGAGGAACTCACCCGTATACCGGCCGACGTGCAGGACACCCTGATCACCGTCCTGTCCGAGAAGACCCTGCCGATTCCGGAACTGGGCCAGGAGGTCCAGGCCGTCCGCGGCTTCAATCTCATTGCGACCGCCAACGACCGCGACCGGGGCGTCAACGAGCTCTCCAGTGCGCTGCGCCGCCGCTTCAACACCGTGGTGCTGCCACTGCCGGCGACACCGGAGGCGGAGGTCGGCATCGTCGGTCAACGCGTCGACCAGCTGGGCCGATCCCTCGACCTGCCGTCCGGCGCCGACGGTGCGGCGGAGATCCGCCGGGTCGTGACGGTCTTCCGGGAGCTGCGCGGCGGGGTCACCTGCGACGGCCGGACCAAGCTCAAGTCCCCCTCCGGCACGCTGTCGACGGCCGAGGCGATCTCCGTCGTCACCAACGGCCTCGCTCTCGCGGCGCACTTCGGCGACGGCGTGCTGCGCCCCTCCGACGTGGCCGCGGGCATCCTCGGCGCGGTGGTCCGCGACCCGGTGGCCGACCGGGTGGTCTGGCAGGAGTACCTGGAAACCGTGGTCCGCGAGCGCGAGGGCTGGAAGGACTTCTACCGTGCCTGCCGCGAGGTGAGCGCGTGAACGCGCGCCCCGCCCCGGAGACCGCAGCTGCCCGGCAGCCCCGGCGGGCCGGCGGCCCGCAGCCTCTGCTGCTCGGCGTGCGGCACCACGGGCCCGGCTCGGCACGCTCGGTCCGGATCGCCCTCGACCATCACCGGCCGCCCGCGGTCCTCGTCGAAGGGCCACCGGAGGCCGACGGGCTCCTCCCCCTCGCCGTCGAGGAGGACATGCGTCCGCCGGTCGCCCTGCTCGCGCACGTCGCCGGTGATCCGGCCCGCGCGGCGTTCTGGCCCTTCGCGGAGTTCTCCCCGGAGTGGGTGGCGATCCGCTGGGCCGTGGAACGCAAGGTCCCGGTGCGGTTCATCGACCTGCCGGCCGCCAACTCCCTCGCCCTGCAGGACGAGTGCGGGGCCGAGCGCGAGGAGCGCCGATGCCGGCACGGCGACGGCGAGCCCGGCGAAGCGGAACAGGAGGGGCAGCAGCCCTCCGCCGCCCTGCGCCTCGACCCGGTCGGCGCCCTTGCAGAGGCCGCCGGCTACGACGACCCGGAACGCTGGTGGGAGGACGCCGTCGAGCACCGGGCCGGCGGGCCCGCCGAACCCGGTGAGACGTTCGCGGCCATCGGCGAGGCGATGGCCGAACTGCGCGCCGTCCACGGCGACGGCGGGCACGACCACGACCCGCTGCGGGAAGCCCACATGAGGCTGAAACTCCGGGCGGCGCTCAAGGAGTTCGGGGACGGAGTGGCCGTCGTGTGCGGCGCCTGGCACGTCCCCGCGCTGACCGCCCCCACGACCGCCACGGCCGACCGGCAACTGCTCAAGGGGCTGCCGAAGGCCAGGGCCGAACTCACCTGGGTCCCCTGGACGCACCGCCGGCTCGCCCGGCACAGCGGATACGGCGCCGGAATCCACTCACCGGGCTGGTACGGACACCTCTACAACGCCCCCGACCGTCCCGTCGAACGATGGATGACGAAGGTCGCCGGACTGCTCCGTGCCGAGGACCACCCTGTCTCCTCCGCGCACGTCATCGAGGCCGTCCGGCTCGCCGGCACCCTCGCCGCCATGCGCGGCCGGCCGCTCGCCGGGCTCGTCGAAGCCACCGACGCCGTCCGCGCCGTGATGTGCGAGGGCTCCGACGTCCCGCTCGCGCTCGTCCACGAACGGCTCGTCGTCGGCGACGCCCTCGGCGACGTGCCCGACTCCGCCCCGGCCGTGCCGCTGCAACGCGACCTCACGCGGCTTCAGCGCAGTCTGCGGCTGAAGCCCGCGGCCGAGGCGCGGGACGTGGAACTCGACCTGCGCAAGGACACCGACGCTGCGCGCAGCAGACTGCTCCACCGGCTGCGGCTGCTCCGCATCGGCTGGGGACGGCAGACCCGCTCGCGGGTTGGGACGGGCACCTTCCGCGAGACCTGGCGGCTCGGCTGGGAGCCCGAACTCTCGGTCCGGGTCGCCGAAGCCGGAGTGTGGGGGACCACCGTGGCCTCGGCGGCCACGGCGAAAGCGGAGTCCGATGCGATGGCCGCCCGCCGCCTGCCGGACGTCACCGGGCTCGCCGAGGACTGCCTGCTGGCCGGCCTGCCGGATGCGCTGTCCCTGGTGATGCGGGTGCTCGCCGACCGCGCGGCGCTCGACACCGACGTCGGGCACCTCGCCGAGGCCCTGCCCGCCCTGGTCCGTTCGGCCCGCTACGGCGATGTGCGCGGCAGTGACGCGGGCGCACTGGCCGAGGTGGCAACCGCCGTCGCCGAGCGCGTCTTCGTCGGCCTGCCGCCCGCGGTCGTCGGCCTCGACGCCGACGGCGCGGCCGGGATGCGCCGGCATCTGGACGCCGTGCACACGGCCGTCGGCCTGCTGGACCGGAGCGCTGCACATCCGCACAGCGGCCCCGACGGCCAAGGCCGTTCAGGCGGTTCCGGTGGCACCGAGGGGAGCGGCCCGGCGGCCCGGGAGCCCGTCGGCCCCGGCACCCCCGCCCGGACCGGCGCGGACGGCGGCGGCCTGCGCGACCGCTGGGCCCGGGTGCTCCACACCCTCGTAGCCGGCGAACAGGTCCCCGGTCCGATCCGCGGCCGGGCGGCACGGCTGCTGCTCGACGACGAGCGGCTCGACCACGATGCCGCGGCCCGGCTGATGGGCCTCGTACTCTCCCCCGGCACCCCGCCGGACCGGGCCGCTGCCTGGATCGAGGGGTTCGTGGGCGGCGGCGCCGGGGGCGGCATGCTCCTGGTGCACGACACCCGGCTGCTCGCCCTGCTCGACGCCTGGCTGACCGCGGTCCCGGCGGACGCGTTCACCGACGTCCTGCCGCTGCTGCGCCGCACCTTCTCCGCCTACGAAGCCGGCGTGCGCCGCACGCTCGGGGAACTCGTCCGGCGCGGCCCCACGGCCGGCGGCCGGGCGCACACCGCGGCGACGGCGGCCGGGGCCCCGGGCTACGGACCGGGGCTCGACGCGGAGCGGGCGTCAGCCGTACGGCCCACGGTGCACCGGCTGCTGGGCCTCGGCACCGACCTGGACAAGGACGACCACCGGATGGCGGGAGCAGTCGGTTGAACGCAGCCACGACCACGAACGTCACCCCCGGAAACGGGGCGGCGCCGGCGGACGGCACGGCGACCGGCGAGCGACTGCGCCGCTGGCGGCTGGTTCTCGGCGGAGGTCCCGCCGACGGCACCGGGCACCAACCGGCAGGCCGCGACGCCGAGGTGGACCGCACCCTCACCGCGCTCTACGGCTCGGGCCCCGGCGACGGCGAACGCTCCGGCGCAGGACGCTCCGCCGGACTCGGCGGCTCCGTGCCCCAAGTGGCCCGCTGGCTCGGTGACATCCGCACCTACTTCCCCACATCCGTGGTCCAGGTGATGCAGCGGGACGCGATCGACCGGCTCGGCCTGTCCTCACTCCTTCTGGAACCGGAGATGCTGGAGGCGGTCGAGGCCGACGTCCACCTCGTCGGCACCCTGCTGTCGCTCGACAAGGCGATGCCGGAGACGACCCGGAACACCGCCCGAGCCGTGGTCCGCAAGGTCGTTCGGGACCTGGAGAAGCGGCTCGCCGCCCGTACCCGCGCCACCCTGTCCGGCGCACTGGACCGCTCGGCGCGGATCGGCCGCCCGCGCCACCGGGACATCGACTGGGACCGCACGATCCGGGCCAATCTGAAGAACTACCTGCCCGAGTACGGCACCGTCGTCCCGGACCGCCTCATCGGCTACGGCCGCGCGGCGCAGGGGGTGAAGAAGGACGTCGTGCTGTGCATCGACCAGTCCGGGTCGATGGCGGCCTCGGTCGTGTACGCCTCCGTGTTCGGTTCGGTGCTCGCCTCGATGCGTTCCCTCGCCACCCGCCTCGTCGTCTTCGACACCGCGGTCGTCGACCTCACCGACGCCCTCGACGACCCGGTGGACGTGCTCTTCGGCACCCAGCTGGGCGGTGGCACCGACATCAACCGGGCGCTGGCCTACTGCCAGTCGAAGATCACCCGGCCCGCCGACACCGTCGTGGTCCTCATCAGCGACCTCTACGAGGGCGGAATCCGGGACGAGATGCTGAGACGGGTGGCGGCGATGAAGGCGTCCGGCGTGCAGTTCGTGGCGCTGCTCGCGCTGTCCGACGAGGGTGCGCCCGCCTACGACCGGGAGCACGCCGCAGCGCTCGCCGCCCTCGGTGCCCCGGCGTTCGCCTGTTCGCCCGACCACTTCCCCGAGGTGATGGCGGCGGCGATCGAGCGGCGTCCGGTCCCGGTCCCCGACGCCGCGGAACCGAACCCCGCTGACCTGCCCACGCGAACCCGGGACGCCGGCCGGGCCGTGGGGCCGGGCCGCGCCGCCGCGAGACCGGGAGGTTCAACGCCGAACTCTCCCGGTCACGGGGACACGGCACGGAGCAGGACGGACCGCTGACTCAGACGTTGGGGACCTTCAGCCTGTCCCAACTCGTCTTCCCCGGAATGCCGTCGGCGTCGCTGCCGGAGTAGCCCAGCTTGCGCTGCCAGGCCGCGTACGACTTCCGGTCCGCGTCCGTCCACTCCGGTCCGGGACCGACCTCGTACCTGCTGCAGCCCTCCGCCACCAGCCGCCTGCCCATGGCCGTGATGATCGCACTGCGGCGTCCCACCGTGAAGAACGAAGCTCCGGGGAAGGGTTCGTACCGGGGCTCGGAGGGCCCGTCCGGGTCGCCGCCCAGCCGGGTCCTGATCCGTTCGCGCATGGTGCCCATGGTGAATCCACGCGGGTCCACCTTCCCCGGCTGCCACTCCAGGTGCCCGATCACCGACCGGTGCCCCCAGCCGTGGGCCCGGCAGATCGCGGCCGACGCCTTCTCGATGGCCTCCAACTGGGCTGCGGGCCACGGGTCTTCGCCGTCCCCGAGATTGATGCACTCGAAGCCGTAGAAGCGTGCGTTGCCATCGGTGTTGGCCTCGTTGTCCGGAGGCAGCTCGGATTCGGCGATCACGGCGCGCAGCACGTCGTCGTCGCCGAGCCCGGCGTGGTTGGCCCGGCCGTGGCCGACCAGGTGGACCGTGCCGTCCTTCGCGATCACCCCGTGGCACAGCGGCCCCGGCAGGCCGGCGTGGCCGTTGTAGCAGAGCTCCACCGAGCTGTCGGTGCCCGAGGTCACCGTGTGGTGGATCATCACGCCGTTCACGGGCCCCCAGGGGCCCTTGTGGTTGCGGTTGTGCGTGCGCCAGTCGCGGTACTCGACCACCCGAAGGCCCTCGTCGCGCAGAGCTCCGAGCAGTCTGTCCGCGGACAGTGGTGTAGCCATCGTGTGTGTCTCCCCTCCGTTGATGAGCCGTCAGCTCTCCTGCCCCTCACAAGGCCTCATCCCCCTCGGGCCGGCCCCGAACCGCGGAATGCCCCCGCTCCGTCGGCGGGCGCCCCGCACGCCGGGGGGCGCGTGCACCGCACCGGAAGCGGGTCCCGCGGTGGTGATCGTCCGCCGGCGTCGCTGCCGGGGGGCGGGCGGTGGACGGTGCCGGAGCGGACCCCGGGTCGAAGCCGGACCCGGGGGCGGGCGGGCTCCCACGGCGGCGACCTCCGGTGAAGATCGACCGGGCGTGGCCGGTGCCCCGGCGCCACGTCCCATGTGACCACCGTCACCGCTCACATGTGAGCTGCGATTTAGGGACCCGCCCCCAGCGGGGCTAACCTGCAAGACGGACATGCCGCGTACTCGGCTGACGTGTGCGCACTCCTAGTGACCGCGCTGTCACGTTGCCCGTAGCGGCACGCCCACGCAGACAAGGAACCGCGATCACCACGACAGCGGTTATTGAGACGCAAAGGGACGGACGCGCGTGGACCTGTTCGAATACCAGGCGAGGGACCTCTTCGCCAAGCACGGTGTACCGGTGCTGGCCGGTGAAGTCATCGAAACGCCTGAGGCGGCGCGCGAGGCGACCGAGCGTCTCGGCGGCCGGTCGGTCGTCAAGGCCCAGGTCAAGGTCGGTGGCCGCGGCAAGGCCGGCGGCGTGAAGCTGGCCGGCACCCCGGACGAGGCCGTCGCCCGCGCGACGGACATCCTGGGCATGGACATCAAGGGCCACACGGTCCACAAGGTGATGATCGCGGAGACCGCTCCGGAGATCGCGGACGAGTACTACGTCTCGTACCTCCTCGACCGCACCAACCGCACCTTCCTGGCCATGGCCTCCGTCGAGGGCGGCATGGACATCGAGGAGGTCGCGGCCACCAAGCCCGAGGCCCTCGCGAAGATCCCGGTCGACGCCAACGTGGGCGTCACCGCGGAGAAGGCGGCCGAGATCGTCGCCGCCGCGAAGTTCCCGGCCGAGGTCGCCGACCAGGTCGCCGAGATCCTGCAGACCCTGTGGAAGAGCTTCGTCGCCGAGGACGCCCTCCTCGTCGAGGTGAACCCGCTGGCCAAGGTCGCCGACGGCCGTGTCCTCGCCCTCGACGGCAAGGTGTCCCTGGACGCCAACGCCGACTTCCGGCAGCCGGAGCACGAGGCGCTCGAGGACAAGGCCTCCGCCAACCCGCTCGAGGCGGCCGCCAAGGCCAAGGGCCTCAACTACGTCAAGCTCGACGGCGAGGTCGGCATCATCGGCAACGGCGCGGGTCTCGTCATGAGCACCCTCGACGTCGTCGCCTACGCCGGTGAGGCCCACGGCAACGTGAAGCCCGCCAACTTCCTCGACATCGGCGGCGGCGCCTCCGCCGAGGTCATGGCCAACGGCCTCGAGATCATCCTCGGCGACACGGACGTCAAGTCCGTGTTCGTCAACGTCTTCGGCGGCATCACCGCGTGCGACGCGGTCGCCAACGGCATCGTCCAGGCCCTGGAGCTGCTCAAGTCCAAGGGCGAGGACGTCACCAAGCCGCTGGTCGTGCGCCTCGACGGCAACAACGCGGAGCTGGGTCGCAAGATCCTGACCGACGCGAACCACCCGCTGGTCCAGCAGGTGGACACCATGGACGGTGCGGCCGACCGTGCCGCCGAGCTGGCTGCCAAGTAAAGGAACGGGTCACCAAACACCATGGCTATTTTCCTCACCAAGGAAAGCAAGGTCATCGTCCAGGGGATGACCGGCTCCGAGGGCCAGAAGCACACCAAGCGGATGCTCGCCTCGGGCACCAACATCGTCGGCGGCGTGAACCCGCGGAAGGCCGGCACCAAGGTCGACTTCGACGGAACCGACGTTCCCGTCTTCGGCTCCGTCAAGGAGGCCATGGAGGCCACCGGCGCGGACGTCACGGTCATCTTTGTGCCGCCGAAGTTCGCCAAGGACGCGGTCGTCGAGGCGATCGACGCCGAGATCGGCCTCGCCGTCGTGATCACCGAGGGCATCGCGGTGCATGACACCGCCGCGTTCTGGGCCTACGCCGGCTCCCAGGGCAACAAGACCCGGATCATCGGCCCCAACTGCCCGGGCCTCATCAGCCCCGGACAGTCGAACGCGGGCATCATCCCGGCCGACATCACCAACTCCGGCCGCATCGGCCTGGTGTCGAAGTCCGGCACGCTCACGTACCAGATGATGTACGAGCTGCGTGACCTCGGCTTCTCGTCGGCCGTCGGCATCGGTGGCGACCCGGTCATCGGCACCACGCACATCGACGCGCTGGCCGCCTTCGAGGCCGACCCCGACACCGACCTGATCGTGATGATCGGTGAGATCGGCGGCGACGCCGAGGAGCGGGCCGCGGACTACATCAAGGCCAACGTCACCAAGCCGGTCGTCGGCTACGTCGCCGGCTTCACCGCGCCCGAGGGCAAGACCATGGGCCACGCCGGCGCCATCGTCTCCGGTTCCTCCGGCACGGCGCAGGCGAAGAAGGAGGCCCTCGAGGCCGCGGGCGTGAAGGTCGGCAAGACCCCGTCCGAGACGGCCCGCCTCGCGCGCGCCGCCCTGGCCGGCTGACCGCCGACCGGGAGGACAGCCGGACCGCAGCACCGCCCGGTGGGCCCGTACCGATCCGGTACGGGCCCACCGGCGTGTCCGGACGTGCCCCGTGGTGCGCCGGGCGAACGGCCCTGCAGTGGTGAGCCGGGCGTACGCCGGGCGTCCCGGGGTGGTCCGGGCGCTGCGCCGGCTGCGGGCGCGCCGTCCCCGGGCC
>NZ_JAMQGM010000073.1 GCF_023703325.1 Streptomyces meridianus
TCGACATCGTCGCTGGTCAGAGGACCATCGACCAGTGAAGTGCGGTTGATTCCCAAGCTCGGAGCGCGGGTTCGATTCCCGTCACCCGCTCCACGCAAGAGCCCCAGGCCAAGAGCCCGGGGCTTCTTTGTCCCTGGAACGATTCGCGGACTCGCACCACTCGTGCGGGCTTGATGAGCCGCGACCTGCTGCCAAGACATCGAACGACATCAGCCGACGTCGTGGACACTGTGCTCGCTCAAGTCGGGTGCGTGACGAGCGACCGTGCCGTAGTCAGCGTCGTCATGAAGGACGGTCAGGCCGTGGTGGGCTGCAGTAGCGGCGATGATGAGGTCCACCGCCGAAGCGCTGCGATGCTCCCCGGCCCGGGCCATGCGATGTTGCACGGCGCCGATCCAGCGTCCCGCGTTCTTCGGCACCGATACGTCGGGATAGAGGTCCGTGAACATCTCTGCGATCTCGTCGTATTCGCGACCGTTCCGAGCGCTGTAGAGGAACTCGGCGCGCTGCGGGTAGCAGGAGGCGACAGCCTCGGCACCGATCGCGTCGCGCCAGGCCACTTGCAGCTTGTGATCCCGGAGAAGCCGGACGAGGCCGGAGGTGTCGAGCAGATAGATCACCGACTGCCCTTCTCCGCCCGATGCAGACGCTCGGCATCCTCAACCGCCCCCCACTGGTGCGCGCGCTCAAAGTGCCGGCTGATGCGCGCCGCACGGTCTTGCTGCTCGGCGTAGAAGTGGAGGGCGAGATTGACCGCCTCCTTCTTGGTCCTGACCTTGGACAGCGCCATGGCCCGTTCCAACGCGTCATCGTCGATATCGATCTGGGTGACAGACATGGGCACCTCCCATGCGACGATTGGTAATGTACAAGGCAGCATACGTCACCAACATTCACATCGCGAGCCCACCACAGCCGGGACGAATGCACTCGACAAGCGGCCGCCTACCCGCGAGCAAGCGTCTGCTGGACCAACGGATCCGAACGGATACGTGAGCGGCGGCACGCCAAGCCGGCACCCGCACCCACCGGGCATCCCGCCGAGCCACACCACCGTGCCGGGCAACCGATCCCCACCTCGGCCAACCTCTCCCCGAATGCCGTGCCACAACGTGCCGGTCGGGGCGGTGACCAGCGGACAGGAAAGGCGTCATGGCGTCATGCCGCCGAACCCCACCGGCCGACGCCATCACGCTCCACAGCCGTACAGTACTTATATTGATGAAAGTATCCTGAATGCAAGCAACAGGACTCTGTCGTGGAGGTCGACCACCGTGAACGGATTCATCGGGCGCCGCACCGAACTCGCCCTCCTGAACGCCATGTTGGGACCGGTGAAGACCGGGGGGCGCAGCGGACGCCCCGGGCGTGCCGTGCTGATTCGCGGACGCCGCCGGGTGGGGAAGTCACGCCTGGTGGAGGAGTTCTTGGAGCAGACCGAACTGCCGCATGTGTTCTTCACCGCCGTCGGCGGCTCCCGCGAGGACGATCTGGCAGCCTTCGCCGCCGAGGTGACGGCCTCCCGGCTTCCCGACGCGGCGCGGTTCGCTGATTTCGCCGCCCCGCTGAGCTGGGACGCCGCGCTGACTATGCTCGCCTCCACGCTGCCCCCGGACTCTCCGAGTGTGGTGGTCCTCGACGAGATGCCCTACCTCGTACGCGAGGACCCGAGCTTCGAGGGCGCTTTGCAGAAGGCGTTCGACCGGACGTTGTCGAAGCTGCCCGTTCTGCTCATTCTCATCGGCTCCGACATCGCCATGATGGAACAGCTCAACACCTACGGGCGGCCCTTCTATCAGCGGGGCACCGAGATGGTCGTGCCACCGTTGAATCCGGCAGAGGTCGCCTCGATGCTCGATCTGCCGCCCGCCGACGCCTTCGACGCCTACCTGATCTCCGGCGGGCTCCCCCTCGTCCTGGAGGAATGGCCGCAGGGCGCCGGGCTGTGGGAGTACCTCGAACTGGCCTTGCGCAGACCGACATCCGCCCTGCTGGTCAGCGGCGAACGAACCCTGGCTGCCGAGTTCCCCACCGAGGCGCAAGCTCGCACCGTCCTGGGCGCCATCGGCCACGGCGAGCGCACCTTCACTCTGATCGGCAGAGCAGCCGGCGGACTCAACCCCGGCTCGGTATCCCGCTCACTGGACCTCCTCGCTTCCCGGCGCATGGTCGCCGCCGAACTGCCCCTTTCCACCAAACCCAGCCGAGAGACCCGCTATCGCATCGACGACCCGTACCTGCGCTTCTGGCTCTCTTTCATCGGCCCCGGCATCCCGGCGGTCGAACGCGGCCGTGGCGACCGCGTCCTCGACACCATCCGTACCGGCTGGACGTCCTGGCGGGGCAGAGCCATCGAGCCCGTTATCCGCGAAGCCTTGTGGCGGCTGGGCTCCGACGAAGGACATCTGCCCGCAGGCACCCATGCGATCGGCGGCTACTGGACCCGCACCAACGACCCGGAAATCGACATCGTCGGCGCCGACCGTTCCCCCATCGCCAAGAAGATCACTCTCGTGGGTTCGGTCAAGTGGCTGGAGAAGAAGCCCTTCGACAACCGCGACCTCGCCCGCCTCATCACCCACCGATCCCAGCTTCCCGGCGCCGACGACAGCACCCCCTTGCTCGCCGTCACCCGCAGTGGGTGCACTGCCGACGGCGTCCACATCCTCACCCCTGAGGACCTCCATGGCGCCTGGTCATGAATCTGTGACCGGCCGTGCCACTACGTGCCGGCCGGAGCGGTGAACAGCGGTCAGCAACGGCGCCCGACGAGAGGCCGAGGATTCCGCCGCATGGTCGTGTTTTCGCAGGTCAGGACGGATATCGAACTCCGAACCCTCATTGGTTCCCAAGCTCAGAGCGCGGGTTCGATTCCCGTCACCCGCTCCACGCAAGAGCCCCAGGCCAGCGACCCGGGGCTTCTTTTGCTGTCCGGACCTCTCCCGCAGGCGGAGATCGTGTGGGCCAGGTAGTGCCGGGCGTAAGCTCGGCCCAGCCAACGGTGGCACCAAGCCTCCCGGCAGAGAACGTCAACCGTAGGAGACGATCCCGCACAGAGCACCATCGCC
>NZ_JAMQGM010000074.1 GCF_023703325.1 Streptomyces meridianus
TCGGCGAGGAAGTCGTCCACTCCCGCCTCGGCGGCGATGGAGCGGGCCGTCATCGGGTTGTCGCCCGTGATCATGACGGTGCGGATGCCCATGGCCCGCATGTGGTCGAAGCGCTCCCGCATGCCCTCCTTGATCACGTCCTTGAGGCGGATGACGCCGAGGACGCGCGCCGTACTCGTCCCTCCGCGCCGGACGACTTCGCCGACGACGAGCGGAGTGCCACCGCCCGAGGCGATGGCGTCGACGATCGGGCCGATCTCGTCCGTCGGGTGTCCACCGTGGTCCCGGACCCACTTCATCACCGCTGTCGCCGCCCCCTTGCGCAGCGCACGGGTTCCGTCCGCCTCGGTCAGGTCCACCCCCGACATGCGGGTCTGCGCGGTGAAGTTCACCCAGGTGGCGTGGCCGAGTTCGCCTGCCGAGCGCTCTCGCAGACCGTGGTGCTCCTTGGCGAACACCACGACGGAGCGGCCCTCCGGGGTGGCGTCGGCGAGGCTGGACAACTGGGCCGCGTCGGCTAGCGCTTCGGTCCCGACGCCTCCGACGGGGACGAATTCGGCGGCCTCGCGGTTGCCGAGCGTGATGGTCCCGGTCTTGTCGAGCAGCAGGGTGTTGACGTCACCGGCCGCCTCGACCGCCCGTCCGCTCATGGCCAGCACGTTGCGCTGCACCAGCCGGTCCATTCCCGCGATGCCGATCGCCGACAGCAGCGCGCCGATGGTCGTGGGGATCAGGCACACGAGGAGTGAGGCGAGCACGATGCCGGTCACTCCGCCGGCGTTGAGCGTGGCCGTGTCCGGGACTCCTGGCTGCGTGCTCTTCGCGTAGACGGCCAAGGGCTGGAGCGTCGCAACCGCCATGAGGAAGATGATGGTCAGCGCCGCGAGCAGAATGTTCAGGGCGATCTCGTTCGGCGTCTTCTGGCGACTCGCCCCTTCGACGAGAGCGATCATGCGGTCGATGAAGCTCTCACCGGGTTTCTGAGTGATCCGCACGACGATCCGGTCCGAGAGAACCTTGGTTCCTCCGGTGACCGCGGACCGGTCCCCTCCCGATTCACGGATGACGGGGGCCGATTCGCCGGTGATGGCCGACTCGTCGACGCTCGCGATTCCCTCGACCACGTCTCCGTCGCCGGGCACGATCTCCCCTGCCTCGATCACCACGACGTCGCCTGTGTGCAGTTGCGGAGCCGGGACGGACTCCGGCGTGCCCGGCCGGCCCGGGGCCCAGTCGGTGAGCCGACGGGCCACCGTGGCGCGTCGTGCCTTCCGCAGTGAGTCGGCCTGAGCCTTTCCCCGACCTTCGGCCACGGCCTCGGCCAGGTTGCCGAAGACCACGGTCAGCCACAGCCAGACCGTGATCAGCCAGGCGAACGGGGACGGGTCCCGCGCGGCGAGGACGGTCGTCCACACCGCGCCGACCTCCACGATCAGCATCACGGGGTTGTGCCAGAGCGTCCGCGGATCGAGCTTGCGCAGCGCGTCGGGGAAGGAGAGCATCAGCCGACGGGCGTCGAGAAGGCCGCCCGTGACGCGGTCCGACCCCTTCTCCGGGATCGTCTCCCCGTGTGTTTCCGCTTCGTGACCCCTTTTGGCTCCGGACATCAGTGGAGTCCCTCGGCCAGCGGCCCGAGTGCCAGGGCGGGAAAGTACGTCAGAGCGACGAGGACGAGTGTGACGCCGGCGAGCATGGCCACGAACTGCGGGCGATGGGTCGGCAGCGTGCCGCCGGTCACCGGGGTCGGGCGCTGCCCGGCCAGTTTCCCGGCCAGCGCGAGGACGAACATCATCGGCAGGAAGCGGCCGAAGGCCATCGCCAGTCCCAGCGCGGTGTTGTAGAAGGTGGTGTCGGCGGACAGCCCGGCGAACGCGGAGCCGTTGTTGTTGGCCGCGGAGGTGAACGCGTACAGCACCTCTGACATGCCGTGCGGCCCGTGGTTGAGCTTGGACATCCGGCCCTCGGGCAGGGCCATGGCAACCGCTGTGCCCACCAGGACGATCAAGGGTGTGGTCAGGAAGTACAGGGACGCGAGCTTGATCTCCTGCCCACGGATCTTCTTGCCCAGGTACTCCGGCGTCCGCCCCACCATGAGCCCGGCCACGAACACGGTGACCACCGCCAGGATCAGCATCCCGTAGAGCCCGGAACCCACACCGCCGGGAGCGACCTCACCCACCATCATGTTCAGCAGCAGCACTCCGCCACCGAGACTCGTGTAGGAGTCGTGGAAGGAGTCCACCGAGCCGGTCGAGGTCAGCGTGGTAGCCGAGGCGAACACGGCGGAGTCGGGAACGCCGAAGCGGACCTCCGTCCCTTCCGTGGCAGCACCCACCGCGGTGGGGACCGTGCCGTGATGGGCCACCTGGAAGCCGATGACCGCGGCCTGGCTCAGGATCGCCAGCATCGCCATCACGGCGACGATCGCATAGCCCTGGCGGCGGTCGCCCACCATCCGGCCGAAAGTGCGCGGCAGCGAGAAACTGACCATCAACAGCAGGAAGATCTCGATCCAGTTGGTCCAGGTCGTGGCATTCTCGAAGGGGTGGGCGGAGTTGGCGTTGAAGAAGCCGCCGCCGTTCGTGCCGAGGTTCTTGATGGCTTCCTGGCTTGCCACCGGGCCGCCGGGGATCGCCTGTTCGGTGCCCGACAGGGTCGTCACCGTCTGCGGTTCGTGAAAGTTCTGGATCAGCCCGCCGGCCACCAGGACCACGGCCGCGACGACGCAGACCGGCAGCAGAATTCGTACGCAGCCGCGGATCAGGTCGACCCAGAAGTTGCCGAGCCCGTCGGTGCGGGTCCGTGCGAAGCCTCGCACCAGGGTGATGGCCACGGCGATGCCGACAGCCGCCGACAGGAAGTTCTGCACCGCCAGACCGGCCATCTGCACGAGCTGGCCCATCGTGGACTCGCCCACGTAGGCCTGCCAGTTGGTGTTGGTCGTGAAGCTGACGGCGGTGTTCCAGGCCAGGTCGCTGTCGACCGCGGGGAAGCCGAGGCTCAGGAACAGATGACTCTGCAGCCGCTGGAACGCGTACAGGAAGAGAACGGAAACGGCGGAGAAGGCCAGGACGCTGCGTGCGTACACCGCCCAGGACTGCTCGCCGTGGGGATCGATACCGATGAGCCGGTACAGGACGCGCTCGACCCGCAGATGGCGGGCCGAGGTGAACACCCGGTACATGTAGTCGCCCAGCGGCCGGTGCACGAGCAGCAGCGCCACCAGCAGGGACAGGGCGAAGACGAGACCCGCACCCGTGCTGCTCATTCAGAACCGCTCCGGCAGGATCAGGGCCACGATCAGGAACACGACCAGGAAAGCGGCCAGCACCAGGCCCACGATGTTGTCCGCGCTCACAGCCGTCCCACCGCCCGGACGATTCCATGGAGCAGGGCGAAGACCCCGACCGTGATGACGACGAACACCACATCAGTCACGCGCCGACTCCTCGACTTGCCCACGCAGCGGTTCCACCGGGGCGCTGGTCCCCGCGCCCTGGGTTCGGCCATCGACGGCCAGTCTGCCAGACACAGGGGTGGAAATACGGTCAAACGCGATCATGTGGCGGCCGGCGGACATGCGGCGGTGCGCACCGGCACGGAGGACCAGAAGTTCGGCCTGTCGATCACCGACGGTTCAGCCCGGCACGCGATCGACAGGATCCTGGGCCAGCCGGGCCTCGACCTCGTCGGGCTGCACGGCCACGTCGGCTCTCAGATCACGACGGTGAAATCGTACGTGGCGGCCGTCCGGCGAATGGTCGGCCTGATGGTCCGGATGCGGGACCGGTACGGTCTCGAGCTTCGCCAGCTGGACATCGGCGGTGGGCACGCCATCGCCTATCGGCCCGGCGAGACCGGCCTCGACCCGGCCCTCCCGGCAGGACGGGTAAGAGCCGAACTCGAGGACGGCTGTGCCCCGGCCCAGCTGCCCGTACCCCGGCTCACCCTCGAGCCGGGCCGCGCCGTGATCGGCCCGGCGGGAGTGGCCGTCTACCGCGTTCTCGCGGTCAAACGCACCGAGCAGCGCACCTTCGTCGCCGTCGACGGCGGCATGAGCGACAATCCCCGGCCCGCGCTCTACGGCATCCGTTACGCACCCAGGCTCGTCGACCGCCGTTCGACGGCGCCGCCCCGCGTCGTCAGCGTCGTGGGGCGGCACTGCGAGGCGGGCGATGTGCTCGCGGACGCCGTTCCGCTCCCCGGCGACGTACGGCCGAGTGACCTTCTCGCCGTGCCCGCCGCGGGTGCCTACCACCTGTCCTGCGGCCAAGTTCCACGACGGTGCATGGCTGATCGTGGTCACCCTGCCGCTGCTGGTCGCCGCTTTCGAGACGGTCCACCGTGCCTACGGCAGGATCGGTGAGCGTCTCGGCATCGGCCGCATTCCCGAACCCCCGCACCGCGACCGCTCGTTGGTCGTCGTCCCGGTGGGCTCCCTGAACCGCCTGACGAGCGAGGCGCTGACCGTGGCCGCCTCGCTCGGCGACGAGGTGCGCGCGGTGACCGTCCGCCACCGCGACCCCGAGGACCGGAACCAGAGCGACTGGCGGTGGACTGGGCGCTCTGGAATCCGGGCATTCCGCTGGAACAGCTGGACTCGGCCCGTCGGACCCCGAGGCATCCCATCGCCGAGTTCGTGCGCGAGCTGACCTTCGCACACCCCGGAACGCGCATCACCGTCCTCATACCGGAGGTCGAGCCGGCACATCTCTGGCAACGTGTGCTGCAGAACCAGCGCGGCGCCGTGGTGGACCATTCCGTGCGCCGGGACACGGACGCGGCCATCTGCAGGCTGCGGTTGAGGATCTCCGACCTTCCCTGACGCGGTGGATGCCACCGGAGCCCCGTACAGCCATGACGAGCGGGGCAGGCCGTGCAGCTCGCCCCGCTCGTCAGTGGAATCAAGGGGCTCCGAGTGCTTTCCGGGGCTTCCTGACGCCTGACCGGCACCCATCGGCACACCCGGTCGGGGGCGGCTGCGGTACCTGCTCTCGAGGCCGTGGACGGGCGCATCAAGCGTCCGTCAAGATCCGCGGCGAGCGCGCCAAGGCTGCGTCAAAGGGCACTGCCGGCGTGACGTCCCCGGGGTCCTCCACCGGCCCGAGCCGTCGGCAGGACGGCACCTGACCGGATGACTCCGAGGGCGGGATACCGTCCTGCACCCGGTGGACCACTCAATCGTCCGGATTGAGTGGTCCACCGGTGACCGCCCCTGCGGTCCCGTCTGCCGTCGACAGCTACCGATCCGGACGCGGCACACGTCAGGGAAAGGTGGTCGACGCCCTGGAGCCCTCCGCCGGCCCGGCGAGGGCGGAGCGCAGCGTCAGCACCGTCGTCATGCCGCCGCGTGGAGATGTCCTACGAACTGCCCGGGATTCCCGACGAGGATCTCGAGCAGGTGCCGTTCGGTGGGAGCGAGCCGAACACCCCTGCCTCTGCGGTTCGCTGTCCCGCCACCGGGTCGACGGAGAGCGAACCGGTTTCGACGGTCGCCCTGATCACGGAGGACTCCTTGATCCGGGTACGACGGACGGCGGCCCGCACGCCGGCGAGCAGCTCGTCCATGGCGAAGGGCTTCGTGACGTAGTCGTCGGCCCCCGCTTCGAGTGCCTCGACCTTCTCGTCGGACGTCCGACGAGCGGAGACCACCACGATCGGGGAGCGGGTCAGCCGCCGTAGCCGGGCGATGACCTCGAAGCCGTCCATGTCCGGCAGTCCGAGGTCGAGGAGTACGGCATCCGGCCGTTTCTCTGCGGCGACCTGAAGACCGGTGGCACCGTCCGGCGCGGTGTCCACGTCGAACTGCCGCGCTCGCAGATGGATGACAAGGGCTCGTACGAACAGCGGTTCGTCCTCGACCACCAGCACCCGGGTCATCGATGTGCCGCCTTTCTGACGGGGGAATTCATGAGGTGCATCGGTGCGCTGCTGGGGCAACGCCGGCGGCGGGATGCGCCGGGCCGAATTCCGGTCCCGTCGGCGCATCCCGCCGTCGTCCGCGAGGTGATCAGTTCCGGATCAGGTCCCGCAAGGCGATGTTGAGCTGGAGCACGTTGACGCGCGGCTCACCGAGGAATCCGGCGATGCGCCCGTCGGTGTGTTCTGCGACCAACTGCCTTATCCGGGCCGTGTCGAGACCGTTGGCCTCGGCGACCCGGGCCGCCTGGAGTTCCGCGTTCTCCGGGGAGATGTGCGGATCGATTCCGGAGGCCGAGGCGGTGACGGCGTCGACCGGGACCCGGGACTCCTCGACACCGTTCAGCTCTGCGTACGCCCGGCGGCGCTCCACCACCGCGTCCTTGAGGACCTTGCTGTCGGCGGCAAGGTTCGAGGCACCGGACAGCAGGATGCTGTACTGCGTGTTCACGCTGTTCGTACCCGCGGCGGAAGGACGCGGCTGGAACCACTTGGGGTCCGGCCGGGCGGCCTCGTCGGAGTCGTCCGGATCCTTCTTCGGCAGATCGAAGGTCTGGCCGTACAGCTCGGAGCCCACCACCTTGCCGTTGTGCTCGACCTCGGACCCGTTGGCGTTGCCGTGGAACAGTCCCTGGGCGATCCCCGTGACCAGCAGCGGGTAGACCACGCCGCAGAGCAGGGTCAGGACGAGCAGGGCGCGAACGCCCGCTCCGAGGAGCCGTCCCGTGTTGGCAGCGGACGTACTCAGTGTCGTCATGGCGTTCACCCGATGCCTGGGATGAGAGTGATGAGCAGGTCGATGATCTTGA
>NZ_JAMQGM010000075.1 GCF_023703325.1 Streptomyces meridianus
ACCCGTGACGCCGCCCGTCGGCAACGTCGTGTCGGTTACGGCGTGGGTACGCCGCCGAAGACGTCGAGGAACATGGCTCCCGACAGCAGCAGGCCGAGGCCGCCGAGGGCGACTCCGGCCCAGGCCACGGCACGGACCCAGGGCGCGCGGGCGAGTCCGTCGGGCGCGGTGGTCACCCGCGGCAGCAGGAGAACCGCTCCGGCGACGAGCAGCGCGGCCAGCGCGAAGAAGCCCTGGTACAGCGCCGTGGTGTGCCACGGGGCGGTGTAGACGGCGGCGATCTGCTCCTGCGGCTGCGCCTGGCCGGACGAGGTCTTCATCTGGCCCAGCAGGGCCTCCCGCTCGGCGGCCAGCCGGCCGACCCAGGTGCCGGTCAGCGAGGCGAAGCCGAGGACGGCTCCCGCCACGGCAGCGGCGCCGGCGGCCACGCCCGCGGCGGACGCCTTGGCCGGGGCGGACGCCTTGGCCGGGGCGGCGGTCGCGGCACCCGGCTTGTCGTCGGTGCGTTCGGTCACGTCGGTGCGCCGGGCAGCCTCATCGGTGGTGGCCTGCTCCGGGGCCTTGGTGGTGTCCATGGATCGCACCATAGGGGGACGACCCGAGAATCCCATAATCGGATGAACCGGGCGCAACGGTGCGCAACCGACAGTGATCGTTTCCGGGCTCTAGGCGCCCTCCGGCTCCCCGTCGGTCAGCTGCCCCGGAAGATCCGCCGCATGCACCACGGTCAGCCCCGACACCGCCCGGGTCAGTGCGACGTACAGTCGGCGCAGCCCCGTCCGCTCGTCCGGCTCCCCGTCCACCACCGCCGCCGGCTCGTCGAGCACCACGTGGTCGTACTCCAGGCCCTTGGCCAGCGAGGCCGGGACCAAGGTGAGCCGGGCGCCCTCGGATGTCTCCGCGCCGGGGGAGAGACACGGCATGCCCGCCTCGGCCAGGGCCACCGCCAGGGCGGGCAGCCGGGCATCGGCCGCGATGAGACCGATCGATCCCTCGTGCTCCAGGGCATTGCGACAGGCCTCCAGCACGGCCGTGTCCAGCCCGTCCGCGGGCACCCGGCGCACCTGCAGAGAGCCGGGCGCGTCGCGCACCGAGGTCGCCTCGGCGAGCCCGGGGGCGATCGCGGGCAACAGCCGGGACGCGTACGCGATGACGGTGCGCGGCACCCGGAAGCCCACCGTCAGCTCCTCCACCTGCCCCTCCGGCTTGCCGAGATGGGCCAGCGCCTCCGCCCAGCCCGACGTGGCCCACGGCGTGGTGCCCTGGGCCAGGTCGCCCAGCACGGTCGCCGAGCCCGTCGTGCAGCGACGGCCCACCGCCCGGTACTGCATGGGGGACAGGTCCTGCGCCTCGTCGAGGACGACATGCCCGAGGGAGGGCGTGCGCTGCACCAGATCCATCGCCTCGTCGACGAGGACCGCGTCGGCCGCCGTCCAGGGCGCCGACTTCACCCCCCGGGCCGGCTTCGCCCACAGCAGCTGCTTCTGCTCGTCCGCGGTGAGAATGCCCGCCGCCTGCTCGGCCAGGAAGTCCGTGTCCGACAGCAGGCGCAGCACCAGCTTCGCCGGATCGACCGGCGGCCAGGCCGCCTTCACGGCGGCCTTCACCGCGGGGGTGCGCGCCACCGCGTCCTGGACCCGGTCGTCCGGTGCCTCGCCGGCCTGCTCCATCCGCACCAGCACCGCGTGCGCGATGCGCTGCGGCAGTGCGTCGCGGGCCGCGCCGTAGCGGATGTTGCGGGACAGCAACTCCTCGACCAGTTCCTGCACTTCGTGCGCCGGTACGCGCCAGCGCCGCGACCCGCGCACCACGACCACCGGCTCGGCCGGCATCGTCACCCCGGAGCGCACCGCCCGGCGCAGCACCTCCGCCATGCGGGCGTCGCCCTTGAGGGCAGCGGTCGCGGCCGTGTCCGTGCCGCGCACCTCGACGTGCGCCACCAGGTCGTCCAGGGTCGCCTGGGCCACCGCGAGCTCGCCGAGCGCGGGCAGTACCTGCTCGATGTAGTGCAGGAAGGACCGGTTGGGGCCGATGACGAGCGTCCCGGTGCGGGCCAGCCGCTCCCGGTGCGCGTACAGCAGGTAGGCCACCCGGTGCAGGCCGACCGCCGTCTTGCCGGTGCCCGGCGCCCCCTGCACGCACACGGTGCCCGACAGCCCGGCGCGGACGATCTCGTCCTGTTCGGGCTGGATGGTCGCGACGATGTCCCGCATCGGGCCCACGCGCGGCCGTTCGATCTCGGCCTGCAGCAGCTTGCTGGCGGTGCCCAGGTCCTCCTCGGACACGTCGGTGAGGTGCTCGTCCTCGTAGGCGGTCAGCTGCCCGCCCGTGTAGCCGAAGCGCCGGCGCATCGCGATGTCCTGCGGGTCCTTCTGCGACGCCCGGTAGAACGGCTGGGAGACCGGGGCGCGCCAGTCGATGACCATCGGGTCGCCGTCCTCGTCGTGGACGTGCCGGCGGCCGATGTAGAACCGCTCGCCGTCGGCGCCCTCCGCCAACTCCCCGCCGGGCGCGCGCAGATAGTCGAGCCGGCCGAAGAACAGCGGGGTGTGCGCGTGGTCGGCCAGCGCCTTGATGCGCTCGTCGATCTGGTGCCGGAGCACGGCGGCGTTCACCCAGTTCGCCGTGACGTCGCCGATGTCGAGGGCTTCGGCGTCGGCCCGCATGGCGCTCAACGCGGCGCGGGAGGAGGCCAGATGGGCGCGCTCCCGGGCGAGGGGGTCGGACGGTTCAGGGGCATGCGCGGGCACGGGGTCTCTGCCTCCGGGAACGGGCTCGCACGGGTGCGAGGAGTCGAAAGACGTGGGCCCGGCCGGTTTCCGTCCGGTCGGCGGCGCTCTCCCCCCGGCTGCCGTTCGGCGCCGTGGTCCGGGAGGCGGGGAAGCGGCGATTGTAGCCGGGCGCCCGGGGCGGCGCGATCGAATTACGGCGGCGCCCGGCGGACGCGCAGGGCCCCGCGCCGCCCGGAGGCGCAGGTCCGGCGAGCGATACGGGACTTTGGTCCGTTGTGGGCCGTTCGTGTGAATTCCATCATGGAGGCATGACCACTCTGTCCACCCTTGACGGGTCACCGGTGCAGCACACGGGAAGCACGGCGGTCGGCGAAGCTCACGCCCGGCACCTGGTCGGGGACGCCCTGCGGGCGCTGCGGGTCTTCGTGTCCGCCGCGTTCCGCGTCGCGGTCCTCGGCGAGTACGCCGGCCACGAGGGGCACTCCGCGCGCGCCGCCCGGCGCTGAGACGCCGACGGACCCGGCCGAGCCCCGACGGGCGAGCCCGCCGGGACATCCCGGCCTGAATCGTTCTCCTCGGTTAACGTCGCCTCCGGACGCCGACCGGAGGGACGAGCGGGTGTCAGCGAGTTCTTCCGGCACGTCCGGCGACGGCACGTCCGGCGACCGGCCTCCCGGCGACCGGCCTCCCGGCAACCGGGCGACCGGCACCGGAGACGGGTCCCCCGGCCGTGCTGACGGGACCTCCGCGACCGGGGCCGCCGGCGCCGGGTCCAGCCCGTCCCGCCTGCTCCCGTCGCAGCTTCGGCCCTCGGCCCGCACCGCGTTCGCCGGCTCCGTCCTGCTGCTCGCCGTCTCCCTGGCTCTGTTCGCCGCGCTGCTGCTCCTGCGCCATGCCCCCATGGCGGACCTGTTCGTCTACCGGGCCGAGGGCGCGGCCGTCCTGTCCGGCGACGACCCCTACGGCTTCACCGTCACCCGGTGGGACCTGCCCGCCACCTATCCGCCGTTCGCCGCGATCCTCTTCGTCCCGGCAGCGCTCGCCCCGCCCGCGGTCCTCAAGGTCTGCGCCGTCGCCGCCAATCTGGCGCTCCTGGTCCTGCTGGTCCGACTCTCCCTCGACCTGGCCGGGGTACCCCGTGCCCATCCGCTGCGGCCGGCCGCGATCTGCGCCGGCGCCGCACTCGCGCTCTGGCTCGAACCCGTGTTCCAGACGCTGATCTTCGGGCAGATCAACCTGGTGCTCGCCTGCCTCGTGCTGTGGGACGCCGGCCGGCCGGACGGGGCTCGCGGCAAGGGCCTCGCCACCGGCCTGGCCGCGGGCATCAAGATCACCCCGGCGGTCTTCGTCCTCTTCCTGCTCGTCACCGGCCGGCGCCGGGCCGGACTCGCCGCCCTGGCGGCCTTCGCCGGCTCGGTGCTCGCCGGGGCCCTCGCACTTCCGGCTGCGAGCCACGCCTACTGGACCGGGCTGCTGTTCGACACCGGGCGCGTCGGCAAGGTGTGGATCGTCGACAACCAGTCCCTGCACGGACTGATGGGCCGGCTGCTGCACCGGCCCGACGCCGGCGCGGCGGGAACGGTGGCCGCCGTCCTGGTCGTGATCGCCGGCCTCGCGGTCGCCCGCCGGGTCACCCTGCGGGGGCGACCCGAGTGGGGCCTGCTGTGCGCGGCGCTCACCGGGCTGCTCGTCTCCCCGATCAGCTGGAGCCACCACTGGGTGTGGTGCGTGCCGCTGCTCGCCCTGCTGTCCCGCCGACGAGCCGTCCTCGCCGCCGTCGCGGTGGTGTTCACCGCGCGCAGCATGTGGCTGCTGCCGCACCGCGGTGACCTCGACCTGCGACTCCCGTGGTGGCAGCAGCCGCTCGCCGCCCCGTATCCGCTGCTCGGGCTGGCCGTCCTCGCGGCGGTGGCCGCGAGGCAGTGGCGGGCACACCGCCGCGGTGGCCGGGACGGCGTGGCCGTCGCATCCCGGTGGTCGTCGCGCAGTTGAGTGCCGATGGCCCCCAAAGCCGTCACTGCCGTCCGTTCGTTGCCGCCCCGCGCTGTGGTTGCGGCAGATGCCTACTGGATACGCAGTTGGCGGTCCCCGAAGTCGGCGACCATACGAAGCTGACCGCCTAGTGCTGTGACCGGAAAGGTTTGCCGGGTGGCTCGCGGCGTCCGGTGCGGTGCATCGCAAGGCGGAGAATCGTCCTCGTACCGGGCGTACTCGGGCGATGCGACAACGCAGCGAGGCGCCGTACAGGGCGTCGCGAGCCGGTGAGATTTTCCGGTCACAGCACTAGGGCGCGTATCGAGTCGCGATCATCATCCGCCCCGGGTGAGGTCTTTGAGCCAGATCATCGAGGCGCGCAGATTGAGGCCAGCGAGGGCCTCCTGGCGGCGGCCCCGGAAGCGGGCAATCGTCGCGTGGTCGGGGACCTGTTTTGCGCAGATCACCCGGAAGGCGACGTTCTCGCGGCAGCGGCGCTCGATCCCGCGCGAGCTTCGCTCGCCGACGCGGTAGGAGTAGCGAGCAGGGTGAGCATCGTCTTCGGCTCGTGGGCGGCCCGGCCGTGCCCGTCGGAGCGGCAGGCGCCGCAGAAGGGATCGAGGTGGAGCTGCTCGATCGCTTGATCACCGACCAGGCGAGGTGGTCCTCGGGCAGCCAGTCACTCAGGTCAGGGGACTGCAGGGCCGGCAGCAGCGGTTGGTCGCGATCGCATGTGAGGAAGTTCTGTGGCATGCCCCGGTGGTCCAAAACGGCCCGGACGGCAGGGGTTTGCGCGACAACCCCCTTGAGAATCAGATGCCAGAGTTGTCGACGAACCCCACAATATCGAGATACTCGATTTTGGGCGGGACGCCATAAATCCCCGCCACCTTGTCGACGAGCTCCTCCGTGAAGAAAGCACGGGCTTTGTCCTCGTCATCCCACATGTAGAAGTTCCTTGCCTGAACGCCGTCTTCGTCGAGCATGAAGCTCTTGAAGCGAAGGCCGGCCATGCCTTCGAACGGCCCTCGGAGTTCGCCGGCAATCTTTGCGAGAGTTGAACGATCGAACTTGTCGGTCTGCGTGAAAGTCACGAGCACGCCGATCATCGGGCCTCCTATCGCTTGGGTGAGCAACGGTCGATCGAGTGATGCTAGAGGCGGATCCTAGTACGCGCGGCCGGAAATTCTGGTCGTTAGGCCGCGAGTCGGACGTGCGACTCGCGGTCGGCGATGCGGATCAGGGGTGCGGCGGGCTTCGCGCGCTGAACGCCCATCGGGCGGGTGGGCGATTTGACCCATAATTCCGATCAATACTTGCGGACGCGCCTACTGAGCACGTATTGAGTCATGATCAATCTGTGGGATTAGTCATCGCTCCGAGGCCTGATCCGGTAGATCATCTTGCGTGACGCGAGTGCAACTGACAGACGAAGAGTGGGAGTTCATTGGGCCATACCTGCCGATTGGCGAGTATGGCCCGTACCCCGAGCGGCTGCGCCAGCAGTTCGAGGCGTGATCTGGCGGTTCAAGACGGGCGGGCAGTGGCGGGAGATGCCGCAGGAGTTCGGCGCCTGGCAGACCGTCTCCAATCGCTTCCAGCAATGGCGTGACGCCGGCGTGTTCGAGGCCCTGCTGGAGGGTCTGATCGCGGAAGCCGCGAAACGGGGCATGGTGGAACTGTCTCTGGTCGGCATCGACTCCACCACCGCGCGCGCCCACCACGACGCCGCCGGGATGCACCTGAGCGAAGACGTGCTCGTCGCCCTGGAGAAGGCTGCCGCCGAGGAGGAGAAGGCCAGGTCAAAGGGGGCGGCCTCGACGAACAGAACGGGCAGGGAGCCAACGCAGACCCCGAGCGGGTGGAGCCGACGCATCCGGCGTCGCCGAAAGCTGCGACTGAAGGCCGCCCTCCTGGGACGCTTCCGGGGCGGGCAGACCAGCAAGATTCACGTCGCCGGCGACCGGAAGTGTCGCCCGCTGGCGTTCATCCTGACCGCCGGGCAGGCCGCCGACAGCCCGCAGTTCATCCCCGTGCTGAAGAAGGTACGGGTCCGCGGGCCGGTCGGCCGTCCACGCACCCGACCCGACGCGGTCGCCGGGGACAAGGCCTACTCGTCCTCCGGCAACCGCACCCACCTGCGCAGACGCCGCATCAAGGCAGTCATCCCGGACAAGAGGGACCAGGCCGCCAACCGGAAGAACAAGGGCTCCAGGGGCGGCCGACCCGTCAGCCACGACGCAGAGCTCCACAAGGAACGGAATACCGTCGAGCGCCTGATTAACAAGCTCAAGGCCTGGCGAGGCATCGCCACCCGGTACGACAAGACCCCGGACAGCTACCTCGCTGGCCTCTATCTGCGCGCCTCAATGATCTGGCTCAAAGACCTCACCCGGGGCGGATGATGATCGCGACTCGATACGCGCCCTAGCCTCGCCGTTTCGG
>NZ_JAMQGM010000076.1 GCF_023703325.1 Streptomyces meridianus
TGCTGCCCGACGCGGGACGCGGGCCGCGGACCGTCGTCCGCGCCACGGCCGCTGTGCTCGGCCGGCCCGGCGGGGCCGGATCGACCGGCGGCACCGTCCGCAGCCGGGGATGCCGGGGAACCGTCGGGGCCCCCCGGGTCCGGCTCGCCCGCGGGGGCGGGGACGGTCGGCACCGGCCGGCCGGACTCGCCGGGCTCCCGCCTGGAGGCCCCCGGAGTGGAGGGCTGCAGGGCGGCGCCTCCGGTGGTCCGGAACAGTTCGTCCGCCCCCGGCAGGCTCACTCGGCGTGGCACCGGGCGAGCACCTCCCTGGCCAACTGACGGTACGCCGCGGCACCGACCGAGTTGGAGGCGTACGTGGTGATCGGCTCGCCCGCGACGGTCGTCTCGGGGAAGCGGACCGTGCGGCCGATCACCGTGTGGTAAACGTGCTCGTCGAACGCCTCGACCACGCGCGCCAGGACCTCGCGGCTGTGCACCGTGCGGCTGTCGTACATCGTGGCGAGGATCCCGTCCAGCTCGAGCTCGGGATTGAGGCGCTCCTGGACCTTCTCGATCGTCTCGGTGAGCAGCGCGACCCCGCGCAGGGCGAAGAACTCGCACTCGAGCGGGACGATCACCTTGTGCGAGGCGGTGAGCGCGTTGACGGTGAGCAGCCCCAGCGACGGCTGACA
Source organism: Streptomyces meridianus (assembly GCF_023703325.1). GTDB lineage: Bacteria > Actinomycetota > Actinomycetes > Streptomycetales > Streptomycetaceae > Streptomyces > Streptomyces meridianus. The sequence continues at coordinate 674 of NZ_JAMQGM010000076.1, forward strand.
GTCGATGACGATGTAGTCGTAGTCGGCCAGCAGCGGCTTGAGCGCACGCTGCAGGGTGGACTCCCGGGCGACCTCGCTGACCAACTGCACTTCCGCAGCCGACAAGTCGATATTGCTGGGCAGCAGGTCCATGTTCGGCACAGCGGTCTTCAGGAGGACCTCGTCCGCCGCCATACCCCGCTCCATGAGCAGGTTGTAGACGGTGAGGTCGAGCTCCATCGGGTTGACGCCGAGGCCGACCGACAGCGCACCCTGCGGGTCGAAGTCGACGAGCAGCACCCGGCGGCCGTATTCGGCGAGAGCGGCGCCCAGATTGATGGTCGAGGTCGTCTTGCCGACCCCGCCCTTCTGGTTGCACATCGCGATGATCTTCGCGGGACCGTGCTCGGACAGCGGGCCGGGAATGGGGAAATACGGCAGCGGGCGTCCGGTGGGACCGATGCGCTCGCGGCGTTGGCGGGCAGCATCCGGGGCCAGTGTGGCGGCGTACTCCGGGTCCGGCTCGTACTCCGCGTCGGGGTCGTAGAAGTGCCCCTGGGGCAGGTCGTAGTCAGCGGTGCGGGTGGGCTCTCCGCCACCCTGGTCGCCGGCCGTGGCGTTCACGTGATGGCCGTCCATGCTCTGGTGGGCTGTGTTGCTCTGGTGGGCTACGAAGGTCTGTATGGCGACGGAATCGACAGCTTCGAGCCCCGAGGGCCTCGAGCCCCGCGCAGCCGTTTCCTGTTGTCCACCTCCGGGAGTAAATGTCGACTCATTCACAAGTCGTCTTACCTCCTTGGAAGTGACCAGGAAACTTTATCGATAGGTCAGCGTGACAGTATGCCGACGGTTGGCGACTCTATGGCGTGTCGACCGTCCGCAGCAACACAATCCACGGGACCCGGCCCGATGTGTCGGCAGACGAACGGCCCGCTGTCAAGCGGCAGAAGGGCGGAGAATCCCGGTGAGCCGACGACCGCGGCGCCCGACGCCGCTGGGCACACACCGAGTTGACGCGCCGTCATCCGTACGACCGGAAACGTCCGGGCGGGCCCTGCTTTCAGGGCCCGCCCGGACACGGGAAGTTGAGGCGCACCGCACCGCAGACGGCGCACCCGCCGGCGGGGAGGCGCTTTGCCGGATCAGCCGAGCAGGGTACTCAGGTCGACGGCCTTGAGGTTGTGCGCCTCGGCGACGGGGCCGTACACGACCTCACCCTCATGAGTGTTGAGGCCGAGGGCCAGCGCGGCGTCCCGGCGCAGCGCGTCGCGCCAGCCGCGGTTGGCAAGCTCGACGATGTAGGGCAGCGTCGCGTTCGTCAGCGCATGCGTCGAGGTGTTCGGGACGGCGCCGGGCATGTTGGCGACGCAGTAGAAGACGGCGTCGTGGACCGCGAAGGTCGGCTCGGCGTGCGTCGTGGGACGGGAGTCCTCGAAGCAGCCCCCTTGGTCGATCGCGATGTCGACGAGCACCGCACCCGGCTTCATCCGCGAGACCAGCTCGTTGGTGACCAGCTTCGGGGCCTTCGCGCCCGGGATGAGCACCGCACCGATCACGAGGTCGGCGTCGAGCACGGCCTTCTCCAGCTCGAAGGCGTTCGACGCAACGGTCTGGATCCTCGTACCGAAGATCTTGTCCGCCTCGCGCAGCTTGTTGATGTCCTTGTCGAGCAGCGTGACGTGGAATCCCATGCCGATGGCGATCTGGGCGGCGTTCCAGCCCGAGACGCCGCCGCCGATGACGACGGCCTTGCCCGCGGCGACGCCGGGGACGCCACCGGGCAGCACCCCACGACCGCCGGCCGAGCGCATCAGGTGGTAGGCGCCGACCTGCGGGGCCAGCCGGCCGGCGACCTCGGACATCGGGGCGAGCAGCGGGAGCTGGCGGTTCGCTGTCTCCACGGTCTCGTAGGCGATGGCCGTGGTGCCGGACTCCAGCAGCGCGTCGGTGCACTCGCGGGAGGCGGCCAGGTGCAGGTAGGTGAAGAGGGTCTGGTCCTTGCGGAGGCGGTGGTACTCCTCCGCGATCGGCTCCTTGACCTTGAGCAGCAGGTCGGCGGTCTCCCAGACCTCGTCCGCCGTGGCGAGGATGGTGGCGCCGGCAGCCGTGTACTCGTCGTCCGTGATGGAGGAGCCGAGACCGGCGTGCTGCTCCACGAAGACCTGGTGGCCGTTGCGGACGAGCTCGTTCACGCCCGCGGGCGTGATGGCCACGCGGAACTCGTTGTTCTTGACCTCGCGGGGGATGCCGACCTTCACGTCGATCACGGTCCTTGATTCGGGGGGGGGCTCAACAGACAAACCGGACTATGCACCTGCATGCCGGACGCGACCGTTTACGTCGCCGCCAACCCAGTCTAATGAAGGATGTCTCGCTGTCTAGCCTTGCAAAGCATCAATCTCTCACCGAAGGGCTACGGATTTCGCAGGCTACTCCGGGTGGTCGCCTAGGAGACGTCCCGCAGTGGCGCGGTGGAACCCGGCAGCGAGCGGATCGCCCAGCCGATCGAAGGCATCCGCCATCCGCAGCTGGAGGGCGGCACGCAGGCGAGTGTCCCCGGTGCGGCGCGCCAGCTCCATCGCCTCCTCGATCGTGCGGAGCGACTCCTGGAGCCGGCCCGCGTACTCCTGGACCCGTGCCGTCTCGCTCAGGGACCTGGCGTGTCCCTGGTGGTCGCGGAGCCTGCGGTACGCGGCGGCTGCGGCCCGCCACTGCCGCAGGGCCTCGTCCCATTCGCCGGCATGTATGTGCACCGCTCCCAGCCGCTCGTACAGTCGCGCCTCCTCGGCGAGTTCGCCCTGGGACAGACGCAGCGAGAGCGCCCGGCCGAACCAGTCCGCCGCCCGCGCCCAGTCCCCCTGCTCCTGATGTGCGGCACCCAATGACTCCAGGGCCCGGCAGATCAGCGGATCGTCGGCCGCGGCCCGCGCCGCCGTGAGCGCCGCGCGGTAGCGGAGGAGCGCGGCCGGGGTCCGTCCCGCCCCAGCGTCCAGATCGGCGAGGTTCAGCAGAGCAGCCGCCCTCTCCAGCGGCAGATCGCACCGGTCGGCGACGGCCAGCACCAACTGGTGCAGCGGATAGAGCTCCGGCGCGGCGCCCTCCTGGCCCCGATGGGTCAGCAGCGTCCGGGCCAGCGCCGCGACCAGCCGCCGGACCTGGGTGTCGAGCTGTCCGTCCTCGAGAGCGAGGCGGACCGTCGCACGCAGCGCCGGCAACCGGGATCCGAGCCATGCCTCCGCGGTCGCAGCGGAGTCGAAACGCAGGGCGCGGGGCAGGTCGGCCGCCCGCTCACGGGCCGGCGACCCCGCGGGCTCACCGGCGGCCCGGCAGCACTGGAGCTGCCGCACGAAGCGCTCCACCAGGCGGGCCCGCGCGAGCCGCAACTCCGCGGGACGTTCGACGGCGCGGGCGAGTCCGGCCAGGAGCGGGGCGAGGCAGCCGGGTACCCGGTACAGCGCCGGGCTCCCCGGGACGGCCGCGCCGTCGGGCCGCAGCACGCCCTGCTGCGCCAGGCTCTCCAGCACCGACTCCGCCGCAGCAACGGAACAGCCGGCCAGCGCCGAGGTGATGTGGGCGTCGGCATAACCGGCCGGCGCCTGCGACAGCAGTCGCAGGACCCGCGCCGTCGACTGCGGCAGCCCGTCGTGGACGAGCCGCAGGGCCCGGCTCAGCGGGTAGTGCGCGGGCCCGCCCCCGGAGTGCTCGGGCGGCAGATCGCGCAGTCCCGTCACGGCATCGGCGACCGATGCCTGGGGCCGGGCGGCGAGCCAGCCGCCCAGCATCGCCAGCACCGCCGGCTGCCCTGCGCACTCCAGGACGAGGGAGTCGGCCGCACACGGGTCGCAGGTGATGCGGGTGCTCCCGGCAAGCCGGGTCAGGACCTGGACGGAGGCGGCCGGGTCGAGTCCGCCGATCGTGCATGGCCGGACGTTCGGCACCCCCGTCAGCGGGCCGGTCCCGGTGACCACCACCAGACAGCCGGAGGTGTCCGGCACCAGCATCTCGACCTGTTCAGGATCCCCGGCGTCGTCGAGGAGCAGCAGAATCCGCCGATCGGCCAGCGCCTCCCTGAGGAGCGCCGCCAGGTCCTCCTCGCCGGCGCCGGGCGGCGGTGCCGGCCTGCCGAGTCCGGCAAGGAGATCGCGAACGATCCGGTCGGTCGGCACCTGTTCCCCACCGGGCTGCTCGAGCCGGGCACGGAGCACACCGTCGGGATAGGCCGGGGCGAGTTCGCGGGCCAGTTCCTCGGCGAGCGCGGTCCGGCCGGATCCGGGGCGTCCGGCGATGAGGAGGAGGCGGGTACGGCCGGCCCGGCGACCGGAGAGGGTGTCCAGGCCGGCCCGTTCGATGTCGGAGCGCAGGCTCTGGAGTTCACGACGGCGGCCGGCGAAGAAGGGTGCCGCCGGGGCCCCTCCCGCCCGGGGCCCCCGGTCGCCGGACCCGGCCGGCACCTCCGGAACGCCGGTCTCAACCGCCCGATCCGACACGGGCCACGCTCCCTTCCCCTGCCGGCTTCCGGCGGGGACGCCCCTAGTGCTGCGGCCGGAAAGGTGCACCGGCTCTCGACGCCCTGCGCGGCACTCCGCCGGCCTCTGCCGGGGGCTCCCGCACCGGGTCGTCGCACCGCCCGCGCACACCCGGTACGAGAGCGGACCTCCGCCGTGCGCTGCCGCGTACCGGGGCGCTGCGCTTTCCGGGCAACGTCTCCGGTCACAGCCCCGGCCGGCACACCCGCTGCCGGGGGCGCCGGCGGAGGAGACGAGCCTAGTTCACGGCGTGGTGCCGGCGGAGCGGAGCGCGACGGCAGCCGACACGGAAGATCACCGCTTCGGATCAGCAGGAGGAACGGCCGTCCGGGCCCCCGGCAGCCGTGCTCGTGACGGATCGTGGCTCGCGCCTCAGACTTCGAACGGCCGCGCGGGCCACGGTGCCTGGGCCGGACGCAGCGCCTCGACGCCGTCCCCGGCCAGCGCTGCGGTCAACGCGAGAGCGCCCACGACCAGGCAGTTGTTGTGGAGCTCTCCGGCGAGGATCCCGGTGACGAGATCCGGAAGCGGGACGCGGGCCAGTTCCATGTCGGCCTCCTCCTCCGACACGTCGAAACGCTCCCCCTCGGCATCGGACAGGTCACGGGCGAGGAAGATCCGAACGGCTTCGTCGCAGCCACCGGGAGTGGTGAAGACGTCGGTCAGGACCCGCCAGTCCTCGGCCTTGACGTGCGCCTCCTCGTACAGCTCGCGCTGCGCGGCGTGCAGCGGGTTCTCTCCGGGGACGTCGAGCAGGCCGGCCGGGATCTCCCACAGCTTGTGCCGCACCGGGTGGCGGTACTGGCGCAGCACCAGCACCCGGTTCTGCTCGTCCAGGGCGAGGACCGCGACCGAACCGGGGTGGACCTGGTAGTCCCGTCGCGCGACGGCGCCGTCGGGCATCACCACGTCGTCGGTGCGCACGCTGGTCTTGTTGCCGGTGAAGGGCGTGGCCGTGGCGGTGACACGCCATTCCTCGGCAACGTCCTGCAGGCGCTCACCCATGTCCTGTGACCTCCGTAAAAACGATGGTGCCGGGACCGGGCCGCGGTACGCCCCGGTCCCGGCCACCGTATCGCTGCTGCTGCGACGCTCCCGGGCGGCGTTCCTCAGCCGCCCACGACTGCCGTCCTGCGTTCGACGGCCGCCTTCACCAGACCCGCGAACAGCGGGTGGGGGCGGGTCGGCCGCGAGCGCAGCTCGGGGTGGGACTGGGTGGCGACCAGGTAGGGGTGCACCTCGCGCGGGTACTCGACGTACTCGACGAGCTTGTTGTCCGGCGAGGTGCCGGAGAACACCAGGCCCGCCTTCTTCTCGAGCTCGGCCCGGTAGGAGTTGTTCACCTCGTAGCGGTGGCGGTGCCGCTCCTCGACGTAGGGCTGGTCCCCGTACACCTCGCGCACGATGGAGCCCTCGGCGAGCTTGGCCGGGTACATGCCGAGCCGCATGGTGCCGCCCATGTCGCCCTCACCGGCGACGATGTCGAGCTGTTCCGCCATCGTCGAGATGACCGGGTGGGCGGTCGACGGGTCGAACTCGGTCGAGTTGGCGTCCGCGATGTCCGCCAGGTTCCGGGCCGCCTCGATGACGACGCACTGCAGGCCCAGGCACAGCCCGAGCAGCGGGATGCGGTTCTCCCGGGCGTAGGTGATGGCCGAGACCTTGCCGTCGACACCGCGGTCGCCGAAGCCTCCGGGGATGCAGATCGCATCGCAGTCACCGAGCTGCTCGGCCGCACCCGCGGCGGTCCGGCAGTCGTCCGAGGTGACCCACTTGATCTTCACGCGGGCATCGTTGGCGAAACCGCCTGCACGCAGGGCCTCGGTGACCGAGAGATAGGCGTCCGGGAGGTCGATGTACTTGCCGACGAGCGCCATGGTGATCTCGTGCTTCGGCTGGTGGACGCGCTTGAGCAGGTCCTCCCACTGCGTCCAGTCCACGTCCCGGAACGGCAGGTCGAGCTTGCGCACGACGTAGGCGTCCAGGCCCTCGGTGTGCAGCACCTTCGGGATGTCGTAGATGGACGGGGCGTCGATCGCGGCCACTACGGCCGCGTCGTCGACGTCGCACATCAGCGAGATCTTGCGCTTGATGGAGGTGGGGACCTCCCGGTCGGCGCGCAGCACGATCGCGTCGGGCTGGATGCCGATGCTGCGCAGCGCGGCGACCGAGTGCTGCGTGGGTTTGGTCTTCAGCTCGCCGGAGGGGCCGATGTAGGGCAGCAGCGAGATGTGCACCACGAAGACGTTGTCGCGCCCGACCTCGTGGCGGACCTGACGGACGGCCTCCAGGAACGGCAGCGACTCGATGTCGCCCACGGTGCCGCCGACCTCGGTGATGACGACGTCCACGTCGTCGGTCGCCATCCGCCGGATGCGGTGCTTGATCTCGTTGGTGATGTGCGGGATGACCTGGACGGTGTCGCCCAGGTACTCGCCGCGCCGCTCCTTCGCGATCACCGAGGAGTACACCTGCCCGGTCGTGACATTGGCCGACCCGTCGAGGTCCACGTCGAGGAAACGCTCGTAGTGACCGATGTCGAGGTCGGTCTCGGCCCCGTCGTTCGTGACGAAGACCTCACCGTGCTGGAACGGGTTCATCGTGCCCGGGTCCACGTTGAGGTACGGGTCGAGCTTCTGCATCGTGACCCGCAGCCCCCGGGCCTTCAGCAGCGCACCCAGGCTGGAGGCCGTGAGTCCCTTGCCGAGCGAGGAGGCGACACCCCCGGTCACGAAGAGGTGCTTGGTCGTCGTGGATTTGGGCGGCAGTGCCAAGAGGGGGCTCCCGTGGTCGCGAAGTGAGGTGCGGAACGGTCCCGGGGGAGGGTTTACCGTCGCTGCGGTTCGGGGGTCCGTGCCATCGGAGGCCCACCGGTCCACGGGCTACCAGGGTATCAGCGACCTGGGGGGAGCGTTCCCGGCCGTGCACCGGGAAACCGTTCGGTGAAGGCTCCGCACGGACGGTGCGCCGACCTTGCCCGGAGGCACCGGGCACATCATCATGAGGCGTCGTATCCTGCCCAGCACGGACACATACGTGCGAACTGCGGTCACGAGCCTCCCGGACGATCCCGGGACTTGAGCTCGAGGGCTCATCGATGTTCACCTTGACCTTAAGAGAGCGCCCCGAGGGGCGACGCTGACCGCAGAGCGTGCCCTGAGGGCCACGCGGCCATTCGACTGGAGATGCACGTGGCCGGGCGTATCGAGGACTACGCACTCATTGGAGACACGCAGACAGCCGCCCTCGTCTGCCGGGACGGGACGGTGGACTGGCTGTGCCTTCCCCGCTTCGACTCGCATGCCATTTTCGCCGGCCTGCTGGGCACGGAGGAACACGGGTTCTGGAGGGTCGGCCCCTCCCACCCCGCCGACGTGGCGCCCCCCACGGCCGACCGTCGCCGCTACCGCGGGGACACGCTCGTGCTCGAGTCCGAGTGGGACACCCCGCGGGGCACGGTCCGCGTGATCGACTTCATGCCTCCCCGTGACGGCGCGCCGCAGGTCATCCGGATCGTGGAGGGCGTCAGCGGCCGCGTGAAGATGCGCTCCGCGCTGCGGATGCGGTTCTCCTACGGCTGGGTGGTGCCCTGGGTCCACAAGGTGGGCGAGCGCACCGTGGCCGTCGCCGGTCCGGACTCGGTCTGGCTGGACACCGAGGTCGAGACGCACGGCGAGGAGCTCACCACCTACTCCGACTTCACCGTCTCCGCCGGTGAGCGCATCGCGTTCACCATCAGCTGGGAGGCCTCGCACAAGCAGCCTCCGCCACTGCCCGAGCCCGAGGTGTCCCTGGAGGCGACCGAGGAGTTCTGGCGGCAGTGGGTCGAACAGTGCACCTACCACGGCCCCTACCGGGACGCGGTGGTCCGCTCGCTGATCACGCTCAAGGCGCTCACCTACGGGCCGACCGGCGGGATCGTCGCCGCCCCGACCACGTCACTGCCCGAGGACATCGGCGGGTCCCGTAACTGGGACTACCGCTTCACCTGGCTGCGCGACGCCGCCATCACCCTGTCGTCTCTGCTCCGCACCGGTTACCGGGACGAGGCCCGGGCCTGGCGCGAGTGGCTGCTGCGCGCGGTGGCGGGCGACCCCGAGAACCTGCAGATCATGTACGGCATCGCGGGCGAGCGGGAGCTGGGCGAGACCGAGCTGAGCTGGCTCCCCGGCTACGAGGACTCCAAACCGGTCCGGGTCGGCAACGGCGCGGCCGGGCAGCTCCAGCTCGACGTGTACGGCGAGGTCACCGAGGCGCTGCACCTCGCCCACATGACCGGCCTGGCCCGCAACGACTACGCGAGCCTGCTGCAGCTGAAGCTGATCCGCTACCTCGAGGACCACTGGAACGAGCCCGACGAGGGCATCTGGGAGGTCCGCGGTCCGCGTCGGCACTTCGTGCACTCGAAGGTCATGGCGTGGGTGGCCGTCGACCGGACGGTGCGGCTGATCGAGTCCGGCGAAGTCGACGGGCCGCTCGAGCGGTGGCGCGAGCTGCGTGACGAGATCCACAGCACGGTCTGCGAGAAGGGCTACGACAAGGAGCGCAACACCTTCACCCAGTACTACGGGTCGAAGGAACTGGACGCCTCCCTGCTGCTGATCCCGCAGATGGGCTTCCTGCCCCCCGACGACAAGCGCGTCATCGGCACCATCGAGGCCATCCAGCGCGAACTCGGCACCGGGGACGGGTTCGTGCTGCGCTACCCGACCACCGGCGACGAGGCGGGCGTGGACGGCCTGGAGGGCGACGAGGGAGCGTTCCTCGCCTGCTCGTTCTGGCTGGCCGACGACCTCGCCATGATCGGACGGGTGGACGAGGCCCGGAAGCTGTTCGAGAAGCTGCTGTCGCTGCGCAACGACCTCGGTCTGCTGGCGGAGGAGTGGGATCCGCGGCTCCAGCGCCAGGTCGGCAACTTCCCGCAGGCCTTCAGCCACGTCCCGCTGATCGACACGGCGCTGCGGCTGACCGCCTCGGGTGCGTACGGGGGCTGACCGCCTCGGGTGCGTACGAGCTCCCGCACTCCGGCGCCGGAGTGCGGGAGCTCGTGCGTGCGGGCGGTCAGGCGCCGCCGCTCAGAAGGCGGTTGAGCTCGCGGTAGTCGACGACGCCGGTCAGGGCCGAGTAGGTCCCGGCGGCCGCCAGTTCCCGCGCGGCCCGGCGTACTACGGCGTAGGCGGCCTCGGCGACGCCGGAGCCCAGGCTGACACGGGCGACACCCGCTTCGGCCAGTTCCGCGACAGAGGGGGACCCGGGGCCCGCGAGAATGTTGACGGGGGCGTCGATGTCGTCGGTCAGCGCCGCGATCACCGCCAGGTCCGCGACCCCGGGGACGAAGACGCCGTCCGCTCCGGCATCGAGGTAGGCCCGGGCCCGGTCGAGGGTCTCCCGCAGGCGCGCCGTCTCCTCCCCCGCCCCGAGGAGGTAGGTGTCGATCCGGGCGTTGACGTACAGCGGGACGCCCGTGGCATCGGCGGCGGTGCGAGCGGCGGCGATCCGGTCGGCCTGCTCGGCGGCCGGGCGCAGCGGGGAGCTCGGCTCGGTGTGGGCGTCCTCGATGTTGACGCCGACCACGCCGGCGGCGATCACCCGGGTGACTGTGTCGGCGACCTCGGCGGCGTCGCGGCCGAAGCCGCTCTCGATGTCGGCGCTCACCGGAACGGCCACGGCCGCTGCGATGCGTCCGACCATGGCGATCGCCTCCTCGCGGTCGACGCGGTTGCCGTCGGCCGCGCCGAGGCCCCAGGCGACGCCCGCGCTGGTGGTCGCAACCGCCTGCGCACCGCTGTCCTCCACGAGCCGGGCACTCACCGGATCCCAGACGTTGGCCAGGGCCAGCGGAGCTGCCTGGGAGTGCAGGGAGCGGAAGAGCTTCGCCATGTCGTTCTGTGCAGTCATGTGATGCAGTAGACCAACCGGCACGGTCGGCCGCCGGCCGTTCTGCGACATCAACGTGAGGGCGCGGAGGGGCTGTCGGCCCCCTTGGGGGACGATGCGCCGCTGCGGCCGCCGATCCCGGAGGCGGCCGGGGTCCGTAGCAGGTCTCGGGCGGTGCTGCACCGCTGGGGCCCGCGGGGTAGCGTCGCTGCATGGAACCGCAGGCCGGGATCACCGTCCGGCGGGCGCTCGAGTTGCCCGCCCTCCGCCGGGGTCTGCCCGAGGTCGTCGCCGCGGAGGACCGGCTCGACGAGACGGTGCGCTGGGTGCACGCCGGCGAGGTCCCCGACATCGCATCGCTGCTCAAGGGCGGCGAGTTGCTTCTGACCACCGGTCTCGGTGTGGGCGCCCGCCCCGCTGATCAGCGTGCGTTCGTGACCCGGCTCGCCGACCGGGGCATCGCCGCGCTCGTCGTGGAGCTCGGCGGCCGTTTCTCGGCGCTGCCCGCCCCTCTGGTGGACACGGCCCGCACTCGTGGGCTCCCGCTGGTGCAACTCCACCGTCGGGTCCCCTTCGTGACGGTCACCGAGGAGATCCACACCGAGATCGTCAACGGGCACTACGCGATGCTGCGCAGCGCGGAGGACGTGCACCGGCGGTGCACCGACGCGCTGCTGCGCGGCGGGGGCGCCCCGGAGGTGCTCGGCCTGCTGGCCGGTTTCACCGGAAACCCCGTTTTCCTGGAGACCCCCGACGGCCTGCTGATGTACGCCGCCGGGCCGTCCGGCAGCGGTCACGGCGATCTCCGCGCCGGTCCGGCCGACCCGCTCCAGGTCTGGCACGGTCTGCGGCGCCGTCAGGGACGCGACGCGGAGCCGCCGGAGACCCCCGCGGGCGGGGTGAGCGTCGACATCCCCGGCGGCGGTGCGGGACCGGGTTCCGTGCGGGCCCGTCTGGTGATCCTGCCCGTGGACGGGCGGCTGGGTCAGGTCCACCGGATCGCCGCGGAACGCACCGCCGGGCTGTTGGCCGTCGTCCTGATGCAGGCCCGGCAGGAGGAGGAACTCGCGGCCCGCGGCCGAGGCGACTTCCTCACCGATCTCGCCGAGGGCCGGATCGGCGCCGAGGACGCACCCGGCCAGGCCCGCGTCCTCGGTTTCCGTCCGGGGGACGGACTCCTGCTGCCGGTGGTGATGCGGCTGCCGGCCGAGTTGATACCGCCCGGGGAGTGGGCGGTCCTGGTCCGTGCGGTGCAGGAGGAGCTGGCGACGGTGGGGCTGCCGGCCCTGCTCGGCGTCCGACCCGTGGAGGGCAGGGTTCCGCTGCTGCTGGGGCTGCGCTCGGATTCGGAACGCTCAGCGGCCGCGGACCGGGTGGCGGCCGCCCTGCGTGCAGGGGTCGAACGCGCCGGCGTGGAGCGGGCGGGCGGCCCACCTCCGGCCGTGGTGGTCGGGGTCACGGGCGACTGGACGGGGGCCGGGCCCGGTCTGCGTCACGCGGCGGAGGCCGCCACCGCCGCGCAGGGCCTGCCGCAGCACCCCTGGTACGACGCCCGCCGGCTCGACATCGACCTGCTGCTGTGGCGGTTGCGGGAACACCCGGATCTGGCGGCGTTCGTGGACCGGGCGATCGGCCCGTTGATCGCCCACGACCGGACGGCGAAACCTCCGCTGCTGCCCACCCTGGAGGCCTACCTCGCGCACGCGGGACGCAAGGCGGAGACGGCCCGTGAGCTGCACCTCAACCGGCAGACTTTGTACGACCGGCTGGCGCGCATCTCACAGCTGCTGGCGACCGACCTGGACGACCCGCAAGCGGTTCTCGGTCTGAGCCTCGCGCTTCGGGCCCGGCGCCACACGCCCTGACGCCCCCGGGGTCGGGAGCGGAGGCGGTCAGCGGCCTCGCTGCGTCAACTCGTCGTAGACGGCCAGGACTTGGGCGATCGCCTGTTCCTCGGTGGGCCAGGTCGCAGCCTGCCGGCGTCCCCGGTCGGCGAGTTCCGCCAGGCGTACCCTGTCGCCGAGCAGCCGCGCGACGGCGCCGGCGAGCGCAGCCGGGTCGGCGTACGGCACCAGTTCCGCGGCGTCGCCGACGAGTTCGGGCGTGCCGCCGACCGCGGTCGCCACCAACGGCACCCCGGCCCGCAACGCCTGCTGGGCGAACACCGCACGGGACTCCCACGGGGTCGTCAGGAGGGCGACGTCCGCGGCGGCGAGGAGGTCGGGCACGTCGTCGCGGCACCCGAGGAGCCGGACCGGCAGGTTCTCCGCGTCGATACGGCGTTGCAGCACGCGGCGCTCGCCTCCCTCGCCGGCGATCAGCACGACGGGACGCGGCTCGAGCACGCGCCAGGCGCGGGTGGCGTGCAGCAGCCAGGAGTGTCCGCGGGTGCCGTCGAGCCGGCCCACCGAGAGGAGCACGGGAACTCCGACGCAGCCGAGTTCGGCACGGATCTTGTTGCGGCGTTCTTCGTCACCGGCTTCGTCCGGCACGGTGGCCCGCCGGGGGCCGGCCACCGTGCCGGGGGCGAGGCGGGCATCGCGGGCGCCGGACCGCCGTGCCCGGTCCACGAGTTCGGAACAGGACCCGAGCAGTACCGACGCCTCGCGGGCCACCCTGCCCTCCGCGAGCCGGGCCATCCGGGCCGCAGCGCCGCTGCCCCGCGTCCTGGTGTGCCAGGTGACGACGAGCGGAGGCCGGGCACGTCTCATGCGCAGTGCGAGTGCGCACTGCCGGGCGGCCGTCGCCCCGTGGGCGTGCAGCACGTCGGCGCTCGCGCACACCGTCCGCAGCGTGGTGAGAGTGGCGGGATCCGTGCATGTGGCGAGCGGCACGAAGCGAGCACCGGCCATGGAGAGGTCGTGGACGGCTGCGGTCCGCGCGGGGGCGCAGACGGTCACCCGCAGTCCGCGGGCGACCAGTCCAGCGGCCAGGGACCGCACATGCGCTCCGCTGCCCCCTCCGCCGCGTCCCACCACCAGCACCACATGCAGGGACGGCTGCCCGGGCGGTGACAGCAGGGCACTGCTCACTCGGGTGTGCTCCGTTCGGTTTCCGTGCGGCCGGACAGGTCCGAGGGTTGCGGGAGTACGGGCAGTCCGGGAGGTTCCGGCGGGACCGGCGGGAGGACGGCGTGTGCGACCGGCCGGCCGCTGCGCACGCCCTGCCGGCCGTGCGCAGCGGCTCTTCGGATCGGGCCTCGTCCGCCGATCGGCGAAACCGGACGGGCGACAGTCCGGCTGCCCCCGGCGGCCCCGCGCGACCGCTCCACGGCGGCCCGTCCGGCCACGGCGCTGCCGTTCACCGGCGTCCGGCCCGGGCACGGTCGACCGGGGAGACCCCGCGTGCGTACACGCCGGTCGACTCCGGGCGCCGGCCCAGCCGGTCCCAGGCCCGCAGCCACGGGTGGGCGCGCCAGGCCGGTCCGTCGCCGAACGTGTCACCGGCCACGGCGGCAGCGACCACGGTGGCGGCATGGAGTACGAGCCCGGCGCGGCCGGTGCCCGCAACAAGCGCGACCCCGACTCCCGCGCCCAGCGCGTGGGCCCCCGTGTCACCGAGCATCGTCTGCTCACCGAGGTCGTCGGACGCCACGGCAGCCGCCGCACCGAACGCCGCTGCGGCGAGGGTCGCTCCGCCGTGGCCCCGCTCGGTCCGGGACGCCCCAACAGGAGAGCCGATCAGCCGCAGTCCGCTGACCGTGAGCGCCGCCTTCACCGCACGGCCCGGCCTGACGTCGAGCAGATTGAACAGGTGGGCGGATCCGGCGATGGCGACACCCGCGAGCAGCCGGTCGGCGGCCCGGTCCCGCAGCAGGGCCCCGGCGGCCAGGCCGGCCGCACCGATGCCGAACAGCTTCACCGTGCCCGGCGTGATCCGCCCCCGCCGGAGGGCGCCCAGGTGAGCGCGGAAGCCGCGGGGGCCGGCGTCGCACAGATCGTCGTACGCACCACAGGCGGCGGCACCGAGCACGGCCAGCGCGGATGCCCGGCGAATCCTGGCCGGCACCGTCGGTACTGCGGACGTGGCGAGCACTGTGCCCGCGACGACGGCCGGCCCGGCGTACAGGTGAACCGCCTGGCCCGCATGGTTTCTGCGCTCCCAGGCCCGAGTCCGGGCAGGCGACTGCCGGATCATGCCGGTGTACGCGGCTCGGGCCGCTCCCACCGCGCCGAACAGCGCCAGCACACGTGCCCGTCCCCCACCGTCCCGCATGACCGTTCCGCCTCCCGACAGCTCAACCTGAGCCGTCACCTTACGAGATGGCCGCCGTTCCCGGGACGCTGCGGCCGACTCCCTTGGCTCCGGGGAGAGTCGAACAGGTCAGAGCGCCGAACGTGCGGCCTCCAGAAGCTCCTCTGCGTGGGCCCGGGCGAGCTGCGAGTCCTCCTGTCCGGCGAGCATCCGCGACAGCTCCCGGATCCGGTCCTCGCCCTCCATGGCCTGCACCCCGCTGCGCGTCACCGTTCCGTCGTTCGTCTTCTCGACGACCAGATGCCGGTCGGCGAAAGCCGCCACCTGCGGAAGGTGGGTGACGACCACGACCTGTGCGGAGGTGGCGAGCCGGGCCAGCCGACGGCCCACCTCGACCGCAGCCTTGCCGCCGACACCCGCGTCCACCTCGTCGAACAGGTAGGTGGGAACCGGGTCGGAGCCGGCGAAGACGACCTCGACCGCCAGCATCACCCGGGAGAGTTCACCGCCTGAGGCGCCCTTGGCGATCGGCCGCGGCTGTGCCCCTGGGTGCGGGGCCAGCAGCAGCTCCACTTCATCGGCACCTGTCGGGCCGAACGCCACGGTGCGGTCGGCGACCTCGATGCCGTCCGGATCGTCCGTGTGCCGGATGTCGATGCTCACACGAGCGTGCGGCATGGCCAGTTCGGCGAGTTCGGCGGTGACGGCACCGGCGAATCGCTGCGCGGCCTCGGTCCGCGCATCGGTCAACGTCTGAGCTAGTTGGGACAGTTCGGCGCACAGCGCGGTGTGTTCCGCGGTCAGTTCGCCGATCCGGTCGTCGTCGCCGTCGAGCTCGGTCAGCCGGGCGGCGCTCGACTCCGCCCAGGCCAGGACGGCCGACAAGTCCTCGCCGTACTTGCGGGTCAGCTGGGTGAGCACCGCGCGGCGCTCCTCGACCGCCGCCAGGCGCAGTGGGTCGGCATCGAGATCGTCCGCGTACCCGGCGAGCTCGCCGGCGGCGTCCGACAGAAGGATGCCGACCTCCCCGATACGGTCCGCCAGTGCGGCGAGCGCCGGGTCGTGCGAACGTACGGCCTCCAGTGCCCGGTGCGCGCCCGCGACCAGCGCCGCCGCGTCGATGGCCTCGAGGTCCTCGGGGTTGCCGGCCAGCGCGGCGTGCGCGGCAGTGGCCGCGGAGGCGAGTGACTCGGCGTGGCCGAGCCGTTCGGCCTCGGCGGCGAGCGCCTCGTCCTCACCCGGCTGGGGCTCCGCCGCGGCGATCTCCTCGAGTCCGAAGCGCAGCAGGTCGGCCTCCTGGGCGCGGTCCCGGGCCCGGGTGGTCAGCTCCTCCAGTTCCGCGGCGATCGTGCGCAGCCGCCGGTGGGCCGCCACGTACTTCTCGAGGGGGACACCGACGGCGTCCCCGGCATACCGGTCGAGCGCCTGACGCTGCCGTGCAGGTCGCAGCAGTCCCTGCTGGTCGGTCTGTCCGTGCACCGCAACCAGGTCGTCGGCGAGTTCGGCGAGCAGGCCCACCGGGACGGAACGACCACCGAGGTGAGCACGCGAGCGGCCCTCGGCGGACACCGTCCGGCTGACGAGCAGTGTCCCCTCGTCGAGCTCGGCCCCGGCCTCGGCGGCCCGGGCCGCGGCGGGGGCGTCCGCGGGCACGGCGATTCGCCCCTCGACCACCGCCGACTTCGATCCGATCCGCACCAGGGCCGGGTCCGCGCGACCGCCGAGGAGCAGACCGAGACTCGTGACGACCATCGTCTTGCCGGCGCCCGTCTCACCGGTGACTGCGGTGAAGCCGGGTGACAGCTCCACGACCGCGTCCTCGATGACTCCCAGTGACCGTATCCGCATCTCCTCCAACACGGACACGACCTTACGAGGTTCCGGACCCGTTGCGCGACGGGCTCCCCGTCCGGCCACCCCTGAGGGTGCCGCAGGGGCACCGGGAGGGTGCGCCGGTGAACCGCCCGTCCGTTCCGCTGCCGGGTCCCGAAACGGGCCGCCCGGCGGGGCGGTGTCAGCTCGGGGCTCCCCGCCAACCGGCCACCGGCAGCGCGAACTTGGCGACCAGCCGGTCGGTGAACGAGGCGTGGTGCAGCCTCGCCAGCCGCACCGGGACGGCGCCGCGCCGGACCTCCACCCTTGCCCCGGCGGGAAGCTCGACCGTGCGCCGCCCGTCACACCACAGCACTCCGTGCGGCGTCTGCGCCTGAACCTCGACCGCGAGCACCGAGTCCGGAGCGGTCACCAGCGGCTTGGCGAAGAGGGCGTGCGCGCTGATGGGCACCATCAGCAGAGCCTCGACCTCGGGCCACACCACCGGCCCGCCGGCCGAGAAGGCGTACGCCGTCGAGCCGGTCGGGGTGGCGCAGACCACTCCGTCGCCACCGAACCGGGACACCGGGCGGCCGTCGACCTCGGTGACGACCTCCAGCAGCCGCTCGCGGGCAGCCTTCTCCACGGATGCCTCGTTGAGCGCCCAGTCGGTGTGCACGATCCTGCCGTCGGTGCGCACCACCACATCGAGGGTCATGCGCTCCTCGACCTCGTACGCGCAGGCGACGACCCGGCCGACGACCTTGTCGAGGTCGTCGCGTTCGGCCTCGGCGAGGAAACCGACCCGGCCGAGGTTGACCCCGAGCATCGGAACGCCCGCGGCACGGGCCAGTTCAGCACCGCGCAGCAGCGTCCCGTCCCCGCCGAGCACCATGAGCAGCTCGCAGCCGTCGAGCACGTCCGGCGTGGCCTCGACGCGTTCGACCGCGGGCGGCAGCGGCAGATCGGCGGCCTCGGCGGCCAGCACCCGGACACCCAGCCCGCTTCGCAGCAGCCCCTGGACGACCAGCTCGGCGCTG
The DNA here is from genome assembly GCF_023703325.1 of Streptomyces meridianus. GTDB lineage: Bacteria > Actinomycetota > Actinomycetes > Streptomycetales > Streptomycetaceae > Streptomyces > Streptomyces meridianus. The sequence goes on from NZ_JAMQGM010000076.1 coordinate 18,102, forward strand.
CGCACGGCGGCCGGCCGGCCGGTGTGCGCGAGGAGGAAGACGGTGCGTTCGGCTGTCGTCGTCACCGCGGTCCCTCCGCAACGGCGCGCTCCACGTCCGCAGGGTCGAGTGCCGGCGCCCCGGCCCGCAGCCACAGGAAGTACTCGACGTTCCCGGAGGGGCCCGGCAACGGGCTCGCGGTGACGCCGAGCACGCCGAGCCCGAGTCCGGCCGCCTGCCCGGCGACCGTGCGCACCGCCTCGGCGCGCAGCTCGGGGCTGCGCACCACCCCGCCACTGCCCAGGCGCTCGCGTCCCACTTCGAACTGGGGCTTCACCATGAGGACGAGGTCCGCGCCGGGTGCCGTGCAGCGCACCAGGGCGGGCAGGACCAGACCGAGCGGGATGAACGACAGGTCGCCGACGACGAGGTCGGCCGGCTTGCCGTCGATCGCGTCGAGTTCCAGCTCCCGCACGTTCGTGCGGTCCTTCACGGTGACCCGTCCGTCGCTCTGCAGCGACCAGGCGAGTTGCCCGTATCCGACGTCCACCGCGACGACGTGCGCGGCGCCGGCGCGCAGCAGCACGTCCGTGAACCCACCGGTCGACGCGCCCGCATCGAGCGCTCGCCGGCCCTCCACCGCCAGCCCGAGCGGAACGAAGACCGCGAGCGCACCCGCGAGCTTGTGGCCGCCGCGGGAGACGTAGTCGGGGTCGCCGTCGTCCTCGGTGACGACCACCGGCGCGCTGGTCTCGACCTGGGTGGCGGGTTTTCCGGCGACGGCTCCCGAGACGGTCACCCGCCCTGCGGCGATGAGCTGGCTCGCGTGCTCGCGCGAGCGGGCGAGGTTGCGGCGCACCAGCTCCGCGTCGAGTCGGCGTCGTGCCACGTCCGGTTCAGCTCCTGTGCTCGTGTTCGTGCGGTGCGGCCGGTGCGGCCGGTGCGGCCGGTGCGGCCGGCGCGGGCGGCCCCGGCCGGGAGTCCAGGGCGGCGAGGGTGTCCCGCAGTGCTCCGTGCACATCCTCGTACACCTCGATGTGGCCGTCGGCAGCGAGGTGGTCGAGATCCGCCAGCCGCGCGAGGCGGGTGTCGACGTCGTCGTTCCCGGTGGGAGAGCGGGGCACACCGAGCGGGGTGATCCGGGCCTCTGCGGCCTGCTGTTCCCGGCCGTCGGACAGGGCGGCGGACGAAGGGGCGCGCTCGGGGGCGGACTCCGCCTGCGAAGGTTCGGGAGCGGTCTCCGGCTGCGAGGGTTCGGGAGCGGTCTCCGGCTGCGAGGGCCCGCGCTGCTCGGCTGCCCCGCGCATCGACTCGTTCATGCCCCTGACGCTACCCCGAACTGCGCCTTCTCCGGAGAAGAAGCTGCGCGGGGTAGCGTCGATGACGATGAAGACGATCGAGGAATGCCGGTCGGCGCTCGACCGGCTTGCCGCCAACCTTGACCGGGCCGACGACGGGGTGCGGCGCGCTGCCGGTCTGGACCGGTCGCTCAGCTGCCGCATCACCGATCTCGACACGACCTTCGTCGGGAGGCTGGCCGACTCCCGGCTCAAGGGAGTCAGGGCGGTTCGGGGGACCCCGGCGAGGCGGGCCGACATCCGGCTCGCCATGACGGGCGACGACCTGGTCGCGCTGGTCGACGGCAGACTCAACTTCGCGAAGGCCTGGGGCAGCGGCAGGGTGTCCCTGCACGCCGGGTTCCGCGATCTGCTCCGGCTGCGCTCCCTGCTCTGAGCGGCACTCCCGACGTGCGGCGTCACGCCGCAACGTAGGCGACAGGGCGAGCGGCCGGGCGCGGGGCTGTCAGAAGCCGAGCCTCGCCAGGGCCTTCGCGGTTTCCGGGTCCCCGCTGCCGCCGTCCGCGGCGGTCCACACGGCAGCGCACAGGGCACGCAGTCCGTCGACGGCGTCTCCGGTCCCGTCGACGGCTGCTTCGCCGCCCCGTACGACGGCGGTCCAGCCGCCGCAGCGGAAGCCGTCCCGGTCCGGGCCGACCCGGGGGTGCGCGGCGAGCAATCCCCGCAGGTCGGGCGCGAGGTAGGTCGGCCGCTGCCGGGGCTGCGCGGCGAGGAGTTCCGCCGGACCGGTCACGCCCGTCAGTACGAGCAGTGAGTCCACACCACCGGCATGTGCCCCTTCTATGTCGGTGTCGAGGCGGTCCCCGACCACCAGGGGGCGGCGGGCCCCGGTCCGCAGAATCGTCTCCCGGTGCATCGGCGGCAGGGGCTTGCCGGCCACCTGCGGCTCGGCGCCGGTGGCCGCCCGTACCGCCGCGACCAGCGCCCCGTTGCCGGGTGCTGTGCCCCGGGCGGTCGGAATGGTCAGGTCGGCGTTCGAGGCGAACCACGGGACACCGCGGTTCACCGCGTACGCCACCTCGGCCAGGTCGCTCCAGCCGAGGTCCGGGTCGTGTCCCTGGAGGACCGCCACCGGCTCGTCGTCCGCCGAGCGGACCTCCTCAAGACCCTGCTCCCGCACAGCGGCCCGCAGACCCTCGCCACCGACGACCAGTACGCGCGAGCCGGGCGGGAAGCGGTCGGCGACCAGCCGGGCGACGGCCTGGGCGGAGGTGATCACGTCCCCGGGGGCCGCATCGAGCCCGAGGCGGGTGAGATGTTCCGCCACGGCCCGCGGCGGCCTGGAGGCGTTATTGGTGACGAAGGCCAGGTGCATGCGGCCGGCCCGCGCCTCCTTCAACGCGTCGACCGCGTGGGCGATCGCCCGGCCTCCCGCGTAGACCACGCCGTCCAGGTCGAGCAGAGCCGTGTCGTACTCCTCGTGGAGCGGATGCCCGCAGGCAGCGGTCCGGTTCCGCGCATTCATGTGTTTCGCTCCCTGTTGATCCTTCTGCACCCCGTCATCCTGCCTCCCCAGTGGCCGCATACGATGCTCGGATGACCACACCTGGGCCCGGCCGCGGCGGTTTGCGGCTGTCTCCGTTCCGCGGACTTCGCTATGTGCCGGAGCGCGTCGGCAGCCTCGCTGCCGTGACGTCCCCGCCGTACGACGTCGTGGTCCGGCCCGACGGCCTGCGGCATCTGGAGACGGCTGATCCGCACAACATCGTGCGTCTCATCCTCCCCCAGGCCGACTCCGCTGAGACCCGGACGCACAAGGCCGCCGAGACACTGCGGCGGTGGCTGGCCGACGGCGTCCTGGCCGTGGACCCCGTGCCCGCTGTCTACGTGTACGAGCAGCGCCACGGCGACCTGCTGCAACGCGGTCTGATCGGCACTCTGCGGCTCAGCCGGCCGGAAGAGGGGATCGTCCTTCCCCACGAGGACGTCATGCCGCAGGTGGTCGCGGAGCGAGCGGACCTGATGCGGGCGACCGCAGCAAACCTCGAGCCGCTGCTCCTGACGTACCGCAGCAGCGGAGAGACCGTGGGGGCGACGGCCGTGATCGACCGAACCACGCAGCGTGCCCCGCTGCTGTCGACGACGACGGAGGACGGCTTCGCTCACCGGCTGTGGTCCGTGACCGATCCGGCGGAACTCGCCGAGATCAACGCGGACCTCGCCCGGCACCAGGCCCTGATCGCGGACGGCCATCACCGATGGGCGACGTATCTGCGGCTGCGCTCGGAGCACTCCGCTCCCGGTCCCTGGGACTCCGGACTGGTGCTGCTCGTCGACACGGCGCGCTACCCCTTGGTGGTGCGGGCCATTCACCGGGTGCTGCCGCGGCTCGGGGTGGACGACGCCGTCGCCGCCCTGGACGGGCTCTTCCGGGTGCGGCGGGTGGAGGGCCCGTTGTCCAGGGCGATGGAGGTGCTGGCCGCGGCCTCGGAGACGTCGTCGAACGCTTTCCTGCTGGCCGGGGACGGCGGGTTCCGGCTGCTGGAGCAGCCCGACGCCCGATCGCTGCACGATTCCACGCCGGCGAACCGTCCCGAGGCATGGCGCAGTCTGGACGCGACGGTTCTGCACTCGGTCCTGGTGGAGAAGATCTGGCGCGTTCCGGACAGCCCGGAGCACATCGCCTACATCCACGACGCGGGCGCCGCGGTCGAGCAGGCCGAGCGCCGGGGCGGGACCGCCGTTCTCATGCATCCGGTGCGTGAGGAGGTCGTGCGCGAACTCGCCCGGCAGGGGGTGCGGATGCCGCGCAAGTCGACGTCCTTCGGGCCGAAACCCGCAACGGGGCTCGTCCTGCGCAGCCTCGAATTCGGCTGAGGGTCCCGGAAAGCGCCGTGAGGCCGGAACCCCGTCGGGGTTCCGGCCTCACGACATGCGTGACCGGTCAGCCTGCGTCGCCCGCGCCTCCGGTCGGCCGGCCATCCGCCTGGTCCGTTACGGCCGGAGCGTCGGCGTCCGCGGTGGGCGCTGCCGGTTCCCCGGTGGCCGGTTCCTCGGTGGCCGGTTCCTCGGTGAGGGTCGAAACGGCAGGCGCCTCGCCGCCGGCCCGGGCCCGGTCCGATTCGGAGGAGTTGCCCTCCGGCGTCTCGCCGATGTGGTCGGCGTCGGGGTCGTATGCGTCGGTGAACTCGACCCCGTCCAGCTCGGCAAGCCGGTCCGAGGCGTCGGTGGTGCCCTGCTGGTCGGCCTCAAGGGCCTTGGCGAACCAGTCCCGTGCCTCGTCCTGACGGCCCACCTCGAGAAGCGCCTCGGCGTAGGCGTAGCGCAGCCGCGCGGTCCAGGGCTGCACCGTCCTGGAGGCGAGTTCGCTGCTCTGGAGGGTCACGACGGCAGCATCGGCCTGCCCCAAGTCGCGGCGCGCGCCGGCAGCGACCAGACGCATCTCGACCTGGCCTGCCCGGTCCAGCTTCTGAACCTCGGGCTCGCCGGCCATCGCCAGCGCACGCTCGGGTCGGCCCATGCCGCGCTCGCAGTCGGCCATCACGGGCCAGAGCTCGGCGGAACCTGTCATCCGGCGTGCCGCACGGAACTCGGCGAGTGCCTCGGAGTACTTGCCGACCGCGTAGGCGGCGAAACCGGCCGCTTCCCGCACGGCGGCGACCCGCGACGCCAGGCGGAGGGCGATGCGCGAGTACGCATAGGCCTGCTCGGGCTCGTCGTCCAGCAGCCGCGCCACCATGACGAGGTTGCGAGCCACGTCCTCGGCCAGCGTCTTGGGCAGGCTCAGCAGGTCCTGCCGCACGTCCTGGTCGATCTCGTTGCCCGTGACGTCGTCCGGGATGGGAAGCCGCTTGATGGGCTCCCGGTCACGCTCGCGATCCCGGCGGTGGTCGCCGAAACGGTCGTCGCCGGCACGGCCCTGACCGTACGGCCGCGCCGATCTCCGGTCGTCACGCCCTCGGAATCCACCCCGGTCATCACGGCGGTCATCCCGACGCGGCCCCCGGTCATCACGCCGGAACCCACCCCGGTCATCACGCCCTCGGAACCCACCACGGTCCTCGCCCCGGTCATCCCGACGCGGACCCCGGTCATCACGCCGGTCATCACGCCGGAACCCACCCCGGTCGTCACGCCCGCGGAACCCACCACGGTCCTCGCCCCGGTCATCCCGACGCGGACCCCGATCGTCACGACCGCGGAACCCACCCCGGTCATCACGCCCTCGGAATCCACCCCGTTCGTCATCCCGACGCGGACCCCGATCATCACGCCGGTCATCACGCCGGAACCCACCCCGGTCGTCACGCCCTCGGAATCCACCCCGTTCGTCATCCCGACGCGGCCCCCGGTCATCACGCCGGAACCCACCCCGGTCGTCACGCCCGCGGAACCCACCACGGTCCTCGCCCCGGTCATCCCGACGCGGACCCCGATCGTCACGATCGCGGAACCCACCACGGTCATCACGCCCGCGGAACCCACCACGGTCGTCATCCCGACGCGGCCCCCGATCGTCACGACCGCGGAACCCACCACGATCATCGCCCCGACGCGGGCCCCGATCGTCACGCCGGAACCCACCACGATCATCACGCCCTCGGAACCCACCACGGTC
>NZ_JAMQGM010000077.1 GCF_023703325.1 Streptomyces meridianus
GAGCAGGCCGCCTACATCGGTGTGCCGGTCGAGGGTCCGTACAAGCCCGACCACTACCGCTACTGACGTACTCACCGCCGACCCGATATTTCCTCCCCACCTCACCTATCTGGGAGTCCTCCATGTCTCGACGCCTGTTCACCTCGGAGTCTGTCACCGAGGGCCACCCCGACAAGATCGCTGACCAGATCAGTGACACGATCCTCGACGCTCTTCTCGCGGAGGACCCGGCTTCTCGGGTCGCTGTGGAGACGCTGATCACCACCGGCTTGGTGCATGTCGCCGGCGAGGTGACGACCAAGGCGTACGTTGACGTCGCGACCCTGGTGCGGAACAAGATCCTCGAGATCGGCTACGACTCCTCAGCCAAGGGCTTCGACGGCGCCTCGTGTGGTGTCTCGGTGTCCATCGGCTCGCAGTCCCCCGACATCGCGCAGGGCGTCGACAGCGCCTACGAGCTGCGGGTCGAGGGCGACGAGGATGAGCTCGACAAGCAGGGTGCTGGCGACCAGGGCTTGATGTTCGGCTACGCCTGCGACGAGACGCCCGAGCTGATGCCACTGCCGATCTACCTGGCCCACCGGCTGTCGCGCCGACTGTCCGAAGTGCGCCGGAACGGGACAGTCCCCTACCTGCGCCCGGACGGCAAGACGCAGGTCACCATCGAGTACGACGGCGACCAGGCCGTGCGACTCGACACGGTTGTGGTCTCCTCGCAGCACGCCTCGGACATCGACCTCGACTCGCTGCTCGCCCCCGACATCAGCACACATGTTGTCGAGCACGTCCTCAAGGAGCTGCATGAAGATGGGATCGCGCTGGACACCGACAGCTACCGGCTGCTGGTGAACCCCACGGGGCGGTTCGAGATCGGCGGGCCGATGGGTGACGCGGGACTGACCGGCCGCAAGATCATTATCGACACCTACGGCGGTATGGCGCGGCACGGTGGCGGTGCCTTCTCGGGCAAGGACCCGTCCAAGGTGGACCGGTCGGCGGCGTATGCGATGCGCTGGGTGGCGAAGAACGTGGTGGCCGCCGGCCTGGCAACCCGTTGCGAGGTTCAGGTGGGGTACGCGATCGGCAAGGCCGAGCCGGTGGGCCTGTTCGTGGAGACCTTCGGAACAGCGACCGTGGACGCCGAGAAGATCGAGCGGGTCATCAGCGAGGTCTTCGACCTCCGCCCGGCCGCGATCATCCGCGACCTGGACCTGCTCCGGCCCATCTACGCGCAGACCGCCGCCTACGGCCACTTCGGCCGCGAACTCCCCGACTTCACCTGGGAGCGCACCAACCGCGTCGACGAGCTGCGCGCGGTCGCCAGCAACTGAACCTTCAGCCTCATCGCCTCTCACCCCACGAAGGCTCAAGGAGAAACGTGCACATCGCGCTGACAGGATCGATCGCCACCGATCACCTGATGACCTTCCCCGGCCGTTTCGCTGACCAACTCCTACCTGACCAGTTAGACCGTGTCTCTCTATCCTTCCTTGCTGATGGACTCGAGGTACGACGCGGAGGTGTTGCAGCCAACATTGCCTTTGGCATGGCCCAACTGGGCCTTCGTCCAATCCTCGTGGGCGCAGCAGGAACAGACTTCACCGACTACAGCGCTCGGTTACAGGCAGACGGAGTGAATACAAAGCACGTCCAACTAAGCAACACCCAACACACCGCACGCTTCGTCTGCACCACTGATCTGGAGCAAAACCAGATCGCCACCTTTTACCCCGGAGCGATGTCGGAAGCCCGTGACATCGACCTCACCAGAGTGGCTAAAGCTGTCGGCAACATCGGCCTCGTGGTCGTCGCACCTAACGATCCGCAGGCTATGCTCCTTCACACCGAGGCATGCCAGCGGCTTGGCATCGCTATCGCTGCCGACCCCTCCCAGCAGATGGCTCGGCTCGAGGGCAAGGAAATCAGGCTTCTAGTACAGGATGCGCGATACCTGTTCACCAACGAATACGAGGCCGCGCTCCTGCAAGAGAAGACTGGATGGACCGAGAGCCAGGTCCTCCAACAGATCGGCACTTGGGTATCGACGCTTGGCGACTCCGGAGTGAAGATCCTTCGCGAAGGTTCGGCGGCTCTCCACGTTCCAGCCGTGCCGACCACAGCAGCACTGGACCCGACAGGAGTGGGGGATGCCTTCCGCGCTGGCTTCCTCGCCGCAGCCAGCTGGCACTTGAATCTCAAGAACGCAGCAAGGATCGGCTGCGCTTTGGCCACCACAGTCCTCGAATCCATCGGTACCCAGGAATACAAAGTCGTCCCCTCAGAGCTGGTGAGCCGACTGAGCGACACCTACGGCAGTGACGCGGCACTGGCGATGGAACCGCACTTGTTGGGTGTCTCGTGAATACGCGATCAGCTCAGTTGCGTGAGGCACTGGCCTCGCGGGTGGTGGTGGCCGATGGCGGGATGGGCACCATGCTGCAGGCCCAGGAGCCGTCGCTGGAGGACTTCGAGCAGTTGGAAGGCTGCAACGAGGTGCTGAACGTGACGCGGCCGGACATCGTGCGCTCGGTGCACGAGGAGTACTTCGCGGTCGGCGTGGACTGCGTGGAGACGAACACCTTCGGTGCGAACCT
>NZ_JAMQGM010000078.1 GCF_023703325.1 Streptomyces meridianus
GGGTGCGCGCCGAGCTGGGCATCTCCGGAGGCGATCCAGAGAATCTCAGTGGGATGCTGCGAACCGAATACCAAGGCTGCCGCTACTCACTGGGCTACCCCGCGTGCCCAGATCTCGAGGACCGGGCCAAGATCGCCGACCTGCTGGAATCCGGGCGCATCGGTGTCGAGCTGTCGGAGGAGTTCCAGCTGCACCCCGAACAGTCCACCGACGCCATCGTCCTCCACCACCCCGAAGCCACGTACTTCAACGCAGGAGGTCGGGCTTGACCGTTCTAAGAGACGCGCTCACGAGCGGAGAGTTGTCCTTCTCGTTCGAATTCTTTCCTCCTAAAACAGACGCTGGCGTGGCACAGTTCTGGAGGTCCATTCGCCGCATAGAACCGTTCTCACCCACGTTCGTGTCTGTCACATATGGGGCAGGCGGATCCTCCAGGGACCGGACAGTTCAGATAACCAAGCAGATCGCCACGCAAACGACCCTTCGTCCCGTGGCACATCTTACCGCTGTTGGTCATTCCGTATCCGAAATCCGGCGAATCCTTGGTCAATACGCCGATGCAGGGGTGCGAGATGTGCTCGCTTTGCGGGGTGACCCGCCTGGCGATCCCCGTGGACCATGGATTCAGCACCCGGAGGGTCTAGAATTCGCGCGTGAATTGGTAAAACTGATCAGAAAATCCGGAGACTTCAGCGTCGGGGTAGCCGCATTCCCCGAGCGGCACCCCCGCTCGACCGACTGGGATAGCGATATCCGGAACTTTATTGCAAAATGTCGAGCTGGTGCCGACTATGCCATTACGCAGATGTTTTTCAACGTAGAGGACTATCTTCGACTTCGCGACCGAGTCAGCGCTGCAGGGTGCACAACTCCCATAATTCCAGAAATTATGCCTGCCACGGATTTTCGTCAGATCCGGCGTTTTGCGCAACTGAGCAATGCTGTCTTTCCCAATGGTCTGGCGCGAAGGCTCGAAAATGCACGGCAGGATCCGGAAGAAGGACATCGTATAGGCGTCGATCATGCCACGACCATGGCGAGTAGACTACTCGATGAGGGGGCGCCCGGGTTGCACTACATAACTCTCAATCGATCAAGCGCCGCGTTCGAGATTCATCAGAACGTGCGAGGGACATTATCGCCGCAGAGAGAACGCATATTCGCTGATCTCGCTGACTGAACGTCAAACCGCGCCGATCAACGTGATGCCGTCTTCCGACTCCCGGTGTCCGATCAGTCCTGTGGGCCACATTCCCAAGTCGGAAGTATGGCTGGAATGTCGGCATCCCGCTTGTTGGAGTGGAGGGTCGAATGGCCAGTCGCGAACGCTCAGATGGATCTCGCCCTCCCTTTCCGGAAGCCCAGTTTTGGGGTTCAATAGCGATACCTCGTGCCCGAGCGTATCGTTTCCTACTGTCGAACCAGGGAGGACTCCGCACCCAACAGCGGTTTTCCTGTGGCGAATTCCCCATCGGATATTTCGGGTCAGTGACGAATCGTGATTCTTCAGCGCCCACAGGGATGTCGCCGTGTCGCTGCTAAACACATCAACATCGGCACGCGAGGCGATTTCTTGCAGGAATGTAGATTCATTGAGATTCCGAGCCTGCACATATAGGTGGGTTACTTCGACCTTCTCCTCCAGGTTGGTGAAAGCGCTTCCGGACGTGTTGACTTGAGGGAGGACGAACGTACTGGCTTCGGCGGCCAGGGGCGCAAGGACGTTGAGGAAGACATGCTCAAGTGAACCAAGTGGCGCTGCTGCTAATAAATTATCCCCAGAGGAAAGCCCTGAAAAATGCAGGTCTGCCAGTATACCCACAGTGCAGGTGTATTGAGAATGTAGCCGCCCTTGAAGAGAACCTTCGTTTTTCTCGGAGTCTGCTAAAAGCTCGAGAAAATAAGGTGCTGCTGAATCTAGTTCGCTTTGAAGGGGGGCTCGGTGTGTGCTCGAATAGCAATCCTCGTATGTGGACCATCCGGTCACGGAGCCACCAACAGTTACGCCGGTCCAAGTCCTTCCTCTAGGGATACTTTCAGCTATTTCCGGTGGAGTGATCATCATGGTCGCCCCGGCGAAGGCCAACCTATCGAGCAGTCCTGCTCTACTCATGGTGGGCGTTGCTGGGGCTACTACGGCACCGAGTTTCAATGCAGCCAAATGCAATTCCCATAGCGGTGTGCAATTGTCAAGAGCGATTAACATTCGCGTGCCCCGACCGACGCCTTGACGTAAAAGCCAGCTTGCGGCTTGGTCGGATCTATCCTTGAGTTGACCGTAGGTCAAGGTGTGAATTTTCCCGGAGTCATCAATCCAGTTCAACGCGGGCTTCTTGCTATCTGAGGCAATATGATCAAACCAATCGGTGGCCCAATTGAATCTTCGTAGATTCGGCCATCGAAATTCGCGAAGAGGTTCGCGTTCGGTTCTGCAAGTAGATAATAGATCTCGTGATTTTTGAAAGAGGATAGTTGAGTCTTTCATTTTGCGACCACGACGCTTTCTTTCCGTGAATGGCGACAATTCGAGCAATCTACTCATGGTAGGTGGGGAGCGACTTGCTTTGCTGGGCGTTCAATGGCTTGTCGTGTGTGTCCATCGTCTCAGTTTCACTGGTTCTCTTTGGGGAAGCCGTAATTAGTTACACGGGAAATTGATGGATTCTTGCGAAATTAGAGAATATTTGATCAAGTTACAACTTAAATCGTGTAAAGTGTTGAGGTTCTGGAAATGGCCCACTGCTTAGCGTTTGGGTTTTGGGGAGCAGTGTGGTTGGATTAAGTTATATTTGTATGTATTTATCGGATTCGCTCATCGCGATCTGTCAAGATGGGAGAGGTTCCGCGAGGCTGACGGTGGGCCGCCGACAACCTGGCGCGAGTAGGAGTCCAGGACGCCCGCGCCATACGCCTTGCCTCGGTCGACCAGGTAGGCAGCTGTGGACGTGTGGTGCCGCGGTTGCCGGGCGGTCCGTTGAGGTCAGGGCGCTACATGAGGAGTATGGCGGTGCTGTGCTGACAGAGATGCCGTCGCCATCTGCACTGGACCTGCCCTCGCCGGCCATTACCGCGACTTCCTCGAAGCGTCTGTTGGGGCAACATTTGCCTGTCGGCTCCGCTACTCGGCGACGGATCGCCGGTTCCATCTCCGGTTCGCCGTTCTGACATCCATCAGTGAGCTGTTTCCAACCTCAGTTTGAGCAGGTCAGGTGCAGGGTGAGGACGGCCTGAACGAGGCTGGTGATGCGGGTGGTGGAGCATCGCAGCTTGCGCAGGAGCCGCCAGGTCTTGAGGGTGGCCATGGCCTGCTCGACGAGCGCGCGGATCTTCGCGTGCGAGCGGTTGACGGCCTGCTGTCCTGCGGAGAGCGTCTCCCAGCGACCCCAGTAGGGCAGCCGTATGGTGCCGCCGGCGCCCCGGTAGCCCTTGTCGCCCCAGCACTCAACGCCAGCTTCGGCCAGGGCGTCGATGATGCCGTGGGTTCGCGCGGCCTTGATGTCGTGGACCGCTCCGGGCAGTGCGGGCGAGACCCACAGCAGCCGCCCCGCTGGATCGGTGATGACCTGCACGTTCATGCCGTGCTTCTTATGCTTTCCGGAGTAGAAGGGCCGGTCGGCCGCTATCCGGTCGATCGGCAGCAGCGTGCCGTCCAGGATCACGAATGCCTTGGTGGAGGCGGTGCGTGCAGCAGTCCGCAGGTCGGGAGCCAGTGCGGCGAGGACTTCGACGGCCTCGGCCACGTACCGGTACACCGTCGCGATCCCGACTTCGAATCCGGCGGCGAGGCGGGCGTAGGTGTCACCGCAGCGCAGATGCGCCAGGACCAGCAGCGCTTGGCGCCCTGCGGGCAGACGACGCCACCGGGTGCCCTTCTCTCGATGCCGCGTGCCCAGCTCGCGGGCGAGAAATCGCAGGGTCGAGGTGGACAGATCGATCCCCGATGGGTAGACAAGCACGCGGAAGCTCCTGGCTGGACAGTTGATCTCGACAATCACCCGTCTACCAGGAGCTTCTCTACGTCTCAGCACCGCCCCTCACGCCAACTCCCGTCACACGAAGCCAGGTTGGAAACAGCTCAGTGAGCCCTCAGTGAGCCGTTTCAGCGTTGCCGCTCCAGGGGTGAGGACGGCTGCGGCGATTGACGTCATTCGATTCGGGCTGCATCGGGACCTGCGGAAGATCCGCCAGGACTTCAGGCGGGCCACGCCGCGTTCCACTGGCGCTCGTGTTCGGGCGAGGGCACGGTTGATCGTGCGCTGGGTGGGGTCCAGGTCCCGGCCGGGTGGGCGTTTGCGGCCGGTCGTCACCCATGGGCCGGCGCCCTGGTAGGCCCGGTCGGCGAGCACGGGGACGCCCTGGCGCTCGCAGATCGGATGATGCGGTGGGTGCGGGCCGCGGTCAGATCGTGGGTTCGGCCCGGCAGCGCGGGCGAGAGCCACAGCAAATGCCCTCCCGGATCGGTCACCACCTGCGCGTTCACGCCGTGCCGGCGGTGCTTGTGGGAGTGGTCCGCACGTCGGTCGCCGATGCAGTCGCATTCGGCGAGGGTGCCGTCCAGTAGGACGTGGTCGGGGTCGGCCTCGCGCAAGGCCTTGAGGAATCCCGGCGCGCGGTCGGCGAGCAGGCCCGTGACCGCGGCGGTCACCCTCGCGAGTGACGATGAGCATCGTGACCCACTCAACGAGCGCATGAGGCAGGTCGAGTGCGGCAGGATAGAGAACCAACAGGACTCCTGTGCCGGTGAGTTGAGACTTCGAACACCTCCCTCAACGGCACGGGAGCCTTGTGCGTTGCGGGCACCGGCCCCGTCACCCGATCAGTGGCCAAGCTGAAAGAGCTCAGTGTTGGGCCTGGTCGTTGCTGGTCGGCCGGAGCGGCCGTCCGGTGTCGACGAGACGCTGACGGTGCCCGATACGAATCGCCTGTTCGCTGACTGTGGGCTCTGCGCGATCCGCCGCATCGCTAGTGCTTTGACCGGAAACGCTCACCGGGTGGTGCTAACTGGGCTCACGCCGCTTGGATGTGACGACATGTCTGATCCGGGGAGACGCGATGGCAGGGCTGGTCAGGGTTCGCAGGCTGACTGAGCAGGAGGGGCAGAAGCTGCAGCGGATCGTGCGGCGGGGCAGCACCAGCACGGTGCGGTTCCGCAGGGCGATGATGTTGCTGGCCTCGGCGGGCGGGAGCACCGTCCCGGTGATCGCGAATCTCGTCCAAGCGGACGAGGACACCGTCCGGGATGTGATCCACCGCTTCAACGAGATCGGGCTGGCGTGTGGGCGGGAGGCCGTCCCCGCCTACTCAGCGATGACGACGAGGAGTTCGTCATCCAGACGGCCACCACCCGCCCCACCAAGCTCGGCAGGCCCTTCACCCGCTGGTCGATCCGCAAGCTCGCCGACCATCTGCGGCGCAATGTCGCCCGACCGATACGCATCGGCCGCGAGGCCCTGCGCTGCCTGCTCGCGCGCCGCGGCGTGACGTTCCAGCGGACCAAGACCTGGAAGGAATCCAGCGACCCGGACTTCGACGCCAAGCTGGACCGGATCGAGTACGCGCTGACCGAGCGCCCCGACCGCACCTTCGCCTTCGACGAGTTCGGGCCGCTCGGCATCCGCCCCACCGCCGGGTCCTGCTGGGCGAAGGAGGGCAGGCCGGACCGGTTGCCGGCGACCTTCCACCGCACCCACGGGGTCACCTACTTCCACGGCTGCTACTCGGTCGGCGACGACAGCCTGTGGGGTGTCAACCGCCGCCACAAAGGCACCGCCCCGTCCCTGGCCGCGCTGCAATCGATCCGGGCCGCCCGACCGGACGGTGCCCCGATCTACGTGATCCTGGACAACCTGTCCGCCCACAAGGGCAGCAAGATCCGCCGGTGGGCCCGGAAGAACAAGGTCGAGCTATGCTTCACGCCGACCAACGCCTCCTGGGCGAACCCCATCGAGGCGCACTTCGGGCCGCTGCGGCAGTTCACCCTGGCCAACTCGAACCACCCCAACCACACCGTGCAGACAAGGGAGCTGCAGCGCTACCTGCGCTGGCGCAACCAGAACGCCCGCCACCCCTCCGTCCTGGCCGCCCAACGTCGCGAACGTGCCCGTGTCCGCAGTGAGAGGGGCATACGGTGGGGCGGTCGACCACTGGCTGCAGCGGCCTGAAGATCCCCGCCACGGCGCTCTACTCGGCCGTCTCCTCGGGGGAGCGACGGGTGATCTTCTTACCCGCTTCGGTCTCCACCAGGGTCACTGCACCGATCCAGTTGCCGTCATCCGGGTACTCCCAGTTGGCCGCGTCCTCCAGGACCGCCGGAAGCTGATCACGAGGCACCAGTTCCCCGGGCTGGAGGCCCTGCTCCCCGGACGGGGACGTCCACGGCGCGACTCGACGAACCTCGATCCATCCACGATCGATGAGAGTGAGCAAGATCCCTGCCAGCTCCTTCACGGGCCGGGACTGATCGGCATCGTCGAGATCTCCCCAGACACCACCAGGATGTCGATCTCATACGAATTGACCATGAACGCTTCCTCGGACTTGGTCAACGCCTGCCACTCATGCTCGCTCATTCACCGATCATCGCAGGACACCCCGATGATCGTTTCCGGTCACGGCCCCCCACTAGGGTTGCGTCCTTGGAAGTG
>NZ_JAMQGM010000079.1 GCF_023703325.1 Streptomyces meridianus
TGACGACCTGTGTGCTGTACGACGAGGAGACCTGCCTGGCCCGGGTGGAAGAGGCCAAGGCCTACATGCGGAACGTCCTTCCCGGGAAGCTCGACAACGTCTACAACGCCATCGACGGCAGGGCGCCCTCCGCCAAGGTCGTCATCCTCGGCTACCCGCGCCTGTACAAGCTGAACGGCTCCTGCATTGCGGGCCTGAGCGAGAACGAGCGGTCGGCGCTCAACGGCGCCTCGGACCTGCTCAACAGCGAGACCTCCAAGCGGGCGGCGGCCCACGGCTTCGTCTTCGGTGACGTCGCGCCCGCCTTCACCGGCCACGAGATCTGCTCCGGCGACTCCTGGCTCCACAGTGTCAGCTGGCCCATCGGCGAGTCCTACCACCCGACCGCGGCCGGGCAGTCCGGCGGCTACCTGCCTGTCTTCGCCTCCCGGGCCTGACACGGCCCCGTCGTTCCTGAGACGAGCGGACCGGGCCCCCGAGGCCTCTCTCCTCCGGGGCCCGGTCCGCCTTCACGTGCTCCCGCACGGAACCGGGGCCCGACCCAGGCACCGGGAGCGGCGAACCACGTCGACCGGATGCCCCGTGGAGGCGGCGCCGCAGAACACGGCGTTCGATTTCCGTCACACCGCCACCCGTACTTCTCGCGGTCGCGTCGCCGGGACTACTCCGACGCAACCTCCGGAGCCCCGCTGCCGGACGCGCGGGAATCCGCCGCGCCGATCAGGACGACGTGCAGCGCGAGCGGCCCGTGCATGCCCCGCACCTGCACCATCTCGATGTCCCCGGAACTACTGGGTCCGGTGACCATCCGCATGCCGGAAGGCGCCGGACGGACCGCGGCGAGCCGGACGATCGCGTCGGCGTAGGAGCCGACCAGCGCGGGCACCGGCACCAGAGCGATGTGGACCGGTGGCACGACGGAGTTCCTGCGGGGGTGCTCCCGGTCGTGAACGAGGGCGAGCGAGCCGGTGTCCGCGACGGCGGCGAGCGCGGTCGTCACGCCCGTGTCCGCCTCCCAAGGGTTCTCGACACGTCTCAGACCGTCGGTCACCTCCGCTACCAACGGATCCGCGTCGGCCACCACGGTTCCGTCCCCGCACAGCCGGGCCACCACGGTCCGCGCGGCGGCCCGGTCGGGGACGTGATGGCAGCGCCCGCCGACACGTTCGAGCTCCGCGGCGAACCGGACCGGGAATGAGGGACGCGAAGCCTCTGCCCCCGCGTCTTCTGCGTGTGCGCCGGAGCTCGGGTCCTCGCCGGTCATGCCGGGTCTCCGGTGCGGTGGCGTCGCCGTAGCGCCCGTCGCAGTCTTCCCGCGCCGCGGAGGTCGGGAAGCTCCCGTCCGCGCGCCCAGCGTCGGGCCACCGGCAGCCGGGTCAGGAACCGGCGCGGCAGGAGGCGGGCAGCGGCGGCGGCCACCGCCAGACTGACGCGGTGGCCCGCCCGGTTCGACCACAGAGCCGACCACGCACGCCAGCCCGCGCGGCTCATGCGCCTGCCGGACGCGGCGTCATCGGCACGCAGGTCGACGAGCATGTCCGGCAGGGGGATCATCACCGGGCAGACGTCGGCGCACGCACCGCAGAGGCTGGAGAGGTAGGGCAGTTCGCGGTCCTGCTCGTGTTGGGCGAGGAGTGGGGAGAGCACCGCGCCGATCGGCCCGCCGTAGGCGGCCCCGTAGGCGTGCCCGCCGCCGAGGGTGCGGAAGACCGGGCAGGCGGTCTGGCACGCACCGCACCGGATGCACGCCAGCACCTCCTCGTACCGGGTGCCGAGGATGCGGTGCCTGCCGTTGTCGACGATCACCAGATGCAGTTCCCGGGGGCCGTCGCTCTCCCCGGCGCGGCGGGGCCCGGTGACCAGCGTCTGGTAGACCGTCATCCGCTGCCCGGTCCCCGCGTGCGACAGCAGGGGAATCAGGACGCCGAGGTCGGCCATCCGCGGCACGACCTTCTCCGGCGTCATGATCGCGACGTGCACGGGCGGCTGCGAGGTCACCAGGTCGGCGTTGCCCTCGTTGGTCACGATCGCCAGGGTCCCGGTCTCCGCGACGGCGAAGTTGACGCCGGTGACGCCCAGGCCGGCGGTGCGGAAGTCCTCGCGCAGCCGCGCCCGCGCGAATCCGGCCAGTGCGGTGACGTCGTGGTCCAGCCGCTCACCGGCGAGGGCGTCGAACCGCTCGGCGACGTCCCGGTGGGCCAGGTGCACGGCGGGCGCGATGATGTGCGAGGGCCGCTCGTCGCCGAGTTGGACGATGTACTCGCCGAGGTCGGTCTCCACCACCTCGATGCCGTCGGCTTCCAGCGCGGGGTTCAGTCCGATCTCCTCGGTCACCATCGACTTCGACTTCACGACCAGCCGGACACTGTGCTCGGCGGCGATCCGCCGCACGATCGCGGTGGCGTCGGCGGCGGTCGCGGCCCGGTGTACCGTGCCGCCGTGCTCGGTCACCTTCGCGGCGAGTTGGGCGAGGTGGCTCTCCAGGTCGCCGAGCGTTTCCCGGCGTATCCGCGCCGCGCGCTCGCGCAGGGGGACGAGGTTTTCCGGCCAACCGCCGTCCTGCCATTCCCGGCTGCGCTCGGTGAGCCGGGCGGCGGTGGCAGCGGACTCCGGCCGCGACACGGCTTCGGCGGTGACAAGGGGCAGCAGTGCGCGGTGTCCGGGGCGCACGCTCCCGGCCCATTCCGGACGGGAGTGCGGCACCCGCTCGGCTCCGTGCAGGGCGATCGAACGGCCACTCATGCGAAGGCCTCCTCCAAGGTGCCGGGTCCGCCGGGCAGGGCGGCGGCGAGCAGTTCGGCGACGTGCAGCGCACGCAGCGGCACCCGGCGGCGTGCGGCACGCCCGGACAGGTGCAACAGGCAGGTGGAGTCGGACGAGACGAGGTGTGTCGCATCCGTCCGCGTCACGTCGGTGATCTTCCGGTCGGCCATGGCGCAGGACAGTTCCGGGTACTTCAGCGCGAACGTTCCGCCGAATCCGCAGCACACCTCGCTCCCGGGTGCTTCGTGCACCCGCAGCCCGCGCACCCTGCCGAGGACGTCGCGCGGCGCCGCCTTCTCTCCCAGGGAGCGCAGCATGTGGCACGAGTCGTGCCAGGTGACGTCCCCGGACAGCGCCAGGTCGAGCGCGGCGTCGTGGTGTGCCACGAAGCGGGTGAACTCCCACGTTCGCCGTGCGGCGTCCACGGCGAGCCGGGCAGCCCGGTCCTCCAGCACCCTCGGGAACTGGTGGTGCACCGTGGCCGTGCAGGAGCCGGAGACGCCCACCACCGCGTCGTATTCCCCGAAGGTCCGGCCCCATCGGCGCATCAGCTCCGAGGCGGGTTCGCGATGGCCGGAGTTGAGCGCCACCTGCCCGCAGCACGTCTGCGCGCCCGGAACGTCCACCGTCATGCCCATGGCCTCCAGGACCCGGACCGCTGCCAGTGCGGGCCGCGGAGCCGCCAGGTCCGCGGCGCACGAGGTGAACAGGGCGACCCTCAATGCGACTGCCTTCCGACGGCGGAACCGCTTCCGCCGACCAGGAAGTCCAGGTCGCAGCCCCGGTCGGCCTGGAGAACATGATCGCCGTAGAGCCGGGTCCAGCCGCGGTCCTGCGGTGCCTGCGGTGCCTGCGGCGCTTGCCATTGCGCACGGCGCCGGGCCAGTTCGTCCTCGGGAAGATCGAGCCGCAATATTCTTGCGGTGACATCGAGTTCGACCCAGTCACCGGTGCGCACCAGAGCGAGCGGCCCGCCGACCGCGGCCTCCGGGCACACGTGGAGAACGACCGTGCCGTAGGCGGTGCCGCTCATCCGGGCGTCGGAGATGCGCACCACGTCGTCGACGCCCTGCTCGGCGAGCTTGCGGGGGATGGTCAGGTTGCCGACCTCGGGCATGCCCGGGTATCCGCGCGGCCCGGCGTTCTGCAGCACCAGCACGGTGTCGGCGTCCACGTCGAGGTCCGGGTCGTCGACGGCCGCGTCGTACGCCTCGATGCTGTCGAAGACGAGCGCCCGACCGCGGTGGCGCAGGAGGTGCTCGGAGGCCGCGGACTGTTTGATCACCGCCCCGTCGGGCGCGAGGTTGCCGTGCAGCACCGCCGTCCCGGCTCCGATGCCGAGGGGTTCGGCCAGCGGACGGATCACGTCGCCGATCCGTTCCGCGCCGCGGACGTTCTCCTCCAGGGTCTTCCCGGTGACGGTCAGCGCGTCGCCGTGGAGCAGCGGCAGCAGTTCGTGCAGCACCGCGGGCAGGCCGCCGGCGTAGTAGAAGTCCTCCATGAGATGGCGGCCCGACGGCTGGAGGTCGACCAGCCACGGTACGTCCCGGGTGAAGCGGTCGAAGTCGTCCAGTTCGAGGGGCACGCCGATCCGGGCGGCGATGGCCAGCAGGTGGATCACCGCGTTGGTGGACCCGCCGAGCGCCGCGTTCGTCCTGATCGCGTTGGTGAAGGACTCGCCGGTGGCGACCCGGCTGATCCGCAGGTCCTCCTCCACCATCCCGACGATTCGCTGCCCCGCGCGCTGTGCGATGCCGTAGCGGCGGGAGTCGACCGCTGGGATCGCCGCCGATCCGGGCAGTTGCAGGCCGAGGGCCTCCGTCATGCAGGCCATCGTGGAGGCCGTGCCCATCGTCATGCAGTGGCCGTTGCTGCGGGACATGCCCGACTCGGCGGCCGCGAACTCCGTCTCGGACATCCGGCCGGCATTCACGTCCTGGGTGAACTGCCAGACAGCGGTGCCCGATCCGATGTCGCAGCCGCGGAACTTGCCGTTGAGCATGGGGCCGCCGGTCACCACAAGCGTCGGCAGGTCGACGCTTGCCGCACCCATCAGCGAGCCGGGTGTGGTCTTGTCGCAGCCGGTCAGGAGCACGGCCCCGTCGACCGGGTTCCCGCGCAGCGACTCCTCGACGTCCATGCTCAGCAGGTTGCGGAAGAGCATGGCCGTGGGACGCAGGATCGTCTCGCCGAGCGACATCACGGGGAACTCCACGGGGAAGCCGCCCGCCTGCCACACCCCGCGCTTGACCGACTCGGCGAGGCGGCGCAGATGGGCGTTGCACGGCGTGAGTTCCGACCAGGTGTTGCAGATGCCGATCACAGGCCGGCCGTCGAACACGTCGTCGGAGAACCCCTGGGCCTTCATCCAGGAGCGGTGGATGAAGCCGTTGCGGCCGGACTCGCCGAACCACTGGTGGCTGCGCAGGTTCATGCCAGGTCCTCCCCGGTGAGGCTGCCGTCGACGCGTCGGGGCACACCGAGCACGTTGTGGTCGGCCAGCGCCTCCGGAAGCGCGGACTGCGGGGCGTCCTGGTAGCAGACCGGGCGCAGGAAGCGGCGGACGGCGGTGGTGCCGACGGAGGTGTGCACGGACGCGGTCGTCGCGGGCCACGGCCCGCCGTGGTGCATCGCCGAGGTGACGGCGACGCCGGTGGGCCAGCCGTTGAACAGGATGCGGCCGGCGCGTTCGCGCAGGCGGTCCAGCAGTGGTGGCACGACGTCGTCGGATTCTTCCGCGTGGACCGTGGCCGTGAGGTTGCCGCCGAACGCCTCGGCCGCGGCGACCATCTCGTCTGCGCCCGAGTACTCGACCAGGATCGACGTGGGTCCGAAGCATTCCTGGAGCAGCGGATCGGGGTCGGCGAGGAGTTCCTCGGCGGTGGTGGCGAGCAGGGTCGCCGGGACCCGGTCCGCGGCTCCGGCGCCGCCCACGGCAACGGTGCGCACAGCGCCGAGACCGGCGAGGCGGTCGCGTTCCTCCGCGTGGCCCTCGCGGATCCGTTCCCCCAGCATCGCCGCGGGGGCGACGTCGGCGACCAGGTCCGCCAGGCGCTGTTCGAGTCCGTGGCCCTCGGGGAGGAACAGCAGGCCGGGCTTGGTGCAGAACTGTCCGGTGCCCAGGGTGAACGAGGCGACGTAGCCGTCGGCGATCTCCTCGCCGCGCGCGGCGAGGGCGGCGGGGGTGACGAACACCGGGTTGAGGCTGCCGAGTTCGCCGTAGAAGGGGATGGGGTCGGGACGGGAGGCGGCGATGTCCAGCAGGGCGCGGCCGCCTCGTTCGGAGCCGGTGAAGGCGGCGGCCTTGATCCGCGGATCGGTCAGGGCGGCCGTCCCGGCCGCCGTGCCGTGCACCACGGTGAGGGTGCCGTCGGGCGCGCCGGCCTTGCGCAGTGCCGCGGCCAGCACATCGCCGGTGCGGCGGGACAGTTCCGGGTGTCCGGGATGGGCTTTCACCACTACGGGGGCCCCGGCGGCGAGTGCCGAAGCGGTGTCGCCGCCGGGCACGCTGAACGCGAACGGGAAGTTGCTCGCGGCGAACACCAGGACCGGGCCGAGCGGGACGAGCATGCGGCGTAGATCCGGGCGGGACGGGGTGGCATCCGGATCGGCGGTGTCGATGACGGCCTCGAGGTACGAGCCGTCCTCGAGCATGTCGGCGAAGAGCCGCAACTGACCGCTGGAGCGAGCGACTTCGCCGGTCAGCCGCGGTTCGGGCAGGGACGACTCCCGCATAGCGAGTGGCACCAGGTCACCTTCGGCGGCGTCGAGCGCGTCGGCAGCGGCGCGGAGCATCGCGGCCCGCTGTGCGGGACGCAGGGCCGCCAGGGGGCGCGCGGCGGCGGCTGCGGCGGCGAGGGCCGTCTCGAGTTCCTCGGGGGTCGTGTCGTTCACGGCTGCACCTTCCTCGCATGGGGTCGGGGGGTTTCCGTCAGCCAGGCCATGGGCTCGCGGCCGCTGACCACCGGGTTGGACAGGGTTCCCACCCCGTCGATCGCGATGTCCACGCGGTCGCCCTCGGCGAGGGCGAAGTCGAGCCCCGGCACGATGCCCGTCCCCGTGGCCAGCACGGCTCCGTCGGGGAAGTGGGTCGGGTGGTGGAGCGCGGCCACGAGGTCGTCGAGCCGCCGGTGCAGACGCGAGGTGCTGGTCTGACCGGACCACACCACGGCGCCTTCGCGGGCGACTTCGACGGTGACGGTGAGGTCGTGGGGGTCGGGCACCTCCCACACGGGCACGATGCCGGTGGCCAGCGCGCAGCTGCCGCTGTAGATCTTGGCCTGCGGGATGTAGAGCGGGTTCTGGCCCTCGATGTCCCGCGAACTCATGTCGTTGCACACGGTGTAGCCGACGATCTCCCCGAACCGGTTGCTCACGACGGCGAGTTCGGGCTCCGGGACATCCACCGCGGAGTCGTCACGGACGGCGACGGGCTCGCCGTCCGTGACCACCCGCCAGGCGACGGCCTTGAGGAACAGTTCGGGGCGCGGCGCGTCGTACACCTTCTCGTACACGGAACTCTCGGTGCTCTCCTCGACGCGGCCGTTGCGGGAGCGTTCGTAGGTCACGCCGGCGGCCCACACCTCGGTGCGCCCGTCCACCGGTGGCAGGTGGGTCAGGCCGGCGTCGTCGGTGGCTGGCCCGAGGTCGGCCAGGCGTTCGCGCAGCTCCTCCAGCGGCTGGGCCAGTACCTCGGCGATGCTCGATGCCCAGGTCAGCGCGGCCACTTTGCCGTCCTTCCGGACGCCTACCCGCACTCCTCCGTCCTGCACGTAGCGGACGATCTCCATCAGTTCTCCTTCTGTTCGCAGACCACGGGCACGGCGAGGTCGTGGGGCGCCGTGGCGGCGGGT
>NZ_JAMQGM010000008.1 GCF_023703325.1 Streptomyces meridianus
GGAGTCGCGGGCCGCTTTCGCGTTCCGCTGCCGCCGTACGCACCCGGTCCGGACGGGTGACGCCGGGGCCGGGTCTCAGGCCACCGCCTCGTCGCTGCGGCGCTTGTCCAGCGCCTGCCGGTAGAGCCGGCCGGCCCGGTAGGAGGAGCGCACGAGCGGGCCGGACATGACACCGGCGTAGCCGATCTCCTCGGCCTCCTCCTGAAGCTCCACGAACTCCTGCGGCTTCACCCAGCGCTCCACCGGGTGGTGCCGCGGCGACGGCCGCAGGTACTGGGTGATCGTGATCAGCTCGCAGCCCGCGTCGTGCAGGTCCTGCAGGGCCTGGCTGATCTCCTCGCGCTCCTCGCCCATGCCGAGGATCAGGTTGGACTTGGTGACGAGACCCGCCTCGCGTGCCCTGGTGATGACCTCGAGGGAGCGCTCGTAGCGGAAGGCGGGACGGATGCGCTTGAAGATCCGCGGGACGGTCTCCACGTTGTGCGCGAGCACCTCGGGTCGCGAGGAGAAGACCTCGGCGAGCTGCTCGGGGACCGCATTGAAGTCGGGGATCAGCAGCTCGACGCCGGTGCCCGGCATCGCGGCGTGGATCTGCCGGACGGTCTCGGCGTACAGCCAGGCCCCGCCGTCCTCCAGGTCGTCGCGGGCCACGCCCGTGACGGTCGCGTACCGCAGGTCCATCTGCTGCACGGACTCGGCGACCCGCCGCGGTTCGTCACGGTCGAGTTCCTGGGGCTTGCCCGTGTCGATCTGGCAGAAGTCGCACCGCCGGGTGCACTGTTCGCCGCCGATGAGGAAGGTGGCCTCCCGGTCCTCCCAGCACTCGAAGATGTTGGGACAGCCGGCCTCCTGGCAGACGGTGTGCAGACCCTCGTCCTTCACCAGCTTCTGCAGGGCGTTGTACTCGGGGCCCATCTTCGCCCGCGTCTTGATCCACTCGGGCTTGCGCTCGATGGGGGTCTGGCTGTTACGGACCTCGAGGCGCAACATCTTGCGTCCGTCGGGTGCGACTGCGGACACGTCCAGCACTCCCTCTGCTTGCGCGGCTTTCGAATCTTCGGCGAACACCAGGGTACGCCCGCCATTTCCTCGGCCGAGCCACCGGGGCGGGACCAGGGCGGCTCCCGCCTCCCCTGGGCAACCCGGCGGCACCCCGGCGCATTCCCGGGCGGGGCCCGGAGGGACCGCGGTGGCTGTCAGACCGCGCGAGGCAGCGGGGCGGCTGCCTCCAGCACCTCGGTCAGGTGCTTCTCGACGACCGGCAGCACCTCGTCCACCGGCACCCGCCGCCCCAGCTCCCCGGAGAGCGAGGCCACACCGGCGTCGCGGATGCCGCACGGCACGATCCGGTCGAACGCCGTGTTGTCCGGATCGCAGTTCAGCGAGAACCCGTGCATGGTGACGCCCTTGGCCACCCGGATGCCGATCGCCGCGAGCTTACGGTCCTCCCGGCGCTGCCCCGCGTTGGACGGGGCGTACTCCGGCCCGCTCAGGCGCGGGTCGAACTCTTCGTCCTGCAGGCGCGGGTCGAAGTCCAGGGAGAGCCCGCCCAGCGAGCCGCCCGCCGCACCGGGGCGCACCGCGTCCCCGAGCACCCACACGCCGCTGCGCCCCTCGACCCGGGTGGTCGCCAGACCGAAGTCCGCGCAGGTGCGGATCAGGGCCTCCTCGAGCCGCCGCACGTGCGCGACCACGTCGACCGGCCGCGGCAGCTTGAGGATCGGGTAGCCCACGAGCTGGCCCGGGCCGTGCCAGGTGATCTTCCCGCCGCGATCGACGTCGATCACGGGGGTGCCGTCCAGCGGACGTTCGCTGTCCTCGGTGCGGCGGCCGGCGGTGTAGACCGCCTGGTGCTCCAGCAGCAGGCAGGTGTCGGGGATCTCGTCCGCGAACCGTGCCGCGTGCACACGCCGCTGCTCCTCCCAGGCCTCCTGGTACTCGACGGCATCCGCACCGAAGCCCAGACGGGCAAAGCGCAGCTCACTCACGGCAGCTCCTCGGGGGTCTCCACGCCTCTCGGCGCTCATGCCACTGTACGGCGGCCGCCAGGGCCGCCGTACACGGCCGCGGTCGCAGGTCCGCAGACGTGTTCGATACCCGGGCGCCGTGTGCTCACACGATCGGATGAACACCCGTGAGGGGCCGGGGAGCGGCGCCGGCCGGCCGTTACATTCCCCCCGTCCCGGGAGGGATACGGAAGGAGGCACAGGCACCCGAAAACCTGTCGCGTCCTTCGAAGGCGTTGAAGGCAGGAGAGCTCACAGCTGATGACGGAGCGACCGTCCCCCGACCCGACCCACGGGGCAGCCCGTCCCGCCGTCCGCCCCGGGGAAACCCGGCACGGACCGGCACCGGCCCGTCCCGCCGCCCCGTCCGGCACCGAACGGGCAACCCCCGGCAGTGACGCACAGGCGCCCCCGGCAGGGAGCGGGAACACACGAGGGCGCACCCCCAACCGCCGGCTCGCGGCGCTCATCGCCGAAGCCGGATTCTCCAACGCCGGCCTGGCCCGCCGGGTGGACCAGCTCGGCCTCGAGCACGGCCTCGACCTGCGCTACGACAAGACCTCGGTGACCCGGTGGCTGCGTGGCCAGCAGCCGCGGGGCACCACGCCGGCGCTGATCGCCGAGGTCTTCAGCCGCCGCCTCGGACGCCGTCTGACCGCCCAGGACCTCGGCCTCGACACCTGGGTCCCGGTGTACGCGGGGCTGGAGTTCGCGGCCACGCCCTCCGAGGCCGTGGACATCGTCAGCGGGCTGTGGCGCAAGGACACCGGGAACCACGCCGACCTGCGCAAGATCGCGTTCACCGCCGCCGGCCTCGTGGTGCCCAGCCGGGACTGGCTCATCGGCCGGGCCGACGAACGCGTGGCCCGGATCCCCGAGCAGGCCGGACCGCACGGCTCCCCGGCGCCGGGGAGCGGGACCCCGCCCCCGGCGCCGTCACGCAACCCCCTGCCCCGCCAGCAGCAGACCGAGCGGGCCCCCGGGGAGAAGGTCACCGCGAGCGACATCGCCGCGCTGCGCACCGTCGGCACACTCTTCCGCAACCTCGACCAGGTCTACGGCGGCGGCCACGCCCGCCAGGCGCTCGTGCGCTACCTCGAGCACGAGCTGGAGCCGATGCTCCGCGGCACCTACGGCGACACCACCGGCCGCGGCCTGTTCGCGGCGGCCGCCGACCTGACCCGGCTGGCCGGCTGGACCTCGTACGACATCGCCGCACACGGCCTGGCCCAGCGCTACTTCGTCCAGGCGCTGCGCCTGGCCCAGGCCGCGGGGGACCGGATGTACGGGGCATACGTGCTGAGCACCATGAGCCGCCAGGCGGTCTACCTGGGCCACGGCCGGGAGGCCGTCCAGCTCGCCCGGGTCGCCCAGCAGGGCGTCGGCAGCGCCGCGCCCCCGGCGGTGCTGGCTCTGCTGCACGCCGTGGAGGCCAGGGGCCACGGGGTGCTCGGGGACGTACGGGCCTGCACCGCATCACTGCTCCGGGCGGAGCAGGCGCTGGAGACGGCCCGGACGGGCGACGACCTCCCCTTCTGGGCCCGGTTCTTCGACGAGGGGCAGCTGGCCGACGAGTTCGGCCACTGCCATCGGGACCTCCAGCAGTACCGGACCGCAGCCCGGCACGCGGAGCGCTCGCTCGACCTCCGGAGCCCGGACCACGTGCGCAGCAGGCTGTTCTGCCGCGTGGTGCTGGCCACCGCCCTGCTGGGCCTCGGTGAGCTGGAGCGGGCTTGCTCGGTCGGAGCGGAGGCCGCGCGAGCGGCGGACGGCATGCGTTCGGCGCGGGCGGCCGACTACGTCCGGGAGTTCGAGCGGCGGCTCGAGCTGTACAAGGACTCGGCCGCGGTGCGCGGTTACCGGGAGCGGGTGGGCGGCGGGGGCCGCCGATCCTGATCGGCGGCCCCGGACGTCCTGAACCGTCGGCACGGCGTCGGACGTGACCGGCGCGGCCGCACCCGGAGCGGAACGCCCGCCGGCGGCGGCCCACGGCCCCCGCGCCCGCAGCCGGGCCGGTCGGGCGCTCAGAAGCTGTTGTCCGACTCCTGCCCGGGACCGAACCCGACCACAGCTCTCAGGCCGCCGTAGGCAGTGACGCCGGTGCCGGCCCGGTGCGCACCCCGAAGTCGCGCAGCAGCGCCGCGGCCGCCCGGCGGCCCGACCTCAGCGCGCCCTGCACCGTGCTCGCTTCCCGGTGGTCGCCGCAGACGTACAGCCCCGAGAGCACCCGGACCGGCCGCTGCGGATCGTGCGGAGCGGCCATCACCGGGACCGCATCCGGGTCGTGATGGGCGCCGACGAGGTCCCAGCCGTCGGCCGACGTCCCGTACAGCTCGCCGAGTTGCATCCGGGCGGCCTTGTCCAGGGTGCCGAGCGGCTCGCCCGCGGCGGCCCCGAGGACGGTGGAGGTGATCAGGGCCCGTCCCCGCGGTGCGCGGAAGGGGTCGACCTCACTGGCGACGAAGGTGTGCGTGACGGGGCCGCGCCCGTCCGCGTCCAGGACGAGGGCGGACTCGCGCAACGGCGGGACGTCCGCGGTGTGGTGCAGGACCGTCACCGGGTGGAAGTCCGGGACCCGCAGGCCCGGCAGCAGCCCGGCCGCTGAGCGTGCGCCGGTGGCCACCACCACGGCCCGGCACGCCAGTTCGCCGCCCTCGTCGGTGACCACGCTCCTCGTGGAGGCCGTCAGGGCCCGCACCGACGTGCGCACCGTCCCCGGGGGGAGCGCCGCCGCCAGCCGTTCCGGGAGCGCCGAGGCGCCGCCCGCGGGCAGACAGATGCGGCCCCTGGCGAATCCGCGCAGCGCGAGGTCCGCGCAACGGCTGGACGTGACGAGGCCGGGATCGCACAGCAGCGCCGACAGCAACGGGCGCAGGAAGGTTTCGACGGTCCGGGCCGGCAGTCCCCGGTTCCCGAGCGCCTCCGCCGCCGCGGTTTCCGGGCGGGTGCGGAGCCGGTCGGCGGGGGTCGCCGCGATCCGGCGCAGAAACGCCGACAGCCGTGCCTGGTCGAACGCTTCGGTGATCAGCACGCGTGAGCCGGAACCGGTCAGCGGCGTGCGGCACGCCCCGGGCGCCGACGACGGGGGACGGCCGCCGGACACGGCGAGGACGCGCGCCGCGTCCCTGACCCGCCGCGTGCTCCGCGGCTCCCCGAGGCGCAGGCTGCGCTCGCCGCTGCGCACCAGGACACCTGCCGAGAGCGGCGCGAGCGGCAGGCCGTCGACTCCCGGGGTGCGGCTGCTCCCGGGCGGCGGCGTGGTCAGCAGCAGTCCGGTGCGGTCGAGCCGGAAGCCGTCGACGTGGTCGGTCGTCATTCTCCCGCCGGGCCGCCCGG
This sequence comes from Streptomyces meridianus, assembly GCF_023703325.1. Lineage (GTDB taxonomy): Bacteria > Actinomycetota > Actinomycetes > Streptomycetales > Streptomycetaceae > Streptomyces > Streptomyces meridianus. Next base: position 5,343 of record NZ_JAMQGM010000008.1, read on the forward strand.
CGGCCTCCAGGACGATGACGGACATCCCTGCCTCCACCAGACCGAGGGCTGCCGACAGCCCGGCCGGTCCGGCCCCCACGACGATGACGTCCGCCCGCTCCGTACTGCGTGATCCGCGCACGTGCCCTCCCCGAGGTCGTGTCCACGCGCCGGGCGACCCCGCGTCCGGAACGTGCCGGCCGGAGACGCCTCGTTGTCGATGCCCCGTTCATGCCCTCAACAGGCCGACGGAATGCCCGAGTTCGGATGATCCTAGGCGCGAATTCCGACTCATGCAGTCGCGCATCGACCGGGCACGGGCGCACAACGGTCGCACGACGGTCGGGTCGGGGCAGAGCCGGTCCGGGGCGTCACCGGGGTGGCGTCGCGGATCAGGGTCGCAGGGCCGCGCGCACCGCGTCCTCGACCGTCGGGTGCTCGAAGGCGAAGCCGGAATCCAGGAGCTTGCGCGGGATCACCCGCTGACTGCTGAGCGCGTCCTGCGCGAATTCGCCGAGGGCGACGCGCAGGGCGGGCGGCGGCACGGTCATCAGGGTCGGGCGGTGCAGCACCTTGCCCATCACCGCCGTCACCTCGCGGTTGGTCACGGGTTCGGGGGCGGTGAGGTTCACCGGGCCGGTGAGTTCCTCCGTGACGAGGATGTGCCGGAGGGCGGCGACCTGGTCGGCCAGCGAGATGAAGCTCCAGTACTGGCGCCCGCTGCCGAGCCGTCCGCCGAGCCCGAGCTTGAAAACGGGGAAGAGGCGGCCCCAGGCGCCTCCCTTTTGGGAGACGACCAGCCCGGTGCGGGCGTGGACGGTCCGGATGCCGGCCTCCACGGCGGGCGCGGCCGCCGCCTCCCACTCCTGGCAGACGTCGGCCAGGAACCCGTCACCGGGGGGCGCACTCTCGTCGATCGCGCGCTCCCCGGTGTCCCCGTAGTAGCCGATGGCGCTCCCGCACAGCAGCACCCGCGGCGGGGTGCCGAGCGAGGCGACCGCCTCCGCGACGGCGGCCGTGCCGAGCACCCGGCTGTCGCGGATCTCCTTCTTGTACGCCTCGGTCCAGCGGTGGTCACCCACGCCCGCCCCGGCCAGGTGGACGACGGCGTCACAGCCCGCCAGCCCCGCCGCGTCGACGTACTGCCGCTTCGGGTCCCACTCCACCTCGTCCTCGGCCCGGGACGGACGCCGCACCAGACGGACGACTTCGTGCCGGTCCCGGAGCAGGGAGCGGACGAGGGCAGAGCCGATGAGACCGGAGGAACCGGTGACCGCGATACGCATACGGCCATCCTGCCCGCACGTCCGGGGTTCATGGGCCGCTCACCGGGTGGTTCAGTCAGCCCGGACACCGGAAACCGCGCCGCCCTCCGGAATGACAGAGTGTCCGGCATGCCGTCGTCCGCGCCGCCACCGCACTCCTCCTCCCTGACCATCCGCCCGGCCGTGCACGCCGACGGCGCCGCCCTCGCCGTGCTCGACCGCCGGACCTGGAGTTCCCTGCACGCGGTGACCCCGGAGCCGACGGGATCCGGGGACGATTTCTTCGACGGCCTGCACCTGCCGGAGCACGTCCTCGTCGCCGAGTCCGCGGACGAGGGCCCCGTGGGTTACATCAGGATCGTCCCGGCGTCCTCGCTGCCCTCGAACGCCCACGTGCGGCAGATCCAGGGGCTCGCCGTGGACGTCGCGGCGCGCGGACAGGGGGTCGGCCGGGCGCTCGTCGAGGCCGCGTGCGAGGAGTCGCGCCGGCAGGGCGCCGTACGGATCACGCTGCGCGTGCTCGGGCACAACGCCCCGGCGCAACGGCTGTACGCCGCCTGCGGCTTCGCCGTCGAGGGCGTGCTGCCGGGGGAGTTCCTGCTCGACGGGGAGTACGTGGACGACGTCCTGATGGGGCGAGCGCTCGCGGCGGACACCGGCACCCCGGCCACCGGGCTGCCGTGGCGAAGGCGGGCTTCCCCGGCGCCTCCTAATCCCTGAACCGCTCCCACAGCCGGGGGAAGCGCTTCGCCAGCGCCGTGTCGTCCTCGAGGTCCAGTGGCTCGCCCTCCGGCTCGGGCGGCGGGTCGGGCATGCCGAGGTCGGGAAGCGGGCCGCCGGTGAGCTGCTCGTAGGCGTCGTCGGCCGCGTAGCCGAGGTCCTCCGCGTCCCCGTCGATCTCCTCGTCGAAGTCGTCGAGCAGATCGGCCAGGGCGTCGGGGTCGTGCACGGCGCCCTCGTAGACCTTCCGCCCCTGGCCGATCAGCCAGCAGCGGAAGCTGTCGAACGCGTCGTCGCTCGCACCCCGGAGGAGCACCCAGGCGGCGCCCCAGAGGTCCCAGTGGTAGGTGCGGTTGTAGCGCACCTCGAAATGACGGGCGAAGTCCCGGACGTAGTCGGGGTCGAATCCGAGCAGCCGCTCGAAGAGCACGTCGGCGTGCTCCTCCGGGTCGTCTCCGGCGGCCTCGCGGGTGCTGTCGACGATCTCCCAGAACTCGGTCTCATCCATCATCACGGGACCAGCATCAGGCGTTCGGGGCCGCCCCGCACGCCGGGCGGCCCCGAACGCCGTGGAGCGGCGCGGCCCGGCGTGCGCCGGAAACGGCCCGTGCCCCGGCCGGAGCGATCCGGTCGGGGCACGGGCCGTCTGCGTGACGAGCTGTCTCAGAGGCCGAGCTCGGTCTCGAACTCGCCTGCCTCCAGGATCTCCTTGACGGCCGTCAGGTAGCGGGCCGCGTCGGCGCCGTCCACCAGACGGTGGTCGTAGGAGAGCGACAGGTAGGTCATGTCACGGACCGCGATGGTCTCGCCCAGCTCCGGGTGGGTGATGACCACCGGACGCTTGACGGTCGCACCGATGCCCAGGATGGCCGCCTGGTTCGGAGGCACGATCACCGTGTCGAACAGCGCACCGCGCGAACCGGTGTTGCTGATCGTGAAGGTGGCACCGGACATCTCGTCCGGGCTGATCTTGTTGGAGCGGACCTTGCCGGCCAGCTCACCGGTCTTCTTGGCGATACCGGCGAGGTTGAGGTCACCGGCGCCCTTGAGGACCGGGGTCATCAGGCCCTTCTCGGAGTCCACCGCGATCCCGATGTTCTCGGAGTCGAAGTAGGTGATGGTGCCCTCGTCGTCGTTGATCCGGGCGTTGACGACCGGGTGGGCCTTCAGCGCCTGGGCAGCGGCCTTGACGAAGAACGGCATCGGCGACAGCTTGACGCCCTCGCGCTGCAGGAAGGACTCCTTGGCCTTCCCCCGCATCCGCATGATCTTGGTGACGTCCACCTCGACCACACTGGTGAGCTGGGCCTGACCGTGCAGCGCCTTCATCATGTTGTCGCCGATGACCTTGCGCATGCGGGTCATCTTGACCGTCTGACCGCGCAGCGGGGACGGCTCGGCGGCTGCGGCCTTCGGGGCGGCGGCAGCGGGCTCGGCGGCCGGCGCCGGGGCCTGGGCGGCCTCGGCAGCAGCGACGACGTCCTGCTTGCGGATCCGGCCACCGACACCGGTGCCCTTGACCGTCGCCAGGTTGACGCCGTGCTCCGAGGCCAGCTTGCGCACCAGCGGGGTGACGTACGCGCCGTCACCCTCCCCGCCGGTGGCCGGAGCCGGAGCGGGGGCGGCCGGGGCGGGGGCCGGCTTGGGCTTCTCGGCCGCGGGGGCGGCGGCCGGAGCCGGTGCCTCCTGCTTCGGGGCGGGGGCCGGAGCAGGCTGCTCGGCGGCCGGGGCGGGTGCTTCCTGCTTCGGAGCGGCAGGTGCCTCCTCCTTCGGAGCCGGTGCCTCCTCCTTCGGGGCCGCCGGGGCGGCGCCCGCCTCACCGATCACGGCGAGCTTCGAGCCGACCTCGGCCGTCTCGTCCTCGCCGACCAGGATCTCGAGCAGCGTGCCCGCCGACGGCGACGGGATCTCGGTGTCGACCTTGTCGGTCGAGACCTCGAGCAGCGGCTCGTCGACGTCCACGGAGTCACCGACGGCCTTGAGCCAGCGGGTGACGGTGCCCTCGGTCACGGACTCGCCGAGCGCGGGCAGCACGACCGGCGTGCCGTCGCCCGCTCCGGCGGCGGGCGCCGGAGCGGCCTCCTCCTCGGCAGCCGGAGCCTGCTCCGGCTCCGCGGCGGGCTCGGGCGTCGACGTGGCCCCCTCGGCCGCCGGAGCGGCCTCGGCCTCGGGCGCCGCAGCCTCGGCCGCCGCCCCCGAACCGTCGTCGATGACGGCCAGCTCGGCGCCGACCTCCACGGTCTCGTCCTCGGCCACCTTGATGGAGGAGAGGACGCCGGCCGCCGGGGCCGGGATCTCGGTGTCGACCTTGTCGGTCGAGACCTCGAGCAGCGGCTCGTCGGCCTCGACTCGTTCACCCTCGGCCTTGAGCCAGCGGGTGACGGTGCCCTCGGACACGCTCTCGCCGAGCGCCGGCAGGGTTACGGAAACCGCCATGGTTTCGGTTGCTCCTTAACGATCTGTGCGGATGTGGTCGCGCCCGGACTCAGTCGTGCGAGTGCAGCGGCTTGCCGGCCAGCGCCAGGTGGGCCTCGCCCAGCGCCTCGTTCTGCGTCGGGTGGGCGTGGACGAGCTGCGCGACCTCCGCCGGCAGAGCCTCCCAGTTGTAGATCAGCTGCGCCTCGCCGACCTGCTCGCCCATACGGTCACCGACCATGTGGACGCCGACCACGGCACCGTCGCGCACCTGGACGAGCTTGATCTCGCCCGCGGTCTTCAGAATCTTGCTCCTGCCGTTGCCGGCCAGGTTGTACTTGAGGGTGACGACCTTGTCGGAGCCGTACAGTTCCTTCGCCTTGGCCTCGGTGATGCCGACGGAGGCGACCTCCGGGTGGCAGTAAGTGACCCGCGGCACACCGTCGTAGTCGATCGGCACGGTCTTCTGGCCGGCCAGACGCTCCGCCACCAGCATGCCCTCGGCGAAGCCGACGTGGGCGAGCTGGAGGGTGGGGACCAGGTCGCCCACGGCGGAGATGGTCGGCACGTTGGTCTGCATGTACTCGTCGACCAGCACGAAACCGCGGTCCATGGCGACCCCGGCCTCCTCGTAGCCCAGGCCCTGCGAGACCGGGCCGCGGCCCACGGCGACGAGCAGCAGCTCCGCCTCGAAGGTCTTGCCGTTCTCCAGCGAGACCTTCACACCGTTGTCCGTGTACTCGACGCCGGAGAAGCGCGAGCCCAGTGAGAAGTTGATGCCGCGCTTGCGGAAGGCGCGCTCCAGCAGCTTGGAGCTGCCCTCGTCCTCGGCCGGGACCAGGTGCGGAAGGGCCTCGACGATGGTGACGTCGGTGCCGAAGGACTTCCAGGCGGAGGCGAACTCGACGCCGATGACGCCGCCGCCGAGCACGACGGCCGACTTCGGGACGCGGTCCAGGACCAGTGCGTGGTCGGAGGAGATGACGCGGTCGCCGTCGATCTCCAGGCCCGGCAGCGACTTCGGCACGGAGCCGGTCGCCAGCAGGATGTGACGGCCCTCGTAGCGCTGGCCGTCCACGTCGACCGAGGTCGCCGAGGACAGCCGGCCCTCGCCGGTCACGTAGGTGATCTTGCGGCTGGCGACCAGGCCCTGAAGACCCTTGTACAGGCCGGAGACCACGCCGTCCTTGTACTTGTGGACGCCGGCCATGTCGATGCCCTCGAGCGTGGTCTTCACGCCGAACTCGGCGCCCTCGCGCGCCTGGTCGGCAAGCTCACCGGCGTGGAGCAGAGCCTTCGTGGGGATGCATCCGCGGTGCAGGCAGGTCCCGCCCAGCTTGTCCTTCTCGATCAGTGCGACGTCCAGGCCCAGCTGCGCCCCGCGCAGGGCGGCTGCGTAACCGCCGCTGCCGCCTCCGAGGATCACTAGGTCGAAAACGGTGCTGGCGTCGTTCGCCACGTCACGTCCTCCATGCATGGGTGCGCCGGAGCCGGTCGCCGTCGGACCGGGCGGCTGGTGTTCGGCCGCTGTCAAGTTCGGCTCTTTGGTCCGGCTCGTTCGGTTTGTGCGAGCCGGTGGCCGTGTCCTGCCGAGACAACATCTTCGCACTTGTTCGCGGAGGGCGGGACGCCGGGCCGGGCTCCGTCCTCCCTCGGAGCCGCATACCCCGGGTTACTCGTTCGTAGACCGGGCCGATTTCGTCGAGGGCGAACTCCGAACCGTCCAGAACGCGCCAATGCCGGTCCCGGGACACCTCGCCCCGGGACCGGCAGATGTGTCACACGACTCAGCCGAGGTCGCCGTCCGCGGTCCGCTCGGCGAGCCGGACCAGGGTGCGCACGGCGGAACCGGTGCCGCCCTTGGGGATGTATCCGTACGGCGTGCCCTCGTGGAAGGCCGGGCCCGCGATGTCCAGGTGGGCCCACTTCGTGCCCTCGGACACGAACTCCTTCAGGAAGACGCCGGCCGCCAGGCCGCCGCCCATCCGCTCACCGATGTTCGCGAGGTCCGCGGTCGGGGAGTCCAGCCCCTTGCGCAGCTCGGCGGGCAGCGGCATCGGCCACGACTGCTCGCCGGCCTCTCCGGCGATCTCGTGGAGCGACGTGCGGAAGGCATCGTCGTTCGACATGACGCCGAAGGTGCGGTTGCCGAGCGCGACCACCATGGCACCGGTCAGGGTCGCCACGTCGACGAGCGCGTCCGGCTTCTCCTCACAGGCCCGGGTGATGGCGTCGGCGAGCACCAGCCGGCCCTCGGCGTCGGTGTTCAGCACCTCGACCGTCTTGCCGCTGTACATGCTCAGCACGTCGCCGGGACGCACCGCCGAGCCGGACGGCATGTTCTCCGCCAGCGCCAGCCAGCCGGTCACGTTGACCTTCAGGCCCAGGCGCGCAGCCGCCACGACCGAGGAGAACACCGCGGCCGCGCCGCTCATGTCGCACTTCATCGTCTCGTTGTGACCGGCCGGCTTGAGGGAGATGCCGCCCGAGTCGTAGGTGATGCCCTTGCCGACGAGGGCCAGGTGCTTCTTGGCCTTGCCGTGCGTGTAGGAGAGCTTCACCAGCCGCGGCGGGTTGTGCGAGCCCTGGCCGACGCCCATGATGCCGCCGTAGCCGCCCTTGATCAGTGCCTTCTCGTCCAGCACCTCGACCTTGAGGCCGTGCTCCTTCGCCGCCGCCTGCACGGCCTCCGCGAAGGTCGCCGGCGTCAGGTCGTTCGGCGGGGTGTTGATCAGGTCGCGGGCGCGGTTGACCTCCTCGGAGACCGCAGTGGCGCGGTCGGCCGCGGCCTTGAACGCCTTGTCGCGGGCCTTGCCGCCGAGCAGCGTCACCTCGGCGAGCGGGGTGTTCTTGTCGTTCTTCTTCGCGTCCTTGCCCTTGCTGCGGTATGCGGTGAAGGCGTAGGCGCCCAGCAACGCGCCCTCGGCGACCGCCGCCGCGTCGTCCGCGTCCTCGACGGGCAGCGCGAAGCCGCCGTTCTTGGCGCCCGCCAGCGCGCGGGCCGCGGAGCCCGCCGCACGGCGCAGAGCCTCGGTGTCGAACCGCTCGCCCTTCGTGGGGGCATCCCCGAGTCCCACGGCCAGCACGGCCGGGGACTTGAAGCCCGACGGGGCAGGCAGCCGGAGGATCTCGCCCTCGCCGCCGGTGGCACCCAGAGTCTCCAGGATGTCGGCGAGCTTCCCGTCGAAAGCGCGGTTCACGGACTCGGCGCCGGGGGCGACGACGAGTGCCGGGCTCCCCTTGGCCGCCTTGGCCACGCCGACGACGATGGCGTCCGCGCGCAGCGCGTCCGCGGAGGAGGTGCTCAGAGTCAGTGCAGTCACAGTGTCGGTGTTCCTCTTCCGATCGCTTCCTCGGCCAGTCGGTGGGCCGGCCGCCGCTCGGGCCAGCCGAACAGGCCCGCCCACCGGGCCATACGGTCGCGCACGGCGCCGGGCGCTGGCAGCATCGTATTCCGCCGGATGCGTGAGGTATCGCTCGGTCTCCGAACAGGCCCCGAAACAGGACGTCCGGACGCGGGTGAACGCCGGGTCAGCCCACCGCCAGGACGACCAGGACGGCTGTCCCCGCGGTCTCCGCCAGAGCGCCGAAGACGTCGCCGTTCACCCCACCGAGCCGCAACCGGCAGCGCCGCAGCAGCAGTTCCGCCGCCCCCAGCCCGGCCGTGGCCGCGAGCGCCCCGTGCAACGCGGCGCCGGGGCCCGCAGCCGCGCCGAGCGCTGCGCTGCCCGCGACGGTGAGAACCGCCGTCGCCACGGCGGCGTGTGAGGACACGGCACCCGCCACGGCGGCGCCCAGGCCGTCGGGCCGGGCGCTGCGGACCCCGGTCCGGCAGGCAACCGTCAGGGCGCTCCGGGCCGTCACCCCGGACAGCAGCGCGCCCAGGGCGCCCGCGGCGGGTCCGCTGCCGAACATCGCGGTCAGCGCGGCCACTTGAGCCAGGAGAACCAGCAGCAGGGTGACGACGCCGAACGGGCCGATGTCGGATCGCTTCATGATCTGCAGGGCGTCCGCCGCCGGCCGGCCGCTGCCGAGACCGTCCGCGGTGTCGGCGAGCCCGTCGAGGTGGAGTCCCCGGGACAGGACAGCGAGCGCGGCGACCGCGGCGACCGCGGCGAGCATCGGGCCGCCGCCGAGCAGCACGACGGCGATGCCGAGCACCGCCGCACACAGCCCCGTCACGGCGCCGGCCAGCGGGGCGCAGAGCATCCCGCCGCGGGCCGCCGCCCGGTCCCAGCGGGTCACCCGGACCGGGAGGACGGTCAGCATGCCGAAGGCGAAGCGCAGGGCGTCGCCGGGGGACGGCTTCGCAGCGGGGGAGGGGCCGTGCGTCGTGTCGGTCATCGCCGGAGGCTATCCCGCGGCTCCCGCGCCCGGACGAGGGCGGTCGTCACCGGCGCACCCCGATGCTTCGCCGCGGGGCGGCACAAGCACATCGGCCGTGGGGCGGCGGGCCGGCGCGACCCTCAGTCGCGCACCGGCAGTTCGGCCGACAGCGCCGCCGCGGCCCGCACCAGCGGCAGTGCCAGCAGCGCACCGGTGCCCTCACCGGCCCGGACCGAGTGGTCCAGCAGCGGTTCGAGCGACAGGCGGTCGAATGCCTTGGCCTGAGCGGGCTCCCCGCTGGCCTGACCGGCCAGCCACCAGTCCGGTGCCCGGAAGGCGATCCGCTGCGCCACCAGGGCGCACGCCGCGGAGACCACGCCGTCGAGGATCACCGGGGTGCGGCGCACGGCGCACTGCAGCAGGAAGCCGGTGATGCCCGCCAGATCCGGGCCCCCGGCGGTGGCCAGCAGTTCCAGCTGGTCGCCGAGCACGGGTCGGGCCCGCCGCAGGGCGTCCCGGATGGCCGCGCACTTGCGCATCCACGCCAGGTCGTCGATCTCCTCGCCGCCGCGGCCGGTCACCTGGGAGGCGTCGACACCGCACAGCCCGGCCACGAGGGCGCCCGCGGCGGTGGTGCCGCCGACACTGAGGTCGCCGAGGACGACCAGATCGGTCCCGGCGTCGGCCTCCTCGTCCGCCACGGCCATGCCGGCGCGGAACGCCTGCTCGGCCTCCTCGGGGGCCATCGCGTCCTCGATGTCGATCCGCCCCGAGCCGCGCCGCACCCGGTGGCGCACGAGCTCCGCGGGCAGCTCGCCCGGGTCGCAGTCCACGGACAGGTCGACGATGCGCAGGGCGACGTCGAAGCGGCGGGCCAGCACCGCCACCGGGCTCCGGCCCTCCAGCACCTCGCGCACCAGGTCCCGGGTGCCGCCCGCCGGCCTGGCCGAGACGCCGAGTCCGGCGACGCCGTGGTCGCCGGCGAACAGTACGACCCGGGGCTGCTCGACGGGCCTGACGGGGACCGCTCCCTGAGCGCCCGCCAGCCACTCGCCCAGGTCGTCGAGGCGCCCGAGGGCGCCGGGCTTCAACGCCATGCGCTCCCGTCGCTCCTCGGCGTCCCGGCGCACACCGGCGTCCGGACGCTCGATCAGATCGGAGAAGTCGTCAAGATTCAGCCCGCTCATCCGCCGAACCCTACCCTCCGGCTCGGCTGCACACCCATCCCCTCGGGTTCCGTGCGACCTGTCGGGGAGCCGGCGTGTCCCGGCGGCGGTGAGCTGCTCGGCCGACGGATGCCACGACACCCTGCACGGCTGCGCGGCCGGCCCGTCCGCCGGGTGGCTGTGCTCAGCCCCGCAGTCGCAGCGCCTGGCCGGCCGTCACCAGCAGCACCTGCTCGCACTCGTCCGCCACCCGGGTGTTCAGCCGGCCCAACTCGTCCCGGAAACGGCGTCCCGAGGCGGTCGCCGGCACCACGCCCGAACCCACCTCGTTGGACACGGCCACCACCGTCCGACGGGTCTCCCGGAACGCCGAGGCCAGCGCGTCCACCCGCTCCCGCAGGGCCCGTTCACCACCCCGGGTCCACGCGTGGTCGTCCCAGGCGTCCACGGCGTCCATCGCGTCGGTGAGCCAGAGCGCCAGGCAGTCGACGAGCAGCGGGGGCCCGTCCGCCGCGAGCAGCGGAACCAGGTCGCAGGTCTCCACCGTCTTCCAGGACGACGGGCGCCGCTCGCGGTGCGTGCCGATCCGGGCGGCCCACTCGGGATCGCCCTCCCGGGTCCCGCTGGTGGCGACGTAGACGACGCCGGGGAATGCCGACAGCCGGCGTTCGGCCTCCACCGACTTGCCGGAGCGGGCGCCGCCGAGCACCAGGGTCCTGCGGGGCGGTTCGGGAATGGCGTGGTACTCGCCGACGTGCAGCGTCTCGCCGTCCGGCACCGCCCGCGCCCCGGCGGCCGCCAACTGCCTTTGCAGCTCCGGCCCTTGGGGGATGGTGTGGTCGATGTGGACGGCGATCACGTCCGTGGTGGCGGTGACCGCCCCGGTGGCGCGCAGCTTCGCCAGCGCGTCCGGCCGTCCCAGCACGTCGAGCAGCACCATGGCGTACGGCCCCGAGGCCGCCCCGTTCGCCCCCTCCACCGGCCCGGCCGGCGAGCAGTCCGGCGGCAGGTACAGCAGCCGCAGCGGAACACCGGAGGGCCGGGGAACACCGGTGTGCCCGGCGTCGGGGGCGGTCACCTCGTAGCCCGAACCGGGTGCGTCGACGGGGACCGAGCGGACCCGGTGCCCGCTGATCAGGGCCAGCTCACGGCCGTCCGGTACCCGGCCGGGCGCAGGCAGTCCTGCCGGAACTTCCAGGGCGGGGCCGTTCTGCGGATGGGAAAGCAGCACCTGGCGGACTCCGGAGAGCGAGTGCCCGGCGCGCGCCGCTGCGAAGGCGATGCCGGGAGTGAGGTCCAGCAGCAGGGCACCGTCGACGAGCAGCGACGTCGAGGCACGGGCGTCCTCCCCGATCGCGGTCGCGCAGGAGGCGCACGGGCAGTCCGGCCGGGGCAGTCCACCGGGGGCCCCGGTGCCGAGCAGTGTCAGTTCCACACCCTGATCGTCTCGCGCCGCCCCGCGACGAGCGCGCGGGGCCGCACGGTCACAGGACCGAACGGGCCCGTTACCCTGCGGACAGGCAGGCACAACGTCAGCGGGACCGGGAGGCGCACATGGCGTGGACGTGGAGGTTCGAGAAGGCCGACGGGACGGAGACCGTTCCCGCGGTGGAGCCCGAGGAGTTCGGCACGCAGGGGGACGCCGAGACCTGGCTCGGCGAGGTCTGGAAGGAGCTCCTCGAGGGCGGCACCGAGCAGGTCGTCCTCTTCGAGGACGGCTCGAAGATCTACGGTCCGATGAGCCTCAGCGCCGCCGAGGGCTGAGCGGACGCAGCAAGGGGCTCACCGGGCCGGCGGCCCGGTGAGCCCCTTCGGTGTGCGGCAGCGCGGGCGGACTCAGTCGCGGACCCCGCACAGGTGCAGCAGCGGAGCGACGGCACGGTACGGGTCCGCGCGCCCGGCCCGTTCCTCGGCGGCCATGATGCGTTCGAACTCCGCCCCGGCGACGGGCGGAACTGCCTTCCCGGTGACTTCCGTGAAGAGCCCGACCCCGTACCAGGCGTGCAGCGGGGCGCCGATGCCGGAGAGCGTCGTCCGGAGCGTGGCGGGACGGTCGGCGCGCAGCGGACGGCCGCGCGGTCCGGCACCGCCCTGTAGCTCGGGGGTTTCCGGCGCTTCGGCCGCCTCCGGTGGGCCGAGGGCAGCGAGGGCGGCCGTCCAGTCGCCGGCCGCTGCGGGGCCCATCGCCCGGGCGTCCGCGTTGCGGATCAGTATCGACAGCAGCCCGCCGGTGGCCAGCACCCGGGCGAGCCCGGCGAGCAACGGGTCGGGCTCGGCCACGTGCATCAGCGCGTCGTGGCACAGCACCACGTCGAACGTCCCGGGAAGGAAGTGCGCGCCGGTCTCCCGGCCGTCCTCCTCCAGCAGGCGCACCCGGCGCCGTATGTCCTCGGGCTCGGCCGCAAGCGCGGAACGAGCCGCCGACAGCAGAGCGGAGTCGGATTCGACGCCGGTCACCTTGTGACCCGCGCGAGCCAGCCGCAGGGCCTGGGAGCCGCGCGCGGCCCCCACGTCCAGGACCCGCAGCTGCCGCCCGCCGGTGAAGCGGGCGGCCATCTGCTCGGAGAGCTGTCGCGCGACCAGTTCCCGGCGGACGTCGTGCCGCGTCCCCTCCGCGCGGGACGGGGCGGGCACCGTGTCCCGGAGGCCGGCAACGGTCGTGCTCAGGGCTTCTCCCCGCGCTTGACCTGCGGCTTCGGCAGACGCAGCCGGCGCATCTGCAGGGTGCGCATGAGGCCGTAGGCAACGGCGCCGCGGCGGTTCTCGTTCGGGAACCGGCTCTGCAGCTCCTTGCGCAGCCGGAAGCCGGTGCCGATGGAGTCCAGAACGATCAGCACGATCACGGCCAGCCACAGCAGCAGCGAGATCGTCTTGATCTCGGGCTGCGGCAGCACGCTGAGCACCAGGATGAGCACCGCGAGCGGCAGGAAGAACTCGGCCACGCAGAACCGGGAGTCCACGTAGTCGCGGGCGAAGCGGCGCACGGGACCCTTGTCGCGTGCCGGCAGGTAACGCTCGTCGCCGCTGGCGAGGGCCTCCCGCTGCCGGGCCAGGTCGGCGCGCCGCGCCTCGCGCTGGCGTTTCGAGGCGTCCTTGCGGTTGGTGGGTGTCGACGCCAGGCTGCGGCGCTGGGACTGGGCCATGGCGCGCTTGGGCGTCGGGCGGCCCTTGGGGGCCTGCGGGTCGCGGGGCTGCTGGGGCGGGCTCGGGGTCACCGCGGAGCGCTTGCTCCCGGGCGACCCGGCCCGCTCATCCTTCGAACGGCTTCGGAACACAAGCACCAAGGGTACGTGGTCGACGGGTCCGGACCCAGACCCGAGGGGAACGATCCCGCAACGGCGGCCGCGTACCGGGGCGCAACGGTCATACGGACGCCGGTGGCGCGGTCGGCGGGCGGCTACTCCTCGCGCCGGAGGGGCGCGGCACGCGATCGTCCTTCAGGAGGAGCCGATCAGGGCCGGAACAGTGCGGTAATGGAACCCGGCCCCGTAGTCTGGGAGCCAGGAGTTGCTGGAGTTCCGAGCCCGGAGAAGGGGGCGCGCGAGGCCCATGAGCGGTGTCATGAAGCGTATGGGGATGATCTTCCGCGCGAAGGCCAACAAGGCCCTTGACCGGGCCGAGGACCCGCGCGAGACGCTCGACTACTCGTACCAGAAACAGCTGGAGCTGCTGCAGAAGGTCCGCCGGGGAGTCGCCGACGTGGCGACCTCCCGCAAGCGGCTGGAGCTCCAGCTCGGCCAGCTGCAGGGGCAGTCCACGAAGCTGGAGGAGCAGGGCCGCAAGGCGCTGGCGCTGGGCCGCGAGGACCTGGCGCGCGAGGCGCTGTCCCGAAAGGCGGCGTTGCAGCAGCAGGTCACCGACCTGGAGACGCAGCACCAGACCCTGCAGGGCGAGGAGGAGAAGCTGACCCTGGCCGCCCAGCGGTTGCAGGCCAAGGTCGACGCCTTCCGCACCCGCAAGGAGACCATCAAGGCCACCTACACGGCGGCCCAGGCCCAGACCCAGATCGGCGAGGCCTTCTCCGGGATCTCCGAGGAGATGGGTGACGTCGGCATGGCGATCCAGCGTGCCGAGGACAAGACGGCTCAGCTCCAGGCGCGGTCCGGCGCCATCGACGAGCTGCTCGCCTCGGGTGCCCTCGACGACCAGAGCGGCACGGCCAAGGACGACCTCACCGCCGAACTGGAGCGTCTCTCCGGCGGCAACGACGTCGAGCTGGAGCTCCAGCGGATGAAGGCGGAGCTGACCGGCGGGTCCGGCAACGCCCAGCAGCAGATCGAGGGCGGACAGGCGGACCCGCAGCAGGGCACCGGGCAGGGGCAGGGCAGGTTCGACAAGCAGTAGGCCTCCGTCGGCGGCACGGCTGCGATCCACCGGAGATCACCCAAGGAGGTCGTCATGATCGTTCGGATCATGGGGGAGGGGCAGGTGAGGCTGGCGGACAGCCACCTCGCCGAGCTCAACAAGCTGGACGACGAACTGCTGGCCGAGATCGAGAGCGGCGACGAAGCCGGCTTCCGGCGCACCTTCTCCGCCCTGCTGGAGGCCGTGCGGCGGCTGGGCGAGCCGCTGCCCGCCGACGCGCTGGAGCCGTCCGAGCTGATCCTGCCCACGCCGGACGCCACCATCGAGGAAGTCCGCGAGATGCTCAGCGACAACGGGCTCATCCCCGGCTGACTCACGATCCCGGCACCGTCCGCGCACGCCGCGGCCGCGGACGAGTGGGGTAAAGCGCGTCGTCTCGGGCAGGCGAGGCTGCGTGCCCGGCACATCGCACCGCCGGGCACGCACCACGTCTTCCAGGAGGACACCCACATGACCGCGCTGTCTGCCGTTGCCGCTTATGCCGCCCCCTCGGCCAAGGCCCCGCTGGAGCGGACCACCGTCCCCCGGCGCGAGGTGGGCGAGCACGACATCCTCATCGAGATCAAGTACTCCGGAATCTGCCACTCGGACATCCACCAGGCCCAGGACGGCTGGGGTGAGGGCATCTATCCGATGGTGCCCGGACACGAGATCGCCGGTGTCGTGGTCGAGACGGGGTCCGGTGTGACCCGCCACGCGCTCGGCGACCGGGTGGGCGTCGGCTGTTTCGTCGACTCCTGCCGCACCTGCGAGTACTGCAAGCAGGGCCTCGAGCAGTACTGCGTCGAAGGCATGACCGGCACGTACAACGCCCTCGACCGGAACGGCGAGCCCACGTACGGCGGCTACTCGACCCACATCGTGGTCGACGAGAACTACGTGGTGCGCATCCCGGACGCCTTGGCGCTGGATGTCGCCGCACCACTGCTGTGCGCCGGCATCACCACCTACTCTCCGCTGCGCCACTGGCGGGCCGGGCCGGGCAAGAAGGTCGCCGTCGTCGGCATGGGCGGCCTCGGTCACATGGGCGTCAAGATCGCCCGGGCCCTCGGCGCCGAGGTGACGGTTCTCAGCCGGACCCTGGCCAAGAAGCAGCAGGGGATCGAACTGGGCGCGGAGCGGTACTACGCGACGAGCGACCCGAAGACGTTCGAGGACCTGGCCGGCACCTTCGACCTGATTCTCTCCACGGTCTCCGCGCCGCTCGACTTCGGCGCGTACCTGTCGCTGCTCAAGGTCGACGGCGCACTCGTGAACGTGGGGGCGCCCGAGGAGCCGGTGTCGCTCAACCTCTTCTCGGTGATCGCGGGCCGGAAGACACTCGCCGGTTCCATGATCGGCGGGATCCCGGAGACGCAGGAGATGCTCGACTTCTGCGCCGATCACGGTATCGGCGCCACGATCGAGCTCATCCGTGCCGAGGAGATCAACGAGGCGTACGAGCGGGTGGCGGCCGGTGACGTCCGGTACCGCTGCGTGATCGACGCCTCCACGATCTGACGTGACCTGATGAAGGTGGCGGACCCGCCCCCGTGCCGGGCCCGCCACCTTCCTCCGCACCCCGTTACGGCAGCGCCAGCATCCGCTCCAGGGCGAGCTTGGCGAACTTCTCCGTCTCGGGGTCGACCTGGATGCGGTTCACGGTCCTGCCGGCTGCGAGGGACTCCAGAGCCCACACGAGATGCGGCAGGTCGATCCGGTTCATCGTCGAACAGAAGCAGACCGTCCGGTCGAGGAAGACGATTTCCTTGTCCGGGTGGGCCAGGGCCAGCCGGCGCACCAGGTTCAGCTCGGTGCCGATGGCCCACTTGGAACCGGCGGGGGCGGCGTCGAGGGCCTTGATGATGAACTCGGTGGAGCCCACCTGATCGGCGGCCGAGACCACTTCGTGCTTGCACTCCGGGTGCACCAGCACGTTGACGCCGGGGATCCGCTCGCGCACGTCCCGGACGGAGTCCAGCGAGAAGCGCCCGTGCACGGAGCAGTGACCGCGCCAGAGAATCATCTTCGCGGCCCGCAGCTGCTCCGCGGTCAGGCCGCCGCCCGGCTTGTGCGGGTTGTAGACGACGCAGTCGTCGAGCGACATGCCCAGGTCACGGACCGCGGTGTTCCGCCCGAGGTGCTGGTCGGGCAGGAACAGCACCTTGTTCTGCCGGGGGGCCCCCTGTTCGAAGGCCCAGTCCAGTGCCCGCTTGGCGTTGGACGAGGTGCAGATCGTGCCGCCGTGCCGTCCGGTGAAGGCCTTGATGTCGGCGGACGAGTTCATGTACGAGACCGGGACGGTCGTCTCGGCGACCCCCGCCTCGGTCAGTACGTCCCAGCACTCGGCGACCTGTTCGGCGGTCGCCATGTCGGCCATCGAACAGCCCGCGGCCAGGTCGGGCAGGACGACCTGCTGGGCGTCCGAGGTCAGGATGTCGGCCGACTCGGCCATGAAGTGCACGCCGCAGAAGACGATGAACTCCGCCTGGGGCCGCGCGGCAGCCTCCCGGGCCAGCTTGAACGAGTCGCCGGTGACGTCGGCGAACTGGATGACCTCGTCGCGCTGGTAGTGGTGGCCGAGCACGAAGACCCGGTCGCCGAGCTGCTCCTTCGCCGCGCGGGCACGCTCGACGAGATCGGGGTCGGAGGGTGCGGGCAAATCGCCGGGGCACTCGACGCCGCGCTCGCTCTTCGGGTCGGCCTCGCGGCCGAGCAGGAGGAGCGCGAGCGGCGTGGGCTGTACGTCGAGAGGCTGGGCGGTGGTCACGGCACGCACCCTTTCTGGGGTTCTGCAGACGCCTTTTCGTCTGATTGACACTATCCATGATAGCCGCTTCATGTCACTTTGACGATGGGCATCGTGTCGTTGTGACGCATCTCGGCATCCGGGGCGCTCCGAGCGCCGTGACCGCCACTGCGCCGGTGTGCGAGCATGATTGAGGAAGAACGTGCCAGGCCCGGAATGAATCCGGGGCTCCGTCGGTTGAGGCCGACGGCAAGCAGTCCGCACCAACCCGGGAGAGAAGCAGATGTCCGTTCAGGACGAGAAGACCACCGCGAGCGACGGCATCCTCCTGTCCGACGCCGCCGCAGCCAAGGTCAAGGGCCTGCTGGAGCAGGAGGGTCGCGACGACCTCGCCCTGCGCGTCGCCGTCCAGCCCGGCGGTTGCTCCGGCCTGCGCTACCAGCTCTTCTTCGACGAGCGTTCCCTCGACGGCGACGTGGTCAAGGACTTCGACGGAGTCAAGGTCGTCACCGACCGGATGAGCGCCCCCTACCTGCACGGCGCTTCCATCGACTTCGTCGACACCATCGAGAAGCAGGGCTTCACGATCGACAACCCCAACGCCACGGGCTCCTGCGCCTGCGGCGACTCCTTCAGCTGATCCGTCCGCCCCGCGCACCGGCCGGGGCTCGGACGCGAAGACCGCGATGGCGGCGGCCCCCGGGGGCCGCCGCCATTCGTCGTCGACGAGGATGCCGCTGGTCAGCGCTTGCCGATGCCCTTGCCGGTCCTCGCGTCGACCACCTTCCGGTCCCCGAGCGGCTTGTCCAGGGTGACCTTCTCCTCGAGCTTCTTGGCGACCTTGATGCAGTTCTGGCCCGGCTTCTTCGGCTCGCCCGTGACCTTCACCTTCACCGCGTCGCCGGACTCGTCGGCGGTGATCCGGTAGTCGTCGCAGACGCCGCCCCAGAACCCGACCGTGAGTTCACGGCCCTCCGCGCTGTACGAGGTGACGTCCGGCATGCCGGCGCCGGGCTTCGTCCCCTGCTCCCCGCCCCGCTGCTCGCCGCCCTGGTCCGGCCGGGCGATGTACTGCGGCTTCACCGCGGGGTGCGTGACGGTGAAGGTTGCCTGCGGGCCGGTGGCCCCGGGCAGTTCCACCTCGAACAGCCAGGACGGCACGAGCGCCTGCTTGCCCTCGACGAACTGCGCCGCCAGTCCGAACGTCGCCTTGCGCACCTTCGCAGGCTCCCGCTCGTTCTGCTTGCCCTCCGACGCGCAGGGGTCGGCCTTCGGTGTCTTCCCCGAGGCCACGGCCGCATCGGGCATGGCCGAGGCGCAGCCGCCGATACCGACCTTGCCACCGCCGCGGGACTCGTTGAGGCGCTTCAGCGTCTCCTCGGCGTTGTTCACCGGGTACTCGGGGCCGGCGCGCAGCTCGCCCAGCCGGCCGTTGCCGCTGACCACGTTCCCGTCCGCGCCGACCTGCAGGCCGGTTGTCAGGCCGTAGGTGGGCAGGCCGTCGACCTTCGGATCGGCGCTCACCGTCCGCACCGCGCCCGCGGTCCGGCTCGCGTCCACCTCGGCGTCACCGACGCCGGCGGCCTCGAGAACCGGAGTCGCCACCCGTTCGGCCTCCTGCTCCGACACCGGTTTCACCGACCCGTCGGACGGCTCGCTGCGGATCTCTCCGGGCGCCGGGCACCGGGACGGCGCGCCGTCGCCCTCCGAACCCTTCGGCCCGCTCTTGGACGGCTCGCTGCAGCCGCCGACGGCGTGCCGCGTGTACGTCCAGATCCCGGGCGTCTTGCTGTTCACGGTCAGCACCGGTCCCGAGGCGTCCTTCCCGCCGACCTTCCAGGAACCGCCGGTCAGTTCGGGCTTTCCGGCCAGGTCCAGTGCCTCGGCCAGCCGCTCGACGTCGGCGCGGGTCACCTCGGCCGCCGGGTGGTACACCTTCGCCGACCCCGGTCCCTCGGGCAGCGGCCCGGTGGCGCGGAAAGCAGGCCCTCCGGGGTTGGGCTCGCCCGGCGCGATACCGGAGTCCCGCGCGTCCGACGACTCCTGCTGCCCGTAGCCGTCCAGCTGGAGCGGCGGCGGGCCGCCGTCGGCGCCGGCCGAGCCCACGTCGTGCGAACTCGTCGATGCCCAGTAGGCGCCGCCGCCCCCGGCCACCAGGACGGCTGCCGCCACCGACACGACCACGAGCGACGACCGCCTGCGCCTGGGCGGTTCCGCGTCCATGGCCGCACGACTGTCGGCCGGCAATTCTTCCGGCTTGCCCTCGGGTGCCTTCTCGCTGCTCACCGTTGCGCTCCTTCGGCTCCGCTCGACAACCGGCGCCCCGGCCGGGGCCACCGGCCCCCATGCGGGGGGATGCGGATCAGACGGAGCACGCGGCTCAGCGGTTCCCTCCGGGCGCTCAGTCGCCGTAATCGGACATCGCGTCGAGCAGCCTTGCGGCCGCCGGGGTCACGACGACGCCGTGAATGCGGGACGGGGGGACCGGGGTCTCGGCGGCCCGGTG
Source organism: Streptomyces meridianus (assembly GCF_023703325.1). GTDB lineage: Bacteria > Actinomycetota > Actinomycetes > Streptomycetales > Streptomycetaceae > Streptomyces > Streptomyces meridianus. The sequence continues at coordinate 24,813 of NZ_JAMQGM010000008.1, forward strand.
GGACGCAGTCCAGCGCGGGGCCATCCGGGCGCAGTCGCCACGCAGTTGGAGCAGGCTCTCGACCTCGTCGTCGACGAGCGTGACGACGATCCGGTCGGCGGGAGGACGCGCGGTCCCGACGTGCTGCGGCATTGCTGACTCCCGACGTTGCGGGGCCGCGTGACCCGCGGCCTCTCACCCGGCAACGGTAAACACGCGCTGCGAAGCGGCGATAGGTCTACTATCGGGTAGTTCTGCCGAGTCGGCGACCGGGCCCCGAGCGGGTAGCGTTACTGCCCGGACCCTTCACCCCCGTCGCACCAGCAGGAGCAACGTCGTCGTGCGTATCGCTGTCACCGGCTCCATCGCCACCGACCATCTGATGACCTTCCCCGGCCGCTTCGCCGACCAGTTGATGGCGGACCAGCTGCACACGGTCTCCCTCTCCTTCCTGGTCGACGCACTCGACGTCCGCCGCGGCGGCGTCGGGCCCAACATCTGCTTCGGCATGGGACTGCTGGGCCTGCGCCCCGTCCTCGTCGGCGCGGCGGGGGCCGACTTCGCCGAGTACCGCTCCTGGCTCGACCGGCACGGCGTGGACACCGACTCGGTCCGCATCTCCGAGGTTCTGCACACCGCCCGCTTCGTGTGCACCACCGACGCCGACCACAACCAGATCGCCTCCTTCTACACCGGCGCCATGAGCGAGGCCCGCAACATCGAGATCCAGCCGGTCTCCGACCGCGTGGGCGGGCTGGACCTGGTGCTGATCGGTGCGGACGACCCGGAGGCGATGATCCGCCACACCGAGGAGTGCCGGACCCGCGGCATCCCGTTCGCCGCCGACCCCTCACAGCAGCTCGCGCGCCTCGGCGGCGAGGACATCCGCGTGCTCGTGGACGGCGCCGCCTACCTCTTCACCAACGAGTACGAGAGCGCGCTGATCGAGAGCAAGACCGGCTGGAGCGGTGAGGAGATCCTGGGCCGCGTCGGCACCCGCGTGACGACCCTGGGCGCCCGGGGTGTCCGGGTCGAGCGGGCGGGCGAGCCGGCGATCGAGGTCGGCTGCCCCGAGGAGGAGGCCAAGGTCGACCCGACCGGCGTCGGCGACGCCTTCCGCGGCGGCTTCCTCGCCGCCGTCTCCTGGAACCTCTCCCTGGAGCGGGCCGCCCAGCTCGGCTGCATGCTCGCCACCCTCGTCATCGAGACGCTCGGCACCCAGGAGTACGAACTGCGCCGCGGCCACTTCATGGACCGCTTCACCAAGGCCTACGGCGAGGACGCCGCCGCCGAGGTCCGCGAGTTCCTGGCCTGACGCATCCGGCTCAGGCGCGGCGCCGCACCAGATACGCGGCGCCGCGCTCCGCCGCCCGCTCGCCCACGTATTCCTGCCGGCGCATCGAGCACCAGGCCGGGATGTCCAGCCGAGCCGCCTCGTCGTCCGACAGCACCGCGATCACCGACCCGACGGGTACCCCGGTGATGGCCTTCGCCAGCTCGATCACCGGGATCGGGCACCGCTTGCCCAGCGAATCGACCGTCAGCGCGGGCTCGTCGCCACTGGCCTCCGCCCGGGACCGGGCGACGGGACCCGCCGGCGCCTCCAGCCGCTCACGGACCGCGGAGACCGCGCCGGGCAGCACACCGAGAAACCGCTCCACCTCCTCCGCGGACGTCCCCCGGGGCAGCGACACCCGGACGTTCCCCTCGGACAACACCCCCATGGCCCGCAGGACGTGGCTCGGCTCGAGCGTGCTCGAGGTGCACGAGGACCCCGACGACACGGAGAAACCGGCCCGGTCCAGCTCGTGAAGCAGCGCCTCTCCGTCGACGTACAGGCAGGAGAAGGTGACGACGTGCGGCAGCCGGTGCCGGGGGTCCCCGACCACCTCGACGTCGGGCACCAGTTCCGTAACCCGGGTGCGGACCCGCTCCACCAGCTTCCGCAGCCGCTGCGCCTCGGCGTCCGCCTCGGCCCGGGCGGCGCGCAGGCCGGCCACCGCGGCGACCACTGCCGGGATGTTCTCGAATCCGGCGGCCCGCCCCGACTCGCGTTCGTCGGCCGGCCCCTGGGGAGCGAACCGGGTGCCCCTGCGTACGGCGAGCAGACCGACCCCCGCCGGGCCACCCCACTTGTGGGCGCTCGCGGCCAGGACGGACCAGTCGCCCGGTACCGGTTCCCAGCCCATCGTCTGGGCGGCGTCCACCAGCAGCGGTACGCCTGCCTCCCGGCATGTCCCCGCCACCTCGGCGATCGGCTGAGTGGTGCCCACCTCGTGATTGGCGGACTGGAGACAGGCGAGGGCGGTGTCGGCGCGCAGGGCCTCCCGGAATTCCGTCACGGCGACCCGGCCCCCGCGGTCCACGGTCACCCGGGAGACCGTGCCGCCGTCGCGTTCATGCGCGTCGGCGGCGTGCAGCACGCACGAGTGTTCGACGGCTGATACCACGAGGTGTCTCCCGGCGCGCCGCCGCCCGGCCAGCGCGCCGGCCGCACCCCGGTGCACGGCCGTGGTGCCGGAGGACGTGAAGGACAGCTCACCGGGAGCGCAGCCGACCGCCTCGGCGGCGGCCTCGCGGGCCGCGTCGAGCAGCATTCGTGCCCGCCTGCCCTCGCGGTACAGACGCGCGGGGTCGGCCCAGCCCTCGTCGAGGGAGGCGATCAGGGCCTGACGGGCAACCGGATGGAGGGGCGCGGAGGAGGCGGCGTCGAAGTAGGGCACGGTCGAACGCTAGCGCCGCACGGTGCGGAGACGGACGACGTACCCGCCGCCCGTCTCCGCCCGGCGCGTCGTGAGAACCGCCCGACAGGCGTCCCGTACCGGGATCTGACGGGGCGAAGGGGCACGCCCGGATGGGCCGGACCACCCCTTCGGGGAGGGGGGCGGCGCGTTGGGCACCCTCCCCGCGCAGCCCAAAATCGAGTCCAGTAGGGTTTGGTCCGCATAAACATCCAAACCCCTGCCCGACAGGGCCGGCGACCGACCAGAGAGACGGCCGCAGCCGGCCGGCGGGCGAGACTCTCGGGAAGGCGCTACGTGAGTCCCAACGGCTCCGACCTCCCCCACCGCCCGCCGGGCGTGGGCGGTTCCCCCATGTCGCGGCGCCCGATGCGGCGGAAGCTGCCGCAGGCACTGGCCGCGGGCCTGGTCCTTGCGACCGCCACCGGTTGCACATACAAGGACTTCCCCCGCCTCGGAATGCCCACCCCGGTAACGGAAGAGGCGCCGCGGATCCTCTCCCTGTGGCAGGGTTCATGGGCAGCCGCCCTGGCCACAGGTGTTCTGGTATGGGGCCTGATCCTCTGGGCGGCAGTTTTCCACCGCCGCAGCAGGACCAAGATCGAGGTTCCCGCGCAGACGCGGTACAACATGCCGATCGAGGCCCTGTACACCGTGGTCCCGATCATCATCGTCGCGGTGCTCTTCTACTTCACCGCGCGTGACGAGACAGCGCTCCTCAAGACCTCCAAGAAGCCCGACCACGTCGTCAACGTGGTGGGCTACCAGTGGAGCTGGGGCTTCAACTACATCGAGAACGTGGACGGTGAGACCGGCACCCCGGCCAAGCTTCCCGCGCAGCTCGACGCGATCCCGGACAAGTGGACCGACGGCTTCCCGAAGGGTGCCGAGGGCGTCCACGAGACCGGTACCCCGGGTGAAGAGAACCCGCAGACCGGCAATCCCGGCCCCACGCTGTGGCTGCCGAAGGGCGAGAAGGTCCAGTTCGTCCTCACCTCGCGGGACGTCATCCACTCGTTCTGGGTGGTGCCGTTCCTGATGAAGCAGGACGTCATCCCCGGCCACACCAACGTCTTCGAGGTGACTCCGAACAGGGAGGGCACCTTCATGGGCAAGTGCGCCGAGCTCTGCGGCGTCGACCACTCCCGGATGCTCTTCAACGTCAAGGTCGTCTCCCCGGAGCGGTACCAGCAGCACCTCAAGGACCTCGCCAAGAAGGGGCAGACCGGCTACATCCCGGCGGGCATCCCCCAGACTGACGCCGCAAAGAACGCGGAGACCAACAACCCATGAGCATCCTCAACGAACCTCAGGGTGCAGCCGAGGCGGCACCGTTCGAGGACGAAGTGCCGCTGCGCCGCAAGCAGCCCGGGTCGGCCGTGGTCAAGTGGATGACGACCACCGACCACAAGACCATCGGAACCCTGTACCTGACCACATCGTTCGCCTTCTTCCTCATCGGCGGAGTGATGGCGCTCTTCATGCGCGCCGAGCTCGCCCGTCCCGGACTGCAGATCTCGTCGAACGAGCAGTTCAACCAGGCGTTCACGATGCACGGCACGATCATGCTGCTGATGTTCGCGACGCCGCTGTTCGCCGGCTTCGCGAACTGGATCATGCCGCTGCAGATCGGCGCGCCCGACGTGGCGTTCCCGCGGCTGAACATGTTCGCCTACTGGCTCTACCTGTTCGGTTCGCTGATCGCGGTGGGCGGCTTCCTCACCCCGCAGGGCGCGGCCGACTTCGGCTGGTTCGCCTACTCGCCGCTCTCGGACGCGGTCCGGTCGCCGGGCATCGGCGCCGACATGTGGATCATGGGTCTGGCCTTCTCCGGATTCGGAACGATCCTGGGCTCGGTCAACTTCATCACCACGATCATCTGCATGCGGGCTCCCGGCATGACGATGTTCCGCATGCCGATCTTCACCTGGAACGTGCTGCTCACCGGTGTGCTGGTGCTGCTCGCCTTCCCGGTGCTGGCTGCCGCGCTGCTGGCGCTGGAGGCCGACCGGAAATTCGGATCGCACGTATTCGATGCGGCCAACGGCGGTGCCTTGTTGTGGCAGCACCTGTTCTGGTTCTTCGGCCACCCCGAGGTGTACATCATCGCGCTGCCGTTCTTCGGCATCGTCAGTGAGGTCATCCCGGTCTTCAGCCGGAAGCCGATGTTCGGCTACATCGGTCTGATCGCGGCCACCATCTCGATCGCCGGCCTGTCGGTCACGGTATGGGCGCACCACATGTACGTCACAGGTGGCGTCCTCCTGCCGTTCTTCTCCTTCATGACCTTCCTGATCGCGGTTCCGACCGGTGTGAAGTTCTTCAACTGGATCGGCACCATGTGGAAGGGAAGTCTCAGCTTCGAGACGCCGATGCTCTGGTCGGTGGGCTTCCTGGTCACGTTCCTCTTCGGTGGTCTGACGGGTGTCATCCTCGCTTCGCCGCCGATGGACTTCCACGTCTCCGACTCGTACTTCGTGGTGGCGCACTTCCACTACGTCGTCTTCGGAACGGTCGTCTTCGCGATGTTCGCCGGCTTCCACTTCTGGTGGCCGAAGTTCACCGGCAAGATGCTCGACGAGCGGCTCGGCAAGATCACGTTCTGGACCTTGTTCGTGGGCTTCCACGGCACGTTCCTGGTCCAGCACTGGCTGGGCGCCGAGGGCATGCCCCGCCGGTACGCGGACTACCTGGCCGCCGACGGCTTCACCGCCCTGAACACGTTCTCGACGATCGCCTCGTTCGTCCTGGGCCTGTCGATGCTGCCGTTCCTCTACAACGTCTGGAAGACGGCGAAGTACGGCAAGAAGATCGAGGTCGACGACCCGTGGGGTTACGGTCGTTCACTCGAATGGGCGACCGCGTGCCCGCCGCCGCGGCACAACTTCCTCACGCTGCCGCGGATCCGCTCCGAATCCCCGGCATTCGACCTGCACCACCCGGAGATCGCCGCCCTCGAATCGATCGAGAACACCGGCGTGGGCGAGGACAAGGTCATCGGCGGCAAGGAGGCCGGGAAGTGAAGATCCAGGGACGCATGTTCATCTGGCTGGCCGTCTTCATCCTGGCCATGGCCATCGTCTACGGCGTGTGGTCCAAGGAGCCGGTGGGCACCACGGCGCTCTTCCTGGCCTTCGGTCTGAGCATCATGATCGGCTACTACCTGGCCTTCACGGCTCGCCGGGTGGACACCGGGGCTCAGGACAACAAGGAGGCGGATGTCGCGGACGACGCCGGCGAGCTGGGCTTCTTCAGCCCGCACAGCTGGCAGCCGCTGTCCCTGGCCATCGGTGGCGCCCTGGCCTTCCTGGGCATCATCTTCGGCTGGTGGCTGCTGTACTTCTCCCTGCCGGTCATTCTGGTCGGACTGTTCGGCTGGGTCTTCGAGTACTACCACGGCGTGAACCGCACCCAGTGAGCACCGCCCGTACGCGGGCAGCACGAGGCGGGCCCGGACACCTGATGGTGTCCGGGCCCGCCTCGTGCTACGGCGTGCCGGTCCGCGTCCATTACACGATGCAACCCGATTGCAGCCGTCCGACGCGCCGAGTCGGCTGACATTTCATACTTTTGTGGTTATGAGTCACATACCTCGCATACGCACGGTCCTCGGTTGCGCCCTTCTGGTGTCGCCTCTCGCCGTCTCGGCGACCGGTTGCAGCACCGAGCACCCGCTCTCCGCCAAGCCCTACGACGCGACCGGACGGCTCGCGTTCAACGTGGACGACGAGAGCCGCCAGGTGGACCCGAGCAAGCCCTTGGAAGTCACCGTGAAGGGGGGCGACGACCGAATAACCGACGTCACGGCCACGGACGCAGCAGGGCGCTTCGTGCGGGGCGCGCTCAGCGAGGACGGCACCCGCTGGCGCAGCACCTCACCGCTGGCGGCCGGCGTGCACTACACCGTGCGGGTCAGCACGGAGAACGAGGACGGTGAACCCGGCCTGCGCAGCATCGGGTTCGACACCGTCGCGGCGGACAAACGGCTGCGGGTCACCTTCGGCCCGGACAGCGGCACCTACGGCGTCGGCCAGCCGGTGACCGCGGAGCTGAGCAAGCCCGTCAAGGGGGCGGAGGCCCGGGCGGTCGTCGAACGGGGGCTGAGGGTCGAGGCCCACCCGTACGTGGCCGGACGCTGGCACTGGGTGGACTCCAAGACCCTGCACTACCGGCCCCGCGAGTACTGGCCGGCGAACGCCACGATCGATGTCCGCAGCGCCCTCGACGGCGTGCGGATCAAGGGCTCCCTCTACGGCGGCCCGGCCAAGCCCCTCGAGATCCGGACCGGCGACCGGGTGGAGGCCATCACGGACGTCGCGGCCCACCAGCTCACCGTGAAGCGCAACGGCAAGGTGCTCCGCACCATCCCGGTGAGCACCGGGAAACCGGGCTACGACACCCGCAACGGCATCAAGGTCGTGCTCGCCAAGGAGCCGTCCGTCCGGATGACCAGCGCCAGCATCGGCTCCTCGGACTTCTACGACCTCCAGGTCTCCTGGGCCACCCGGGTCACCTGGAGCGGCGAGTACGTGCACGCGGCCCCCTGGTCCGTCGGCTCCCAGGGCGTCGCCAACACCAGCCACGGCTGCACCGGCATGAACACCGAGAACGCGAAGTGGTTCTTCGACACGATCCGCCTGGGCGACATCGTGCAGGTCGTCAACAGCAGCGGCGACATGATGACGGCGTTCGACAACGGCTTCGGCGACTGGAACATGTCCTGGGAGGAATGGACCAAGGGCAGCTCCGTGAAGGCCGCGGCGGCGCCGGGCGGCGGCGGACCCGCCGATCCCGCCCGGCTCCGTCCGAGGACGTGAGCGGCCCCCTCGCGGCGGCGGCGCCAGGGCCGGCCTCAGGCCTCGACGGCGAACCTCGTACGGGTGCGCAGCAGGCCGGCCAGGGCGTCCGCCAGGTCGACCGGGTCGACCGGGTGGGTCACGGCCGCATCCGCCCGGCTCCAGGTCGCCAGCCAGGAATCCTGGGGGCGGCCGATGAGCAGGAGCACCGGCGGGCAGTTGAAGATCTCGTCCTTGATCTGCCGGCACACGCCCATGCCGCCCGCCGGGACCGCCTCCCCGTCCAGGATGCAGACGTCCACGCGGGAGGACTCCAGGGCGGACAGCACCGCGGGGAGCGTGGCGCACTCCAGAAGCTCCACCGGGGGCACGTCCGCTGCCGGGCGGCGCCCGACGGCGAGCCGCACCTGTTCGCGGGTGTTGGCGTCATCGCTGTAGACCAGCACCGTGGCGGTGGGCTGCATCGTTCCTCCAGGAATCCGGACTGCGCTGTACGGGATGGGCCGTTGCCGCGGATGCTACTCCCAGGCAGGCCCGGCGGAGGAGTCTTCGGCGGCATCCAAGATCGGCCCGATCCGGCGTCAGGGTCCGCCCGCCCCGCACGTGCTCGCTCGGGGTCCCCCTGGCGGGCGACCCTTCCCACGGCAGTTCCCCACCGCTGCCCGCTGCTGCCGCCGGTACGGTCCCCTGCTGCCGGGGACCCTCGTGCGACCCGGTTTTCGCCCTCGTACGAGCAGGGCATACGCCCCGGACACACCGAACGGCACCCCCCGGAGTGAGGGCGGGATAAGCGACCGACATAATGTCGGTCGTGGCGACAGCAACGACAGTAGATACCGGGCACGCGCACCCGTCGGTCAACCGGCCGAACCTCACCAGCGTCGGAACCATCATCTGGCTGAGTTCCGAGCTGATGTTCTTCGCGGCCCTCTTCGCGATGTACTTCACCCTGCGATCGGTGATGGGCGCCGAGTTCTGGAAGTCCCAGGCGGACACGCTGAACTTCCCGTTCTCGGCGACGAACACCACGATCCTGGTGCTCTCCTCCCTCACGTGCCAGCTCGGCGTCTTCGCCGCCGAGCGCGGCGACGTGAAGAAGCTGCGCATGTGGTTCGTGATCACTTTCGTGATGGGTGCCATCTTCATCGGCGGTCAGGTCTTCGAGTACACGGAGCTGGTCAAGCACGAGGGCCTCTCGCTCTCGTCCAACCCGTACGGCTCGGTGTTCTACCTGACGACCGGCTTCCACGGCCTGCACGTGACCGGCGGTCTGATCGCCTTCCTGCTGGTCCTCGGCCGGACGTACGCCGCCCGGAGGTTCACCCACGAACAGGCCACTGCGGCCATCGTCGTGTCCTATTACTGGCACTTCGTCGATGTCGTCTGGATCGGCCTCTTCGCCACGATCTACATGATCAAGTAACCCTGCGCCCACCGGGTGCGCGTGAGAACCAGACAGACACAGCAGTATCGACGCAGAAGATCCTGACACCGGGGTAATCCGTGAAAAAGCTCTCCGCACGACGGCGCCATCCGCTGGCGGCGCTTGTCGTCCTACTCTTCGCGCTGGCGGTCACCGGGGGGCTGTACGCCGCGTTCGCTCCTGCGGACAAGGCCCAGGCCGACACGACCGCCCAGTCCCTTGCCATCGAGGAGGGCAAGAAGCTCTACTCCGTGGGCTGCGCCAGCTGCCACGGAACGGGCGGTCAGGGCACGTCCGACGGCCCGAGCCTGGTCGGCGTCGGCTCCGCGGCCGTGGACTTCCAGGTGGGCACCGGACGTATGCCGGCGCAGCAGCCGGGCGCCCAGATGCCGAAGAAGCCCAAGATCTACACGCAGGCCGAGACGGACCAGCTGGGTGCGTACATCGCCTCCCTGGGCGCCGGCCCGATCAAGCCCACCGAGGACCAGTACAGCCCTGAGGGCGCGAACGTGGCGAAGGGTGGAGAACTCTTCCGCACCAACTGCGCCCAGTGCCACAACTTCACCGGCAAGGGCGGTGCCCTCACGGGCGGCAAGTACGCCCCGGAGCTCGACGGCGTCACCCCGAAGCACATCTACGAGGCCATGCAGACCGGTCCGCAGAACATGCCCTCCTTCCCCGAGTCGGTGATGCCGGAGAAGAACAAGCAGGACATCATCGCGTACCTCGGCACCGTCGCGAGCGGCGAGTCCGAGAGCCCGGGCGGGCTGGAGCTCGGCGGGCTCGGCCCGGTCGCCGAAGGTCTCTTCGGCTGGGTCTTCGGCCTGGGTGCGCTGATCGCTGTCGCCATCTGGGTCGCCGCCCGGACTGCAAAGGCCAAGAAGTCATGAGTCAGACTGGATCCAACAAAGACGTGTCCGAAGAAAACCTGCCGAGTGAGCAGGCAACGGCTCACGAGGGCGCCATGGGGGTCCCTCCCAGGACGAAGTCTCTGGGTGAGGTCGCGGACGACCCGTTCGCCGACCCGGGCCTGCCGCCCCACGAGCCCCGCGTCCAGGACATCGACAAGCGGGCCGCCAAGCGCTCCGAGCGCACCGTCGCACTGCTGTTCACGGTGTCGATGCTGGCCACGGTGGGCTTCATCGCCAGCTATGTGGTCCTGCCGATCGACAAGATCGTGTACGTGTGGCCGTTCGGCCACATCAGCGCCCTGAACTTCGCTCTGGGTCTCACGCTCGGGCTCGCACTGTTCTGCATCGGCGCCGGCGCGGTCCACTGGGCGCGCACGCTGATGTCGGACGAGGAACACGCCCAGGAGCGGCACCCGATCGAGGCTCCGCCCGAGGTCAAGGCCCAGGTGATGGCCGACTTCAAGCAGGGTGCCGAGGAGTCCGGCATGGGCCGGCGGAAGCTGATCCGCACGACCCTGTTCGGCGCGCTGGCGATGGTGCCGCTGTCCGGCGTCATCCTGCTGCGCGACCTGGGACCGCTGCCCGAAGGCAAGCTGCGCCACACCCTGTGGAGCAAGGGCAAGCTCCTGGTCAACCAGAACACCAACGAGCCTCTGCGCCCCGAGGACGTCGGCGTGGGTTCACTGACCTTCGCCGTGCCCGAGGGCCTGGAGGAGGACGACCACGACTTCCAGAAGGAGGTCGCGAAGGCGGCCCTGATGATCGTCCGGATCCAGCCGGAGGACATCAAGGACAAGCGCGAACTCGACTGGTCGCACGAGGGCATCGTGGCGTACTCGAAGATCTGCACCCACGTGGGTTGCCCGATCAGCCTGTACGAGCAGCAGACCCACCACGTGCTCTGCCCGTGCCACCAGTCCACCTTCGACCTCTCCGACGGCGCACGAGTGATCTTCGGTCCCGCCGGTCACGCCCTGCCGCAGCTGCGGATCGGCGTGAACAAGGACGGTTACCTCGAAGCGCTCGGCGACTTCGACGAGCCCGTCGGCCCGAGCTTCTGGGAGCGCGGATGAGTACCTCGAGCACGAACCCGGCGGGCGGCACCGACGGGCGCAAGGCGCCCGCGGGTGAGCGGGTCGCCGACTGGGCGGACGGCCGCCTGGGCATCTACGGCCTCGCCAAGGCCAACATGCGCAAGATCTTCCCGGACCACTGGTCCTTCATGCTGGGCGAGATCGCGCTCTACAGCTTCATCATCATCATCCTCACGGGTGTGTACCTGACGCTGTTCTTCCACCCGAGCATGAACGAGGTGGAGTACCACGGCAGTTACGTACCGATGCACGGCATCCTGATGTCCGAGGCCTACGCCTCGACGCTGGACATCAGCTTCGACGTGCGCGGCGGTCTGCTCATCAGGCAGATCCACCACTGGGGTGCGATCGTCTTCCTCGCGGCGATGCTCGTGCACATGATGCGCGTGTTCTTCACCGGCGCGTTCCGCAAGCCGCGTGAGATCAACTGGCTGTTCGGCTTCCTGCTGCTGGTCCTCGGCATGTTCACCGGTTTCACCGGCTATTCGCTGCCCGACGACCTGCTGTCCGGTACCGGTGTGCGGTTCATGGAGGGCGCGGTCCTGTCCGTGCCGATCGTCGGAACGTACCTGTCGTTCTTCCTGTTCGGCGGCGAGTTCCCCGGCACCGACTTCGTGCCGCGGTTCTTCTCGATCCACGTCCTGCTGCTGCCGGGCATCATGCTCGGCCTGCTGGTGGCGCACCTGATCCTGGTCTTCTACCACAAGCACACGCAGTTCCCGGGCGCCGGCAAGACGAACAAGAACGTCGTCGGCATGCCGCTGATGCCGGTCTACATGGCCAAGGCCGGAGGCTTCTTCTTCCTGGTCTTCGGTGTCATCTCCGCCATGGCGGCGATCGCGACGATCAACCCGATCTGGGCCCTCGGCCCGTATCGGCCGGACCAGGTGTCCACCGGAGCCCAGCCCGACTGGTACATGGGCTTCTCCGAGGGTCTGATCCGCATCATGCCGGGCTGGGAGATCAACCTCTGGGGTCACACGCTGGTCCTGGGCGTGTTCATCCCGCTGATGATCTTCCCGCTGGTGCTGGCGGCCATCGCGGTCTACCCGTTCATCGAGTCCTGGGTCACCGGGGACAAGCGCGAGCACCACATCCTGGACCGCCCGCGCAACGCCCCGACGCGCACCGCGTTCGGTGCCGCGTGGATCAGCCTCTACTGGGTTCTGCTCATCGGCGGCGGCAACGACCTGTGGGCCACGCACTTCCACATGTCGATCAACGCCATCACCTGGTTCGTCCGCGTGGGCTTCTTCGCGGTGCCGGTGCTGACGTTCATCGTCACCAAGCGGATCTGCCTCGGCCTCCAGCGCCGGGACCGGGACACGGTGCTGCACGGCCGCGAGTCGGGCATCATCAAGCGTCTCCCGCACGGTGAGTTCGTCGAGGTGCACGAGCCGCTCGGCCAGGAGCAGCTGCACGCGCTGACGCAGCACCACCAGTACCAGCCGATCGAGGCCGGCCCGGTGGTCGACGAGAACGGTGTGGAGCGCAAGCGGACCATGGCGGAGAAGCTGCGGGCGAAGCTCTCGCAGGGGTATTACGGCCAGGACAGCCAGATCCCCAAGCCGACCGTCGAGGAGTACCAGGAGATCACCAGCGGTCACGGTCACCACTGACCTTCCGCAGGTCCTCACCGAGAGCCCCGTCCGGATTCCGGACGGGGCTCTCTGGCTTCGGCGGGCGACTGGATAGGCTTGACGACGGGGCCGTACCCGAGCCCTCACGACACGTCGAACGGATCCTGGAGCGGACCATGAACGTTGTGACCCCGGCAGGCGGGGGCGGCCCCGACGACGTCAGGGGGAGCGACGACGCAACGGTCCGCACCTGGCCGGACCTGCTCTCCGCACTGCTCGACGGGGTCGGCCTGACCGCGGACGACACCGCCTGGGCAATGGACCGGATCATGCGGGGCGAGGCCACCGACGCGCAGATCGCCGGATTCGCGGTCGCCCTGCGCGCCAAGGGCGAGACGGTGGCCGAGGTGTCGGGTCTCGTCCGGGCCATGTACGGCCACGCCAGGCTTATCGACGTGCCCGGTCCCAGCGTCGACATCGTCGGCACCGGCGGCGACCGGGCGAAGACGGTGAACATTTCCACGATGTCGTCGATCGTGGTCGCCGGCACCGGGGCCAAGGTGGTCAAGCACGGAAACCGGGCGGCGTCGTCGGCGAGTGGCGCGTCGGACGTCCTGGAGAAGCTCGGGGTTGATCTGAATCTGAGCCCGCAGCGCGTGGTCGAGGTCGCCGAGGAGGCGGGCATCACCTTCTGCTTCGCTGTGAATTTTCACCCGTCGCTGCGTCATGTCGCGCGCGCGCGACGAGAGTTGGGTGTCCGGACCATCTTCAACGCGCTCGGGCCGCTCACCAACCCGGCGCGGGTGCAGGCCCAGGCGACCGGCGTCGCGGATGCCCGGATGGCCCCCATCATGGCCGGTGTGCTCGCCGACCGCGGATCCTCGGCGCTGGTGTTCCGCGGTGACGACGGGCTGGACGAACTCACCACCACCGCCACCTCCCGGGTGTGGTTCGTCCGCGACGGCAGCGTCAGCGAGGCGGCGTTCGACCCTCGCGACATCGGCATCCCCCTGGTCCCGGTGGAAGCCCTGCGGGGGGCCGATGCCTCGTACAACGCCGATGTCGCGCGGCGGCTGCTGGCCGGTGAGGAAGGGCCGGTGCGGGACGCGGTGCTGCTGAACTCGGCCGCCGCCCTGGTCGCACTCCGGCCGACCGGGGCTCCGCTCACCGAGCAGATCGGTGACGCGGTCGGAAAGGCAGCGGAGTCGATCGACAGCGGAGCCGCCCGGCGCGCCCTCGAGCGCTGGGTCGGTGCCAGCAACGGCTGATGGGACGCCGGTGCGGGCCCGCGGTGGTGCGGACCCGCACCTGTGGGCTGCCCGGCAGCGTCCTCAGGCGTCGAGGCCGATCGCGAACGCGGCCTCCAGGTCGTGCTGCGAGTAGGTGCGGAACGCGACGTGGGTGTCCGTGGCCTCCACCCCGGGGATCTTGCTGATCGAGCCCGGAATGATCTCGGCGAGGTCGTCGTGCTCCGCCACCCGGACCATGGCGATCAGGTCGTACGTCCCGGTCACCGAATAGACCTCGCTGACGCTCTCCAGCGCGGCGATCGACTCCGCGATCTCGGGGATCCGGTCCACGCTGGTCTTGATGAGAACGATCGCGGTGATCACGGCTGGCTGTCTCCCTCGGTGGCCCTGGCTGCGCCGTTCACCCTACTCCCACCGCAGTGGCGCACCCAGGCGTAGAGGAACCCGGCGCAGAAGCCGACCAGATGGGCCAGGTAGGCCACCCCGGGCTGAGCCCGGTCGGTGTGCGCGGCCGGCCACTGGAGCGCGAACCAGAAGACGAGCACGAGCCAGGCGGGGAAGCGGAGCGGCAGGAAGAGCAGGAACGGGAAGAGGCTCGTGACCCGCGCCCGGGGAAAGAGGAAGAGGAAGGCGCCGAGGATCCCCGAGACGGCCCCGGACGCGCCGACCAGCGTCTGCTGGGAACCGGGGTGTGCGACGGCGAATCCCACCAGCGCGATCCAGCCGGTCGCGAGATAGAACGCGGCGAACTGCAGGTGCCCCATGCGCCGCTCGGTCATCCGGCCGAAGACGTGGAGGAAGAGCATGTTACCCAGCAGGTGGATCCAGCTGCCGTGGACGAAGAGTGCGGTCAGCGGGGACAGCAGGGCGTGCGGACGCCCCGCCGCCAGTTCGCTCGGAATGACACCCCAGCGCTCGAAGTGAGCGGTCTGTGCGGCGGCCGGGGCATTCCCGACGCCGGGCAGCAGACCGGTGGCCGAGGCGGGGCCGAGCAGGAAGACCGCGACGGACAGACCGATCAGTGTGTACGTGATCACGGGACGGTCGGACCCTGTGCCCTTCTTGATCATGGGCATATCATTCCTTAAGGGCCCTTTCGGGCCGGGACGCCTCGCCGTGGCAGCGAACACCGCCCGGCCGCCGCATCGGCGGCCCGCCAGGCCGTAGGGTTACGGCGAGTACTCCCGCAGTTCGACGGCGCACCGCGGGTCCGGGGTCCGACCCGAGCGGGCCCGGCAGCACGCGACGAAGACGAGGACACCATGGCCGTTCCCCAGCCGACAGCCGAGACCCGGTGGCGCTGCACCCTGTGCGGAAACCTGACCCGCTTCGATGTCACCCGCTCCACCAGGGCCGTCGAGTACGTTCACCTCGACCTCGCCGGGGAACCCGACATCGAGGAGCGCGACGTGATCAGCGAGAGCATCGAGTCGGTGCGCTGCCGGTGGTGCAACGCGGTCGACCAGGTCGAACTGGTCGACCGTCCGGGCGCGAGCGCCTGAGAACGGAGCGGTGACAGGTGGTGGAGCGGACAGGCGACGCCGAGGGCGCCGACGGCACGGACGAAGCCGCCGGCGACGCCGAGCTGCTCGACCGGCCGCTGCCCGAGGGTGTCCGGCGGAAGGTGGTCGCACTCGTCGCCGACGCCTTCGGCGATCTGACGGTCGCCGAACTCCCGCCGCAGCTGCGGCAGTATGCCCGCTTCACCCCCTCCCGTCGCGCCAAGTTCGCCGGAAACGCGATGGCCTCCGCCCTCGCGACCCATTCCCTGTTCCGGCAGCGCATCGCGGAACGCGTGCGGGAGACGCAGGCCGAGCTGGCCGAGGCCGTAGAAGCGGGCTCGCCGCCCGCCGCTGCCGACCCTCTCGACGTGGCGGCGGCGGCGTACGTCCTGCGGCCCGAGGGGTGGGTCAAGCTCGTCGCCGCCGCCGGCGAGGAGGTTCAGCGGGCCCGTGCGGAACGGATGGACGAAGAGGCGGCCCGTGAACTCCGCAAGCTGCGCAAGGAGTTGGCGGAGGCGCAGGGCGCCGCCCGCACCGAGGGTGAGCGGGCCCGGACCGAACTCGACGCTGCCCGCAAGGAGGCGGACGTCCTCCATCGCAAGCTGCGCAGCGCGGTGAGCGATGTGCGGCGCGGCGAGGCGGCGCTGCGCAAGCTCACCGCGGAGCTGGAGTCCGTCCGCAACGCCGCCGCGGTCGAGAAGGCTGCGGCCGACAGCGAGATGCGGCGCGTCAAGGCCCGGTTGGCCGAGACCGAGTCGGCGCTGGAGGCGAGCCGCCGGGCGGCGCGCGAGGGGCGGAGCGTCGAGGACATGCGGGTGCGGCTGCTCCTCGACACCGTGCTCGACGCTGCCCAGGGTCTGCGCCGTGAGCTGGCGCTCCCGCCGGCCGCCCAGCACCCTGCCGACCTGGTCGACGCCGTCGAGCCGGGACGCATGACGCCCAAGGACGTTGCGAGCCGTGCGCTTTCGGACACTGACCCCGCGCTGCTCGACCAATTGCTGGCGCTCCCGCAGGCACATTTGGTCGTCGACGGATACAACGTGACTAAAACGGGTTATCCGACCATGCCGTTGGAGAAGCAGCGGCTGCGGCTGCTCGGTGGCCTCGCGGTGCTCGCGGCGCAGACCGGAGCCGAGATGACCTGCGTGTTCGACGGCGCCGAACTGGCCGCGCCCGTGCTCCTGGCTCCGCCCCGCGGCGTCCGTGTGCTGTTCAGCCGGCCCGGGCAGACGGCGGACGAGCTGATCCGGCGGCTGGTGCGCGCGGAGCCCGCAGGACGTCCGGTGGTCGTGGTGTCGTCGGACCGTGAAGTGGCGGACGGTGTGGCGCGCGCCGGCGCGCGGCCCGTGGCATCCGCCTTGCTCCTCAAGCGACTTGCCCGGACCTGAGAGCGTGTCGAGATCCCGCGTCGCGGATCCGGCGGGGTCCCGAATGCGCTCCGGAATCAACGGAGCGTGAGAGCGCAGCCACTACCCGTACGAAATCGGTAAAGAAAACGCGACCTGACGGAGGATTTTCCCCACAGGATTTGAACCGATCAAGCGAAGGTTACTAAGGTCGACGTTCGAACCTTCGCGCGGTCGATAATCCATCCGGGATAGTCGGCGAAGGTACCGCCGAGTCCGCGGCTGAACGGCAGAGCTCCACGGGGGAGCCGAGTTGCGGAGCCGGGGTCGACAAGCCCCACTCACCCGGTAGGCGGCTGGAGGAAGAGGAGCTCGCCTTCGTGGCGTCCCACCGTCGACCCAAGCAGCCGAGCCGCACCCGCGTCACCGTTCTGACCGCGACCGCGGCGGCTGCCGTCGCCCTCACGTCCCAGGCTGCTCACGCCGACCCGAAGCCGACGAAGAAGGAAGTCAAGGCCAAGGTCGACAAGCTCTACGAAGAGGCCGAGGTTGCGACCGAGAAATACAACGGTGCAAAGGAGCGGCAGGCCGAGCTCCAGAAGCAGGTCGACGATCTCCGCGACAAGGTGGCGCGCGGCCAGGACGAGCTGAACCAGCTCCGCAACGGCCTCGGTTCGATGGCCACGGCGCAGTACCGTACCGGCGGCATCGACCCTTCGGTCCAGCTGCTGCTCTCCTCCAACCCCGACAACTACCTCGACCGGGCCTCCACGCTCGACCAGTTGAGCACGAAGCAGGCCGGCTCCCTCCGGAAGATCGCCGAGAAGCAGCGCATGCTCGCGCAGCAGCGCGCCGAGGCCGCCGGAAAGCTCGAGGACCTCGAGAGCACGCGCAAGGCGCTCGGCGAGAAGAAGGACGAGATCCAGGGCAGGCTCGCCAAGGCCCGGGACCTTCTCAACACCCTCACCGCCAAGGAGCGGGCCTCGCTCATGTCGGCCGGCGGTTCCACCAACGTGAACCTCGGCAGCGACGTGCCCGAGTCCCAGCGTGCGGGCGCCGCGCTGTCCGCCGCCAAGACCAAGATCGGTTCTCCCTACGTGTGGGGTGCCACCGGGCCGAGCTCGTTCGACTGCTCCGGACTGACCCAGTGGGCCTACAGCCAGGCCGGTGTGCAGCTCGACCGCACGTCCCAGGCCCAGGCGAACAACGGAAGCCGTGTCTCCCGGGCCCAGCTCAAGCCCGGTGATCTGGTGCTCTTCTACAGCGACCTGCACCACATAGGCCTCTACGCGGGTAATGGTCAGATCCTCCACGCCCCCAAGCCCGGTGCTGCGGTGCGCTACGAGTCGATCAACAACATGCCGTTCATGTTCGGCGTACGCATCTGACGGTCCCCCGCACAGCGCCCGATCGGGCGAATCGCGTCGGCCTCTGCTGACCTCACGCCCCGCCGGTGACCTGCACAACCGGCGGGGCGTCACTGTGCGTGCCCGGAAACAGCTTTTGGACGCCCCGCAGTCGCACGGCTACTGTCTGCCAGCGCGCGGCTCCCGTGAGCACATCCGCCCGTCCGGGCGGCGGGGCGGCGCAGTGGAAGGAGTGCGGCTTCCCGTGGCGTCCCATCGCCGTTCCACGCCGTCCGGTCCGGCCCGGACGACCCGGCTGACCGTTCTGTCCGCTGTGGCGGCCACGGCCGCGGCCCTGTCCGCCGCACCCGCGAAGGCCGAACCGCGCGACCGCTCCGGTGCCGCGGCCGAGGTGGAACGCCTCTACGCCCAGGCGGAGCGGGTCACCGAGAAGTTCAACGAGGCCGACGAACGCACCGACGCGCTGCGGGAGAGGGTCGAGCACCAACGGGGCCGGGTGGCCCGCAGCCAGGAGAAGATCAACCGGATGCGGGACGGCCTGGCCTCGCTGGCGGGCGCACAGTACCGCTCCGCCGGGATGGACCCGGCCCTCCAGCTCCTGCTGTCCTCCGACCCGGACAGCTACCTCGACAAGGCGGCCGTCCTACGACGCATCGGCAGCCAGCAGGTCGGACGGCTCCGTGCCCTCCAGCTGATGCAGCAGCGCCTGATGCAGCAGCGGGCCGAGGCCCTTGCGGAGATCGCCGAACTGGAGCGGAGTCACGCCGACGTCACCCGCTACCGGAAGGCCGTGGCGGCCAAGCTCGCCAAGGCGCGACGGCTGCTCAACTCCCTTCCCGAGGACGAGCGCGCGGCCTACCTCCGGTCCTCCCGCTCCGACTGGCGTACCGATCCGCTCTCGCTCGTCGGGGCGGCCGCTCCTTCCTCGTCCCGTGCCGCGGCAGCGGTCGCGGCGGCCCGGCGCGCGGTGGGCGCCCCGTACGTCTGGGGTGCCAGCGGGCCGGGCTCCTTCGACTGCTCCGGGCTCACACAGTGGGCCTACGCGCAGGCCGGGGTGGGGCTTCCGCGCACCTCGCAGGCGCAGCGGCACGCCGGCCGTCAGGTCCCGCTGGACCAGGCCAGGCCAGGCGACCTGGTCGTCTACCGCGACGATGCGAGCCACATCGGCATGTATGTCGGCAACGGACAGGTGGTTCATGCGCCGCACCCCGGGGCCAGGGTCCGCTACGACCCGGTCGCCATGATGCCGATCGCCTCCGTCACCCGGCCCTGACGGGCGGGGCCCGAAGCGTCCACGGGCCCGGTGCGCCCCGCCTCGCGCGGCCGGGGACGGGAGTGGTGGTGAGCGGCGGTACGGCCCCCCGTAGCATCATCCGGATGGAGGAGCGGAGAACCAGGCCGGGACTGGCACGGGTGCGGCAGCCGGTGCTGGCCCTCCTGCTCCTGATCGGCGCGCTCTGCGCGGGCTGCGGCCCGGCGGACTCGCCGCAGGACGAAGCCCGTGACATCCAACGGATGCTCGACCGGCGCGCCGCCGCTGTGCTGCGCCACGACGCCGACGGTTTCCTGGCGGTGGTCGACCGCTCGGCCACCGGCTACCGCGCGGAGCAGCGCAGGGTGATCGGCAACCTCTCCGGGGTCCCGCTGCGCAGTTGGCGCTACCGGCTGCTGGACACCGGCCGGTTCGTCCCGGCCGCCGGGGACGGCAAGCGGGTCGCCGCGGACGTCCGGCTCGCCTTCCGGCTGGGCGAGCACCGTCCCGCCGCGCACCGCCAGGGAAGGGCCGAGGCCCCCCTGACCGTCGTGCAGCGACTGACGCTCACCGAGCGGGCCGGCCGCTGGTACGTCGCCGCCGAGGACCGGTCGGAGACGGGTGGCCGGCGCAGCGTCCAGCAACTGTGGGACCAGGGGCCGATCACGGCGGTCAGCGGCCGCCGCAGCCTGGTCCTGGGGGTGGGACGCGATCCGGGTGCCCTGAGGGTGATGGCGCGCCGGGCCGACCGTGCGGTGGACGAGATCTCCGAGGTGTGGCCCCGCGGCTGGGACCGGCATGTGGTGGTGCTCGTGCCGCGCACCCAGGAGGAGATGGCCGCGCTGCTCGGCCGCCCGGCCCCGGCCGTCCGGGACATCGCGGCGGTCACCACGGGGGAGGCAGGCCGGGTGGGGGCGGACCGGTCGGGGCAGGTCGTCGTCAACCCGGAGGCGTACGCGAGCCTGGGGGACTTCGGACGGCAGGTCGTCCTCACCCACGAGACCGCCCATGTGGCGACTCGCCCGAGCACCTCGTCCGCCACGCCGATGTGGCTGTCCGAGGGCTTTGCCGACTGGGCCGGTTACCGCACCGCCCGACGCCCGGCCGAACGGATCGCTCCCGGTCTCGCCCGCCGGATCGCAGCGGGGCAGGCGATCGGAGGGCTCCCAGGGGACGAGGAGTTCGGCTTCGACGGCGACTCCGGCAGCCGGGCGTCGGCCTACGAACGCGGCTGGCTGGCCTGCAGGATGATCGCCGACCACTGGGGGGAGCGGCGGCTGACCGGCTTCTACCGGGCGATGGGCTCGGCAACCACGGGACGGGGCGCGGCGGATCACGTCCTGCGCAGCGAACTCGGCTTGAGCCGGGCGGAGTTCACCGCTCGCTGGCGCCGGTTCGCGGCGCACGAGCTGGGCTGAGGGGCCCGGCTCGTGCGCCGTGGTCAGGCGGCTGCCGATGCCCGCTGTCCGTGCACGGCCGTCCGCCACAGACCCCGGCAGGCGAGGAGCGTTGCGGCGACGAGCAGGCCGTTGCGCACCGCGATGAGGGTGATGCCGAGGGCGTCACTGGCGACGACGTGCGCGAACCAGACCGGGAACTCCAGGAGCGTGACCCCGGTCGCGACCACGACGAGCAGGGCGGGAAGGCGCTGGCAGGTGCTGCGCGTCGTCATGCACACTGCGGCGATCCCGATCAGCCACGCCATGTACTGCGGGCTGATCACCCGGCTCGTGACGGTGAAGAGCAGTACGGCCGTGAACGCCGCGTCGGCGACCGTCGCGGACGTCCAGGTGCGGGCCCGCAGCCGCCACAGCAGTATCCAGCCCAGGGCCAGGCACGTCAGCACGAGCGCGATCCGGCTCACCACGGAGACGTACGGGCCGAGGAACTCCACCGAGCCGTAGTTCAGCAGGACCTGGCCGTCCCAGCCGGTGTGGCGGGCGACGTGGAAGACCAGCGAGCCGAGTGACTCGACCTCCGTACCGCGGTCGCGCTGGAAGGTCAGGAAGGCGAGGGCGCCGGGCATCGTCACGGCGAAGGCAGCCGTGGCGAGGAGGGCTGCGGCCGTCGCCGCGGCCCACGCCCGCCGGGTGGGGCGGCCCGGCGCGAATCCGGCCAGCAGCAGGGCGGGCCACACCTTGAGCAGGGCGCCGACGGCGGTGAGCGCGCCCGCAGTTGCCGGATGCCGGGCGGCCGTCAGCAGCGCGGCGACGGCGACCGCGGTCACCATCAGGTCGTAACGGGCGTACGCGGTGGGGCCGAGGAGCGCCACCCCGGCAATCCACACCCAGGCCCCGGAGAGCCGGCGCCCGGGCCGACGGCCCACGGTGATCAGCAGCACCAGGACCACCGCGTCCGCCGCGAACGCGAGCAGGAAGAACGCGGAGGCGTAGTCGAGGAACGGCAGCAGGGCCGGGGACAGCACCGCGAGCGCGGCCAGCGGCGGGTACTGCCAGGACACGTCGTCGAGGGGGAAGGCACCCGTGAGCAGGACGCCGTACCAGCGCTGGTAGATCACCGAGATGTCGCTGGTCACGTCCGGGCCGGGCAGCGTCACCAGCTTGAAGACCAGCAGCAGGAGCAGGGAGCGGGTCACCGCCCAGACCACGATCGCGGTCCGGGGGCCGGGCGGCGCGGAAGCCGATCCTCGCGGTTCGGGGCGACGCCCCTCGCCGGCCCGGTCGCGGATGTCCGTGCCTGCCATGTCGTCCTCGTTCACATCGCCCCCGGTGGTCCCCAGCATTCTGCACGACACGGGGAGGGGTACTGTCGGCGGCGATGGACAAGACCCTGATCGTCACCAACGACTTCCCGCCCCGGCCCGGCGGCATCCAGGCGTTCCTGCACTCCATGGCCCTGCGTCTGGATCCGGCCGAGGTGGTGGTCTACGCCTCCACCTGGAACGGCGGGCAGGACGGCGAAGTCGCCGCCTTCGACGCCGAGCAGCCCTTCCCCGTCGTCCGTGACCGGACGACGATGCTGCTGCCCACCCCGCGGGTCGCCCGCCGCGCCGCCGGCCTGCTGCGCGAACACGGCTGCACGTCCGTCTGGTTCGGTGCCGCGGCGCCGCTGGGCCTGATGGCGCCGACGCTGCGGAAGGCCGGGGCACGCCGCCTGGTGGCCACGACGCACGGACACGAGGCGGGCTGGGCCCAGCTCCCCGGGGCCCGGCAGCTGCTCCGGCGGATCGGGGAGGGCACCGACACCATCACCTACCTCGGCGAGTACACGCGCTCGCGGATCGCCACCGCCCTCACCCCGCGGACCGCGGAACGGATGGTCCAACTCCCGCCCGGTGTCGACGAGAAGACGTTCCACCCGGAGTCGGGGGGTGACGAGGTCAGGGCGCGCCTGGGGCTGTCCGACCGTCCTGTCGTGGTGTGCGTCTCGCGGCTCGTCGCGCGCAAGGGCCAGGACACGCTGATCCGTGCGATGCCGCGGATCCTGGCGGCCGAACCCGGGACCGTCCTGCTCGTCGTCGGTGGCGGGCCCCACCGCCGGGAGCTGGAGAAGCTGGCCGCTCAGCTGGGGGTGGCCGACTCCGTGCGCTTCACCGGAGCCGTTCCCTGGGAGGAACTGCCCGCCCACTACGGTGCGGGCGACGTGTTCGCCATGCCGTGCCGGACCCGCCGGGGCGGGCTTGACGTCGAGGGGCTGGGCATCGTCTACCTGGAGGCGTCCGCCACCGGTCTGCCCGTCGTGGCGGGAGATTCCGGCGGCGCCCCGGACGCGGTGCTCGACGGCGAGACGGGCTGGGTGGTGCCCGGCGGGTCGGCCCAGGACGCGGCCGAACGCATTGTCACGCTGCTCGGTGACCCGGCACTGCGGAGGCGGATGGGCGAGCGTGGCCGGGCGTGGGTGGAGGACCGCTGGCGCTGGGACCTGATCGCGGAACGTCTGCGCGAACTCCTCTGACCGTTCCTGATCAGTGAGCAGGGGTGAGTCCTGGACTCGGGCCTGGTCAACCGGCGCATCCCGAACCCCTACCGGGGGCACGGGAACACGGCTGAGGGGCCGTACCGGGAGGGTGCTCCCGGTACGGCCCCTCAGCCGGGCCAGGGGTGCGGTCAGGCGCTGTAGATGGCCTCGATCTCGTCCGCGAACTCCTTGGTCACGACGCCCCGCTTCAGCTTCAGCGAGGGGGTGATGTGCCCGGCCTCCTCGGTGAACTGGGTCGGCAGGATACGGAACTTGCGCACCGACTCGGCCTTGGAGACCGCAGCGTTGCCCTCGTCCACCGCCTGCTGGATCGCGGCCAGCAGATCGGGGTCGGTGCGCAGTTCGGCGACCGTCGCACCGGCCGGCTTGCCGTGGTCCTCGGCCCAGCGGGGCAGGAACTCCTCGTCGAGCGTGATCAGCGCGCCGATGAACGGACGGGCGTCGCCGACCACCATGCACTCGGCGACCAGGGCGTGGGCCCGGATCCGGTCCTCGATCACTGCGGGGGCGACGTTCTTGCCGCCGGCGGTGACGATGATCTCCTTCTTGCGGCCGGTGATCGCGAGGTAGCCGTCCTCGTCGAGCGTGCCGATGTCACCGGTGTGGAACCAGCCGTCGGACAGCGCGTCGGCGGTGGCGGTCTCGTTGTTCCAGTAGCCGGTGAAGATGTGCTCGCCGTGGAGCAGGACCTCGCCGTCGTCGGCGATGCGCACCACGGAACCCGGCAGGGGCTGGCCCACCGTGCCGATCTTCTGGCGGTCCCACGGGTTGAACGCGGTCGCGGCGCAGGACTCGGTGAGGCCGTAGCCCTCGAGGACGCTGAAGCCGATGCCGCGGTAGAAGTGGCCGAGCCGCTCGCCGAGGGCCGCGCCGCCGGAGATGGCGTGGGTGGCCCGCCCGCCCAGGACGGCCCGCAGCTTGCTGTACACGAGCCGGTCGAAGACCCGGTGTTTGAACCGCAGGCCGATCGACGGTCCGGCGGGGTTGTCGAGGGCGCGGCTGTACGCGATCGCGGTGTCCGCGGCCTTGTCGAAGATCTTGCCCTTGCCCTCGGCCTGGGCCTTGGCCCGCGCCGAGTTGTAGACCTTCTCGAAGACGCGGGGCACGCCGAGGATCATGGTGGGCCGGAAGGCGGCGAGCTCGTCGGTGAGGTTCTTGATGTCGGCGACGTGCCCGAGCTTGATCGGGGCGAGGACGGACGCGACCTCCACCAGACGCCCGAAGACGTGCGCGACGGGAAGGAAAAGCAGCACGGACGAATCCCCCACCTGGAACAGCGGGCCCATGCGCTCGACCACGTTGCCGCATTCGGCGAAGAAGTTCCGATGCGTCAGGACGCAGCCCTTGGGGCGACCGGTGGTGCCGGAGGTGTACACGATGGTGGCGGGGGAATCGGCCTTGGCATGAGCACTGCGCCGGTCGACCTCGGCCTCGGACACGTCCGAGCCGTCGTGACGCAGCTGCTCGACGGCGCCCCGGCCGGCCGGTCCGCCCTCGATCCGCCACACGTGCTTGAGGTGCGGCAGCCCGTGCCGGACGGATTCCACCGCGAACTCGTGAGCGTCGGTCTCCACGAAGCACGCGACCGCGCCGGCGTCGCCGAGGATCCAGGCGATCTGCTCCGGCGAGCTGGTCTCGTACACGGGGACGGTCACCGCACCGGCGCTCCACACCGCGAAGTCGAAGAGCGTCCACTCGTACCGGGTGCGCGACAGCAGGCCGACCCGGTCGCCGGGCTGCACGCCGGCGGCGATCAGGCCCTTCGCGGCCTCGCGTACCTCGGTGAGGAAGGCGGCCGCAGTCACGTCCTCCCAACGCCCGTTCCGTTTGCGTCCGATGACCGCGACGTCGGGATGCTGGGCGGCATTGCGCCGGATGAGGTCCGTCAGATTGCCGTCGGCGGGAACCTCGTACAGGGCCGGAAGGCTGAACTCGCGCAAAACTGCTGCTCCTCGTCGGACGCCGGCGGCGTTACGGTGCTCCGGCGTGCTGGGCCGGCTGTCAGTCCATGATCATGCAAGGGACGCCACCGGACGTTACCCGCGGGTAGAAGGTTCCCGATAGTGGTGCAGGGCAGTTGTTCGATGCGTCACATGTCCGGGGGTGCACAGCGAAGACTAGTCCACCCGGGTGTCGACCCCCAAGTAAGCGCAGGTGGGCGCCGTTCCCGTAGCGGCCCCGGCGGCGTAGGGTCGGCGCATGCGAGTCCATGTGGTCAGCGACGTGCACGGCAACAGCGAGGACCTCGCGCGGGCGGGCAACGGGGCCGACGCACTGCTGTGCCTCGGCGACCTCGTCCTGTTCCTCGATTACGCCGACCATTCGCGCGGCATCTTCCCCGACCTCTTCGGGCGGGAGAACGCCGACCGCATCGTGGAACTCCGCACCGCCCGCCGCTTCGCCGAGGCGCGTGAGTTCGCCGCCCGGCTCTGGGCGGGAGTCGACCGCGGCAGCGCCATCGAGGCCGCCGTGCGCAAGCAGTACGCCCAGATGTTCGCCGCGTTCCCGGACCGCACGTACGCCACCTACGGAAACGTCGACATGCCCCAGTTGTGGGCGGAATACGCCCGCCCCGGCACCCGCGTCCTGGACGGCGAGCGGGTGGAGCTCGGCGGCCTGGTGTTCGGGTTCGTCGGCGGGGGACTGCGCACCCCGATGCGCACCCCCTACGAGATCGACGACGAAACGTACGCCGCCAAGGTCGAGGCGCTCGGTGAGGTCGACGTCCTCTGCTCGCACATACCGCCCGAGGTGCCGGAGCTCTGCTACGACACCGTGGCCCGCCGGTTCGAACGCGGCAGCTCCGCACTGCTCGGCGCGATCCGCCGCACCCGCCCGCGCTACGCCCTGTTCGGACATGTCCACCAACCCCTGGCCCAGCGGATGCGGATCGGCGTCACCGAGTGCGTGAACGTCGGTCACTTCGCGTCCTCGGGCGCGCCCTGGGCCCTGGAGTGGTGACACACGGTCCGGCGGCCCGGGCGCTCATCTGCGCACGATAGCCTTCAGCAGCAGGCAGTCCAGGCAGCGGCCGGACAGCGACCGGTCCGCGCAGTCCCGGGGGTGTCCCCGGAACCCAGGAGGATCCACGGCGATGGCAGAACACACCAGTTCGAGCATCACGATCGAGGCGTCACCGGCCGAGGTCATGGCCGTCATCGCCGACTTCGAGCGCTACCCCGAGTGGACCGGGGAGGTCAAGGAGACCGAGATCGTCGCCCGAAACGCCCAGGGCCGGGCCGAACAGGTGAGGCTGCTCCTCGATGCCGGCGCCATCCGGGACGACCACACCCTCGCCTACACCTGGACCGGCGAGAACGAGGTCAGCTGGACCCTCGTCAAGTCCCAGATGCTCCGCGAGCTCGACGGTTCGTACGTCCTGGAGTCCCTCGCCGCGGGCGACCGCACCGAGGTCACCTACCAGCTGACCGTGGACGTCAAGATCCCCATGCTCGGCATGATCAAGCGCAAGGCCGAGAAGGTCATCATCGACCGGGCACTTTCCGGGCTGAAGAAGCGGGTCGAGAGCGGCGCCGCCGGAGCGGGCGGCCAGGTCTGAACGCGGTCCGCGGTGTGCGCACGGTCCTCGTCACCGGCGGGGGAGGGGCCGGGCGTACCACGACCGCTGCGGTGACAGCGCTCGCACACTCCCGGCGCGGCCTGCGCACGCTGCTGCTCACCACCGACACCGACGGCCCGCTCGAGGCACTCCTCGGCTGTCGGCCGTCCGGCCCCGGCGGACTGCCCGCCGCCCGCCGGGCGGGAACACGGGAACCCCGCAGTCCCTGGACGCCTCCCGTCGAAGCCGCCCCCGGACTCTGGGCCGCGCAACTCGACGCGGGCGCGTGCTTCCGCGACGGTTTCCTCGCCCTCCAGGAGAGCTGCCGTTCCGCCCTCGACCTGCTCGGCTCGACCCCTCTCGCCCACGACGAACTGACCGAACTGCCCGGATCGCGGGCGCTCGCCGTCCTCCGGGCCCTGCGCCTGCTGCACACGGCGCCGGACACTCCCCTCCAGGACGCGTGCCCGTCGGCCCCGCCGTGGGACCTCGTCGTGGTCGACATGCCGCCGACGCCGGAGACGATCGCGCTGCTGGCCCTGCCCGAACAGCTGCGGCGCTACCTGCGGCGGCTGCTGCCCGCCGAACGACAGGCCGCCCGGGCGCTGCGCCCCCTGCTCGCGCAGCTCGTCGGAGTGGCCATGCCCGCCGAGTCGCTGTACGGAACCGCCGCGCGCATCGAGACCGAACTGGCCGCCGCCCAGGCAGCGGTGGAGGCAGTCGGCACCACCGTGCGGCTCGTCGTCGACCCCGGCCCGAGCGCGGACCTTGCGGTGCGCAGTGCGCGGGCCGGTCTGGCGCTCCACGGCCACCGGCTCGACGCGGTCGTCGCGAACCGGCTGTTGCCCGCTGACTCGCCGGATCCCTGGCTCGCCGCTCTGTCCGGACAGCAACGGGCCGCGCTCGGGGAACACCGGCGCGCGGCGCGGGACGGCGGCTTCGCCCTGCACGAACTGCCGCACCTCGGGCGTGACCCGCGCGGCCGGGACGACCTCGCCGAGCTGGCCTGCCGGGCGGTCCTCCCCGTCCACCCGGAGGGGCCCCGCGGACCCCGCGAGGACGGCCGCGCGGGCCCGGCGGACCGGCAGGTGGAGGACCGGCTAGCACAGGACGGCGTCCTGGTGTGGCGTCTGCCCCTGCCCGGAGCGGACCGGAACGGTCTCGGACTGGTGCGGCACGGCGACGAACTCGTGGTCACCACCGGCCCCTTCCGGCGCGTCCTGCCGTTGCCGTCCGCCCTGCGCCGCTGCACGGTCTCCGGTGCCGGCCTGCACGCCGAGGTCCTGGAGGTCAGGTTCACCCCCGACACCGCCCTGTGGCCCGGCGGGCCGCCCGGGGAGGAGCGGTCCGCCGGGCCGCAGGAGTGACGGGGGCCGCCCGCCCGGGGCGGACCGGAGAACCACCGACATGCCCCGGCGCAGGTGCGCATCCAAGGTACGGTCGAGACATCGTCCCGTACTCCCAGGAGCCCGCCATGAGCGATGCCACCGAGCGCCCGGAAGCCGACCGCAACCGGGCGGACGCCGATGCCTGGGCGCAGGCATGCGCGGAGGATCTCGCCGCCGAGAAGCAGCGCCGACGCCGCCGCGAAGGTGCGGAACCCGGCAGCCCGGCCGAGGAACTGCGCCGGCTGGCGGACGCCGTCGCCGACCGGATCGGCGCTCTGCGGACCCCGTACGGCATGGCCGCGCAGGAGGCCGTGCAGCAACTGGTCACCCAGGCCAGGGCGGCCGTCGAACCGGTCGTGGAACGCAACCCGGAGGTCTTCGGGCACCTGGCCGCCGCGGGTTCCGAACTGCTCGCCGCCTACCGCGCCGCCGTCGAGGGCCAGGAGCGCCGCTGGACGCGCGGCACGCCTGCCGACGGCACCGACCGCGGCGACGACGGCCCCCCGGGCACCGAGCGGATCGATCTCGACTGACGGGCCCCGGCGATACCCGGGAGCCCGGCCGCCGGACGGCTGCCTGGTTGACGGCGCCCCGTACCTCCTCCGGTACGGTTGGCCACGGCGGGGTTCGACCGAAAACTGAGGGACACATGGGACTCACCATCGGCGTCGACATCGGCGGGACGAAGATCGCGGCGGGCGTGGTCGACGAAGAGGGCTCGATTCTCGAGACGAGCAAGGTCGCGACTCCGAACACGCCGGAAGGGGTCGTGGACGCCATCGCCGACGCGGTGCGCACGGTCAGCACCGGTCACCAGGTCGAGGCGGTCGGCATCGGTGCCGCCGGATACGTGGACGACAAACGGGCCACGGTGCTCTTCGCCCCCAACATCAACTGGCGGCACGAGGCGCTGAAGGACAAGGTCGAGCAGCGCGTCGACCTGCCCGTCGTGGTCGAGAACGACGCGAACGCGGCCGCCTGGGGCGAGTACCGCTTCGGCGCGGGCCAGGGCCACGAGGACGTCATCTGCATCACCCTCGGAACCGGCCTCGGGGGCGGCATCATCATCGGCAACAAGCTCCGCCGCGGACGCTTCGGCGTCGCAGGGGAGTTCGGCCACATCCGGGTGGTGCCGGACGGACTGCTGTGCGGCTGCGGAAGCCAGGGCTGCTGGGAGCAGTACGCCTCCGGGCGCGCTCTCCTGCGCTACGCCCGGCAGCGTGCGGTGGCCACGCCCGACGCCGCCGGGATCCTGCTGGGGCTGGGCGACGGCACCGCCGAGGGCATCGAGGGCCGGCACGTCAGCGAGGCGGCCCGGCAGGGCGACAAGGTGGCCGTCGACTCCTTCCGGGAGCTGGCCCGTTGGGCCGGGTCCGGGCTGGCCGACCTGGCCTCGCTGTTCGACCCGTCGGCATTCATCGTGGGCGGCGGCGTCTCCGACGAGGGTGACCTGGTCCTCGACCCGATCCGCAAGTCGTTCCGCCGCTGGCTCGTCGGCGGGCAGTACCGGCCGCACGCCCAGGTTCTCGCCGCACGACTCGGCGGGAAGGCGGGGCTGGTCGGCGCGGCCGACCTGGCCCGGCAGGGCTGATCCGGCAGGGTGGGAACGGCAGCCGGAAGCGGCCGCCGAACCGGCGCAGGCGGACGAGAGGACGCGGCAGTGCTCCAGGACCTGGACGAGTCCCGTACCGAGTCCGACGGGGCGGCTGTGATCCGCGTTCTCAGCTACAACATCCGCTCGATGCGCGACGATCGGGAGGCGCTGGCCCGGGTGATCCGGGCCTGCGCCACCGATCTCGTCTGTGTCCAGGAGGCGCCGCGCTTCTTCCGCTGGCGCAAGCACGCGGCATGGCTGGCGGCGGCCTCGGATCTGGTGGTTCTCAGCGGCGGGGCCACCGCCGCCGGGCCGTTGCTGCTCTGCTCGCTGCGGGCCCGTGTCGAGCACACCGAAGACGTGCTGCTGCCCCGCACCCCCGGACTGCACCAGCGCGGATTCGCCACCGCCGTCGTCCGCTTCGGCAAGGCGCGACTGGGGGTGGTGAGCTGCCATCTGAGCCTCAGCGCCCGGGAGCGCGACGCGCAGGCGAGGCTGTTGCTCGAACGGCTCGAGGCGATGGACGTCCGCCACGCCGTGGCCGCCGGCGATCTCAACGAGCGCCCCGACGGCCGGGCCTTCAAGCGGCTGACCCGGCAGCTCCGGGACGGCTGGGCGGTCCGGCCCTGGGGCGGGGAGTTCACGTCCACACCGCGGCGCCCGCACCAGCGCATCGACGCCGTCCTCACCACTGCGGGCATCGAGGTACTGGGATGTGGTGTTCCGGCGGGCCTGCCCGGGGTCACCGACGCGGACCTCTCCGCGGCCTCCGATCATCTGCCGGTGCTCGCGGCGCTGCGGGTGCCGGCCACCGGCTGACCCCGCCCGGACCGGGCCGGACCCGGGCCGCGCGCGTCGGTCCGACGTGACCGGCGCCGGAGCGGCGACTCACACGACCGCGCCGCGGCCGGGATCGTCGTAGTCGTCCCCGTCGTCGTCGTTCATGCGGGCGACCAGGGTGGCGAAGCCCCCGAGGAAGCCGCCGATGCCGAGGGTGAGGATCCACCACGTCATGTCCCACTGCAGCACCACCGTGAGGAGGAGCAGCAGCGGGCCGCCCAGTACCGCGAGCCAGGCGAACTTCGTCGTGGTGTCGACCTCGGGAAGGGGCGGGGGCTCGGGCGGCACGAAGTGGTCGTCGTCACCGCCCGGCGGCTCCGGCGTGCTCCAGTCCCGGGGACCGATGCCCACCGGGTGAACGGTGATGCCGGAACCGAGGGGCCGGTTCACGGGGGCGACAGGGCCGGACCCGGCGGCACTGCCCGGCGTGTCGGGCGTGCCCGGAGTGTCCGCCGTTCCGGAAGCGGTGCCGGTCGGCCCGCCGGCCGCGCGGTGTGCCGGACCGTCTCCGGCGCCCTCGGAGAGGGGGGCCCGGCCGGCCCCGTCCTCACCGCCGTCCGGAGCCTCCTCGTCGTAGCCCGCCACGATCGCGGCCCACGCCGCATCCTCGTCGACGGGCTCGGGGCCGTCCCCCCGGCCGGGGCCGGTGCCGCGCTCAGCCACCGCTCGCCGTGCCCTTCGCACCGTCCGCCGCCGCGGCCTCCGGGGCCAGGCGCACGACGAATTCGTAGCTGTCCCGGAAGATCCGCTCGGCGTCGTGGTCGAGGGTCGCGACGTGGTAGCTGCGCTCCAGCAGCGTTTCCGTCACGTCCTGGGAGGAGACGCGGCTCAGGACGCGCGTCGAGTCGGCCGGGGGCACCACGTGGTCCTGCGGACTGTGCAGCAGCAGCAACGGCTGTGTCACCTGGGGCAGATCGCCGTCGACCATCCGGAAGAACCGGCGCAGCGAATGCGCGGCGTGCAGCGGCACCCGGTCGTAGCCCGTCTCGCGAACGCCCTCCTTGGCGATGTCGCTCGCCACCCCCTTGGTGCTGCGCACCAGGTGCCGGGCGACCGGCAGCGCGTGTGCCGCCGGCCCGTGGACCCTGATCGCCGGATTGACGACGACCACACCGCTCACCGACCGCCCGTGCTTCGCCGCGAGCCGCAGTGCGAGGGCGCCGCCCATGGACAGGCCGAAGACGAACACGGTGCCGCAGCGCTCCCGGAGGGCGCGCAGTTCCCGGTCGACTTCCGCGTACCAGTCCTGCCAGCCCGTGAGCTGCATGTCCTCCCAGCGCGTGCCGTGTCCGGGCAGCAGGGGCAGGGCCACCGTCAGCCCGCGTTCCGCGAGATAATCGGCCCAGGGGCGCAGCGACTGCGGGCAACCGGTGAAGCCGTGGCAGAGGAGTACACCGACGTCCCCACCGTCGTGGCGGAACGGCTCGGCCCCGGGAAGGAGCAGCACCAGACGCCTCCTGTTCGTCTCGTCCGGGCGGGGCCCGGTGGTTCGGATCACGGGCGCGCCGTGGGATCGGGTTCACCGTACGCGAACCGGAGATGGCCGACCAGGTTCCGGAAGCGGCCTCGGGGGCGCTCCCGCGGCGCCCGCACGTTATGGTCTGTGATCGACACAGGAGGTCCTCGGTTGTTCTACGGCGCAATGAAACTGTCCATCGGCGGGACGTTGAAGCTTGCCTTTCGTCCGTGGGTGGAGGGGCTGGAGAACATCCCCAAGGAAGGGCCCGCGATCCTCGCGAGCAACCACCTGTCCTTCTCGGATTCGTTCTTCTTCCCCGCGGTGCTCGACCGGAAGGTCACCTTCATCGCCAAGGCGGAGTACTTCACCTCGCCGGGTGTCAAGGGCAAGTTGACGGCTGCCTTCTTCAAGGGCGTCGGGCAGCTGCCGGTCGACCGGTCGGGTGGCCGGGGTGCCGGCGAGGCGGCGGTCAGGAGCGGCATCCAGGTGCTCGAGCGCGGTGAGCTCTTCGGCATCTACCCGGAGGGGACGCGGTCGCCCGACGGCCGGCTCTACCGCGGCAAGCCCGGAGGACTGGCCCGCGTCGCGCTGGCCACCGGGGCCCCGGTGATTCCCGTGGCGATGATCGACACGGAGAAGGTCCAGCCGCCCGGCAAGCTGGTGCCCAATCTCGTCCGGCCCGGCATCCGTATCGGCAAGCCCCTCGACTTCAGCCGCTACCACGGCATGGACGGGGACCGGTTCATTCTGCGTTCGGTGACCGACGAGGTCATGTACGAGATCATGAAGCTCTCCGGCCAGGAGTACGTCGACATCTACGCGACCGTGGCCAAGAAGCAGATCGCCGAGGCGGCCAAGCAGAAGGCCGAGGAGGAGAAAGCGGCCGACAAGGCATCCGGGAAGTCCGCGGGCTCCGGCAGGTTCCGGAAGCGGGGCGGTTCCGGAACCTGAGAGCCCGTGAGGGGCACGGGAGTCGGTGGGGGAGATGGCCA
This sequence comes from Streptomyces meridianus, assembly GCF_023703325.1. Lineage (GTDB taxonomy): Bacteria > Actinomycetota > Actinomycetes > Streptomycetales > Streptomycetaceae > Streptomyces > Streptomyces meridianus. The sequence continues at coordinate 57,825 of NZ_JAMQGM010000008.1, forward strand.
GGGGCGGCGCGGTGATGAGGATGTCGGTCGAGCAGCCGTTGTGGCGAGCGCTGACCGTCTACCGGGTACTGACCCTCTGCTACGCGATCGCGCTGTACGTCTACGCGTTCCGCGGCTATGCGCACCCGCTCGGCGCCGGGGCCTACCTGGGGGCGCTCACGGTGTGGGTGGGGCTCACGGTCCGGAAGGTGTCCTCCGCCGAGCGTTGCACCCGGCGGTTCCTGGTCGCGGATCTGACGTTCGCCCTCGTCGGCATCCTGCTGACACCTGTCGTCGACACGGCCGAGCGCATCGCTGCGGGCAGCCCCACGCTGCCGTCGATCTGGACCGCCGGGGCCGTGCTCGGCTTCGCCGTCAAGGGCGGCTGGCGCTGGGCCGCGGTGACCTCGGCGATGGTCGGCGCCGCGAACTTCGCCGCGATCCGGGGATTCACCCAGGACTCCGTGCACAACGTGCTGCTGGTCTGGGTGGCGAGCGTGGCGATCGGGTACGTCGTCGAGGTGGCGCGGGTCAGTGAACACACCCTCGCCCGCGCCCTGCGGATCGAGGCGGCCACCCGGGAACGCGAGCGGCTCGCCCGCGACATCCACGACAGCGTTCTCCAGGTCCTCGCCATGGTGCAGCGGCGCGGGAGCGCGATCGGCGGTGAGGCCGCCGATCTCGGCCGGATGGCCGGTGAGCAGGAGGCGGCGCTGCGTGCGCTGGTCTCCGGCGGACTCGTCCCGGCTGCCGGGAGCGAGGACGGCGAGCACTCCGGCCTGACGCCGGCGGTCGCGGCACACCTCCCGGCACGGCCGGTCCGACGGGCACGGCCGGATCGCGGCCGGAAGACCGGGGCAGGGGCGGCCGGCCGGACGGAACCCGCTGCCGAACCGTGCGACCTGCGAGCCCTGCTGGCGGCCTACGCCGGCGCCGGGGTGTCCTTCGCGGAACCGGGCACGCCGGTGCTGCTGACCGCGGGCGCCGCCGCCGAACTTGCGGCGGCCGTCGGTGCCGCCCTCGACAATGTGCGCCTGCACGCGGGCGAAGGAGCACAGGCGTGGATTCTGGTCGAGGACGAGCCGGACGCGGTGATCGTGACGGTTCGGGACGACGGCCCCGGAATCCCGGACGGTCGGCTGGCCGATGCCGAACGGGAGGGGCGGCTGGGTGTCGCCCTCTCGATCCGGGGACGTCTGCGGGAGCTGGGCGGCGGCGCGGAACTGCTGTCCGTCCCGGGGCAGGGCACCGAAGTCGAAATGAAGGTTCCCCGGGTGAGCGAGGCAGGGCCATGAACGAACAGAACCCGCAGCACAAGGCCGTGAAGGTGATGGTGGTCGACGATCATCCGATGTGGCGGGACGCCGTCGCCCGCGACCTCGCCGCGGCCGGATTCGACGTGGTGGCGACCGCCGGCGACGGCCCGCAGGCGGTGCGCCGGGCCCGGGCCGCGTCCCCCGATGTGCTTGTCCTCGACCTCAACCTGCCCGGCCTGCCCGGTGTCCAGGTCTGCAAGGAGCTGGTCGGCTCGGATCCGGCGCTGCGGGTGCTGGTGCTGTCCGCGAGCGGGGAACACGCGGACGTCCTGGAGGCCGTCAAGTCCGGTGCCACCGGATACCTGCTGAAGTCTGCCGCCCCCGAGGAACTGCTCGACGCGGTGAGCCGGACCGCCGTCGGGGACCCGGTGTTCACGCCCGGCCTGGCCGGGCTGGTGCTCGGCGAGTACCGCCGGCTGGCGGCCGCCTCGGGCGCCGCGGAACCCGAGACGTCCGATGCGCCGCGCCTCACCGAGCGGGAGACGGAGGTGCTGCGCCTGGTGGCCAAGGGGCTGTCCTACAAGCAGATCGCCGAGCGGCTGGTCATCTCGCACCGGACAGTGCAGAACCACGTGCAGAACACCCTGGGCAAGCTCCAGCTGCACAACCGGGTGGAGCTGGTCCGGTACGCCATCGAGCGCGGCCTCGACGAGGACTGAGCCGGGGGCGAGCGCCCGCCCGTCCGGGTGAGGAGAACCGGCAACATCCTCGTCCGGCACCGGCTGCAACCCCCTTCCCTCCTGTGACGTGCGCCACCATGGTGGACGGACCGGGACCGTCCCGTTGCGAGGAAGGGGAAGTGCCATGCGCGTCGGAGTGCTGACCGGTGGTGGCGACTGCCCGGGGCTCAACGCCGTGATCCGCGCCGCTGTCCGCAAAGGCGTCCAGGAGTACGGCTACGGGTTCACCGGCTTCCGCGACGGCTGGCGGGGCCTTCTCGAGGGGCGCGCCGTGCCGCTCGGCATTCCCGAGGTGCGCGGAATCCTGCCGCGCGGCGGAACCGTCCTCGGCTCGTCCCGCACCAACCCCTTCACGGCAGACGACGGCGTCCGGCGGATCAAGGACAACCTCGCCAAGGCCGAGATCGACGCGCTGATCGCGATCGGCGGGGAGGACACGCTCGGTGTCGCCGCCCGGCTCTGCGACGAGTTCGGCATCAAGTGCGTCGGCGTCCCCAAGACCATCGACAACGACCTGTCGGCCACGGACTACACGTTCGGCTTCGACACCGCGGTCAACATCGCCACCGAGGCCATCGACCGGCTGCACACCACCGCCGAGTCGCACATGCGGGTGCTCGTCGTCGAGGTGATGGGGCGTCATGCGGGATGGATCGCCCTGCACTCCGGCCTGGCCGGCGGGGCCAACGTCATCCTGATCCCCGAGCAGCGCTTCGACGTGGACGAGGTGTGCGCGTGGATCGAATCCCGGTTCCGGGTCCGGTACGCCCCGATCGTCGTGGTGGCCGAAGGAGCCATGCCCCGGGAGGGCGGCATGGTGCTCAAGGACGGCTCGCACGACGCGTTCGGGCACGTCCGGCTCTCCGGCGTCGGCGAATGGCTCGCCAAGGAGATCGAGAACCGAACCGGGAACGAGGCGCGGACCACGGTACTGGGACACATCCAGCGCGGCGGCACCCCGAGCGCCTTCGACCGCTGGCTCGCCACCCGGTTCGGGCTGCACGCCGTGGATGCCGTGCACGACGGCGACTTCGGCTCGATGGTGGCCCTGCGCGGCACGGACATCGTGCGGGTGCCGATCGCGGAGGCGACCGCCCGGCTCAAGACGGTCGACCCGGCGCTGTACGCGGAGGCCGGGGTCTTCTTCGGGTGACGGCGGATCCGGACCGCCCGGACGCGTCGCCGCTGTCCCTCCGCTGCGCTCGGACCAGCGCTCAGCTCAGACCAGGACGCCCGCCAGGAGGTCCGCCGTGAGCGCGGACCCGTTCAGGGTCAGCACCGACTCAGGGTGGAACTGCACGCCCGCGAACCCCGGACCGCGCAGGGCGTGCACGTCGCCCGTCACCGGATCGCGGCCGAGTTCCACCCGGTGCATGGCGAGTTCGGCTTCGGCCTTCGCGTCGCAGCGGGCCGTGAACGTGTTGTAGAAGCCGACGGTCTCGTCCCGCCCGAAGAAGTCCACCGTCTCCTGGGCCCCCTGGAACGGGACGTCCTTGCGCACGATCTCCAGCCCCATCTCGGCGGCGATCAGCTCGTGCCCCAGGCACACCCCGAGCAGCCCGTGCCGGTGCTCCCGGACCAGTCCGGCGGCCAGATAACGCAGGAACCGCATCTTCGGGTCGGCGGTGTCCCGCGGGTCACCGGGCCCGGGGCCGAGCACCACCGGACCGGGGTGCGCCGCTGCGGCGTCGTGCAGCCCCGGCTCGTCGTGGCGCCGCACCGTCACCTCGGGGCCGGACGAGCGGATCAGGTGGGCGAGCATCGCCGTGAAGGTGTCCTCGGCATCGATCACCAGGACGTGCCCGGCCATGGCCGCCGTGCGGACCTGCGCGTCCGCCTCGGTCCGCATCCGCAGCCAGAACGGCGCGAGACCGGCGCGGCGGGCGTCCAGTGCGGCCCGCACCCGCGGGTCGTCCGCGAGCCGGGGCGGCACTCCGTCCCCGGGCCCTGCCGGTGCGGGCCGCACACCGAGGGCGGACAGCACACCCGCGGCCTTGGCGTGGGTTTCGGCCACTTCGCCGCGGGGGTCCGAGTGGCGTACGAGGGTGGCGCCCACGGGGAGCCTGAGCCGACCGGCGGCGTCGATGTCCGCGGTCCGGATCAGGATCGGGGAGTCCAGGGTCTGCGACCCCGTGGCGTCGCGTCCGATGAGGGCCAGTGCCCCCGCGTAGTAACCGCGCCCGCCCGGCTCGTACCGCCGGATCACCCGGCAGGCGTTCTGCACCGGTGAGCCGGTGACCGTCGCGGCGAACATCGTCTCCTTCAGCACCTCCCGCACGTCGAGGGAGCTGCGGCCGCGCAGTTCGTACTCGGTGTGGGCGAGGTGGGCCATCTCCTTGAGCCGCGGGCCGATGACGATGCCTCCCATGTCGCCCACGGTGCACATCATCTTGAGCTCCTCGTCCACGACCATCGACAGCTCCTCCACCTCCTTGGGGTCGTGCAGGAAGGCGAGCAGCCCCTCGGTGGTGGGCCCCGCGTCCGGGTAGCTGTAGGTGCCGCTGATGGGATTCATCACGACCGTGCCGCCGGACATGCGTACGTGCACCTCGGGGCCGGCCCCGACCAACGTCCGCTCACCGGTGTGCACCACGAACGTCCAGTAAGCGCCGCGCTCGCCGGTCAGCAGGTGCCGGAACAGGGCGAGCGCGTCCGCGCGACGAAAGCCAGGCAGCACCCCCTCGTAGGTGCGCCGGATCACGAAGTTGGCGCCCTCGCCGCGCCCGATCTCGTCCTCGAGCACCCGCCGGACGGTCGATGCGTACGCGTCGTCGTCCACGTCGAACCGGCCGTCCTCGACGTTCACCCGGTGCGACGGGAGGGCCTCGAGCAGCCCGGCCGACGGCAGTTCGTGCGTCTCGTCGGGGAACAGGACGCTCAGTGGCGTTCCGTCGTCCGTGGCTTCGAAGCCCCGCTCGCGGATCTGCCGGAACGGGACGAGGACGAGGGCGTCGGTGGCCGGTGCGCCGGTCGCGCCCTTCGGAAGCGGGATGGCATCCAGCCGCTCGACGTCCCGGACCGGGCCGACGAGGACCTCGACGGTCCCGGCGCCGGCCCGGCCCGGGGTGCTTCGGTGGAGGAGGGCGAACGGGGGGCAGTCGTCCGCGGCCAGCCGCTCGACGAGCGTGGCGGGATCAAGCTGCATGACGGTTCCTTCCGGAGCTGCGGATCGGAGGAACGGCCGGTGAAACGGAAGAAGGCCGCCCCTCGGGCGGCCTTCGCGTCGCTGTGGGTACGCGCAGTCAGCGGGCCGCCGGGAAAGCGGTCCACCACCAGGTGCGGGTCGTCTGCGCGTACATGGCGAGAACCTTAGCGTACGGATTCCGGACACGGTGACCGATGGGTGGCTTCCGTGTCTCAATCCGTGGGCAGCGGGTCGGGCCCCGGGGGTGACCACGTAGTGTGGGTTCCGTGACCGTGAACGCTGAATCCCGAGCCGGTGGCAACACCTGGCGAGACCTGCCCGCGGCGCAGCAGCCCGAGTGGCCCGACACCGAGGCTCTGCGCGACGTGATCGCGGACCTCGAGTCGTATCCTCCGCTCGTCTTCGCGGGCGAGTGCGACCAGTTGCGTGCCCGCCTGGGAGCCGTCGCCAAGGGCGAGGCGTTCCTGCTGCAGGGCGGCGACTGCGCCGAGGCGTTCGACGCCGTCGGGGCCGACCAGATCCGCAACAAGCTCAAGACGCTGCTCCAGATGGGGGCGGTGCTGACCTACGCCGGTTCCGTGCCGGTCGTGAAGGTCGGCCGGATCGCAGGCCAGTACAGCAAGCCGCGTTCGAAGTCCACCGAGACCCGCGACGGCGTGACCCTGCCGACCTATCGCGGCGACTCCGTCAACGGCTTCGAGTTCACCGCCGAGGCCCGCCGTCCGGACCCGGAGCGGCTGAAGCGGATGTACCACGCGTCCTCGGCCACCCTGAACCTCGTCCGTGCCTTCACCACGGGTGGATACGCCGATCTGCGCCAGGTCCACGCCTGGAACCAGGACTTCGTGAAGTCCTCGCCCTCCGGTCAGCGCTACGAGGCGCTGGCGCGCGAGATCGACCGGGCGCTGAACTTCATGAACGCCTGCGGGGTCGACCCGGAGGAGTTCAAGACGGTCGAGTTCTTCGCCTCCCACGAGGCGCTGGTCCTGGACTACGAGTCCGCGCTGACCCGCACGGACTCGCGTACCGGCGACCTGTACGACGTCTCGGGGCACATGCTCTGGATCGGTGAGCGCACCCGCCAAGTGGACGGCGCGCACGTCGAATTCGCGTCCCGGGTCCGGAACCCGATCGGTGTGAAGCTCGGTCCGACGACCACGCCCGAGGAGGCGCTGACCCTCGTCGACCGGCTCGACCCGGACCGTGAACCCGGCCGTCTGACGTTCATCACGCGCATGGGTGCGGACAAGGTGCGCGACCGCCTGCCGACGCTGGTGGAGAAGGTGACGGCCTCGGGCGCCCAGGTGGCGTGGGTGTGCGACCCGATGCACGGCAACACCTTCGAGGCGGCCTCCGGCCACAAGACGCGGCGCTTCGACGACGTGCTCGACGAGGTCAAGGGCTTCTTCGAGGTGCACAAGAGCCTCGGAACCCACCCCGGCGGCATCCACGTGGAGCTGACCGGCGACGACGTCACCGAGTGCGTCGGCGGCGGCCACGAGATCTTCGTGGACGATCTGCACCAGCGTTACGAGACGGCCTGCGACCCCCGCCTCAACCGGAGCCAGTCCCTGGACCTGGCGTTCCTCGTGGCGGAGATGTACCGCGGCCAGTAGCACCCGCGAGTGAGCCTGTGGGGCACGGATCACACCGATCCGTGCCCCACAGGATTGTTGCGGTACGGGTGGTACAGGTAAGGTAAGGGTTGCCTCACTGATCAGCGGGGCGAACGACCTCGAGCCCGACCGACCCGTTGACGGGGGTGAACCGCATGTACATCTGCTCGTGCTTCGGCATCACGGAGGAGCAGGTGCGCGAACATGCGGACACCGGGGCTTGCACGCCCCGGCAGATCGCCTCCGCCTGCAAAGCCGGCACCGACTGCGGCTCGTGCGTGCGCCGGATCCAGACGCTGCTGGGGCGCGGACCGAACCAGCGGCACCAGGACGTGCTCGTCGCCGGGCTGCCCGTCGGCGCCGAACGGGCCCCCTTCGCCGTCGAAGCCGCCTGACCGCACCCGCCCCCGCCGCTCCGTCCGTCCGTCAGCTGTCCGGCTGTTCCACGAGCTGGGCGATGTAGAGCGGTTCGCCGAGCTTCTCGATGAGGTCGAGCTGGGTCTCGAGATAGTCGATGTGGTGTTCCTCGTCGGCCAGGATGCTCTCGAAGATGTTGGCGGACGTGATGTCGCCCTTGGCCCGCATGATCTCGATGCCGCGCCTGAGGCGGTCGATGGCCTCGAGCTCCACCTGGCGGTCCGCCTGGAACATCTCGGTGACGGTCTGGCCCACGCGCACATGGAACAGCCGCTGGTAGTTCGGGAGGGCGTCGAGGAGCAGGATGCGGTCGGTCAGCACCTCCGCGTGCTTCATCTCGTCGAACGACTCCGCCCGCGTGTACTTCGCGAGTTTCGGCCAGCCGAAGTTCTCCTGCATCTTGGAGTGCAGGAAGTACTGGTTGATCGCGGTGAGCTCGGCCGTCAGCTGCTCGTTGAGGAACTCGATGACCTCGGGATCGCCCTGCATCGCAGCGGCTCCTTCCGGATAAAGCCAAGAAAACGGGCGTATGTGCGCATACTCGCACCGCCCGGCATCCGCTTCCAGTAAGTGCGTGCTAACCGCGCCCGGGGTCTGCCGGCCGTGCCCTGGTGACGACCACACCGCGGGGTCTGTCACCATGGAGCCATGGCGCAGCCGGAGAACCGCGAAGGGGCACAGCAGGACCTCCCTCCCGGTCAGAGGCTCCAGCGCGGCTGGCCGGTCACCCACTACGGTCCGGTGCCCAAGTTCAAGGCCGACCGGTGGGAGTTCAGGGTCTTCGGTGCCACCGCCGACGGTGACAAGCACTGCTGGAACCACGAGGATTTCTCGGCCCTGCCGTACACCACGGTCGTCGCCGACCTCCACTGCGTCACGAAGTTCAGCATGCTGGGGGCCGAATGGGGTGGTGTCGCCGCGGCCACCGTCCTGGAGCTCGCACCGCCGGCGCCCGACGTGACCCATGTGATGGTGTGGGCCGAATACGGTTTCAGCTCGAACCTGCGCCTCTCCGATTTCGCCTCCGGGCGGACCGTCTTCGCCACCCACAAGGACGGGGAACTCCTCACCGCCGAACACGGCTTCCCGGTGCGGCTGATCGTGCCGCACCTGTACGCGTGGAAGGGGCCCAAGTGGGTCCGCGGCGTGGAGTACATGACCGCCGACCGCCGCGGCTTCTGGGAGGAGCGGGGCTACCACAACATCGGCGATCCGTGGAAGGAACAGCGCTACTCCTACCAGGAGGAGCCGGGGGACGGGCCGGAGCTGTAGGTTCAGCGGCACGCCGCCGGCCGATCAGAGCTCGCGCAGCGCCTTCAGCCGGGCCACATCCGCGGCGTGCCCCACCTTGCCGCCCGGAGTCTCGACCACCAGCGGCACCCCGTCGGAGGCCGGATGGCCGAACAGCACACGAAACGCGTCCGCGCCGATATGACCGGTCCCGATGTTCTCGTGCCGGTCCTTGTGCGCCCCGGCGACGTCCTTCGAGTCGTTGGCGTGGATCAGCCGCAGACGGCCCTCGCCGACCGTGTCCACCAGCTCGTCGAGCAGGGCCTTCGTGCCGCCCGGTGCGGCCATGTCGTGCCCGGCAGCGAACGCGTGGCAGGTGTCGAGACACACCCCGAGCCGGGGGTGGCGCCCGAGGACGTCGAAGTACGGCCCGAGGTCCTCGGCCAGTGAGCACAGCGAGGAGCCCTGGCCGGCGGTGGGCTCGAGCAGCAGCCACGGGTCGTCGTCGTGCGTCAGCTCGTCGAGCAGCGGCCGTATCCGTTCGCCCGCCTGGGCCAGCGCCTCGCCCCGCGGCCGCCCGCCGGTCGCCGACCCGGTGTGGACGACCACGCCGAGCGCGCCGATGTCCCGTCCGCGGCGCAGCGAGTGGCGCAGGGAGTCGACCGACCGGTCGACCGTGGCGGCTGTGTGGGACCCGAAGTTGATCAGATAGGGGGCGTGGACGAACGCCGGGAGGGACTGCGCGGCGCAGGCCGCCCGGAACTCCTCGTCCTGGCGCGGGCTTCCCGGAGGCATGGCCCAGCCGCGGGGGTTGGCGACGAAGACCTGTACGGCCTCGGCGTCCAGGTCCAGCGCGTAGCGCAGCCCGGTCGAGGCGAGCCCGCCGGCCACCGGTACGTGGCTGCCGACCGGGTTGCGGCGGGCGGCCACGCCGGCGCGGGCGGGCAGCGCAGCGAGCGGTGAGGTGTCCTGCGGAGGGTGCGCCACACCACCAGGGTGCCAGGCACCGGCGGCGATCCGGCCGGTGCCCCCGGCCGGATCGCCGCCGGACGGACCTCAGCGCACGCGGATCTTGATCGTGCTGCCGCGCGGTGCCTTCTCGCCACCGTTCACGGACTGGTCGAAGACGGTGTCGCCGAAGAAGAAGCGGCTGACGTCGACGGTGAAGCCGGCGTCCTCCAGCTTCCGCTTGGCCTCGTCGAGGCTCTGCCCCTCGACATCGGGGACCTCGACCAGCTGCGGGCCCTTCGACAGGGTGAGGGTGACGGTGTCGCCGCGCGCGACCTCGTCGCCCTCGGACGGCACCTGTTCGGCGACCGTGTTCCGATCCTCCTCGGAATGGACCCGCTTGCCCGATACCTCGACCCGCAGCCCCGCCTCGCGCAGCTCCTGCCGGGCGTCCGGCAGGGACAGGCCGATGACGTCCGGGGCCTCCACCGGTTCGCCCTTGCTGACGGTGAGCGCGACGGCCGTGTCGGCGCGGTGCCGGCTGCCGGCCCGCGGATCGGTCGAGATCACCGTGCCCTTGGCACCGCCGTCGGAGAACCGCTCGGTGACCATCCCGGGCTCCAGGCCCGCGTCCCGCAGCCGTTGCTTCGCCTGCGCCAGTGGCATGCCCTCGAGGTCCGGGACCTTCACGATCTCCGGTCCCCTGGAAACGGTCATCGTCACGGTGCCGTTGTCCCGGATCCGCTCGCCGGGCCCCGGCTCGGTGTCGATCACGTGCCCGCGGTCGGTGACATCGCTGAACGCCCGCTCGGCGCGCACGTCCAGCCCCTCCGCCTGCAGCTTCCGCACGGCTTCCTGCTCCGGCAGGCTCCGCACCCCCGGCACCTGCGTGAACTGCCCGGTGTTGATGTACCAGACGCCGACGCCGACGCCGAACACCAGCAGGACGGCGGCCAGGACCGCGGCGAGTCCCCGCCGCGGCCGGGCGCGGCGGGAACCGCCGGACGCCGGCGGGGACTGCAGCACGCTGGTGCGGTTCAGTGCCCCGTCCCGGTCTCCCCGCGGGATCGCCGCGGTGCGGTCGGACAGCCCCTGCGCGACGGAGCGCACCTCGCCCGTGCCCTGGGCCAGCGGCGGCACGGCGTCCAACTCGGCGTCCGTGAGCGTCGAGCGGACCGCGCGGGCCTGCCCGAACAGTGCCACCGCGTCACCGGGCCGGGCGCGCGGGTCGCGGGCGGTCGCCGCGGCCACCAGGCCGTCCAGAGCCGGAGCCAGACCGGGGACGGCGGCGGAGGGCGCCGGCACGTCCTCGTGCAGATGCTGGTAGAGCACCTGGGCCGCGGTGGAGCCGGAGCGCGGCTTGGCGCCCGTCAGCATCTCGTACAGCACCACACCGCAGGCGTACACGTCGGCGGCGGTGCCCGCCGTGCCGTCCTCGATCTGCTCGGGGGCCAGGTAGGAGACTGTGCCCAGCAGGGCCCCGCCGGTGACCGTGATGTTCGTGTCCACGGCCCGCACCAGTCCGAAGTCGGCGACCTTGACCCGGCCGTCCGCCCCTATCAGCACGTTCTCGGGCTTCATGTCCCGGTGCACCAGTCCGGCGCGGTGTGCGGCGCCGAGCGCCGCCAGGACCGGCTCGAGGATGTCCAGCGCCGCACGGGGCTGCAGCGCTCCCCGCTCACGCAGCACGTCGCGCAGGGTGCACCCGGCGACGTACTCCATCGCGAGATAGACGTACGAGCCGTCCGTGCCCTGGTCGTACACGCTGACCACGTTGGGGTGCGCGAGCCGGGCGACGGACTTGGCCTCACGGATGAAGCGGTCGACGAAAGCGCCGTCGGCGGCGAGGCCCGGATGCATCACCTTGAGCGCCAGCACCCGGTCGAGGCGAGTGTCGACGGCCCGGTAGACGGTGGCCATCCCGCCCACGGCGATCCGCGCCTCTACCCGGTACCGGCCATCGAGCACATACCCGACGAGGGGGTCCTGGAGGGTCGTATCCACGCAGGGGAGTCTACGAGCCGCCCGGCGACGGAATCATCCTTGCCTCCCGAACCGGTGCACTCGTACCCCAACAGTGACAACCGGACCCCCTACCCTTGCCCCCGGCACCCGGCCGTGCAGCCCGACGGGGGGCTCAGCCGAAGGCGGGCCGCTCCGGGTCGAGGGCCGCCAATCCGTCCCCGGAGGAGGATGCGGTGGCGAAGTGCCGCCGCGGGATGCGTCCCGCGCGGCGCGCCAGCCGTCCGGCGGTGACCGCGTGCCGCATCGCCTCGGCCATCAGCACCGGCTCCTGCGCCCGGGTCACGGCTGAGGCGAGCATCACAGCCGCACAGCCGAGCTCCATCGCCAGCGAGGCGTCCGATGCGGTTCCCGCCCCGGCGTCGAGGATCACCGGCACCTCCGCCCGATCGACGATCAGCTGGAAGTTGTGCGGATTGCGAATGCCCAGGCCGGAGCCGATGGGTGAACCGAGGGGCATGATCGCCGCGCAGCCGGCGTCCTGCAGCCTCTGCGCCAGCACGGGGTCGTCGTTGGTGTACGGCAGGACGGTGAAACCGTCGTCGACCAGGGTCTCCGCCGCCTCCAGCGTCTCGACGGGGTCGGGCAGCAGGGTCCGCTCGTCGGCCACCACCTCGAGCTTGATCCAGTCGGTGCCCAGGGCCTCACGGGCGAGCCGGGCGGTCAGGACGGCCTCCCCGGCGGTGAAGCAGCCTGCGGTGTTGGGCAGCACCCGCAGGCCCAGCCTGCCGAGGACGGACAGCACCGATCCCTGCACGGTCGGGTCCAGGCGTCGCATGGCGACGGTCGTCAGCTCGGTCCCGGAGGCGGCCAGCGAACGCTCGAGCACGTCCAGGCTGGGCGCCCCGCCGGTTCCCATGATCAGCCGCGAACCGAACGACGTCCCGCCGATCACCAGCGGATCGGCTGCCGGATCCGCGGCGGTGGCCCCGGGCCGTAGGGGCACAGCGGCCCGCTCGGTCTCCTGCGTCTCGTGCAGCAACGGCTCAGCCTCCTTGTACGGCGGTGAGGACCTCGACGCGGTCCCGGTCGGCGAGTGCGGTCCCGGCCCACCGGCCGCGCGGCACCACCGTCTCGTTCAGCGCGGCGGCGACGCCCGACGGGGCCGTGGTGAGTGTGGCGACGAGATGGTCGAGCGTGGTCCCGGGCGGGACCTCGCGCGGTTCGCCGTTGAGGGAGACGATCATGCGGTCTGCTCCTGGGTCCGGGGCGGCCCCGGCCGTCCGTGCGGCGGGGGAGGGGATTCAGGGGGAGTCGGCGGATGGGGCGAAGCCCGCGGGGCGGACGGAAGGTGCGGCAGCCGCGGAGGAGTCCGCGGACGTCGTGAAGCGGTCCGGGGAAAAGGGCTGCGCCTCCGCCGTGAGCTCGCCGGTGGTCAGCGCCTCGGCCATGACGTCCCCGGTGACCGGGGTGAGCAACACGCCGTTGCGGTAGTGGCCCGTCGCCAGCTGCAGCCCGGGCAGCGCCGTCGGGCCGAGCAGCGGCGCGTTGTCCGGCGAACCCGGCCGCAGCCCCGCCAGCGTCTCGACGAGCGGCAGTTCCGTCACACCGGGCACCAGTTCGTGGGCGTCGCGCAGCAGTTCGTAGACGCCGCCCGCGGTCACCGTGGTGTCCCAGCCGAGCTCCTCGCTGGTCGCGCCCACCACCAGCTCCCCGTTCTCCCGCGGAACCAGATAGACGTGCCCACCGCGCACCACGGCCCGCACGGTCCGGGAGAGGAACGGCGCGTACGTCCCCGGTATCCGCAGCCGTAGCACCTGGCCCTTGACCGGGCGGACCGGCGGCAGCACCTCGGGCGGCACCCCGGCGAGCGCGCCGCTTCGACAGCCGGCGGCGAGAACGACCTGGTCCGCGGAGATCTCGGCGCCGTCCTGCAGGACGGCCCCCGCCGCCCGGTCGCGGACGACCGACAGCTGCCCGGCCAGGCCGGGGTGGAAGACGACGCCCGCCCGTTCGCAGGAAGTCAGCAGGGCGGACGCCAGCCGGCGGGGATCGACCTGGTGGTCGCCGTCCACCCGCAGCCCTCCGCGGACCGCAGGCGCCAGCATGGGTTCCAGACGCCGGCTTTCGCGCCCCGTCAGCCAGGTGGACTCCAGGCCGCAGCGCTGCTGGAGCGCGTGCAGCTCCCGCAGATGGGCCCGGTCGTCGGCGTCCAGAGCGACCGCCAGAGTTCCGCACGCCCGGTAACCGATCTCCTGGCCCGACGCCTCCTCCAGCTCCGCCGCGAACGCGGGATAGCGCCGCGCCGAGGCGAGGTTGAGGCCCAGCAGCAGCTCCTCGCCGTAGTGGAGCTCGGTCACGGCCGCGAGCATCCCGGCCGCCACCCCGGCGGCACCGCCTCCGGGCGCCGGATCGGCCACGGCGGTGCGCAGGCCGCGCTGCGCCGCCCGCCATGCCGTCACCAGCCCGATGATCCCGCCACCGATGACGAGGACGTCGCAGGATTTCCGCAGGCTGCCGCCGGGGCTGTTCGATGAGGTGCGCATGGACGTCCGTCTCCTCCCTTCGCCGGCATGACCCGGATCAGGTTCGTACGGTCGGAGGCCGCAGCAGCCCCCCTCTCAGCCCGGTGCGCCGGGCTCCCGCGGGTAGGTTGTTCCCGGCCGGGACAGCGGGGCGGGGCGACTCCCCTTGTCACGGCGTGCCGTTCACCCTAACGCCTCACCTGCCGCGACGAACCGAAGGAGCGACCGCACATGGCCCGATCACTGGACGGACTCGTCCTGGCCCCCGTCAGCGACCAGGAGCCCGGCCAGGTCGGCACCGGGACCCGGTTCGCCTACCGGGAGCAGGACGGCACGGTCTGGGCGGAGTACGCGGGCGGCGACATCGTCCGCGGCCATCTCGTCGGCACCCGCGACGGCGACCGGCTGGATTTCCGCTACGTGCAGCTGAAGCACGACGGAACGACGTCCGGCGGCCACTGCCGGAGCGCGGTCGTCGAGCTGCCCGACGGGCGGGTACGCCTGGACGAGGCCTGGGAGTGGGAATCGCAGAGCGGCAGCGGGACGAGCGTGGTGGAACAGGTCACCGGTACGAGCGCGATGGAACAGCCGACGACGTGACGCAGTGTCAGCCCGAGCGGCGCCCGGGCCCTCCCGAGACCTAGAGTGACCTTGTGAGCGGAGACAGGCAGGCGGAGCAGCGAGCCCTGATCGTGGGCGCGGGAATGGCGGGCGTGCAGACTGCGGTCGCCCTGCGCGAGCAGGGCTGGAGCGGATCGGTGACGCTGCTGGGGGAGGAACCCCACCAGCCCTACGACCGCCCGCCCCTGTCCAAGGCCGTGCTGCTCGGAACCGCCGAGGGGTCCGCGTTCGACATCGACTTCGACGCTCTCGGCATCGAGCTGATGCTGGGACGGCGGGCCACCGCCCTGCGCCCGGACGGGCGGACGGTCGACACCGACACCGGGCCGGTCGGGTACGACCGCCTGGTCATCGCAACCGGCGCGGAGGCCATCACCCTTCCGGAGAGCGCCCACCTTCCCGGTGTCCACGTGCTCCGTACTCTCGACGACGCGCGCCGGCTCCGGTCGGTGCTGGCGGAGCAGCGCGAGATCGTCGTGGTGGGCGCGGGCTGGATCGGCGCGGAGTTCGCCACCGCCGCCCTGGAGGCCGGCTGCCCGGTCACGGTGGTCGAGGCGGCGGACCGCCCGCTGGCCGACGCCCTGCCCGCGGAGGTCGCCGTCCACATGGGCAGCTGGTACGCGGACCACGGCGTCCGGCTGCTGACCGGCGCCCGCGTGGTCGCCGTCGAAGCCGGGGGTGTCCTTCTGGACGACGGCAGCCGGCTGACCGCCGACTCCGTGGTCGTGGGGATCGGCGCCCGCCCGGCCACGGGCTGGCTCGCCGGTTCCGGTATCGAACTGTGCCCCGACGCCTCGATCCGGGCGGATCACCGGTTGCGCACCAACCTGCCCGATGTGCACGCGGTCGGGGACTGTGCCTCGTTCCCCTCCGCCCGCTACGGGGCCCGCCTGCTCGTCCACCACTGGGACAACGCCCTGCAGGGGCCGAGCACGGTCGCCGCCAACATCGTCGGGGCCGTGCACGTCGTGGGCAAGGAGGAGTACGGACTGGACTACGACCCGGTGCCCTACTTCTGGTCCGAGCAGTTCGGCCGGTTCGTGCAGTACGCCGGCCACCACACGGCGGCGGACACCCTGATCTGGCGCGGGGACCCGGGCACCCCGGCCTGGACCGTGTGCTGGCAGCACGACGGCGTCCTGGTGGCGCTGCTGGCCGTCGGCCGTCCGCGCGATCTCGCCCAGGGGCGCAGACTCATCGAGCGCGGCGCCCGTCTGGACCCGCTCAAGGCCGCGGATCCGTCCGTTCCGCTGAAGTCGGCCGTGTCGTGACCACCGCCCGGCGGTGCCCGGCTACCGACTGTCGGTTGCGGATGGCAGGCTTGTCCCGTGACCGAGATTGACACCAAGACCGATGCGCTCGTCCCCGCGTGGCTGAACCTTCCCGAGATCGCCGAGCTGCTGGGGGTCGAAGTGACCCGCGTCCGGCAGCTGGTGAAGGAGGGCTCGCTGATCGCGGTGCGCCGCGGAGAGAACCGGGTGCTGCAGGTGCCCGCCGACTTCATCGGCGACGGCAGGATCGTCAAGGGCCTCGTGGGCACCCTGACGCTCCTGCGGGACGACGGCTTCACCGACGAGGAGATGCTGGAATGGCTCTTCACGCCTGACCCGAGCCTTCCCGGAACGCCGGCGCAGGCTCTGCGGGAGAACCGTGGCACCGAAGTGAAGCGCCGGGCCCAGGCCCTCGCGGTCTGACCGCGGCGACACCATCCGGTGTACGGGCCGGGGACCGCTCCCGGGCCCGTACACCACGATCCCGAGGGGACCATGACCACCGCGCGCGAGCAGCTGTCCGATGCCCGCCTCTATCTGTGCACCGACGCCCGGCGGAGGCAGGGCGACCTTGCGGACTTCCTCGACGCGGTGCTCGCCGGCGGTGTGGACATCGTCCAGCTGCGCGACAAGGGCATGGAGGCGGCGGAGGAACTCGAGCACCTCGAGGTCTTCGCCGACGCGTGCCGCCGGCACGGCAAGCTGCTCGCGGTGAACGACCGGGCGGACGTGGCCCACGCGGCCCGCTCCGCCGTCCTGCACCTGGGCCAGGGCGACCTGCCGGTCCCGGCGGCACGCGCGATCCTCGGCGACCGGGTGCTGATCGGCCGGTCCACCCACGCCGAGGCGGAGGTGGACGCCGCCGTCACCGAGCCCGGCACCGACTACTTCTGCACCGGGCCCTGCTGGCCCACTCCCACCAAGCCGGGCCGCCCCGCCCCCGGGCTCGCCTTGGTCCGGTACGCAGCCGCGCTGCACCCGTCCCGGCCGTGGTTCGCCATCGGCGGCATCGACGCCTCGAACATCGAGGCCGTGCTGGATGCCGGAGCGCGCCGCGCGGTCGTGGTCCGTGCGATCACCGAGGCCGACGATCCGGGTGCGGCTGCCACCGGGCTGGCGAAGACGATCCGCGAGCGGAGTGCGTGACGGCACCCTGAGTGACGGGCTGTCCGAGGGCTGGACAGGAGCCCGGTCAATCGGACATATGGGCTCGTCGATTGGGGGTGCGGGAGCCCGCTGGTTAACCTGCCCGTATGGCCCTTGGTACTGCTTCCACCCGGTCGGATCGCGCGCGCACCGTACGTGACCTGCTCGCTTCCGGCGAGCGATCGTTCTCGTTCGAGTTCGCCGCGCCGAAGACCGAGAAGGGTGAGCGGACCCTGTGGAACGCCATCCGTCGCATCGAGGCGGTGGCGCCCACCTTCGTCTCCGTGACGTACGGAGCCGGGGGGTCCTCGCGCGACGGGACGGTTCGCGCCACCGAGCGCATCGCGACGGACACCACGCTCACGCCGGTGGCGCATCTCACCGCCGTCGAGCACTCCGTCGCCGAGCTCAGGAACATCATCGGGCGTTACGCCGACGCCGGGATCCGCAACATGCTGGCACTGCGCGGCGATCCGCCTGGCGACCCGATGGGCGAGTGGGTGCCGCACCCCGAGGGAGTGCAGTACGCGGCCGACCTGGTCCGGCTGATCAAGGAGTCCGGTGACTTCTGCGTGGGCGTCGCGGCCTTCCCCGAGATGCACCCGCGTTCGACGGACTGGCAGAGTGACGTTCGTCATTTCGTCGACAAATGCCGGGCGGGTGCGGACTTCGCGATCACGCAGATGTTCTTCTACCCGGACGACTACCTCCGCCTGCGCGACCGGGTCGCGGCGGCCGGTTGCGAGACCCCCATCATCCCGGAGATCATGCCGGTCACGAACGTCCGGCAGATCGAGCGGTTCGCCCAGCTCAGCAACGCGGCGTTCCCGCCCGAGCTGGCGGAACGCATCCTGGCGGTCGAGGACGATCCGGCCGCTGTACGCTCCATGGGCATCGAGTACGCCACGGAGCTCTGTGCGCGCCTGATGTCCGAGGACATCCCCGGCCTGCACTTCATTACCCTGAACCACTCCACGGCAACGCTGGAAATCTACGAGAATCTCGGTTTGCATCAGCAGTCCTGACAGCGGCCGGTCACCGGCAGGAGAGGGGCGTACATGGGCTGGACGGTCCTCTATATCGCGTTCGGAATCGTCGCTCTGTGGCTGCTCGGCGAGGTGCTGCTGCAGTACAAGGCGCGGCTGCGCTGGCGGCTGCTGGCCTTCGTCGGCTTCCTGACCGTCGTCCTCGGTGTGCTGGTGCCCTCGGTGCCGGTGATCGGAGCCGGAGCGATCGCGTTCGCGATCGGCCAGACGTACGTCACGCTCTCCTTCCGCAGCGGCTTCTCCTCGGGCTGGTCGGTGCCCAACGCCCCGGCCTGGGCCCGCCGCCGGGACGACGACGTGCCGGAGTACGGCGAGGCGTACGACGGCTACGACGACCGGGAGACCTACGACGACCACCGTCAGGACTACGAGGGCCACGACGGCCACGAGGGCTCCGAGACCGCTCCTGACGCGGTGCCGTCCGCCCATGCCGAGGCGCCCGATCCCGTCTACACCCCCCAGCCGATGCCGGACGAGACCGGCCAGTACGGCGTCTACGACGACAGCGCCCGGCAGGCCGCCGAGCAGCAGGGCATCTACGACGGCTACCCGGGCTACACCGGCTACGGCCAGGGCGGACTCGACCCGTACGGCCAGGACGTCAACGCGGCGGCCCACAGCACCTACGGCGACGGCGGATATCCCGGCGGCCAGGCGGGCCCCGACGGCCAGGGCATATACACCGGCGGGCAGGATGCCTACGCCGAGGCCGGGTTCGACTACAACAACAGCGGGCAGTACGCCGGCTACACGGACCCGTACGGACAGCAGGGTTACGACCCCTACTCCGGTTACGGCCAGGGCTACGACACCAGCGGTTATCCGGCCGACCCCTACGGCCGGCAGCAGTACGGCACGGAAACGCCACCCGGCGGCGTGTGGGTCCCGCAGCAGCGCGACGGCGACCAGCAGTACCAGCAGCAGGACGGGGAACAGCCCTACCCCTACCAGGGCGGCTACGACAACCACGAGCCGTACGAGACGGGCTACGACGGCCAGTACCGCTACTGAGCTTCCCCCGGGCCGGAAGAGCTCAGGACGACCCCCGCCAGCCGTCCCCTTCGACGATCAGTCCGGCGACCAGAGCGCCGGACATGCCGGTGTGCGCGAGTCCGCCGCCCGGGTGAGCCCAGCCGCCCACCAGGTAGAGGCCGGGGAGCCGGGTGGTGTTGCCGGGCAGCAGCAGCCCGCCCTCCGCGCCGACCAGCGCGGGGCGCGGCACCGCACCGTCGGACGTCCCGGTCTCGGAAGCCGTGTCGGCGGGCGTGTGCACCCGGCGCCACAGCACCCGTTGCGGCAACCCCGGTATCGCCGCCGTGGCGGCTTCGACCATTCGGTCGGCCAGCCGCCCGGCCCTCTCCTCGTCCCACACGACGGGGCCGATCGGTGCCACGGTGGCGGTCAGCGTGACGGACTCGTGTGCCTCGTCGGGGCGCAGAGCCGCGTCGTCCGGGCGCAGGACGGTCACGGTGGGCCGCTCGCAGGGTTCGCGCGGGCCGTCGCCGAACACCGAGGCCGCTTCCGTCTCGGGGTCCGTTGTGTGCACGACGGTGCGATGCGCCGCCTCCGCCGGGCGCGTACCGCGCAGCGCCAGGCAGACGGTGAACCGGCCGGGCACCCGGTCGCCGCGGCCGTCCCCCTCCTGCGGTCCCCGGCCGGCGTGCGGGGAGCCGCCCCGCAGGCCGGCCACCGCCGACGGGTGGACTCCCGCAACCACGATGTCCGCCGCGGCCTCGCTGCCGTCGGCGAGTTCCAGCCCGGCGGCCTTCCCGTCCCGTTCCAGGATCCGCACCACCTCGGCGCCGAAGGCGAAGGCGACGCCCCGCTCCCGGCAGCGCTCGTGGACGGCGTCGGCGAGCGCCCGCATCCCGCCGCGCACGTACCAGGTGCCGAAGGTGTGCTCCAGATAGGCCAGAACGGCCGAACTCGGCGGCGCCGTACGGGAGTCGAAGCCGTACGCCAGGGCGTGGCTCTCCAGCAGGGCCACCTGGCGCGGATCGCGCAGTTCGTTGCGCGCGACCTCGGCCAGGGTGCGTGGCTGCTGCTTCCGCCCGAGCAGCCGGCGCCGGGGCAGTGCCGGATAGGGGTCCTGCCCCAGCAGAGCCGCGCGGTCCGGGCTCATCGGCTCCTCCAGCAGAGGGCGCCGGATGGCGTCCCAGGCGGTACGGGCCCGGTTCACCAGCTCGCCCCAGCGCTCTCCGGCACCGGGAGCGAGGGCGGCGTCCAGCGCCCGGACCACGCCGGCCCGGGAAGCGTTCGGCAGGGCGAGCCGGGTGCCGTCGGGGAACAGATGGACGCTCGCCGGGTCCACCTGGGTCAGCTCGACGCACTCCTCGAGCGAACGCTTCCCGGTCTTGACGAACAGGTCCCGGTGGACGGCGGGGAGATGGAGGAGTCCGGGCCCGGTGTCGAAGCCGAACCCGTCCCGCTCGAAGCGCCGGACGGCCCCGCCGTGGGTTGCCGAACGCTCGTACACCGTCACCCGGTGGCCCGCCGTGGCCAGCCGGGCGGCGGCCGCCATGGCGCCCATCCCAGCGCCGATCACCGCAATCCGTGCCATGGCCGGAACCCTAACCCGGGGTGCGGGCCCGGGCGTCCGTGGGCCCGGCCGCCCTCTTTCGTCGTCCCTGCTCAACGCCTGAGTACCCGTACCCAGACGCGGAGTTGAGTACGGATACGGATGGGCGCCGCACGGCCGGGACGGCAGAGTGGTGGTCACGGACGGGGGACAGGACCGAACCGCCGGCACGGGGCGGCGGACCGGCCCGGTCTCCTTCCGTACGGGGGAAGGCACCCACGGGGGAACGGGGTGCCCGGCGGGGGAGCCCTGCAGTGCAGGGAGGGGGACGGGGGACCGGAGCCCCGAGGACCGGGAGACCGGCCGACGGGATCCGGAAAACGGGGAACGGGGGAACGCGCCGTTCCGGCGCGGTTCGACGGGGGATCGGGCCGCGCCGGGGCGGCGTACCGACGCGGGCCGGGACAGCCCCGGTCAGCTGCCGCTCACGCGCCCCTGCAACAGCAGCGAGAGGGCCGCGTGGATGTCGTCCACCGACCGCTCCGGCTGGAAGGCCTGCCAGTCGAGAGCGGCCACCAGGACCATCCCGACGAGCGCGGAGGCCGTGAGCTGCACGTCGATCTCATCGTTCAGCTCGCCCGTGGCCACGGCGTCCCGCAGCACGTCCTCCACCACCGTGACGACCTGGCGGCGCAGCGTCCGGAGGGTCGACTGCCAGGCCCGGTTGGTACGCCACAGCTCCGCGACGTAGAGCTGCGTGAAGGCCGGGTACCGGTCGATGAACTCCAGGCCGGCCCGGATCATCGAATCCAGTGCGTCGACCCGGGTGCCGTTGTCGGCGAGTGCGGTGTCGGCCGCCTGCTGCAGCGACTGCGCGAGCATGCCCACGCCGTGCCGCAGGAGTTCCTCGAACAACTCGTTCTTGCTGGCGAAGTTGTAGTAGACCGTGCCCTTGGCGACCCCGGCCCGTTCGGCGATCTCGTCGACCGTGGTCGAGGAGAAGCCCTTCTCCGCGATCAGCGTGACGGCGGCTTCGTAGAGCTTCGTCCGGGTGGCCCGGCGTCGGGGGCTGGTGTCCATGGGCTGATTCTCCTCGCCCCGCAGGGTGCTCGTTCACAGGCTCAGCTCGGGGTGCAGCCGGTCGAGCGTCCACACCTGCTTGCGCCGTGCCGACCAGGCGGTGAGCGTGAGCGCCCCGAGAGTGAAGCAGGCCAGGACCGCACAGCCCCGCAGCACGGCGTCCGGGCTGCCCCCGGTGATGAGCCGGCGCAGACCCTCGACGACGTGGGTCATCGGCAGATAGGGGTGGACGGCGTTGAAGAACCCGGGGCTGGTCTGTACCGGGTACGTGCCGCCCGCCGACGTCAACTGCAGCATCAACAGGGCGAGCACCAGAATGCGTCCGGCGGGCCCGAAACGGGCGTTGAGCCACTGCACGATCGCCGTGAAGCACAGCGTCACCAGACAGAGGAAGCCGATCGTGCCCGCTGCCCGTTCCATGCGGAGCCCGAGCCCCCAGTGCAGGACGGACATCAGAGCGGCCATCTGTGCCAGTCCCAGGCCGGCCACGGGGAGCCAGCCGGCCAGGGCGATCCGCCAGGCCGGCGCCCCGGCGGCCAGAGCCCGCCGGTTGAGCGGCTGGATCAGCATGTACGCCACCATGGCGCCGACCCAGAGGGAGAGCGGGATGAAGTACGGGGCGAAGCCGGTGCCGTAGTCCGGTGCCGTGTGTGCGGAACCGGAGGCCAGGCGGACGGGGTCGGCCATGACCGCGGTGCGCGCGTCGCGGTCATGCTTGTCGTAGTCGGGAATCCGGTCCGCACCGTCGTGGAGACCGCCGGCGAGCTTCTGCGAGCCGTCGGCGAGCCGGTACATGCCGCCGTTCAGGGTGTCGGCGCCGTCGGACAGCTTGCCGATGCCTGCGTCGAGGGACTGCGAGCCGCGGTGCGCGGAGCCGGTGCCGGCGTGGATCTTCCCGGTTCCCTCGGCGAGGCTCCCGGCTCCCGCTGCGACCTTCCGGGCGCCGGCGGCCACCTTGTGGGCCCCGTCGTTGAGGGCGTTGACGTCGTGCACGGCGGAGCCGAGATCCTCGGCCAGGTGCGGGCCGCGCTCGGCGAGAGCGGAGGCGAGGCGGTGCAGGGTGCGCAGGTCGTCGGTGACCTTTCCGAGCGCCGAGGCGTTCCGGGACACGAGCCGGTCGACCCGCTCTGCTGCGGTCGCCGCTCGTTCGGCGGCGTCGGCGGCCTTCTTCAACTGGGGGCAGGAGACGTCCAGTCGGATCCCGGCGCCGCAGCGGGCCCGGTACACGGAGTCGATACGGCCGGATGCCTCGCGGGCGTCCTTCGCTGCCCGGGACGCCGATGCGGGCAGCTTGCCGAGGTCGTCCGCGGTGGTCTTCGAACCGAGCGAGAGGAGCCGCGCACTCCTGCCGATCTCCTCGCCGTGGTCCTCGAGGAATGGGCGGAGCGGTCCGGCGAAGCCGTTGACCCGGTCCGCGAGCTTCTGGGTGCCGCGGGCGACGGCTGCCGCTCCCGTGCTGACCTTCCCCGCGCCGGACTTGAGGGAACCTGCCCCGGAGTCCAGGGTTCCGGCCCCGTCGTCGAGCTTCCGGAGTCCGTCGGCGAGGGCACCGCTGCCGTCGCCGGCGTCCGCGAGGCCCCGGGAGAGGGCGCCGGCGCCCTTCCTGGCCTTGCCGATGCCGCGGTCGATCCGGTCGGCGCCCTTGGCGGCCTTTTCGGTGGCCGCGTGGATGTCGGAGAACGAGACGAAGATCCGGTCGAGGTAGGAGCGTGCCGTCTTCGCCGAGACGGCTGCCCGTACCTCGGAGAAGACCGTCCGCGAGATCTGCCCGACGACGTAGTTGTTGGCATCGTTGGTGCGTACCCGGAGCGCCCCGGCTCGCGGGAGGTCGCCCGAGGCGGAGGCCAGGCGCCGGCTGAAGTCGGACGGCACGGTCAGGGAGAGGTAGAAGTCCCCGTTCTCGACGCCGCGTTCGGCCTCGGACGCACTGACCTCGCGCCAGGCGAACACGCCGCTCTCGCGGAGCCCGTCGGCGATCTCGTCGCCGGCGTCGATGTGGTGTCCGCCGGCGTTCGTCCCGCGGTCCGCGTTGACCAGGGC
Organism: Streptomyces meridianus; assembly: GCF_023703325.1. Classification (GTDB taxonomy): domain Bacteria; phylum Actinomycetota; class Actinomycetes; order Streptomycetales; family Streptomycetaceae; genus Streptomyces; species Streptomyces meridianus. Next base: position 81,365 of record NZ_JAMQGM010000008.1, read on the forward strand.
GACCGGTATGCGGTCCAGCCGGCCGTAGGGATCCCAGAAGGACCAGAGGTAGAGCGCCCCGTAGAGCAGGGGCAGCAGCAGAACCGCGGCGAGGGCGGCGCGGGGGAGCCTGCCGCGGCCGAAGCGCTTCAGTTCAAGAGCGGCCAGTTTCGGCGAACGCATCCTTCGTCCCCTCGTTGTCGTGGTCTTCGGTGCCGGAAGCGGCGGCCGGTGCGGCCTCGGCCGGGGTGTCGTCGTCGGTGCTGTCGCCGGTTCCGGAGGCGCTGCCGGTTCCGGCCGGTTCCGGAGCGGGTCCGTTGTCCTTGCCCGTCCCGGATCCGCTCCGGGGACCGTCGGCGGAGTCCGGGCGCCGGTCCCGGGCCGTCCGGATCACCAAGGCGTCCGGTGGTGCCTGGCTGCACACGGCGAGGACGGTCGTGCCGGAGGCAGCCACGGTGCGCAGCAGGTCCCAGGCCTGCTCGCGCTCGGTGTCGGAGAGCTTGAGGTCGGTGTCGTCGACAGCCAGCAGGCGGGGGGCGTCGATGAGGGCCAGCGCGATGGAGAGCCGGAGGGATTCCAGCCGTTCGAGGTCGCGCACCGCTGTGCGTTCCTGCTTCGGGAGTGCGGCCGGATCGAGTCCGGCGGCGTCGAGCGCGGCGTCGATCCGCCGGCGGGCCTCGGCCGCACGCTCCCGGCGGGGCCGCAGCAGGGCTCGCAGCGATCCGGCGAACCGGCGCTGCAGCAGGGCGTGTTCACGCAGGTGCTCGGCGACGGTGAGCGCGGGATCGAGCTCGCAGACCCCCGGGACGTGGGCGAGCGCGCTGATCCGGCGTACCGCCGCCATCCGGCGCTCCTGTCCGCTGCGGCGTCCGCCGGTCAGCGGCAGCCTGCCGGTTGCCGCGTGGCCGGTGCTCGGCCGCATCCGGCCGGTGAGCACCAGCAGCAGACTCGTTCGTCCGGATCCGGAGGGCCCCTCCACGGCAATGAGCGTGCCGGGCTCCGCGGCGGCGTCGATGTCGCGGAACGCCCAGCCGCGGGGCCCTTTGAGGCCGAGCCGGGCGACGTCGACCGCCGCCCCGGGCGGGGTGCTGTTCACGGGGTCTCCTTGCCACAGAAGGCATTGAACTGACCGGTCAGTTCAAAAAGTATGCACCACGCGCCCGACTGCTTCCCCACCGGGTCCCCATCCCCGCGCACCCCCGACGTCAGGGGTGTTGATGCAGGTCGGGGTCGATTGTCAGTGGTGTGCCCAACGATGTGGGCACACGGCCGTGAGCCGTTCGCGACGACAGGAGGTTCGTCATGGCGATCTCGCCCGCCCTCCCCAGGCGTGCGCCGGGGGAGACCCGTGCCGCCGACGTCCACCCCGTGGTGCGCCGGTCGGGCGCCCCTCCCGAGGCTCTCGGGCTGCTCTCCCAGGCCCGCCGCGGGCTCGACGAAGCAGAGGGGCTGGAGATGCCCGACGAGCGTTATGTCACCGCCCACTTGGCCGCACTGCGCACCGCCGCTGCCGTGCTCGCCGTCCGGGGGCGTCCCGAGCCGACCGAGCGCAAGCGCCGCCGAATCCGCAGCGCCTGGGACGTTCTGCCGGAGGTGGTGCCCGAACTCGCCGAGTGGAGCGCCCTGTTCGCCTCGGGCGCGCCGCGACGGGCGCGGGCCGAAGCCGGCATACGCAACGCCGTCAGCCGCCGCGACGCCGACGACCTGATGCGTGACGCCGCCCATTTCCTGCGCCTGGTCGAGCGGCTGCTCTCGCTCCAGCCCGCGCTGCCGCTCCCGCGCGCGGCCGCCCCGGAGGAGGCCCGCGGGCAGGGGTGCGGGCCTGTCGGCCCGAGGCGTGCCGACCTGCCGAGCCCATAGGGTGGGGTCAGCACTGTCGTCATCCCGCCGCCAGCGGCGGTAGACCCTTCCCTGCTGCGGGGAAGGGGCCCACGCCGAGGAGTTAGCCGCCGTGTCCGACCCGCTGCGCCCCCGCGCCTCCCTTCGCACCGCCGTGGTCTGGGAGGTTCTCCGCGAGGCACTCGAGCGCCGTGCGAAGGCTGCGGGCCGCGACGTCCTCGACGTCCTCGACACCGGAGGCGGCACGGGCAACTTCGCGGTTCCGGCCGCCCGGCTCGGCCACCGCGTCACCGTGGTCGACCCCAGCCCCAACGCGTTGTTCGCCCTGGAGACCCGGGCCGCCGAAACCGGCGTGGCCGACCGGGTCCATGGTGTCCAGGGGGACACCGACAACCTGTTCGACGTCGTGGAGCGCGGAAGCTACGACGTGGTCCTGTGCCACGGCGTCCTGGAGTACGTGGACGACCCGTCCGAGGCGGTGCGCAGGACGGCTGCGGCGCTCCGCCCGTCCGGTTCGCTCAGCCTGCTCGCGGCCGGACTCGGCGGCGCCGTGCTCGCCCGTGCCATCGCCGGACACTTCACCGAGGCGCGGCACGCCCTGACGGACGAGGCAGGCCGGTGGGGCGAGAGCGACCCGGTACCGCGGCGCTTCACCGTAGAGCAGCTGTCCCGGCTGGTGACGGCCGCCGGGCTGGAGGCCGTCGCCGTGCACGGCGTCCGTGTCTTCTCGGACCTCGTGCCGGGCGGACTCGTCGACACCGAACCGGGCGCCGTGGACGCGCTGCTCAAACTCGAGGCGGCCGCGGCAGAGCTGCCCGCCTTCCACGCCGTCGCCACCCAGCTGCACGTCCTGGGCGAGCGATGAACGGTCGCACCAGCACCACGTGACGCGCTCATCACCCGTTCGGGCTCATCGCGGCTTATGATCGAGGGACACAGTCCGGCATGACCGGTGGTAGGTCAGGGAATGCACGATCCACCACCCGAACCGATCCGCCGGTCAGGGAACGGTGGGCTGGCGCAGAGGGGCGGGTTTCACGGGGGGGATTCCCTGCCTATCCTGAAAGGGCCGCACCCCGGTCGCCCCCGGCGACCGACGAGTAGGAGGACTCCGTGCCGCTCTCGGAGCACGAGCAGCGAATGCTCGAGCAAATGGAGCGAGCGCTGTACGCCGAAGATCCCAAGTTCGCGACAGCGCTTGAGGGAAGCGGGCTGCGCACGTACACCCGGCGACGGGTCTACCAAGCGGTTGCGGGCTTCCTGGTGGGTATCGCGCTCCTCATGGCCGGAATGGTCGCGCAGCAGATCTGGATCAGCGTGGTGGGATTCCTCGTCATGCTCGGCTGCGCCGCCCTCGTCGTCACCGGGTGGCGCAAGGCTCCCAAGCGTGGCGAGCAGCCCGCGGAGGGAACAGCGCACACCGGGCAGCAGGCCCGGCGACGACCGGCCCGCGGCCGGTCGATGATGGAGCGCATCGAGGAGCGCTGGCAGCGGCGCCGGGACGAGCAGGGGCACTGAGCACCGGCCCGTGGTCGCACGGCCGCGGTCCGGAGGCCCGTATCCGGGAACGCCGGACGATCCCGGAGGCCCGCTCGGGCCGGTGCCGTGGCGAGTGGTCGGCAGAGCACAGGCATGAGTGAGGGGCAAAGACCGTCGGTCTTTGCCCCTCACTCATGCCTGCGGGTGCTCCCGGAGGCACCGGGTGCCCTCACAGTCCCGGGACGCTCAGCCCCGCCGGGCGAACGGACGGCGCACTGTCACCACGCGCCGGCCGCGGACCTCCCACCACGAGACGACGGCCGCCCACCACCGGGACCAGGTCCACAGCACGCGTACCGAGGACCGTGGGGCGAACCGCGCCTGCAGCCGGCCCCGGAACTTCGCCGACGCGTGCAACCCGGCCCGGACCCGGCGCACATCGTCGGCCGACGCACCCCCGCCGCGCGGCACCGGGGCGTACAGCACCTGGTCGACGGCCTCCGCCAACCGGTGCGCTGCCTCGGCCGCAGGACCGCTGAGCCGTCCGCCCCGCACGATCGCCTCCGCCGCCTTCCGGGGGGTGCGCGAGTCGTCGGGCACGATGCCGTGGTCCCATCCCGAGTCGAGGAACTCCCGCCACGCGGCCAGAGTGCGGCCGGCCCCGTCCCCGGAACGGCCCAGCCGGTCCCTGCGCAGCTTTTCGCGCCACAGCATCGGCAGGAAAGGCAGCAGCACGACCACCAGCCCCAGGAGGACGGCTGCCGAGACCGCTCCCAGGGACGGCCCGGTCTCCTGCGGTGTCCCGATCTCCCGCTGGACGTCGCCCGGGCACTCGCCCAGCTTCTTCAGCTGCGGGGGGCAGGCGTCCGCGGACGGCGGCGCGGCGGGAGGAGCCTCGGAGTTTTCGGGGCCTGGGGTCTCGGGTTCGGGGTTCCCGCTGCCCGTGGGAGCATCGTCGACCGCGTACTCGGGGATGGTGCCCCGCGTCGGAGTCGGCTCGAACCGGGTCCACCCCACCCCCGGGAAGTACAGCTCGGGCCAGGCGTGCGCGTCCTTGAGTCCGACCGACATCGATCCGTCCGACTGCGGGGATCCAGGTGTGAAGCCGACGGCCACCCGGGCGGGGATCTTCAAGGTGCGCGCCATCGCCGCCATGGAGAAGGCGAAGTGGACGCAGAAGCCCTTCTTGTCCCGCAGGAACCGGGTGATGGCTTGCGAACCGTTGCCCGGCCGGACCTTGGTGTCGTACTCGAAGTCGCCGTCGGTGGCGAACCAGGTCTGCAGCTTCACGGCCCGCTCGTAGTCGTTCGAGGCCCCGGCGGTCACCTGCTCGGCGGTCCTCGCCACCACCGGCGGCAGCGATGCCGGGACCCGGGTGTACTCGCGCAGCACGTCGGAAGGCGGTGTCCCGGCCCGGGCGAGCCGGGCCGGGGTCGGCTGCACCAGAAGGCTCGTCACCCGGTACCTCACACCCCGGGTCGTCTGGTTCCGGTCGCCGACGAGCGTGCGGCCCGCAGGTTCGTACCGCCAGCGGCCGTCGATGTCCACGTCCGTGGCCGGGTAGGGGAGCGGCAGCCAGTTCTGGGCGTACCATTCGGCGGCCGACACGTTGCTGGTGATCCTGGTGGTGCGCACCCCCGGGCTCAGCCCGTCGGGCGGTGGCAGCGGTGAGGGCACGTCCGTGACCCGGCGCTCGGACGGCTTCCACGAGGTGCCGTCGAACCGGTCGAGAGCCACGATCCGCAGATACAGGTCCCGGGTCTGTTCGGAGTCCGTCCGGTAGTTCAGCACCTCCCGGTTGTCGGACTGGTTGAGGCTGTTCTGCAGTGAGACCAGCGGGTTCACGGCAGAGATCGTCCCGCCCGGCCCGCTTCCCGTGCCCCCCGCCCGGCGCGCCGCGAGGAGCCCGCCGTCCAATGACGGCAGCACCGTCGGGACCAGGAGCGCGACGCCGAGTGCCACCGCCCCGATCCGCCTCCCTGTGCGGACGGGCGCCAGGGCGGAGCCGCCGCTGCCGTTCCGTCCGGTGCCCGGCCACCCGGGCACACCACTGAACAGACGGCCCCACTGGGACAGCCGGTCCCGCCCCTCGGCCAGCAACAGGAGCAGATAGCCCCCGGACGCGAAGAGGAACCACAGCCAGCGGGCGCCGCCCTGGGCCAGCCCCGCCGCGACCGAGTACAGGGCCAGCAGCGGCAGCCCGGCCGGTGCCGCTCTTCGGTAGGTGACCGCGAGCGCGTCCACCGAGAGCCCGATGACGACGACCCCGCCGACGAGCAGCAGCCGGATCCCGATGGTGACCGGCGCCGGGGTGGCGAAGCGCCCGACGTCCTCCACGCCGGCGGCCAGCAGCCCCGCGAAGGCACGCATCGCGTCCGGGCCGGGCAGCACACCGGCAACGGCATGGCGGGGGACGAACATCAGGGTCAGCAGGAGCAACGCGACCAGCGTCTGCGAGGCCACCGTCAGCGGTCGGGCCAGCGGCACTCTGCGCGCCAGGCCGCCGACCGCCGCCAGGACCATCAGCAGCAGCGCCACCCGGAGGATCCAGCTGCCGGAATCCACCAGGGGGAGCAGCGAGCACGCGGCCATCAGTGTGGCAGCCGCCGCGCAGACCGTGAGCCGTGCCTGCCCGCTCATGCCCGCACCCCCGCGCCCGTTCGGGTGGGCGAGGCGTGCCGGTCCGCCTCCTGCCACAGCGCGGCCGGCCGGTCGCCCGGTGAGACCGGCAGCGCGATCCAGCCTGCTTCGTGCAGCCTCCTGAGCCGCGCCGCGACCGGATCATGTCCGTCGTCGGCCTCCCGCGACCATGCGGCGCCGTCCAGCACGAACGCCACCGCGGTACCGGCCTGTCTGCGCATGCGGGCGACCACGGCGCACTGCTCCTCGTCCAGGGAACCGAGGAACGCCACCAGCAGTCCCTCGTTTCCGCTCCGGATCGCCTCGTGGGCGGGCGAGAGTCCGGTGCCGTCCGACTGGTCCGTGACAGCGAGGGTGTCCAGGACGACCCCGACCGCCTCGGAGGAGTCGCCGCCGAAGCCGCCGGAGCCGTCCGGGCCGGGAACGGAGATCCCGGTGTCCGTGAGCAGCCTGACCGAGAAACCCTGTCCGAGCAGATGGACCGCGGCCGAGGCCGCCCCCGCAACCGCCCACTCGAAGGCCGAGTCGGGCCCCGAGCCGTGGTGGGCGACCTGCCGGGTGTCGAGCAGTACGGTGCACCGGCTCCTCTGAGGCTGCTCCTCCCTGCGCACCATCAACTCGCCGTAGCGGGCAGTGGAGCGCCAGTGCACCCTGCGCAGATCGTCGCCGTGCCGGTAGCCCCGGGGAATCACGTCGTCGTCCCCGGCCAGGGCCAGGGCGCGCTGGCGGCCGTCCCCGTACCCCTGTGCCTCGCCGGTGAACCGCACCCGGGGCAGCGGCTCGACACGCGGCACCACGGTCAGCGTGTCGTAGGCGCTGAACGCCCGGGTCAGCTCGCACATCCCGAACGGGTCGGCGAGCCGCAGCTGTAGCGGCCCGAGTGGGTAGCGACCCCGAAGGTCGGAACGGACCCGGTACGACACCTCGCGGCTCCCGCCCGCCTCCACCCGGTCCAGGACGAAGCGGGGGCGCGGACCGAGGACGTAGTGCACCCGGTCCTGGAGCATCAGCAGCCCGGTGGGGAGCCGGGAGACGTTGTCCAGGCGCAGGTGCACCCGGGCCTCGGAGCCGGCGGGCACCCGTGCGGGCGAGAGGCTCCGGGTGCCGGTGACCCGGTAGCGCGTGCGGTACAGCGCCACCACACAGCCGATCGGGAGCGCGGCCAGGAACAGCCCGACCCGCAGCAGATCGGACTGGCCCAGTACGTAGGCGCAGACGCCGGCCGCGATCCCGGCGGCCAGGAAGGAACGGCCGCGCGTGGTCAGCCCGGAGAACACCGTGCGCAGCCCGGCTGCGGAACCGCCGGCACGGCCCGCCCCGGCGCCGGCGGAGGACAGCCCGCCCCCGGTGGTCATCACGGCCTCCGGCCGCCGGGCCGCCCGCCGTCGTACAGGTGCGGCCCGGGGGGAGCTCCGGTCTCGGCGGACGGCACCCGGACGCTGCTCAGGATGTCCGCGACGACGTCCTCGGCGGTACGACGGTTCAGCTGCGCCTGAGCCGTCGGCAGCAGACGGTGGGCGAGGACCGGGACCGCCAGGGCCTGGAGGTCGTCCGGAAGCACATAGTCGCGTCCGGCCAGCGCCGCCGTCGCCCGGGCCGCCCGCACCAGGTGCAGGGTCGCCCGTGGCGAGGCGCCCAGCCGCAGGTCCGGATGGCGCCGGGTCGCCGCGACCAGGTCGACCGCGTAGCGGCGCACCGGCTCGGCGACGTGCACGGTGCGTACCGTGTCCACCAGCTTGGCGATCTCGTGGGCATGGGCCACCGGCTGGAGGTCGTCGAGCGGCGAGGTCCCGCCGTGGACGTCCAGCATCTGCAGCTCGGCCTCCGTGTTCGGATAGCCGATCGACACCCGGGCCATGAACCGGTCGCGCTGCGCCTCGGGCAGTGGGTAGGTCCCTTCCATCTCGACCGGGTTCTGCGTCGCGACCACCATGAACGGGCTCGGCAGTTCGTAGCTGTGGCCGTCGACGGTGACCTGGCGTTCCTCCATCGACTCCAGCAGCGCGGACTGCGTTTTCGGTGAGGCACGGTTGATCTCGTCACCGATCACGATCTGGGCGAAGATCGCGCCGGGCTTGAACTCGAAGTCCCGCCGCTGCTGGTCGAAGACGCTGACCCCGGTGATGTCCGACGGAAGCAGGTCCGGCGTGAACTGGATGCGCCGCACCGAACAGTCGATGGAGCGTGCGAGCGCCTTGGCCAGCATCGTCTTGCCGACGCCCGGCACGTCCTCGATCAGCAGATGCCCCTCGGCGAGCAGGACCGTCAGCGAGAGCCGGACGATCTCCGGCTTGCCCTCGATGACGTTCTCCACCGACCTGCGGACACGTTCCGTCGTTGTCGTCAGATCAGGGAGGCTCGATCGCTCGTCATAGGTCGTCACCCGGCCCTCCTCGGCCCCGTCGGGGGCCGAGGCCCCGACACGGACCCGGCCCACCATGCGTTGAGCGGCGCCGTGTCCGGCAGAGCCTGGAAACGGCGCCGCACCACGCATTCTTGCCGCCCGTGAGGCTTCGCGTCACTCGGCTGTGGACAACCGGGGGCGTCCCGGGGGCGAGAAGGTCCCTGTGAGCTCTCTCGAACCACCGGGTTCACACAGGTCACATGGGTCGGAGACGAGGTCTCAGCCGCGCGGCTGAACCTCCCGCAACAGGCCCGTCGACACGTCGAACACGAATCCGCGCACGTCGTCGGTGTGGAGGAGGAACGGCGACGTGCGGACCCGCTCGATCGACTGCCGCACGTCCTGGTCCAGATCGTGGAAGGCTTCCACGGCCCACGAGGGCCGCTGGCCCACCTCCAGTTCCAGCTCGTGGCGGAAGTCCTCGGTGAGGTTGAGCAGCCCGCAGCCGGTGTGGTGGATGAGCACGACGCTGCGGGTGCCGAGCGCCCGCTGGCTGATGGTCAGGGAGCGGATGATGTCGTCCGTGACGACACCGCCCGCGTTGCGGATCGTGTGGCAGTCGCCCAGTTCGAGTCCGAGCGCGGCGTGCAGGTCGATACGGGCGTCCATGCAGGACACCACGGCCACCTTGAGAACCGGCCGGGCGTCCATGCCGGGGTCGGTGAAGCCGGCGGCGTAGCTCCTGTTGGCCTCGATCAGTCGGCTGGTCACGGAGTCGCCGGCGTCCGGAACGAGGTCCGTGGATTCCGGGGGGAGGGGTGCGGATGTCGACATACCCGTGACGCTAACCCGTTCGCTCCCGCCACGACCCTGGTGGGGCCGGGCAAAACACACCAACGGCCCACCTTGTGACTCAAGCCACAGCTTCGTGGGGCCCCGCCGCCCCGGCGGACGTCCTCCTTCCGGGGCCGGCTGGCAACGTTGCGGGCCGTGTGCGGCGCGCATGCCGGTTGGTTGACCGCGAGGACGAGTGGACTAAAGTGACGCGAAGTGGGAGGCCTGAAGCTCCCTCTCGGAATCCGGGACCCCTCGCGTGCACGGCGCGTACGCACCGCCCGGCCTCCTCCCGCTCCCCGGTCGGCTGGCGTCCCTTCCCCGGCGCCAGAGGGCCTTTTCCCTCCGAGCGGGCGGGGACCAGGCAGTGCGTCCGGTTCGTGAAGCCGCCCCCGGGACCGTCCAGGAGTACCGGCGCGGGGGGCCCGCCTGTACTCCCCTGGGAAGGCACATGAGCGAGACCCGACACGTCCCGGTGATGCTCCAGCGGTCCCTGGACCTGTTGGCTCCGGCCCTCGCCGAGCCCGGCGCGGTGGTCGTCGACTGCACCCTCGGCCTCGGAGGCCACAGCGAGGCCCTGCTCCGCACGTTCCCCGCCGCCCGGCTCGTCGCCCTCGACCGCGACCCGGTGGCGCTCGGCCTCGCCGGGCAGCGGCTGGCCCCCTACGGTGACCGCGCGATCCTCGTCAAGGCCGTCTACGACGAACTGCCCGAGGTGCTCGACCGGCTGGGCATCCCGAAGGTCCAGGGCATCCTGTTCGACCTCGGCGTCTCCTCCATGCAGCTGGACGAGGCCGAGCGCGGATTCGCCTACGCCCAGGACGCGCCGCTCGACATGCGAATGGACCAGACGACCGGCGTCAGCGCCGCCGAGGTGCTCAACACCTATCCGCCGGGCGACCTCGTCCGCATCCTGCGCACCTACGGCGAGGAGAAATTCGCCCGCAGGATCGTGGACGCGATCGTGCGGGAGCGCGAGAAGGAACCGTTCAGCAACAGCGCCCGCCTCGTCGAACTCATCCGCGACGCGCTGCCGCAGGCCGCCAAGCGCACCGGAGGCAACCCTGCGAAGCGCACGTTCCAGGCGCTGCGCATCGAGGTCAACGGCGAACTCCAGGTGCTGGAACGGGCGATACCCGCGGCCGTCTCGAGGCTGGCCGTGGGCGGTCGCATCGCCGTCCTCTCCTATCACTCGCTCGAGGACCGGCTCGTCAAGCAGGTACTGGCGGCCGGCGCGGCGAACACTGCTCCACCGGGGCTCCCCGTCGTGCCGGAGCGCTACCAGCCCCGGCTGAGGCTGCTCACCCGCGGCGCCGAACTGCCGGCCGAGGAGGAAGTGGCCGCCAACCGCCGTGCGGCCCCGGCCCGCTTCCGCGGCGCCGAACGGATCCGGGAGGACAACCCGTGAAACGGACAGTACGGGGCCGTGCCGCGAGGCTGGCGCACCTGTTGCCGAACGGGACCAGTACGGCCGCCCGCACCCCGTTCGTCCTGCTCGTCGTTCTCCTCCTGGGCGGGGGGCTGATCACCCTGCTACTGCTCAACGCCTCGCTGAACCAGGGCTCCTTCCAGCTCAACAAGCTCCGGAAGCAGACCACCGGACTCACCGACGAGGAGCAGGCCCTCCAGCAGGACATCGACGGCTACTCCGCACCCGACGCCCTGGAGCGGCGGGCCCGTGAACTCGGGATGGTGCCCGGAGGCAGCCCCGTCTTCCTCGACCCGAACCGTACGGCCGGGACCGCCTCCGGCCACTCCCGGAAGCCCGCACAGACACCCGGCAGGTGACCCCGTGACGCACCCGGCCCGCCCATGACCGATCCGCAGCAGCCGCACCGCCGCAACCCCCGGCCGCCCGCGGCCGGGGCACGGCCGTGCCCCGGCACGCGCCATCCGGCGAAGCCCCGGCAGGGCTTCATCCGCCTCGGCAGCCCGCGGCCCCGGCTGCGCATGATCAGCCTGGCCCTGACGCTGGTCATGCTGGCGTTCGTGGTGCGCCTGCTCCAGGTGCAGGCGGTGGACGCCGAGGCGTACGCGGCGAAGGCCGGACACGGGCGGCTGGCGACCCACACCCTCGCGGCCGAACGGGGCGAGATCACCGACCGCCGTGGCATCGCCCTGGCCACCACCGTCGACGCGTACGACATCATCGCCGATCCCTTCCTGCTCACTCCCGAGCAGAGCGGGGCCAAGGACGCCCCGCAGCAGGCGGCCGCCCTGCTCGCGCCGATCCTCGACAAGGATGCCGGGCAGCTCGAGGAGAAGCTCTCGGTGCCCGGCAGCCGCTACGCGCTCCTCGCCCGGCGGCAGAGCCCGCAGGTCTGGAACCAGATCAAGGACCTGCAGCGGACCTTCGCCGGGAAGGCGGCCGACGGTTCGGAGGCGAACGTCCTGGCCGGCATCGTTCAGGAGTCGCACAGCAAGCGTGTGTATCCCAACAAGGATTTGGCCGCCGGCATACTGGGATTCGTCAACGCCGAGGGCAGGGGCGGCGGCGGGCTCGAGGCCCAGCTCGACAAGAAGCTCTCGGGCCGGGACGGCAAGATCACGTACGCCCAGTCCGCCGGGCGGCAGGTCCCCACCTCCGCCACCCGGGAGTTTCCCGCCGTACCCGGCTCCGACGTCGAGTTGACCATCGACCGGGACATCCAGTGGGCGGCCCAGGAGGCCATCAGCCGCCAGGTGCAGGAGTCGGCGGCGGACCGCGGCTACGTGATCGCCCAGGACACCCGCACCGGCGAAATCCTGGCCATGGCCAACGCCCCCGGCTTCGACCCCAACGACATCTCCGCGGCCGACTCCGGGTCCCTGGGGAACCCGGCCCTCCAGGACGCGTTCGAGCCCGGCAGCACCAGCAAGGTCATGTCCATGGCCGCCGTGCTGGAGGAGGGCAAGGCCACCCCCGAAACGCACGTCACGGTCCCCAACCGGCTGCACCGCGCCGATCGCCTGTTCGCCGACGACGTCGACCACGACACCTGGTACCTCACCCTCAACGGGGTGCTGGCCAAGTCCAGCAACATCGGCACCATTCTGGCCGTCGAGCAGCTCGGCAGGACCCAGCGGCAGGCCGACGACGTCCTCCACTCGTACCTGCGGAAGTTCGGCATCGGGAAGCCGACCGGGCTCGGCTTCCCCGGCGAGACCCCCGGCATTCTGGCCCACCCCCGGGACTGGAGCTCGTCGCAGCGGTTCACCGTCCGCTTCGGCCAGGGCCTCTCCCTCAACGCCGTCCAGGCCGCCTCCGTCTACTCCACCATCGCCAACGGCGGCGTACGGGTCGCGCCCACCCTGGTACGCGGCACTCGCGGGGCAGGCGGGAAGCTCGTCCCCGCGCCCGAACCGGAGCGGACCCGCGTGGTCGGGGCGAAAACGGCGAAGACCCTCGCGACCATGCTGGAGTCGGTGGTGGACGACGAGGCGGGAACCGGCAGCAAGGCCCGGATCCCCGGGTACCGCGTCGCGGGCAAGACCGGGACCTCCAACCGGGTCGACCCCGACACCGGCCGCTACAAGGGGTACACGGCGTCCTTCGCGGGCTTCGCACCCGCGGACAAGCCGCGCATCGCCGTGTACTGCGCCGTGCAGAACCCCACCCGGGGGAGCTACTTCGGCGGCCAGGTCTGCGGACCCGTCTTCAAGGAGGTGATGGAGTTCTCCCTGAAGACCCTGCAGGTTCCGCCCACCGGAAGACCCCCCGCCCGGCTGCCGGTCACCTTCCGGCCCGGCGAATGATCGGAGAAGCCGTGAACACCATCGCCGAAGCGCCCGGACCGGCGGACGGTACCCCCTCATTTCGCGGGCTCCCCGGTGCGCCGGGTACGCTCACGGCCGTGCCACATGCTGATCAGACCCCGAACGCGCCGCAGAGCGAGAGCCCCACGTACCCGGGACCGCCCCGTCCCGAACAGGTGCGGCCGACGCCGCTCGCCGCGCTGGCCGACCAGCTCGGCGTCAAGGCCCCCGACGGCGGTGCGGCCACCGGCATCACCCACGACTCCCGTGCCGTGCGCCCCGGCGACATCTACGCCGCGCTCCCCGGCGCGCGCTTTCACGGCGCCGACTTCGCCGGGCAGGCCTCGGACCTGGGGGCCGCCGCGATCCTGACCGACCCGGCGGGCGCCGAGCGGGCAGCCGCCACGGGTCTCCCGGTGCTCGTCGTGGACAACCCGCGCAGCCGCATGGGCGAGATCGCCGTGACGGTCTACGGCGACCCCGGCAGCGACCTGCTGCAGATCGGCATCACCGGCACGTCCGGCAAGACCACCACGGCCTACCTCGTCGAGGGCGGGCTCCGCGCGGCCGGCGATCTCACCGGTCTGATCGGCACCGTCGAGTCCCGGATCGGCGACGAGCGGCTGAAGAGCGAGCGCACCACCCCCGAGGCCACCGACCTCCAGGCCCTCTTCGCGGTCATGCGCGAGCGCGGTGTCGGCTCGGTCGCCATGGAGGTCTCCAGCCACGCCCTGGTCCTCGGCCGGGTCGACGGCTGCGTCTTCGACGTCGCGGTCTTCAACAACCTCAGCCCGGAGCACCTCGACTTCCACCCGGACATGGAGGACTACTACCAGGCGAAGGCGCAGCTGTTCACCAAGCGCCGCAGCCGGGCCGCCGTCGTCAACATCGACGACGAGTACGGCCGCCGCCTGGTCGGGGAGTCCGAGGTCCCGGTGACCACGTTCTCCGCCGAGGGCCACCCGGACGCCGACTGGCGGGCCGACGACATCGAGGTCGGGCCGCTCGGTTCCACCTTCACGGCCGTCGGTCCGCGCGGCGAGGCCGTGCGCGCCGCCTCCCCGATCGCCGGGGCGTTCAACGTCTCCAACGCCCTGGCCGCCATCGCCGCACTCGTGGTAGCCGGCATCGACCCGCAGACTGCTGCCGACGGCGTCGCCGCCATTCCGGGAGTGCCCGGGCGCCTCGAGCGGGTGGACGCGGGCCAGTCCTACCTCGCCGTCGTCGACTACGCGCACAAGCCGGACGCCGTCGAGTCCGTCCTGCGTGCCCTGCGCAAGGTCACCGACGGCAAGCTGCACGCCGTGCTCGGTTGCGGCGGCGACCGGGACCCGCACAAGCGCCGCGCCATGGGAGCAGCCCTGGCCCGTCTCTCCGACACGGCCGTGCTGACCTCGGACAACCCGCGCTCGGAGGATCCGCTGGCGATCCTCGCCACGATGCTCACCGGCGCCTCCGAGGTGCCGGTCTACGAGCGCGGCGACGTCCTCCTGCACGCCGACCGGGCCGATGCCATCGCCGCGGCCGTCGCCCGCGCCGAGCCGGGGGACACCGTGCTCATCGCCGGAAAGGGCCACGAGCAGGGTCAGGACATCGCCGGTGTGGTGCGTGCCTTCGACGACCGTGAAGTGCTGCGCGAAGCGATCGAGCGCGCGCAGTCGCAACGCAACGACCAGGGATGAAGACGGACGGACATGCACGCACACTGCTTCAGCCGGGATTTGCGCGACCCTGCCGCCGGGGGTGACCGGTGATCCCGCTCTCGCTCGCCGAGATCGCCGGCATCGTCGGAGGCCGGCAGCACGACATACCCGACTCCGCCCTGCTGGTCACCGGACCCGTCGTGTACGACTCCCGCGCCGTGGTGCCGGGCGGTCTCTTCGCCGCCTTCCGCGGTGAACGCGTGGACGGCCACGACTTCGCCCGCAAGGCGGTCGAGGACGGTGCCGTCGCGGTCCTGGCCACCCACCCCGTCGGAGGGCCCGGTGCCCCCGTGCCCGCCATCGTCGTCGACGACGTCGAGAAGGCGCTGGGGGCGCTGGCCCGCGCCGTCGTCGAACGGATCGGCACCACCGTCGTCGGACTGACGGGCTCGGTCGGCAAGACGAGCACCAAGGACCTCATCGCGCAGCTGCTCCAGCGCCGCGGCCCGACCGTCTGGCCGGCCGGGAACCTCAACAACGAGATCGGCCTGCCCGTCACCGCGCTGCGCGCCGACGAGTCCACCGCGCACCTGGTGCTGGAGATGGGCGCCCGCGGGGTCGGCCACATCCGCTACCTCGCCGAACTCACCCCGCCGCGCATCGGTGTGGTGCTGAACGTCGGCACCGCGCACATCGGCGAGTTCGGCGGCCGGGAGCAGATCGCCCTGGCGAAGGGCGAGTTGGTCGAGGCACTGCCCTCCGCGGCGGACGGGGGGGTCGCGGTCCTCAACGCCGACGACCCCCACGTCCGCGCGATGGCCTCCCGCACGAAGGCCCGGACCGTCCTCTACGGCGAGGCCGAGGACGCCGACGTACGCGCCGAGAACGTCCGGCTGGTGCACGGCCGGCCGTCCTTCACGCTTCGAACACCCACCGGGTGCAGTGACGTGACCTTGCAGCTGTACGGTGAGCACCACGTGTCGAACGCGCTTGCCGCGGCCGCCGTCGCCCAGGAGTTGGGCATGCCCGTGGACGAGATCGCCGTGGCGCTCTCCGAAGCGGGACAGCTCTCCCGCTGGCGGATGGAGGTCACCGAGCGCCCGGACGGCGTGACGATCGTCAACGACGCCTACAACGCGAACCCCGACTCGATGCGAGCTGCGCTGCGCGCGCTGGTCGCCATGAGTGAGGCCGGCAAGGCACAGGGGGGTCGTACGTGGGCGGTGCTCGGCCTGATGGCCGAGCTCGGTGAGGAGTCGCTCGCCGAGCACGACGCGGTCGGACGGCTGGCCGTCCGGCTCAACGTCAGCAAGCTCGTGGCGGTGGGCGGCCAGGAGGCCGCATGGCTCGACATGGGCGCCAAGAACGAGGGTTCGTGGGGTGAGGAGTCGGTGCACGTGTCCGACGCGCAGGCGGCGATCGACCTGTTGCGCAGGGAACTGCGTCCGGGAGACATCGTGCTGGTGAAGGCGTCCCGGTCGGTGGGTCTGGAGAGTGTCGCGGCGGCGTTGCAGGCCGGCACGGGCGAGGGTGAGGTCGCCGGTCGATGAGGCAGATCCTCTTCTCCGGAGTGCTCGGGCTGTTCCTGTCCCTGATCGGCACTCCGCTTCTGATCCGTCTGCTCGCCCGCAAGGGATACGGACAGTTCATCCGTGACGACGGCCCGCGCGACCACCACAGCAAGCGTGGCACGCCGACCATGGGCGGCATCGCCTTCATCCTGGCCACCCTGGCGGCCTACGCCCTGACCAAGGTCATCACGGGCAACGACCCGACGTTCTCGGGCGTGCTGGTGCTCTTCCTGATGGCGGGCATGGGCCTCGTCGGCTTCCTCGACGACTACATCAAGATCATCAAGCAGCGCAGCCTCGGCTTGCGGGCCAAGGCGAAGATGGCCGGACAGCTGATCGTCGGCATCGCGTTCGCAGTTCTCTCGCTGAACTTCGCCGACGCACGCGGCCAGACCCCGGCATCCGACAAGCTGTCCTTCATGCAGGACTTCGGCTGGTCCTTCGGCCCCGTGATCTTCACGCTCTGGGCGCTGTTCATGATCCTGGCCATGTCGAACGGCGTGAACCTCACCGACGGACTCGACGGTCTGGCCACCGGCGCCTCGGTCATGGTCTTCGGTGCCTACACGTTCATCGGCGTGTGGCAGTACCAGGAGTCCTGCGCCAACGCGCAGACCCTGACCAACCCCGGCGCCTGCTTCGAGGTCCGTGACCCGCTCGACCTCGCCGTCGTCGCCTCCGCCCTGATGGGCGCCTGCTTCGGCTTCCTGTGGTGGAACACCTCGCCCGCCAAGATCTTCATGGGGGACACCGGCTCCCTCGCGCTCGGCGGAGCCCTCGCCGGTCTGGCGATCTGCTCCCGCACCGAGTTGCTGCTCGCCCTCCTGGGCGGCCTGTTCGTGCTGATCACCATGTCCGTGGTGATCCAGGTCGGCTCCTTCCGGCTCACTGGGAAGCGGGTCTTCCGGATGGCGCCGCTCCAGCACCACTTCGAGCTCAAAGGCTGGACCGAGGTGCTGGTCGTGGTCAGGTTCTGGATCATTCAGGGCATGTGCGTGATCGTGGGCCTCGGTCTGTTCTATGCCGGCTGGGCGGCCAAGAAGTGAACTGGAAGGACCGGCACGTCACCGTCGCGGGACTCGGCGTCTCCGGGGTCCCTGCAGCCCGTGTGCTGCGGGGCTTCGGGGCCCGGGTGACGGTGGTCAACGACGGCGACGACGAGCGGGCCCGGGCCCAGGCGGCCGAACTGGAGGCGCTGGGTGCCACCGTGCGCCTCGGCGACGGCGACACCCTCCCCGAGGGCACGGACCTGATCGTCACCGCCCCCGGATGGAAGCCCGCCAAGCCGCTGTTCCGGGCCGCTGCCGAGGCAGGCGTACCGGTCTGGGGCGACGTCGAACTCGCTTGGCGGCTGCGCGGCCCGGACGCGGCGCCGTGGCTCGCGGTCACCGGCACCAACGGCAAGACCACCACGGTGCAGATGCTGGCCTCCATCCTGGAGGCCGCGGGGCTGCGCACCGCTGCCGTCGGCAACATCGGCGTCTCCCTGCTCGACGCGGTCCTCGCCGAACAGCGCGAGGACGGCGATCAGTACGACGTGCTCGCCGTCGAACTCTCCAGCTACCAGCTGCACTGGGCGCCCAGCGTGCGTGCCCACTCCGCCGTGGTGCTCAACCTGGCCCCGGACCACCTCGACTGGCACGGCTCCATGGCGGCGTACGCCGCCGACAAGGGCCGCATCTACGAGGGCAACCGGATCGCCTGTGTCTACAACGTCGCCGATCCCGCCACCGAGGACCTGGTCCGGGAGGCCGACGTCGAAGAGGGCTGCCGTGCGGTCGGCTTCACTCTCGGCACCCCCGCGCCGGGCCAACTCGGCGTCGTCGAGGGCATCCTCGTCGACCGGGCCTTCGCCTCCCCCGACGACACGGAGGACGGCAGCCGGTCACAGCCGGAGCGGAGCCCCGCGGAACTGGCCCGTTACCGGCGCACCCACGCCCAGGAACTCGCCGAGATCGGGGACGTCACGCCCGCCGCCCCGCACAACATCGCCAACGCCCTGGCGGCCGCCGCCCTGGCCCGCGCGTTCGGCGTGCGTCCCCGGGCCGTACGGGACGGCCTGCGGGCCTTCACTCCCGACGCCCACCGCATCGCGCACGTCGCCGATGTCGGCGGAGTGGCCTACGTCGACGACTCGAAGGCCACCAACACCCATGCCGCCGAGGCGTCCTTGGCGGCCTACGAGAACATCGTCTGGATCGCCGGCGGACTCGCCAAGGGCGCCACCTTCGACGAACTCGTCCTCGCTTCGGTCAAGCACCTCAGGGCCGCCGTCCTGATGGGTGCCGACCGGGCTCTGATCCGTGAAGCCCTCGCGCGACACGCCCCCGATCTCCCGGTCGTGGACCTCGAACGGACCGACACTGGGGCGATGGCCGAGGCCGTGCGGGAGGCGGCAGGGCTCGCCCGCCCGGGGGACACCGTCCTACTCGCCCCGGCCTGCGCGTCGATGGACATGTTCGTCAACTACGGCAGACGGGGCGAGGCGTTCGCGGAAGCGGTGCGCGACCTCGAGGCCGCGCACGGGGGAGCGGAACACTAGCCGGACCTCCTCTCGTGCCGTGAGCGATCATTGCAGCACAGGGAGTGGAGGGGACATGACGGCTCGGACGGCCCGGCCCGCACCGACCCGCCCCGCGGGTGGGGACAGCAGCACCCCCGGGGCCCCGCGCGGCAGGGCGTTCGGCGGCCTCCGGCAGCTGCACACCCGCGCCCGGCGGGCCTGGGACCGGCCGTTGACCGCGTATTACGTGATCATCGGCGCCGGTCTGCTGCTGACCGTCCTGGGCCTGGTGATGGTCTTCTCGTCCTCGCAGATCGAGGCGCTGCGGTCCGGCCTGCCCTCCACGTACTACTTCCGCAAGCAACTGCTGGCCGCCGGCATCGGGGCCGTTCTGCTGCTGGGGGCATCCCGGTTGCGGATCCGTACCCACCGGCTGCTGGCGTATCCGCTGCTCGCCCTCTCCCTGGTGCTGATGTGCCTGGTCCAGGTGCCGGGCGTGGGTCAGACGGTCGGAGGAAACCGCAACTGGCTCCAGCTCGGCGGCCCTTTCCAGCTCCAGCCCAGCGAATTCGGCAAGCTCGCCCTCGTCCTCTGGGGTGCCGACCTGCTCGCGCGCAAGCAGGACAAGCGGCTTCTGAACCAGTGGAAGCACCTGCTGGTGCCGCTGGTGCCGGCTGCCTTCGTCCTCCTGGGGCTGATCATGCTGGGGGGCGACATGGGCACGGCTATCATCCTGACCGCGATCCTCTTCGGCCTGCTGTGGCTGGCCGGGGCCCCTACCCGGCTGTTCGGCGGGGTGCTGGCCGGTGCAGGGCTGATCGCCCTGGTGTTCATCAGGACCAGTGAGAACCGGATGGCGCGGCTCGCCTGCCTCGGGGCGACGGATCCAGGTCCGGACGACCGCTGCTGGCAGGCGGTCCACGGAATCTGGGCCCTGGCGTCCGGCGGGCTGTTCGGATCAGGGCTCGGTGCAAGTTCGGAGAAATGGGGCCAACTACCCGAACCGCACACCGACTTCATCTTCGCCGTGACGGGGGAGGAACTCGGCCTGGCGGGGACGCTGTCGGTGCTCGCCCTCTTCGCCGCTCTAGGCTATGCGGGTATCCGCGTGGCCGGACGCACGGAGGACCCCTTCGTGAGGTACGCCGCGGGAGGTGTGACCACCTGGATCACGGCCCAGGCCGTGATCAACGTCGGTGCGGTGCTCGGGCTGCTTCCGATCGCCGGGGTCCCCCTCCCGCTGTTCTCCTACGGAGGTTCCGCCCTGCTGCCGACGATGTCCGCCATCGGGCTGCTGATCGCGTTCGCGCGCAACGAGCCCGCTGCGCGGGCGGCGCTTGCCATGCGGCAGCCGGCCGTGAGAAGACGGCCGGCTGGAGTGGGACGGAAGACGATGAGACGGCGCATCAAGGAGCGTCTGTCCGGAGAGCGGTGAATTTCGGTGCATGTCGTACTCGCCGGTGGAGGTACCGCCGGCCACATCGAGCCCGCGCTCGCCCTCGCGGACGCCCTGCGGAGGCAGGATCCGCACGTGGGAATCACGGCCCTCGGCACGGAGCGCGGACTCGAGACGAAGCTGGTCCCCGAGCGGGGCTACGAGCTCGGCCTGATCCCGGCCGTGCCGCTTCCCCGCAAGCCCACTCCCGAGCTGATCACGGTTCCGGGGCGGCTGCGCGGCACCATCAGGGCCGCCGAGGAGATCCTGGAGCGCACCAAGGCCGACTGCGTGGTCGGCTTCGGCGGGTACGTGGCTCTGCCGGGTTATCTGGCGGCCAAGCGGCTCGGTGTGCCGATCATCGTGCACGAGGCCAACGCCCGGCCCGGACTGGCCAACAAGATCGGCTCCCGCTACGCCAGGTTCGTGGCCGTGAGCACGCCGGACAGCAAGCTGCGCGGAGCCCGCTACATCGGCATTCCGCTGCGCCGGGCGATCGCGACCCTCGACCGTTCCGCCGCCCGCTCCGAGGCGCGCAACGCGTTCGGGCTCGACCTCAACCTGCCGACGCTGCTGGTGTCCGGCGGATCGCAGGGCGCCCGGCGCCTGAACGAGGTCACCCAGGCCGTCGTTCCGATGCTGCAGCGGGCCGGGGTGCAGGTCCTCCACGCGGTCGGCCCGAAGAACGAGCTCCCGCAGGTCGACAACATGTCGGGCATGCCGCCGTACGTTCCGGTTCCGTACCTGGACCGGATGGACCTCGCGTACGCCGCGGCCGACATGATGCTCTGCCGCGCGGGCGCGATGACCGTCGCCGAGCTCTCCGCCGTCGGGCTCCCCGCCGCCTACGTTCCGCTGCCCATCGGCAACGGCGAGCAGCGGCTCAACGCCCAGCCGGTGGTGAAAGCCGGCGGCGGCCTGCTGGTCGACGACGCGGAGCTCACCCCCGAGTGGGTCCAGTCCCACGTGCTTCCCGTGCTCACCGACCCGCACCGGACATACGAGATGTCACGGCGGGCCGCCGAGTTCGGCCGCCGTGACGCCGACGAACTCCTCGTCGGCATGGTGTACGAGGCGATCGCGGCGGGCCGGGAAGGGTAGGGCCTGTTGTGAAAGCTCCGTCCGGCCCCGCCCGGGGGCGGACGGAGCTTCTGTCACACAAACAGGACCCAGCGGCCGTACGGGGGCGCCGACGGGGCGCCGGGAAGGCAGGGAGCGTGGCCGGGCCGACGAAGGTGCAGGGTGCTGCGGGGGGCGCATCGTCGGCCGGCCGGCCTCCCGGCCGACGACTGCGGTTGCCGCGGCGCCGGACGCTTGTCATCGCGACGGTGGTCGCCACCGTCCTCACCGGTGCGGGGGTTTGGGTTCTCCACGC
Organism: Streptomyces meridianus; assembly: GCF_023703325.1. Classification (GTDB taxonomy): domain Bacteria; phylum Actinomycetota; class Actinomycetes; order Streptomycetales; family Streptomycetaceae; genus Streptomyces; species Streptomyces meridianus. The sequence goes on from NZ_JAMQGM010000008.1 coordinate 102,742, forward strand.
CTCGGACTGGGTGCGGGTGGAGAACGTCCGGGTCTCCGGTACGCGGGTTCTGACGCCACGTGAGGTCCGTGCGGCCGCCGAGGCATCCGGGGCCGCCCCGGGCGTCCCGTTGGCCGCGGTCGGCCCGGACGCGGTCGCGGCAGCGCTGGCGGCGAAGCTCCCGCGCATCGAGTCGGTGCAGGTCGGGAAGCGGTGGCCGCACACGGTCGAGCTCACAATCCGGGAGCGGAAGCCGGCGGTCCTGATCAGAAAGGGCGGAAAATACGTCGAAGTCGACGCCCGGGGCGTCCGTTACGCCTTGGTGGACCGCGCCCCCCGGGGCATTCCACTGCTGGAGTCGGACACTTCGTCGTCACCGGGGCGGAAGCGGTTCGGGGCGGATCGCCTCCGGCGGGAGGCGGCGGGTGTCGCCTCGGAGCTGCCCGCGGAACTGCGCCGCCGCACGAGGGTCGTCGCCATCGGCTCCTACGACTCCCTTGCGCTCGAGTTGTCCGACGGTCGTACGGTCGACTGGGGCAGCAGCGAGCGTACGGACGTCAAGGCGACGACGCTCCTCGCGTTGACAAAGCTCGAGCCGGGCGCCGATCACTTCGATGTCAGCGCCCCCAACGCTCCTGCGGTGTCGAAGAGTTGACCTGTTCGGTGGGTCTTCCTTCACCCGGGTTGGCCAGTGATCCGCTTGATCACATAGGGTGAAAAGAAAAGCGGGAGGTTCGGCGTGTTCGTTGTACGCGAAGCACGTGTCGACCTAGTGTCTCGTCCGAGGAGTCCCAGGACCGGACACGTTGGTAACCCTGAACTTCACCGTGAGGGTTCGGGTCGGCGTTTCGGACCGGCCCATGGCATCAGTCGGCGTACCGAGGCAACCCGGGGCGCGGACACGTAACTCGAGGCGAGAGGCCTTCGACGTGGCAGCACCGCAGAACTACCTCGCAGTCATCAAGGTCGTCGGTATCGGCGGCGGTGGCGTCAATGCCATCAACCGGATGATCGAGGTCGGTCTCAAGGGCGTCGAGTTCATCGCGATCAACACCGATGCACAGGCCCTGCTGATGAGCGACGCGGACGTCAAGCTCGACGTCGGTCGCGAACTCACCCGTGGCCTGGGCGCAGGCGCGAATCCCGATGTCGGCCGCAAGGCGGCCGAGGACCACCGCGAGGAGATCGAGGAGGTCCTCAAGGGGGCCGACATGGTCTTCGTCACCGCCGGTGAAGGCGGCGGGACGGGCACCGGCGGGGCACCCGTCGTCGCCAACATCGCCCGCTCGCTCGGCGCTCTGACGATCGGCGTGGTCACCCGTCCGTTCACCTTCGAGGGGCGGCGGCGCGCGAACCAGGCCGAGGACGGCATCGCCGGCTTGCGCGACGAGGTCGACACCCTCATCGTCATCCCGAACGACCGCCTGCTGTCCATTTCGGACCGTCAGGTCAGCGTCCTGGACGCGTTCAAGTCCGCGGACCAGGTCCTGCTGTCCGGTGTGCAGGGCATCACCGACCTCATCACCACCCCCGGCCTGATCAACCTCGACTTCGCGGACGTGAAGTCCGTGATGTCGGAGGCCGGCTCGGCGCTCATGGGCATCGGCTCGGCGCGCGGGGACGACCGGGCGGTGGCCGCCGCGGAGATGGCCATCTCCTCCCCGCTGCTCGAAGCGTCCATCGACGGCGCCCGCGGTGTCCTGCTCTCGATCTCCGGTGGCTCCGACCTCGGCCTGTTCGAGATCAACGAGGCCGCGCAGCTCGTGAGCGAGGCCGCACACCCCGAGGCCAACATCATCTTCGGCGCCGTGATCGACGACGCCCTGGGAGACGAGGTGCGGGTGACCGTCATCGCCGCCGGATTCGACGGTGGCCAGCCGCCGCCGAAGAACCGCGACAAGGTCCTGGGTTCGTACGGCGGCCGCGACGACAACCCGGACCGGTCGGGTAGTGCCGGAAGCCAGCCCTCCACCGCTTCCACGGGCGGGGACACGGGCTCCGTGTTCGGCGGTCTCGGCAGTCTCAGCCCGCGAGACGGCGAGACGGAGCGGGCCGAGGCGACCGGCGACGACGCACGGCCGGCTCCCCCCGTCGCACCCGTGCCGCCGGCCCGCCTGTACCAGGACAGTGAAGCCGAGGAGCTGGACGTTCCCGACTTCCTGAAGTAAGCCGGATACCGAGACCCATTGTTCCGAGCGATCTGAATCACGTGATAGGGCAGAAGTACGAAGCGAGCGGCGCGCACTTCGCGTTCACCGACCGGTGGGGCGGAGTGAGCGCCGCTCCGTATGACCGGCTCAACCTCGGCGGTGCCGTGGGGGACGACCCGGCCGCAGTGCTGGCGAACCGCCGTCTCGCCGCGGAGGCGCTGGGGATCGACCCGGCCCGGGTGGTCTGGATGAACCAGGTGCACGGCCGGGATGTCGCGGTGGTCGAGGGGCCCTGGGAGGGCTCCGCGGACGACGCCGGACACTCTCCGGAGATCCCGGCCGTCGATGCCGTGGTGACCGCGACCCGGGGGCTGGCACTTGCCGTTCTCACCGCGGACTGCGTCCCGGTCCTGCTCGCCGACCCGGTGGCGGGTGTGGCCGCCGCCGCCCATGCCGGGCGACCCGGGCTGGTGGCGGGGGTGGTCCCCGCCGCGATCGAGGCGATGCTGACCCTGGGGGCCGAACCCGGCCGTATCACGGCCCGCACCGGGCCTGCGGTCTGCGGACTGTGCTACGAGGTCCCGGAGACGATGAGGGCCGACGTCGCCGCAGTGGTCCCCGAGGCCTGGGCGACCACCCGGCAGGGCACTCCGGCGGTGGACGTGGTTGCCGGTGTGCGGGCCCAGCTCGCCGCCGTCGGCGTCGAGGCGGAGGCGGAGCCGCGGATCTGCACCCTGGAGTCCACGGACCATTTCTCCTACCGGCGGGAGCGGACGACCGGCCGCCTCGCGAGCTATGTCTGGTTGGGCGGTTGAGCCGTGAGTGATCGCAGGGCGGAACTGGCCGCGAACCTGGCACACGTGGAGGAGCGGATCTCCGCCGCCTGCGCCGCCGCCGGCCGAGAGCGGGACGAGGTGACGCTCATCGTCGTCACCAAGACCTATCCGGCGAGCGACGTCCGGCTGCTCGCCGGACTCGGCGTCCGGCACGTCGCGGAGAACCGTGACCAGGAGGCTGCGCCGAAGGCTGCCGAATGTTCGGACTTGCCGCTTGAATGGCACTTCGTGGGGCAACTGCAAACCAACAAGGTTCGTTCGGTGGCCGGTTATGCCCACATGGTGCAGTCCGTCGACCGTCTGAAGCTTGTCGACGCACTTGCGGGCGCCGCGGCCCGGGCCGGGCGGGAGCTCGGGTGCCTGATCCAGGTCGCCCTGGACGCGGAGTCGGGGGAGACCGGGAGCCGAGGGGGTGCCGCGCCAAATGCCGTGGCGCAGCTGGCCGATGCGGTCGCGGCCGCCGAAGGGCTGCGCCTCGAGGGCGTGATGACGGTCGCACCTTTGTCGGGGCCGTACGCGGGCCGTCAACTCGCGGCGTTCGAGAGGCTGATGGAAATCGCATCCTGCATGCGCGCGGAGCATCCTGCTGCGAACATGGTCTCCGCAGGGATGAGTAACGACCTCGAGGAAGCCGTGCTGGCGGGAGCGACACATGTGCGCGTCGGCACTGCGGTACTCGGAGTCCGACCCCGGCTCCGGTAACGTCGCGAAACAAGTCGGACCACAGCAGAAAATATGGTCATTCCCGCAGATCAGCGGGCTGGCCGCGTGGATCCTGGGCGCCCGGTGACGGAGCCGATCCACCACAGAGCGGAGGACGCAGAGAATGGCCGGCGCGATGCGCAAGATGGCGGTCTACCTCGGCCTCGTGGAGGACGATGGGTACGACGGCCGGGGGTTCGACCCCGACGACGAGTTCGAGCCCGAGCTGGGGGTGGCGCCCGGTGGTCATGCCGGAGGGGAGCCCGAGCGGCTGCGCCGGCAGCACCAGCTCCACCAGCCCGAGCGGTCCCAGCCGGAGGAGCCGGTGCGGGTCGCTCAGCCGCCCGCGCCCCGCGAGCCGATGGCGCTGGGCGGCGAAACCGCACGACCCGGACGGATCGCCCCCGTGGCGTCCATCACATCCGAACGTCAGAGTCTGGAGAAGAACGCACCGGTGATCATGCCCAAAGTCGTGTCCGACCGGGAGCCGTACCGGATCACCACGCTGCACCCCAGGACCTACAACGAGGCCCGTACCATCGGGGAACACTTCCGTGAGGGCACTCCGGTGATCATGAATCTGACGGAGATGGACGACACCGACGCGAAGCGACTTGTCGACTTTGCGGCGGGTTTGGTGTTCGGTCTCCATGGGAGTATTGAGCGGGTGACGCAGAAGGTGTTCCTCCTGTCGCCTGCTAACGTCGATGTCACGGCGGAGGACAAGGCCCGGATCGCAGAGGGCGGGTTCTTCAACCAGAGCTGAGACGCAACATCGTTACACCACGGCCGCAGGCCGACCGCGAGCACGGGGAGAGGGAAGCCACGAGATGGGCATCGCACAACAGGTGATCTACATCGTGCTGATGTGCTTCCTGGTCGTACTGATCTTCCGACTGGTCATGGACTATGTCTTCCAGTTCGCTCGTTCGTGGCAACCCGGGAAGGCGATGGTTGTGGTCCTCGAGGCCACTTACACTGTCACCGATCCGCCACTCAAGCTTCTGCGGCGGTTCATACCGCCGCTGCGTCTCGGGGGCGTGGCGCTCGACCTGTCCTTCTTCGTTCTGATGATCATTGTCTACATTCTGATCACGGTCGTGAGCCGGCTGTGAACGATACGGTCTTGCCGATTGCCGACGACTACGTTGAGGTGAAGAAGAGATGCCGCTGAGCCCCGAGGACGTGCGGAACAAGCAGTTCACAACCGTCCGTCTCCGAGAAGGCTATGACGAGGACGAGGTCGATGCCTTCCTCGACGAGGTCGAAGCAGAGCTGACCCGGCTGCTGCGCGAGAACGAGGACCTCCGGGCCAAGCTCGCTGCGGCCACCCGCGCCGCCGCGCAGAGTCAGCAGCAGGGCATGCGCAAACCGCCCGAGCAGCAAGATCGTCCCGGCCCTCCGGGACCCCCGGCCATATCGGGCCCGCAGCCGGTGCCGCCCCAGCAGCAGATGGGCCCGCCCCAGCTGCCGGGTGGAGCACCCCAGCTGCCTGCCGGTCCCGGTGGCCACGGGCCCCAGGGCCACGGACCCCAGGGCCACGGGCCCCAGGGCCACGGACCCCAGGGCCACGGACCCCAGGGGCACCCCCAGGGCCACGGACCCCAGGGCCAGCACGGGCCCGGTCCGATGGGCCCGGGTGGCCCCATGGGCGGCCCGATGGGCGGTCCCGGTCAGCACATGCAGCCGCACGGCGGCCCGCAGGGCGGCCCCGGAGGCAACGACGGCGGCGCCGCTCGCGTGCTGTCGCTGGCCCAGCAGACCGCAGACCAGGCGATCGCGGAGGCCCGTTCCGAGGCGAACAAGATCGTCGGCGAGGCTCGTTCCCGCGCCGAGGGTCTGGAGCGGGACGCCCGCGCCAAGGCCGACGCCCTCGAGCGGGACGCCCAGGAGAAGCACCGGGTCGCGATGGGGTCCCTCGAGTCCGCCCGCGCCACGCTGGAGCGCAAGGTCGAGGACCTGCGCGGCTTCGAGCGCGAGTACCGGACCCGTCTGAAGTCGTACCTGGAGAGCCAGCTGCGTCAGCTGGAGAGCCAGACCGACGATTCGCTGGCTCCGCCCCGCACCCCGGCCGCTCCGTCCCTGCCGCCGTCGCCGTCGATGGCCGGCGCGGGAGCTGGGCCCATGGGCCACACCATGGGCGGACAGCAGTCCATGGGCGGTCATGGGGGCCACGGTCCGTCCGGCGGTCCGTCCGGCTACGGCGGTCAGCAGCAGATGTCGCCGGCGATGACCCAGCCGATGGCTCCGGTGCGGCCGCAGGGCCAGCAGCCGATGCAGCAGGCTCCGTCCCCGATGCGCGGCTTCCTGATCGACGAGGACGACAACTGATCGCGCCTTAGGCGCAGTGTCTGTCGGCAAGACATGGGCCGGGCCCCCGAGAGATCGGGGGCCCGGCCCATGTCGTGTTCGGGACCGTGTCGTGGTTCACGGCTCCGGTTCGGCGTGGGCCGGCGGATGCGACGACGGCGGGGCCGGACACCGGACAACCGGTGTCCGGCCCCGCCGTGGTGTCAGCCGGTCACTTCTCGCTCTTGCGGAGGCGGAAGACCAGGCCGAGCGCCTCGTCCGAGAAGGGCTCGCCGTACGGGCCGTCGGCCTGACCCGTGGCCAGCTCGTCGGCCAGGACCTCGTCGGCAATCAGTCCGGAGTGCTCCGTCAACGCCTCGGCCGTCTCGGCGGCGGTTGCCTCCCAGCGGACCAGGATGCGGTCCGCTACGTCCAGACCGCTGTTCTTGCGCGCCTCCTGGATGAGCCGGATGGCGTCCCGGGCGAGACCCGCACGCCGCAGTTCCGGCGTGATCTCCAGATCGAGCGCCACAGTGGCACCCGAGTCGGATGCCACCGACCAGCCCTCGCGCGGAGTCTCGGTGATGATCACCTCGTCGGGAGAGAGTGCGACCGTCTCCCCGTCCACCTCCACCGAGGCCGTGCCCTCGCGCAGTGCCCGCGACAGCGCCGCGGCGTCCGCTCCGGCCACCGCCTTGGCCACCGCCTGCACGCCCTTGCCGAAGCGACGGCCGAGGGCGCGGAAGTTCGCCTTGGCGGTGGTGTCGACCAGCGATCCGCCCACACCGGAGAGCGATGCCAACTCCGTGACGTTCAGCTCCTCGGCGATCTGCGCCCGGAGTTCACCGTCAAGCGTCTCGAACCCGGCTGCTGCCACCAGCGCCCGTGACAGCGGCTGCCTGGTCTTCACCCCGGACTCCGCCCGCGTGGCCCGGCCCAGTTCGACCAGGCGGCGCACCAACGCCATCTGCCGGGACAGCTCCGGGTCGACGGCCGAGGTGTCGGCCACCGGCCACTGCGTGAGGTGCACCGAGTCCGGCACCTCCGCAGTGACGGGCACGACCAGGTCCTGCCACACGCGTTCGGTGATGAACGGCACCAGCGGCGCCATCAGACGCGTGACGGTCTCGATCGACTCGTGGAGGGTGCGCAGCGCGGCAGCGTCACCCTGCCAGAACCGGCGGCGCGACCGGCGCACGTACCAGTTCGACAGGTCGTCGACGAAGCCCGACAGCAGCTTCCCGGCCCGCTGGGTGTCGTAGCCCTCCATGGCCGCGGTCACCTGCTCGACGAGCGTGTTCAGCTCGCTCAGCAGCCAGCGGTCCAACAGCGGCCGGTCCGCCGGGGCCGGGTCCGACGCGCTCGGAGCCCAACCGGTCGTCCGGGCGTAGAGGGCCTGGAAGGCGACGGTGTTCCAGTAGGTCAGGAGCGTCTTGCGGACCACCTCCTGGATCGTGCCGTGGCCCACCCGGCGCGCTGCCCACGGCGAGCCGCCGGCTGCCATGAACCAGCGGACCGCGTCGGCCCCGTGCTGGTCCATGAGCGGGATCGGCTGGAGGATGTTGCCCAGGTGCTTGGACATCTTCCGGCCGTCCTCGGCGAGGATGTGGCCGAGGCAGACCACGTTCTCGTACGACGACTTGTCGAACACCAGGGTGCCGACCGCCATCAGCGTGTAGAACCAGCCGCGGGTCTGGTCGATGGCCTCGGAGATGAACTGCGCCGGGTAGCGCTTCTCGAAGGTCTCCTTGTTGCGGTACGGGTAGCCCCACTGCGCGAACGGCATGGCGCCCGAGTCGTACCAGGCGTCGATGACCTCGGGTACCCGTGTCGCCGTCAGCGAGCAGCCCTCGGCGGTGCAGGTGAACGTGACCTCGTCGATGTACGGGCGGTGGGGGTCGAGACCGCTCTGATCGGTGCCCGTCAACTCCGAGAGCTCGGCGAGCGAGCCGACGCAGGTGAGGTGGTTCTCCTCACAGCGCCAGACCGGCAGCGGGGTGCCCCAGTAGCGATTGCGGGAGAGGGCCCAGTCGATGTTGTTGTTCAGCCAGTCGCCGAAGCGGCCGTGCTTGACCGACTCCGGGAACCAGTTGGTGCGCTCGTTCTCGCGGAGCAGAGCGTCCTTGATCGCGGTGGTGCGGATGTACCAGGACGGCTGCGCGTAGTAGAGGAGCGCGGTGTGGCAGCGCCAGCAGTGCGGGTAGCTGTGCTCGTACGGCAGGTGCCGGAACAGCAGGCCGCGGGCGTGCAGATCGGCGACGAGCGCCTCGTCGGCCTTCTTGAAGAACTGGCCGCCGACGAGTGTCAGGTCGTCCTCGAAGGTCCCGTCCGGGCGCACCGGGTTGACCACGGGCAGGCCGTACGAACGGCAGACGCGGAGGTCGTCCTCACCGAAGGCGGGGGACTGGTGGACCAGGCCGGTGCCGTCGTCCGTGGTGACGTACTCGGCGTTGACCACGAAGTGGGCGTTCTCGATCTCGACGAGCGCGAACGGGCGCTCGTAGGTCCAGCGCTCCATCTCGGCGCCGGTGAAGGACTGCCCGGTGGTCTGCCATCCCTCGCCCAGCGCCTTCTCCAGCAGGGGCTCGGCGACGACCAGCTTCTCCCGGCCATCGGTGGCCACCACGTAGGTCACGTCGGGGTGGGCGGCCACCGCGGTGTTGGAGACCAGTGTCCAGGGGGTCGTCGTCCAGACCAACAGGGCCGCCTCACCGGCGAGCGGGCCGGAGGTGAGCGGGAAGCGGACATAGACCGAGGGGTCGACGACCGTCTCGTAGCCCTGGGCGAGCTCGTGGTCGGACAGGCCGGTGCCGCAGCGGGGGCACCAGGGGGCGACGCGGTGGTCCTGGACCAGCAGCCCCTTGTCGAAGATCTCCTTGAGCGACCACCACACGGACTGGACGTACTGCGGGTCCATGGTGCGGTAGGCGTCGTCGAGGTCGACCCAGTAGCCCATGCGCGTGGTGAGCTCGGTGAAGGCGTCCGTGTGACGGGTCACCGACTCGCGGCACTTGGCGTTGAACTCGGCGATGCCGAAGGCCTCGATGTCCTTCTTGCCGTTGAAGCCGAGCTCTTTCTCGACGGCGAGCTCCACCGGCAGGCCGTGGCAGTCCCAGCCGGCCTTGCGGCCCACGTGGTAGCCCTGCATGGTCCGGAACCGGGGAAACACGTCCTTGAAGACCCGGGCCTCGATGTGGTGGGCGCCCGGCATGCCGTTGGCGGTCGGCGGCCCCTCGTAGAAGACCCACTCGGGGCGGCCCTCGGACTGCTCGAGGGAGCGGGCGAAGACCTTGTTCTCGCGCCAGAAGTCGAGCACGGCGTGCTCGAGGGCGGGCAGGTCGACCTGGGCGGGCACCTGACGGTACTGCGTCGGCTTCATCGGGGGTTCTCTTCCTCCGGCGGACTCGGGGTTCTCGAGTGGAGCTGTCCGTCGGAGGGACGAGAGCAAGCGCTCCCGCGGTACCACCCTCCTTGACCGTGGGGCGCTCGCACGCACCCGCGGCCCCCTCATTGGGGTCGCGCAGCCGGGTCTACTCGCTCGAGGAGCTTTCTTCCGGCGGCTCCGGGGTGATCTTCACGCCGCGCACGCCCCCGGGCTCGCACCGTCCCCGGGTCGCTCGGACCTGCCGCTGCCGGCGGGCCCCTGGCTGCGTACGGCGCTACTCGTCCCCTTCCACGCCTTTCGCTGCGCCCAGTGTACGGGGCGGAGCCGACGGTGGCCGACTCGATTTCTCCGGGCCCGCGGCGGGGGCCACCGGGCAGGGCTGCCGCCCCTCGAACGGATTAGCTTCCCGATGCCGGGGCATGACGCAGGCAGACCGGGTGGCATCCCGTGCGCGGCAGGCACGGCGTTCCGTCCGGGCCGGTCCGGCGCCGCCGGGGGGTCGGCGTGCCCCGTTGCCGTGGGATCGGAGTCGATTTATCGTCCCAGCACGATTCGCGAGCAGGGTCGCACGAGCTGAAGGGGCCGCTGCCATGGTCGCCAGGAAGACCACCGCGAAGCAGGCGGAGACCGCCGACGAGGCGGCGACCGAGAAGCCCGTCGCCGCCGGCAGGACGGCTGCGAAGAAGTCCACGAAGAAGACGGCGGCGAAGAAGAGCGCCGCCAAGAAGACCACCGCGAAGAAGTCCACGGCGAAGACTGCCCCGGCGAGGAAGACGGCCACTGTGAAGAAGACGGTCACGAAGAAGACGGTCACCGCAGGACCCGCGGGCAAGACTGCGAAGAAGACCGTGAAGAAGACGGCGGAGCGGGTCCCTGACGGGGGAGTTCCCCCCGGTGACGACCGGTCCGCACCCGCGGTCACGATCACGCCCGAGGCGGCCCCGGAGGAGCTGGCGGTCCGGCCCGGTGAGGAGCCGTGGACGCCGGAGGAGGTCGCCGAGGCACGGGAGGGGCTGCTGGCCGAGAAGGCCCGGCTCGCCGACGAGATCCAGTCGTCCGAGGAGGCCATCACCGGACTCATGCGCGACTCCGGGGACGGTGCGGGCGACGACCAGGCCGACACCGGCACCAAGAACATCACCCGCGAGCACGAGCTGGCGCTGGCCGCCAACGCCCGCGAGATGCTCCAGCAGACCGTGCACGCCCTGGAGCGCATCGACACCGGGACGTACGGACTCTGCGAGTCCTGCGGCAACGCCATCGGCAAGGGCAGGATGCTGGCCTTCCCCCGCGCGACCCTGTGCGTCGAGTGCAAGCAGCGGGAGGAGCGCCGCTGACGTCGTCCCTGCGGCCCTCCGGCGTGCGGGCCCCGGGCCCGGCCCGGGCAGGACCGCAGGCCGGTGGCCGCTGACGTCTTGCAGCCGTGCCGTACCCTCGTCCTGAGCCGGGTCGCTGGTACCGGCGGGCGGGCGCGATCTTGAGGGAATCAGGTGGCAGAGTCGGAGCGGATCATCGGTACTCCAGGCACTGAGGGCGGGGCGGCCGGACAGGAGAACGAACCCGGGGGCCGCGGCGCGACTCCCGCGGGTGCCACCGGAACCGGGCGGAGCCGGCGGGTCGGTGTGCTGCTCGCGGTCGCATGCTTCGCCTACCTGATCGACCTCGTGAGCAAGATGATCGTGGTCGCCGAGCTGGAGCACCACGCGCCCATCGAGGTCATCGGCACCTACCTGCGGTTCGAGGCCGTCCGCAACGCCGGAGCCGCGTTCGGCATGGGCCAGGCCCTGACGGTGGTCTTCACGGTCATCGCCGTGACCGTGATCGTGGTGATCGCCCGGATCGCCCGGAAGCTGTACAGCACCCCGTGGGCCGTCGCCCTCGGCCTGCTCCTCGGGGGAGCCCTCGGCAACCTCACGGACCGGATCTTCCGCTCGCCCGGGGTGTTCCGTGGCGCCGTCGTGGACTTCATCGCCCCGGCCCACTTCGCGGTCTTCAATCTCGCGGACTCGGCGATCGTCTGCGGCGGGATCCTCATCGTGATCCTCTCGTTCCGTGGCCTCGACCCGGACGGGACGGTCCACAAGGACTGAGCGCCGCCCCCGGTCAGCCGGGGGCGGAGGTAACGGCCACCATTCGCCGTCCGGCATACTCGACGGGTGAGCACCCTTCCCGAAATCCGCACGCTTCCCGTTCCCGACGGCCTGGAGGGCGAGCGAGTCGACGCAGCCATCGCCCGCATGTTCGGCTTCTCCCGGACCAAGGCGGCCGAGCTGGCCGCGGACGGCAAAGTCCTGGTGGACGGCAGCCTGGCCGGGAAGTCGGACCGGGTCAGCGGCGGAGCCTGGCTCGAGGTCGAGATGCCGAGGCCTGCCCAGCCCGTGCAGATCGTCGCCGAGCCGGTCGAGGGGATGGAGATCGTCCACGACGACGACGACATCGTCGTGGTCGTCAAGCCGGTCGGTGTCGCCGCTCACCCGAGCCCCGGCTGGACCGGCACCACCGTCATCGGCGGCCTGGCCGCGGCCGGCTACCGGGTCTCCACGTCCGGTGCCGCGGAGCGCCAGGGGATCGTGCACCGCCTCGACGTCGGCACCTCCGGCCTGATGGTCGTCGCCAAGTCCGAGCGCGCCTACACCCTGCTCAAGCAGCAGTTCCGCGACCGCACCGTCGACAAGCGCTACCACGCCCTCGTCCAGGGCCACCCCGACCCGCTGAGCGGCACCATCGACGCTCCCATCGGCCGCCACCCGAACCACGACTACAAGTGGGCCGTGACGGCGGACGGCAAACCGAGTGTCACGCACTACGACCTCATCGAAGCGTTCCGGGCCGCCAGCCTGCTCGACATCAAGCTCGAGACCGGCCGCACGCACCAGATCCGGGTGCACATGGCCGCCCACCGGCACCCCTGCGTCGGTGACCTCACCTACGGCGCCGACCCGACCCTCGCGAAGCGGCTGAAGCTCACCCGTCAGTGGCTGCACGCCATGAAACTCGGCTTCGAGCACCCCGCGGACGGGCGCTGGGTCGAGTTCGCCAGCGCCTACCCGGACGACCTGCAGAACGCACTGGACATCGTGCGGGCCGAGAGCTCCTGACCCGCGGACCCGGCGCTCACCGGCTTCCGGCGGCCCGTCACGCCGGTCGGCTCGGCACTGCCGGAACGGCCGGTGGGACGGGCCGGAAGGCGAGCCCCGCGAGAACCGCCACTCCTGCGGCCGACAGCAGGGCCCCGGGAAGCGACCGAGCCGCGGCCGGGCCCGACACGGCCGCCCCCAGGGCGAACCCGGTGATCTTCAGGCTGGCGCCCGTGGTGAAGATCTGGGCGCGCAGGTTTTCCGGGGCGTCACGGTGACGTACGGCGAACAGGGCGGCCAGTTGGGGCCCTTCGCCGATGCCTGCCACGACGGCCGCGGCGACGAGCAGGTCCGGCCGGCCGGTTGCGGCCAGAGCCGGTGCCACGGCCCGGACCAGGGCACCGGCGCGGACGACCGTGTCCGGAGCGAGCGGTAACGGGAAGCGCGCCAGCACGGCATTGGCCGCGAGTGCGGAGAGCGCCGTGCAGGAGAGCAGCGCCGCGCCGTAACCCGCCGCGCCGAGGACGCGTTCGCCCAGCAGCGGGAGGCAGCCCGCCGGCACGCCCCCGGCGACGCAGGAAACGCAGGAGGCGAGGGTCGCCCGGGCCAGTCGGGGTGACCGGGCGATGCACTGGGTCCCGGCCGCGAGCCCACCGAGCATCGAGGCCGAATCCGCACGCTGCGCGGACCGCCGGACCGCGGGCATCGTCCACGCGGCGGGCACCGCCACGGCGATCAGCACCACCGAGACCACCACCGCCGCCGGCGCCCCGAGCGCCTCGGCCGTCACCCCGGCGAGAGCGGGACCCACGAGACCGGCCACATCGAACGTCATCGCATCGAGCGCGTTCGCCCGGGCCCGCCTGCCCTGCGGCACCACCCGGGCAAGCTGGGCCGTCCAGCCGCCCGACAGCGCCGGACCCGCCAGCCCCGTGACCACGGCGACTGCGACGACGGCGGCGATGGGGAGGTGCCCCAGCCCGGCCACTGCCACCGCCAGGCCGGTCGCATACAGGGCCAGCGCGGCGGCCAGCAGCCGGCCCGGCCGCACGGCGCGGTCCAGCAGCACTCCCAGCACCGGCCCGCCCAGCGCGGCCGCGATCGTGAGGCCCGCGAGCAGTGACGATGCCTCGGCAGCGGAGCCGGTGACAGCGAGCCCGGCCAGTGTCAGAGCCGGCCCGGACATCTCGTCCCCGGCGCGGGCCGTCAGTGCTCCGAACAGCCAGGACCCCATCGGGTAACGCGAATTCACCAACAGGACGTTACGCATGTAACTCAGAACTCAGCAATATGCGTTACAGTCCGCGGATGGCCCCACCCGCCGACGACTGGTCCACCCGGCACTCCGTACTGACCACGGCGCGCCGTGCCGCCGCCCTGGTCAACGTCCTCGCCGGCGACGTCACGGACCCGGACGCGGTCACCGCCGTGCTGCGCGACTATGGGGAGACCGACCCCATCCGGCTCGACCGCCGTGACATCGGCCGGATGCGCACGGCCGCCGGCCTCCTGAGGGAGGTCTTCGCCGCCGATGACGCCGACGGCGCCGCTGCCGCGCTGAACCTCCTCCTGGCGGACCACACCGGCCCGTTGCGTCTGACGGCCCACGGGGGCAGCACGCCCTGGCACCCCCACCTCGACAGCGGTGACGACGCCCCCTGGGACGAGTGGTTCCTCGCCTCGTCCTGCATGGCCCTGACCGTCCTGCTCTGGGACCACCAGCGGCCGCCCGGCCGCACCTGCGTCTCCTCCGGCTGCCGCAACGTCTTCATCGCGCACGGCAGCGGTCCGGAACGGCGCTATTGCTCACGTCGCTGCGCCACCCGTGAACGCGTCGCGGCCCACCGCCACTTCCGAGCCGCCCGGGTCGCGAGGCCGGTTCCGCGTACCGCCGTGGCACGCTTGAGCCCGATCAACGGACCGACGCGGGGAGACACCTGCCGTGGACCAGCTGGCCCTGCTGTTCCTGCTCCTGCTGGGAGCCGTCGTCACGGTTCCGCTCGGCGACCGGCTGCGGATTCCGCCACCGGTGCTCATGACGATCGGCGGGGCCGTGCTCGCGTTGCTGCCGTTCGTGCCCAACGTGCAGGTGCCGCCCGAGTTCATCCTTCCGCTGGTGCTGCCCCCGGTGCTCTACGCGGCGGTCAAGCGGACGTCCTGGCGGCAGTTCACGGCCAACAAACGGGCCATCTTCCTGCTGGCCGTGGCGCTCGTGTTCGTCACCACGGCGACGGTCGCCGGCGTCGCGCACGCCATGGTTTCGGGGTTGTCCGTCGCGGCGGCCGTGGTGCTCGGCGCCCTGGTCGCTCCGCCCGACCCGGTAGCGGCAACCGCCGTCGCGGGAACACTGGGGCTGCCGCGCCGCATGGTGTCGATCCTCGAAGGCGAGGGCCTCTTCAACGACGTCACGGCGATCGTCCTCTACCACGTCGCCCTGGCCGCCGTGGTGACCGGAAGCTTCTCGCTGCCCGAGGCCCTCGGCACCTTCGTCCTCTCCGCGGTCGTGGCCGTCGCCGTGGGACTCGCGCTGGGCTGGATCGCCAACCGGCTGATGAGCCTCCTCGACGACGCCGCGCTCCAGATCGGGCTGACCCTCATCGTCCCTTTCGCGAGCTACGCGCTCGCCGAGTCGCTGCACGGATCCGGGGTCCTGGCCGTGCTCACCACGGCCCTCTTCCTCGCCGAGTACGCCGTGGACGCGGACGACGTGCTCGGCCGGCTCGCCGGCCACACCTTCTGGGAGATCGTCGACACCCTTGTCACCGGGGTCGCGTTCGGGCTCATCGGGCTCGAACTCCACACCGTCCTCGGCGCGGCCGAGGGCCGCTGGGGCGAACTGGTCGGGGTCGGGGCTGCGGTGGCCACGACGGTCGTCGGCGTCCGGCTGCTGTACCTGCTGCCGGCGGCCTGGCTCGCCCGCCGGCTGCACAAGCTCCGGGACGCCGAGGACATTCCGATGACGTGGCGCGAGACGGTGGTGATGTGGTGGTCCGGCATGCGAGGCGTCGCCTCCGTCGCCCTGGCGCTGGCCGTGCCCTTCGAACTGGACAACGGCGACCCGTTCCCCGGCCGCGACGCCATCCTGTTCGTCGCCTTCGCCGTCGTCCTTGCCACCCTCGTGCTGCAGGGGCTGACCCTGCCCTGGCTGGTCCGCACGCTCGACGTCCGCCGGGACACCGACGCCGAGCGGGAGCAGGAGCACCGGCTCGCACACCGCGCCACCCGGGCGGCCAAGGAACGCCTGCGTGAGATCGGGGAGGCGGAGGAACTGTCCGCGGAACTGTCGGAGCAACTGCTGCGCCGCGCGGACGAGATGGGTGTCCGCATCGCGCCCGACCTCGTGGACGACCGGCGGCAGGAGGCCCACGAGAGGAGGATCCGCAGCGCCCGGAAGATGCACCGGATCCAGGGGGAGATGCTGTCGGCCGCCCGGCACGAGATGGTCGACGCACGCAGCGAGCCCGGGGCGGACCCCGAGATCGTCGACCGCGTCATCCGCAGGCTCGACGTCCGCAGCCTGCGCGGCTGACCGTACCCACGGCACGGTCCTTGGGCACCCGGCGCCCCGGGCGACGGGCGGGCAAGCGCACTGTCCGACAAACCTGTCGGAACCTCCGAGCAGCCCACTGCGAGGACGCCTCTCCACCTTGCGCACGCACCGGACACCCCCGCCCCCGCCTTGCGGCGGACAGCGCTCTTTGTCGGACAGGACCTAGGATCGACAGCACAAGCGGCCCTCTCACGCGGGAGTGACATGTCGAGAACCGTCGTCATCAGCGGAGGCGGCACGGGCATCGGGCTGGCCGCGGCGAGGACGTTCGCCGAGGACGGCAACCGGATCGTGCTGATCGGCCGGCGGCCCGAAGTGCTGGAGCGGGCAGCGGCCGGGATCAACGGGGCGGTCGGTTGCCCCGCCGATCTGAGCGATCCGGAGCAGGCGGAACGGGCCGCGCGGTTCGTCTGCGAGGAGTTCGGCGCCGTCGACGTCCTGATCAACAGCGCCGGCGGGAACGGCGGTCTCGAACCGGGGCCGGAGCATCCGGACGGAGCACTGACCGGGACCGCCCACGACTGGACGGTGAACTTCCGGCTCAACACGCTCACGGCGGTCCTGCTGACCGAGGCGCTGTTCGACCATCTGGCCTCGCCCGGGGGCCGGTTGCTCTTCCTCGGCTCGATCGCCGCCCGGCGCGGTTCCGGATCCGGCGCCTACGCGGCGTCCAAGGCCGCACTCCATCCCTACGCCTTCGACCTCGCGCGGCGGCTCGGCCCCCGGGGCATCACGGTCAACGTGGTCGCGCCCGGTTACATCGAGGACACCGACTTCTTCGGCGACGGGCTGCCCGAGGAGCGGCGGCGCGCACTCGCCGAGGAGACCCTGATCGGCCGGGCCGGCGTGCCGGGTGACGTCGCCGCGACCCTGCACTGGCTCGCCTCCCACGCCGCTGGGCACATCACGTCCCAGGTCATTCACGTCAACGGCGGTGCGGAGCGCGGGAACTGAGACCGGGCCCGGGCCGGCCGCGCACCGGTGGAGCGGCAGGCCCGGGGCATCGTCAGTGACCGGCGGAGGGCTTGCCCGCCTCCTTGGGGCGGGGAATCGCCGGGCGCTGAGCGTCCGGGGCCGGCACGGCGGGTGCGGTGGCCACCCGCGGCAGCGCGTACGGGTGCCGCTCGCCGAGCCACGCGATCATCTGCTCCCGGACCACGCAGCGGACGGTCCAGATGTCGTCGGCGTCCCGGGCGGTCACCAGGGCGCGCACCTCCATGGTCGTGGGCGTGGCGTCGGTGACGACGAGCGACCGGGCCCGGCCGTCCCAGGCGTCGCATTCGTTGAGGATCAGGTCGAGCCTGGTGCGCATCTCCTCGATGGGCGCGGAGTGGTCGAGGTGGAAGAAGACGGTGCCGGTCATCTGCGGTCCGCCGCGGGACCAGTTCTCGAAGGGCTGGCCGGTGAAGTACGAGACGGGCATGACGATGCGGCGCTCGTCCCAGGTGCAGACGGTCAGGAAGGTGAGGGTGATCTCCTCGACCGTGCCCCACTCGCCTTCCACCACCACGGTGTCGCCGATGCGCACCATGTCGCCGAAGGCGATCTGCAGTCCGGCGAACAGGTTGCCCAGGGTGGACTGTGCGGCGATGCCCGCGACGATGCCGAGCAGGCCGGCCGAGGCCAGCATCGAGGTGCCGACGGCGCGCATGGCCGGGAAGGTGAGCAACATCGCGGCGACGGCCACCACACCGACGATCGCCGTCACGACCCGCTGGATCAGAGTGAGCTGGGTGCGCACCCGGCGGACGCGGGCCGGGTCGCGGGTCGCCTGCGCGTAGCGGGCGTAGCTGGACTCCACGACGGCGGCGGCCACGCGCAGCAGCGTCCACGCGGCGGCGCCGATGAGGATCAGGGTCAGGATCCGGCCGATGGCGGTGCTGTGGGCGAGACCGACGTGGATCTCGCGGTAGCTGCCGCGCAGCAGCGCCGTGCACACCGCCACCTGGAGCGGGGGGCGGGCTCTCCTGAGCATCCCCCACAGCGGTGTCTCCGGATGCCGGGCGTCGGTTCTGGCCAGCAGCCACGAGACGGCCCAGCCGACGAGCAGCGTCAGGACCACCGCTGCGCCGATGACGATGACGGGACGCAGAACGTCCTCCATGGACCTGCCGTCCTTTCCCTCAGCGGTCCGCTTCCCGCGGACCGCGAATGGCACGATGGAGAGACTGCTAACCCGCGAGAGGAAAGTGACACCGGTGCCGGGGCTTCCGACGATTGTTCTTTTTCACAGCGCCTACGGTCTGCGTCCGGCCGTGCACGCGGCCGCGGACCGGTTGCGTGCCGCAGGCCACGAGGTGCACGTGCCCGACCTGTACGAGGGCAGGACCGCCGGCAGTGTCGAGGAGGGACGGGAGATCCGGGACGGGATCGGCAACGACGAACTGCTCCGGCGTGCGGTCACCGCCGTGGCCCCGCTGTCCGACCGGGGGCTGGTCTACGCGGGTTTCTCGCTCGGCGGCTCCATCGCGCAGAACCTCGCGCTCGCCGACGACAGGGCCCGCGGGCTGCTGTTGCTGCACGGCACGTCGGACCTTCCCGAGGACGCTTCGGTGGACGATCTGCCGGTGCAGTTGCACGTCGCCGACCCCGACCCGTTCGAGCCGCACGACTGGCTGAGCGCCTGGTACCTGCTGATGCGCCGGGCCGGCGCCGACGTCGAGGTCTACCGCTACCGGGGCGCGGGTCACCTGTACACCGACCCGGACCTGCCGGACCACGACGCCGAGGCGGCGGAGGAGACCTGGACGGTGGCGCTGGGGTTCCTCGCCGGGCTGTGAGCTGCCGCCGGGTGCGTCCCGGCCGGAAACCGCCGGCTGCCCGGTCACCCCGTGAGGACGGGGTGACCGGGCAGCCGGGTGCCGCGCGGGGAGTCAGCCGCGGTAGGCGTTCCAGTAGGTGTTCATCCGGCTGACCTGGCCCGGGGTGAACTGGGTCATGCAGGAGTCGTAGGTGTAGTCCATGAAGTTCTTGATCGGGTCGACGCCGGAGGCGCTGCAGGTGTCACGTCCGGTCGGGCACGCGTAGGCCGGGCTGGCCTCGGCCGGGGTGTCGCCGACGGAGTCGCCGGGAGCGGCGCAGCCGCCCTGGAAGGTGTGGTAGAGGCCCATCCAGTGGCCGACTTCGTGGGTGGCGGTGTCGCCCTGGTTGTAGTTGGCCGCCGAGCCGCCGGGCAGGGACTCGTCGAGGATGACGACGCCGTCCATCTCCGGGTCGCTCGCGTACCAGTCGGGGAAGGTGGCCCAGCCGAGCAGGCCGCCGCCGAGGTCCGCGGTGTAGATGTTGAGGGCGTTGGCGCCGCCGCGGCGCAGCGAGGACTTCATGGCGGCTTCTTCGGCGCTGTCCGGCTCGATGCCGTTGTACCAGGAGGCGTTGTCCGTGTAGTCGGTTCCGGCCAGCGAGAACGAGAAGCCGGTGGGCGTGTTCCCGTCGCCCTGGCCCGCGTAGGCGGCGTTCAGGACGTTCATCTGGGCGGCGATGTCGGACGACGAGAGGTTTCCGGCGGCGCCGTCGTGGACGACGTGGAAGTAGACCGGGACGGTGGCGCCCTGCTCCTTCATGGCACGGCCGTTCTCCGACCGGAGCAGCTCGTCCACTCTTCGCTTCAGGTTCGCGTTCATCTCCTCGGCCTCGGCCCTGGAGACGGCGTTGGGCTCGTGCGCGCCGGACTGGCCGTGCTCGGAGTCCGGGTGCGCCAGGCGGGCGGCCGTGTTCGCACCGGAGCCGTCGACGCACGCCTCGGACTTGGTGACGGTCCTGGCCGCGCCGCCGGCGGTCACGGTGCCTGCGGAGGCAGACAGGGGGGTGATGGCCAGCACACCGGCCAGCATGGCGGTGCCGATGAAGCGGTTGCGGAGGCGCGACGATATTCGAGCAGTGCGCATCTGGGCTCCTCGTGGTCACAGGGGTGGGGGGTTTCCGCCCGTCGCCGGGACATTACGAGGCCCTGTCAGATCAGGAAGAGATTCGATCAAGCCCATTCAATAGCTGTGTTATATAAGGGTATTGATGCGTCGACAGCCGACAAAATTGATAGGGGATGACAGGTCGGGGCACCGGGGGCCCATAGAATTGTGCGGGGTGTGTCCGGATAGATGACACGACCACACCCCTCATCGCCGCTGAGCGGACCCGCTCGCGCCGGACGCCCGTGGCTGAAAATCGACGCTTAGAACACCGGCTGGTCGGCCCGCTCGATCCGCTGCGTTCCCGACCGGGTCCGGTAGGAACGCCGCCACGTCGCGGACGCCTCCGGGTCGGTCTTGTCGCTGACCGCGTAGTAGTCCATCTGCGCCCGCTCCGCGGTCACGTCCAGCACGCCGTAGCCGTGCGAGTCCATGTCGACCCACTTGACGTGGCGGTTGGCGGCCTTCACCGCCGTCTCCGCCGCGACCGACGCGGTGTGCGGGGGGACGCGCAGGATGTCGTCGAGGTTGTCGGAGGTCACCGAGGTGACGACGAACTCCGTGGCCGCGGACGGCGACAGCGGATACGTCGCGGCCGTGACCGGGACGTCGTTGGCCCACGACATGTGGATGTCACCGGTCAGGAAAACGGTGTTGTCGATGCCCCTGCCGCGCAGATGGGCGAGCAGTTCCCGCCGGTCGTCCGTGTAGCCGTCCCACTGGTCGACGTTGACCGCGAGCCCTCCCTCGGGGATGCCCAGCAACTCGGCCAGGGGGCCCAGCAGATGCGCGGGGACGGCCCCGAACGCCACCGGGGAGATCATCACCGAGGTGCCGACCAGGTGCCAGGCGGCATCCGAGGAGGCCAGTCCCGACTTCACCCAGTCCAGCTGGGCGCGGCCGGTGATCGTGCGGTCGGGGTCGTCGACGTTGCCGCTGCCCGGCGACGTCTGCTGCGACCGGAAGGAGCGCAGGTCCATCAGATGCAGGTCGGCCAGCCGCCCGAAACGCAGCCGCCGGTAGGTGGTTCCGGCCACCGAGGGGCGTACCGGCATCCACTCGAAGTACGCCTGCTTCGCGGCGGCCATCCGGGCCGCCCACTCACCCTCCGCTCCCGGGGTGTGGTTCTGCGCTCCACCCGACCAGGTGTCGTTGGCGAACTCGTGGTCGTCCCAGATGGCGACGACCGGGTGCGCCGCGTGCAGGGCCTGCAGATCGGCGTCCGTCCGGTAGTTGCCGTGCCGGGCGCGGTAGTCGGCGAGCGACGTGATCTCGTGGGTGGGCACGTGGCTGCGTACGACGGGGCCCTGCAACGGGTATTCGGCGGCGCCGTACTCATAGATGTAGTCGCCCAGGTGCAGTACGGCGTCCAGATCCACCCGTGCGGCCAGGTGCCGGTAGGCGGAGAACCACCCGGACTCCCAGTTCGCGCAGGAGACCACCCCGAAGCGGACGCCGTCGGTCCTGGCGTCATGGGCCGCGGTGGTGCGGGTGCGTCCCACCGGCGAGGGCACGCCGGCCGCCGTGAAGCGGAAGAAGTACGCGGTGGCCGGCCGCAGTCCGCGGACGTCCGCCCTCACGGTGTGGTCGCTCGACGCCCTTGCGGTCGCGCTGCCGCTCGCGACGATCCGGGCGAACTCCCGGTCCTCGGCGACCTCCCAGCCGACCGCGGTGTCCGGGCCCTTGCCGGAACCGGGTACGGCGTCGGGCGAGGGCGTCACCCGGGTCCACAGCAGGACGCCGTCGGGAAGGGGGTCGCCGGAGGCGACACCGTGGCGGAACGCCGGGAGATCGCCCACCGCGTGGGCGGTGGCGGGGCCGGCGAGCGGTAACAGGGCGGCGGAGGCGGCTACGGCCTTGACGACCGTGCGGCGAGAGGTGTGCGTGTGGTCATCGGTCACGGCCGATCAGATTACTGACAGGTATGCGAACGGGCGGGCGAATCCCGCGAATTCGCCCGCCCGTTGCCGCAGCGCCGCTACTGCTTCGCCGCCAGGGCCTTGTCCACCGCGGTCCGGAACTGCTCCGGGGTCATCGGTGCCGTCTGGCCGCCCTCGGCCGTCACCTTGGCGCCGTCGATCTTGATCGTCGGGGTGCCGGTGACGTCCTTGGCCTGGAAGAACTTCTCGTTCATCTTCACGGCCCAGGTGTCGTAGGTGCTGTTGTTCACGGCCTTCTCGAACTTCTGGTTGCCCTTGAGCGCGTCGACCTGCTGGGCGATCTTGATCAGGTGCTTGTCGTCGGAGAACGCGTCGACCGACTCCTCCGGGTGGTTCTTCGCGGAGTACAGCGCCTTCTTGTACTCGAGGAAAGCGTCCGGGCTGACGTTCAGGGCCGCCCCCAGGGCGCTGAGAGCGTTCTTGGAGCCGGTGCCCCGCTGGCTCTTGTCGCCGTCCAGGAACGTGCCGAACGTGAAGGACACCTTGTACTTGCCGTCCTTGATGTCCTTGATCAGCGTCTCACCGTTGGCCTGCTCGAACTGCGAGCAGATCGGGCACCGCATGTCCTCGTACACGTCCATCGTGTGCTTGGCCTTCGGATCCCCGACGACGACGGTGGTGCCGTTCGGGCCGCTGGAGTTGGCGGGCTTGGCGAAGTCCTTCGCCTTCGCTGCGGCGGTCCAGTTGCTGTTGTCGCCCTTGCCGCTGCCCTCGTCGCTCATATTGCTGACCGCCACACCGACACCCGCGGCAAGACCGAGGACGGCGACGATCGAGCCGCCGACGAGCAGCCGGCGGCGGATCCTGTCGCGCTTGGCCTGGCGCTCGCGCTCGGCGCGCAGCCGCTCACGGGCGGCCTGCTTGTTGGCGTGGCTGTTGCGGTTGCTCATGGTGGTGTTCCTGCTCCGTCGTGATCGTGGGTGGCTGCGGTCGTGCTCTCGTCAGAACGACGGGCAGGGCGGTCCGCGGCGGACGACGGAGTGCACCAGGATCGGAGGGATACGGGTGGTGGGGGCGGCAGGCCGCGGCCGGGGCTCACGGCCCGGTCCGGCCGGCGACGCGCCCACCGCGGCCACAGCGGTGAGCAGCGGACGGAAGGCCGCGCCCGCGACGGCACACACCAGCCCGCCGAGCGCGGCCTCGCCGCGCCTCAGCCAGGCCGCGGCGGCGAGCCCCACCGCGACATGGGCGGCGAGCAGCAGCCAGGGCGTGGACGGCCCGGCCGGGAGCGCGACCGGCGCACCGGTCTCCCCGCCCGTGATCCGGGCCAGTGGCGCCCCGACGTGCCCGCCCGTGCACAGCACGTCCAGCCCGAGGGAGCGCAGCGGACCCGCGACCGGGCCCCCCGCCTCCCCGTAGCAGAGGTGCTGGCCCGTGGTGAAGACGGTGTCCGCCGCGAGCTCCAACGGCACCAGCAGCGCCGCGATCGAACGGAAACTGCGCTCCCGGCCGGCCAGGGCGTAGGCGATCAGGAACACGCCGGCCGCGAGTCCGCCCACGGTGACCGGGGGCAGCGGCGCCCCGGAGAGCAGGACGTGCGAGGCAGCGGACAGCGTCACGCAGAGCGCCGTGAAGAGCGCCGCGCGCAATGCCCGAAGCCGTCCTGCGGATATGTCCATCGCGGAGAGTGTGCCATGCCTCTCGGTAAGAGGACCGTGAGATCCCCCGCCCGGGCAGATCCGGCGGGCACGGCTCAGCTCAGCCGGCCGTTGCGGAACAGGTCGACGAACATCTGGTGGTCGGCCCGCGCCCGGGCGCCGTAGGAGTGCGCGAACTCGACCAGCAGCTCCGCGAAGCCGTCCTCGTCCTCGGCGATGGCCGTGTCGATGGCCTCCTCGGTGGAGAAGGGGACGAGCGCGTGGCCGCTCTCGTCGTCCGCCGCCGCGTGCATGGTGGCCGTGGCCCGGCCCAGGTCGGCCACCACCGCGGCGATCTCGTCCGGGTCGTCGAGGTCGGTCCAGTCGAGGTCGACGGCGTACGGGGACACCTCGGCCACCAGCTGGCCGGCACCGTTCAGCTCGGTCCAGCCCAGCCACGGGTCGGCGTGGGCCTGCAGCGCCCGCTGGGAGATCACCGTGCGGTGCCCCTCGTGCCGGAAGTAGCCGCGCACCCGCTCGTCGGCGATGTAGCGGGAGACCGCCGGGGTCTGCGCCTGCTTCATGTAGATCACGACGTCGTTCTCGAGGGCGTCGCTGTTGCCCTCCAGGAGGATGTTGTACGACGGCAGGCCCGCGCTGCCGATGCCGATGCCGCGGCGGCCGACGACGTCCTTGACCCGGTAGGAGTCCGGACGCGCCAGGCTGGCCTCGGGAAGCGTCTCGAGATAGTCGTCGAAGGCGGCGAGCACCTTGTAGCGCTCGGCCGCGTCCAGCTCGATCGAGCCGCCGCCGGGGGCGAAGCGCCGTTCGAACTCGCGGATCTCGGTCATGGTGTCCAGCAGCCCGAAACGCGTCAGGGAGCGGGCGTCGCGCAGCGCTCCGAGCAGCGGCCCCTCGGCGGTGTCCAGCGTGAAGGGCGGCACCTCCCCGTCCGGCGCGCCCTTGGCCAGCACACGGATGCGCTCGCGATAGGCGCTCGCGTACGTCCGGACCAGGCCGGTGATCTTCTCGTCGCTGAGCGCCTTGGCGTAGCCGATCAGCGCGACGGACGCCGCGAACCGCTTGAGGTCCCAGGTGAAGGGGCCGACGTAGGCCTCGTCGAAGTCGTTGACGTTGAAGATCAGACGCCCGTGGGAGTTCATGTAGGTGCCGAAGTTCTCGGCGTGCAGATCGCCGTGGACCCATACCCGGGAGGTCTGCTCGTTCAGGAACGGGCCGGAGTCCTTCTCGTCCTCGAGATCGGAATAGAACAGGCAGGCAGTGCCCCGGTAGAAGGCGAACGCGGAGCCGGCCATCTTGCGGAACTTGACCTCGAAGGCGGCGGGATCCGCGGCGAGGAGCTCGCCGAAGGCTGCGTCGAACACGGCGAGAATCCTCTCGCCGCGCTCCTCGTCGTTGACTGCCGTGGCCTGCTGGAGCGACATGCGGTGGGCCTCCTGGTGGGACGATGGACGAGCGGCGGCGGAACGCCGGAGCGGGTCGCGGCGAACAGCCGTTCCAGGTGTGCAACGGCCGGGCGGATCAGTGAGTGCCCGTCCGGTGTCAGGGGTCGGCCGTAAGCTGGGCCTGCGGTGCGGAAGTGCACGCAGGGGCGTGCGAAAGGACGAGCCGGGGAGCGCCCTGGCGGCAGGTACGCCGGGACACGACGTGAGTGCTGTGCGTCATCGGACGAGGTCGTGCCCGTGGTCCGTTCCCGATGCCGCGGCGGGTCGGCCGCAGCCGCGTTTGGGAGGGCCCCGAGGGATAGGGTGGAGGCTTCCCACGACTTGCTCCGGAGGTGCGTACCCGGTGGCCGACTCCTTTGTTCACCTGCACAATCACACCGAATACTCGATGCTCGACGGTGCGCAGAAGCTCAAGCCGATGTTCACCGAAGTCGCGCGTCAGGGCATGCCGGCGATCGCCATGAGCGATCACGGCAACATGTTCGGTGCGTACGAATTCTCCCAGGTGGCCAAGGACTTCGACGACGTCAAACCGATCATCGGCATCGAGGCGTACGTGGCGCCCTCCTCGCGCCGCAACCGCAAGCAGGAGTTCTGGGGTCCCGGCGGGCGACGCGCCATGTCCGACGACGGCGAAGGCTCCAAGGACGTCTCCGGCGGTGGCCGCTTCACCCACATGACGATGTGGGCGCGGAACATCCAGGGGCTGCGGAACCTCTTCTTCATGTCGACCGAGGCGTCGTACACGGGTCAGTTCCCGTCCGGCAAGCCCCGGATGGACATGGAGCTCATCTCGGAGCACGCGGACGGCATCATCGCCACGACCGGATGCCCGTCGGGTGCGATCCAGACCCGGTTGCGCCTGAACCAGTACGACGAGGCGCGCCAGGTCGCGGCGGCCTATCAGGACATCTTCGGGAAGGAGAACTACTTCCTGGAACTGATGGACCACGACCTGGGCATCGAACGCGAGGTGCGGGACGGCCTGTTGCGCCTGGCGAAGGATCTGCAGCTCCCCCTGCTCGCGACGAACGACGCCCACTACGTCACCGAGGACCAGGCCGACGCCCACGACAACCTCCTGTGCATCGGTGTCGGCAAGAACAAGGACGACCCCAACCGGTTCCGCTTCAACGGATCCGGCTACTACCTCAAGACGGCCGCACAGATGCGGGAGCTGTTCTCCGAACTGCCCGAGGCATGCGACAACACCCTGGTGATCGCGGAGCGCATCGAGTCGTACGACGAGGTCTTCGACTACGTCGACGAGATGCCGCAGTTCCCGGACGTCCCCGAGGGCGAGACCCAGGAGTCGTGGCTGCGCAAGGAAGTCCTCAAGGGCCTCGTCATGCGCTACGGCGACCCGGTCCCGGCCGAGGTCATGGAGCGGTTCGAGACCGAGATGAAGGTCATCGGCCCGATGGGCTTCTCCTCGTACTTCCTGGTGGTCGCGGACATCTGCCGGTACGCCCGGGACAACAGGATTCCGGTCGGTCCCGGCCGTGGTTCCGCGACCGGCTCGATCGTCGCCTATGCGACCCGCATCACCGAACTGTGTCCGCTCGAGCACGGGCTGCTGTTCGAGAGGTTCCTCAACCCCGAGCGCATCAACCCGCCGGATGTCGACCTCGACTTCGACGACCGCCGGCGCGACCAGATGGTCCGCTACGTCACCGAGAAGTACGGCGACGAGTTCACGGCCATGGTCAACACGTTCGGCAAGATCAAGGCCAAGAACGCGATCAAGGACTCGTCGCGCATCCTCGGCTACCCCTTCGCGCACGGTGAGCGGATCACCAAGGCTCTGCCACCGGACGTGATGGGCAAGTCCATCCCCATCGCGGGCATCTTCGACCCGGAGCACCCCCGCTACGGCGAGGCCGGCGAAGTCCGGCAGATGTACGAGAACGAGCCGGACGTCAAGAAGGTCATCGACACGGCCAAGGGCGTCGAGGGCCTGACCCGGGGCACCGGCGTCCACGCGGCCGCGGTCATCCTCTCCAAGACCAGGCTCACCGACCGGATCCCGCTGCACATGCGGGCATCGGACAGCGTGAAGATCACCGGCTTCGACTACCCCAGTTGCGAGAACATGGGGCTGGTCAAGATGGACTTCCTGGGGCTGCGGAACCTGGGTGTCATCGACCAGGCCATCGAGAACGTCCGGGAAAACCGCGGCGTGGACCTGTCCACCGAGAACATCCCCCTCGACGACACCCGGACGTACGAGCTGCTGGCGAGCGGCGACACCTTCGGTGTGTTCCAGCTCGACGGCGGTGGCATGCGCACCCTGCTCAAGCTGATGGAACCCACCCGGTTCGAGGACATCGCAGCCGCCCTGGCCCTCTACCGGCCCGGCCCCATGGCCGCGAACGCGCACACCAACTACGCGCACCGCAAGAACGGCCGTCAGCCGATCGAACCGATCCACCCGGAGCTGAAGGACCCGCTGGAGCCGATCCTCGGAACCACCTTCCACCTCCTGATCTACCAAGAGCAGATCATGGCCATCGCCCGGCAGCTCGCCGGGTACACCCTCGGCGGTGCCGACCTGCTGCGACGTGCCATGGGCAAGAAGAAGCCCGAGGTGCTGGCCGCGGAGTGGGAGAAGTTCCACGGCGGCATGAGGGACAACGGCTACTCCGAGGAGTCCATCAAGGCTCTGTGGGACGTGATGCTCCCGTTCTCGGGTTACGCATTCAACAAGTCCCACACCGCCGGCTACGGACTCGTCTCGTTCTGGACCGCGTACCTCAAGGCGAACTACCCGGCCGAGTACATGGCCGCGCTGCTCACGTCGGTCGGGGACGACAAGGACAAGGCAGCCGTCTACCTCGCCGACGCGCGGAAGATGGGGGTGCGCGTCCTGCAGCCGGACGTGAACGAGTCCGTGGCCGAGTTCACCGCCGTCGGCGACGACGTGAGGTTCGGGCTCAGGTCGGTGCGCAACGTGGGCGACAACGTGATCGAGGCCCTGATCACCGCCCGCAAGTCGAAGGGGAAGTTCGCCTCGTTCGCCGACTTCATCGACAAGGCGGAGATCGCTGCCCTGAACAAGCGGGCCGTGGAGTCCTTGATCAAGGCCGGTGCGTTCGACTCCCTCGGACACACGCGCAAAGGTCTGACCGGGGTCCACGAGGACGCCATCGACGCCATCATCCCGGTGAAGAAGCAGGCTGCGTTCGGCCAGGACGACCTCTTCGCGGGAATGGGAGGGGACGATGGCGAGGAGCCGGCGTTCGGCCTCGACTTTCCCATCGACGAGTCGGAGTGGCCGCGCAAGCAACTCCTCGCCACCGAACGGGAGATGCTGGGACTGTACGTCTCGGCCCACCCGCTCGACGGTGCGGAGCACATTCTCGCCACTCACCGTGACGTGTCCATCGCCGAGCTTCTCGGATCCGGCCGCAACAGCGGCGATGTGAAGCTGTCCGGGCTGATCACCGGCGTGACCCGCAAGATGACCAAGCAGGGGAACCAGTGGGCGATCGTCAACCTCGCCGACCGCGACGGCAGTCTCGAGGTGCTCTTCTTCCCCGCCGTCTACCAGCTCGTCCAGCATGCGTTGATCGAGGACAGTGTCATCAGCGTGAAGGGGAAGATCGAAGACCGGGACGGCACGATCAACATCTTCGGACGGGAACTGGAGGTACTCGATGTGTCCTCCGCCGAGAGCGGTGGCAAGCCTCCGGTGCAGCTCTCCTTCCCCTACCACCGGATCAACGAGCCCGCCGTGGCCGAACTCAAGCGCATCGCCCTGGCGCACCCCGGGGACTTCCCCGTGCATCTGCGGGTGCGCACCCCGGACAAGACCCTGGTGTACGCACTGGGCATGCAGGTGAACGCGGACTCGATCGCCTCGGACATCAAGGGCAGCTTCGGACAGGAAGCCTGGAGGGGCCTCGTGTGAGTGCCCCCGGCTCCTCCGACGCCGCTCCCCGGCCGTGGGGCGGTTGCCGCTCCGCCGATGTCGCCCGAGGGCGCACCCGTCACCGGGTGCGCCCTCGGGTGCGTCGCGACAAGGTCAGTTGTGGCCGAAGCGCTTCTGCTGCTTGCGCGCCACGTCCGCCGGGCTGCCCTGGGCCTGCGACTGGCTCTGGCTGTGTGCCTCCATCGACGAGTTCCGCGAGTGCTCCTGGCTGCGCTCGGCGGCACTGCCCTGCTGCTTCCCGCGGTTCTTGTTCTTGGCCATGATCGTGCCTCCTGTGAGGTTTCGGGAACAGCTCGCGGCTCCCCGGGATCAAGGGAGCGGAGCGTGTTCGCGCAATCACGTTCGCACGTGGCGACGATGAACGCATTTCGGGCAATTACCGTGTGTGAAAGGTGTGGTGGCCGCCGAGGCCCACGATCCGCCACGCCGAAGATCGAGTACCCGGCCCTAACCCCCCTGCGGTCGGGCAGACTCGGGAGGCAGGAGCGGCAGAACCGTTACGGGGGCGCCGTGCTTCAGGGAAGAGGGTGCAACGTGGATCGCTGCGTCGTCCTGGTGGACGCCGGCTACCTGCTGGGCGCCGCTGCAAGCCTGCTGGCCGGCGAGCCGGCGCGGTCCCGGATCTCCGTCGACCACACCGCACTCATCCAGGGGTTGCGGGAGCGTGCCGAAGCCGAGACGCAGCGCCCCCTCCTGCGCATCTACTGGTTCGACGGGGCCCCCGACCGGGTGCCGCAGCCCGAGCACCGCAGACTGCGCGTCATGCCACGGGTCACCGTGCGGCTGGGCGCCCTGACCCGCAGCGACGGACGCTGGGCCCAGAAGGGCGTCGACGCCGCCATGCACGCCGAACTCACCGAACTGGCCCGCAACCGCGCCTGCTCCGACATCGTCCTGGTCACCGGGGACGGCGACCTGCTGCCGGGCCTGATGTCCGCCAAGGAACACGGCGTCGCCGTCCACCTCTGGGCCGTCCAGGCCGCCGACGGTGACTACAACCAGTCCGAGGACCTCGTCGCAGAGGCCGACGAACGCCGGGTGCTCGACCGGATCTGGATCACCCGCGCGGTCCGTGCCGTCGAACCGAGCGGCTCCGGCGCCCCCGCGGCCGTCCCCCGTCCGGAGATCGCAGCGATCCTCTCCGCCCCGCTGCCGGAGGCCGCCGCGGAGGAACCACACGGCCCCGGAAGACTGCCGCCCCCCGACCCCGGCCGCAACGGCGCCGGTCAGAGCCCCGGCAGACCCGCCGGCCGCGAGGACGGCCGCACCCCGCCCGGCGCAGCCCCCGCCGCGCCCGGAACGGACCCGGCCGGCGAACCCGGCCACACCAAGGGCGTGCCGACCCCCAAGGACCTCGCCGATCTCGGCCGGGCTCACGTCGCCGGCGCCGGTACCGGCCAGCAGGGCCCCCACGCCACCCTGCGCTGGTCCTCCGACCGCAGCTGGACCGGCGGCGGCCAGGCCGAGCAGCCGGAAGCCCCCGCGCTCCCCACCCTGGCCCAGCTCACCACCGCCGAGCAGCGCTGGGCCGACCGCGAGGAGGACATCACCGCGGTCAGCGGCGACCCGTCCGAGGTCGGGCAGGTGTTCGCCCGGCGGTGGATCGAGCGGCTCGCCTCGGACCGGCGGCTGCGCCAGCTCTCCGCGGAGTACCCGCGCATCCCGCACCGCATCGACGGGGAACTGCTGCGCTATGCCGCCCGCTTCGGACTGCTGGCCCACAAGGACGACCAGATCGACGAGCACGACCGGTACGCGATCCGGGCCGGGTTCTGGCGCGAGGTGGAGAGTCGCGCGACGCCGGAGCGCGCCCGGACGGGTGACTGAGGCGGCGCAGCCCCGGCTGCGCTGGCCCCGCGTGGTCCCCGGTCGCGACGGGCCCGTGCAGCGGGAAGCCCTCGGAGTCCCAGGGCCCCGGGGCTGGAGGACCGGGGCCGGACGCGTACCCTCGTAGCTCGTGAGGACGGGCACAGCACAGGCGGGACACGGCACCGGAGCCGGGACGGCAGGGGCCGGTCCCGTGTGCACGGTGCGCGATCTCGTCAAGACCTACCCGGCCACCCGGGCCCGCCGCGGCGCCCCCGCCGCCCCCGCGGTCCGGGCGAACGACGGCATCAGCCTCGACATCCGGCACGGCGAGATCTTCGGGCTCCTCGGACCCAACGGGGCCGGCAAGTCCACGCTGGTCCGCCAGCTCACCGGCCTGATGCGCCCCGACGCCGGCGCGATCGACCTGCTCGGCCACGACCTCGTGCGCCACCCCGGGCGCGCAGCACGGCTCATCGGCTACCTCGGGCAGGAATCGACCGCCCTGGACGAGCTCACGGTCTCCCTCGCCGCCGAGACCACCGGCCGGCTGCGCGGTCTCGACGCCCGCACCGCTCGTGCGGAGCGCGACGGAGTGCTCGACGAGCTCGGACTCGCCGACATCGCCGGCCGGCCGCTGAAGAAGCTGTCCGGCGGGCAGCGCCGGCTGGCCTGCTTCGCGGCGGCCCTCGTGGGCCCCCGCCCGGTTCTCGTGCTCGACGAGCCCACCACCGGTATGGACCCCGTGGCACGCCGCGCCGTGTGGGCTGCCGTGGACCGGCGGCGCAAGCGGGACGGCACCACGGTCGTGCTCGTCACGCACAACGTCATCGAGGCCGAGACGGTGCTCGACCGGGTGGCCGTCCTCGAACGCGGCCGGGTCATCGCGTGCGACACACCCGCCGGCCTCAAGAAACTCGTGGCGCACGAGGTCCGGCTGGAACTTCTGTGGCGCGAAGGCCCGCCCCTGCACGTGCCCGAGGTGGCCGCACTGAGCGAGTCCGCCCAGTGCTCGGGACGGCGCTGGGTGCTGCGGCTCGATCCCGACCTGGCCCGGTCGGCGGTCGCCGCTCTCACCGGCGGTCCGGCGTTCGAGGCCCTCGACGACTTCACCCTCACCACGCCCAGCCTGGAGGACGTCTACCTCGCGCTCGGCGGGCGCACGCAGGGGCTGGTCAAGGCGTGAACACCGACACCGTCGCCGGTACCGGACAGAAGCAGCGAGAGGTGAGTGCCGTGCAGGCGCAGGCCGTCACCGTCACGGGCCGGGAACGCATCCGGCCGGAGTCCGCGGACGTCACGGGCGGACCGGACCGCCCGGCCGCCGAAGCCGTCCCGCTCGCTCCCCGCGCCCGGCTGCTGCCCGCACTCGCCACGGTCTACCGGGCCCAGCTCTCGCGCGCCCGGGTGGCCCGCATCCCGCTGTTGTTCGTGGCCACGTTCCAGTCGGTCGGCATCATGGTGCTCATGCGGGGCGTCGTCGACGGGGGCGACGAGGCGCGTGCCGTTGTGGCCGGCTCGAGCGTGCTGGTCGTGGCATTCGTGGCGCTGAACCTGCTGGCGCAGTACTTCGGCCAGCTCCGGGCCGGCCGGGGCCTGGACTACTACGCGACGCTGCCCGTTCCGCCGGCGGCCGTGGTGCTCGGGGCGGCCGGCGCCTACGCGTCGTTCACCGCGCCGGGCACGGTCGTCACGGCCGTCGCCGGCAGCGTCCTCTTCCAGCTGCCGCTGGCCCATCTGTGGATCCTCGCGGCCGTCATCCCGCTCGCGGGCGCGGCTCTGGCGGGATTCGGCGCGGCGCTGGGGCTGCTCGCCCCGCGCCAGGAGCTGGCCACCCTGCTCGGGCAGCTGGGCATGTCCGCTGCACTGCTGCTCGGCGTACTGCCCGCCGGCCATTTGCCCGCGCCGCTGGCGTGGTGTCGCGACCTGCTGCCGTCCACCTACGGGGTGGAGGCACTGGCCCACACCTTCCGGCCGCACACCGACTGGGGACTGGTCACGGCCGACCTGGCGGTCTGCGCGGTGGTGGCCGTCGTCTCCCTGGCGATCGCGACCCGGGCCTACCGCCGGGCGGCCGTACGGTGAGCCACCCGGACGGCCGTCCCGCCGCCGGGCGCGCCACGGCCGACTGGCACGATGGCAGGGTGACCGCACCGCTGACTCCGCACGAAGAGCCGCCCGGCGACCCCTCGCACAGCCCACCACCCCGTCAGGGCGCGGACGGGGAACGAACCGGGGCCGCGAAGGTACGGCAGGCGGCCCTGGTCACCGTCCTGGTGGCCCTCAGCGGCGCGGTGCTCGGCGCACTCTGGCTGTGGCTGGCCCCGCACGTGCTCCTCGTCTCGGACGGCAAGGCCGTCTACTTCAAGAACTCCGAGGGCGAGGAGGCGATCGGGGCCGACGGCGTGTTCGTCCTGCTCGCGCTGGGGTTCGGCGTGCTCAGCGGAGCCCTGGTCTTCCTGGTGCGCCGGTCCGGCGGCATCCCGATCGTCGTCGGCCTCGCGCTCGGCGGACTGCTGGGCGCCGTGCTCGCCTGGCGGCTCGGGGGCTGGTTCGGTCCGGCGGGCGACGTCGCGCAGCACGCCCGGCGGGTCGGCAAGGGGGTCGTCTTCGACGCGCCGCTCCAGTTGCGAGCCAAGGGGGCGCTGCTGGTCTGGCCGGTGGCCGCACTCGCGGTGCACCTGGGCCTGACCGCGCTGTTCGGCCCGCGGGATCCCGAACCCGGCGAGAACGCCATGGGCGTTCCCTTCGGCAACGGACACGGGGGACCCCCCCGCGGGTGACGGCCCGGCCGGCCGTGTGGTCAGCTCCGGGCGATCGGCGCCAGCACCGCGCCGGTGAGCGCCGCCAGGTCGGCCGGCGCGAGCTCGACCTCCAGACCCCGGCGGCCCGCCGACACGCACACTGTCGTGTGCGCCGCCGCCGAGGCGTCCAGCACGGTCGGCAGCCGCCGTCGCTGGCCGAGCGGTGAGATGCCGCCCCGGACGTAGCCCGTCGCCCGTTCGGCCGCAGCCGGGTCGGCCATCGCGGCCCGCTTGCCGCCGGCCGCCGCGGCCAGGGCCTTGAGGTCGAGTGACCCGGCGACCGGCACGACCGCAACCGTAAGCGCCCCGTCGACGTCCGCGAGCAGAGTCTTGAAGATCCTCCCCCGGGCGTCCTCGAGCGGGATGCCCAACGCTGCGCCGAGCGCCTCCGCGGCCTCTTCGCCGTACGACGGAGATGCGGGGTCGTGCGCGTAGGCGTGGGTGGTGAAGGCGACGCCCGCCGCGGTCAGGGCCACGGTGGCGGGCGTGCCGTTCGACTGCTGCTTGCGGGACTTCCTGGGCAACGCGTCGGACCTCGTGTCAGTTGGGGCTGGTGGGCTGCTGGGTGAGCTTCACGGCCGGCAGCGACGGCAGGCTGCGGATGACCGAGCACTCCGCCCGCAGGATCTTCAGCTCCTGAGCGAGGCGCGCCGCCGTGGTCGGCGCCTCGAGCAGCCGCTGCTTGGTCGGGGTGTCGAGTTCCGCTGCCGCCGCCACCAGGTAGGAGACGACCGACGGCTGGTCGGGCAGTTCCTGCTCGCCCGCCATGGACCGTTCGTTGGCCCCCGCCAGACGCTTCTGATAGGTGCGGAAGGTCCGCAGCACCCCCGACGCGAGTGCCCCGGCCCCTTCGCCCTCCGGCTCGTCCAACTCCTCGGTCTCGCCGACCAGATACGGCCCGGAGGCGTCCACCGACAGCAGCCGGAACCGGCGGGTCCCGGTGGACAGCACCTCGAAGCCGCCGTCGCTCTTCTCCCGGATCGTCGCGGCGTCCGCGGTGCAGCCGACGGTGAAGAACGAGTCCATGGGCTCCGCGCCGAAACCGGCGGCGGCGCCGCGTGCGGTATGGGCCGTGACATCGGGCATCCCCGGGGCGCTCGGAGCGACCTCCCGGCCGTCGCGGATGGCCACGACGCCGAACCGCCGCTCGTCCTCGGGCAGCTCGAGGAGGGCGCGCATCAGCGCGCGGTACCGCTGCTCGAACACGTTCAACGGCAGTACGAGACCGGGGAAGAGAACGGAGTTCAGCGGGAAGAGCGGAATGCGCGCGGTGGTCACGACGCTCAAGCCTAAGGCGTGTCCGGTGGATCTCTGAGGACAGGCCCGAGGCGCCCGGTGTTCCCCGGGCCCCGCGGAGCCGGGAACACCGGATCGCACGGTGCGGGTCTGCTCGTGCGGGGTCCACGCCGAGGACCGGGCACGTGGCATCAGTTGCGTCGCAGCACCCGGGAGGCGCCCGCCGCCACCGTGGTGGCCAGGATCCAGCCCAGGATGATCATGGCGGCCGCAGCCCACTGGTACCCGCCGCCCGGACGCCAGGCGCCCGCCTGCCCGAGATCGATCACAGGAAGCAGCAGGTCCAGGACGTAGAGCGCCGCGTCCCAGTGGGGCTCCTCGCCCTCCTTGAGCGGGGAGGGACGGTTCTGTGCGAACAGCAGGGTGCCCACTGCCCACAGCACCGCCATCCACAGCGCAGCCTGCCCCGGACGGTAGCCGTAGGCCACCGTCAGGTCCTGGAGGTACCCCCACAGCTTCCCGGCCGGCGGCAGGGTTTCCCGCCGCCGGCGGTGCTTGGCCAGCAGCACCTCCCGGGCCTCCGCGTCCTCCCCACAGGCCCGCAGTACGTGCGCCAGCTGCTCGTACGGGCCCGGGGCGTATTCCGGGGTGGCGGCCGCGACCCACTCCAGCCGCTTCGGCAACGGGAAGTTGCCGCGGGGGATCAGGGCCTCGTACGTGAACCCCGCCATCGCCAGCCCCCCCGGGGCCGGCCAGCTCGTCGACCTGTCGACCAGGTTGCCGACCTTCGCGCCCGACAGCACCACCCGTCCCGCCCGGGGGCGCTCGCCGAGGAACCGCAGCTCCGGCGTCTGGATGCGGCGCAACGACAGTTCCTGGTCCGGCTCCATGACGAACCGGGCCTGGTAGAAGTCGGCGGCGTCCCCGAACCGGCCGTCGTCCAGCCGGATCCCACCCTCGCACTCGAACCGCTGGACCCGGGTGCCCTGGGCCGGGGTCGCCGAGATGCTGTACGGCGGGGTGGCGCCGCCGAACAGCATGCCGCTGAGCCCGATCGACGTCAGGTAGAGGCTGCGCGCGACGGTCAGCTGCGGTGCGTTCAACGCCCGCCCGTACGGATTGCTCAGCCTGCTCCCGCGCATGCTGAACGACACCCCCACCTGCGCGCCCCGCAGGCTGATCTCCCCTCGCGACTCCAGCATCTCCGCCTGGAGGTCCTGGGCGACGCTCAGCCCGTCCGCGGCGATGGACCGGCCCCGGCGGTCGGGGTGGACCGTGAGCTGGTTGAGGAGCAGGTCGGTTCCGATGTGCGCGTCGGTGAGCCGCATGCCGCCGGGGACCGTGCACCGGGGCAGATGGAGGTCCCCCTCGGTGGTCAGCCGTGCGGCCTCCAGCCGGGGTATCAGACAACCGGTCATGCGCAGGGTCGTGAAGCGGCACTCCGGCAGCAGGACCTCGTGCTCGAAGCGGCAGTCGCGCAGCTCCACGTACGGCTCGACCGTCCCTCCCGACAGGTCGAGGGCGCCGGTGACGAGCGCCCCGCGAAGCTTCAGCGCCGCCACCCGTCCCGGCAGGCCGGGCGGACCGTCGAGCAGCAGCAGGGCGACCAGCCGGGCACGCACGGCGCGCTCCGGTCCCCACGGGTACGGGCCGGCGGTGTCGTCCTGCTCCTGATCGCCGGCCCGCAGATCGCACACCGTGCCGTTGCGGAACGCCTGCCACATCGACCGCTCGGCGGCCGTCGGCTCGAGCTCCGCGGGCGGCTCGGCGTCGTGTGCCGCGCCGGGGTGTGCGCACTCGCCCCCGTCACCCGGACCTCCGCGACTCCCCGGTACGGCTGGATGCACCACGGCCGTTCCCCTCCCCCTGCCGTGCGGCGGAATCCGGAACCGGGCCGGACCGTGCACGTGACGGGCTGCAGGCCGGGCGGCGGCCCGCGTCACACGGGCCGATTCCGGATCGTGGGGCACATACGCCCCTCACCTTCCTCCATTCCCGCTCGGCGACCGCCTGAACGCGGCGGGTGACGGTCGTGTCCGGCCGCCGTATCAGCCACTGATACGTGCGACAGGAGCGTCCGCCCGGTCTGAGACACTGGACTGCGTGATCTCCCGAATCGACCTGCGCGGCGACGCCCTCCCCGAGGGCGCCGCCCTGAGAGACCTGCTGCCACGAGCCGAGTTCGACGTCGAGGCCGCCCTGGAGAAGGTGAGGCCGATCTGTGACGACGTGCGCCATCGCGGCACCGCGGCGCTGATCGACTACGCGCAGCGGTTCGACGGCGTCTCCCTCGAGCGGGTCCGGGTGCCGACCGAGGCCCTGTCCCGGGCGCTGGACGAGCTGGACCCGGCTGTCCGCGCGGGACTCGAGGAGGCGATCCACCGCGCCCGCCTGGTCCACCGCGAGCAGCGCCGCACCGACCACACCACCCGCGTCGTCCCCGGCGGCACCGTCACCGAGCGCTGGGTGCCCGTCGAGCGCGTCGGCCTGTACGTCCCCGGCGGCCTCGCGGTCTACCCGTCGTCCGTCGTGATGAACGTGGTCCCGGCCCAGGAGGCCGGTGTCGAGGGCATCGCCGTCTCCTCGCCCCCGCAGGCCCGGTTCGGCGGCCTGCCGCACCCGACCGTCCTCGCCGCCTGCGCCCTGCTCGGCGTCGACGAGGTGTACGCCGCCGGCGGTGCCCAGGCGATCGCCATGTTCGCCTACGGCACCGACGAGTGCCGGCCCGTCGACCTGGTCACCGGCCCCGGCAACATCTACGTGGCCGCGGCCAAGCGCCTGCTCAAGGGCCGCATCGGCATCGACGCCGAAGCCGGACCCACCGAGATCGCCGTGCTCGCCGACACCACGGCGGACCCCGCCCACGTCGCCTCCGACCTCATCAGCCAGGCCGAGCACGACACCCTGGCCGCCGCCGTCCTCGTCACCGACTCCCCGGACCTGGCCGACGCGGTCGAGACCGACCTCAAGGCCCAGGTCGAGGCGACGCGGCACCGCGAGCGCATCACCACGGCGCTGGCCGGCCGCCAGTCGGCGATCGTCCTCGTCGACGGCCTCGACGAGGGCCTGCGGGTCGTGGACGCCTACGCGGCCGAGCACCTGGAGATCCAGACAGCGGACGCCTCCGCCGTCGCGGCCCGGGTGCGCAACGCCGGCGCGGTCTTCGTCGGCCCCTACGCGCCCGTGTCCCTCGGCGACTACTGCGCCGGCTCCAACCACGTGCTGCCCACCGGCGGCTGCGCCTGCCACTCCTCCGGCCTGTCCGTGCAGTCGTTCCTGCGCGGCATCCACGTCGTCGACTACAGCCGCGACGCGCTCGCCGAGGTCGCCCACCACGTGGTGACCCTCGCCGACGCCGAGGACCTGCCCGCACACGGCGCGGCGATCAAGGCACGGTTCGACTGGAAGGTGCCGCAGAGCCAGTGACGAGCAAGCCCGCCCGGTCCGCCATGGACGACCTGCCCATCCGCGACGAGTTGCGCGGCAAGTCCCCCTACGGGGCGCCCCAGCTCGACGTACCCGTGCGCCTGAACACCAACGAGAATCCGTATCCGCTGCCCGAACCGCTCGTGCAGCGGATCGCCGAGCGGGTCCGCGACGCCGCCCGCGAACTCAACCGCTACCCCGACCGGGACGCCGTCGAGCTGCGCACCGAACTCGCGAAGTACCTCACCCGCACCTGCGGCCACGAGGTGGCCCTGGAGCAGGTGTGGGCGGCCAACGGCTCCAACGAGGTCCTGCAGCAGCTGCTCCAGGCCTTCGGCGGGCCCGGCCGCACCGCGATCGGCTTCGAGCCCTCCTACTCGATGCACGCCCTCATCTCGCGCGGCACCGGCACCGGCTGGCTCTCCGGACCGCGCAACACCGACTTCACCATCGACGTCGGCGCGGCCGAGGCGGCCATCGCCGAGCACCGCCCCGACGTGGTGTTCATCACCTCGCCCAACAACCCGACCGGCACCGCCGTCGACGCCGCCACCGTGCGCCGGCTGTACGACGCCGCGCAGGCGGCGAAGCCCTCGATGGTGGTCGTCGACGAGGCGTACGGCGAGTTCAGCCACCACCCGTCGCTGCTGCCGCTCATCGAGGGGCGCCGGCACCTGGTCGTCAGCCGGACCATGTCGAAGGCGTTCGGCGCCGCCGGACTGCGGCTCGGGTACCTGGCGGCGCACCCGGCGGTCGTCGACGCGGTGCAGCTGGTACGGCTGCCGTACCACCTGTCCGCCGTCACCCAGGCCACTGCGCTCGCCGCCCTCGAACACACCGATACGCTGCTGGGATACGTCGACCAGCTCAAGGCCGAGCGGGACCGCATCGTGACCGAGCTGCGGGCGGCGGGATGCGAGGTCACCGACTCGGATGCCAACTTCGTGCAGTTCGGGCGGTTCGACGACGCACACGCCGCATGGCAGCAGCTGCTGGACCGGGGGGTGCTCGTCCGGGACAACGGCGTGCCCGGACACCTGCGGGTCACCGCGGGCACCCCGGCCGAGAACGACGCGTTCCTGGATGCGGTACGCGAGCTGATGAAGGAGAACGCATGACCCGCGTGGGCCGCGTTGAGCGCACCACCAAGGAGACATCCGTCGTCGTCGAGATCGATCTCGACGGGACCGGAAAGGTCGACGTCTCGACGGGCGTCGGCTTCTACGACCACATGCTCGACCAGCTCGGGCGCCACGGCCTGTTCGACCTGACGGTCAAGACCGAGGGCGACCTGCACATCGACAGCCACCACACCATCGAGGACACCTCCCTCGCGCTCGGCGCCGCCTTCAAGCAGGCGCTCGGCGACAAGGTCGGCATC
This sequence comes from Streptomyces meridianus, assembly GCF_023703325.1. Classification (GTDB taxonomy): domain Bacteria; phylum Actinomycetota; class Actinomycetes; order Streptomycetales; family Streptomycetaceae; genus Streptomyces; species Streptomyces meridianus. The sequence continues at coordinate 142,182 of NZ_JAMQGM010000008.1, forward strand.
CACCGCTTCGGCAACTGCACGGTGCCGCTGGACGAGTCGCTCGCCCAGGTCACCGTCGACCTCTCCGGCCGCCCCTACCTGGTGCACACCGAACCGGAGAACATGGCGCCGATGATCGGCAGCTACGACACCACGATGACCCGGCACATCTTCGAGTCCTTCGTCGCCCAGGCGCAGATCGCCCTGCACATCCACGTGCCGTACGGCCGCAACGCCCACCACATCGTCGAGTGCCAGTTCAAGGCACTCGCCCGGGCGCTGCGCTACGCCGCCGAGTGGGACCCGCGCGCTGCCGGAATCCTGCCCTCCACCAAGGGCGCGCTGTGACGGGCCTGTCGACGCTCCTCATCGTCGTCGGCCTGTTCCTCCTCGGCGGCGTCATCTCCTTCCGCAAGCAGGGCATGCCGGTCGGGGTGGTGGCGGTGCTCGGCACCGGGTCCGCGCTCTGCCTGCTGGCCGGCGTCATGCGACTTCAGGGAGTCTGGGAATGAGCAAGTGCGTGGTCGTCCTCGACTACGGATTCGGCAACGTCCGCTCCGCGGAGCGTGCCCTGGCCCACGTCGGCGCCGACGTGGAGATCACCCGCGACTACGACAGGGCCATGGCCGCCGACGGCCTGCTCGTGCCCGGGGTCGGGGCCTTCGCGGCCTGTATGCGGGGCCTGCGTGAGGCCCGCGGGGACTGGCTCGTCGGCCGCAGACTCGCCGGCGGCCGGCCGGTGATGGGCATCTGTGTCGGCATGCAGATCCTCTTCTCCCGCGGGATCGAGCACGGGCAGGAGGCCGAGGGCCTCGACGAGTGGCCCGGTACGGTCGGGCCGCTGCAGGCGGACGTCGTCCCGCACATGGGATGGAACACCGTCGAGGCCCCCGACGATTCACGGCTGTTCGCCGGACTGGACGCCGACGCCCGCTTCTACTTCGTGCACTCCTACGCCGTGCACGACTGGGAGCTCGAGACGGTCAACCCCGGCATCACCGCACCCAGGGTCACCTGGGCCACCCACGGCAAGCCCTTCGTCGCCGCCGTCGAGAACGGCCCGCTGTGGGCGACCCAGTTCCACCCCGAGAAGTCCGGCGACGCCGGACAGCAGTTGCTCACCAACTGGCTCGCAACTCTCTAGAGCCTCCGGAACGCACAGAACCATCACCGAGGGATTGGCCCGATGACCACCCACCGCCTGGAACTCCTCCCCGCCGTCGACGTCCGCGACGGCCAGGCCGTCCGCCTGGTGCACGGCGAGTCCGGATCCGAGACCTCGTACGGCGACCCGCTCGCCGCGGCCCTCGCCTGGCAGCAGGCCGGCGCCGAGTGGCTGCACCTGGTCGACCTCGACGCCGCCTTCGGCACCGGCGACAACCGGGCGCGGATCGCCGAGGTCGCCCGCTCGATGGACATCAAGGTCGAGCTGTCCGGCGGCATCCGCGACGACGACACGCTCGCCGCCGCCCTCGCCACCGGCTGCACCCGCGTCAACCTCGGTACCGCCGCCCTCGAGACCCCCGAGTGGGTCGCCAAGGTCATCGCCGAGTACGGCGACCGGATCGCCGTCGGCCTCGACGTCCGCGGCACCACCCTGCGCGGCCGCGGCTGGACACGCGACGGCGGCGACCTGTACCAGACGCTCGCACGGCTCGACTCCGAGGGCTGCGCGCGCTACGTCGTCACCGACATCGCCAAGGACGGCACCCTCCAGGGGCCCAACCTGGAGCTGCTGAGGAACGTGTGCGCCGCCACCGACAAGCCCGTGGTGGCCTCCGGCGGTGTCTCCTCCCTCGATGACCTGCGGGCCATCGCCTCCCTGGTCCCCGAAGGTGTCGAAGGCGCCATCGTGGGCAAGGCGCTCTACGCCAAGGCGTTCACCCTGGAAGAGGCTCTGGAGGCAGTGTCCCCATGAACGAAGCCGTGCGGCGAGTGCAGTCCGACAGCCCCTGGGAGGAGACGATCGGGTTCGCGCGCGCGGTGGCCGCGGGCGACCGGGTGCTCGTGTCGGGCACCATGCCGTTCGCCGGCGACGTCCTGCTGGGCGAGGGCGATCCGTACGAGCAGGCGACCGCAGCCTTCCGCAACGGCCTGGTCGCGCTGGAGAAGTTCGGGCTCGGGGCGGAGGACGTCATCCGAACCCGGATGTACCTGACCCATGCCCGGGACGTGGACGCCGTCGGCCGTGCCCACAAGAAACTCTTCGACGCGGTACGCCCCGCTGCCACGATGGTCGTGGTCTCGGGCTTCGTCGACAGCCGGGTGCTGGTCGAGGTGGAGCTCGAGGCGTTCCGTGCCGCACCGGAACCACTCCGAGGAGCCCCTGCATGACCCTCGCGGTCCGAGTCATCCCCTGCCTGGACGTGGACGGCGGCCGGGTCGTCAAGGGGGTCAACTTCCAGAACCTGCGCGACGCCGGCGACCCCGTCGAGATGGCGCGGGTGTACGACGCGGAGGGTGCCGACGAGCTGACCTTCCTCGACATCACCGCCTCCTCCGGCAACCGGGAGACGACTTATGACGTCGTGCGCCGCACGGCCGAGCAGGTCTTCATCCCGCTGACCGTCGGCGGTGGGGTCCGCACCGCCGAGGACGTGGACAAGCTGCTGCGGGCGGGCGCCGACAAGGTCGGCGTCAACACCGCTGCCATCGCCCGCCCCGAGCTGATCCGCGAGATCGCCGAACGCTTCGGCAGCCAGGTGCTCGTGCTGTCGGTCGACGCCCGGCGCACCGCCGAGGGCACCGTCACCGCCTCCGGCTTCGAGGTCACCACCCACGGCGGGCGGCGCGGCACCGGCATCGACGCGGTCGAGTGGGCCCACCGCGCGGCCGAACTCGGCGCCGGCGAAATCCTCTTGAACTCCATGGACGCGGACGGCACCAGGGACGGCTACGACACCGCCATGATCGAAGCGGTCCGCAAGCACGTCACCGTCCCCGTGATCGCCAGCGGTGGCGCCGGACGTCTCGAGGACTTCCCGCCCGCGGTCGACGCCGGGGCGGACGCGGTCCTCGCCGCTTCCGTCTTCCACTTCGGCGACCTGCGCATCGGCCAGGTCAAGGACACCCTCCGCGCGGCCGGCCACCCGGTGCGCTGAACCGGTCGCGCCGCACGGGCGGTTCAGCCCGCGAGGACCTTCGCCTCCGTCCCGGGGTCCAGGCCGACGACGGGACGGTCCGGGCGCTGCGGGGCCCGCCCGCCGATGCTCTGCAACCAGTCCCAGGTGTCGGCCACCGTCTCCGCGACGGGCCGGCAGCGCAGGCCGGCCGCCAGCGCCCGGGAGACGTCGCCCCGGTGCAGGGTGTCGTACAGCTCGCCCGGTGGCAGCCATACCGGAAGCTGCGACCACGGCTCGACGCCGGCCGCCACGATCCGCTCCGGGGCCGTCCAGCGCAGTTCGGCCGCCCCGCCGGTGACGCGCACGCACGTCTCCAGGAGCTCGCCCATCGTGGTGTGGCCCGGCCGGCTGACGACGTTGAAGGGCCCGCCGAGCCCCCGGGCGGCGGCGTCCAGGACCCACGCGGCCAGATCGCGCGCATCGATGTACTGCAGGGGCAGCTCGCGCGGACCCGGCGCCAGGACCGGGCCGCCCCGCGCGATGCGGTGGAGCCACCACGGCAGCCGTCCGATGTTCTCCCGCGGGCCGATGATCAGCCCGGCGCGGGCCAGCAGGGCGTTGTCACCGAACGCCTCGGCGGCGGCGAGCTCACCGCCGCGCTTGGCGCGTGCGTAATCGCCGTCGTCGCCGTCGTCCGGCGAGGCGTCCACCAGCGGCCCGTCCTCGTCCAGCCCCGCTGCGGCCGGGTAGCGGTACACCGATCGACTGGAGACGTAGACGTAGTGGCCCGCGCGACCGGCCAGCACCCGCGCGGCGTCGCGGACCGCCGACGGCGCGCCCGTCCAGGTGTCCACCACCACGTCCCACGTGCCCTGCGCCAGGGCCGCGGTTCCGCCGGGCGAGGTCCGGTCACCCGTCACCTGGGCGGCGCCCGGCGGCGCCTCGTGGTGTCCGCGGTTGAACACCGTCACCTGCCAGCCCCGCGCCAGCGCCTCGTCCGCGACCGCGCGGCCCACGAATCCCGTCCCGCCCAGCATCAGCAGTCTCATGCGGTGACTCTGCCCCTGCGGACGCCGTCCGTGAACCGCCGCAAGCTCTCAGCGGAATCGCTCCCGGCGGAACTCCGGTCCGCCGAGCGGCACCGGGGCGGCGGACGGCACCGGGGCGGCGGACGGCACCGGGCGTGCGCCGGACCGCCGCGGTCCCGCCGTGCGGAACTCGGGCAGCGCGCCGGTGCCTGCCCCACCCGCCCACCGCCGGGGCCCGCTTCCATCCGGAAACCCCATATCAGCCCCGGACGGTGAGGAATCGTCTTCCCGGAGGAATCACAACCCGAGTTTCGCCTCGTACAGCCGGCCGACGGCCTCCTTGTCGCCCTCCACCTCGATCCGCGCCGCCTCTTGCCGGCCGAACAGGAAGATGGTCAGCTCACCCGGCTCGCCGGTCACGGTGACCACCGGAACACCCCGGCGGGCCACCGCAGTCCGGCCGTCCGGGCGCCGCAGCACCAGCCCGACCGGGGAGCGGCGGCCCAGAACGCGTGCCATCTTCTCGATCCGGGACCACAGGGCGTCGGAGAACACCCGATCCAGCTCCCGGGGCGTCCAGTCCGGCTGCGCCCGGCGGACGTCCTCGGCGTGGACGAAGAACTCGACGGTGTTGGCGGCTTCGTCGATCTGCTTGATGGCGAGCGGGGACATCCGTGGCGGACCGGTGCGGATGAGCTGGATCAGCTCCTCGTACGGCTTGGCGGCGAACTCGGCCTGCACCCGGGCGAGCCGGTCGGCGAGCGGCTTGAACAGGACGCCGCCGGCCGCGTCCGCCCGCCGCTCCCGGACCACCAGGTGCGCCGCGAGTTCGCGGGTCGTCCAGCCGTCGCACAGGGTTGGGGCCGCGGACCCGGCCGTTTCCAACAGGTCGGCGAGGAGTAGGCGTTCACGCTGTGCATGAGTCGACATGCCGCCAGCGTACGACCGGCAGCCCCGGCCCGCCACGGTGCCGCGCGGTGACCCGCACGGCTCGTTGCCGCGGGCCGGCCGGGTCACCGGGAAGCGTGTCCGGAGGGAACTCCACGGTCAGGGGAGCGCGGCCGTCAGCTTCCGTCCCCCCGGCCCGTCGCTGAGCGTCAGGGCACAGGAGACCCGGTTCTCGCCCTCGGTCTGATACGTCGGGAGCGACGGGTAGAGCGCGTAGTTGTAGTACTGCCGGCCGTCGTCCGGAATGTCCCGCATGCGGCGCTTCACATCGCTGCCGCACAGCCGCAGTGCCTCGGTCTCCAGCTCCTGGTCCGAGGCGAAGTCACCGGTGAGTTCCCGGTTCCCTATCACCTCGCCGTCGTGCGGTCCCGTGCACGGACGCTCGACGACCTTGCGCACGCCGGGGTCGAGTTCGGGATGGTCGAAGCACACCCCCCGGCCCAGGGCCACGAACGGCAGCTCTTCGCCCGGCGCGTCGGAGGGCGGGGGCGCCGGTCCCCCCGGCGCCCCCGTGTCCGACGGCGGCTCGGTGGCCCCGGCGCCGCCGCGCGGCGGCGCCGGAGTGGGGGAGGTCTTCGCCGGTGCCGGACGCCTGCCCGCGTCGGCCGTCGCCGGGCCGTCGCTGGTGACGATCAGGAGCCCGCCGACGCCCAGCCCGACCACCAGCACCGCACCGATGAAGAACGCCGCTATCCGCGGGGCGCGGTCCCCGCCGTCGCCGCCGGGAGGAGGACCGCCCGCCCCGGGACCGAAGGGCGCCGGAGGCGGCCCGAAAACGCCGCCGGCCACCGGTGCGGCGGCATCCGGCATTCCCAGGTCCGGCGGCGGACCGAAGCCGCCGCCGGGCGACGAAGAAGGACGCTCGTGCGGCGGAGGCGGGAAGGTCATGCCCGAAGCATGCCCCATCGCCCGTGTCCGTGCTCACGAGATCCGGCGACAGCCGGAACCCGCCCCGACGGGCCCACCCGGCGCACCGGTTTCACGGCGCCCCGCCCCCGGCGGCACAATGGGCGCATGTCCCGTACACAGCCCTCCTCCGGACTCGACCCGGCTCTGGCCGCCCGCCTGCGCCGCAACGACGAGGGGCTCTTCCCGGCCATCGCCCAGCAGTACGACACCGGCGAGGTGCTGATGCTCGGCTGGATGGACGACGAGGCGCTCCACCGCACCCTCACCACCGGCCGCTGCACCTACTGGAGCCGCAGCCGCCGGGAGTACTGGGCCAAGGGCGACACCTCGGGCCACGTCCAGCACGTCAAGTCCGTCGCCCTCGACTGCGACGCCGACACCGTGCTCGTCAAGGTCGACCAGACCGGCGCCGCCTGCCACACCGGCGACCGCACCTGCTTCGACGCCGGGGACATCACCCCCGGCTCCGGCCGGTGACCACTCACCCACCAGTAGGATCCCGCCACATGACTCCCGGTGCCGCCACCATGGACCTCGCCACGTTCCGCAAGCTGGCCGCCGACCGGCGCGTCATCCCGGTCAGCCGCAGGCTGCTTGCGGACGGCGACACCCCGATCGGCCTCTACCGCAAACTCGCCGGCGAACGGCCCGGCACCTTCCTCCTGGAGTCGGCCGAGAACAACCGCTCCTGGTCCCGCTACTCCTTCGTCGGCGTCCGCAGCGCTGCCACGCTCACCGAACGCGACGGCGAGGCCCACTGGCTCGGCACCCCGCCCGTCGGCCTCCCCACCACCGGCGACCCCCTGCAGGCCCTGCGCGCCACCGTCGAAACCCTCCACACGCCTCGCGACCTCGGAGGATCGACCCAACTGCCGCCGTTCACCGGCGGAATGGTCGGCTACCTCGGCTACGACATCGTGCGCCGGCTCGAGCGGGTCGGTGACGGCGGACGCGACGACCTGCGCCTGCCCGAACTGACCATGCTCCTCACCTCCGACCTCGCCGTCCTCGACCACTGGGACGGCACCGTGCTGCTGATCGCCAACGCGATCAACCACAACGACCTCGACACCGGAGTCGACGAGGCCCACGCCGATGCCGTCGCCCGGCTCGACAGGATGGCCGCCGACCTCGCCCGGCCCGCTCCGGCCGGCACCGTCGAACTGCCGCCCGCGCAGGTGCCCGAGTACTCCGCGCTCTGGGGCGGCACCGACTACCAGTCGGCCGTCGAGGACATCAAGGAACGGATCCGCTCCGGCGAGGCCTTCCAGGTCGTTCCCTCGCAGCGGTTCGAGACCCCCTGCCACGCCTCCGCCCTCGACGTCTACCGAGTGCTGCGCGCCACCAACCCCAGCCCCTACATGTACCTCTTCCGCTTTCCCGGATCCGGGGACGACGGGGCACCCGGGGGGCCCGGCGGATTCGACGTGGTGGGCTCCAGCCCCGAGGCCCTGGTCAAGGTCGAGGAGGGCCGGGCGATGATGCACCCCATCGCCGGCACCCGCCCGCGCGGCGCCACCCCCCGGGAGGACGCCGCCCTCGCCGACGAACTGCTCGCCGACCCCAAGGAACGCGCCGAGCACCTCATGCTCGTCGACCTCGGCCGCAACGACCTCGGCCGGGTCTGCGAGCCCGGCAGCGTCGAGGTCGTCGACTTCATGACGATCGAGCGCTACAGCCACGTCATGCACATCGTCTCCACCGTCACCGGCCGCCTCGCCGAGGACCGCACCGCCTTCGACGCCCTCACCGCCTGCTTCCCCGCCGGAACCCTGTCGGGCGCGCCGAAGCCCCGGGCCCTGCAGATCATCGACGAGCTCGAGCCGACCCGGCGCGGTGTCTACGGCGGCTGCGTCGGTTACCTCGACTTCGCCGGGGACTCCGACACCGCCATCGCCATCCGCACGGCGCTGCTGCGCGACGGCACCGCCTACGTCCAGGCCGGCGCCGGCGTGGTCGCCGACTCCGACCCGGTCGCCGAGGACACCGAGTGCCGCAACAAGGCCGCGGCCGTCCTGCGTGCCGTCGCTGTCGCCAACGGCATCTCCGGGCCGCAGGCGTGAGCGCTGCCGGCCTGCCGGGAGGGCGCCGGCGAGCCCCCGCCTCCGGGCGGGGGCGGCCCGGAGGCCATAGTGGAAGGGTGAGTCCCGAACACGAGCCGCCCGCCCACGCCACCGGCAGCACCACGGACGGACCGCCCGCCGAGGCGGGACGCCGCCGCAGTCTCGCCGTCGCCCTGTTCCTCGGAGCCGCAGGCGCCGCCCTCGCGCTCGTCGCAGGCGGCAGGCCCTGGGGCGAGGCAGTCACGTCCGCCGCACAGGGCGCCGTCCCGCTGACCGCCCAGGGTCGTGACGTCACCGGCATCCCCGCCGCCCTCGCCGTGGTCGCCCTGGCCTCGCTCGTCGCCGTCTTCGCCGTACGCCGGTCCGGACGCACCGCGGTCGCGGCGGTGATGGCCCTGTGCGGAGCCGCGATCGTCGTCACCTCTGTGCTGGGCGCCACCGACACTTCCGCGCTCGAAGCGGAAGCGGCCGCGGCCACCGGCCTGGCCGGAGCCGGCGTACGCGAGGTCGCCCACACCGTCTGGCCCTGGGCCTCGGCGGCGGGCGGCGTGCTGCTGCTGGCGGCGGGGCTGCTCGCGCTCCGCCACGGCCGGCACTGGCCCGCGATGTCCGGACGCTACGAACGCCCCGGCCAGGCCGGCGCGACCGCCCGGCGCGCCCCGGCGGACCCGGACCGCCCCGAGGAGATCTGGAAGGCGCTCGACCGCGGCGAGGACCCCACCCGCGACGCCTGAGGCACCCGGGCGCGGACCCCGCCACGGAGGTTCCGCGCGCGTCGGTGACAATGGACGCCGAGCCTTCACCGCGCCCACCCAGGCGCGTCACAGCAACGAGGAGTACTCATGGCGGGAAGCAGCCACGGACACACCCCGGCCGCCTGGACCGGGGTCACCATCGCCTTCATCGGGTTCTGCATCTCCGGTGCCTTCACCGTGATGGCCGAGCCGCTCGGCGTCGTGGGCGGCCTCGTCGTCGCGGCCCTGGGCGGTGTCGTGGGCCTGGCCATGGGTGCCGCCGGACTGGGCCAGAAGACCGTCACGCGCTCCAAGGCGCCCGCGTCGGAACCCCAGCCGCAGAGCTGACCCCGGAACCGGCCCTTCGGCGGGGGCGCGACCCTCGCCGGACGGCCGGAGCCGAGCGGAAGCCGCCCGGGGACCGGGCACGGCCCGGACGGACGCACCCGGCGGCACCCGCGCTGCGCGCGGCCCGCCCGGCATCCAGACTCGGTGCTGTGACCGAACAGCCTGTACGGCCGGCGCCGCCGCACCTGCGCGAACGCGCGCCGCATCCCGCGCGCCCCGGCGAACACGCCCACGGGCCCTTGCGCCGTACGGCCGTCCCCCTCGCAGTCCTGGCCTCCGTCGGCAGCGCCTTCGGATACGTCGGCGCCGTCGACCCGAACACCCCGGGCCACTACCCGCTCTGCCCGCTGCTCCACTTCACGGACATCCTCTGCCCCGGCTGCGGCGGCCTGCGCAGCGCCCACGCACTGGCCCACGGAGACCTCCTCACCGCGCTCGGCTCCAATGTCCCGGTGGTCGCCGGCAGCGCCGTCTTCGCCGTCGTGTGGACGGTCTGGCTGCTGAGGTGCGTACGCGGCCGTCCCGCCCCGGCGGTCGCCCTGGGCTTTGTGCACTGGTGGTCCCTCGCTGCCGCCGTCGCCCTGTTCACCCTCGTGCGGAACCTTCCCTTCGGTTCCGCCCTGGCGCCCTGATGCGCGCCCTCGCTCCCGGGAAATGTCCAGGTCGTGGGACCGGCGCCCACTGGATGCGGGTCCGGGGCCCGCGTCCGGATACCATCGCAGTGGTCCCGCAGAGCGTCCCGGCGCGGGGCAGTGCTCTCCGGGAGCCGACCAGGGAACCATCACGTTCGGAAGGGAGCCGCTCCCGTGAGTGTGCTCGATGAGATCATCGACGGAGTGCGCGCCGACCTCGCAGAGCGGCAGGCGCGCGTCGGCCTCGACGAGCTCAAGGAGCGGGCGGCCAGGGCTTCTCGGGCCAAGGACGGCGTCGCCGCGCTGCGCGGCGACAGCGTCAACGTGATCTGCGAGGTCAAGCGTTCCAGTCCGTCCAAGGGCGCCCTCGCCGCCATCGCGGACCCGGCCGGCCTCGCCGCCGACTACGAGGCGGGCGGTGCGGCCGTCATCAGCGTTCTCACCGAGGAGCGCCGGTTCGGCGGCTCCCTCGCAGACCTGGAGGCGGTGCGCGCCAAGGTCGACATCCCCGTGCTGCGCAAGGACTTCGTCGTCACCGCGTACCAGCTGTGGGAGGCCCGGGCCCACGGGGCCGACCTCATCCTGCTCATCGTCGCGGCCCTGGAGCAGGAGGCCCTGGTGTCGCTGATCGAGCGTGCCGAGTCCATCGGGCTGACCCCGCTGGTCGAGGTCCATGACGAGGAGGAGGCCGCGCGCGCGGTCGACGCCGGGGCCCGGGTCATCGGCGTCAACGCCCGCAACCTCAAGACGCTCGAGGTGGACCGGGGGAACTTCGAACGCGTCGCCCCCGAGATCCCCGACCACATCGTCAGGGTCGCCGAGTCCGGGGTGCGCGGCCCGCACGACCTGATCGCCTACGCGAACGAGGGCGCCGACGCCGTCCTCGTCGGAGAGTCCCTCGTGACCGGCCGTGACCCCAAGACGGCCGTGTCCGACCTCGTCGCCGCCGGGGCCCACCCCGCACTGCGGCACGGACGGGGCTGAGACCCCGTGCAGGCGTACGCGCGTCTGGCCCGCGGCTGCAGGCCGCGTGGCTGCCGCGCGCCCGCGCGGCGGGTGCGCGGCCGGCGCGTGCGCTACGTCATCGGATGCGAACCGGGGCAGGTCAACGGCATGCGATGGCGTCCGGCGGCTGCGCTCTGACCCTTTCGGCCGCCACGCCATGACGTCTGCCGGATGCGGACCCGATCCGCTCCGGCACCGGTGCAAACCTCCCGCGAGGCGATGCCGTGCGTTCCGGTGCGCCTTGCCCACGCGGACGCACCGCCTCGCAGTCCCGCCGTACGGGGCGCGCCGGTGTGCGCCGCGGGGCCGGGCGGACGGGCCGGGTGCAGCTGCCGGGACGTACCGTGACCATGCACAACGAGATGTCGGGGCACAACGCCCCATCGAGGAGCACGTCGGATGTCTTCTGACTTCTTCATTCCCGACCCGGAGGGCCGGATCCCGGACGCGCGCGGCTACTTCGGCGCGTTCGGCGGCAAGTTCATCCCCGAGGCGCTGGTCGCCGCGGTGGACGAGGTCGCCGTCGAGTACGCCAAGGCCAAGGCCGACCCGGCCTTCGCGGCCGAGCTCGAGGACCTGATGGTCAACTACACCGGCCGGCCCAGCGCGCTGACCGAGGTGCGGCGGTTCGCCGAACACGCCGGCGGCGCCCGGATCTTCCTCAAGCGCGAGGACCTCAACCACACCGGCTCACACAAGATCAACAACGTGCTCGGGCAGGCCCTGCTCACCCGGCGGATGGGCAAGACCCGGGTCATCGCCGAGACCGGCGCCGGCCAGCACGGTGTGGCCACGGCCACCGCCTGCGCGCTGTTCGGCCTCGAGTGCGTGATCTACATGGGCGAGATCGACACCCGGCGGCAGGCGCTGAACGTGGCGCGGATGCGGATGCTCGGTGCCGAGGTGGTCGCCGTGAAGTCCGGCAGCCGCACCCTGAAGGACGCGATCAACGAGGCCTTCCGCGACTGGGTCGCGAACGTCGACCGCACGCACTACCTCTTCGGCACCGTCGCCGGACCGCACCCCTTCCCGGCGATGGTCCGCGACTTCCACCGGGTGATCGGCGTCGAGGCCCGCCGTCAGATCGTCGAGCGCACCGGCCGCCTGCCGGACGCCGTCGCCGCGTGCGTCGGGGGAGGCTCCAACGCCATCGGTCTCTTCCACGCGTTCGTCCCCGACGAGGGAGTGCGGCTGGTCGGCCTCGAGGCCGCCGGCCACGGCGTCGACTCGGGCGAACACGCCGCCACCCTCAGCGTCGGCGAGCCGGGAATCCTGCACGGCTCGCGCTCCTACGTCCTCCAGGACGACGAGGGCCAGATCACCGAGCCCTACTCGATCTCCGCGGGGCTCGACTACCCGGGCATCGGCCCCGAGCACGCGTACCTCAAGGACAGCGGCCGCGCCGAGTACCGGCCGGTCACGGACGACGAGGCGATGCAGGCGCTCCGGCTGCTGTCCGCGACCGAAGGCATCATCCCGGCCATCGAGAGCGCCCACGCACTGGCCGGCGCGCTCCGGCTGGGACGGGAACTGGGAGAGGACGGGCTGATCCTGGTCAACCTGTCCGGCCGCGGCGACAAGGACATGGCGACTGCCGCGGAGTACTTCGGGCTGTACGACGCGACGGACGCCGTCGAACCCGACGAGACCGAAGGGGCCGAGTGATGGCAGGCAACGTGGAACTGCTGGGATCGGTTCTGGCGGCGGCGAAGGCCGAGAACCGCGCGGCGCTCGTCGGCTACCTCCCCGGGGGCTTCCCGACGGTGGACGAGGGCGTGCGGGCTGCCGTCGCGATGATCGAGGGCGGCTGCGACGTGGTGGAGATCGGGCTGCCGCACAGCGATCCGGTCCTCGACGGCCCGGTCATCCAGACCGCCGACGACATCGCCCTGCGCGGCGGCGTGAGGATCGCCGACATCCTGCGGACGGTACGGGAGGTCCACGGGGCCACCGGCGCCCCGGTGCTCTGCATGACGTACTGGAACCCCGTCGACCGGTACGGCCAGGAGCGCTTCGCCGCCGAGCTGGCCGAGGCCGGGGGAGCGGGCTGCATCCTCCCGGACCTGCCGGTCGAGGAGTCCGAGGTGTGGCGCAAGGCCGCCGACCACCACGGGCTGGCCACGGTCTTCGTGGTGGCGCCCAGCAGCCGCGACGAGCGGCTGGCCCGGATCACCGGGGCAGGCAGCGGATTCGTGTACGCCGCCTCCCTCATGGGCGTCACCGGAACCCGGGAGTCCGTCGGCGCGCAGGCCGAGGACCTGGTGCGACGCACCCGGGCGACGACACAGCTCCCGGTGTGCGTGGGCCTCGGTGTCTCCAACCCCGGGCAGGCGGCCGAGGTCGCCCGGTTCGCGGACGGGGTCATCGTCGGCTCCGCCTTCGTCAAGGAACTGCTGAACGCCCCCGACGCGGACGCCGGAGTGACCGGGGTGCGCCGCCTGGCGGGGGAACTGGCCCGGGGTGTCCGCCGCCCCTGACACCCGGACGAGGAGATCTCTCCCTCTTTCGAGGGAAAGCACCACCGGGGAGGCGTGCCCACGCCTCCCCGGTTCGTTCCTCCGGGTGTGAGCCAGACGAATCGTGACGGAATGCGCGCCGCCCGGGAACGACTGCAGCAGCAGCGCGAGCGGGACAGGACGCGGGACAAGACCAGGCGGATGCTGATCGTGGGCGCCTGCGTGGTGGCGGCACTCGGGGTCGCCGGCGGCCTGGGCGTGATGATCGCCGGCATGGGCGACGAGCCGGAACGCGGCGCCGGGCCGGTGGCCGCCCCCGCCGGGGCCAAGGGCGAAAACAAGCTGATGATCCCGGTGGGTTCACCGGACGCCCCCGCCACCCTCACCGTGTTCGAGGACTTCCGCTGCCCCGCCTGCCGGGCCTTCGAGAACGGCTACCGCGAGACCGTTCACCGCCTCCAGGACAAGGGCCTGCTGAAGACCGAGTACCACCTGGCGACGATCATCGACGGCAACCTGGGCGGTCAGGGCTCCCAGCGGGCCGCGAACGCCGCCGCGTGCGCGCAGGACGCCGGAAAGTTCGCCGAATACCACGACGTCCTCTTCAGGAACCAGCCGCAGGAGACCGACGACGGCTACGCCCGCGACGCCCGCCTCATCGAGCTGGCCGCCAAGGTCGACGGACTGGACACCCCGGAGTTCCGCAGCTGCGTCGAGGAGGGTGTGCACGACAGCTGGGTCGCGAAGTCCCAGGAGGCGTTCTCCAAGTCGGGCCACCGGGGAACCCCCACCGTGCTGCTCAACGGCAAGGACGTCTACAACAACCCGCAGAAGCCGCTGACCCCGGCCGGGCTGCAGAAACTCGTCGAAGCCTCCGCGAAGCGCAGCTGAGCCCCGCCCCGCCCCGGCCGCACCGCCCCCCTCAGGGTCCTCCGGCGCGGCCGGGCGAGCTCCAGGGGCGGGCGGGGGTGGGATCCGCAGCCCACGCACTGTAGGTTCGGACCTGCCATGGACCTCGCATTCATTCCCAGCCCGTCGACCGGCGTGATCCACCTCGGACCGATCCCGCTGCGCGGCTACGCGTTCTGCATCATCATCGGCGTCTTCGTCGCCGTCTGGCTCGGCGGCCGCCGCTGGGTCGCCCGGGGCGGCCTGCCGGGGACCGTCGCCGACATCGCCGTCTGGGCCGTGCCCTTCGGCCTCGTCGGCGGCCGCCTCTACCACGTGATCACCTCTTATCAGCCCTACTTCGGCCCGGGCGGCAACTGGGTCGACGCCTTCAAGATCTGGGAGGGCGGACTCGGCATCTGGGGCGCCGTCGCCCTCGGCGCGGTGGGCGCCTGGATCGGCGCCCGGCGCCGCGGCGTCCCGCTGCCCGCGTACGCCGACGCCGTCGCCCCCGGCATCGCTCTCGCCCAGGCGATCGGCCGCTGGGGCAACTGGTTCAACCAGGAGCTCTACGGCAAGGCCACCGACGTCCCGTGGGCGCTGCGGATCGACGCCGACCCCACGATCGGCAGAGCGGGCGGCACGTACCACCCGACGTTCCTGTACGAGTGCCTGTGGTGCATCGGCGTCGCCCTCCTCGTCATCTGGGCCGACCGGCGCTTCAGACTCGGTCACGGACGGGCCTTCGCCCTGTACGTGGCGGCCTACACGGTGGGCCGCGGCTGGATCGAGTACCTGCGCATCGACGAGGCGAACCACATCCTGGGGCTGCGCCTCAACGTCTGGACGTCGCTGGTCGTCTTCGTGGCGGCCATCGCCTACCTGGTGATCTCGGCCAAGGTGCGCCCGGGCCGCGAGACGGTGGTCGAGCCGGCCGCAGAGGCGGCGCGGGCGACGGCAGCCGCCGAGGACGGCACCACGGGCCCGGCTGCCGAGGACAGCGCCCCGGAAGCCTCCGACTCCGGCGACGCGACCGCCTCCGGGACCACGAGCACGGAACGGGCCTCGAAGGAACTCTGAGGCCCTCGCCCCGGTCTCCCGGCCGCCCCGCCACCCGCGGGGCGGCCATTTCTTCGCGCTCCTCCGCAAAACGGCAGGTCAGCGAGGTAAGTTCGGCCTTCCTTGCTGGCGCGGTCCCGCAAGTCGTGCGTACCGTCGAGGCATTGGGGATCCGGCCGCCCGGCCGCACCGGTGAAGGGAGCACCCCACCATGGCCACTACGGCCCCCGTCGGCGACGACACCGCCCAGGACGGCACAGTGCAGGACGGCACAGCGCGGGACGACACCCCGCAGACCGGCCCGCACCCCGCCCACCGCGACAACCACACCCACCGTGACGTCAACGGTGGATGGCTGCGCCCCGCCGTCTTCGGAGCGATGGACGGCCTGGTCTCCAATCTGGCGCTGATCAGCGGCGTCGTCGGCGGCCAGGTCTCCTCGGGCGCCGTCGTCCTCACCGGCTTCGCCGGGCTCGCAGCCGGCGCTTTCTCGATGGCCGCGGGGGAGTACACCTCCGTCGCCTCCCAGCGCGAGTTGGTTCAGGCGGAGCTGGACGTCGAGCGCGAGGAGCTGCGCCGCAACCCGGGGGACGAGGAGAGGGAGCTCGCCGAGCTGTACGAGCGGCGCGGCGTCGCTCCGGCTCTGGCCGCGGAGGTGGCGCGCCAGCTCTCGAAGGACCCCGACCGGGCCCTGGAGATACATGCCAGGGAAGAGCTCGGAGTCGACCCGACCGATCTGCCGTCCCCCCGGGTGGCGGCCGTCTCGTCGTTCGGATCGTTCGCCGTCGGGGCCCTGCTCCCGGTGCTGCCCTATCTACTGGGTGCCACCAGCCTGCTGCCTGCCGTCCTGCTCGCGCTGGCCGGACTCTTCGCCTGCGGGGCCGTGGTCGCCCGCGTCACCGCCCGCAGCTGGTGGTTCAGCGGGCTGCGGCAACTGACGCTGGGCGGTGCCGCGGCGGCTGTGACATTCTGGCTGGGGTCGCTCTTCGGCGCCGCGATCGGCTGACGGCCGTCGGGCCGGCGCCTGCGGCGGCCCGACCGTACCCATGCCGAAACATTCCGGTTACTCGGCGGTTTCAAAATCGCGTGGCCCGGGAAAGAGAGCGCAGAGCGCTGCGGGCAGCGTCGCCCGCGCAGCTCCCGGACGACGGAGAGTGATCCGCCGTCCTCTTCCCGACCGGACGGCTCCTCCCGGTGTCCGCATACTGGAATGAGCTATCCCATTTTTGAGCAGCGAGTCATGATGTGACCTGCTGGAAACGAAGCAGAGGGCCAATGTCGTCCCTCGGCACTGACACTGCCACGACGACGACAGGAGAGCCGATGCGTTCCGCGCACCTCACGTCCGGGCTTTCCGTGACCGACGGCAACGCCGCCTGGTCGCCCTTGGACGGGCGCCCTGCCCCGCAGGGCATGTACGACCCGCGCAACGAGCACGACGCCTGCGGCGTCGGATTCGTGGCCACCCTCACGGGCGAGGCCAGCCACGAGCTCGTCGAACAGGCTCTCACCGTTCTGCGCAACCTCGAGCACCGCGGTGCCACCGGATCCGAGCCGGACTCGGGCGACGGCGCGGGCATTCTGATGCAGGTCCCGGACGCCTTTCTGCGCGAGAGCGTCCCCTTCGAGCTTCCTGCCGCCGGCGCCTACGCCGTCGGCATGGCCTTCCTCCCCGGCGAGGGCGAGGACGCTGCGGCGGCCGCCCGCCGCGTCGAAACCATTGCCGTCGAGGAAGGACTCACCGTCCTCGGCTGGCGCGAGGTCCCCGTCGCCCCCGAGCTGCTCGGCAACGGTGCCCGTGCCACCATGCCGACCTTCTCCCAGCTCTTCGTGGCCGCGGTCGGCCGCGAGCGCACCGGGATCGAGCTGGACCGCCTCGCCTTCGTGCTCCGCAAGCGCGCCGAGCGCGAGGCAGGCGTCTACTTCCCGTCGCTCTCCGCACGGACCCTCGTCTACAAGGGCATGCTCACCACGGGCCAGCTCGAGCCGTTCTTCCCGGACCTCTCCGACCGCCGTCTGGCCACCGCCATCGCCCTGGTCCACTCGCGGTTCTCGACGAACACCTTCCCCAGCTGGCCGCTCGCCCACCCGTACCGGTTCGTCGCCCACAACGGTGAGATCAACACCGTCCAGGGCAACCGCAACTGGATGCGCGCCCGCGAGTCGCAGCTGGTCAGCGACAAGTTCGGCTCTGCCGACCACGGACGCAGTGGCTCTGCCGACCACGGACGCAGTGGCTCTGCCGACCGTGGCAGCGGCGGGGAACAGGCGCTGGACCGCATCTTCCCGGTCTGCACCCCCGGCGCCTCCGACTCCGCGACCTTCGACGAGGTACTGGAACTCCTCCACCTCGGCGGACGCTCCCTGCCCCACTCGGTGCTCATGATGGTTCCCGAGGCCTGGGAGAACCACGAGTCGATGGACCCCGCGCGCCGGGCGTTCTACCAGTACCACTCCACCCTGATGGAGCCCTGGGACGGACCGGCCTGCATCACCTTCACCGACGGCACCCAGGTCGGCGCCGTCCTCGACCGCAACGGGCTCCGCCCCGGCCGCTACTGGGTGACCGACGACGGCCTCGTCGTCCTCTCCTCCGAGGTCGGCGTCCTCGACATCGACCCGGCGAGGGTCGTCCGCAAGGGCCGCCTCCAGCCCGGCCGCATGTTCCTCGTCGACACCGCCGAGCGCCGCATCATCGAGGACGACGAGATCAAGTCCCAGCTCGCCGCCGAGCAGCCCTACGAGGAGTGGCTCGAGAACGGGATCATCGAGCTCGAGGACCTCCCCGAGCGCGAGCACATCGTGCACACCCACGCCTCGGTCACCCGCCGCCAGCAGACCTTCGGCTACACCGAGGAGGAACTGCGCGTCCTCCTCGCCCCGATGGCGAAGGCCGGTGCCGAGCCCATCGGCTCCATGGGCACCGACTCGCCCATCGCCGCCCTCTCCGAGCGGCCCCGCCTGCTCTTCGACTACTTCACCCAGTTGTTCGCGCAGGTCACCAACCCGCCGCTGGACGCCATCCGCGAGGAGCTCGTCACCTCGCTGATCTCCTCGCTCGGCCCGGCCGGCAACCTCCTCGACGCCGACGCCGAGACCTGCCGCAGCGTCACCCTGCCGTTCCCGGTGATCGACAACGACGAGCTCGCCAAGCTCATCCACATCAACGCAGACGGCGACCTGCCCAACTTCAAGGCCGCCACCCTCTCCGGCCTCTACCGGGTCAGCGGACGCGGCCAGGCACTCCAGGACCGCATCGAGGAGATCTGCGCCGAAGCGGACTCCGCCATCGCCGGCGGCGCCCGCCTCATCGTGCTCTCCGACCGCCACTCCGACGCCGAACACGCGCCGATCCCGTCACTGCTGCTCACCTCCGCCGTCCACCACCACCTCATCCGCACCAAGCAGCGCACCCAGGTGGGCCTGCTGGTCGAGGCCGGCGACGTGCGTGAGGTCCACCATGTGGCGCTCCTCATCGGCTACGGCGCCGCAGCGGTCAACCCCTACCTCGCCATGGAGTCCGTCGAAGACCTGGTCCGCGCCGGAACCTTCCTCCCCGGCATCGAGACCGACACCGCGATCAAGAACCTCATCAAGGCCCTCGGCAAGGGCGTCCTCAAGGTGATGTCCAAGATGGGCATCTCCACCGTCGCCTCCTACCGGGGTGCCCAGGTCTTCGAAGCCGTCGGTCTCGACGAGCAGTTCGTCGACCGCTACTTCCACGGCACCACGACCAAGATCGGCGGAGCCGGTCTCGATGTCGTCGCCAAGGAGGTCGCCGCCCGGCACGCCAAGGCCTACCCGGCCTCCGGCGTCGCCGCCACGCACCGCGCCCTGGAGATCGGCGGCGAGTACCAGTGGCGCCGCGAGGGCGAACCCCACCTGTTCGACCCGGAGACCGTCTTCCGGCTCCAGCACTCCACGCGCACCCGCCGCTACGACATCTTCAAGCAGTACACGCAGCGGGTGAACGAGCAGTCCGAGCGGCTCATGACCCTGCGCGGCCTGTTCGACCTGAAGGCCGGCGAGAACGGCCCCCGCGAGCCGATCTCCGTCGACGAGGTCGAGCCCGCATCCGAGATCGTCAAGCGCTTCTCCACCGGCGCCATGTCGTACGGCTCCATCTCGCAGGAGGCGCACGAGACCCTCGCCATCGCCATGAACCGGCTCGGCGGCAAGTCGAACACCGGTGAGGGCGGCGAGGACCCGGAGCGCCTGTACGACCCGGAGCGACGCTCCGCGATCAAGCAGGTCGCCTCCGGCCGCTTCGGCGTCACCAGCGAGTACCTGGTGAACTCGGACGACATCCAGATCAAGATGGCCCAGGGCGCCAAGCCCGGCGAGGGCGGCCAGCTGCCCGGCCACAAGGTCTACCCGTGGGTGGCGAAGACCCGGCACTCCACGCCGGGTGTGGGACTCATCTCCCCGCCGCCGCACCACGACATCTACTCCATCGAGGACCTCGCCCAGCTCATCCACGACCTGAAGAACGCCAACCCGGCGGCCCGCATCCACGTGAAGCTGGTCTCCGAGGTCGGCGTCGGCACCGTCGCGGCGGGCGTCTCCAAGGCACACGCGGACGTCGTCCTCATCTCCGGCCACGACGGCGGAACCGGCGCGTCCCCGCTCACCTCGCTCAAGCACGCGGGCGGCCCCTGGGAACTGGGTCTCGCCGAGACCCAGCAGACGCTGCTGCTCAACGGCCTGCGCGACCGCATCGTCGTGCAGACCGACGGCCAGCTCAAGACCGGCCGCGACGTGGTCATCGCCGCCCTCCTCGGCGCCGAGGAGTTCGGCTTCGCGACCGCCCCGCTCGTCGTCTCCGGCTGCATCATGATGCGCGTCTGCCACCTGGACACCTGCCCGGTCGGCATCGCCACCCAGAACCCCGTGCTGCGCGAGCGCTACAGCGGACAGGCCGACTTCGTCGTCAACTTCTTCGAGTTCATCGCCGAAGAGGTCCGCGAACTGCTCGCGGAACTCGGCTTCCGCACCCTCGAGGAGGCCGTCGGCCACGCCGAACTCCTCGACACCAGCACCGCCGTCAAGCACTGGAAGGCGCAGGGTCTCGACATCGAGCCGCTCCTGCACGTCCCCGACCTCCCGGACGGCGCGGTACGGCACCGGGCCATCGACCAGGACCACGGCCTGGAGAAGGCCCTCGACAACGAGCTGATCAAGCTCGCCGCCGACGCGCTGTCCGCGACCTCCCCGGAGGATGCCCAGCCGGTCCGCGCCCAGGTGGCGATCCGCAACATCAACCGGACCGTCGGCACCATGCTCGGCCACGAGGTGACCAAGAAGTTCGGCGGCGCAGGACTGCCCGACGACACCGTCGACATCACCTTCACCGGATCCGCCGGCCAGTCGTTCGGCGCATTCGTGCCGCGCGGCATCACGCTGCGCCTCGAGGGCGACGCCAACGACTACGTCGGCAAGGGCCTCTCCGGAGGCCGCGTCATCGTCCGCCCGGACCGAGGCGCCGACCACCTGGCCGAGTACTCGACCATCGCCGGCAACACCATCGCCTACGGCGCGACCGGTGGCGAGATCTTCCTGCGCGGCCGGGTCGGCGAACGGTTCTGCGTCCGCAACTCCGGCGCCACCGTCGTCTCCGAAGGCGTGGGCGACCACGGCTGCGAGTACATGACCGGCGGCAACGCGGTCGTACTCGGGGAGACGGGCCGCAACTTCGCGGCCGGCATGTCGGGCGGGTTCGCCTACGTCGTCGACCTCGACCCCGACAACGTCAACCCCCAGCTCACCTCCGCCGTCGGCCCGCTGGACGAGACCGACCGGCAGTGGCTGCACGGCGTGGTGCAGCGCCACTTCGAGGAGACCGGCTCCACCGTGGCCGAGAAGCTCCTCGCCGACTGGGACGCCGCGGTGACCCGCTTCAGCAAGGTCACCCCGGCCACGTACAAGGCAGTGCTCGCCGCCAAGGACGCCGCCGAGCAGGCCGGACTCCCCGAGTCCGAGGTCCACGAGAAGATGATGGAGGCGGCGACCCATGGCTGACCCGAAGGGCTTTCTCACCACCGGGCGCGAGGTCGCCGAGACCCGGCCCGTCGACGAGCGGGTCAGGGACTGGAACGAGGTCTACAAGCCCGGCTCCCTGCTCCCGATCATCAGCAAGCAGGCCGGACGCTGCATGGACTGCGGCATCCCCTTCTGCCACAACGGCTGCCCCCTCGGCAACCTCATCCCCGAGTGGAACGACTACGCCTACCGCGGGGACTGGACCGAGGCCAGCGAGCGCCTGCACGCGACCAACAACTTCCCCGAGTTCACCGGTCGGCTGTGCCCCGCACCCTGTGAGTCCGCCTGTGTGCTGGGCATCAACCAGCCGCCGGTCACCATCAAGAACGTCGAAGTCACCATCATCGACAAGGCGTGGGACAACGGCGACGTCACCCCCCAGCCGCCCGAGCGGCTGTCCGGCAAGACCGTGGCCGTCATCGGCTCCGGCCCCGCCGGGCTCGCCGCAGCCCAGCAGCTCACCCGGGCCGGCCACACCGTGGTCGTCTACGAGCGCGCCGACCGCATCGGCGGCCTGCTGCGCTACGGCATCCCCGAGTTCAAGATGGAGAAGCGCCACATCAACCGCCGCATCGAGCAGATGCGTGCGGAGGGCACCAAGTTCCGCACCGGGCTGGAGATCGGCCGCGACCTGGACGCCGTCAAGCTGCGGCGCCGCTACGACGCGGTCGTCATCGCCGCCGGCGCCACCACGGCCCGCGACCTGCCCGTCCCGGGGCGGGAGCTGAACGGCATCCACCAGGCGATGGAGTACCTGCCGCTGTCCAACAAGGTGCAGGAGGGCGACCTCACCGTCAGCCCGATCAGCGCCGAGGGCAAGCACGTCGTCGTCATCGGCGGCGGCGACACCGGCGCCGACTGCGTCGGCACCGCCCACCGCCAGGGCGCGGCATCCGTCACCCAGCTCGAGATCATGCCGAAGCCGGGCGAGGAGCGGAACGCCAACCAGCCCTGGCCCACCTTCCCGATGCTCTACAAGGTCACCTCCGCGCACGAGGAGGGCGGCGACCGGGTCTACTCCGTGTCCACCACCCACTTCGAGGGCGACGAGGACGGCAACGTCCAGTGGCTGCACATGACCGAGGTGGAGTTCAAGGACGGCCGCCCGGAGCCGAAGCCCGGCACCGAGCGGAAGATCCCGGCCCAACTGGTCGCCCTCGCCATGGGGTTCACCGGAACCGACCGGGAGAACGGCCTCGTCGAACAGTTCGGTCTCGACCTCGACGCACGCGGCAACATCGACCGGGACACCCACTACGCGACCAACGTGCCCGGTGTGTTCGTCGCCGGTGACGCCGGACGGGGTCAGTCCCTCATCGTGTGGGCCATCGCCGAGGGACGCTCCGCAGCCCGCGGCGTGGACCGGTTCCTCATGGGCACCAGCGCACTGCCCTCGCCCGTCCGGCCGACGGACCGCGCACTCACCGCCTGACGACAGCCCCCGCACAGGCAGTGCCGGACCCGCCTCGGCGCCCGCCTCCCCCGGAGGCGGGCGCCGCCGTCGTTTCACGGGACCGTCCGGCCGCTCACCCGGCACTCCGGTCCCGCACGGGATCCTGGCCGCCTACGGAGTCTCCGGCCCGCACCGCACCCGTGTCATCCGGCCCCCGCAGACCACCCGCGCCCTGCGCCGGCGCTCGGTCCACCACCCTGTCCCGCACCGCGAACACCACCGCAACCAGCATCAGCGCCGCCGCCACGGCATACGCGCCGTCCATCCCCACCCCCTGAGACAACAGCCCCACGGCCACCGCGCCCATCCCCGTCCCCGCGTCGAACGCCAGATTCCACACCGTGCTCACCATGCCGTTCCCACCCGGACCGGCACGGCGGAACATCACCACCAGCGTGTCGTTCTGCAAGGCACCGAATCCCAACCCGTACACCACGGCAGCCGTCACCGCCCCCGCCACCGCAACGACGTCCGGCACCGGACCCGAAACCACCGCGAACCCTCCGGTGGCCAGCCCGCACGCCACCGCAGCAGGAACCACCAGCCGGCCCGCACCGACCCGGTCATTCCACACACCGGCACCCCAACGCCCCACCACCAACGCGGCGGACAACGCGAACAACGCCACCGGCGCAGCCACCGACGAACCACCCAGCGCCAGCGGCAGGAACGACGTCACACCACCCAGCGCACACGCCGCGACCGCCAGCACCCCCGGTGGCACCGCCAGCCCCCGCCACCGGCCCCCGGAACCCCGCCCCACCGGCGCAGCCTCCGGCACCCGCACCCGTGCCGGTTCCCGACCACCCCCCGAGCGCCGGCCCGACATCGCGGCCACCAACGGCAGCGCCAGCACACCGAGCATCCCCGTCACCACGAACACCGGAGCGAAACCGAAACGCCCCGAACACCACACACCCAGCGGCAACAGCGTCACCTGCGGCACCCCCACCGCCACGCCGTACCACCCCACCGCCCGCCCCCGCTGCCCCACCGGCACCAGTTCCGCGATCAACGCGCTGCCCGTCACCACGACGAGGCCGAAGCCCAGCCCGCGCACCCCCGACACCGCCAGCACCCACCCCAGTTCCGACGACGCGAGGTATGCGAACGTCGGCACCCCCAACAGCAACGCCCCCGCGGCCAGCAGATGCCGCAACTCGAAACGCCGCAGCAGCCACCCCATGCCGAGCTGCGCACACACCGTCGTCGCCATGGTGACGCCCGTCGCCGCACCCACACCCCCGTGCCCCGACCCGCCCTCGGCCGACCAGAGCGGAACCACGGACAGCAACGGCGCGAAATTCGCGAACGTGCCCAGCGTCGCCGCCAGCAACAGCAGGAAGTCCCGGCTGCCGAGCCCCGCCCCGGCACCGGCACCCCCAAGACCGGACGCACCATCCGAACCACCGGCCGGCGGACGCCGGCGCATCGAGCCGTAACGGGCCATGCCACTCCTCGCACGCGGAAACCACCGCCACCGTACGGGCCCGGCACCCCGCGTCGTCCGCACACCCCGCACCGGCCTCCCGACGCGCCCCCCGATCCCGCGGCTCACCCCCGTCACGCCCACCGGTCCCCGTCAACTCGGCGGTCCCACCGATCCCTTCCCGCATCCCACCGGGCACAGCAGAGCGCGGCGCCCCGCGGAGCGACCTCTCATCGCCCCACGCGGCACCGCGCATCACCGCGAACCGCACCCCCGGCACGCAGCCCGCCCCGTCACGCCGGGGCGTACACCTGCCCGACGAACTCGCCCAGCTCGTGATCGCTCAGATTGCGCGCCAGGTTCGCCTCACTGATCATGCCGACCAGCCGGTGCCCATCGGCCACGTCGATCACCGGCAACCGCTTGACCTTGTGCTCCTCCATGGCGTCCAACGCCTTCGAAACGTCGGCATCCGCATCGATCCACCACAGGCTGCCCGCGAACTCGCCCGCCCGCACCTGCGCCGGATCACGCCCCTCGGCGCAGCACCGCAGCACGATGTCACGATCCGTGATCATCCCCTTCAGCCGGTTGTCGTCACCGCAGATCGGTACACACCCGACGTCCAGATCACGCATCATCCGCGCCGCATCGAAGAGGGTCTGCCCCTCGGTGACGCACTGCGCGCCCTCGTGCATGATCTCGCGTACCGCCATCCTCTTCGTGCGCGCCATGACCGGTCGCCTCCCTTCCGCCCGGGCCGCCTCCGGCACACCCCACGTGGCCGGGCAGCAGTCGGACCTCGCTGAATCCGGGCCTCCATCCATGGCAGCACGGATGACCCGACGATGCCCACCGGGGAGCGAAGCCCTGCCCGCGCCCGTCCTCACACGTCGCAGACCAGCACCGTCCGGCACAGCCCGCACCGCACCCGCACCCTGCGCCCCTCCGCAGGAACCCGAATCCGCTGACAGCACACCGGGCAGGGAAACGTCACCCGCAGCGGCGCACCCTCCTCGAACGCGTAACCGTCCTGCACCGACGGCAGCGCCGTCCTCCCCGCCCGATCCAGCCCCAGGGCCCGGCGCCGGTCCCGCGCGTAACGGTGCCGGCCCACCCGCCCCGCGGCCGCCAGCGGAGGCCGCTCACCGTCCCTGCGCGCCTCCGCCATCCCCGCCGTGTACGCCGTGTACGCCTGCGGACTCGTGAACCACACCGACGGATCCTCCCCGAACAGCAAGGCCCGCTTCGCCAGCACGTACCCGAACTCCTCCGGCGTCAGATAGCCCAACTTCTGCGAGGACACGGCGTCTTCGCGGAACGCGTCCAGCTCCAGCCAGCCCGTCCCCAGATACGCCGCGGCCGTGTCCGTGAGCACCTCGTTCTCCCCGGTGTCCGGCAGCCACAGATCCAGCCGGTGCAGATACACGTGCATCACCTCGTGTGCCAGCACCGCACCGATGTCCCGCCGGTGCTCCTTGAACCGCTCGTTCAACTCGACGAAGTACTCCGGCCCCGCCGCCAGCTCCACACTCCCCGCATGCCGCATCCGGCGGAAACTCACGATCACCCGCGCATCCGGCAACCGCAGATGCCGCACCAGCACCCGCGCCACCCGCTGCACCCCGAGGAACAGATCGTCGTCATCGGCGAACGCCACATCCGCCGGCAGCACCGACGTCCCGAACCCGCGCACCGCGTCCGCCGACAACCGCCGGTACAACGTGGTGATCGACGAACGAACCGTCCCCAGGTGCGGCAGACCATGCACCACCTCACCGACCGATCCCACACCTCCACACTACGGCGGCGCAGCCCGCACCGGCCCGCGACGACCTCCGCCAACACCCCTGCACCACCCGCGAGGCATGAGGCAGCATGACTCCATGCCCGCACTGACGCGCGACGAAGCGCAGACACGAGCCCGCCTCCTCGAGGTCCACCGCTACAGCATCGACCTCGACCTCACACGCGGCGACGAGACCTTCGCCTCCACCACCGTCATCCGCTTCACTGCGCGCGAAACCGGCAGCACCTTCCTCGACCTGCGGCCCACCACCCTCCACCGCATCCTCCTCGACGGAAGCGAACTCGACCCCGCCGCCCTCACCGAAGGCCGCTACCCCCTCGACGGCCTCACCCCCGGCGAACACGAACTGCGCGTCGAGACCGACATGCCCTACTCCCGCACCGGCGAGGGCATGCACCGTTTCACCGACCCCGCCGACGACGAGACCTACCTCTACACCCAGGGCTTCCTCGACGACTGCCAACGCGTCTTCGCCGCCTTCGACCAACCCGACCTCAAAGCCGTCTTCGAACTCACCGTCACCGCCCCCCACGACTGGACGGTCCTCGGCAACGGCATCGCCACCCGAACCACCGGAACCGGCACCTGGACCATCGCCCCCACCCCACCCATCAGCACCTATCTTGTGGCCGTCGCCGCCGGTCCCTACCACTCCGTGCGCGCCGAACACGCCGGCCTCCCCCTCGGCCTCCACGCCCGCCGCTCCCTCGCCGAACACCTCGACGCCGACGCCGCCGAACTGCTCGACATCACCCGCCGCTGCTTCGACCGCTATCACGAGATCTTCGACGAGCCCTACCCCTTCGACTCCTACGACCAGGCCTTCGTCCCCGAGTTCAACGCCGGCGCCATGGAGAACCCCGGACTCGTCACCTTCCGCGACGAGTTCGTCTACCGCTCCGCCGTCACCGACACCGAACGCCAGACCCGCGCCGTCGTCATCGCCCACGAAATGGCCCACATGTGGTTCGGCGACCTCGTCACCCTCCAATGGTGGGACGACATCTGGCTCAACGAGTCCTTCGCCGAGTACATGGGCTACCAGGTCGTCACCGACGCCACCCCCCACCAGGGCGCCTGGACCGAGTTCGCCATCGCCCGCAAGAGCTGGGGCTACGACGCCGACCAACGCCCCTCCACCCACCCCGTCGCACCCGACGCCGAAGCCGTCCCCGACAGCGCCGCCGCCCTCCTCAACTTCGACGGCATCTCCTACGCCAAGGGCGCCTCCGCGCTGCGGCAACTCGTCGCCTGGCTCGGCGAGAAGGACTTCCTCGCCGGCATCAACGACCACTTCGCCCGCCACCGCTTCGGCAACGCCACCCTCGCCGACTTCCTCGACTCCCTCGGCCGCGCATCCGACCAGGACATCCACGCCTGGGCCGACCGCTGGCTGCGCACCACCGGCGTCGACACCCTCACCCCCGCCGTCACCACCCGCACCACCGACGACAACCCCACCCGCCATACCTGGAACCTCGGCGTCAGCCACTCCGGCAACCGGCCCCACCACATCGCCGTCACCGCCTACGACCTGGCCCCCGCCGCACCTGACGCTCTCACCCTCCGCGAACGCTTCGACCTCGCCATCCCCGCCGACGGCGACCCCCGCCCCCACGCCCTCACCGGCCCCCGCCCCGATCTCGTCCTCCTCAACGACCAGGACCTGACCTACGCCAAGATCCGGCTCGACCCCGCATCCTGGACCACCGTCCGGCAAGCCCTCTCCGCAATCCCCGACCCCCTCACCCGCTCCGTCGTCTGGAACGCAGCCCGCGACATGGTCCGCGACGGCGAACTCCCGCCCGCCGCCTACCTCGACGCCGCCCGCACCCACCTGCCCCAAGAGAGCGACGTCGCCGTCGCCCACGGCGTCCTCACCTTCGCCCGCACCCAGATCGCCGACCGCTACCTCGCCCCCGACGCCCGTCCCCACGCCCTGGACACCCTCACCGCAGTCTGCCGCGACATCCTCGAAACCACGCGCGAACGACAGGCTCCCGGGCTCCGCCTCACCGCCGTCCGTGCCCTCATCGACAGTGCCGCCGACCCGGCCGAACTCCGCGACTGGCTCACCCACGACACCGTCCCCCACGGCCCCCGGCTCGACCCCGAACTCCGCTGGCGCACTCTCCATCGCCTCAGCGTTCTCGGCGCCGCCACCCCCGCCGACATCGACGCCGAACTCACCCGTGACCCCAGCGCCACCGGCCGCGAGGGTGCCGCCCGCTGCCGCGCCGCCCTCCCCGACCCCCGCGCCAAAGCCGAAGCCTGGAACGCCCTCTTCGAAACCGACGAACTCTCCAACTACCTCTTCACCGCCACCGCCCAGGGCTTCTGGCAACCCGAACAGCACGAGCTCCTCGAGGACTACCTGCCCCGCTACCACCCCGCAGCCGTCGCCGTCGCCCGACGCCGCGGCTCTGCCATCGCCGAAGCCGCCGGGCGCTGGGCCTACCCCGCTCACGCCGTCCACCCCGACACCCGCCGCCGCACCGAACAGTGCATCGGCGACGCGGACCCCGTCCCCGCCCTCCGCCGCCGGCTGGTCGACCACCTCGCCGACCTCGACCGGGCCCTCCACGTCCGCGGCATGTGACCCGGCCGACCCGGCCCCCACCCACGACAGGGCCCCCGGAACCCGTCACAGGCTCCGGGGGCCCGCCCCTGAATCACCGGCACCCCGGCGGCATCAGAACACCGGAGCGCCCTCCCGCGTCAGCACCCAGTCCACCGACGCGAACTGCGACCCGTCGATCTCGCCCTTCTCCTTCACCCAAGCGATCATCGTGTTGCGGATCTCATCCGAATTCGCCCACAGCTGCTCGGACTTCGCCACGTGCGGGAAATTGCCGCCACCACTCGCCCGGTAGTTGTTCACCGCCAGCACGAACTGCGCTTCCTCATCGATGGGTTCACCCCCGAACCGCACATCCGTCACCCGCGAACCCTTCGGCTTCGCAATGTCGATCTCGTACGACACACCGCTGACCACGTCGTAGTTGTAGTCCGGAATGCCGTCCGCGTTCGTCAGCTTCGCCGGATCCACCTCGGCACCCGGAGCCGTCCGCACGAAATAATTCGCCGAGAACTCCAGGTAGTCCCGCACCTGCGCTCCCGTCAGCAGCCGCGCCTCCAGCGTGTTCTCGAACACGTACAGACCCGCCACATCCCGGATCGTCACCTCACCCGCCGGGATCCCCGCACTCCGCAAGAAACACGCCGCCTGCGACAGCACCGGAAGCGACGCATGCGCCGTACCCGCCAGCGCCGCCCGCACCGTCTCCGCCTGCACATGGTTGATCAGATCGATGATCGGCACATCCTTGTACGGAGCCTCCTCCGCCGACATCGCCGCCCGCGACGTCCCGATCACCTGGTTGACGTACGCCACGACCTTCTTGTGCTCGTCCGCCAGCAACCCCGTGATCCGCGCATCCTCCTCGACCGTGTTCGAGTCCACCACCCGCGCCGACACCGACTCCACCGACCAACGGCCCCGCTCCCACACCAGACCGAAGTCGAACAGCGTCAACCGCTGCCCCCACTTCAGCGGCTCCGAGAGCACGACCTCCTTCCCCGTCTCCCTGTTCGCGATCCGGTACTCCGGAATCTCCGTGTGCGCATGGCCCACCAGAATCGCGTCGATGCCCGGTACCTGTTCCGCCACCAGACCCGCCGCATTCTCGACGTGCGGCAGCTGATCCCCGTACGACGAGGTCCCGCTCGTCCCCGAGTGCGCCGACACGATCACCACGTCCGCACCCATCGACCGCAACCGCGGCACGTACTTCGCCGCCTGCTCCTCCAGCCCCGGGAACGTCATCTTCCCCTGGACGTTCGCCTTGTCCCAGATCGCGATCCCCGGATTCGTCAGCCCCAGAATCCCCACCCGCACATCACGGCCGCACGGAGTACGCAATTCTTTGATCACATACGGCGGAAACGCCGGCCGCAGCGACTTCGCATCCAGCGCATTCGCCCCCAGCAGCGGAAAGTCGCACTGCTCCTCGAACTTCCGCAGCACCGGAATCCCGTAGTTGAACTCGTGGTTGCCCAGCGCCGCAGCGTCGTACCCGATCGCGTTCATCGCCTGCGCCATCGGATGCACCGGGCCGTTCGCCCCCGTGATCGGATCCACCTTGGCGTAGTAGTACGCCAACTGCGTCCCCTGAATCGTGTCACCCGCGTCGATGAGCAGCGTGTTGCGACGGCCCTTCTCCTCGCGCACCCGGTTCACCAGCGTCGAGATCTTCGCCAGCCCCACATCGTTGTGCGCCTTGTCGTCGAACTCCGCATCCGTGAAGTAGTCCCAGTTGAAAACGTTGCCGTGCAGATCCGTCGTCCCCATCACGGTGAACGCATACCGCTTCGCGGACCGCCCACCACCGCGACCCACCTCCTGCGCAACAGCCGGCGAACCGGCCGCCACACCGCCCGCAACGGCCATTCCCGCCCCGGTGGCCGCCGTACGGCCCAGGAATCTTCTACGGTCGAGCGACATCAAAGGGCTCCCTGTCTCATGGTCGGCGTCATCCATGACGCGCGTAGATTCTGGCCCGCCGACAGACCCGCGCAACAGAGCCCCAAGGTTTCGATCCGGTGACCGGCCACCACACCACCACACCTGCCACAGTTGGGCCCCTGACCACCTGCCACGGCCACCCCTGCCCTACGGGCCCCCCGAACCCACCCGCATCGCCGTCCGCGGCGAAGCCCGCCTCGCAACCGACCACGAAACCGCCCGCATCGGCCTCACCGTCACCCCGCGGAACCGACCGACGCCACGCCCTCGACCAGCTCACCCGCCGCAACACCACCGCCCTCGACTCCCTCAAGAGCTACGGCGACACCGTCGAAAAACTCGAAACCGGCGCCTTCGTCATCACCCCGCGAAAACGCTGGAACGACAAAGGCCGCGGCGAACGCATCCGCGCCCACCACGGCCACGTACGGATCGCCGCAACCCTCAACGACTCCACCGCACTCGGAGAACTCACCACCCGCCTCGCCGATCTCGAACTCACCGCCGGCGACGGTCCCTACCGGGCCCTCCGAACCGACTCACCCGACCACCGACGAGCACGGCAGCAAGCCGTCACCGAAGCAGTCCAGCGCGCCCGCGAATACGCCGCCGCCCTCGACACCCGACTCATCGCCTCCTCGAACTCGCCGACACCGGCGCCGAGAACACCCCACCATCCCTCCCACCCGCCCCCGGCGGCATGCACGCCGGCTACGGCAGCGCCCCCACCGAACCCGCACCGCCCCCCGACCTCGAACCACGGCGCCAGACCCTCCACGCCCACGTCAACGCCCGCTTCACCATCACACCCCCCCACACTCTGAAAACCCCCGCCACAACAAGCCCACCCCAAACCACGGGGCGGGGCCGCACCTCACCCCCGACGCACCGCATAACCACCCAACGACGGCTCCAGCAGACCGAACGCCCGCCGAGCCGACCCCGCATGCGCCTCCGCCAACTCCTCCACCCGCTCCCCACCCAACGACCGCCGCAACACCTCCTGATACAACGCCCGATGCGCACCCCCCAACAACGCCGCAGCCGCCCGCGGAGTGATGTCATGCGGCTCCGCCCCCGTCTCCGCCATCAACACCCCCGCCAACGCGTCCTCCCGCTGCTCATGGAACTCCCGCAACCGCGCCATCAGCACCGGACTCCCCACCACGATCCGTGCGAACGGCCCATCCGAGAACCCGATCACCGGATCATGCCGCTCCACCGCCAGCAGATACGCCTCCCGCAACGCCGCCAGCGCCGACTCGCCCACCGCACGCTGCGCCACCGTACGAGCGGGACCGGTGACGAACGCGTCGTGCAACCCGAGGACCAGGTCCTCCTTGCGGGGGAAGTAGTTCGTCACCGTCATCTTCGCGACCCCGGACGCCGCCGCCACCTCGGAGATCGTGACGCGGTCGAACCCCCGCTCCGCAAAGAGCCGGTTCGCCGCCGTCACGATCGCCTGCCGCGTCTGCCGCTTCTTGTACGCCCGCAGGCCCGGTACGCCGTCGTCCGCCATGCGCTCCACCACTCACGCGCCGCTCGGTGAGCCGAACCCAAATCTGTGTTCGACACAACACGTCACCGAGCATAGGTGCGCGGCCCTCCGCCTGCCTGTCGGCCGCTGCCCGGCAGTCCCGGGGTTCCGTCGCGTGCCCGCGGGTGGTGCTCATCGGAGCGACGTCGTGCACGTTTTCAACTCTTGTCAACGTGCTTGGGCAGATAGGGCCTTGAAGGTGCCTGCATGACCGTTCTCTACCCGTCGGTAGGTCTTAGGGTCGGTTCATGCGCCGAGCCAAAATCGTCTGCACCCTGGGACCCGCCACCGACACGTACGAGCAGATCACTGCACTGGTCGAGGCCGGAATGGACGTCGCACGCCTCAATCTCAGCCACGGGGCGCACAGCGACCACGAGGACCGGCTCCGCCGGGTCCGCAAGGCATCCGAGGAGACCGGCCGCAGCGTCGG
This sequence comes from Streptomyces meridianus, assembly GCF_023703325.1. GTDB lineage: Bacteria > Actinomycetota > Actinomycetes > Streptomycetales > Streptomycetaceae > Streptomyces > Streptomyces meridianus. The sequence goes on from NZ_JAMQGM010000008.1 coordinate 174,519, forward strand.
TATCCTCGCGGATCTTCAAGGTCCGAAGATCAGGCTCGGAACTTTCTGTGACGGCCCCGTACTCCTTGAATGCGGCGACGACTTCACGATCACCGTCGAGGACGTCCAGGGCGACCGGAGCAGCTGCGGAACCACCCACGCAGGACTGCCCGCCGACGTCCGCACCGGCGAACTCGTCCTCGTCGACGACGGCCGCGTGACGCTCGAAGTCACCGGCATCGACGGTCCCCGGGTACGCACCCGCGTGGTCGAGGGCGGCCTGGTCTCCGACCACAAGGGGCTCAACCTCCCCGGCGTGGCCGTCTCGGTCCCCGCACTGTCGGAGAAGGACGTCGACGACCTCCGCTGGGCGCTGCGGGCCGGCGCCGACATCGTGGCCCTCTCCTTCGTCCGCGACGCCCGCGACATCACCGACGTCCACCGGATCATGGACGAGGAGGGCCGCCGCGTCCCCGTCATCGCCAAGATCGAGAAGCCGCAGGCCGTCGACGCCATCGAGGGCATCGTCGACGCCTTCGACGGCATCATGGTCGCCCGCGGCGACCTCGGCGTCGAGATGCCGCTCGAGACCGTGCCGCTGGTCCAGAAGCGCGCGGTCAAGCTCGCCAAGCGCAACGCCAAGCCGGTCATCGTGGCCACCCAGATGCTCGACTCGATGATCGAGTCCTCCCGGCCGACCCGTGCCGAGGCCTCCGACGTCGCCAACGCCGTCGTGGACGGCGCCGACGCCGTGATGCTCTCCGGCGAGACCAGCGTCGGCGCGCACCCCACGGAGACCGTCCGCACCATGAGCCGGATCGTGGCCGCGGCGGAAGAGGACATGCTGGCCAAGGGGCTCCCGCCGCTGACCGAGCGCAGCAAGCCCCGCACCCAGGGCGGCGCCGTCGCACGGGCCGCCGCCGAGATGGGCGACTTCCTCGGCGCGAAGTTCCTCGTCGCCTTCACCCAGTCCGGTGACACCGTCCGCCGCCTCTCCCGCTACCGCTCGCCCATCCCGGTGCTCGCCTTCACCCCGGAGGAGGCGACCCGCTCCCAACTCAACCTCACCTGGGGCGTGGAGACGTTCCTCGCCCCGCAGGCGTCCTCCACCGACGCGATGGTGGAGCAGGTCGACGAGCAGTTGCTCGCGCTCGGCCGCTGCGAGAAGGGCGACACCGTCGTCATCACGGCCGGCTCGCCGCCCGGGGTGCCCGGCTCCACCAACCTCGTCCGGGTCCACCACATCGGCGAGGACGACTACGGGCCGTGCTGACGTGGCCGACGAGGGGCGTCGGGCTCAGTACTTGGGCCCGATGTGCCGGTCCATGAGCTCCACGGACGCCCGCCGGGCCACGGAGATGTTCTGGGCTTCTCGCTGCTGCCGACAGGACTTCCACTCGACATCCACCCGTTCGAGGGTCGCGGTGTACAGCCGGACGATGTCCGCCGAGGTGTTGGTGAAGAAATACCGCGGATATTCATAGCGCTTGCGGACGCCGCCGACTGTTCTCTCGGTCCAGTTGGTGGTGCGGCAGCCGTCGGAGTGGACGAGTCCCCGCAGGAAATCCCAGGGACGTTCATCGACGATGTCCTGTTGCCATAGCGCGAGTTCGATACGGCGTTCATGCTTCCGGCCGGGCCCGTGCTGCGGGAAGAAACACGGCCAGTGCCTGCTGAAGCAGGTAACCGTCACGCAGCCTTGATTCTGGACAATGCAGACCTTGTTTTCCGGCCGGACGCTCGCCATCGCAGTCTGACAAGCCTGGATGAGTCCCGGCCAGGCGTCTGCACACGCGACGCGCAGCGCGTAGCCGCCGCGCGACTGTTCGCTGATGCAGCCGTCGCCGAGATACAGACCGAGCAGGTAGGCATAGGCCCCGAGGGGGATGGCCGAATCGGGGGTGGGGTTGCACCTCGGGCATTCAGAAGCGCGTGAGAGCGGTTCGATCCGGGTCTGCCAGGATCGGAGCGCGTGCCGGGAGATTCCTGTCTGTTTGCTGACGGAGTTGAGGCTGCGACCCTGGTCGACCAGGGCGAGCGCATGCCGGCGTGTGTGGAGGTCGTACATGCAGCCGAGCGTGACGCGGAGTTCGCCGCCAGGAAGCGATTCGAAGGAGTGTTCACCTGAGCGAGTGAAGGTCGCCAATCGATTGGCGACCTTGCTTTTGAAGGTAAGTGCCCCGGGTGGGATTCGAACCCACACTGAATACCTTTTGAGGGTATCGTCTCTGCCGATTGGACTACCGGAGCCCCTGCGATCCGAAGGTAAGTCTAACCCCTCGGTGACTCAAACATACAGGAGCTAGGTAGGCTCGTGGGGCACCACCTGCCTTTCCGAGGAGTCCCGTGAGCGCCGCCGAGCCCGAGCAGCCTGCCGACGAGCAGCCGCACGTCCCGCCGCAGACCACCCGCGTCGTCATCGCCGAGGACGAGGCCCTCATCCGTCTCGATCTCAAAGAGATGCTCGAGGAGGAGGGCTACGTCGTCGTGGGCGAGGCCGGGGATGGCGAGAGAGCGGTCGAACTGGCCCGCGAGCACCGTCCCGACCTGGTCATCCTCGACGTCAAGATGCCCGTCCTGGACGGCATCTCGGCCGCGGAGCGGATCGCCGGGGAGAACATCGCGCCGGTGCTGATGCTCACCGCCTTCTCACAGCGGGAACTCGTGGAGCGGGCCCGGGACGCCGGGGCGATGGCGTACCTGGTCAAGCCGTTCAGCAAGAGCGACGTGGTGCCGGCCATCGAGATGGCGGTGTCGCGCTTCACCGAGTTGAAGGAGCTGGAGAAGGAGGTCGCCGACCTCACCCAGCGGCTGGAGACCCGCAAGCTGGTGGACCGGGCGAAGAGCATCCTGCAGACGCAGTACGGCCTGACCGAACCGGCGGCCTTCCGCTGGATCCAGAAGACCTCGATGGACCGCCGGATGACCATGCAGCAGGTCGCCGAGGCCGTCATCGAGGACGCCGAGGAGAAGAAGCAGCAGGGCTGACCGTGCGCCGGTCCCGGCCACGCGTCGCACGACGAGGGGCCCGCATCCGTGATGTCGCGGATGCGGGCCCCTGGTGCTCGGCCGGTGCGGTTCAGTCCTCGCCGAGGTAGGCCTTGCGCACGGACTCGTCGTGCAGCAGTTCCCGGCCGGTGCCCGAGAGCACGATGTTGCCGATCTCCATCACGTGGCCCCGGTCCGCGAGGGACAGGGCCGCCTGGGCGTTCTGCTCGACGAGCAGGATGGTGGTGCCCTGGGACTTGAGCTCGGTGATGGTCTCCATGATCTTCTGCATCATGATCGGGGAGAGGCCCATGGAGGGCTCGTCGAGCATGAGCAGCTTGGGCCGGGACATGAGGGCCCGTCCCATGGCGAGCATCTGCTGTTCGCCGCCGGAGAGGGTGCCGGAGGCCTGGTTGCGGCGTTCTCCGAGGATGGGGAAGAGGTCGTAGGCCTTCTGCATGTCCTGGGTGATGCCGGCGGAGTCCTTGCGGAGGAAGGCGCCGAGTTGCAGGTTTTCCGCGATGGTGAGCCGGGGGAAGAGCCGGCGGCCTTCGGGGGAGTGGGCGAGGCCCATGGAGACGATCTTGTGGGCGGGGACGTCGTTCAGCGGCTGCCCGTCGAAGACGATCTTGCCGGCGAGTGGCTTGATCAGGCCCGACAGGGTGCGCAGGGTGGTCGTCTTGCCGGCTCCGTTGGTGCCGATGAGGGTGACGACCTGGCCGGCTTCGACGCTGAACGAGATGCCCTTGACGGCCTCGATCTTGCCGTAGGCGACGCGCAGGTCCTCGACTTCGAGCAGTGCGCTCACGCGGTGCCTCCCTCGGTGTCCTTGGTGCTGGTGGTGCCGGTGGTGTCCTCGGGGCCGTCTTCGGGGGCCGTCTCGGCGGAGGTGTCGCCCTCGTAGGGGGTGCCGAGGTAGGCGGCGACGACGCGTTCGTCGCTCTGGACGACGTCGGGGGTGCCCTCGACGAGCTTCCTGCCCTGGACGAGGACGGCGACGCGGTCGCAGAGGTTGAAGATGAACCGCATGTCGTGCTCGATGACGAGGACGGCGGTGCCCTGGTCGCGGATGGCGAAGACGAGGTCCTGGGTGGCCCGGGTCTCCTGGGGGTTCATGCCGGCGGTGGGCTCGTCGAGGAGGAGCAGGCCGGGGTCGCTGGCGAGGGCGCGGGCGATTTCGAGCTTGCGCTGTTCGCCGTAGGGGAGGTTGCGGGCGAGGTGGTCGCGCTTGGCGGCGAGCCCGGTGAACTCGAGGAGTTCCATGGCGCGTTGTTCGGACTGGTTCTCGGCGCGGCGGAAGCCGGGTCCGCGGAGGAGGGCGGAGAGGAGGCCTTCCTTGGTGCGGGTGTGGCGGCCGACGAGGACGTTTTCCAGGACGGTCATGTTGGCGAAGAGCCGGATGTTCTGGAAGGTGCGGGCGACGCCGGCCTGGGTGACGAGGTGGGATTTGTGGGGGAGGACCTTGTCCTTGTAGCTGACGGTGCCTTCGGTGGGGGTGTAGAGGCCGGTGAGGCAGTTGAAGAAGGTGGTCTTGCCGGCGCCGTTGGGGCCGATGAGGCCGACGATTTCGCCGCTGTTGACGGTGAGGTCGACGTTCTGGACGGCGGTGAGTCCGCCGAAGCGCATGGTGACGCCGGTGGCCGAGAGGACGGTGGCGGCGGGTTGTGCTTCCGCGGCGGGTGGGGTGGGTGTTGCTGTGGTCATGGTGGTCATGCCTCCGTTTTCGTGAGGCCGGTGGCGCTGTCCTTCGGAACGTCGAGCTGTCCGGTTTCGTGGAATTCGAGCTGCTGGCGGCGGTCGGCGATGAGTCCTTCGGGGCGGAAGCGCATGAGGAGGACCAGGGCGATGCCGAAGAGGAGCAGCTGGTAGTCGGCCATGAACTGGAGTTTGGCCGGGATGAGGTAGAGGAGTGCCGCGCCGATGAGGGGCCCGCTGACGGTGCCCATGCCGCCGAGGATGACGGCGGCGAGGAGGAAGGCGGAGTTGGGCGGGACGGTGTGGACGAACTTGTAGCCGTCGGGGTGGACGCCGTATTCGACGTGGGCGAGGACGGTGCCGGCGATGCCGGCGAGGGTGGCGCCGAGGGCGAAGGCCATGAGCTTGAGCCGGAAGGAGTTGATGCCCATGGCTCCGGCGGCGGTTTCGTCCTCGCGGATGGCGACCCAGGCGCGTCCGATGCGGGAGCGGTCGGAGCGGCGGAAGACGATGATGATGAGGGCGGTGAACAGGAGCATCAGCAGGTAGTAGTTGGCGAACCTGCCGAGTTCGACGCCGAGGACGGTGTGGGGTTCTCCGAGGTCGAAGCTGAAGAACTTGAGGTCGGGGATGCTGGGGATGCCGTTGGGGCCGTTGGTGATGTCGGGGCCGGAGGTGCCGTCGAGGTTCTGCATGGCGATGCGGAAGATTTCGCCGAAACCGAGGGTGACGATGGCGAGGTAGTCGCCGCGTACGCGCAGGGTGGGTGCGCCGATGATCACGCCGAAGATCATGGAGACGACGGCGCCGGCGAGGACGGCGGCCCAGAAGGGGAACTGGATGCCGAGTGCGGCGGTGGGGGCTCCGGAGACGAGGGCGGCGGTGTAGGCGCCGACGCCGAGGAAGGCGACGTAGCCGAGGTCGAGGAGTCCGGCGAGGCCGACGACGACGTTGAGGCCGACGGCCACGGTCGCGAAGATCAGGATGCTGACGGCGACGGACGTGTAGGTGTCGGATTCCTGGGTGAAGGGGAAGGCCGCTGCTGCCACGAATGCCGCGGTGATGGTGACGTTGCGGTGCTTCTGGCTGAGCGTGGAGAAGCGGCGGACGAGTCCGGAGCGCTGGAGGGCCGGGGCGCCGAATCCGGTGAGAATGAGGAAGCCGATGAAGAGTTGGCCGTACTCGGTTCCGATGCCGTAGGTGAAGACGATCAGGCCGGCGCCGCAGGCTGCGGCGATGGTGAGGACTTCGATCCAGGCGGGCAGGGGGGCGGCGCGGCCGGGCTCGGGTGCCTTGAAGGAATGGAGGAGCCGCTTCCAGGTGCCGGTTGCGGGTCGCTGGTCGTCGGCGGGCAGGTCGGAGGGGAGCGCGGTGGCTGCGATGACGAGCAGGAGGCTGGTGACGGCGGCGATCCAGCCGCCGGGTTCGAGGTTGACGAGGCCACCGAGTTCGACGGCGATGGCGCCGACGGCGAACCAGGTGACGGCGAAGGTGCCGAGGGCGAGCAGCAGCACGGGGCTGTTGGTGCCGCCGGGGGTGAGCCAGCGCAGGCCGCGGATGCCCTGTCCGGAGAGGAGGAAGAGCAGGGTGAGGAGTGCGCCGGTGAGGGTGAGGACCTGGAGCCCGCCGGGGTAGCCGCTGATGGTGAGGTTGCCGGGGAATGCCTCGGTCCAGGTCCAGGCGAGGAAGGTGGAGGCGAAGGTGGTCGCGGCGCCGATGACGGCGGTGATCCGGGCACTCGCCGGGGGGAGGGGGATGAGGCCGGGGGCGGTGGTGGCCGCCGGCTGGTCCTTGGTGGTGGTCGGAGTGTTGGTCGTCATGGTTATCACGCCCGGTCCGAAACGCGCTCGCCGAGGATGCCCTGCGGTCGGAGGAGGAGTACGAGGATGAGGAGGACGAAGGCCCATACGTCCTTCCAGGCGCCGCCCCCGAACTGTTCCATGCCGGGGACGTCGGCCATGTAGGCGGTGGCGAGGGCTTCGGCGAGGCCGAGTGCGAGGCCGCCGATCATGGCGCCGTAGATGTTGCCGATGCCGCCGAGGACGGCGGCGGTGAAGGCTTTGAGGCCGGCGATGAAGCCCATGCGGAAGCTGACCTGGCCGTATTTGAGGCCGTGTGCGACGGCGGCGATGGCGGCGAAGGCCGCGCCGATGGCGAACGCGGTGACGATGATGCGGTCGGTGTTGATGCCCATCAGCTTGGCGGTGTCGGGGTCCTGGCTGGTGGCCTGCATGGCGCGGCCGGTGCGGCTCTTGGACACGAAGACGGCGAGGGCGATCATGCACAGGGGGGCGGCGACGAGGAGGAAGATCTCGCCGCGCTGGAGGGAGATCCCGGCGAGGTGGACGGTTCCGCCCTCGAACTGGGGGAAGGAGAGGTCCTTCTTGGCGTCGGGGTAGAAGGCCCAGATCGCCTGCTGGAGTGCGATGGACAGGCCGATCGCGGTGATCAGTGGTGCGAGCCGCGGTCCGCCGCGCAGGGGACGGTAGGCGAGTCGTTCCGCTCCGATGCCGACGAGGATGGCGCAGGTCATGGCCATGAGGACCATGACGGGCAGGGCGACCATGAGGGATGTCCCGTCGGGGAGCCAAAGCCATGCGGTCAGCGCACCGAAGCCGCCGATCATGAATATCTCGCCGTGGGCGAAGTTGATGAGCTGGACTATGCCGTAGACCATCGTGTACCCGATCGCGATGAGTCCGTACATCGCGCCGAGGATCAGGCCGTTGGCCAGTTGCTCCGGCAGGTCGTGCACCGGGGGCCTCCGAGTGGGTGGGATGAGACACGGCTGCGCGGGGGCGCTGAGGTGCGCGCCCCCGCACAGCAGGAAGGTGTTGCGGCGTGGCGGTGGTTGCCGTCAGCCCTTGAATTCGCCGGTCTTGGCCGGGACGTGCTTGCCGTCCTTGACCTTGTAGACCGACAACTGCCTGTTGGTCGTGTCGCCGAACTCGTCGAAGGAGACGTCGCCGGTGACGCCGCTGAAGGAGACGTCCTGCATGGCTTCGGTGATCTGCTTGCGGGTCTCGTCGGCGTTCTCGGGCAGCTTGCCGTCGTTCTTCTCGACGACGGCCTTGACGGCCTCGACGATGGCCCAGGTGCTGTCGTAGGCGTAGCCGCCGTAGGCCTCGTAGGGGAGCTTGTAGCCGGCCGCCTTGTAGTTCTTCATGAACTCCTTGGCGGTGTCGAGGGTCTCGAGCGGTGCGCCGACGGAGGTGGCCATGTCGCCTTCGGAGTTCTTCTTGGCGAGCTTGATGTAGTCGCCGCTGAAGAGGGCGTCGCCGCCGACGACGGGGATCTTCGCGCCGGCCTTCTTGATCTGGTCGGTCAGCGGGGCGCCGGCCGGGTATTCGCCGCCGTAGTAGACGAAGTCGGCCTTGGAGTTCTTGACCTTGGTGGCGATCGCGGAGAAGTCGCGGTCCTCGGGATTGACGTTGTCGGTCGCGACGACCTTGCCGCCGAGCTTCTCGAACTCCTTCTTGAAGGTGGCGGCGAGACCTGCGCCGTAGGTCTTCTTGTCGTCGATGACGAAGACCGACTTGAGCTTCATCTCGTTGTAGACGTACTGGGCGGCGTAGGGGCCCTGTACGGCGTCGGTGGTGGAGGTGCGGAAGTAGGTCTTGAAGGGGCGGACCTTCTTGCCGTCCTGCCACTCCGGGCCCTGGGTGAGCTGGGGCGCGGTGTTGGCGGGTGAGACCTGCACCAGGTTGGCGTTGGCCAGGACCTTCTGCATGGACTCGCCCACGTGCGAGTTGAGGGGGCCGATGACGCCGAGGACCTTGTCGTTGCCGACGAACTTGGTGGCGTTCTGCTGGCCCGTGCCGGCCTGGGCGGCGTCGTCGAGGGAGGTGAGCTTGAAGGTGACTCCCTCGACCTCCTTGTTCTTGTTGGCGGTCTTGACCGCGAGGTCGGCGGAGTTCTTGATGCCCTGGCCGAGGGCGGACAGGTCACCGGTGAGCGGCGCGTCGAGGCCGATCACGACGGTGGTGCCGCCGCCGGAGCTGTCGTTGCCGGAGTTGCCGCCGTCGCGTGAGCCGCATGCTGAGAGTGTGAGTGCTCCTGCGGTGACCGCAGTGGTGAGAACGAGCAAGGAACGGTGACGCACGATCAGTCCTTTCCCCGGACGCGGCCCCCTCGTCTGAGGTGCCGTCTGGCGCGCCGGGGGCAGTTCGTCTCCGGGTCCGGCGCGCGGTGACTGGCCGTGACTCTAAGCGTGGGTGCGGTTGGGCGGCAGAGGTGTGGCCCATGCTGTGACGCTCTTGTTATGACGCTGGTCACGTCCGGTTGCCGCTGCGGGGCGCCGCGGGGGACATGCTTCCCGTATCGCCGCGGAACGAAGTGACCGGATGGTGAGAATGTGCAGTTCCGCTATGGCGTGGGGCGGGGGTGGGGCGGCAGATCGTCCGTAGCGCCTGGGTGAGGTCGTGGGCGTAGGCGGCGCCGAGGATCTCGCTGATCTCCTGCCGCGCCCGGACGTTACGCAACGTGACGTCGAGGAAGGGGAGGCCGGCGTCGAGGGGGAGGTCTTTGCAGGACCGGACGGTCATGGTGACGGTGATGCGGTGGGGGTGGCCGGAGCGAAGCGTGGTGGGCAGGCGCGGCGTGACGTGTGTGCGCAGCGACCGGTAGCCCTGCCGGAGGGTTTCGACGGTGACGGGGGTGCGGCTGGTGGCCTCGGCGCGCAGGGTGAAGGAGAAGCTGCGGGACTGCCGGTCGGCGGGCCGTGAGATGCCGGTGTAGGTGATGTCCGTGGCGTGGATGGGCCAGGGTGCCGGTGGTTCGGGCGGGCCGGGGCGGTCCAGGACGCGCAGGCCGGCGGCGGTGGCGAGGGTGAGGAGCAGGCCGGCGGTGGCGATGAGCCGGGTGCGTCGGGGCACCGCGGCCCATCGTTCGCCGAGGCGGGGCCGGTCGTCGCCGGTCTCCAGCAGGTCTGGCGGCGGTTTCCGGGGCTGGGGGTGGCGGGCGGTCACGGGTGGCCCGGCGGGGGAGGCGTGCAGGGTCCTGACACCATCCCGCGATGTTAGCGCCGTGACCGTGAAGGTTCACCGGCTCGCGAGGCACTGCACGGCCCGACACTGCGTTGTCGTGTCACCCGGGTGTCCCCGGCTTCCGGCTGGGAGGTGCCCCGGGTGCGGGGGCGGTGCTCCGCCTTGCGATGCCCCGTGCCGGGGCCCCGGCGAGCTTCCCGGTCACGGTGCTGGTTCCGCCGGGGCCCGCGGGAAGAGGGCCCGTCAGGCGGGCGATGTGGGGGCGGCGGTTTCGCGGAGCAGGCAGGTGAGGCGGGCGGTGCAGATGCGCCGGTCCTGTTCGTCGGTGATGACGACCTCGTAGGTGGTGGTGGTGCGTCCGCGGTGGACGGGGGTGGCGACGCCGGTGACGAGGCCGGAGCGGATGCCGCGGTGGTGGGTGCAGTTGAGGTCGACTCCGACGGCGACCTTGTGGGGACCGCCGTGCAGCATGGCGCCGACCGAGCCGAGGGTTTCGGCGAGGACGGCGGACGCGCCGCCGTGCAGGAGGCCGTAGGGCTGGGTGTTGCCTTCGACGGGCAGGGTGCCGACGACGCGCTCCGGGGCGGCTTCGGTGATCTCCAGGCCCATGCGGTCGCCGAGGTGCCCTGCGGAGAAGAGGGCGGGCAGGTCTATGCCGAGTCCGGCGTACTGGTCCAGGATCTCCTGGGGGAACTTCGTCGTGTTCTGCTCGCCCATGCCGGCCGGCTCCGTTCTTCGTCCTTCGGTGCAGTGGGCACCGTCCTATCAGGTGGGCGCCGGGGGGTGGTGGTCAGGGGGCGGTGCTCTCGAGCCGTACGACCAGGGACTTCGAGACGGGGGTGTTGCTGGTGTCGGCGACGTGGTCGAGGGGGACGAGGACGTTGGTCTCGGGGTAGTAGGCGGCGGCGCAGCCGCGGGCGGTGGGGTAGTGGACGACGCGGAAGCCGGGGGCGCGGCGTTCGGTGCCGTCGGTCCATTCGCTGACGATGTCGGTGCGGTCGCCGTCGGCGAGGCCGAGGGTGCGGGCGTCGTCGGGGTTGACGAGGACGACGCGGCGGCCGCCCTTGATGCCGCGGTAGTGGTCGTCGAGGCCGTAGATGGTGGTGTTGTACTGGTCGTGCGAGCGCATGGTCTGGAGGAGCAGGCGGCCTTCGGGCACTCGGGGGTATTCGACGGGGGCGGCGGTGAAGTTGGCCTTGCCGGTGGCGGTGGGGAAGCGGCGTTCGTCGCGGGGGGCGTGGGCGAGGGCGAAGCCGCCGGGGCGGGAGACGCGGCTCTCGAAGTCGTCGAAGCCGGGGATGACGCGGGAGATGCGTTCGCGGATCCGGCGGTAGTCCTTTTCGAACTCTTCCCAGGGGGTGCTGCTGCGCTCGCCGAGGGTGCGGCGTGCGAGCCGGCAGACGATGGCGGGTTCGGACAGCAGCTGGTCGCTCGCGGGTTCGAGCCGGCCGCGTGAGGCGTGGACCATGCCCATGGAGTCCTCGACGGTGACGAACTGGGGTCCGCTGTGCTGGATGTCGCGGTCGCTGCGCCCGAGGGTGGGCAGGATGAGGGCGCGGGCGCCGGTGACGACGTGGGAGCGGTTGAGCTTGGTGGACACGTGGACGGTGAGCCGGGCGCGGCGCATGGCGGCTTCGGTGACGTCGGTGTCGGGGGTGGCGGAGACGAAGTTGCCGCCCATGGCGACGAAGACCTTGGCGTTGCCGTCGCGCAGGGCGCGGATGGAGCGGACGACGTCGAGGCCGTGTTCGCGTGGCGGTGCGAAGCCGAATTCGCGCTCGATGGCGTCGAGGAGGGCGGGGGCGGGGCGTTCGAAGATGCCCATGGTGCGGTCGCCCTGGACGTTGCTGTGGCCGCGGACGGGGCAGACGCCGGCGCCGGGGCGGCCGATGTTGCCGCGCAGGAGGAGGAAGTTGACGATTTCCTTGATGGTGGGGACGGCGTGTTTGTGCTGGGTGAGTCCCATGGCCCAGCAGACGATGATGCGTTGTGAGCCGAGGACCATCTCGAGGGCGCGGTCGATGTCGGCTGGGTCGAGGCCGGTGGCGCGGAGGGTCTCGTCCCGGTCGGCGGTGCGTGCGGCGGTGGCGAACTGCTCGTAGCCGTGGGTGTGTTCGCGGACGAAGGTTTCGTCGACGGCGCCTTCGGTCTCGATGACGAGGCGGTTGAGGGCGCGGAAGAGGGCCTGGTCGCCGCCGAGGCGGATCTGGAGGAAGAGGTCGGTGAGGGCGGTGCCGGGGCCGGCGAGGCCGCGCGGGGTCTGGGGGTTCCTGAACCGTTCCAGCCCGGCTTCGGGCAGCGGGTTGACGGTGATGATGCGTGCCCCGCTCTGCTTGGCCTTCTCGAGGGCGGAGAGCATGCGGGGGTGGTTGGTGCCGGGGTTCTGGCCGGCGACGATGATCAGGTCCGCCTGGTGGATGTCCTCGAGGAGGACGCTGCCCTTGCCGACGCCGATGGTCTCGCCGAGTGCCGAGCCGGACGACTCGTGGCACATGTTGGAGCAGTCGGGGAGGTTGTTGGTGCCGAACTCGCGGGCGAAGAGCTGGTAGAGGAAGGCGGCTTCGTTGCTGGTGCGGCCGGAGGTGTAGAAGACGGCCTCGTCGGGTGAGGCGAGGCCCTGGAGTTCGCCGGCGATGATGTCGAAGGCCCGTTCCCAGGAGACGGGTTCGTAGTGGGTGGCCCCGTCGGCGAGGTACATCGGATGGGTGATGCGCCCTTGCTGGCCCAGCCAGTAGCCGCTGCGGCCGGCGAGGTCGGCGACGCCGTGCTCGGCGAAGAACGCGGGGGTGACCCGGCGCTCGGTGGCTTCTTCGGCGATGGCCTTGACGCCGTTCTCGCAGAATTCGGCCCGGTGGCGCTTGTCTGCCTCGGGCCAGGCGCAGCCGGGGCAGTCGAACCCCTCTTTCTGGTTGACCCGGAAGAGGGTGCGGGCGGTGCGCCGGACGCCCATCTGCCGGTGGGCCATGCGCAGGGAGCGCTGGACGGCGGGCAGGCCGGCTGCGGCGTGCCGGGGTCCGGTCACCTCGGGTGCGTCCTGGGCCGGGTCCGAGGTGGGCGGTTCGGTGGCCATGACACTCTCCTCCGGCGTGGCTGGCGGCTCACTTCGATCCTCGCACGGTGGTGCGGTCGTGCGTACACCCGTACCCGGCGGGGCGGGGTTCAGTGGCGGCGGTGGACGGGGAAGCGCTGCTGTCGGTCGGGCGTGGCAGGATCGGGGGCGTGGCAGAGAAAGCATCGAAGAAGACCGCACCGAACGCTCCCGCCGCCGGGAAGGGGGACCGGCCCCGGCTGCTCCTGCTGGACGGGCATTCCCTGGCGTACCGGGCGTTCTACGCGTTGCCGGCGGAGAACTTCAGTACGACGACCGGGCAGACGACGAACGCGATCTACGGCTTCACCTCGATGCTGGCGAACACGCTGCGCGACGAGCAGCCCACGCATCTGGCGGTGGCGTTCGACGTGTCCCGCAGGACGTGGCGCTCGGAGGAGTTCACCGAGTACAAGGCGAACCGGTCGAAGTCGCCGGACGAGTTCAAGGGGCAGGTCGACCTGATCGGTCAGCTGCTGGACGCGATGCGGGTGACGCGGTTCGCCGTGGAGGGCTTCGAGGCGGACGACGTCATCGCGACGCTGGCCACGCAGGCGGAGGCCGACGGTTTCGAGGTGCTGATCGTCACGGGTGACCGCGATGCGTTCCAGCTGGTCAGTGATCACGTCACGGTCCTCTATCCGACGAAGGGCGTGTCGGAGCTGACCCGCTTCACGCCGGGGAAGGTGGAGGAGAAGTACGGTCTCACGCCGCAGCAGTACCCGGATTTCGCGGCGCTGCGCGGCGATCCGTCGGACAACCTGCCCGGTATTCCGGGGGTGGGGGAGAAGACGGCCACGAAGTGGATCAACCAGTTCGGTTCGTTCGCGGAGCTGGTGGAGCGGGTCGACGAGGTCAAGGGCAAGGCCGGGCAGAACCTGCGTGATCATCTGGAGTCGGTCCGGCGCAACCGGCGGCTGACCGAGCTGGTGCGGGACGTGGGGCTCGAGGTGGGGCCCGGTGATCTCGCGCGGGCGCCCTACGACCGTGAGGCGATGGCGGTGCTGCTGGACTCGCTGGAGTTCCGGCACCAGAACTTCCGGGACCGGCTGATGGCGGCCGATCCGGCCGGCGCGGCCGAGGAGGCTGCCCCGGTGGCCGGGGTGGAGGTGGACGGTGAGGTGCTCGCCGCCGGCGGGCTGGCGCCGTGGCTGGCGGAGCACGCCGGGCTGCAGCTGGGTCTGGCGGCGGTGGACACCTGGGCGTTGGGCAGCGGCAGCGTCGCCGAGGTCGCGCTGGCGGCGGCCGGCGGCCCCGCCTGCTGGTTCGATCCGGCGGAGCTGGACGAGGCCGACGAGCAGGCGTTCGCGGCCTGGTCCGCGGACGCCGCCCGGCCGAAGGTGCTGCATGACGCAAAGCGTGTGATGCGGGTCTTCGCCGAGCACGGCTGGGAGGTGGAGGGCGTGACGATGGACACCGCCCTGGCCGCGTATCTGGTCAAGCCGGGCCGTCGTTCGTTCGCCCTGGACGCGTTGTCGGTGGAGTACCTGGGCCGTGAGCTGGCCCCGGCCCCGGACGGTGACGGGCAGTTGGCGTTCGGCACCGACGAGCAGGGCGAGAAGGATGCCCTGATGGTGCAGGCCCGCACGATCCTGGACCTCGGGGAGGAGTTCACCGGCCGGCTGGCGGAGGCCGGGGCGGTGGATCTGCTGCGCGATGTGGAGCTGCCCACGTCGGCGATGCTGGCCCGGATGGAACGGGCGGGAATCGCCGCGGACCGCGAGTGGCTCAGCTCGATGGAACAGCAGTTCGCGGGAGCCGTGCAGCAGGCGGTGAAGGAGGCGCACGCCGCCGTCGGCCACGAGTTCAATCTCGGTTCGCCGAAGCAGCTGCAGGAGGTGCTGTTCGGGGAGTTGGGCCTGCCGAAGACGAAGAAGACGAAGACCGGCTGGACCACGGACGCGGACGCGCTGGCGTGGCTGGCGACGCAGACGGAGCACGACCTGCCGGTGATCATGCTGCGCCACCGGGAGCAGGCGCGACTGCGGTCGACGGTGGAGGGGCTGATCAAGACGATCGCTGCGGACGGGCGCATCCACACCACGTTCAACCAGACGGTCGCGGCGACGGGCCGGCTGTCGTCGACCGACCCGAACCTGCAGAACATTCCGGTGCGCACGGACGAGGGCCGGGCGATCCGGCGCGGTTTCGTCGTGGGCGAGGGCTTCGAGTCGCTGCTGACGGCGGACTACAGCCAGATCGAACTGCGGGTGATGGCGCACCTGTCGGAGGACGAGGGGCTCATCGAGGCGTTCACCTCGGGGGAGGACCTGCACACGACGGTCGCCTCGCAGGTGTTCGACGTCGCAAAGACGGCGGTGGATCCGGAGATGCGCCGCAAGATCAAGGCGATGTCGTACGGACTCGCCTACGGTCTCTCCGCGTTCGGGCTGTCGCAGCAACTGGGCATCACGCCGGAGGAGGCGCGCCGGCTGATGGACACCTACTTCGAGCGTTTCGGCGGGGTGCGCGACTATCTGCACCGGGTGGTCGAGGAGGCGCGGGCGGTCGGTTACACGCAGACGATCCTGGGCCGTCGCCGCTATCTGCCGGACCTCACGAGCGACAACCGGCAACGCCGGGAGATGGCCGAGCGGATGGCGCTCAACGCGCCGATCCAGGGGACCGCGGCGGACATCGTGAAGATTGCGATGCTGCGGGTGGCGGAGGCCCTGGAGGAGCAGAAGCTGTCCACCCGCATGCTGTTGCAGGTGCACGACGAAATCGTGCTGGAGGTTGCGCCGGGCGAGCGGGAGCAGGTCGAGGAGCTGGTCCGCCGGGAGATGACGGGCGCGGTGGAACTGCGTGCCCCGCTCGACGTCTCGGTGGGATCCGGCCGCGACTGGGAGTCGGCTGCGCACTGAGGATCGGCCCCGTCGTGCCGGCCCGCAGGGGGGATTCGCATGGCGCGGCGGGGTGTCCGCCGTTCCCGTCCACGCCGTGAAAGGTGGTCAAGGGACGGTGTCGGCGGGCGGAATGTTGCCGTAGGGTCGCCTCGAGACGCCTGCGGTGGCGATCCTGCGGGCAGGGCGGGTACCCGATCCTTGGGGAGGACAGCTGTATGGCAGCGCAACTCGGCCGACGACTGCGCAGAGGAGCGGCGACCACGGCTGTGGCAGCGGTTGCGATGGCCGCACTCACGGCCTCTCAGGCGCCGGAGGAGCTGGTCACCCAGCGGAATCGCACGGGGGCGCCTTCGGAGGACACTCCGATCGACGGCGGTTCGTCGTACCGCACGGAGTTGCCTCCGCTCAACACCCCGGGAAAGCCCGAGAGTTCGATAGACCTGCCGAGTGGCCCGGTGGCGGCCCAGTCCGGCATACCCGCGAGCGTGCTGGCCGCGTACAAGAAGGCGGAGGCGGAACTGCGCCGCAGCCGGCCGGGCTGCAACCTGGAGTGGGAACTGCTGGCCGCCATCGGCAAGGTCGAGTCGGGGCAGGCCCGCGGGGGAGCGGTCGACTCGGAGGGCACCACGCTGAAGCCCATCCTGGGCCCGCAGTTGAACGGCAACGGGTTCGCCCGGATCACCGACACCGACAACGGTGCGTACGACGGGGACACCACGCACGACCGTGCCGTGGGCCCCATGCAGTTCATCCCGTCGACCTGGGCGACCTGGGGCGCCGACGGCAACGGTGACGGCGAGCGGGACCCCAACAACGTGTACGACGCGGCGCTCGCCGCCGGCCGCTATCTGTGCGCGGGCGGACGGGACCTGTCCGTCGACGCCCAGCTGCACCGGGCCATCCTCGGCTACAACCACTCGCAGCAGTACCTGCGAACCGTCCTGTCCTGGCTGGAGTTCTACCGCAAGGGCACCCACGAGATCCCGGACAGCGGCGGCACGCCGGGCGCAGGAGGGGCGCCCGGTGGGGGCAAGGGCGGCACGAAGAACGAGACCCGGAGCGGGAGCGACGACGACGCGAAGCCGTCCGGCGACTCGCCGGAAGGAAGCCTCGAAGCTCCGGGCGGCGACCCCGTGTCGGACGAGCCGGCCGCGCCGGGCGGCGGCGGTTCCTCCGACGAGGACCCCGTCCAGGTCGTGCTGAAGGCCATCGAGGCGGTCACGGGCGTCGACGTTTCGGCTGTCCTCGGCGACCTGTTCTCCGAGCCGATGACCGTGAAGGCCAAGGACTCCGAGGGCGAGCCCAGGGCGGGCGTGCCCGTGACGTTCCGGATCCAGGACACCGGCGGGACCGGAGCCCAGTTCCCCGGCGGAGCGACCGTCAGGACCGTCGTCACCGGCGAGGACGGCAAGGCGACCGCACCCGACCTGGTGGCACGCGGCAAGGCGGGATCCTTCACCGTCCGGGCCTCGGCGCCCAACGTCCAGCCCGTGTACTTCAAGGCGACCGCCAAGGCACCGACGAGCGCCGAGAAGGTCGTCCGCACGGGGGGCGATCTCGCGGTCGAGGCCGGCGGGACCATCGCGGACCCGGGGACTGTCAAGGCCACCTACAAGGACATCGCGGTCCCGGACCTCGGGGTGACCGCGAAGCTGCTCCAGAACGACGTCCTCGTCGCCGATCAGGCGACGCCGTACTTCGAGGACGCGCAGGGCAATCCTGTCCGGTCCCTGGAGCTCACCACCGACGAGAACGGCGTGCTGAAGCTCCCGGCGATCCACACCAGCGATGGCACGGATGGCAGCCCCGCCACCAAGCCGTCCAGCGACTCGGTCAGCTACACCCTCCAGCTCACCGCCCCCGGTGCCGACCCGGTGAACATCCCGGTGACGGTCACCGAGACGGCATCCGCCGAATAACCGCCCCTGCTGAACGAACAGCGTTGCCCTGCCGGACCCGCCCCCGGCAGGGCAACGTTGTTTTTCCGCGCCCCGTCAGCCGCCCCGCTGCCCCCTCAACCGCGTCCCGTCCGCGCCTTCGTGTGCCGGGTCGGCTCGGCCGCCGCGGGGTCCTCCGGCCACGGGTGCTTGGGGTAGCGCCCGCGCAGCTCGGAGCGCACCGACCGGTAGCCCTCCCGCCAGAAGGAGGCCAGGTCGGAGGTGACGGCCGCGGGCCGCCCCGCCGGGGACAGCAGATGGACGAGCAGCGGCACGGCGCCGTCGGCGATCCGCGGGGTCTCCTGCAACCCGAACAGCTCCTGCAACTTCACGGCCAGAACCGGCCGTTCCCCGCTGTAGTCCAGGCGGATCCGCGACCCGCTGGGGACCTGGAGGCGCTCCGGCGCCAGTTCGTCGAACCTCGCTGCTTCGCCGCAGGCCCAGGGCAGCAGCCGCACCAGGACCTGTCCGGCGTCCACCCGCTCCAGATCGGCGCGGCGCCGGGCCGTCGCCAGTTCGGGGCCCAGCCACTCGGGCGCCCGGTCCAGCAGCGCCGCGTCGGACACGTCCGGCCAGGGCTCGCCCAACTCCCGGTGCAGGAAAGCCATCCGCCGGCGCAGGTCCGCCGCATCCCGGGTCCAGCGCAGCAGTCCGAGCCCCTCGCGGCGCAGTCCCTCCAGCAGAGCCCCGCGCACCAGCGCCGGATCGGGCGCGGTCAGTGGCCGCACCGCCAGCTCGACGGCACCGATCCGCTCCACGTGCCGTGCCGTGACGTCACCGCGTTCGGCGGACCAGCCCACCTCCTCACCCGACGCGTGCAGGGGCGCCCCCGCTGTCCGAGCGGTGGCCTCGTCGATGACGGCGGCCAGCCGGACCCGGGCCGAGCCGGCCGTCACCGGACGGTCCGCGACGGCCACCGCCAGCCACTCGGAGGCACCGAGCCGTGAGCCGTCGCCGAGCTGCGCCGCCGTGCCCGAGGCCATGAGGAAGGCGCCGGCGGTGCGGCGGCGGGCGATCCGTTCGGGGTGGGCGAGGGCGGCGACGAGACCCGCCGCGGCGTCGTCGCTCGGCGCCGTGCCCGGTGCGGGCCCCGTGGACCCGGAGGCTTCCAGGGCCCGCCGGAGCCGGCGGGTCTCGGCTGCCCAGCGGGCGGCGTAGCCGTCGCCACCGCGCCTTGCGCTGCGCCATGCTCCTGCCAGGTCGTCGCCGTAGTTGCGCGGAGGTTCCTCCGACAGCAGGGCGACCACCTCCGCGGCACGGCGCGGTCCGAGCTGTGCGGCGCCGTCGACCAGGGCCCGTCCGAGCCGCGGGTGCAGGCCGAGCCGGGCGAGCCGGGTGCCGCGTTCGGTGACCCGGCCGTGGGAGTCGACCGCGCCGACGGCTCGCAGCACCTCCCGGGCCGCGGCCAGGGCTCCGGCCGGCGGGGCGTCGAGCAGGGCCAGTGAGGAGGCGTCGGGGTCACCCCAGCAGGCGGCCTGCAGGGCGAAGGGCGTCAGGTCCGCAACGGTGATCTCGGGTGCCGGCCACCGGGGCCGCGCGGCGTCCTCGGAGTGAGCCCAGCATCGGTAGGCGACGCCGGGCGCTTCACGCCCGGCCCGTCCGGTGCGCTGTCCGGCGGTGGCGGCCGACGAGCGCACGGTGGTCAGGGCGCCGAGGCCCCGGGCGTGATCGGTGCGCGGTTCCCGGGAGAGTCCGGCGTCGACCACCAACCGCGCTCCCGGCACGGTCAGGCTGGACTCGGCGACGGAGGTCGAGAGGATCACGCGCCGCCGCCCTCCGCCCCCGCGCAGTACCGCGTCCTGCGCCGGCCCGGGCACCCGTCCGTGGAGTTGCAGCACCTCGGCGTCGACACCGTCGAGCAGACCGGCGACCCGGCCGATCTCGCCCACGCCGGGCAGGAAGCAGAGCAGGTCGCCGTCGTCGCGGTGCAGGGCGCTGCGGACGGTGGCGGCGACGTGGCCGAGGAGCGCGGGGTCGACGTGCATGCCGTGCGGCGGGCGCACCGGCCGCGGTGGGGGTGCGTACCGGACGTCGACGGGGTGCAGGGCGTCGTCGGCCCGTACGACCGGTGCGGGTCCGGCTGCGCCGGGGGCGGCGAGCAGGCGGGCCCAGGCGTCGGCGTCGGTGGTGGCGGAGGCGGCGATCAGCCGCAGGTCGGGCCGGAGCGCGGCGCGTATGTCGAGCAGGAAGGCGGCGGCCGTGTCGGCGTCCAGGTGGCGTTCGTGGCATTCGTCGATGAGGACGGCGTCGACGCCGGGCAGTTCGGGGTCGCGTTGGAGGCGCTGCAGCAGGACCCCGGTGGTGACGACCTCGACGAGAGTGCGCGGCCCGGCGCGGCGTTCGCCGCGCACGGTGTAGCCGATCCGGCCGCTGCCCGTGCCGTCCCGTCCGTTGATGTCCTCCTCGAGCAGCCAGGCCATGCGCCGGGCCGCCGCCCGTGCCGCCATGCGCCGGGGCTCGGCGACGACGACCCTGCGCGGGGGACCGTCCGCGGGTGGGACGAGTCCGGCCAGCGCGAGCGGGACGAGGGTCGTTTTGCCGGTGCCGGGCGGTGCGGCGAGCACGGCGCTCCCGTGCTCGCCGAGGGCGTCCGTGAGCGCGGGAAGCGCGGTGCGTACGGGCAGGTCGAGCCAGGCGGGGCGCATCGGGTCAGTGTCGCATCCAGGTACTCCTCGTCCGGGTGGAGCACGGGGTCACCACGAGCGGCGTGGGAAACGCGGGGGGAGGGGACGGCGGCGGGGGCCGGTCACGGCCTCACGGGCGGGCTCGCCCTCCTGCACGGCAAAGCCCGTGGGGAGACCCTCGGCCCGTCACCTCGGGCAGCAGTGTCCCGCGGTCGGGGAGCGAGCGCCGGCGTGCGCCGCTCCGCGACCTTGCCGGGCCGCTCACGGCGACACGAACAACGACGTTTCCCGATTCGGTGTATTTCGGTGATTGCCGGGCACTTCGTCGGGAGTTGTTGTCTCCCTGAAGGGCATCACCATGGTCATCAAGAAGCTTCATGACGTGGGCCTCCGCAGCGAGCACGCCTATCTGGCAGCCATGGCCTCCATCGGGCTTTCCGTCGCCTTCTGGTTCGGGTCCCTCAAGGTGGAACCCGGCGCGAACGTTGCTCGTGCCGACCGGTGGGGGATCTTCGTCGGCGAGTGGGCACCCACCTTCTTCGGCCTCGGTCTCGCCCTCTCCCACTACGAGCAGTCGGAAGGCATGCTCGGAGGTGAAGGGGAGGTCCGTGAACTGCGGAGGACGGCCGGCTAGCTGTCTTGCTCATGAGCGTTGTTGACGCTCGCGGTTCTTGATCGTGGCGAAGGGCTCCGGTGTGGTGGAGCTGTCCAGGTTTTCTGTCCACGGAGGTTGGTGACTGCGATCACTGAGGTGTGATCCTGAAATGGGCGAGGGCCTTCTGGCCTGGTGGGATTGCGACATCTGCACCGGCGACCAGAAGGGCCCTCGTGCCTCGCCGTAATGTCGCCCGACCCCCTTCGGCAGGCGCCTCCCGGTCGATCGTGTCGATTCCGGCCGCCCGGTTGCGCATGTGGCCGCAGAGATGGGCGTTTCCCGGCCTCCGATCGAGGACGGTCCCCGGCTCGCGTCGTCATGTCAGCGGGCCGTGAGGACCGTCCCCGCCTCGTATCGGCCCCCTGGGACCGGGAGGGCGGGCCTGCGCGCAAGCCCGCCGCTCAGTCGCGGACGCAGACGAAGATCGCGGTGCCGGGGATGAGGTGGCCGCGCAGCGGGGACCAGCCGCCCCACTCCTGGGTGTTCCAGTGCGGCCACTCGGGCTCGACGAGGTCCACGAGGCGGAAGCCGGCGGCGGCGATGTCGCGGACGCGGTCGCCGATCGTGCGGTGGTGCTCGACGTAGACGGCCCGTCCGGAGTCGTCCTGTTCGACGTAGGGGGTGCGGTCGAAGTAGGAGCCGCTGACGGAGAGTCCCTCCGGTCCCGGTTCGTCGGGGAAGGCCCAGCGGATCGGGTGGGTCACGGAGAAGACCCAGCGCCCCCCGGGGCGCAGCACACGCCGCACCTCCCGCATGACCTGCACCGGGTCTGCGACGAAGGGGACCGCTCCGTAGGCGGAGCAGGCGAGGTCGAACGATTCCGCGGCGAACGGCAGGGCGCAGGCGTCGGCCTCGACCAGGGGGAGGGGGCCGCCGATGCGCAGGGCGTGCTGGAGTTGCCGGTGGGAGAGGTCGAGGGCGACGGGCCGTGCGCCGCGGGCGGCCAGCCAGCGGGAGCACTGGGCGGCGCCGGCACCGATCTCGAGGATGTCGCACCCCTTGAGGTCGGCGGGGTCCCCGAGGAGTCCGGCGACCTCCTCGTCCAGTCCCTCGGGTCCCCAGACGAAGCGGTCGTCGCCGAGGAAGGCGCCGTGCTCCGCTTGGTAGTCGTCGGCGTTGCCGTCCCACCAGCCGCGGCTGGCGCGGGTGGTCTCGGATCCGGTGGTGGCCCGCCGGGTTGCTTCCGGTTCGTCCTCTTGGTTCATCGTGCCCGTCGTCGTACTCTTCGGTCCGGACCTGTTGGCCGGACGTGCCGCTGCGGCGCGACCGGGAAGGATGTCGGCGTGCGGCCCCGTCGCACGGAAGATGTGCCGGGTATGACGGCTCTGTGCCGTATGACGCCTTCGTGCATTGCGCATGCCCGGCTGCCCCCGTATGCTACAAGTTGCGCTGCGGGCCTGCGCGCCTCAGACAGAGCAGGTCGCGCTCGCATCTGTTGTATGCCCCTCGGTAATCGAGGCGCTTGCGGGTTTCCCCAGGGAAAGATCGGCAAGATCCACGCCTCTCACGCTGTCCGGCTTCGGCGGTTGCGATACGGGCTCCCGGCGTAGCAGTACCTACGACTCACTGTCCGTACCGGAGCCCTTTCCCACATGACGAGCAGCACCGAGACCACCGCCACCCCGACCCAGGTTGCGGTCAACGACATCGGTAACGAGGAAGCCTTCCTCGCCGCGATCGACGAGACGATCAAGTACTTCAACGACGGCGACATCGTCGACGGCGTCATCGTGAAGGTCGACCGGGACGAGGTCCTGCTCGATATCGGTTACAAGACCGAAGGCGTCATCCCTTCCCGCGAGCTTTCGATCAAGCACGACGTCGACCCCAACGAGGTCGTGGCCGTCGGCGACGAGATCGAGGCCCTGGTTCTCCAGAAGGAGGACAAGGAAGGCCGCCTGATCCTCTCGAAGAAGCGCGCCCAGTACGAGCGTGCCTGGGGCACCATCGAGAAGATCAAGGAAGAGGACGGGATCGTCACCGGTACGGTCATCGAGGTCGTCAAGGGTGGTCTCATCCTCGACATCGGCCTCCGTGGCTTCCTCCCGGCGTCGCTCGTCGAGATGCGCCGCGTCCGCGACCTCCAGCCCTACGTGGGCAAGGAGCTCGAGGCGAAGATCATCGAGCTGGACAAGAACCGCAACAACGTGGTCCTGTCCCGCCGCGCCTGGCTCGAGCAGACCCAGAGCGAGGTCCGTCAGACCTTCCTCACCACCCTGCAGAAGGGTCAGGTCCGCTCCGGCGTCGTCTCCTCGATCGTCAACTTCGGTGCGTTCGTGGACCTCGGCGGCGTCGACGGTCTGGTGCACGTCTCCGAGCTGTCCTGGAAGCACATCGACCACCCGTCCGAGGTCGTCGAGGTCGGCCAGGAGGTCACCGTCGAGGTCCTGGACGTCGACATGGACCGCGAGCGCGTCTCCCTGTCGCTCAAGGCGACGCAGGAGGACCCGTGGCAGCAGTTCGCCCGGACCCACCAGATCGGTCAGGTCGTCCCGGGTAAGGTCACGAAGCTCGTTCCGTTCGGTGCGTTCGTCCGCGTCGACGAGGGCATCGAGGGCCTGGTCCACATCTCCGAACTGGCCGAGCGCCACGTCGAGGTGCCGGAGCAGGTCGTCCAGGTCAACGACGAGATCTTCGTCAAGGTCATCGACATCGACCTCGAGCGCCGCCGCATCAGCCTCTCGCTGAAGCAGGCCAATGAGTCCTTCGGTGCCGACCCGTCCGCGGTCGAGTTCGACCCGACCCTGTACGGCATGGCCGCGTCCTACGACGACCAGGGCAACTACATCTACCCCGAGGGCTTCGACCCCGAGGCCAACGACTGGCTCGAGGGCTACGAGAAGCAGCGCGAGGAGTGGGAGCGCCAGTACGCCGAGGCGCAGGTCCGCTTCGAGCAGCACCAGGCGCAGGTCATCAAGTCCCGCGAGGCCGACGAGCAGGCTGCGGCCGAGGGCGCTGCCGCCCCGTCCGCGCCGAGCGCGGGTGGCAACGCCGGCGGTGGCGGCGGCTCGTACTCCTCGGAGTCGCAGGACAACTCCGGCGCCCTGGCGTCGGACGAGGCGCTTGCCGCGCTGCGCGAGAAGCTCGCCGGCGGCCAGAGCTGAGCATCGTGTCCACCGGGTGACCTCACCCGGAACGGCATGAGCCGACGAGAGGCCCGTCCCCTTCGGGGGGCGGGCCTCTCGCCGTCCGTGCGCGTACATCCCCCGCACCGTCGCCGGAACGGCCCGGACGCTGTAGTCTGCGCGACGGTCACGACACCGATCGGGGGGTATGCCGTGCGTTTCGCCGTTGCCGGAACTCGCTGGGGCCAGACGCATCTGCGCTGGCTCACGGACTGCGAAGCGGCCCGGGTCTCCACGCTCTGCTACCGCAGCGACGCGGAGCGGGCGCGGGAGATCGCGGACCAGTGGAAGGTCCCGCGGATCAGCGACGACGTCCCCGCCGTCCTCGCGAATGGGGACGTGGACGCGCTGGCCGTCGCCGTACCGCCCGACGCCCGCGAGGACCTGCTCAATGCCGGACTCGACGCGGGCGTCCTGGTCGTCACCGACAAGCCGCTGGCACACGACGCGGCCACGGCAGCCCGGCTCGCGGAGCGTGCCCGGGCGAGCACCGGCCGGGCCGTGGTGTGCTTCCAATGGCGGGGCAACCCGGCGCTGCGTGCCCTGCGCGACCTGTGCGCCGGCGGGGAACTGGGCACGGTGTTCACCGTCGACCTCGAGTTCCAGCACGACTTCATGGCGGGGGACGCCACCCGCTGGCGCTGGCGGCACCACCGCGCGGCCGGCGGCGCCGGGGCACTCGCCGATCTCGGGGTCCACATGTTCGACGTGCTGCGCTGGATGCTCCCCGGCAACTGGGGGGTCGAGTCGGCGCGGGCCCTGATCACAGCTCCCAAGCGCACCCTGACGGACGGTGAGATCGTCGACTGCGAGAGCGAGGACATCGCCGACGTCGGGCTGATCGACTCCGGAACGGCCCGCCGCGCCCGGGTGTTCGTCTCCCGGGTGTGCACGGGCTACCGGACCATCCGCGTCGCCGTGCAGGGCACGGCGGCCACCGCGGTGGTGGAGGCGGACCCGAACGGCGGTGCTGCGACCCTGACGCTCTGCGCAGGCCCCGATGCCCGGAGAGAGACCCGGACGTTCCCCGGTGACGCCATGAACCCGTACGACCGCATCCTGGCCGAGACGGCCGCCGGACCCGCGGCCTGGGACATGGCCGGGTTCGACGACGGACTGGCCGCCCAGCTGCTGCTGGAGGAGGCGCTGCGCCGGGGAGCGGACAGCCCGCTGGTCGTCACCCGTTGACGCGGCGCCGCGCCGCAGACGGTGCGCAACCGTCCGCGACGCGGTACCGGCCGGCCGTCAGGCGGGCGCCGAGAAGAAGAAGTGCGTGGGCAGGTTGATCGCCACACCCTCGTGCACCTGCGCGCACACGGCGATACCGGGCTCGGCGAAGGTGCCCTCCGGAGGCTCGGCGATCCGGATCACCGAGCGCTCGGCATCCAGGAGCTGGGCAGCCACCGAGAAGTCGCCCACCAGGGCACAGCCCGGCTCGATCATCCGCGTGCGGCAGATCTTCACCTCGTTCCGTGCGAACTCGTCCATCACGCTGCCGGACGTCATGAGACAGGTGTAGTAGTCGTACGGATTGATGATCATCGCGTGGGCCGTGGCGCCCGTCTGCTCGATCTGGTCGCAGGCGGCCAGCAGACCCTCCGTGTACGTGCCGGTGTACGGCAGCGTGGCGACCTCGGGGTGGCTGACCACGCCGTTGGGGCCGATGGAGAGGGCCTGGTTCTCGGCGGTCGCCAGCCGGACCAGCAACCGCCGGTCGATGAACCGGGCCAGGGCCTCGGCGTCGTCGGCGAGTTCCGGCGGCAACTGCACCCAGCCCTGGATCGGCTCGACGGGGAACTCGGCCATGCCGAAGCGGAAGGCGGCCTCCCGGCGCAGGCCGGATTCCGCGACCCGCTCCGCCTCGCCGTCCGCGGGCCGGGTCTCGCACCAGGTGCGCACGCTCCCGGCCCCGGGGTCGACACGGCGCTTGTTGAACAGGTTCCGCACGGTCCAGCGGGGCCGTTCCTTGCCGGGCTGGAAGGCGTCGGTGATGGTGTAGTCGAAGTGCACCTCGGCCCGCTCGCCGTCCTTGGCGTAGGCCTGGGCGAACTGCTCGCCCGGGGACTGGTTCGTCATGCGCATCTCCTTAACGGCGCGCCTCAGAGCGCGTGCTCGACGAGCAGGTCGTAGAAGGGGCGGTGATGCTCGAGGTAGGAGCGCAGCCGTTCGTCGTTCTCGACGGTGGCGGCGTACTCCTTCTCCGGGGCCCGGAAGCCCGAGCTGGCGATCGCGTCCACGTGCCATTTGCGGGTGAGCCGGAACTCCGCCCGGTCCTCGGGCTGCCACTGCAGCGCCTCCGGAACGAACGGCAGGCCGGTCTCCGTGCAGTACCGGGAAACCACACCGACGGGGTCCGCCAGCAGCCGCTCGGCCGACACCACGACGGGACGGCGTCCCGTGACGTCCTGGACGTGACGGAACAGGTCGTACTGGTGCTCGTAACCGATCTCCGGGCAGGTCACCTCGGGCTTCACCGCGTGGTGCGAGGCGATGGCGGCGGCCGGTTCCCGGACGATGAAGGTGTGCGTCATCCCGGCGACGGTCTCGGGATGGTCGAACAGGTACTGGTAGCGGTACTCGACGGTGTCCTTGAAGAACACCGGTCGCTCCTCGGCCAACTTCCCGAACAGGGCGAAGAGTTCACCGGGGGTGCGGACGGTGACCGGTTCACCGCCGTCATCCGCGTCCGCCCCGGCGTTCACGGTCGTCTCGCCGAAGTCCGTGAGTGTCACCAGGGGTTCGTGCACCACCGTCATGTCGCCGCGCTCGATCATCATGCGCAGGAACGCGGTCGACACCGAGCGCGGATGCGCCCACATCGCGATGACGGTCACATCGACCACGCCGTCGGCATCCGGTCCCAGCGGTGCGCCCGCAGCTCCGCCAGCAGCGCCGGGTCCAGCGCAACCCCGTCGGAGACGGCGAGGTTGGCACGTGCGTGCTCGGGCCGGCGCATGCCCGGAATGACGGTGCTCACCGCAGGGTGGTGCAGGATGAACCGCAGCGCCAGCTCGGGCAGGGTCATGCCCTCGGGCAGGATCCGCTCGAGCCGCCGGGCGCGCTCGACCGTCGGGCCCAGGTTCTCCGGTCCGAAGTACGTGGCCCGCCAGTCCTCTTCGGGGAAGACGGTGTCCGCGGTGAGTCTGCCCGTCAGACCTCCCTCGTCGAAGGGAACCCGCGCGATGATGCCGATGCCGTCGCGCTGCGCCCGCTCGAACAGTTCGTCCTCGGGCGCCTGGTCGAAGATGTTGTAGATGACCTGGATGACGTCGACCAGGCCGGTGTCGATCGCGGCGAGGCAGTTGGCCGGCTCCCAGCGGTTGACGCTGATCCCGAAGCCGTCGATCAGGCCCTCGGACTTCAGGTCGGCGACGACGCGCTGCCACCGCTCGTCGGAGGCCCAGCGGTCCTCCCACACATGGAACTGGAGCAGGTCGATCCGGTCGACGCCGAGGTTCTCCAGGCTGAGTTCGACGTATTCGCGGATGTGGTCGGCGGGGAAGACGTCGCCCAGGGTGTCCTCGGGGCGCGGCGGCCACTCGCGGTTCTTCGGCGGCACCTTGGTGGCGACGTACAGCTTGCGGCCGGGGTGCTCGCGCAGCAGCGAGCCCAGCATCCGCTCGCTGACCCCGCGGCCGTAGACCCAGGCGGTGTCGAAGAACGTGCACCCCTGCTCGACGGCCAGGTTCAGGCAGTCCGGGGCGACGTCGTAGTCCCAGCCGGTGAAGCCGCCCGGGCCGCCGCCGATGCCCCACATGCCGTAGCCGATCTCGCTGACTTCCCAGCCGAGACGGCCCATCTTTCGGTACTGCACCGCTTCTCCTTCTCTCCTGTCGCCCCGGGGGCGCCCTGAAAATCCGCGGGCCGGGAACCCGGCCCGGGATCGTCAGCACGCCTCCAGCGTGCGCACGTACGCGGTGATGGCCGCGTCCAGTGGTCCGTCGGTGAATCCGTGCCGCCGGTCGAACGCGTCGAGTCCCTTCCTGGCGAACAGTGCCGGGTTGTCGCTGAGCAGGTCGCGCAGGGGCGCCCGCTGCAGCAGCCCCAGCAGCGCACCCGACCGGCCCGGGCGGGCCAGGGCGTCGGCGCGCAGCCGGTCGAGGAAGTCGCCTTCGGGAACCGGAGTGAGGGCGACCCCGCCCCGGACGAGGACGTCGCGGAAGTCGGTGCTCTGCCGGTGGAAGACGTTGAACACACCCTGGACGTGGTGCTCGAGGGCGGTGACGATGCGGACGGCGACCTCGTCGACGGGGGTGTAGTCCGAGCGCATCGGCACGTCCGGGCACACGCCGAGCCGGTGGAAGACGCCGAGCAACAGGTGAGTGAGGGCCTTGTCGTTGGGGACGCCGTTGTCGGCCGCCGGCATCACCTCGCCGAGCCGGTGGACGGTCACCGGCGCGCCCTGCTCGCGGGCTCCGGTGAGGAGCCGTTCGGCGACCCACTTGGACCTGCTGTAGCCGCTGAGCGGCGGCAGTATCCGGTGCGGGTCGGTGTCCTCGGCGAGCCGTTCGCCGGTGGCCGCGGCATGCCGGTCGAGCACGCCCAGCGTGGAGACGTGGTGCAGCGGCTTGATCCGGCCGGCCAGGGAGAAGCGAAGGACTTCCGCGGTGCCGAGGACGTTGGCCGCCCGGTGCTCGCCGTAGTCCAGCAGGAAGTTGACCAGGGCCCCGGCGTGCACGACGGCGTCGCAGTCCGCGGCGAGCTTCTCCCAGTCGGCGGTCCCCAGCCCGAACCGCTCGGCGCCGAGGTCCCCGGCACGCGCGTCCAGCCGGCCCGCACCCTCATCGACGGGCAACCGCAGTACGTCCAGGGCGTGTCGGACTCGTTGCCGGGCATCCCGGTCGTCGGCCGCGCGGACGAGGCAGACCACCCGCGCCCCGGTCGCGGTGAGCAGCCGGTGCAGGATCCGGGAGCCGACGAACCCGGTGGCTCCGGTGAGCAGCACCGTTGCGGGCTGCGGGCCGGGAGTCCAGCCGGCAGCGAGGACGGGAAGGCCGTCGGCCAGTGCGGCGTCGCTTTCCATCAGAGCGGCGACATCGGCCCCGGGCCGATGATCCCCGTCGGTGCCCGCCCCGGTGCCGGTCAGCAGAGCTGCGAGCCTCGACGGGGTCTGACACGTGTACAGGTCCTGGACGCCGACCCGGACACCGAGGAGTTCGCGCATCCGGAAGACGGCCGTCAGACCGGAGAGCGAGTCGCCGCCGCGGTCGAGGAAGGCGTCGTCCACGCCGTACGCGGACAGTCCGAGCGTCTCGCGCAGCACGTCGGCGATGCGCACCGGCAGCGGGCCGGTGACGGTTGCCGGTGCCCTGGGGGCGGCGAGCTCCCGCAGGACCAGCGCCTCGAGGGCCCGCAGGTCGGCCTTTCCGTTGTCGGTGAGCGGCAGCGCCGGCACCACCAGGCAGTGCTGCGGCATGCTGGTGCGCGGAAGGCGGGAGACCAGGTGGTCGCGCAGTTCACCGGCTTCGACGGTGCCGGCCGCGACGACGGCGAGGCGGTTGCGCCCCCCGACGCGCACGGCCAGGGCCTTGGCCTGCTGCACGCCGTCGGCGCCTTCGGCCACGGCCTCGAGCTCGAGCAGTTCGATGCGGACGCCGTCGATCTTCACCTGCTG
Source organism: Streptomyces meridianus (assembly GCF_023703325.1). GTDB lineage: Bacteria > Actinomycetota > Actinomycetes > Streptomycetales > Streptomycetaceae > Streptomyces > Streptomyces meridianus. The sequence goes on from NZ_JAMQGM010000008.1 coordinate 204,055, forward strand.
GTCGAGCCGGCCGGCGAAGCGGAGGTCGCCGCGGTCGTCGAACCAGCCGAGGTCGCCGGTGCGGTAGAGGCGGTTGCCGGGTATCTCGGGGAACGGGTTGGGGACGAAGGCCCGCGCGGTCTGTCCGGCGTCCGCGAAGTAGCCGGTGCCCAGACAGGCACCGCCGATGACGATCTCCCCGACTTCCCCGGGCGGCAGCAGCCCGAGGTCGTCGGTGAGTACGACCGCGTAGCAGTTGTCGATGGGACGGCCCAGCGGGATGTGGTCGCCGTCGGCCGTGTCGACCGGGTGGAAGACCATGCCGATCGAGGTCTCGGACGGCCCGTAGCCGTTGCTGACCGCCACTCCCGGTACGAGTTCGCGCAGTCGGTGGACGGAGTGCGGGACGATCTCCTCGCCGCCCACCACGAGATGGCGCAGCGAGGACACCGCGGGGACTGCTGCGGGATCGTTGTCCAGCAGTGCCACCAGGGAGGCCAGGGTGGCGGGAACGAAGTCGGTGATGGTGACCCGGTGTTCGGCGATGGTTGCGACCGTTCGCTCCAGGTCCAGGAACTCGCCCTGTTCCGGGATGACGCTGTGCCCGCCGGTGGTCAGCGGCCACAGCAGCTGCCAGATGGCGGAGTCGAAGGTGTGCTTGCTGTTCTGGAGCACGACTTCGGAGCCGTCGGCGCGCATGTGACGGGTCATGAAACGGAAGCGGTTGGTCAGTCCGCGGTGCACGTTGACCGCGCACTTCGGGGTGCCCGTGGTGCCGGAGGTGAAGATGCCGTACGCGGGCTCGTTCGGGCCGGGGGGCTGCCCCGGGCGTTCCGGCACGGGCGTGACGTGGTCCCGGTCCACGACCAGGCCGGGCAGCCCGGAATTTCCGGTGACCAGGGTGATCCGGGGTCTCAGCAGGGAGTGCACGGCCTGGATCCGCTCGGCGGGCCAGGCGGGGTCGCAGGGGGCGAAGGCGACGCCGAGCTTCATCAAGGCCAGCATGCACAGGGGCAGTTCGAGGCTGTTGGGGACGAACACCGGCAGCAGGTCGCCGCGCTGAACCCCGGCCGCGCGCAGCCGGAGGGCCAGACCGTTGGCCAGCTCGTCGAGTTCGCGGTAGCTCACGGTGGTCCCGCGGTACGAGAGCGCCGGACGGTCCGGTGTCCGGTCGGCCTGGGCCTCGAACAGCGCGCTCACCGGCCGGTACGGACCGTGGTCGACCGATTGGCCGGCCTGGGCTCCCAGGACGCGTGCTCTGACGGCCGGGTCGTCCTGCCGCCGGGATGTGCCCGTGGTGTTCCCCATGCGTCGTCCCTCAGATCCGGGCGGTCCGGTCCGGCGCGAGGGCCGCGGTGACCGCCGAGAGTGGTGGTGGCGTGGTGGTTCCGGTGACGAGGTGGGCGAGGAGCAGACCTGCGGCGGGGGCGGACTGCACTCCGTATCCGCCGAGGGCGGCGAGCCAGAAGAACCCCGGCGCACCGGCCGCTTCGCCGATGACGGGGGTGTCGTCGGGGGTGGAGGTGCGCAGCCCGGCCCAGCTGCGGCGGACCGGTCCGGCCGGGACGGTGGTGGCCCGTTCGAACCGGGTGAGGGCTGTGGCGATGTCCGCGGGGTCGGCGTGGACGGGGCCGGGCGGCATCGGGGCGGCGTCGGCGGGGCTCAGCAGCAGGCCGCCGGCTTCGGGCCGGGCGTAGTAGGTCCCGGCGATGTCGGTGATCATCGGCCAGCCGCTGATGTCGTGCCCGTCCGGGGGCGCCACCACGGCGGCGGTGCGGCGCAGGGGGACCATGCCCTGCGGGGCGACGCCGGCGAGTACGGCGATCGCGTCGGCCCAGGCGCCTGCCGCGTTCACGACGACCGGGGCGGTGAAGCGGCCGGCAGTGGTCTCGGCGACCCAGCCGCCGCCGTTGCGACTCAGCGCGGTGACCCGGGCGTCGGTCACCACCCGGCCGCGGCGCAGCAGCAGCCGGTGGGCGCCCGCGACGTCGACGTCACAGGCGCCGCGGCGCAGCAGGGCGCGTTCGAAGCCCGGCCGCACGATCGGGCAGAGCCGCAGTGCCTCGTCCGGTTCCAGTTCGGCGACGCCCTCGGGGGCTTCGGCTCCGGAGCGCAGGGCCTGTTCGAAGGCGCTGCCGGTGCCGGGGGGCGCCAGGGCCAGGACCCCGCGGGGGCGGAGCAGGCCTGCCTCCTCGTAGAAGGGCCGGGACGCGGTGGTGAGGGTGCGGACGGCCCGGTTGCCGTAGTACTCGGAGAACAGGCCTGCGGACAGGGCCGTGGAGTGCAGGCCGGGCCGGGGCTCCGCCTCGAGCAGGGTCACCCGGCCGTGCTCGGCCAGGTGGTGGCTCGCCGCGGCGCCGGCGATGCCTCCGCCGAGGACGAGGAAGTCGCTCGTCTCGCTCATGCGCCGGGCTCCTTCCGTACGCGGGGGACCGTCGCGAGCGCCACGAGGGCGGCGACTGCGGCCGCCGCGCCGGCGACGGCGAATCCGTGGCCTGCCGCCACCGAGAGCGAGGAGTGCGCGGCCGAGGCCCAGACCACCGTGCCCAGGACGGCGAGGCCGGTGGCGCCGCCGACCTGGCGCGCGGTGCTGAACAGCCCGGAGGCGATACCCGAGTCCTCGGCGGAGATGCCGGACAGGGCGGCGGCGGTGAGCGGGACGCTGATGACGCCGAGGCCGAGGTAGGTGAGGATCGTGGGCGGCAGCAGGCCGGTCCAGTAGCCGGCGGAGTCGCCGATGCGCGAGAGCCAGAACATGCCGGCCGCGGCGATCGTGAGGCCGCCGGGGACGAGGGTGCGGGCGCTGAGCGTGCCGAGCAGCCGTCCGCCGAGACTCGTGCTGTACATCAGCAGGCAGGTCAGCGGGAGGTATCCCAGGGCGGTCTTCAACGGCGTGTAGTTCCACACCTGTTGGAGGAAGAGGGTGAGGAAGAAGAAGATGCCGAACATGGCGGTGCTCGACAGGGTGAGGATGAGGTAGGTGCCGGCGCGGGCGCGGTCGGTGAGGATGCGCAGCGGGACGAGCGGATGGGCGGCGCGGCGCTCGATGCGTGCGAAGGCGGCGATGAGCAGTGCCGAGGCGGCGAGCGTCAGCAGGACGTCGGGGTCGGCCCAGTGCTGCCGGCCCGTCTCGTCGGTGGCGGCGTTGATCAGCCCGTACACCAGCAGCGTGATCCCGAGGGTGCCGGTGAGGGCGCCGGGCAGGTCGAGCCGTTTGCGGCTGCGTTCGGTCTCCGGGAGCAGCTTCCATGCCAGGGCGATCATGAGCGTGCCGACGGGAACGTTCACGAAGAGGATCCATCGCCACGACAGGTAGGTGGTGATGAGGCCGCCGGCCAGGAGGCCGACGCCGCCGCCGGAGGTGGCTGCGGCCGTGTAGATGCCGATGGCCCGGTTGCGTTCGCGGCCCTCGGGGAAGGTCGTGGCGATCAGGGAGAGGGCTGCGGGGGAGGCGGCCGCCGCGCCGACGCCCTGGGCGGCTCTGCTGACGAGCAGCATCCATGGTTCGGAGGCGAAGCCGCCGAGCAGGGATGCGGCGGTGAACAGGGCGAGTCCGGCGGTGAACACCCTGCGCCGGCCGAGGATGTCGCCCGCGCGGCCGCCGAGGAGCAGCAGCCCGCCGAAGGCCAGTGAGTAGCCGCTGACGACCCACTCGAGTTCCGCCCCGTGGATGCCCAGCGACTCCTGGATGGCGGGGAGCGCGACGTTCACGATGGTGGAGTCGAGCAGGAGCATCAGCTGGGCGGCCGATATCAGGACCAGCGCGGACGTCCGGGCCCGTCCGCCGGTCGCCGGTCCGGCCGTGACCTGTCCGGCTTCGGTGCCGATGCCGCTCACGCCCGTGGGACCGGAGCGGTTTCCAGTCGCTCGCGCAAGGGCTGGCGGATCACCTTGCCGAGCGAGTTCTTGGGCAGTTGCCAGACGAACTGGACGCGGTCGGGCCACATCACCCGCGCCACGCCCTCCTTCTCCAGGTGCTCGTGGAGTTCCTCGAGCGTCGGTGGCTCGCCCTCGAACACGACCACGGCACAGGCCAGTTCGGTGCCCGGGACGGCCGGGTCGGGGTAGCCGACGAGGACGACTTCGGTGATCTTGGGGTGACGCAGCAGGACGGCCTCGATCGCCAGTGTGGGGATCTTGATCGCATTGGACCGGATGATCAGGTCCACCCGTCGGCCGGTGATGCGGATGCCGCCGCGGCCGTCGTCCTTGGCGAGGTCACCGGTGTCGAACCAGCCGTCTGCGTCCACGCTCGCCTCGTACGTCTCGCGCTGGCCGGCGTAGCCGAGGCACTGCGAGGCACCGCGGACGAGCAGCCGGCCGACTCCGTCGGGGGCGTCGGGGTCCGCCTCGGGGTCCTCCGCGATGCGGATCTCCATCCACGGGACGGGGCTGCCGTCGCTGTGCGCGGCCCAGCCCGGCGGGTCGTCGGGGCGGGTGATGGTGACGGCGCCGTTCTCCGTCATGCCCCACAGGGCGTGAGGTTCGACGCCGAACGCCCCGCGGACGTCGTCGATCAGCTGGGGCTGGATGGGCGCGGACCCGGAGACGATGTGCCGCAGCGTGCCGGTCTCACGGGGCTTCTCCTGCTGGGCGGCGCAGGCGTTGACGAGGTAGCCGGGGGCCGCGTAGAGCCAGCTGACACCGTGCCGGGCGACCAGGTCGAGCAGCAGGTTCATGTCGGTGTTGGTGTCCTGCATGACGCAGGTGCCGCCGACGAGGAGCGCCATGTAGTTGGAGTAGGACAGCGCCGCCATGTGGGTCGCGTAGTGGGGGATCGCGATGACGTCGTCGGCGGTGATGCCGTGGGGCACGGAGACCGCACGCACCGACGAGTAGACGGTGTCCTGGCTGTGCGCGATGGTCTTCATCGGCCCGGTGGTGCCGGAGGAGGACAGCAGCAGCGCGGGCTCGGTGGGACCGAGCGCGGCCGAGGGGTCGATGGTGTGCCGCTCCTCCCACGGGGTGTCGAGGAAGAATTCGCCGAAGGACATGGCGCCGGTCGCGGACGCGTTCCCGACGACGACGCGGTGTTCGAGGGCCGCGGAGGTGGCGGCCGCGAGGCGGGCGGCGTAGTCGATGCCCTCGAAGGTGTCGACGGTGACGCACAGTTTGGCGGACGTGGCCTCGAGGACGAGGTTCAGCTCCCAGTCGGCGAGCGGCGGCCCGACCGTGGCGACGACGGCGCCGACGCGGTGGCAGGCCAGCAGCAGCGGGGTGAACATCCAGCGGTTCGGCAGGTAGAGGGCGACGACGTCGCCGCGTCCGACGCCGAGTTCGGTGAACGCACCGGCGAAACGGTCGACGGTGGCGGCCAGTTCGGCGTAGGTCAGGGTGCGTTCGTGCGCGCCGTCGAGGTAGCCGATCACGGCGGGATGGCCGGGGCGCTCCCGGCTCGCGCGCGCAAGGTCGTCGAGGAAGGTGGACTCCCTCCACCACCCCTCGGCCCGGTACTCGGCGAGTCGCTCCGGGCTGGGTGCCTCGAGCGTCTCCAACAGCGCTGCCATCGGTTTCCCCTCCCCGCCGAGCCCCCTCGCGGGGCCCTGAATTGCGGTCACCATAGCCAATGCGAAAGTCGTTTCGCCATCTGTTGTTTCGTGCGAAAACTGCTGTACGGTGCCGTGGTTCAGCCGGAATTCGGAGCCCGGTGACCGCTCGTCAACTCTGGGGTGTGGCCGTGAAGATCGGAATTCTCGCCTGGGACTACACCGGTGTGGATCCGGATGGTCCGAATCTCGCCGAATTCGGACGGGAACGCGGCCATGAGACGTCCTTGTTCACGCTCAAGGAAATCGATTACATCCCCGGGAACCACGGCCCCGACCTGATGCTGAAGGGCGAGCCGGCGTCGTCGTTCGACGCGGTGATCAGTCGGGCCAGACTGCACGGCGACGACTGGCAGGACCGGGTCGAGCGGCTGTCGATGCTCAGCCACGCCCTGGGCGGGCGCCTCTTCGACCCGGCCGACGTGTGGCACCACACCTACAGCAAGTTCCTGATGAACCAGAAGCTGGCGCAGAACGGGTTCCCGGTGCCGCCCGTCCGTTCGGCGACCTCCCTGGAGGAGGTGGCGGCGGCTTGCGAGCAGTGGGGTTCGGCCATCGTCAAGCCGTCGTACGGCTACGGCGGCAGGGACGTCGAGCGCATCACCGACCCGGAGGCCGACAAGGCGGTCGCCGAGCGGCTGCTGGAGAAGTACGAGACGCTCATGTGCCAGCCGTACTACCCGACGCGGTTCGGGGAGTACCGCATCACCGTCGCCGGTGACGTGGCGCCGATGAACATCCTGAAGCTGCCCGCGGTCGGGTCGTGGCGCTGCAAGACCCTGGAGGGCGCGAGCTTCGAGCGCCTCGACGCCCCCGACGACCTGCTGGAACTGTCCTTCGGGGCGACCCGTCTGATGGGCCTGACGCTCTCGGGCCTCGACGTCCTGCCGGATCCCGCCGGCGGCTGGGTGATCATCGAGGTCAACATGGTGCCCGGGTGGCTGCACATGCTCGGCCGGGAACAGCACCGGGCGACGCTGGCCGGCGTGTACGACTGGGTGGAGGAGAAGGTGGCCGCGATGTGACGCGGCTCCGCCCCGGGCTCCGGGGAGCCGGGGCGGAGCGGCGCCGCGGCGGCACGCCCGGGAACGGTCAGGCGTACAGCTCGTCCAGCCACCTCTGCCAGGACTCCTCGGCCTGCGTCCCGTCTGCGTCCTCGGCGAACAGGTGCAGGGCGACGCCCACCGGCGCTCCGAAGGCGTTGCGCCCGAAGAAGCGGTACAGGGCGTCCCGGGTGCGCAGGCCGGTGAAGTGTGCCGCGTGGTAGTCGACGACCGCCTCCTGCGTCCCGGCGCCCGGCAGGACGACACGAACCGTGTCCCCCTGGGCCGTGGCCGGGCCGAGTCCGAGATCCCGGCGCAGTGTGGTGAACGCGTCGGGTGCAGTCGATGCCTTCGGGCCGTCGGCCGAGACGTAGGTGACGGGCCGGCGGCTGAAGTGCTGCAGGTACTGGCCGAGGGTGTGCAGGTAGAAGTCGGTGTGCCGGCCGGCGCCGTCGTACTGGTTGTCCCAGTCGTCGGTGAAGACCCCGCTGTGCACGTAACGGAACCGGACCGTGCCGCCCTCGTGCGCCTGGACGACGTGCTCCAACTGGTTGAACCAGCCGTCCTCCCCCTCAGCCCGGGTGACGAGACGGTGCGGCGGGTCCCAGACGGTGACCGTGCCCACGGAGGCCGCGCTTCCGCCCTCGCGGGGTTCGATGTCCATCGGCCACAGCCATCCGCCGAGGCCCGTGGTGATCGCGTCCCAGTACTCCTCCGGCGTGGTCGGCAGCTCGCCCTCGCGCCGGATCTCGAATTCCTTGCCCATGTTCACGGCTCCTCGGTCGTGGTGCCGTCGCCGGCGGCTCGTGTCGTGCGGCCGCCGGGCACGGCGTGGTCCTTGAGACTGGGGTGGAGGGCGATGACCAGACGGTGGTCCCGCCCCCGCTCCGCCTTCTCCGTGTGGTACTCGGCGGCCAAGGCGGCGACAGTGCGGCTCAGCTCGGCGGCGAACTCGGCCCGGTCGGCGGCTGAGGCGAACCGGATCTCGGTGTCGACCGCGAAGGTCGCCAGTCGCTTCCTCGCCGCGCTCGCTCCGGCCATCAGCTCGCCCACCTCGCGCACCATCCGGGCGGCCAGCGCCAGCAGCCAGCGCGCGGACAGCTGGTCGCGCGAGCGGTCCGGGTCGGGGGCCACCGCGGGCAGCGCGGCCGGCGAGATGACGTAGGACGCGGCGGTGGCGCGCAGCACCCGCTCCGTGCAGTTGCCCTTGCGCCGCTCCTCGACGAGTTCGACGAGGCCGTGCCGCTCCAGCGCCCTGAGGTGGTAATTGATCTTCTGCCGGGACAGTCCGGCCCGGGGTGCCAGCGTGCTCGCCGAGCCGGGTTCGGCGAGGTGTGCGAGCAACTGCGCTCGCACCGGGTCGAGGGACACCCCGGCCGCCGCCGGGTCGTCGATCACTGCGACGTCCAACATGAGACCAGGATCACTCCGAAAACTTTCTTTGTCAAGAATGTATAAGCTTTCGGTGTTCCCGTGGTCGTGGGGCGGTTCCCGCGACCGGGCACGGGGCAACGGGAATGCCGACGCCCTGCGCTGTGTTGGGTGCAGAAGAACCACGAGGAGGAGCAGGAACGGTGCTGGATCCGCAGGCTTTGTACACATGGGAGCCGGAGGGGCTGGCCGCGGCGGACACGGCGATCGCCCAGGCCTCGGCCGGGCTGGTCATGCTCTACCACTTCGACGGTTTCATCGACGCCGGTGACACCGGTGACCAGATCGTCGAACGCCTCCTCGACCAGCTGCCCGGCCGCACCGTCGCGCGGTTCGACGCGGACCGGCTCGTCGACTACCGCGCCCGGCGCCCGCTGCTGACGTTCCGCCGCGACCGCTGGACCGCGTACGAGGCCCCGGAGCTCGAGGTGAAACTGCTGCAGGACGCCACCGGCACCCCCTTCCTGCTGCTGTCCGGCCCGGAGCCGGACGTCGAGTGGGAACGCTTCACCGCCGCAGTGCGCGAGATCGTCCAACGCCTGAGCGTCCGGCTCGCGATGAACTTCCACGGCATCCCGATGGGCGTGCCGCACACCCGGCCGGTCGGTATCACACCGCACGGGAACCGCGTCGACTTGCTGCCCGGCCACCGCAGCGTCTTCGAGGAGGCCCAGGTGCCCGGCAGTGCCGCCGCTCTCCTGGAATTCCGGCTCGCCGAAGCCGGACACGACGTGCTCGGCGTGGCCGCGCACGTGCCGCACTACATCGCGCGCTCCCCCTACCCCGACTCGGCCCTGGCGGCCCTGGAGGCGGTCGTCTCGGTCACCGGCCTCGTCCTGCCGGACGTGGCGCAGCAGCTGCGCACGGAGGCCCAGGGGACCCAGGCGGAGATCGAACGCCAACTGGGCGAGGGCGACGAGGAACTGGTGGCGCTGGTGCGCGGTCTGGAGAACCAGTACGACGCGTCGGCCGGGGCCGAGACCCGCGGCAACCTCTTCGCGGATCCCTCCCACATCCCCTCCGCCGACGAACTCGGCCGGGACTTCGAGCGCTTCCTCGCCGAGCGGGAGGGCGAGGAGGGGAGCTGAGGCGGCGGCCGGATGCCCGGGGGCGGGCGGGGCTTAGGGTGGCTCTCATGCTGAAGGTGGGCCTGACCGGCGGGATCGGCGCCGGCAAGAGCGAGGTGTCCCGGCTGCTGGCCGTCCGTGGGGCGGTGATCGTCGACGCCGACCGGATCGCACGCGAGGTCGTCGCGCCCGGCACGCCCGGCCTGGACGCCGTCGTCGCGGAGTTCGGGCCGGAGGTGCTGACGAGCGAGGGGAGCTTGGACCGTCCCCGGCTCGCGTCGGTCGTCTTCAACGACCCGGACCGCCTCAAGGCGCTGAACGCGATCGTCCATCCGCTGGTCGGCGCCCGCTCGGCCGAGCTGGAGGAGGCGGCGGCGCGGGACGCGATCGTCGTCCACGACGTTCCGCTGCTGACCGAGAACGGGCTGGCGCCCCTCTACGAGGTGGTCGTGGTCGTCGACGCCTCCCCACAGACCCAGCTGGACCGTCTCGTGCGGCTGCGGGGCATGGACGAGGCCGACGCCCGTGCCCGGATGGCCGCCCAGGCCACCCGTGAGGAGCGCCGGGCGGTCGCGGATCTGGTGATCGGCAACGACGGTCCGCCGGCGGACCTGGAGCCGCGGATCGACGAACTCTGGGGCGAGTTGCGGCGCCGGGAAGCGGCGGCCCGGGCCTGAACGGACGGGAGCCCGACACGCCATCCGGACCGGGGCTCGAGGGCGTGGCCCGAGCGCGGGGCTCCCACCGACCGGTTGTCCCGAGCAGGGCAGCGAACGGGCCCGGCGCTTGAGCGCCGCCCCGCGCGGGCATCACTGGTGCACGCCGTGTCGCACGGGAATCAGCCGAGGTCCGGACTTGTTGCGTCGTGGCGGACCGCAAACGGGCAAGCAGCGCGATTTTCCGGGAGGCAGCGGTGGCCGAGCGTACGCCCGAGACCCATGTGATCGACTTCCGTGCCGCCGAGCAACTGCTGGCCGCCCGTGACCCGCGGGGCGCGGTCAAGCTGCTCGACCGTGTCCTCGCCGACCATCCGGAGAGCGGGGCAGCCCGGCTGCTGCGGGCCCGCGCCTACTTCGCGTCCGCGCAACTGCGTGCCGCCGAGCGGGAGTTCCGTTTGATCGTGGAACGTGAGCCCGACAACGCCTTCGCGCACTTCGCGCTGGGCCGCACGCTCCAGCGGGCGGGCCGGGCCGACGAGGCCGTTCCGTTCTTCCGGCTGGCGGCGGCCCTGGATCCGCGTCCCGACTTCGTCGAGGCCGCCCGGTTCGGCGAGGGCGCGTGACCCGAGGCACAGTCCGGGCGGAGCGGGTCCCGTCCCGGCCGCAGGTGCTCAGAGGCCGGTCCCGGAGCAGGCCAGATGCAGTCGGCGCACACCGTCGGCGATCGGGCCCGGGCCCGCGGCGCTCACGTAGCTCAGCCGCAGACGCGGTGCCGGCGCCTCGGCCGGGAAGTACGGTCCGCCCGGGGTGACGGCGACGCCCGCCCGCAGGGCTGCGGCCGCCAGAGCACACTCGTCGGTGCCGTCGGGCAGGCGCAGCCACAGGTGGTAGCCGCCGGCCGGGGCCGGCCCGAGCAGGCCCGGGACCCGGTGGAGCAGTGCGGCGACCATGGCCTCCCGGCGATCGCGCAGGGCCGCCGCGAGGGACCGCAGGTGACGGCCCCAGGCCGGGGAGCCGACGAGTTCGAGCGCAGTCTCCTGGAGCGGCCGGGGAACGAAGAAGCTGTCGACGACCTGAGTCGCTCGCAGTCGCTCCAGAGCAGGGCCGCGGGCGGTGAGCGCGGCGATGCGCAGACTGGGTGAGGTGACCTTGGTCAGCGAACGTACGTGCACCACCACGCCGTCGGGGTCGTCGGCGGCCAGGGGCAGGGGAGGCGGGGGCGCGTCCGCGTGGACGAGCCGGCGTGCGAAGTCGTCCTCGACGACGAAGGCCCCGGCCGCGCGCGCGATGCGGAGCACGTCGTTCCTGCGACCGGGGGAGAGGACCGCCCCGGTGGGGTTCTGGAACAGCGGCTGGCAGACCAAGACCCGCGCCTGCGTGAGCCGGAAGGATTCCGCCAGCAGGTCGGTGCGTACCCCGTCGGAGTCGACCGGCACCGGAACCGGACGCAGACCGGCCGCCCGTGCGACGGCCAGCAGGCCGGGGTAGGTGGGGGACTCGACGAGCACGGGCGCGCCGGGGGCGGCGAGCGAACGGAGCGCCGTGGTGAGCGCGCTCTGGCCCCCGCCCGTGATCAGGACGTCGGAGGCGGTGAGGCTACCGCGCGGGCCGCCGATGTCCCGGGCGAACCACTCCCTGAGGTCCGGGAGTCCTTCCACCGGCGGCCGTGCCCAGGTGCCGGGCCTGCGCCCCGCCCTGGCCAAAGCCGCGGCGAGGGGGCGCTCGGGCTGCAACGACGGATGCGGATAACCGCCGTTGAGATCGATGACCTCGGGCGGCGGGACGGTGAGGGTGGCCAGGACCCCGGATGCCCTGACGCGCCGGGAGCCGGACTCACCCGGAGCCGCGCCGGGCTCCGCGCTGAGGGCGACCTCCTGCCAGGAGAGGTCGCCGGCCCGGTCCGCCGCGCGGTTGGGGCCGGCCCGGAAGACACCGACGCCGGGGCGGGAGACCACCCGGCCTTCGGCGACCAGGACGCCGATGGCGCGGGACAGCGTCACCGGACTCACTTGATGCCGCTCGACCAGTATCCGGCTGGACGGCAGTTTCTCGCCTTCGGAGTAGCGGGGCAGATCTTCCCGAAGAATGGCCGCCAGTTGGGCCACACTGCTACGTTCGTGCATGACAGTACAAGATAGCGCTACTCGCACACGGGAGACAGCGGAAAGCGGCGGCGCGCTTCTCGCCGCCCTGGGCGTGGTCTCCTTCTCCGCCAGTTTCCCGGCGACGGTCTGGGCCCTGGAGGGCTTCGGCCCCTGGACGGCGACCGGTCTCCGGGGGGTGCTGGCCGGACTGCTCGCCGGGGCCTGCCTGATCGGGTTCCGCGTCCCCGTTCCCGAACGACGCCACTGGCCGGGGCTGCTGACGGTCGCCGGCGGTTGCGTCCTTGGTTTCCCGCTGCTGACGACGCTCGCGTTGCAGACGTCATCGACCGCGCACTCGGCCGTCGTCATCGGGGTGCTCCCGCTGGCCACCGCGGCGACGTCGGCCGCGATCACCGGCAGGCGTCCCTCCCGCCTGTTCTGGTCCGCGGCACTGACCGGCGCGGCGGTCGTGATCGGCTTCACGCTGTACCAGAGCCACGGCGAACCCGCCGTGGGCGATCTGTATCTGTTCGGAGCTCTGCTGGTGTGCGCGGCCGGCTACGCGGAAGGCGGCCGCCTGTCCTGCCACATGCCTGGATGGCAGGTGATCGCCTGGGGAGCAGTCGCCGCACTGCCGGTCATGGCGACGACCACGGCCCTGGCCCTGCCGTCGGAGCCGGTCCGTCTCACCGCCGACGCCGTCATCGGCATGACGTACATCGCCGGGGTCTCGCAGTTCGCCGGCTTCGTCCTCTGGTACCGCGGCATGGCGGCGATCGGCGTCGCCAGGGCCAGCCAGATCCAGCTCGCCCAACCGCTCGTCACGCTCGTCTGGGCGGTCTGGCTGATGGGCGAGCACCCGTCCCCCCTGGCACCGGTGACCGCCCTGGTCGTCCTGGCCTGCATCGCCGCAACTCAGCGCGCACGCAGCTGAGGTGGACGTCGGGTGGGACGGTGAGGGATGGCTGTCCCACCCGACGCCCAGGAGTCCGCGGGGCCGCCGTGCCCACATCGGCGGACCTCCACCCAGCGCGTCCTCCTGAGCCCGGCGGGCTGTACCCGTACCGCCCGCGGGCACGGCTCACGGCAACGGCGTCAGCGTCGTCCGACGGGCCGGTACGGCGGCACGTCACGTCCGGGCTGCCAGTGCGCGCCCTGATGCATCCGGTGCACCACCAGCACGATGTCTGCCGCTGCCGTCAGCATCACCACGCCGCAGGCGACGGCCCAGCCGATCCGGTCGAGCTCCGCGAAGATCACTGTCCCGGCGATCGCCCAGAACAGGCCCCAGATCGCCAGCGTCAGCCGGAACCTCAGGGGGCTGCGGGCCTCGACGGGCTCACTTCCGGTACGCATCGCAAACCACCACCTCTTCCAGCATCCACCCACGGCCGGCGGGACGGAACCCCGGCCCGCACGGCCGTGGCGGGACGGTCCACGGGAGCGGCCGAGGGGCGGCGGAAGCCCGCCAGGGGTGACACCCCGGCACTGACACCCCCCGGCACTAGACTGGCGAACCGGCACGCGGCACCGCACGGCGCAAGGGGAGTGGCAAGGTGGCACCGACCCCTGCGGACGACGCCCTCACCCGCTGCGCCGCCGTGTTCCTCCCCGGCCGGTTGCCCCGCGAGGGACGCGTGGCCTTCTGGCACCCCGACGGGACCGGCCCGCCCGGCGCCGACGCCGAGCTGACCGTCGCCCGCCGCCACGGCAACGGCGCCCGCAGCCGCACCGTTCCCGCCGTGATCCTGCCCGTCGCCGCGGCGCTGCCGCCGCTGACTCGCGC
>NZ_JAMQGM010000080.1 GCF_023703325.1 Streptomyces meridianus
GAGCAGGCCGCCTACATCGGCGTCCCGGTCGAGGGCCCGTACAAGCCCGACCACTACCGCTACTGACAGCTGATGAAACCGGGCCCCTGCCACCGGCGGGGGCCCGGCTCGTCAAGGAACCACCGATGCCCCGCGGCCGCTACTCCCTCCACGACACCCACGACCGCACTCCCCTGGGGGAAGAGCACTTCCACTGCGCCCCCGGACCCTCGGGCTGGCGATACGTCTCGCAGGTCACCGCCCCGGGCGGTGACCACGTCGGCTCCGTCGATCTGACCCTCGATGAACTCGGTCGCCCCATCCGTCTCGAACTGCACGCCGCCGACTGGCAGGTCCGTGGAGCCGCACTGGAGGGCGTGACCTGGGTCCGCACGGACCCGAGCGGCGAGCTGGCCACCGAGGGCAACGTGCGGGCCCACGCGTTCACCGGCGCCTCGCCCGCATTCCTCGTCGCCACGGCCCGGCTGCTGCGCCTCGGGGCCGGGGGAGCCGGCACCCGCGTCCGTCTCGTCTCCTTCGCCGCTCCCGTCCTCGCGCCGCGCACCCTCGACCAGTCGTGGACGTTGACCGGCAGCGCAACACACGCCACCGACAGCGGGCCGCTCGTCGTCGACGAGTACCGGGTCACCGACCTCGACACCGGAGAGCAGGCCGCGGTCCACATCGCCGGAGACGTCGTGCTGTCGGCCCCGGGAGTCGAGCTCGAGCACCTCGATTCCCCGCCCTCCCGGTTCGGCTGAGATCTGTCGCTCCCGGCCGATGGCGGAGTCACGTGCGCCCCGATTCCTCCGGAACCGGCTCGGTGGGCCGGGTTCCAGGGCCGGGTCGGCCCTGGAACCCGCAGGGGAACTCACGTTTCCCTCGTACCTCCGTGGTGTCCGTCGGTCCCCGTCGTCCGAGGTCACAGGGTCGGCAGCGTCCACCGCGCCGCAGTGTGAAGGCGCCACGCGCGGTGCGATGTGCATGCGGGGACCGCAACCTGCTAGTGTCCTGATCGCCTCGCGAACACCGTTGACATCGGTGACACCGGGAGGTAGATTTGAACGGTTGCCGGGAACTCGTAGCGAGTGACCCTCAGCAGTGAAAATCGACGTCGCTCCGATCGCCGGATTCAATCCGGGCGGAGCTCTCCGAACCTCAGGATCGAAACGCTGATTATGTCAGCGGGAATGAGCCTGATAAAGTCGGAGCAGCCGAAAGGCAAAGGTCTTCCAACGGCCATTGGATTCGAATTCGGACCGGAAACGGAACGGAAAAGGGTCTGGTAGAGTCGGGGACACCGAAGGGAAGCGCCCGGAGGGCCTGTGAAAAGGGCTCGAAGGAAGCGTCCGTTCCTTGAGAACTCAACAGCGTGCCAAAAGTCAACGCCAGATATGTTGATACCCCGTCTCCGGCCGGTTCGGCTGGGGCGAGGTTCCTTTGAAAAAGTCCTCATGAGACGTGGTTCTTGTGGGGC
>NZ_JAMQGM010000081.1 GCF_023703325.1 Streptomyces meridianus
AACACCTTCGGTGCGAACCTCGCGGCGCTGGGGGAGTACGGCATCGCGGAGCGGATCTTCGAGCTCTCGGAGGCCGGTGCGCGCATCGCGCGCGAGGTCGCCGACGAGTTCACGGCCTCCGACGGCTCTCAGCGCTGGGTCCTGGGGTCGATGGGACCGGGCACGAAGCTGCCCACGCTGGGCCACGCCGAGTTCGCAGCACTCCGCGACGCCTACCAGCGCAACGCGGAAGGGATGATCGCCGGCGGCGCGGACGCGCTGCTGGTGGAGACGTCACAGGACCTGCTGCAGACGAAGGCGTCGGTGATCGGGGCGCGGCGGGCGCTCGACGCAGCCGGCCTCGAACTTCCGCTGCTGGTCCAGGTGACGGTGGAGACCACCGGCACGATGCTGCTGGGATCGGAGATCGGTGCGGCGCTGACGGCTCTGGAGCCGCTGGGCATCGACATGATCGGGCTGAACTGCGCGACGGGCCCGGCGGAGATGAGCGAGCACCTGCGCCACCTGGCGCAGCATGCGCGTGTCCCGCTGTCCTGTATGCCGAACGCCGGTCTGCCGGTGCTCGGCAAGGACGGCGCGCACTACCCGCTGACGCCCGGGGAGCTCGCGGATGCCCACGAGACCTTCGTGCAGGACCACGGTGTCTCCCTCGTCGGCGGATGCTGTGGAACTACTCCGGAACACCTGCGCTACGTGGTGAATCGCGTCCGTGCCCTGCGGCCCTCCGGGCGGACGCCGCGTCCGGAGGCGGGGGCGGCGTCGCTGTACCAGGCGGTGCCGTTCCGGCAGGACACCTCGTACCTGGCGATCGGTGAGCGCACGAACGCCAACGGGTCGAAGAAG
Organism: Streptomyces meridianus; assembly: GCF_023703325.1. Classification (GTDB taxonomy): domain Bacteria; phylum Actinomycetota; class Actinomycetes; order Streptomycetales; family Streptomycetaceae; genus Streptomyces; species Streptomyces meridianus. The sequence continues at coordinate 844 of NZ_JAMQGM010000081.1, forward strand.
TTCCGGGAGGCGATGCTGGAGGGCCGCTGGGACGACTGCGTGGAGATGGCGCGCGAGCAGATCCGTGAGGGCGCGCACCTGCTGGACCTGTGCGTGGACTACGTCGGCCGCGACGGCGTGGCGGACATGAAGGAGCTGGCGGGGCGGTTCGCGACCGCCTCCACGCTGCCGATCGTGCTGGACTCCACCGAAGTGGACGTGCTGCAGGCCGGGTTGGAAAAGCTCGGCGGCCGCGCGGTCATCAACTCGGTGAACTACGAGGACGGCGACGGCCCCGAGTCGCGGTTCGCGAAGGTCACCGCGCTGGCGAAGGAACACGGCGCGGCGCTGATCGCCCTGACCATCGACGAGGAGGGCCAGGCGCGCACGGTCGAGCACAAAGTGGCGGTGGCCCAGCGGCTGATCGCCGATCTCACGGAGAACTGGGGGATCGACGAGTCCGACATCATCATCGACTGCCTGACCTTCACCATCTGCACCGGCCAGGAGGAGTCCCGCGGGGACGGCGCGGCCACGATCGAGGCGATCCGCGAACTCAAGCGGCGCCACCCGCAGGTGCAGACCACGCTGGGCCTGTCCAACATCTCCTTCGGCCTCAACCCGGCCGCCCGCATCCTGCTCAACTCCGTCTTCCTCGACGAGTGCGTCAAGGCGGGCCTGGACTCGGCCATCGTGCACGCCTCGAAGATCCTCCCCATCGCCCGCTTCGACGACGAACAGGTCACCACCGCCCTCGACCTGATCCACGACCGCCGCCGCGAGGGCTACGACCCGCTGCAGAAGCTGATGGCACTGTTCGAGGGCGCCACCGCCATGTCCCTGAAGGCGGGCAAGGCCGAGGAACTGGCCGCACTGCCACTGGAGGAACGGCTGCAGCGCCGGATCATCGACGGCGAGCGCAACGGCCTCGAGGCAGACCTGGACGAGGCACTGGCCGAACGGCCCGCGCTGGAGATCGTCAACGAGACGCTGCTGGCGGGGATGAAGGTCGTCGGCGAGCTGTTCGGCTCGGGACAGATGCAGCTGCCCTTCGTGCTCCAGTCGGCCGAGGTGATGAAGACCGCGGTGGCCCACCTCGAACCGCACATGGAGAAGTCCGACGACGAGGGCAAGGGCACCATCGTGCTCGCCACGGTACGCGGCGACGTCCACGACATCGGCAAGAACCTGGTCGACATCATCCTCTCCAACAACGGCTACACCGTGGTCAACCTCGGCATCAAGCAGCCGGTGTCCGCGATCGTCGAAGCGGCGCAGGAGCACAAGGCCGACGTGATCGGCATGTCCGGACTGCTGGTGAAGTCCACCGTGATCATGAAGGAGAACCTGGAGGAACTGAACCAGCGCAAGCTTGCCGCCGACTTCCCCGTCATCCTCGGCGGCGCGGCCCTGACCCGCGCCTACGTCGAGCAGGACCTGCACGAGATCTACGAGGGCGAAGTCCGCTACGCACGCGACGCCTTCGAGGGCCTGCGGCTGATGGACGCACTGATCGCCGTCAAACGCGGGGTGCCCGGCGCGGTCCTGCCGGAGCTCAAGCAGCGCCGGGTCAGGCCGGCCCCGTCCGTGGCCGACGAGCGCCCGGAGGGGGGCACGGTCCGCTCCGACGTCAGCGTCGACCACCCCCTGCCCACACCGCCGTTCCTCGGCACGCGGGTGATCAAGGGCATCCAACTCGCCGACTACGCCTCGTGGTTGGACGAGGGGGCGCTGTTCAAGGGCCAGTGGGGTCTCAAGGAGTCCCGCAGCGGCGGCGGACCGTCGTACGAGGAGCTGGTCGAGTCCGAGGGACGGCCGCGTCTTCGCGGGCTCCTGGACCGCCTTCAGCGGGAGAACCTGCTGGAAGCCGCCGTGGTCTACGGCTACTTCCCCTGCCACTCCAAGGGCGACGACCTGATCCTGCTGAACGAGGACGGCAGCGAGCGCACCCGCTTCACCTTCCCCCGCCAGCGGCGTGGCCGGCGGCTGTGCCTGGCCGACTTCTTCCGCCCGGAGGACTCCGGCGAGACCGATGTGGTCGGCCTGCAGGTCGTCACCATCGGCTCCAGCATCAGCCGGGCGGCGAACGAACTCTTCGCCGCGGACGCCTACCGCGACTACCTGGAACTGCACGGCCTGTCCGTCCAGCTCGCCGAGGCACTCGCCGAGTACTGGCACGCACGGGTGCGCGCCGAGCTGGGC
>NZ_JAMQGM010000082.1 GCF_023703325.1 Streptomyces meridianus
AGCGAAGCGGTACTCGGCGCCCGCTGGGTCACCGTCGACCCGTCGGAGCCCGCCCCCGAGCCCCGCCGCATCCTGCGCGAGGTGCGGGCGGCGGCCGACGCCGGCGCGTCGCCCCGTGCGCCGTGCGGGACCCCGGCGCGGCGCACCGCATCCTGCGCAGCCTCGCCGCCATCGCGGTCCGCGCCGTCGACGCATTGCGACCCGGGGGCCTCTACACCTCCGGCGGCGACGTCGCGGCGGCCGTCACCGCGGCGCTCGGCGCCGACGGCTTCGCCATCGAGGCCGAGGTGATCCCGCTCGCCGTCGCCGGTCACCTCGTGGGCGGACCGCACCACGGACTGGCCTTCGCCACCAAGGGCGGTCTGATCGGCGGCCCCGACGCAGCCGTGGCCTGTCTCGAGCGGCTGCGCGCCATGCACGCCCGGGACCAGGCCCGGCACCTACCGCACCGACCCTCGCAGAGTTCAGCATGCCGCACAGAAGAGGTGTCCCCGTGACCAGTACCCGCCGTCCCGTCCTCGCCGTCACCCTCGGTGACCCCGCGGGCATCGGGCCCGAGATCGTCGCCCGCACCCTCGCCGACCCGGCCACCTCGGAACTGGGCAACGGCATCGCGGTCGGCGACGCCGCCGTGCTGCGCCGAGCCGTCGAGGTGTGCGGACTCGACGTGGAGGTGAACGCAGTCGGTTCGGTCGCCGAGGCGCGGTTCGCCCCGGGCCGCATCGACATCCTCGACCTCGGTATCGCCGGCGGCGACCTGGAGTGGGGCACGGTCAGTGCCGTCGCCGGCCGGTCCGCGATCGCCGCCATCGAGGAAGCCACCCGCGCCGCCGTGGCCCGCGACGTGGACGGAGTCGTCACCGCCCCCATCAACAAGGAGGCCATCTGGGCGGCCGGCGCGAAGCATCTGGGACACACCGAGATGCTCGGCGAACTGACCGGCGCCGCACACTTCGACACCATGTTCGTCGTGCGCGGGCTGAAGATCTTCTTCACCACGCGGCACGTCTCCCTGCGCAAGGCCCTCGACCAGATCACCGAGGAGCGCGTGGGTGACAGCATCCGCCACGCCGTCACCGCGCTGCGCGTCTTCGGCCACGACGCGCCGCGCCTGGGCGTGGCCGCAGTCAACCCGCACGGCGGCGAGAACGGCCACTTCGGCGACGAGGAGATCACCGCCCTGCGGCCCGCCGTGGAGAAGGCGGCGGCCGAGGGACTGGACGTCACCGGCCCGGTCCCGGCGGACTCCGTCTTCCACCAGGGCCTTCAGGGCCGTTTCGACGGTGTGCTCTCCCACTTCCACGACCAGGGACACATCCCCGCCAAGACCGTCGACTTCGACGGCACGGTCTCGGTGACGGTCGGCCTGCCGATCCTGCGCACCTCGGTCGACCACGGCACCGCGTTCGACATCGCCGGAACCGGCCAGGCGTCACCCGGCACCATGGCAGCCGCCTTCCGAGCCGGCGTGGAGTTCAGCGGCAGCGCCGACCGGATCCGGGAGACGTACGGCTCAGGCGCCTGACGCACCGTGCGCGCAGCCCCCCGGATCCCGCCCAGCAAGGAGCCGCAGTTGACATCATCCGTACCCGTGAGCGGGCCCACGGGCTGCCGGTCCCACCCCTCCGGCGCCGTCGACGGCCCGGCCCCCGCGGAAGGACCGCGATGACAGTCGACCGTCCCCGCGCCCCGCGCCGCGGCACCGAACGGCGCCGCGAGGAGATCCTGCGCCACGTACGCGACGGCAGCGGCGACATCGCCGGTCTGGCCGCCCGCTTCGGGGTGTCCGTCTCCACGGTCCGCCGCGATCTCCAGCACCTGGCCGGGGACGGGCACGTCCACCGGACGTACGGCGGAGCGGTCGCCGGCGGTCACGTCGCCGAACGCACCCTGGACGAGAAGGAGTCCGGCCACCGCGCCCAGAAGGAAGCCATCGCCCGGGCCGCCGCCGAACGCGTCGCGGACGGCGATGTGGTGCTGATCGACGCCGGTACGACCACCGGACGGTTCGCCCGGGCCCTTCGGTCGCGCAGCCGGCTGACCGTCATCACCAACTCCACGCTCGTGCTGCGCCACCTCGCGGACGCACCCGGCATCGAACTGATCGTGCTCGGCGGCCGGGTGCGCCGCCCCAACGGTGCGATCCTCGGGCCGGAGGGCGAGGAAACCCTGCGCCGGCTCACGCCCGACCTGGCGGTCCTCGGCGCGGACGGGCTGGACGCCCGTAACGGCCTGTCGTGTCCGAGCCTCGGGCAGGCCCACGCCAAGGAGTTGATGGCCGAGCGAGGCCGCGAGGTGCTCGTGCTGGCCGACGCGACGAAGCTGGGAGCCGGCCCGTTCCCGTACCACGCGCGGCCCGCCGGCCCGTGGACACTCGTCACGGACGCGTCCGCGGACCCCGCGATCGTGCGGGAGTTCACCACCGGCCCCATCGACGTGCTGACCGTGCCGGCGCAGCCCTGAGCGCCCCCGCGGGGGCCGCCCCGGCGGCCCGCTTTTCGCACCGGAACCGGTGAGCGGAACGCCCTCGCCCTACGCACTCACCAGCGGGACAGCCATACTGGGCGGTCCGGAGCACCGAGAGCGACGACGGGGGCGGCTGCACGCGATGCGCAACAGACTCATCCAGGGCCGGTACCGCCTGCTCGAGAGAATCGGCCGTGGCGGCATGGGCGCGGTGTGGCGCGCCCACGACGAAGCCCTCGGCCGAGAGGTGGCCGTGAAGTGCCACGACCCGCTGGGATCCGGACAGGACGAGTCGGTCCTCGAGGTCCTGAGGGAGCGGTTCCGCCGGGAGGCCCGCGTCGCGGCAGCGCTGCAGCACCGTGGGGTCACGGTGATTCACGACTTCGGCACGGACGACGGCGTGATGTTCCTGGTCATGGAACTGCTCGACGGCCACAACCTCGCCGAACTGATGAGCCGGGGCGGAAGCAGACCGCTGGACGTGCCCGAGGTCATGGACATCGCCCAGCAGGTGTCCGCCGCCCTGGCGTACACCCACCGTCGTGGCATCGTGCACCGGGACCTCAAGCCCGCCAACGTGATGCGGCTGGCCGACGGCACCGTGAAGATCTGCGACTTCGGCATCGCGCGTCCCGGGCAGGACCCCGACCTGTCGTCCCGGCTGACCGGTGCGGGCATCGCTCTGGGTACCCCGCACTACATGTCGCCCGAACAGATCGGCGGCAGCGAACCCGTCGACCACCGGAGCGATCTCTACTCCCTGGGCTGCGTGCTGTACGAGATAGCGACCGGGGCGCCCCCGTTCGACCTGGAGGACACCTGGTCGATCCTGGTCGCCCACCGTGACACCCTGCCTGTCCCGCCCCGCACGCACCGGCCCGAACTGCCCGAGTCCTTCGACCGGGTCGTGCTCGACCTGCTGGCCAAGGACCCCGCGGACCGGCCACGCGACGCCGCGGAGGTCGCCGCGCGGCTGGCTCACGGACCGGCGGGCGCGACCGGCTCCGTTCCGGTCCCCGCCCCCGCCGGAGCGGCGGACCTGCCCGGCTGGTCCCGGGGTATGACGGCGGGCCCGCGGGCCCGCCGCCGCACCGGCCCTGTCGGCCCGCCCGACGGCCTGACCCGGGTGTGGACCCGGAACCTCGCCCGGGCCGGGACGGGACGGCGATGGCGGCGAAGGCCGGGCTGAGGCCGGTGCCGCGGGACGCCGGCACGGAGGGAGAGACCCGCGGAAGGCTCGACCCGACGGCGTGATCTCCGCACTGGCATTCGCCGATCACCGCATGTTACGAAGAGCCATGCCTCATCGTGACTCGTACGACGCAGTGATCGTGGGCGGTGGCCACAACGGTCTCGTCGCCGCCGCCTACCTGGCCCGCGCCGGCCGCAGCGTCCTGCTGCTGGAACGCCTGGACACCACCGGCGGCGCCGCCGTGTCCACGCGTCCCTTCGCCGGCATCGACGCCCGGCTGTCCCGCTACTCCTACCTGGTCAGCCTGCTGCCGCAGAAGATCGTCGACGAGTTGGGGCTGCGTTTCGCCGTCCGCAAGCGCAACGTCTCCTCCTACACCCCGACCGAGCGCGGCGGGCGACCCGGCGGGCTGCTGGTGGACAAAGCCGACGAGGCCCGCACCCGTGACGCGTTCGTCCGACTCACCGGTTCCGACCGGGAGTTCACCGCCTGGCAGCGGTTCTACGGCATGACCCAGCAGGTCGCCGAACGCGTCTTTCCCACCCTCACCGAGCCGCTGCCGACCCGCACCGCCCTGCGGGAACGGATCGGGGACGACGCCGCCTGGCGTGCCCTCTTCGAGCGGCCCGTCGGTGAGGCGATCGAGGAGAGCTTCCGGGACGACCTGGTCCGCGGCGTGGTGCTGACCGACGCCCTCATCGGCACCTTCGCCGACGCCCACGACGCCTCGCTCGCCCAGAACCGCTGCTTCCTCTACCACATCATCGGCGGCGGAACCGGCGACTGGGACGTTCCGGTCGGGGGGATGGGCGCGCTCACGGACGCACTGGCCACGGCCGCCCGCACCGCCGGCGCCGAGATCGTGACCGGTCACGAGGTGACGGGCATCGAGACCGACGGGACCCAGGCCGAGGTCCGCTACCGCTCGGCCGACGGGGACGGAACCGTCCGGGCCGATCACGTGCTGGTGAACGCCTCGCCGCACCACCTGGCGGGGCTGCTGGGGGAGGAGACCCCGGCGAAGCCCGAGGGCGCGCAGCTGAAGGTGAACATGCTGCTGCGCCGGCTCCCGAAGCTGCGCGATCCCGTGACCGACCCGCGCGAGGCCTTCGCGGGCACCTTCCACATCGCCGAGGGCTACGATGAACTGGCCGCGGCCTACCGTCAGGCCGCCGCCGGGGAACTGCCCTCCGCGCCTCCCTCGGAGATCTACTGCCACTCGCTGACCGACCCGTCGATCCTCGGTCCCGAACTCGCCGCCGAGGGTTACCAGACCCTCACCCTCTTCGGCCTCCACGTCCCTGCCCGGCTGTTCGAGAAGGACAACGAAGCGGTGCGCGACGAGCTGCTGGCCGCCACCCTCGCCCGGCTGGACGCCCACCTGGACGAGCCCGTCACCGACTGCCTGGCGACGGACGCCGACGGCCGGCCCTGCATCGAGGCCAAGACCCCGCTCGACCTCGAGCGGGACCTGCGACTGCCCGGCGGAAACATCTTCCACCGGGAGCTCGCCTTCCCCTACGCAGACGAGGAGTCCGGCACCGGCCGCTGGGGTGTCGAGACCGCGCACGCGAACGTCCTGCTGTGCGGTGCGGGCGCGGTCCGCGGCGGCGGCGTGAGCGGCGTTCCCGGCCACAACGCCGCCATGGCGGTGCTGGGCCGTTAGCCGCCGCGGGTTGTTCAGTCGGCGGACGCGGTCCAGCCCAGGGCCTCGATCCGGGCAGCGTCCGCCGGCCGGGCCTCGTCGAAGACGGCCCGGCCGCCGTCCTCGACGCGGATTCCGTCCACGTACACGCCCCGGCCCACGTACAGGGAGTCGGTGGCCGAACGCCACCGCAGCCGCACGGGCATGCCCCGCCACGCGGTGAGATCCGCGCTCGCCCGGTGCCAGACCCGCCCCGACCAGCCGTTCACGGATCCGCCGGGATGCTGGTCCTCGGGTTCGCCCCGCCGCTTCGTCGCGAACGGCACCGGCTGCCACGTCGTTCCGCCGTCGGCGGAACCCTCCAGCCGGACCGGATCGGTGCCGGGCTCGGTGTCCCACCACAGGGAGAAGGCCAGCCGGGCTTTTTCCCCGGTGACTTCCACGTCCGGCAGGGTGAGCGTCGCGGTCGTCCGGTTCTCCATGCCCGTGAACCAGGCGGTTGGCCCGTGCTCCGGACGCACCGGGACGGCGCGGGCGAGACAGGTCGCCGCGGCGACCCGCGGAGCACTCCCGGAACGCCAGGTGCGCACGGGGTGCACCGAGTTGCCGAGCAGGACGAGGAAGGAGTCGGTGGTCGGATCGATGACCAGACAGGTGCCGGTGAATCCGGTGTGTCCGGCAGTGCGCGGGGTGGCCATCGCCCCCATGTACCAGTGCTGGTAGAGCTCGAAGCCCAGGCCGTGCTCGTCACCGGGGAAGTCCGTGTTGAAGTCGGTGAACATCAGCCGGACCGACTCGGCGGACAGGATCCGCTCGCGTCCGTAGGCTCCGCCGTTGAGCAGTGTGCGGCAGAGCACGGCCAGGTCCCAGGCGCACGAGAAGACACCGGCGTGGCCGGCGACTCCGCCGAAAGCGTAGGCGTTCTCGTCGTGCACCTCGCCCCACACCAGACCCCGGTCCAGACCGGACCACGGCAGCCGGGCGTCCTCGGTGGCCGCGATCCGCGGCTTCCAGTCGGCCGGCGGGTTGAACCGGGTGCGGTCCATCCCGAGCGGTCCGGTGATCTCCGCGCTCAGCTGCACGTCGAGTGCGCGGCCGGTGATCTTCTCCAGGACCAGCTGAAGCGAGATGAGGTTGAGGTCCGAGTACAGGTAGGCCGTCCCCGGAGCGGCGACGAGCTCCTCGTTCCAGAGCCGTTGCAGCCTCGCCTCGTGCGTGGGCTCCTTGTACAGCGGGATCCATGCCCGGAATCCCGAGGTGTGGGTGAGCAGCTGGCGGATCGTCACGTCCTGCTTGCCGCCGCCCGCGAACTCCGGGAGGTAACGGGTGACGGGCGACTCCAGCTCCAGGTTGCCCCGTTCGATCTGCTGGACGGCGAGGATCGAGGTGAACAGCTTGGAGACGGACGCCAGGTCGAAGACCGTGTCGTCGGCCATCGGGATCTGCTGGCCGGCGGGGAACTCGACGCCGGTGTCGGTCTTCTCGTCGTACGCCGAGTAGCGGACGGCGTGACCGATCGGCTCGTGGAGGGCGACGGTGGCGCCGCGGCCGGCGAGCATCACGGCGCCTGCGTACCAGGGGTGTGCGGGGGAGGGGCCGAGGAAGGACCGTGCCTGCTCGACCAGTTGCTCCAGGTGGGACTCCAGCAGCTTCGCCCGCCGGGCGGAGCCGCGGCGCAGCACGGGAGCCCGGCCACCGCTGCCGTGGTCCGCCGCGAAGGCTGCCGTGGACGGCGCGGAGAGCAGCATCAGTGATCCGCCGAGCGCCAGCATCCCCGCCCCGAACTGCCGCCGGCTCAGCCCACCGGTTCGCGTACCGGACATCGCAGCACCCTCCTGAAAGTAATTTTCGGAACAGCACACAGCAGGTGGAACTTTCTTCCAGGGGTCAGGGTGTGTCAACCCTCCACGCTGGCCCGCCGATGTGACGTCCGGTCGGCACCTGCGGTGCGACACGGCGTCGAGGACCGTATGGTCGCGGTCCCGGCGCGCGGCGGCCTTGACCCCGGTACCGAGGCCCCTGAGGATCGCCTCATGACAGGCGTACGCAGCAGCACGGTCGACGGGGTCCTGCGGCGTACCGCGCGACGGGTGCCCGGCCGCACGGCGGTCCGCTACGGCGAGCGGTCCTGGACCTACCGTGAACTCGACGAGGCTGTTTCGGCCGCGGCCCGGTTGCTGCGGGCCGCCGGGCTGCAGCCGGGGGACCGGGTGGGCTCCTACGGGCACAACTCCGACGCCTACCTCATCGGGTTCCTGGCCTGTGCCCGGTCCGGTCTCGTGCACGTGCCCGTCAACCACAACCTCACCGGCGAGGACCTGTCGTACATCGTCAGGCAGTCGGGATGCTCACTGGTGCTCGCCGACCCCGGGCTCGCCGGCCGACTCGACGGCCCGGTGCCGGTGATGCCGCTTCGGGACGCCGACGACGCCCTCCTGACCCGGTTGGACAGCGCACCCCCGGATGCCCCCGGGGCAGGGCCGGACGACGAGGCCGCCGTGGACGCCGAGAGCCTGGTGCAACTCCTCTACACCTCCGGCACCACCGCCCTGCCCAAGGGCGCGATGATGACCCACCGCGCTCTGGTGCACGAGTACGTCAGCGCCGTCACCGCCCTCGACCTGAAGGAGTCGGACCGGCCCGTCCACGCCCTGCCGCTCTACCACTCGGCGCAGATGCACGTCTTCCTGCTGCCCTACCTCGCGGTCGGCGCCGAGAACACCATCGTGGACGCGCCGGACGCGGAGACCCTCCTCGGCCTGGTGGAATCCGGCCGCGTCGACAGCATCTTCGCCCCGCCCACCGTGTGGATCGGGCTGGCGAACCACCCCGGCTTCGCCGAGCGCGACCTCAGCGGTCTGCGGAAGGCGTACTACGGGGCGTCGATCATGCCGGTTCCGGTGCTGCAGCGTCTGCGCGAACATCTGCCCGGCCTGGCGTTCTACAACTGTTTCGGGCAGAGCGAGATCGGACCGCTGGCGACGGTCCTCCGCCCCGAGGAGCACGACGCGCGCCCCGACTCGTGCGGCCGGCCGGTGCTGTTCGTCGAGGCCAAAGTCGTCGACGAAGCCGGCCGGGACACGCAGGACGGCACGCCCGGCGAGGTCGTCTATCGGTCCCCGCAGCTGTGCGAGGGCTACTGGGACAAGCCCGAGGAGACCGCCGAGGCGTTCCGCGACGGCTGGTTCCGCTCCGGGGACCTTGCGGTCCGCGACGCCGAGGGATACCTCACCGTGGTCGACCGGGTGAAGGACGTCATCAACTCCGGAGGAGTCCTGGTGGCGTCCCGGCAGGTGGAGGACGTGCTGTACGAGCACCCGCAGGTGGCCGAGGCGGCGGTGATCGGCCTCCCCGACGAGCGCTGGATCGAGGCCGTCACGGCCGTGGTCGTGCCGCGCGGCGAGCTCGTCGCCGAGGACCTCGTGGTCCACGCCCGGGAGCGGCTCGCGCACTTCAAGGCCCCCAAGCGCGTGATCGTGGTCGACGCTCTGCCGCGCAACGCCTCGGGGAAGGTGCTCAAACGCGAGCTGCGGGAGCGCTTCGACGGCTGAACTGTTTTGCACCCCTGCCCTCGGGTAACCGGGCGGGCGTGCATCCCCGGCGTGCGCAACCGTGAGCGCACGCCCGGCGTCCACACGACGGAAGGACGTGAGAACGTGAAGATCGCATTCCTCGTGGCCCCGGAAGGCGTCGAACAGGTCGAACTCACCGAGCCCTGGCGCGAACTGAGCGCCGCTGGGCACTCACCCCGCCTGGTGTCCACCGAGGCGGGGAAGATCCAGGCGTTCGACCACCTCGACAAGGCGGACACCTTCGACGTGGACCAGACCGTCGCCGACGCCACCGTGACCGAGTACGACGCGCTGATCCTGCCCGGCGGGGTGGCCAACCCCGACTTCCTCCGCCTCCAGCCCGACGCGGTCGCGTTCGCCAAGGGTTTCTGCAATGCGGGCAAGCCGGTGGCGGCCATCTGCCACGCGCCCTGGCTGCTCGTCGAGGCCGGTGTCGTGCGCGGCCGCACACTGACGTCGTTCCCGAGCCTGGGTACCGACATCCGCAACGCGGGCGGCACCTGGGTCGACGAGCAGGTACACGTGTGCGACGCGGGGCCCGGCCCCCTGATCACCAGCCGCCGGCCGGGCGACCTGAAGGCCTTCGACGAGGCGATCCTCAACCGGCTCTCCGGAGCGGCCGCCTGATCGGCGGCTCCGCCGCGTCACACCTGCCGGTCCGGATTTCTCCGTGGCCCCACGGTCACCCGCTGCGATCGATAGGCTGGCCGCGCACCGACAACGGGAGGAGTACGGACGTGGCGGAGACCAGCGCGGAGCAGACGTCGGCGGGCTTCACGAAGCCGCAGCTCGACCTCACCGACGCCGCATGGCAGTCCAGCAACGAGGGCAACGGCGATGTGCAGATCGCCTTCGTCGACGGTTACATCGCCATGCGGGACGGCCGCGACCCCGACGGCCCGGCGCTCGTCTTCACTCCGGCCGAGTGGCGGGCCTTCGTACTGGGCGCACGGGACGGAGAGTTCGACCTCGCCTGACCTGCCCGGCGCCGGTTGCCGGGTACGCACTGCACGCGTCCCCGGCGGCCGGCGACCACCTTTCCGCGGCGGTGTCGTGCCCCTGCCGGGCATGTCGTCTGCGCGCGCTGACGACGGTGTCGTGCAGCGCCGCCTCGTGGCCGTCGTGCCCCTTGACCGGCCGTGCCCGGGCCTCCGCCACCGTGACGTCCCACAGGCCGGGATCGAGACAGGTCACAACCTCCTCCGCCGTGATGTGGGCCTCCGGCGCCCCAGTGTGCGGGTCCGTGTTCCCCGGAGCCGGCGGGTGATGGCCGACGACGACCAGCGAGCCGCCCGGGGCGACCGCCTCGGCGAGGCTGCGGATCAGGTCGGCATGCGACGTCCGTGGGTGGGCATAGTGGGTCGTGACCAGATCGAACCCGCCCGCTGACGGTGTTCGGACGGTCAGATCGGCTCGCACCCACGCGATCCGCCCCGCGACCTCGGCGCCGAAGGATGCGGCGTGCTCGCGCGCGCGGTGCAACGCGGTGGCCGCGATGTCCACCGCCGTCACCCGCCAGCCGCGCGAGGCGAGCCAGACGGCCTCGGCTCCCTCGCCGCAGCCCGCGTCCAGCGCCGTTCCCGGAGCGAGCCTCCCGGCCTCCGCGACCAGGTGCGGATGGGGTGGCCCGCCGTGGCCCGCGCTGCGCGTGCGGTGACGCTCTTCCCAGAACTCCCTGCCGAACTCTCCGGGCACGATCGCCCTCCTTCGTGATGGTGGTGTCACGGGCCTCGGCGACGTCCGCCTCCACACCTCGCGGCCGGTCCGGGGCCGCGACCGGCCTGGCGGACGGTGACCGCCGGAGTCCGTCGCGCCGTCGTTCCCGACTCTGCGGCCGGCCGGGCAGAGAGGCAAACATTATTGCCGGTCCGGCAAAATGAGAGCCATGGACTGCGACCTCGACCGAGCGCTCGGGGCGGTCGGCCCCCGGTTGCGCAGCCTGCGCCGGCAGCGCGACGCCACGCTGGCAGAGCTCTCCGCGACGACCGGCATCTCGGTGAGCACGCTGTCCCGGCTGGAGTCGGGGGCCCGCAGGCCGACCCTCGAACTCCTGCTCCCGCTGGCCCGAGCACACGGCGTCACACTGGACGAACTGGTCGGTGCCCCTCCCACCGGCGACCCGCGCATCCATCTGACGCCGGTCACCGTCCATGGCATGACCATGGTTCCCCTCACCCGCCGGACCGGCGGCATCCAGGCGTACAAGCTCGTCGTCCCGGCCGCTCCCTCGAAGGAACCCGAACCGCAGACCCACGAGGGCTACGAGTGGCTGTACGTCCTCAACGGGCGCCTGCGGCTCGTCCTCGGCGACCACGATCTCGAGCTCCTGCCGGGGGAGGCAGCGGAGTTCGACACCCGCGTGCCGCACTGGTTCGGAGCCGCAGGACCCGAACCGGTCGAGTTCCTCAGCCTGTTCGGCCGACAGGGGGAACGCGCACACCTGCGAGCCCGCCCGAGGCCGGGCCCGCTCCAGGGCGACTGAGAGCGGTGCGGCGGCCCCGGCAGCAGTCCGTCCCCCCGGGCGGTGCGGACGGAGCGGCGGCCCGGGCACGTACCATGTCCGCATGTCGTTCCTCCGCCGCCGCAGCGCCGCCACGCCCACCGGGCCGGACTTCGACGTCCTCGCCATGGACCCCGGCGACTGGCCGGGCAACCTCGGTGCGGGGCTGCTGCCCGCCCCCGACGGGAGCTGCCAGGGCGTCTTCCTCCGCTACGACCTGTTCGGCGGCCGCGGACCGGCAATGATCATCGGAAATCTCCCCGAGGGCTCCCCGGCCCGGGAACTCGACGAGGGCCAGGTCCCCTTCGAGGTCGCCCAGCTGCTGGCCGCTCTCGGACACGAGGAACCGGTGCACGTGGTCGAGGCGGAGGAGACCCCGATCATGCACCAGGACAACCTCCTGATCGTCCGCCGGATCAGGGTCTCGGAAGGCCGCGTGTCCTGCGCCCAGTTCGACCGCAGCGACGGTGTGCTGGTGACCATCGCGAGCTGGGACCGCCCGATCACGGATGACCTCTACCAGCTGCTCAAGCCGCTCCCCGCAGAGATCTTCCAGCAGCGCTGACCTCCCTCCTCCGCGCCGGGCGCCGAGGCGAAGGGGCCGCCCCGGCTGCTCGGCCGGACACTTTTGGCGAATGCCCCTTCGTCGTGTCGTCGGCCTGATCCCCTCGTTGGTGGGTCAGGCCGACGTTGTGTTTGGGGTGGGTAGATGTCGTTGCGTCCTGGTGTGCCCGGCGGGGTGCCGCAGGAGACGGTCAGGGTGGCTCGCGCGGCCTTCCCGAAGGGGTGCCTGGCCGTCCGGGTTCGGGATGTGCTCGGGCCAGTCTTCGCTGATGTGGAGTTCGCGGGTCTTTTTTCCGCAACGGGGCCAAACGCG
>NZ_JAMQGM010000083.1 GCF_023703325.1 Streptomyces meridianus
GTGAACATCGACGCGAATACGGCGCTGGAAGCTGTGGGCGGGCTGGGGCTGTACGCCCGTGTCTCCTCCCATGATCGGAAGTCCGACCTCGAACGCCAGGTGGCCCGGCCGGCCGAGTGGGCGGCCAAGAGCGGCAACAAGGTGGTTCGGGTCGAGTCCGAGATCGCCTCGGGCATGAACGGTGCCCGGTCGAAGGCGAAGCGTCTGCTGGCCGACCCGGCGGTGACCACCGTCGTGGTTGAGCACAAGGACCGGCTCGGGCGGATGAACGTCGAGCTCGTCGAAGCGGCCCTGTCCGCGACCGGCCGTCGTCTGGTCGTGCTCGATGACGGCGAGGTCGAAGACGATCTGGTGCGGGACATGGTGGAGGTGCTGACCTCTTTGTGTGCGCGTCTGTACGGGCGCCGGTCGGCGAAGAACCGTGCCCGTAAGGCGCTGGAGGCTGCCGAGCATGGCTGATTCCGGGCTGCGGCCGATCGCCCCGCCGTTCGTCGCGCTCGGCCCCACCGGTGTGGCTGTACGCGACCGGCTGGGGGGCCTCACACCGAGGGACGAGGAGGTGTTGCGCCTGGTGGGCGCGCATCTCGGCTCGCTGGCCTCGCGTGATCTCAAGGCGCGCTGCGCTGACGGGCTGGAGCACAACAGCGACACGTGGGCGTCCCGAAAGCGTGACCTGACGCCCCGGTCGTCGTCCAGGTGGGCCGGGTCGATCACGAAGGCCACGCATGATCAATGGGCGTTGTCGCGACGCTGTCAGCTCGCCCACATCCAGTCCCTCGAAGCCGGTATCAAGACGATCGCGCACCGCTTGTCCCTGCCCATCGGAGAGAAGGGCACCAAGCGGGCGCCGGGCGGCTACCGATCGAAGCGGGAGTGGCACGCCAAAACACGTCGCCTGGCGACACTGCAGGACCGCCTGGGGCGGGAGAGGGCCGGCCGTGAGGCCGGCATCGTGCGTGTGGTGCGAGGCGGCAAGCGCCTGGCCCGCAACCGCCACAACCTCCAAGCCGCCCAGATCACCGAGACCCAATGGCGCGAACGCTGGGACTCCGAGCGCTGGTTCCTCGCTGCTGACGGCGAGTCCGGCAAGCGTTTCGGCAACGAGACCATCCGCGTCAGCCCCGAGGGCGAACTCTCGATCAAGCTCCCGGCCCCGCTCGCCGGATACGCGAACACCAAGCACGGCCGGTACACCCTCACCGCGAAGGTCTCCTTCCCGCACCGGGGCACTGAATGGGCCGACCGTGTGGAAGCCAACCGGGCTGTGGCCTACCGCATCCACCTGGACGTCGCTCGCGGACGCTGGTATCTGACGGCCTCATGGACGTTCCCCATCACACGGACAACCCCGTTCGATACCGCACTCGCCCAGGGCGTGATCGGGGTGGACACCAACGTCGACCACCTCGCCGCCTGGAGACTCGACACCCACGGCAACCCCTGCGGTGAGCCCCGCCGCTTCTTCTACGACCTGTCCGGCACCGCCCAGCACCGCGATGCCCAAGTCCGCCACGCGCTGTCGCGGCTGCTGAACTGGGCTCGTTCCTGCGGCGTCACAGCGATCGCGGTCGAAGACCTGGACTTCCAGGCCGAGAAGAGCCGCGAGAAACACGGACGCAAGAGCCGTTTCCGGCAGCTCATCTCCGGCATGCCCACCGGACGACTTCGCGCCCGGCTCACGTCCATGGCCGACCGGAGCGGTATCGCGATCATCGCTGTCGACCCGGCGTACACCTCGCAGTGGGGCGCGCAGCACTGGCAAAGGCCCCTCACCGGCAAGACTCGCAAGACGACCCGTCACGATGCGGCGAGCATCGCGATCGGGCGACGCGCCCAAGGGCACCCGATCCGGCGACGGACGACACCGCCCCCACACGACCAGAGCGATCGCGTGGGGCATCGGACCGTCCAGGCCGACTCAAAGGCCCCTGGGCGTGAGGAACCCCGCCCCCGCGTACCCGGACCACGCACCAGATGCGTGCCGCCGGACACGGAGAGAAAGCGGGCGACCAGGACACCCAAAACCGTTCGGGATGTCCGCAGAGACCAGG
>NZ_JAMQGM010000084.1 GCF_023703325.1 Streptomyces meridianus
GGGGCGCCGTGGCGGCGGGTTGCTGCCGCAAGGGCGCCCAGGAGGCCCGCGTAGAGCAGGGCCATCGGCAGGAGCGCGGGGCGTGGGCCGTGGCGGTCGACGAGGGCCGCCCGTACCGGGGACAGGAAGACACTGGTGGCGCCGAACAGCGCCATGATCGTGCCGGCGACGGCATACGAGCCGGTGGCCCGGGTCACCGCCAGCATCACGGAGAGGGTGAGCATCCCGTACGAGAGCCGCCCGAGCAGGGCGGCACCGAAGGTGCGTCGGGCGTACGGAAGGCGCAGTACGGCGGCATACGAGGGCCGCCCTTGAGCAGGCGCAGACATGGGAAAGTTCCTCGGTCGAGGCGGAAGGAGGGACGCCGAAGTGCCGCTCGCGCTGTGTGCGGGTCGCGGGCCTGGCGTGCCTATGCCAAGAGGAGGAACATGAGGCACAACGTAGCAGCGGGCACCAGGGGAAATCAGTAGTCCCGAGGGCTCCCGGGAGCAGCACGCGCTGGAACTCGGTCGCCAACAGCCGGGCCCGGGCCCGCCGACTGTCCGCCGCGATCACCCACGGTCGCCTTGACGGGTGGCCTTCGCGCTGGCCAAGCTCACCCTGCTCAGCGCGCCAGGGCCCATGGACTGGATAAAGCTGGGCGATCCTCCTCTCCAGAGGGGACAGGCCGCCCGGCTCATCGACGAACTCGGCGTCACATGGCCGCCGGTCTCCCCGGTCCCATGGACCGGCCGGGCAGGAAACCAGAGGCTGCATCCATACGGGGGCGCAGATGGCCGCCGGTCTCCCCGGTCCCATGGACCGGCCGGGCAGGAAACCAGAGGCTGCATCCGTACGGGGGCGCAGCAGGAACCTCGTGTCCTACGAGCCGCGGCGTAGCGCCGTCTGGGGGCGGTTCAGCCGCGGTCGGGCTTCGTGCGCGGGCGCGGTTGTATCGGATGGCGATGGTTGCTGTCAGTCATATGCCGATTCCGGTCAGTCGAGTGCCGAAAGGCTGGGATACCTGGGACCAGTGCGGCAGGCCGTGCCGTCCGGTGCTCGGCGGAGAGGGGCCTCACATGCTGGGGAACGGCGGCGAGGATCCCGTGGGCGGTCCGGCGGCGGTGTTCCCGTCTGGGGCGGGAGTGTTCAATGATCGGCCCTGTCTCACATTCGGTGGTGACGGAGAGTGGCGTTATCCGAGGAGGATGCGGTGGCGGAGCAGGGTGAAGCCTGCACGGCCGTGCATCTGGCGTGCGATTCGCTTGGTCTTGGTGTTGACACCCTCGGTGGGGCCGTTGCTGTACGGAAGTGTGAGTGCGGCGTTCACGGCGTCGCGGTCTCTCTCGAGGCCGCGGGTGAAGGCGTGCAGATGGGGCAGATCGGCTGAGCGAACCTCGACGATCCAGCGCAAGAGCCCGTCGGCATTTCCTGCGCAAGGCGTCAGGAGTTTGGCGAAGCTCCCGACAGCGGAGGCCAGTTGGGTCATCTCGGGGCAGGCGGCGATGAGCCGTGCCAGAAGATCGTGATGTTCGGTCTTGAGGTTGTCGGGCCTGGTGAGGATCATCCGGGCGAGCCGGCGCGGGGAGATGTGGCTGCGGTCGGTGTCCGCGCGGCCCTGGTTGATGTACTTGTGCAGGAGGTTCAGACAGCCTGTGAACCCGAGGGCCTTGATCTCTTCGAAGAGGTGCTGGACGGGGACGGCGGGATCTTCGGCACGACGTTTGCGCAGGTGCTCGCGGTAGGGATCGACGAGGCTGGCGCGGTATTTGGGGACACGGAGCATCCGCTCGGGCCGGTCGGCCCGCGCGTAGCGTTTGACGGTGTTCAGGGACAGTTGCAGTCGGCGGGCGCATTCGAGCAGGCCCACGCCCTTCTCGAGCAGGTTGTGGACTTGGTGCCAGCGTTCCAGGGTCGTCTGCGCGCGGGGTCCGTCGTAGATGGGCGCGTCCAGCACGGCGGCCCAGCAGGTGCTGTGCGCCTTCACCTCGCGCAGGGCGGCTTCGCACAGGTTGTGCCACAGGTGCCACCGGTCGGCGACCTGGACTGCGTCGGGCAGGGCGCGGCGGATGGCCTCGGCGTAGGTCGCGGAGCCGTCTCGGCACACGATCTCGATGCCCGGATGCTCGCGCAGCCATGCTTCCAGCGTGTCGGCGGTGTGGTCGGGCAGTACGTCGGTCCGTTCATGGGTCTCGGCGTCGATCACGACGGTGGCGTAGCGGTGCCGCCGGCGCAGGGCGAAGTCGTCGACTCCGATCACACGGGGCACCCGCCCGGTGGGCAACGGGATGCGTAGCAGGGTGCGCAGGGCCGTGTGACGTGACAGGCCCACCGCGAGTATCGCCAGCAGACGCGATCCGGCCCGGCCCGCTAACTCTTTGACCACGGCCTTGACCTGCCTGGTCAGACGGGCCGTGCGGCGCTGGTATCGCTCCAGGACCCCGGGCATCTGCTCACGGAAGGTCTGCCGGCAGCCGCGTGTGGGACACACCAGACGCCGAACCCGTACACGGACCACCACCCGGCGATCGTCCACCGGTACGTCGGCGACGGTCCGCCAGTGGTAGCCGTGCACCCGCCCCGTCGATGCCCCGCACACCGGACAGATCGCGGCCTCCTGCGGAGTCCGCGCCCGCACCACGATCCGCTCACCCTCGTCGGCCACATCCTCGATGACCAGCGGGAACAGACCCGAAAACACTATCTGCACAAGCTCGTTGATGTCCTTCACACGAAGGTCAACGACCCTGGAGACTCTCCGTCACCACCGAATGTGAGACAGGGACAGTGTGGTTGGGATGGTGGGAGTTGGCGAGGGTGAACTGCCGTAGCGGTCCGAAGTGGGCTTCGATGGGGTTGGCCCAGGAGGCGTAAGTCGGGGTGGAGCACAGCTCGACCTTGTTCTTGGCCGCCCACCTCTTCATCCGCCAGTTCGTGTGGGCGGAGAGATTGTCGAGGATCACGTAGATCGGGGCGCCGTCCGGGCGGGTGGCCCGGATCGTTCTCAAGGCTGCCCAGGTGTGGTCGATGCCCTTGCGGCGTCGGTTGACGCCCCATATCTGGTCGTCGCCGACCGAGTAGCAGCCGTGGAAGTAGGTGATGCCGTGGGTTCGTCGGTAGGTGGCTGGCAGCCGGTCGGGACGGCCTTGTTCGGCCCAGCAGGAACCGGCGGTCGGGCGGATGCCCAGAGGGCCGAACTCGTCGAAGGCGAACGTGCGGTCCGGCCGTTCGTTGACCGCGTACTCGATCCGTTCGAGCTTGGTGTCGAAGTCCGGGTCTGGGGACTCCTTCCAGGTCTTCGTACGCTGGAAGGAGATCCCGCGGCGGGCCAGTAAGCACCGCAGGGCCTCGCGGCCGATCCGGACGGGCCTGGCGATGTTCCGGCGCAGGTGGTCGGCGAGTTTGCGGACTGACCAGCGGGTGAAGAGCTTGCCCAGCACGGTGGGGCGGGTGGTGGCCGTCTGGATGACGAAGTCCTCGTCGTCACTGCTCAGCAGGGGTTGAGGCATGCGAGCACGATCTCGTTGAAGCGATGGATCACGTCCCGGACGGTGTCCTCGTCCGCCTGGACCAGCCGCGCGATCACCGGGACCGTGCTGCCGCCGGCCGAGGCCAGCAGCATCATCGCCCGACGGAACCGCACCGAGCTCGTACTGCCCCGCCGCACGATCTGCTGGAGCTTTTGCCCCTCCTGCTCCGTCAGCCTCCGGACCCTGACCGGTGGTGCCATCCCGCCTCCCCTGCTGGTTGGAAGCGACATCGCTTCCAACCAGCACAACGAGCAACCCGGTGAACCTATGCGGTCACAGCACTAGGGACCTCTCGTGCCGCCTGGGTCGCAGGCGACGAAGTCCTTCGGAGTCCCTGGACCCGCAGTACCCCTCCTCACGCTGTCTTTCCCGGCAGTACCTCGCGGGGCAGTACTCCGGCTCGCTCGACTCTGGCGGCGCAGCGCGGCGCTGTGGGTGGCGTCAACCTGACGGCGTCAATCCGGTCATCCTCACCGCCATACACACCGCCAATGCAAGCCAGGCCTACGATTGGCAGAGATCCGCTGGGTAGCGCCCCCTTGGGCCGCCGAGACGGATGACGAGGTCGTCGGCGCAGAAGTCGATGCCAGCGTGATGATCTCCGATAGCCGACGGGGCCCGATGGACAGGCTCAAGCCGTGGACTTCGGTGAGCAGCAGGCACGAGGCCTGATGGGCGATGGCCAGGTGCTTGTCCGTCGTCCGGCACGCGGTGAACGTGCCGCAGGTCAGGAACGCCAGCGACCGCCCTCCCATGCAGTCCTATGACGGCGCTTACACGGGGCACCGATTTGCGACTATGTGTCGGTGGTCCATCTGGCCCTACCCCTGCACAACTTACTCGCCAGCGAGTTGGTAGCCATACAGGTGGGTATACTTTTGATTGCCACCTCGCCCGCACCCCTGCTCGGCAGTCAAGAACGCTTGGAGATGACCAAATGAGAGCGTTACTTCGATACACGTGGAATCTCCTGCGAGACATCGCATACGGCATCAATGCAGGACATGCCATTAGGCATGGTGCACGGGTGCCAGCACGCAAGCCGCCACGCTCACCGGCTGGGACGTAGACGACTTCCCGCGCTTTGTCACATCCGTCTCGATAGCGGATGACACCCAGAGGTACGGCCGAGCCCTCCAATGAGGCTTTTCGACGATCCAGTTTGCGCAGGTCAAGTGGATGGCAAGGACCGCTCGCATAGGGGTTGAACCGAGACTGGGTTCGATCCGAGGCACATCGATTCACTGCACCGGCATCTGGCCAGCAAGGTGGCTCTGCCAGATGTTTCAGCTCCCAAGGAGCTTGCCCCGTAGTCATCCGGCCGAGCTTCGGCGCAGGACTCTCGGTCTCGTCGAACTCGGCTAGTGCCGGTCACGTCCGCTGGAGTGG
>NZ_JAMQGM010000085.1 GCF_023703325.1 Streptomyces meridianus
CCGAGATGAACCGCCCCGTCCCCGCGTCGTACTCCCTCGCCCCCAGATGCACCAGACCGGTGGACTCGTCATTCGTGCCACCGACAAAGCCCTTGAGCGCTCACTGCGCTATTAAGTTCCCAGCCACACAAAATTATTCGGCATCCACCGGATCATAATCTGCCGCTGAGGGCCGGACTCCAAGACAGGCAATTACCTTCTTGAAGCTCGGCGCCAGGAAGATTTGGAAGTAATATCCGCCTGCCGGGCGTTCATCAACATAGCCGATCAGAAGTTCCGTCTCTGCACACGTCTTGAGATCAGTAACCGCTTCGGCTACCCCTATCGAAGGTTGCCCGGTTCGATTCATAGTCCGCATCCGACGGGAATAGATAGAGGTGAGCTCCCGCGTCGATGTCGGCTCGACCCAGACTTTAAAATCGGCCCCACCAGTCAATGCAGCCCGACAAAGGCGGAAGACCTCCCTATCGCCTACAAGGAGTTCAGCGAGTTCCATCCGCTCCAAGACACTTACCTCCAGTTCATAGCCTGGTGGGGCCGAGTTCTCGCACTCAGCCCCACCAGGCTGTCTCGCGCAGGAGCCTACCCCCCTGGCAGAGTCCACGGCCCCCTGTTGATACTGATCTCCGCGCCCCCTACAGACCCTCGGAGCGCATGCTCCATTTCTTCGTATGATTCAAGATCCGTATCGTGAATCTGAGTGTCGATGCCCTTTGGAACACCGGACCTTGGAATCCTCAGAACGATTCCACCCGGACCAAGCTCCTCTGCGGCATCGAGCGCTACGCCTTCATAGTCGTGGGTCCACGAGGTGAACTCGCTCTCGGTATTACCTCCAGCGTGACGCCCAGGGTCAGAATGCCCACCTCTGGGAACTGCACGTCCCTGGAGCGCGTCATCGTAGGCGGGATGCCCCTTGGGAATTCCACGATAGAGATAGTCACCTGCTTCATTGCAGTTATGCACCAACACCGGCGTGGCCCCTGCCAGCGCATAGTACGTGTGGAGGTTGCTGACGGTGAGGTTGTGGACCGTGGCGGACTGGGCCGTCCAGCGCTTGATCGCGGTGATCTGGACGTGGGTGCCGGCGCTGGTGCGCAGCCACTCGCCGCTCTTGAGGTCGGTGGCGTCGATCCATTCGCCGAGTTCGGGGACCCAGAAGGGATGACCGTCGGTCGCGGTGACCGAGGCGGTATTCGACCCCTTGTCGCCATCGATGTCGATGGTGACCTTGACGAGCTTCTTGGCGCCCTTGCCCTTGATCTCGACGGTGACCGTCTCGACCTTGGTCTCACCGGTCTCCAGGTCAGTGGCCACCACCTTGTCGCCGATGTCGACGTCCTCGATGGCCTTGGTCGACCCGTCGGCCATCAGAATGCGGGCTCCCGGCGCAAAGCTGTTGCATGCACCGCGAAGCCTCTGCGCGATCTTGGAGTTCTTCCACCAGCCCTTCAGCCCGTCGATCAGCTTGCCCGCCAGATTCCACAGCTTCTTGCCCAGCGCGACGGCCTTGGCCCACTTCCACGGCATCCCGTACTTCGCCGCCAGCTTGCCGCACCCGGTTTCACGACCTGCGGCACGCGACAGCCACCCGGCTCCGGGAACAAGGCGTCGACCTCGTCGTCATCAAGAAACTCCTCGGCCACGCCCACATCGGCGTCACCGCCACCGTCTACACCCACGTCCGCCCCCGCCTCCAACGCCAGGCCATCGATACCCTCGGCAACGCCCTCAGCCCGACGGAGAACGACCCCGACGACCCACCCGCCACGACAGCTGTCCGCTGACGTTGCCGTCACCGTTGCCGTCAGAAACTCCAGAGGCCCCACCGGAAACAAATCCGGCGGGGCCTCGATTGGATTACCGAAAAGACTTCGCTTCAGCCACGATCAAGCACTTCTTCGGCTGCCGCTTTGACGGCTTCTAGCGCGCTATCGTCCACCGAAAGTGGCGCTGCGAGCGTTTCGACCCATTGACGAATCTCGACCGCATCTAGATCCCGCCAACGCGGATGCAACACAGCCCTTTGCGCGATGACCCCCCAGCGATGAGGGTGGCGAGAAAGCTGATACCAGTCAGCCTGCTTTTGCGCTCGGCCTGGCGTTGAACTCGAACGCAACCCCAAGAGCAAACCTTCGCGAAGGCGATTCAATGCCGACGCGTAAATCGGACTCCCATTGAGTATGTCCGAGCCCTCGGGGTGCTCGAATTTGAACTCCATGCCAGCGCGAAGCAGGACCTCCACCTGGGCAAATGAGTCGAACTCGATGAGCTCTGCCATCAGAATGGGTTCCTTCCATGGAAGAGAACGTTCCCGGCCGGGATTTTCAAGGAACCCCTCGCGATCAGCTCATTTGGCTGAGAACCAGGACCAAGCTCGACGCCTTGAGGCATACGGAAGGCGAAAAGGAAATCCGCTTTCCCTGCGTGTGACGGATTATTGATCATCACGTTTCGCTCAATTTCTACAGCACTCCCGATCTCCTGCGTCACATGCACCTTTCCTGCAGAGTTGGCACCGATTCTAATACTGCCGTCACCAGACAGGATACCTGCGTGCCCATCTTCGCTGGTGTAATGGAAGTAGACATCGTCATCGAGGTTATCGACGAGGTTATCGACTTCATGAGTCGCCGCGTTGTTGCAGTTATGGACGAGTACCGGCGTGGCCCCTGCCAGCGCATAGTACGTGTGGAGGTTGCTGACGGTGAGGTTGTGGACCGTGGCCGACTGGGCCGTCCAGCGCTTGATCGCGGTGATCTGGACGTGGGTGCCGGCGCTGGTGCGCAGCCACTCGCCGGTCTTGAGGTCGGTGGCGTCGATCCATTCGCCGAGTTCGGGGACCCAGAAGGGATGACCGTCGGTCGCGGTGACCGAGGCGGTCTTCGACCCCTTGTCGCCATCGATGTCGATGGTGACCTTGACGAGCTTCTTGGCGCCCTTGCCCTTGATCTCCGCGGTGACCGTCTCGACCTTGGTCTCACCGGTCTCCGGATCGGTGGCCACGACCTTGTCGCCGATGTCGACGTCCTCGATGGCCTTGGTCGACCCGTCGGCCATCAATACCCGCGTCCCAGGCACGAAACTGTTCGCGATACTGCAGCTCTTGGCGAACCTCTGCGCGATCTTGGAGTTCTTCCACCAGCCCTTCAGCCCGTCGATCAGCTTGCCCGCCAGATTCCACAGCTTCTTGCCCAGCGCGACGGCCTTGGCCCACTTCCACGGCATCCCGTACTTCGCCGCCAGCTTGCCGACCATGCCACCCACAAAACTGGTGGCCAGATTGACAAAGGTCGCGCCACACGCCCCGAGCGCCCCCGTGGTGAAGCAATCCAGGGCGTCGGTGATACCCAGCTCATCGGCCGCGATCTGCGCGATCTCCCTCGCCGCCGCAATCGCCCGCCGCTTGTCCGC
>NZ_JAMQGM010000086.1 GCF_023703325.1 Streptomyces meridianus
CACGCACTCATGGCACGGCTCAAGTAGCGGGGCACGACGGGGGGTTGGGCTTTCGGGACGGGCGGGCTGTGTCTTTCGACACGCCCGCCTCGTCGTTCATAACGTTTCGAAGCAGAATCCGGCGTCCTCGCCCACCGGCCGCATTCGGCCGATTCCCCTGCGCGCACAATCGCACACCTTTTGATCCGGTTGAACCTTACATGTGCGGTTTTCCCTCTCGGTGAGCTCTCCCGGGGACCCCGAAAACGGTGTTTGGAATGCAAGCCCGTGACGTGCTGCAATTCCCTGACCCGTGAGTAGTAAACGCCCCGAAGATAGACGGCACGACGTACGGTGCCGACGCCGAGAGGTTGTTGGTCGAGTGAGGCGAAGCAAGCCTGACCGAGCGCTGGAATCCTCCCCGCCGAAGGGCCGAGGACAAGCGCGAGGGAACTTCACCCCGCCGCCGCGCACAGCGGCGTCGTCCACGAGAGCACCCGACGGCACAGCCGCGGGCGGCAGCCGGCTCTCCCCCAAGAACTGGCGTGTGCCCACCCGGCTGAACGCGATCCTGCTTCTACCCGTGGTCGTCGCGCTCGTCTTCGGCGGCCTGCAGGTCAACAACTCCATCCAGACCTGGCAGCAGGCGCAGGACGCCGAGCGCACGGCCCGTCTGGTCCGCGCCGCCGCGGACTACGGACACGCCCTCATCGACGAGCGTGACCGCACCGCCGTACCGCTCCTCCGCGGCGACCGGGACAACAGGCTCGTGGTGTCGGCCCGTGCGGCGACGGACGAGGCCAAGCGGGAGTTCGACGCCAAGGTCGCGGACATGCCCGACACCCCGGGCCTCCAGCGCCGGCTGAAGGCCTTCAAGGATGCCGAAGGAGGCCTCAGCAAGCTCCGCGAGGCCGCTTACACCCGGGCCCTGCCCGCGGCCCAGACCGAAGAGGGCTACGTCCGCGTCCAGCACCCGCTGATGGAGTTCGCCAACGAACTCGGTCTCGGCACCAGCAACATCACCAGCTACGGACGAACCGTCTACGCACTGGGTCTGTCGAAGGCCGCGGAGTCCCTCCAGCGCGCCATCGGCACTCACCTCCTCGTCCGCCCGGCCACGGACTCCAAGAGCCTCCAGCAGCAGCGCACGGCCTTCACGTCGTACGCCTACCTGGAGAACATCGCGCTGGCGGAGTACGTCTCCGGCAGTACCGCGGCGGACCAGAAGCGGCTGCGGGACACCCTGGTGGCCGCCAAGAAGGCCGGCGCCACCAAGATCGCCAAGGCGCAGCGTCAGGCGCGCGCGGCGGGCGTGCCGTTCGTGGCTCCTCCCCCGATGGAGAAGATGATCCAGGCGATCGGCTCGGGCCGGAGCCGGGCGGCTCTCAAGGCCCAGGGCATCACTCCTGAGACCTGGTTCGCCACGGCAACGGGCAAATTCAATGCCTACCGGGCGGTCGAGGAGTACATGACCGACCAGTCGGTGAAGGACACGCAGAAGATCGCCGAGGACGCGAAGCAGGATGCGTTCATCACCGGAGGCATCGCGATCCTGGCCCTGCTGGCCGCGTTCTTCCTCGCCGGGCTGATGGCCCGCTCGATGAGCCGCAACATGCTCAGCCTGCGCAATGCCGCCTTCGACGTGGCCGAACAGCGGCTCCCGTCGCTCGTCGACCAGCTGTCGCGCACCGATCCTGGTCGGGTCGACACGCGCGTCCGGCCGATCGACATCACCAGCCAGGACGAGATCGGCGAGATCGCCCGCGCCTTCGACCAGGTGCACCGGGAGGCCGTCCGGCTGGCCGCCGAGCAGGCCCTCCTGCGCGGCAACGTCAACGCGATCTTCACCAACCTTTCCAGCCGCAACCAGGGACTCATCGAGCGCCAGCTGACGCTCATCACCAACCTCGAGAACAACGAGGCCGACCCGGACCAGCTGGAGAACCTCTTCAAGCTCGACCACCTCGCGACGCGTATGCGCCGCAACGGCGAGAACCTGCTGATTCTCGCCGGTGAGGATCCCGGCCGCCGCTGGACCCAGCCGGTGCCCCTCGTGGACATCCTGCGGGCCGCTTCCTCCGAGGTGGAGAACTACGAGCGGATCGAACTCACCGGCGTTCCGGAGAGCGAGATCCACGGCACCACCGTCACCGACCTCGTGCATCTGCTGGCCGAGCTGCTGGAGAACGCCACGAGCTTCTCCTCGCCCCAGACCAAGGTGCGCGTGACGGCCACCCGCCTGCCGGACGGCCGGGTCATGGTCGAGATCCACGACAAGGGCATCGGCCTGACCGCCGAGGACTTCGCCGACATCAACCACAAGCTGGCGAACCCTCCGAAGGTGGACGCGGCGATCTCCCAGCGCATGGGCCTTTACGTGGTCGGCCGCCTCGCGGACCGCCACGGCATCCGGGTCCAGCTGCGCCCCTCCGGGGAGCAGTCGGGAACGACGTCGCTGGTCATGCTGCCGAGCGACATCACGCACGGTG
Source organism: Streptomyces meridianus (assembly GCF_023703325.1). GTDB lineage: Bacteria > Actinomycetota > Actinomycetes > Streptomycetales > Streptomycetaceae > Streptomyces > Streptomyces meridianus. The sequence goes on from NZ_JAMQGM010000086.1 coordinate 2,469, forward strand.
GAGGCGGCGAGGATCAGATCGAGGACGACTTCACCGTCTCCCGGATCGTTCCCGCACAGCCGAACGCCCGCGCCCAGGAGGGAGAGCCGCTGCGCACCGCGGAGGAGCTCGGCTTCGACGACTCCCGCTTCTCGGTTCCGGACGACGCAAGGGAGTTGGACTCCGTGAGCCGTTCGCTGCGCCGCGGTGAGCGCCATGCACAGATGGAGTCGGGCGCCCCTGAGGCGTACGCCGGCGAGCAGCAGGACCACCCCAGGCCCGGCGTCCCGCGGAACGACTACGCGCAGGGCGGTTACGGCCAGGAGTACGCGCGGGAGGACTACGCGCACGACGACTACGCACAGTCGGGCTACCCGCAGTCGGACTATGCGCAGTCGGGTTATGGGGACCAGGACTACCAGGCCCCCCGGTTCGCGCAGCCGTCGTACAACGAGCCGGCCGGAAGCGGCGGGCAGACCTTCGACGCCTTCAACTCCCAGGCCCGTCAAGGAGACTGGAACCGGCAGGGCGTTTACGATGGTGGCCGCGGTTCAGGTTTCGGAGTGGAATCGGAGCCTCCGGCCGCTCCCGCTGGCGGGTCGGAGCGCGTAGGCTTCGACGGACCGGGGCCCTCGTCGAGCGAGACCCGCTCCGTGACCGGTTCGGGTCTTCCGCGCCGGGACAGGGCGTGGCAGGAGCCCGAGGGGCAGGAGCGGACTCAGCCGGTCCAGCAGGACCGGCAGGAGGACGACCCCGACTGGCGTTCGGCGAACGATGCGCGCTGGCAGCGCGCGGAGCAGGTACGTGAGCCGAAGGCAGGCGGAGTGACCTCCTCCGGCCTTCCCCGGAGGGTGCCCAAGGCCAACCTGGTCGACGGCACCGCAGAGGCGACCCCGCAGGGCGGCCCCCAGGTCTCCCGCGCCCCGGAGGACGTGCGTGGCAGGTTGAGCAACCTGCGCCGCGGCGTCCAGCAGGGACGCAACGCAGGAACGGACACCAACCGCCAGGGCTTCGGCCCCGGCAGCAGCACCTACGACCAGGAGCGTTAGTGTGAGCCCGATGAGCCAGGCGGCGCAGAACCTGAACTGGTTGATCACCAA
>NZ_JAMQGM010000087.1 GCF_023703325.1 Streptomyces meridianus
CCGATGTAGGCGGCCTGCTCGGGACGGAGGGTCGTCAGCTTCACGCCGAGGGCGTCGAGGTGGAGCCGGGCGACCTTCTCGTCGAGGTGCTTGGGCAGCACGTAGACGCCGGTCGGGTAGGCCTGCGGCTTCGTGAACAGCTCGATCTGCGCGATCGTCTGGTTCGCGAAGGAGTTCGACATCACGAACGACGGGTGACCGGTGGCGTTGCCCAGGTTGAGCAGGCGGCCCTCGGACAGCACGATGATCGTCTTGCCGTCGGGGAAGGCCCAGGTGTGCACCTGCGGCTTGACCTCGTCCTTGACGATGCCGGGGATCTTCGCGAGACCGGCCATGTCGATCTCGTTGTCGAAGTGCCCGATGTTGCCGACGATGGCCTGGTGCTTCATCCGGGCCATGTCACCGGCCATGATGATGTCCTTGTTGCCGGTCGTGGTGATGAAGATGTCGGCCGTCTCCACGACATCGTCGAGCGTGGCGACCTGGTAGCCGTCCATCGCCGCCTGCAGTGCGCAGATCGGGTCGATCTCGGTGACGATCACGCGGGCTCCCTGGCCGCGCAGCGAGTCGGCGCAGCCCTTGCCGACGTCGCCGTAGCCGCAGACCACGGCCACCTTGCCGCCGATGAGCACGTCGGTGGCGCGGTTGATGCCGTCGACGAGCGAGTGGCGGCAGCCGTACTTGTTGTCGAACTTCGACTTGGTCACGGCGTCGTTCACGTTGATCGCCGGGAACAGCAGCAGGCCGGCCTGCTGCATCTCGTACAGCCGGTGCACGCCGGTGGTGGTCTCCTCGGTGACACCGCGGATCTCGGACGCGAGCTGCGTCCACTTCTGCGGGTTCTCCTTCAGCGTGCGGTTCAGCACCGTGAGGACGTGCTGGTACTCCTCGCTGTCCGCGGTCGACGGGTCCGGAGCGGAGCCCGCCTTCTCGAACTCGACGCCCTTGTGCACCAGCAGCGTGGCGTCACCGCCGTCGTCGAGGATCATGTTCGGGCCGCCGGTGGCGGTGCTCGGCCAGGTCAGCGCCTGCTCGGTGCACCACCAGTACTCCTCGAGCGTCTCGCCCTTCCAGGCGAAGACCGGCACGCCCTGCGGGTTCTCCGGGGTGCCGTTCGGGCCGACGGCGATGGCCGCGGCGGCGTGGTCCTGGGTGGAGAAGATGTTGCAGGAGGCCCAGCGGACCTCGGCGCCCA
>NZ_JAMQGM010000088.1 GCF_023703325.1 Streptomyces meridianus
CAGCCGATTGCAAAGAATCACCATTTCCGTACTATCAGCAATCAGCCGGTGTCGAGTCGCCCGCACGATTCCCGTGCCCGCGTCACATGCGGCGGGTATCCGGGGCGACGAGTTCCAGGTCGGCGATGCTGCCCGACATGATCGTCCGCACGTGCTCGGTGATGTGCTCCGCAGGCCAATCCCACCAGGCCACCGCCAGCAGCCGGGCGACGTNNCGGGCCGGGTTGCCGCTGACGATCCCGTAGTCGGGCATGTCTGTGGTGACCACAGCACCGGAGCCGATGATCGCGCCGTGTCCGATCCGTACGCCGGGCATCACCGTCGTGCCGTAACCGAACCAGACGTCGTTGCCGACGACGGTGTCACCACGATTCGGCAGGCCGGTGAGCAGGTCGAAGTGCTCGGCCCACGAGCCGCCCATGATGGGGAAGGGAAAGGTCGATGGGCCGTCCATGCGGTGGTTGGCGCCGTTCATGATGAACCGCACTCCCGTGCCCAGTGCGCAGAACTTGCCGATGACCAGCTTCTCCGGCCCGTAGTGGTAGAGCACGTTGCGGGTCTCGAACGCGGTCGGGTTGTCCGGGTCGTCGTAGTAGGAGTACTCCCCGACCTCGATCAACTGGGACTTCACCAGCGGCCTGAGCAGCACCACTCGCGGCTGATCAGGCATCGGATGAACCACCGTCGGGTCGGCAGGCGCAGGCATGGCGAGCGATTCCTTATGGGTTGCGTGTCAGTATCCGGTCCCATGATCGCGCTACTGCGCCAACCCGAACACGATTTACCACCTGCAAGAACACGCACCTACTGTCCGTCGGTGACGTCCGGGTCTTGTAGCGGCCGCAGCAGTCATGGGGATTGGTAGGCGTCGTTGATCGTGTCGCGGGGGTTCTCACCACTGCGCCTGGCGATCACTCACTGCGATGTAAGTGAGCCTTCACCCACGGAATAGGCGACAGTTGAATACGCGAACTCACCAGTATCACACCTCTTTCCCGTCAGGGCCGTCGGGACCCGGTTCTGCGGAAGACCCCGGACGGGATTCAGCGGCGCCGGAAGCACCGCCACCGGCCGCCCGGGCCGAACCGGCGGATCGCCGCCCCCCGCACCGACCGCAACAGGCGCACGGTCCGGCCTGCCAACCGGCCGGGCCGCCACCGAACGCCGGCCCGCTGCGCGCCCCGCCCGTCCGGCAGGCCGAGCGGCGCGTCGCCCGCCGTCCGGGGCTCCGGCATCACGGCGGACGCCCCCGACGTGCAACCTCGCCGGACCTTCCGGACCTTCCGTGCCGCGCGGCCGGCCGGGCGCTCCCACAGCCGCCACCACGGCTCCGCGCCGTCCTCCGGATGCCTGCCGGGGCGGTGTGTCGTCCCCACCTCCCACACGGACCACGGTTCGGCGCCCGACTCCACCGGCGCCGGCCTCCCGTCCCGACGGGTCCCGGACCGGCCGTGCAGCATCCCCTCCCCCCTCCGGCCCAGCCACCACTCGCGCAGCACCAGCGCGCTGATCACGCCGATCAGCGCCGTCGTCACCGTCGCGGCCGCCCCCGTCGCCAAGGCATCCGGTCCGAAGCGGGCCAGCGCGCCCGTACCCAGCGGGCCGCCCGCCCAACGGGCGAGGAGCGCCGTGGCCGCTCCGCAGCCGAGCGCCGCGAGCAACCCCGTCAGCACCGTGCCCAGGCGGGTCATCGCACTGCCCGGACGGTCCACGGCCGACCGGGCGGTGAACCAGCCGGCAGTGAGCCCCGCGGCGAGGGGCACCGCAGCGGCACCCCAGACCAGCGGATCGCCGTGGCCGCCCTGGGGAACGGCCGCGAGCAGCGGGAAGGCCGCAGGCACCGGACAGCCGGCCGCCGCGGGGAGTCCGGTGGTACAGCCCCCGCCGAGCGCGAACCCGGCGCCGAGCCCGTAGGAGGCCGCCCAGACCGCGGCGTTGGGAACCAGGGCGAGCGCCAGGAGGAACAGCGCGAGACGGCCCGGCCACGGCTGGGACAGGGCCGGGAAGGACTGTCGGGCGGCGGTCCCGTGCCAGGCCAGTGAGGCGGCGACGAGCAGGGCCCCGCCGCCGACGAGCGCCGCGGTTCCGGCGGCTGCCGCACGCCCCGCGGCAAGAAGGCGGCGACGCGGCAGCCGGGTGCGCACTCCCAGGGGCAGCCGCCGGGCCTGCCGGCGCAGGGCGGGCGGGACGGGCAGCCGCGGCC
>NZ_JAMQGM010000089.1 GCF_023703325.1 Streptomyces meridianus
CTGCACGTCACCGGGGCCGAGGTGGACTGGTCCGCGTTCTTCGACGGCACCGGCGCCCGCCGCATCGACCTGCCCACCTACCCCTTCCAACGGGCCCGCTACTGGGTCGATGCCGCCGGCTCAACCGCCACCGTTTCAGCACTCCGTGCGGAAGACATCCGTCCCGAAACGAGCAACGAGGACGTGGCGGAACTGCGCCGCAGTCTGAGCGGGCTGGCCCACGGGGAACGGGAGCGCCTCCTCCTGGAGCTGGTGCGCACCCATGTCGCCGGTGTCCTCGGCCACCCCTCGATCGCCTCCGTCGAGCCCGACACGGCCTTCCGCGAGCTCGGCTTCGATTCGCTGGCCGCCGTCGAGCTTCGCCGCAGTCTCATGGCCGCGACCGGCAGCGACCTGCCCACCACGCTCGTCTTCGACCACCCGACCCCGCGCGCCGCGGCAGCACACCTCGCCGAATGCCTGGTGAGCGGCCCTACGGCGGCGGACTCGTCCGTGCTCGCCGAACTCGCCCGCATGGAAGCGGTGCTGGCATCGGTGGAGGGCGACAAGGCGACGCTCGACGGGGTGACGCAGCGGCTGGAGGCGATCGTCCGGCGCTGGCAGGACGGCCGCCGTGCCTCAGCCGCCGCTCCGAAGACCGACCGGGGCAGTACCGACTTCGCCACCGCCACCGACGACGAACTGTTCGACGCGCTCGACAACGAGTTCGGCATCTCCTGATCCGCGATCCGCACGATCGGCCCAGATTGGTTGACGTTCTATGAGCAACGACGAGAAGCTCCGGGACTACCTCAAGCGCGCCACCACCGAACTCCAGCAGACCCGGCGCCGGCTGCGCGAGGCCGAGGACCGCCCCTACGAGCCGGTCGCCATCGTCGCGATGGGCTGCCGCTTCCCCGGCGGCGTCACCACACCCGAGGAGCTGTGGGACCTGGTGCGCAGCGGCACCGACGCTGTCTCGCGCTTCCCGGCCGACCGTGGATGGGACACGGAGGCGCTCTATGACCCCGAGCCGTCCACACCCGGCAAGACGTACTGCCGCGAGGGCGGATTCCTGCACGGCGCGGGCGATTTCGACGCCGACTTCTTCAAGTTGAGCCCCCGTGAGGCCCGCGACACCGACCCCCAGCAGCGGCTGCTCCTGGAGGTCGCCTGGGAGACGCTGGAACGGGGCGGCATCGACCCGACCTCGCTCAAGGGCAGCCGCACCGGCGTGTTCGCCGGCGTGGTCTACCACGACTACCCCGGTGCGGGCACCGGCGGGCTCGCCAGCGTCGCCTCCGGCCGCATCGCCTACGTCCTCGGCCTCGAAGGCCCGGCCGTGACCGTCGACACCGCGTGTTCGTCCTCGCTCGTCGCCCTGCACTCGGCCGTTCACGCCGTGCGGTCCGGGGAGTGCACGATGGCGCTGGCCGGCGGGGTGACCGTCATGGCGACCCCCGTGTCCTTCGTCGGCTTCAGCCAGGACCGTGGGCTCGCACCCGACGGGCGCTGCAAGTCCTTCGCCGAGGCCGCCGACGGCACCACCTGGTCCGAGGGCGTGGGCATGGTGCTCGTCGAGCGCCTGGCCGACGCGGTCCGCAACGGCCATCCGGTCCTCGCCGTCATCCGCGGCTCGGCCGTCAACTCCGACGGTGCGTCCAACGGACTCACCGCGCCCAACGGTCCGTCGCAGCAGCGTGTCATCCGGCAGGCGCTGGACGCCGCGCGGCTGACGCCGGCCGACGTCGACGCGGTCGAGGCCCACGGCACGGGTACGGTCCTCGGCGACCCGATCGAGGCCCAGGCGCTGCTGGCCACGTACGGGCAGGACCGCCCCGCCGACCAGCCGCTGTGGTTGGGCTCGTTCAAGTCCAACATCGGCCACGCGCAGGCGGCTGCCGGAGTCGGCGGCCTGATCAAGATGGTGATGGCCATCCGCCACGGCGTGCTGCCCCGGACGCTGCACCTCGACCGGCCCACGTCCAAGGTCGACTGGAGTGCCGGCCGCATCCGGCTGCTCGACGAGAACACGCCGTGGCCCGACCGCGGACGTCCGCGGCGGGCGGGCATCTCCTCGTTCGGCCTCAGCGGCACGAACGCGCACGTCGTGGTGGAGGAGTACACCGGCGACCAGCAGCCCGGCGACCCGGCGCCGGACCGTTGCGCCGGGGCCGTTCCCCTGCTGGTCTCGGCCCGCCGGGCCGACACCGTCGCCGCCCAGGCCGGTCGGCTCGCCGACCATCTGGACGCCCACCCGGGGCTCCACCTCACCGATGTCGCCGCGTCGCTGGCCACCACCCGCGCCGCCTTCGAACACCGCGCGGCCGTCGTCGCCGGCAGCCGCGACGAGGCACTCTGCGCCCTGCGGTCCCTCGCCGAAGGAAGCACGGTCGGCAGCACGCTCACGGCGACGGCCGCACCCGATGCCGCGACTGCGTTCCTCTTCACCGGCCAGGGGGCGCAACGCCTCGGCATGGGCCGTGAACTCCACGCGGCCCACCCGGAGTTCGCTCGCCCCTTCGACGAGGTGATCACTGCGCTCGACACCCACCTCGGCACCGGCCTGCGGGCGGTGATGTGGGGCGACGACCCCCGGCTGCTCGAACGCACGATCCACGCCCAGCCGGCGCTCTTCGCCGTCGAGGTCGCCCTGTACCGGCTGTTCACCTCCTGGGGGCTGCGGCCCGACCACCTCGCCGGGCACTCCATCGGTGAGATCGCCGCGGCACATGTCGGCGGTGTCCTCTCCCTCGACGACGCGGCACGGCTGGTCGCCGCCCGGGGCCGCCTGATGCAGGAGCTGCCCGCGGGGGGCGCAATGGTCGCACTGGAGGCCACCGAGGAGGAGGTGCTGCCGCTCCTCGACGAGCACGTCGGCATCGCCGCCGTCAACGGCCCCCGGTCGGTGGTCGTCTCCGGGGCCGAGGGCGCGGTCGGCCGTATCGCCGACCGGATGGGAGCCCTCGGGCGTCGGACCAAGCGGCTTGCCGTCTCCCACGCGTTCCACTCACCGCTCATGGAGCCGATGCTTGCCGAGTTCGGCGCCGTGGCCGAGTCCCTCGCCTACGCGCCGCCGCGCATCCCGATCGTCTCCACCCTCACCGGTGAGCACGCCGGGGCGGACGAACTGGCCGCCCCCGGCCACTGGGTGCGCCACGTCCGGGAGACCGTCCGCTTCCACGATGCCGTGCGTTGCCTGCACGACAAGGGCGTCCGTCTGTTCCTCGAACTCGGCCCGGACGCCGCCCTCGCCCCGCTGGGCGCCGACTGCCTCACGGCGGACGAGAGCGCCGAGGATGCCGTCGCGTTCGTCGCATCCCTGCGCCGCGGCCGCTCCGAGCAGCGTGAACTGGTCGCGGCTCTCGCCCACGCCCACAACCGAGGCGCCGGGGTCGACTGGAACGCGTTCTTCGACGGCAGCGGCGCCCGGCGTGTCGACCTGCCCACCTATGCCTTCCGGCGCAAGCGCTACTGGGCGCGCGCCGAGGCCGAGACCCCGGCCGTCCCCGCCGGCGTCGCGCCGGGCGAGGCCGACTTCTGGAACGCCGTGGAGCGCGACGACATCGCGGGCCTGGCAGGACGGCTGGGCATCGCCTCCGAGACGCTCGCCCCCGTCCTGCCGGCCCTCTCCTCCTGGCGCACCCGAACACGCGAGGACGCCGCCGTCGACTCCCTTCGCTACCGCGTCACCTGGGCCCCCGTCGCCGACCCCGCATCCCCGCGCCTGCCGGGCACCTGGCTGGTCCTGCACCCCCAAGGCGGCGCAGAACAGGCCGCGACGATCGCCGGCGCCCTCACCGGACGCGGCGCGCAGGTCACGGTCACCGAGGTCGCAGGCGATGTCGACCGGGCCGCGCTCGCGGGCCTGCTCCCCTCCCGGCCGTTCGACAGCATCCTCTCCCTGCTCGCTCTCGACGACCTTCCGCACCCCCGGCACCCCTCCCTCTCCCGGGGCCTCGCCCACACCGCGGCTCTGGTCCAGGCCCTGGACGACCAGGACCGGCGGGCGCGCCTGTGGTGCGCCACCAGCGGCGCCGTCGCCACCGACGCCGCGGACGAGGCCACCCGGCCCGTCAGTCCGCGGCAGACCGCGGTCTGGGGCCTGGGAGCCGGACTCGCCCTGGACCGCCCCGACACCTGGGGCGGGCTCGTCGACCTCCCGGCCGACCTGGACGAGCGGGCCGTGCGACGGCTCTGCGACGTCCTGTCCGGGGCCGAGGACCAGGTCGCCCTGCGCCCGGCGGGTGTGTTCGCCCGCCGCATGACCCGCCCGGACCCGTCCGCCGGAACGCAGCCGTGGCGACCGCGCGGCACCGTGCTCGTCACCGGCGGGACCGGTGGGCTGGGCGCCCACGTCGCCCGCATGCTGGCCGCCGACGGGGCGGAGCACCTCGTCCTCGCAGGCCGACGCGGCCTCGATGCCCCCGGAGCCGCCGAACTTGCCGACGAACTACGGAAGATGGGACCTCGGGTCACTGTCGCGTCCTGTGACGTCGCCGACCGTGAGTCCGTCCGCACGCTCCTCGACGGCCTCCCCGCCGATCTGCCGCTCACGGCTGTCTTCCACGCCGCCGGACTGCCCCAGCGCATCGCCCCCGTCGGCGACCTCACCCTCGAGGAGATCGCCGAGGTGGCCACCGCCAAGGTCATCGGCGCCCAGCACCTGGACGAACTCCTCGGGGACACCCCGCTCGACGCGTTCGTGCTGTTCTCCTCCGGATCCGCCGTGTGGGGCAGCGCCGGACAGGCCGCCTACGGCAGTGCCAATGCCTTCCTCGACGGTCTCGCCCACCGGCGTCGCGCTCGTGGCCTCGCCGCCGCCTCGATCGCGTGGGGCTCCTGGGAGGGCGGCATGGTCGACACCGAACTGGCCACCCTCATGCGCCGCATCGGCGCCCCGGCGATGGCCCCGGCACGCGCCGTCGCCGCCCTCCGCCGAGTCCTGGCCGACAGGCAATCGCACGCCGTCGTGGCCGAGTTCGACTGGGGACGCTTCACTCCGACCTACACGCTGGCCCGCCCGCGCCCCCTGCTCGACGCGCTGCCCGAGGCCCGGGCCGCCCTCGACACGGGGATCGAGCCGGCCGGAGGCGGATCCGGCCTGGCCGAGCAGCTCACCGGCCTGCCGGAGCCCGAACAGCGCAGGATGCTGCGGGAGTTGGTGTGCACCCACGTCTCCGCCCTGCTGGGCTATGACGACCCCGCCGACGTCGATCCCGGACGCCGCTTCGACGACCTCGGCTTCGACTCCGTGGCCGCCGTGGACCTGCGCAACCGGCTCGGCCGGGACTCCGGCCGGACCCTGCCCACGAGCATGGTGTTCGACCATCCCACCCCCGACGCGCTGGCCGCACATCTCCGGTCGGAGCTGTTCCCGGAGCAGGGCGCCGATGGAGTCCCCCTGCTCACCCGGCTCGACCACCTCGAGGAGGCGGTCGCGGGTCTCCCCGCCGAGGAACTCGCCGGGGCGCGTGTCACCGCCCGCCTGCAGGCCCTGCTGACGCTGGTGACCGACAAGCTCGGTGCACCCGACGGAGGCGCCGTCGAAGAGCGGTTGGAGACGGCATCCGCCGATGACGTCCTCGCGTTCATCGACAACGAACTCGGCCTCGCCTGACCGAGCGCTCGACCCGACCACATGGCATCCACAAGGACTCGGTGGGACAAGATGGCCAACGACGAACGACTCCTCGACTACCTGAAGCGCGTGACGGCGGACCTGCACCAGACCCGCCGCAGGCTCCAGGAGGTCGAGAGCGAGGAACACGAACCCATCGCCGTCGTCGCGATGAGCTGCCGCTACCCGGGCGGGGTGGCCTCACCGGAGGACCTGTGGTCTCTGGTGGCCGAGGGCGCGGACGCCGTCTCGGAATTCCCCGTCGACCGCGGATGGGACCTCGACCGGCTCCGCGGCGGGGGGCCCGGCGACGCCGGCAGCAGCTACGTGACCGAGGGCGGATTCGTCCACGGCGCCGCCGAGTTCGACGCCGGGCTCTTCGGTATCAGCCCCAACGAGGCCGTCACCATGGATCCGCAGCAGCGGCTGCTGCTGGAGGTCGCCTGGGAGGCCTTCGAACGCGGCGGCATCGACCCGGTGTCGCTGCGCGGCCAGCCCGTCGGAGTGTTCGCCGGCTCCGGCATCCAGGACTACGAGTACCTGCTCGGCGCGATCCCCGAGATCGCCGAGGCCTACATGACCACATCGAACGCGGCCGCCGTCATCTCCGGCCGGATCGCCTACGCGCTGGGCCTGGAGGGTCCGGCGGTGACGGTCGACACCGCCTGCTCCTCGTCCCTCGTCTCCCTCCACCTCGCCGCGCAGGCACTGCGCCAGCGCGAGTGCTCGCTGGCGCTGGCCGGCGGCGTGATGGTGATGTCCACGCCGTCCCCCTTCGTCGCGTTCAGCCGGCAACGCGGCCTGGCCCCCGACGGGCGATGCAAGGCGTTCGCCGAGGCCGCCGACGGAACAGGCTGGTCCGAGGGCGCGGGCATGCTGCTGCTGGAGCGCCTGTCGGACGCCGAGCGCAACGGGCACCCGGTGCTCGCCCTCGTGCGGGGCAGCGCCGTCAACCAGGACGGCGCGAGCAACGGACTGACCGCCCCCAACGGCCGTGCCCAGCAGCGCGTCATCCGGCAGGCCCTGGCCAATGCAGGAATACCCTCCGGACAGGTCGACGCGGTCGAGGGACACGGCACGGGCACCACGCTCGGCGACCCGATCGAGGCGCAGGCGCTGCTGGCCACGTACGGCCAGGACCGGCCGGAGGACCGGCCGTTGTGGCTGGGGTCGATCAAGTCGAACATCGGTCACGCGCAGGCGGCGGCCGGTGTCAGCGGCATCATCAAGATGGTCATGGCGATGCGGCACGGGGTGCTTCCGCGCACCCTGCACGTGGACGCGCCCTCCAGCCACGTCGACTGGTCGGCGGGCAACGTGCGGCTGCTGTCGGAGGCCCGGGAGTGGGCGAGAGCGGACCACCCGCGGCGTTCCGGCGTGTCCTCGTTCGGGGTCAGCGGCACCAACGCGCACGTCATCCTCGAAGAGGCCCCCCGACCCGAACCGGCGCCGGAGCCGGGCCAGGAGCCGGCCCCCGCACGAGCGGCGGACACGGCCCCGATGCCCTGGACGGTGTCCGGTCGCGGTGCCGACGCGCTGCGCGCCCAGGCGGCACGAGTGCGCGACCACCTCACCGGTGCCGGTGACGGGGACGCGTCGGACATCGCCTTCTCCCTGGCCACCACACGGGCGCAGCTGGAGCACCGCGCTGTCGTCCTGGCTGCCGACCGTGCCGCCGGTCTCGCGGGGCTCGCCGCACTCGCGGCGGGGGAGACCCACCCGTGCGTGGTGCACGGCGTGGTGACAAACGGCTCCACCGCCTTCATGTTCACGGGTCAGGGTGCGCAGCGTCTTGGTATGGGGCGGGAGTTGTGTGAGGCGTTTGCGGTGTTCGGGGAGGCGTTCGGTGCGGTGGCTGCTGCGGTGGATGCGCATCTGGACGTGCCTTTGCGG
>NZ_JAMQGM010000009.1 GCF_023703325.1 Streptomyces meridianus
GGCCGTCGCGGTCGTCCTCGCCGACCTGGAGTCCCGTGGCGAGGCGAGCATCCTCGTGCGCCGGCTGCGCGGACGCTGACACTGCGGCCGGGAGAGCGCCGACACCCGGTCCACTGCCCCGGTGCCGGGATTGCGGAGTACATCCCCCGTATCGGTGACCCGGAGAGGTAACCTGCCGGTTCGCGGGCTGCCCCGCCCGACCCCCGGCCAGGGGGACATCCGCACTCTGGACCGCCATGCCGACCGACGATCCCGCTCCCCCCGGACGCCGCTCCCGCCGTGTGCTCGGCCGGGGCCCCGGTACTGCGGGGGCGGGCGCGCCGGTGCCTCCGCCGCCCTCCGTCGCCGAACCGTTGCGTGAGGCCGCGCCGGACGGCGAGCCCGACGCGCAGTCCGTGACCGAGCCGGAGCCCCGGCCGGATCCGGAACCGCCGGCGCCCGTCGTGCCGGATTCCGGGCCCGTCCCGGAACCGGGACCTCGGCGGCCGGCCGTCCGCGTCGAGGTACAGCCGCCGCCCGCACCGCCCCCCGGATCCGGCCGACCGTCCGAGCAGCCCGCCCCGGCCGCTGCGGAACCCGGGGACAGGCCTGCAGAAGCGGAGACCGACGCCCGCTTCACCGTCCGGCTCGCCAACTTCGAGGGCCCCTTCGACCTGCTGCTCCAGCTGATCTCGAAGCACAAGCTGGACGTCACCGAGGTCGCCCTGTCCAAGGTCACCGACGAGTTCATGGCGCACATCCGCGCGATGGGCCCTGACTGGGACCTCGACCAGACCACCGAATTCCTCGTGGTGGCGGCGACCCTGCTCGACCTCAAGGCGGCCCGCCTGCTGCCGGCCGCCGAGGTCGAGGACGAGGCGGACCTCGCGCTGCTGGAGGCGCGGGACCTGCTGTTCGCCCGGCTCCTGCAGTACCGCGCCTACAAGCGGATCGCGGACATCTTCAGCGAGCGGCTGGCCGCAGAGGCGCTGAGCCGGCCCCGCACGGTCGGGCTCGAGCCGCACCACGCGGAACTCCTGCCCGAGGTGGTCATCAGCATCGGCCCCGAGGGTTTCGCGAAGCTGGCCGTCAAGGCGATGCGGCCCAAGCCGAAGCCCCAGGTGTACGTCGACCACATCCACGCCCCGCTGGTGAGCGTCCGGGAACAGGCGCAGGTGGTCATCGACCGGCTGCGCGAGGCCGGGGAGGCGAGCTTCCGGCAGCTGACCGAGGACGCCCCGGACACCCTGACGGTGGTGGCCCGGTTCCTGGCACTCCTCGAGCTCTACCGCGAGCGCGCGGTCGCCCTCGACCAGGAGGAGGCGCTTGGCTCGCTCACGGTGCGCTGGACCGGTACCGCGGATGGCGCCCGGCCGGTCGTCACGGACGAATTCGACCACGAGCCGGGCGACCGAGCCGACGAGAAGGAGAAGGCATGAGCGACACGGCCGGGTACGAGCCGCAGCAGGCCGAGACGGTCCCCGGGCCCACCGGACCGGAGGCCGCCCAGGAGAAGGACATCGCCGCTCTCGAGCTCAAGCCCGCACTGGAGGCGGTCCTCATGGTCGTCGACGAGCCGGCGACAGACGCGCACCTGGCCAAGGTGCTCGACCGTCCCCGCCGGGTGGTGGGCCAGGCGCTGCGCGAACTGTCCGACGAGTACACGCGCCAGGGCCGTGGCTTCGACCTGCGGCTCGTCGCCGGCGGCTGGCGTTTCTACACCCGGCCCGACTACGCCGATGCCGTGGATGCCTTCGTTCTCGACGGCCAGCACGCTCGGCTGACGCAGGCCGCTTTGGAAACCCTCGCCGTGGTCGCGTACCGTCAGCCGGTCAGCCGTTCCCGTGTCTCGGCGGTCCGCGGAGTGAACTGCGACGGCGTGATGCGGACCCTCCTCCAGCGTGGACTCGTGGAGGAGGCGGGAACGGAACCCGAAACAGGTGCGATCCTGTACAGGACGACGAACTATTTTCTGGAGCGGATGGGCCTGCGCGGCCTGGAGGAGCTCCCCGAGCTGGCGCCCTTCCTCCCGGAGGCGGACGCGGTCGAAGGCGAGTCCCAGGAAGGGGTGCCGTCGTTCGACCCGGACGCTCCCGACGAGGACGTGCGGGCGCCCGGCGTACACGACAGCGGCCACTCTCAGACGGAACATTGATGCGAAGCAGCGGCAGGAACAACAGGGACAGCGGCGGGCAGGGCCGGCGGGGCGCGGGCGGTGGCCGCCCCGGCCCGCAGGGCGGCAGCGGCCGGCGGGACGACAGGCAGGAGCGCGAGCGCCGTCCCCGTCCCGAGGAGCGCCGCTACGACGTGGGCGGCCGGCAGGACTCCGGCTCCGGCGGGGGCCGGTCCGGAGACGCCAAGCGCGGGGGCAAGGGCGGTCCCGGGCCGCGCACGGGGGCGCAGGGCGCCGCGAAGTCCGGCGGCTTCAAGGGATCGGGCGGCCGCAGCGGCGGCCCCGGCGGGCCCGGTGCAAAAAGCGGGCCGGGCGCCCGTCGCGGGCCGTCGAAGCCGGCCCGGCCGCGCGAGTTCGACGCCCAGATCGAGGAGCGGAACCGTGCGCGCCACAGCAAGCAGCAGGTCAAGCTCCCCAAGACCTTCGGCGAGCAGGAGGGTGAGCGGCTGCAGAAGGTGCTCGCCCGCGCGGGAATGGGTTCGCGGCGCGCCTGCGAGGAGCTGATCGAGCAGCGGCGGGTCGAGGTCAACGGTGAGATCGTCACCGAGCAGGGACTCCGGGTCGACCCCGAGAAGGACGAGGTCAAGGTCGACGGCCTGACGGTGGCGACCCAGTCGTACCTGTTCTTCGCGCTGAACAAGCCGGCGGGCGTCGTCTCCACGATGGAGGACCCCGACGGGCGGCAGTGCCTCGGCGACTACGTGACGAACCGGGAGACCCGCCTGTTCCACGTCGGCCGGCTGGACACCGAGACCGAGGGCATCATTCTGCTCACCAACCACGGTGAGCTCTCGCACCGGCTCACCCACCCGCGGTACGGGGTCAAGAAGACCTATCTGGCCGCGATCCAGGGCCCGTTGCCGCGCGATCTCGGCAAGCGGTTGAAGAACGGCATCGAGCTGGAGGACGGCTACGCCCGCGCCGACCACTTCCGCGTGGTCGAGAACGTCGGCAAGAACTACCTCGTCGAGGTGACGCTGCACGAGGGCCGCAAGCACATCGTGCGCCGCATGCTGGCCGAGGCGGGCTTCCCCGTCGAGAAGCTGGTGCGCACCAGCTTCGGGCCGATCGCCCTCGGCGACCAGAAGTCCGGCTGGCTGCGCCGGCTGACGAACACCGAGGTCGGGATGCTGATGCGCGAGGTCGACCTCTGAACCGACCCTTGAACTGACGCCGGACAGCGTCTGTTTCCGGCCCCGAAGGGCCAGGGAACAGACGCTGTCCGCTTGTGCACGCCCCTCGCGCTCCTTTATAGTCAATTCGACTATAAAGGAGGCGGGCAATGGGACTCGCGGACCTACTCGGACCCCTGCAGCAGCCGTTCGTGACGCTGCTCGACACCCCGGTCAGCTGGACGGAGGTCCTGGGATTCGGCACCGGAGCCCTCTGCGTCTGGCTCGTCGCGCGGCAGCACATCGCCAACTGGCCGATCGGCATTGCCAACAACGTCTTCTTCATCCTGCTGTTCGTCCAGGCCGGCCTCTACGCCGACGCCGGACTCCAGGTCGTCTTCATCTCCCTTGCCGTGTACGGCTGGTGGACCTGGGCCCGCGGCGGCGCGCCGGGCTCGCGGCTTCCGGTGCGCCGAACGAGCCGGCGGGAGTGGCTCTGGCTCACCGCAGCCGGTGCGGCGGGGACGGCCGCCCTCGCCCTGCTCCTCGACCGGGCGACGGATTCGACGGTTCCCTTCTGGGACGCCCTGACGACCGCGCTGTCCCTGACGGCCACGTACGGGCAGTGCCGCAAGCGTCTCGAGTCGTGGTGGCTGTGGATCGCCGCCGATGTGATCTACATCCCGCTCTACGCCCACAAGGAGCTCTACCTCACCTCGCTGCTCTATCTCGGCTTCATGACGCTGTGCGTCTTCGGCCTGCGCGACTGGCGGCGCGACATCGCGCCACTGCCGTCCGGCTCCGCGACCGTCGGGGCAGCAGCATGACGGAGTACGAACACGGCCTCGTCCTGGGCAAGTTCTATCCACCGCACGCCGGCCACCACCACCTCGTCCGCACCGCGGCGGCCCGGTGCCGGCGGCTCACCGTGCTCGTCTGCGCGTCCACGGCCGAATCCCTTCCGCTGGCCGGCCGCGTCGCGTGGATGCGGGAGGCGCACCCGGACGTCCGGGTCACCGGAACCGTCGACGACCATCCCGTCGACACCACCGATCCGGCCGCCTGGGATGCCCACATGGCCGTCTTCCGGGCGGCGGTCCCCGAACCGGTCGACGCCGTCTTCAGCTCCGAGGACTACGGCGAGGAACTGGCCCGCCGCTTCGGCGCCACGGCCGTCCTCGTCGATCCGGACCGCGTGGCGTACCCCGTCTCCGGCACCGCCGTGCGCCGGGACCCCGCGTCCCACTGGGCGTTCCTGTCCCCGCCGGTGCGCGCGGCCCTCGCCCGCCGCGTCGTCGTCCTCGGCGCGGAGTCGTCCGGCACCACGACCATGGCGCGTGCCCTCGCCGAGCACTACCGGGAGCGGGGCGGCCCCTGGGCCGGCACCGCCTGGGTGCCGGAGTACGGCCGTCGCCGCAGCGAGGAGAAGCTCGCGGCGCTCCGGGCCGCGCGTCCCCAGGCCCACTGGAGCGAAGTCGTCTTCACCGGCGACGAGTTCCCGCTCATCGCCCGTCGGCAGTGCGCCGACGAGGAGGCGGCCTCCCGCACCGGGGGACCCGTCCTGTTCTGCGACACCGACGCCTTCGCCACCACCGTCTGGCACGAGCGTTACCTGGGCGTCCCGAGCCCCGAGGTGGCCGCGGTCGCCGACCCGCCCGAAGGCCGCCGCCAGCACCTGTGGCTGCTGACCGATCACGAGGACGTGCCGTTCGAGGACGACGGCCTGCGTGACGGCGAGCACCTGCGCGGCTGGATGACCGACCGTTTCCGTACGGAACTCCGCTCCACCGGAAGGCCGTTCGTGACGCTCCGCGGTTCGCACCCCGAACGCCTCGCGACCGCCGTGGCCGCTGTCGACGCGCTGCTCGCCGGGCGCTGGGGGATGACCGACCCGCTGCCCGAGCGGCGAGGAACCCTCCCGATCCGCGGCTCCGGGCAGCCCGTCGGGGACAGGCAACTCCGGGAGCCGGCCCGGTGAGCGCCGAGGTTCCGCCCGGCTACGACCCCTACGCCTTCGAGCCGTTCGCGGTGACCGTCGACCTGGCCGTGTTCACCGTCCGCGAGCACGTCCTCCAAGCACTGCTGATCGAGCGCGGCGAGGAGCCCTACGCGGGACGGTGGGCGCTGCCCGGCGGATTCGTCCGCCGGGAGGAGTCCGCCGAGGAGGCGGCTCGCCGTGAACTCGCCGAGGAGACGGGCCTGTCGGGGCCCAACGCCGCCCGGCTCCACCTGGAACAGCTGCGCACCTACAGCGATCCCGGGCGTGATCCGCGGATGCGCGTGGTGTCGGTCGCGTTCGCCGCGCTCGTACCCGACCTGCCCGAACCGCGCGGTGGCGGCGACGCGACGGGAGCGTGCTGGCGACCCGTCGCGGACTGCACGGGCCTCGCCTTCGACCACGACCGCATCCTCGCGGACGCGCACGAACGCGTCCGCGCCAAGCTCGAGTACACCTGCCTCGGCACCGCCTTCTGCCCCGCCGCGTTCACCCTCGGCGAGTTGCAGCAGGTGTACGAGACGGTCTGGGGCGTCGCCCTCGACCGGCCCAACTTCCGCCGCAAGGTGCTCGCGAGCCCCGGCTTCGTCGAGCGAATGCCAAACGCGCCGCGGCGCACGGGAGGCCGCGGCGCACCGGCGGCCCTGTACCGCGCCGGCAGCGCAGCCACCCTCCAGCCACCGCTCATGCGACCCGAAGGACGGACCCCATGAAGCGCACCGCCACCGGAACCCTGATCGGCCTCGCCCTGGGCGACGCCCTCGGTTTCCCGACCGAGTTCAACGACGTCCCGTCGATCCTCGCCAAGTGCGGTCCCTGGCGGGGAATGGAACTGCCCCGGCCCGCGATCGTCACCGACGACACCCAGATGACCCTGGCCCTCGCACGCGGCCTGCGCACCGCCATGGAACGCGGCCGGCTGGTCCCGACGCGTCTGGTGCGCCCGGTGCGCGACGAGTTCGTCGACTGGTACCACTCACCCGACAACAACCGGGCCCCGGGCCGCACCTGCCTCGTCGCGTGCCGGAAGCTCGACGGCGACCTGCCCTGGCAGCAGGCGAGCCAGGTCGGCTCGAAGGGCTGCGGGGCGAACATGCGCGTGGCCCCCGTCGGTCTCATACCCGGCCTGACCGACGAACAGCGAGCCGGGGCAGCCCAGTTGCAGTCCGCTCTGACCCACGGCCACCCCACCGCCCTGGCCGCGAGCGACCTGACCGCCCGCGTTGTCCACGAACTGGCGCAGGGCACGGACCCCGCCCGGCTCCCGGCTCGCCTCCGGGAGTACGCGAGGGCGAGCCGGGACCACTACCCCGAGGAATGGCTCGGCGATCTGTGGAGCCATGCGCAGGACCCCTCACCCGCGCACTTCGTGCGGCGCGGGTGGGACGAGTGCCTGCACGCCCTCGACCGGCTCGAGGCGGCACTGCGCTCTCCGGACCCGGAGCAGGACCCCTGCCGGGCCACGGGCGAGGGCTGGATCGCCGAGGAGGCCCTGGCGACCGGGCTGCTGTGCTTCCTGCTCTTCCCCGGCGAACCGGTGACGGCGCTGCGGCGGGCCGCCTGCACCTCCGGCGACTCCGACTCGATCGCCTGCCTCGCCGGTGCGTTCGCCGGCGCCCACCGGGGAGCCGACGCCTGGCCGGAGGAGTGGGCGGAGCGCATCGAGTACCGGGACGAGCTCCTCGGACTCGGCGCGCTCTGGGATGCCCCGCGCACCTGACTGCGGCATCCGCGCGCTCCGCGCCGGGCGCGGCCGCAGGTCCGGGTCCCGGATCCCCTCACGGGCCGCCGGCGGCCGCCCGCGGCCCGGAACCGGTCGGTGCGCTCCGGTGGTGCTCGATGACGGCGTGGGGGTCCGTGCCGACGGGCGTGTGGTCGGTGTGCACGGTCGCGGCGGTGAGCCGCGGCACGGCGTGGACCAGGGCGTGCTCGGCGGCAACCGCGATGCGATGGGCCTCCACGACCGTGAGGCGGGGGTCGACGACGATGTCGGCCTCGGCGCGCAGAGCGTGGCCGATCCACCGCATCCGCACGTGCCCGGTGCCGCGTACGCCCTCCACCCCGCGCAGCGCGGTGCGGGCGGTCTCGACCAGGCCGGGGTCCACGGAGTCCATCAGCCGCCGGCCGACCTCGCGTGCGGCGTCCTTGAGAACCATGGCGATGGCGAGGGTGATGACCAGGCCGACGACGGGGTCGGCTGCGCGCCAGCCGAGTGCGGCGCCTCCGGCCCCCAGGAGGACGGCCAGCGAGGTGAAGCCGTCCGTGCGGGCGTGCAGGTCGTCGGCGACCAGGGAGGCGGAGCCGATCCGGCGCCCGGTGCGGATGCGGTAGCGGGCCACCCACTCGTTGCCGGCGAAGCCGGCGAGCGCGGCGCCGGCAACCGCCCACAGGTGGGTGACGTCCTGCGGGGCGAGCAGCCGGTCGACGGCCGCGTGGGCGGCCAGGGCCGGACGCGGCGATCGTCGCGACGATGAGGACGCCGGCCAGGTCCTCCGCTCGTCCGTAGCCGTACGTGTAGCGGGAGTTCGCCGCCCGTCTGCCGAGCAGGAACGCGACGCCCAACGGGACGGCGGTCAGCGCGTCGGCGGCGTTGTGGACGGTGTCGCCCAGCAGCGCCACCGATCCCGACAGGGCGACGATCAGACCCCGGACGACGGTGGTGGCCCCCAGGACGACGAGCGAGATCCACAGGGTGCGCATCCCCTCCCGCGAGCTCTCCATCGAGGGGTCCACCTTGTCCGTGGTCCCGTGACCGTGGGGGGCACCAGGTGGGCGAGCCGGTGCCGCAGGCGCGCCGCCCGGGAGACGGGCTTCCTCCCGGGGTCCGCGCCGGTGTGCACGTGCCGCTGCCCGCGGTGGTGGGAGCCGGAGTGCTGATTCCTGGTCATGTGACCGACCGTGGCACAGGAACGGCGTTGCAGCCACCACCGTCGTACATGCTCCGGCCAGGTGCGATGTCCTCGCAGCAGCAGGAGGACACCAGTTGCCCGGCCATGGCCGTCACGCGGCCCCGAACCGCCCGGCGCGGCAACCGGGTTCAGGACCAGACGGCTAGTCCCGTCGCCCCGCCGTCGGCGTCCCGCCGCACCTCCAGCATCCCGGCCACCGCCGCGCGGTTGATGCGGCCGTAGACGTGGGGGAAGAGGACATCCGGGCCGACGCCCGGCGGCGGGGAGGGGTCGGCGGCCTCCCAGCGCACGGGGGAGTCCAGAAGCTGCTCGTCGATGAGAAGCACCATCAGCGGCCCGACCGTCTCGCGGTACAGGGCGTCGGCGACGGCGAGCGCGGTGGCCTCGTCCGGGGAGCAGTGCACGAAACCGTCCTCGGCCAGGCCGGGCGGTGCGTACGGGCGGTCCGGCGCAGCCAGCCAGTCGTCGAGCGGAACCACGTGGAAGATCATGCTGATTGTTCTACCGGACGTCTGCTCACCTGACTCGCCCCGTCCCGGATGAGGAAATCAACCGCTGTCGTTAGATTTATACACACTCTCGACAGGGTCCGGCGCGCGGACCGCGGGACAATGGGGGTGAGGGCCGGGACGGGTGGCGTCCGGAACCGGCCACGAGCAGGAAGGTGCAGCCATGGCCGGCAAGGATCTCGGGAATCTCCTCGGCGGCCTCCTCGGCGGACAGAGCGCCGGAGGCGGCAACATCGTCGGATCGCTGCTCGGTGCGCTGGGCCGCAGCGGCGGTGCCGGCAGCGGCAACCCGCTCGAAGGGCTGCTGCGGTCGCTGAGCGCCGGCGGTCTCGGCGAGCAGGCGCAGTCCTGGATCGGAACCGGCCGGAACCAGCCCGTCACCGGGGAGGATCTGATCGACGCCCTGCCGCCGGACGTCCTCCTCGAAGTGGCCCACCGGGAGGGGGTCGGTCCGCACGAGGCCGCGGAGCGGCTGGCCGACGTACTGCCCCGCACCGTGGACGAGCTCACCCCGCGGGGACGACTCCCGCAGAGCGGCTCCCTCGACGAGGTCATCAAGCAGCAGCAGCTCGGATGACCCTCTTCCGCGTCCGGCCGTTCCCCGTGCGCCGGACGCACCTCCCCGTGCCCGTCTCGCAGGCCGGTCGCCCGCTCCCCGCCGTCTCCCCAGTGACTAGGCTGATCGCCACACCACCGGCCATCCGAGCGCGTGCGCGCGCATGCCCCGAGGGAGCGAAACGTGGCGGTACGAGCCGTCCGAGGAGCCGTCCAGCTCGAGCGGGACGAATCCGGACACATGCACGAGCAGGTGAGCGAGCTGCTCACCGCCGTTCTGGACCGCAACGACCTGGTGGCGGACGACCTGATCAGTGTCTGGTTCACGGCCACACCCGACCTGCACAGTGACTTCCCGGCGGCCGCGGCCCGCGGGCTCGGCATCGTCGACGTGCCGCTGATCTGCGCCCAGGAACTGGACATCGACGGGGCGATGCCGCGCGTCGTCCGGGTCCTCGCGCACGTCGAGACCGACCTGGCCAAGAGCGACATCGCCCACGTGTACCTCGGCGCCGCCGCAGCCCTGCGCAAGGACATCGCCCAGTGAGGACCGCGGTCGTCATCGGCACCGGGCTCATCGGTACCTCCGCCGCCCTGGCGCTGTCGGGGCGCGGGGTCCGGGTGCACCTGCAGGACCACGACCCCGCCCGGGCGCGCACCGCCGCCGCTCTCGGAGCCGGCACCGACGAGGGGCCGGAGGGCCGGGTGGACCTGGCCGTCGTCGCGGTGCCGCCCGCACACGTGGCGGGTGTCGTCGCCGATGTCCAGCGCCGCGGCCTGGCGCGCGGCTGCATCGACGTCGCCAGCGTGAAGGGCCGGCCTCGACGGGAGCTCGCGGACCTCGGGGGCGACCTGAGCCAGTACCTCGGCACGCACCCGATGTCGGGCAGCGAGCGCTCCGGCCCGCTCGCCGCCACGGCGGACCTCTTCGAGGGCAGACCGTGGGTGCTGACTCCCACCCGGGACACGGACACCGAGGTGCTCAACCTCGCCCTTGAGCTGGTCTCGCTGTGCCGCGCGGTGCCGGTGGTGATGGACGCCGACGCCCACGACCGCGCCGTCGCGCTCGTGTCCCACACCCCCCAGCTGCTGTCCAGCCTGGTGGCGGCCCGTCTGGAGGGGGCCGAGGAGACGGCCGTACGACTGTGCGGCCAGGGCATCCGGGACGTCACCAGAATCGCGGCCTCAGAGCCCGGGATGTGGATCGACATCCTCTCGGCCAACCCCGGCCCCGTCGCCGACGTCCTCGCGTCGGTGGCCGCGGACCTCGACGAGACGGTGCAGGCCCTGCGCTCCCTCCAGTCCTCCGACGAGGGGGAGCGCGGCGGGGGCGCCGCCGGTATCGAGGACGTCCTGCGCCGCGGCAACAGCGGCCGGGCCCGCGTACCGGGCAAGCACGGCACCGCCCCGGCCGCCTACGAGGTCGTCGCCGTGCTCATCGGGGACCAGCCCGGCGAACTGGCCCGGGTGTTCGCCGACGCCGGCCGGGCGGGCGTCAACATCGAGGACGTGCGCATCGAGCACGCGACCGGGCAGCAGACCGGCCTGGTGCAGCTCATGGTCGAGCCCAAGGCTGCGCCCGGCCTGAGCGCGGCGCTGCGCGAGCGGGGCTGGTCGATCCGGCAGTGAGGCGCTGACCGGCGTGAGCGGCGGACCTGCGCGGGGCATGCTGTGCGCAGGCTCACGGAGGCCCCGGGGCCTTCCCCTCCCCACGGGGGGTGAGGGCAGGCTCGCCCGGCCGGTAACCTTGTCCGAAGGCCCGCATGCCCCGAGGGCCCGTCCGACACGCAGAGCCGTCCGCCGTGAGGCCTGACCTGCCGGACGGGGCCCCGACCGTTCCCCCCGTGCACAGGAAGGTGTTCGTCACCGTGGAAACCGCCGCCCGGACCGCCCCGGCAGCAGTCATTGTCGCCATCGACGGCCCCTCCGGCACGGGCAAGTCCAGCACGTCCAAGGCCGTGGCCGCCAAGCTCGGCCTGAGCTACCTCGACACCGGAGCCCAGTACCGGGCCATCACCTGGTGGATGCTGAACAACGGTGTCGACGTGAACGACCCGTCCGCCGTGGCGACGGCCGCGGCCAAGCCGGTCATCGTCTCCGGCACCGACCCGCTGGCTCCCGCCATCACGGTCGACGCAGTGGACGTCTCCGGACCGATCCGCACCCAGGAGGTCACCTCGGCGGTCAGTGCGGTCAGTGCCGTCCCGGAGGTCCGAACCCTGATAACGGACCTGCAGCGCGTCATCGCCACGAGCGCCGGGAACGGCATCGTCGTGGAGGGGCGGGACATCGGCACCACCGTGCTCCCGGACGCCGACATCAAGATCTTCCTCACTGCGTCGCCGGAGGCCCGCGCCGCCCGCCGGAGCGGTGAACTGCGCGGCAAGGTTCCCGTGGACGTCGCCGCGACCCGCGAGGCGCTGGTCAAGCGCGATGCGGCAGACGCCGGCCGCAAGACGTCGCCGCTGGCCAAGGCGGACGACGCCGTCGAGGTCGACACCACGGACCTCACCCTGGACCAGGTCATAGAGTGCGTGGTGACCCTGATCGAGGGCGCGATCGCCCGGGCGGGACAGCAGGCGTGACCCGAGCCGCCAGCGGTGCGGGGCCCAGTCCGCGGGGGGCGGCCGTCGGCAGGAGGATCGGCATCGGCCTGATGCGCTCGCTGTGGAAGCCGCGGGTACTCGGCGCCTGGCGGGTCCCGGCCTCCGGCCCGGTCATCCTGGCGGTCAACCACGCGAACCTCCTCGACGGCCCGATGCTGATGGGGACGGCACCCCGGCCGGTGCACTTCCTGATCAAGAAAGAGGCTTTCGTCGGACCGCTCGACCCCTTCCTGCGCGGAATCGGCCAGCTGAAGGTGGACCGCGGCACCACCGACCGCAGGGCCGTCACCGACGCACTGCACGTGCTGCAGGACGGCGGCGTCCTCGGTATCTTCCCGGAGGGCACCCGGGGCGAGGGCGACTTCGCCTCGCTGCGCGCCGGCCTCGCCTACTTCGCGGTCCGGTCCGGCGCTCCGGTCGTGCCGGTGGTGGTGCTGGGCAGTGCCGAGCGCCCCGGCCTGCTGGTTTCCGCGCTGCCGCCGCTGCGCAGCGGTATCGACGTGGTCTTCGGTGCGGCGTTCGAGGCCGGGGACGGCAGCGGCAGACGAACCCGCACGGCGCTCGACGCCGCGACTGTCCGTATCCAGGAGCGGCTCACCGCCCACCTGCACGAGGCGAGACGCGTCACCGGACGCGCCGCCGCCACTCCGGGGAACACCTCCCCGGCTCCCACAACCTGAGACGCGGGCCGCACGGGCCCGCGCCCCGCGCCGGAGGTGGACAGCCGCCGGCGGACGAAGGACGACGAGGTACAGAGCTCATGAACGACCAGATCCACACCGGCGACGAGCACGGTGAGCTTGGCGAAGCCGAGTACGCGGAGTTCATGGAGCTCGCGGCGCAGGAGGGCTTCGACCCCGAGCAGGTCGAGAGCGAACTCGCCGCGGCCGGGCACGGGCCCTTGCCCGTCCTCGCCGTCGTCGGCCGGCCGAATGTGGGCAAGTCGACGCTGGTGAACCGGATCCTCGGCCGCCGCGAGGCCGTCGTCGAGGACCGTCCGGGCGTCACCCGCGACCGCGTGACGTACGAGGCCGAGTGGGCCGGCCGCCGGTTCAAGGTCGTCGACACCGGCGGCTGGGAGCAGGACGTCCTCGGCATCGACGCCGCGGTGGCCGCCCAGGCGGAGTTCGCCATCGAGGCGGCGGACGCCGTGGTGTTCGTGGTGGACTCCACGGTGGGCGCCACGGACACCGACGAGGCCGTGGTCAAGCTGCTCCGCCGGGCCGGCAAGCCCGTGGTGCTGTGTGCCAACAAGGTCGACGGCCCGACCGGAGAGCCCGACGCGGCCATGCTCTGGTCGCTCGGCCTCGGCGAGCCGCACCCCGTGTCCTCCCTCCACGGCCGCGGAACCGGTGATCTGCTCGACGCGGTACTCGAGGCGCTGCCGGAGGCTCCCGCCCAGACCTTCGGAGGCGGCACCGGCGGGCCGCGGCGGATCGCGCTCATCGGCCGGCCCAACGTCGGCAAGTCGTCGCTGCTCAACAAGGTGGCCCGCGAGGAGCGCGTGGTGGTGGACGAGTTGGCCGGCACAACGCGCGATCCGGTCGACGAGCTCATCGAACTCGGCGGTATCACCTGGAAGTTCGTGGACACCGCCGGTATCCGCCGCCGAGTGCACCTCCAGGAGGGGGCGGACTACTACGCGTCGCTGCGGACCGCTGCTGCGCTGGAGAAGGCCGAGGTCGCGGTGGTCCTGATCGACGCCGGGGAGACCATCAGCGTCCAGGACACCCGGATCATCACCATGGCGGTCGAGGCCGGCCGGGCTGTCGTCATCGCCTACAACAAGTGGGACCTGCTCGACGAGGAGCGCCGTTACTACCTCGAGCGCGAGATCGAAAGGGACCTGGTACAGGTCCAGTGGGCGCCCCGGGTCAACGTCTCGGCGCTGACCGGACGGCACATGGAGCGGCTCGTCCCCGCCATCGAGACCGCTCTGGCCGGCTGGGAGACCCGCGTCCCGACCGGGCGGCTCAACGCGTTCCTCGGTGAGATCGTCGCCTCGCACCCGCACCCCATCCGCGGCGGCAAGCAGCCCCGCATCCTGTTCGGCACCCAGGCGGGAACCCGGCCGCCCCGGTTCGTGCTCTTCGCCTCCGGGTTCCTGGAGGCCGGCTACCGCCGCTTCGTCGAACGGCGGCTGCGCGAGGAGTTCGGTTTCGAGGGCACACCGATCCAGATCTCCGTCCGGGTCCGCGAGAAGCGCGGGCGGAAGAAGTGAGGCCACACACCGGAAGGGGCCGCCCGGAGATTTTTCCGGGCGGCCCCTTCCGTGTGCGCTACAACCCGTGCCGGCGGTCGTCGCGGTTCCCTGGCGGCAGGGCCGGAGGAGGGTTTCCCCGGCGCCTTCGCCGTCCGGTGGCTTCCCACGACCCGGTCGGTTCCCACGAACTGATGCGGTCCCAGTCCACCGTGCTCGGCAGCGAGTCGAACGGCGTGAACTCGTAGTCTTCCTCGCCCGACCGGTCGCCGGGCAGCGCCTTGAAGGCCCGGCGGTACTCGGCGTAGAGAGCGTCGTAGATGGGCGTGGAAGTCCGGTGACGGACGACCGGGGCGTCGTATGACGGACGCATCGCGGGGATGGGGCTCGGATGGGGGAGCCGGTGGGAGGAGTCGTAGGGGTGCACGTAGGTGCCAACGACTCCGAGGTCCGGCGGATGCGGGTTCGCGGAGAACCAGCCGTTTTGCACCCTGTGCGACGTATGGCCGAGAGCGGGAACCGGCAGGCGGTGCGCCCCGGGGCCGGGTGCGGTCATGCGCCGGTCAGCGGCATCATGGCCCCGACCAGGAGCCCATCGGTGGCGGCCTTGTCCAGCGCGTCCCGGAGCAGGTCCTCGCGCGCCTGCTGGCCGATCGAGCCCGCCGGGCCTGCGAACATCAGGACCGTGTGGGTCCGATTGACGGTCGCCCGCCAGGCTTCCGTGACCGCGAGCGGTCGATGAGCCTGCCACCACGCCACCGGCCCGGCCGGACCCGGCTGCAGGACGGCGTGCAGTTCCCCGTTCACCAGCAGCACCGACCAGCCCCCGAGCGGGGCGGGTGGCCGCTCGACGTCGGTGACCGGGGCGAAGCCGTGCTCGAGGAGCAGGGGCAGGAAGTCGTCGCCCGGACCGTCGGTGCCCGCGCGGGCGACGGGCCCGGTCGGCTCGGCGACGATCGCCGCGTGCAGCACTCCGTCGATCAGCACCAGGCCGCTCGTGACGCCGATGACCGCTTGCCGCGGGCTCTCCGTGCTGTCCGCGTGCGAGGTGTGGCGCGCCTGCTGCGGTACGGACGCGGGTTCGCCGGCGAGCGCAGGAGCAGGGCCTGCGGGTGGCGTTGCGGGGACGGAGGGCGCCGGTTCGGCTGCGGCGGGTGCAGGAGGGCCGGCGAGGGGTCCTTCGTCGCCGGTGATGCTCCGCACCGCCCCCTGCAACTGCTCCTCCGACACCGGGACCACCTGGGAGGGGATGCAAGTCGCGTGGGCGAAGGCCAGCACCGCGGTCTCGTCGCCGACGAAGAGCACGGTGCTGGTGCGCTCCTGCTGGGTGTCGCCCGGGGTGCGGCACGAGGTGCAGTCGTAATGGCCCGGGGCGTTGACGCCGGCGAGCAGCCGGTCGGCTTCTTCGTCGCCGATCTCGGCGCGTACGTCATCGCTGACGTCGAGCATGCGCGGCACGGGGTGGCTCCTCGGTCTCGGAACGCGAGCCGGGGGCCCCCGGCTCATATGAGAACAACGGAGAACCGCGGTCCCGGGTCACGCTCCGGGGCTTGGTCTGCGCGGGTGGTCCTCGGCGCGGCGTGCGGCGCGGCTCCCCGGCAGCGCGCGAAGATGCTGCCTAGCGTGCCGAAATGGCATACACCACTCGTTTCATCACATCATCGCTTCCGGCCGCCCTCGCTCTGCTCGCCCTCGCCCCCGGCGACGCGGCAGCCTTCTCCGGAAGCACACGCACCGCGGTGCCCATCCCTGATAGTCAGGCCCGCGGGCCGAACATCCTTCGCAGTACCGGCTCCTGCGGTGACCTCGGACCGTGGGACTGTCTCGCCAAGTGCGAAAGCAGCGGACGCTGGAGCGCCAACACGGGGAACGGCTACTACGGCGGCCTGCAGTTCCGCCAGGCCACCTGGGTGAGCCACGGCGGACGCGCCTACGCACCCCGCGCCGACCTGGCCACCCGCGAACAGCAGATCAAGGTGGCCCGATCCGTTCAGCGCATCCAGGGCTGGGGCGCCTGGCCGGCCTGCTCCCGCCGGTACGGGCTGGCCGGCCTCAGCCCTTCCCGACCGCAGCCCGCCCCGCCTTCGGACAGCACAGTCCCGCCGGGTGCCGACGACGGCACCTCGGCACAGAGCGCTGCCGGCAACGTCACCACGTCCGGGTCGGCAGCGCAGGACACCCCGCAGAAGCAGCAACGCAACAAGCAGAGGAGACAGGCCGTGGAGGGTCAGCGGTACGGGTCGGCCCCGCGGGGGGCCCGGTCGATCCATGTGGTCCGCAAGGGCGAGTCGCTGAGCGTCATCGCCCAGCGTTACCTGGTCAAGGGCGGATGGCCCGCTCTCTACCGGGCGAACCGGCAGACGGTCGGGAACAACCCGGACCTGATCAATGTCGGAGCGCGGCTGCGGATCCCGTAGTACCGCCGCCGTCCGGCCGCTCGGACGGCTCACCGCAGAACACCACCGTCCCGCGCCGCAGTTCGTACACCACCGCCGTCACGGCACGCAGCCCCGGCGGCAGCGCCTGCTCGGCCACGACGACCGTCCGTCCGGTTGCTGTCGCCGAGCCGAGCAGGGCGTACGTCCGCTCGGCGGTCGCGGGAGCCATGCCCTTGGAACGGCTCGTCGAACAGCAGCAGCCGAGCGGGCGACAGCAGCGCGCGGGCCACGGCCAGCATGCGCTGCTCGCCGCCGCGGCGCCGGGGACCGTGCCGGAGGCCAGATAGGGCAGTTGCCGCTCCGCGAACCGTTCGCCCGACACGCCGTACCAGCCGAGCACGGACAGCACTGCGCCGGCCGCCAGCGCGGCCCAGCCGGCCCACGGAGCGACCCGCACCGGGGCCGGAAGCCGTGGTGTCCGCATCCGGGCCCCCTCGTGGTTGCCGACCGCTGGTCACAGGCCCGAGCGCTCGCCGATGAGTTGCACGAGCGTTCCCCCGGCCACACTCTGAGATCATCGATCAGTATCCGACCGACTACACCCGGTGGTGAGCCAGATGGCTTTCGGCACGCAGGCGCGCAGTGTGTCCTGGGCCGCGGCAGCGGCCCTCCTGCTGGGCGCGGGGGCCGCGGCGTGCGGTGGTGGCGGCGGCTACGGCGGGGGAGCGTCGCCCAGTGCGACCCCGTCGAAGGAGACGACGTCCAAGAAGGCGAACGAGCCCTCCGATCCCGCTGCCGCGCGCAAGCAGGTGACGGCCGATTGGGAGAAGTTCTTCGACCCGGCCACCCCCATTCAGCAGAAGCTGGACCTGCTGGAGGGCGGCGGCAGGCTGCGGCCCGCCCTGGAGGCGTTCAGCGGCGACGAGCGGGTCGGCCAGGTCAAGGCGGACGTCAAGAAGGTGGACTTCACCTCGTCGACGAAGGCCGACGTCACCTACGACCTCACGCTCCAGGGCCAGACCGCGCTCCCCGACGCGACGGGCGTGTCGGTCGAGGAGGGCGGGACGTGGAAGGTGTCCGCGAAATCCCTCTGCGGGCTGGTGCAGCAGGGCGATGGCCAGGACATCCCGGGCTGCTGACCGGATCCTGACGGTGGCACTGCTCGGCCTGCTGCTCGTCCCCGTCGCCGCCTGCGGGAGCCGGCTGCCGGAGAACGCCTTCGAACGCCGCGGCCGCGAGGGCTCCCCGAGCGCGGGCTCGCGCAGTCCGATCGAGGTCGGGATCATCAGCAGTGCGACGAGCCCGGTCGGCGGGGCCGCGTTCACCGGCCCGCGGGACGGCGCCGAGGCGTACTTCGACCGGCTGAATGCGAAGGGCGGCATCGGGGGCCGTTCCGTCAAGCTGCTGACCTGCGACGACGGGGGCAGCGGGGTGGGCAACAGCGCCTGTGTGCAGCGGCTCGTCGAGCAGGAGAAGGTGTTCGCACTGGTCGCCACCACGTCCCTGGACTACGCCGGGGCCGCCCGCGTCAGCCGTGCGGGAGTGCCCGACATCGGGGGCCAGCCGATCGGCGCCGCGTACGACACCTACCCGCACCTCTACGGCATCCACGGCAGCAGCGCTCCCCGCGACGGCGAACCGGGCTGGAACGGCCTGCTCTACGGCGGGACCGAGGTGTACCGGTTCTTCCGGCGGGAAGTCGGGGCGCGTACCGCCGGCGTCGTCTTCTACAACCAGGCGTCGTCGGCCGCTTACGCCCGGCTGGTGATGCGCGGTCTGCGTGCCGAGGGCTACCGAGTGGTGCCGGAGCAGGTCGACTTCGCGCTGCCCAACTTCGCGGCGGTGGCCGCCGATCTGCGGGACCGCGGGACCGATGTGGTGTTCGACGCCATGGACGTCCACGGCAACACCGAACTGTGCAAGGCGCTGGACGCGGCAGACGTTCGCGTGGACGCCAAGGTCACCAACGTCCAGAACTGGACGGACACGGTCGCCGACGACTACAAGGACGCCCCCGGCTGCCGCAACGCCCTGTGGGTCACGGGCTCCAGCCGCAACCACGACGAGACCGGCAACCCGGCGGTCGCACGGTTCCGGGACGCCATGCGGGACCGGTTCCCCGGCCGGCCGCTCTCGCAGTGGCAGCTGGAGGGATGGGCCGCGGCCATGTGGTTCACCGACGCGGCGAAGTCCTGCGGCGCCGGCCTGACCCGTGCGTGCGTCGAGCGCTTCATGAACCGCGCCCGGCCCTACACGGCTGAGGGCCTGCTGCTGCCCGCAGGGTTCCGCCGTTCCCCCCGGCCGCCGGCGACCGGGAGGAGCTGCCTGTCCGTGGCCCGCTGGCAGGACCGGGCCCTGGACGGCCGCGGCGGCTGGGTGACCCGGGGCGGCGACATGACCCGCAACTGCTTCACCGTGCCCCAATTGCCCTACCGGCCCTGACGGAGGCGGGCTGTCCCGGCGGCCGGCTCAGTCCCCGTCCGGAAGCGAGCGCTCGCGCAGCGGGGGAACAGGTTCCAGGGCCGCCACCTCCGGCCGGTGCAGGTCGAGGGCCGGGGACTCGGAACGGATGCGCGGCAGGGTCACGAAGTTGTGCCGGGGCGGCGGGCAGGACGTCGCCCACTCCAGCGACCGGCCCCAGCCCCACGGGTCGTCCACGTGCACCCGGGGCGCGTACCGGGCCGTCCGCCACACGTTGTAGAGGAACGGCAGCGTCGACAGGCCGAGCAGGAAGGCGCCGGCCGACGACACCATGTTCAGGGCGGTGAACCCGTCCGCGGCCAGGTAGTCGGCGTAGCGCCGGGGCATTCCCTCGGCTCCCAGCCAGTGCTGGACCAGGAACGTCGTGTGGAAGCCCGCGAACAGGGTCCAGAAGTGGATCTTCCCCAGCCGTTCGTCCAGCATCCTGCCGGTGAACTTCGGCCACCAGAAGTGGAATCCGGCGAACGTCGCGAAGACCACCGTGCCGAAAACCACGTAATGGAAGTGGGCCACGACGAAATAACTGTCCGTCACGTGAAAGTCCATCGGGGGAGAGGCCAGGATCACCCCGGTCAGGCCGCCGAACAGGAATGTGACGAGGAATCCGACGGCCCACAGCATCGGCGTCTCGAACGACAGGGAACCGCGGAGCATCGTTCCGGACCAGTTGAAGAACTTGACCCCGGTCGGAACAGCGATCAGGAACGACAGAAGGGAGAAGAAGGGAAGCAGTACCGCGCCGGTCACGAACATGTGATGCGCCCACACCACCACCGAAAGACCGGTGATGGCCATCGTGGCGCCGATCAGGGTGAGATACCCGAACACCGGCTTCCGGGAGAACACCGGAAGGATCTCCGTGATGATGCCGAAGAACGGCAGGGCGATGATGTAGACCTCGGGGTGGCCGAAGAACCAGAACAGGTGCTGCCACAGCAGCGCCCCGCCGTTCTCGGGGGCGAAGACGTGCGAGCCGAAGCGGCGGTCCGCCTCGAGGCACAACAGCGCCGCGGCGAGCACGGGGAAGGCCAGCAGAATCAGAATCGATGTGAAAAGGGCGTTCCAGGTGAAAATCGGCATCCGGAACATGGTCATCCCCGGTGCGCGCATGCAGATGATCGTTGTGAGGAAGTTGACCGCGCCCAGGATCGTGCCGAATCCGGCGAGGGCCAGCCCCATGATCCACATGTCGGCTCCGACCCCGGGGCTGCGCACGAGGCTGTTCAGCGGCGCGTAGGCCGTCCACCCGAAGTCGGCGGCGCCGCCCGGCACCATCATCGCCATCACGACGATCAGGCCGCCGAACAGGAAGAGCCAGTAGGAGAGCATGTTCAGCCGGGGGAAGGCGACGTCCGGCGAACCGATCTGGAGCGGCACGATCTCGTTGGCGAAGCCGGCGAAGGTCGGGGTGGCGAACAGCAGCAGCATGATCGTGCCGTGCAGCGTGAACGCCTGGTTGTACTGCTCGTTGGAGAGCAGCTGGAGGCCGGGCTGCAGCAGCTCCACGCGGATGAGCATCGCGAGCACCCCGCCGGCCAACAGGAAGCCGAAGGACGTGATCAGGTAGAGGTGGCCGATCTTCTTGTGGTCGGTGGTGGTCAGCCAGTCGACCACCACCCTGCCCGGCCTCCTGGCCGGTGCTGCGGCAGCCTCCGTCGCCGAACTGACCGTCGCCATCGTCGCCCCTTCGCCGTCTCAGTGCGGCCTCCGCCGGGGAGGCGAACTACTCGCCCGCACCCGGGTTTGCGATCGTCCACACCCTAGGGCGGAGCGACGGGGTCTCCACGGTGCAGCGCCGGAGCGCTCCGGCCCGGGTTCCCCGGGGGGCGTTTCCCCGTACGGCCCGGACGGGCGTCGGAGGCCCCGGAATTCCTGCCCGGTGCGCTGTGGACGTACATTCCCCAGCGGAATTTGCGGGCCTTCTCGGCGGATGCGCAGATGTCGGTCCCCGGTGCCGGTATTTCGTCGGTAAGACCCGGAAAAGAGGCCCGGAAGGGCCGGAACTCACGGAACGGCTTGTGACACAAGTGTGACGATCCGTGGATCTGCTGGTCGCCTGGATCTTCCTTCCGCGTCGCTCTCCGGCGGCCTACGGTGGTGACATGAATGACACTTCGAGGCCCCAGGATCCCGCCGCCGACGATCTCGACGCCTACGTCGGGCTGGCGTCCGCCGAGGCGGAGAGCCGCGCCAGGCAGCACGGCTGGACCACGGTCCGGGCGCTGCCCCCGGGCGCGATGATCACGATGGAGTACCTGGAGGGCAGGCTGAACTTCACGGTCGAGGACGACGCGGTCGTCCGGTGCTGGAAGGGGTGACCGGCGGCCCGCAGGGGGCGGCCCCCGAAGTGCAGCACTTCGGGGGCCGCCCCCTGCGATGTGTGCATCCGGTCATCCGCTCGCGCGGCCCCGCGGCGTCGAAGGGCCGAGCGGCGCGGTGCGCGGGGCACGGTCCGGGTGCTGCGGCCGCCTGCTGCCGGACGGTGTGACCGGAGTGCGCTCCGAGCGGGAGGTGTGCGGACGGGCGGGGTGGTGCGGCCAGTCGGTGTTCCGAGCCGCCGTGCCGTGGCCTGCGCGGCTTCCGGCCCCCCCGGTGTGCGGGGCGACGGGGTCGCCCGCCTCGGCCCGCTGAGCGGCCATGGCCGCCCGTACGGCGACCGGGGAGAGCGGGGGGACGCTGATGAGCCCGCGGCGCTCCCGCAGCCGCCCGCGGTGCGCCAGGATCCACTGCTCCGCCCAGGCGATGGACGGCTCGAACCAGGGCAGTCCGAGCAGGATCAGCAGCCCTGCCGCCCAGCCCAGGAGGACGTCGCTCACCCAGTGGGTGCCCAGGTAGACGGTGGTCGCCCCGACACCCAGCGCGAAGACCGCGCCCACCACGGAGAGCACCCGCCGGGCGCTCGGTGTGGTGGCGAGATAGGCCAGGACGCCCCAGGTCACCACCGCGTTCGCGGTGTGGCCGGAGGGAAATATGTCGCCGCCGGCGAAGAGTTCGGCCGATCCGACACTGGTGGCGTAGTGCGGCCCGAGCCGTCCCAGCCCGATCTTGACCGCTCCCACCGTCACGTTGAGCAGGAGCAGGGCGACGCCCAGGGCAAGCAGCGGCCGGAGCGTCCGCTGCCGCCACGACCGCCAGCCGAGCCAGGCCGCCACGAGGACCGCGGTGGGCCCGCGCTGTCCGAGGACGACGAAGTAGTCCAGGAAGGCATGCCATTCGGGCCACTCCTGGTAGGGGCGGAAGAGCATCACCTGCCAGTCGAGGCGCACGAGCCGCGTCGTCGTCAGCACGGCACCGACGATCGCCGCGTAGACCACGAGTGTCATGCCGAACAAGACCCGCCGGATACGACTCATCCGCGGGACTTGGAGGTTGCTCGGCCGCTCGGGCTCTTGCTCCAGGCGGGCGAAGACTCGGTCGGTACGCACTGAATCGACGTTACCGTGCGTGAGACCGGTCCTCGCGTCGGCCGCCCCGCTTCGTGATGACCATGTGATGTGGAGTTCGTCTCACCGGAAGTTTTCCTTTTAGCGGTCGGCGGAGGAATTCGAGCCCGCCGCCGTTAATTGAGCCGGACGCTCTTCATTACCCCCGCCGGATTCGCTCAAACTTTCCCAGTGGGGATTCGGGGAATTCACGTGGACGCACGGCGTGCGCTGCGCAGGCGAGGTGGGCGGCGGGCGCCGGAACGGCCTCGCGTACCCTGTCGGTTCACTCGCCCTTCGCCTCCGGGCGGCCTCCGGACCCCCCGGACGCCCTGCCCGCGCCGAGCGCGAAAGCAACTCAGGGAGGTGTCGACATGTCCGGGACGACCACGGCCCGCGAACGGCGAGCGGCGGACGTTCCCCGACAACGGCACGGGGCGGCTGCGGGCGCAAACCGGTGGGCGGTCCTGGTCGTCCTGTGCGTCAGCCTGCTGCTGGTGGCGCTGGACGCCACCGTGCTGCACGTCGCGGTGCCGGCGGTCACCGAGGACATCCGCCCCGGTGCGATCCAGCTGCTCTGGATCGTGGACGCCTACCCGCTGGTGGCCGCCTCCCTGCTGATCCTCTTCGGAACGCTGGGGGACCGGGTCGGACGCCGGCGCATCCTGCTCCTCGGCTACGCCATCTTCGCCATGGCCTCGGCACTCGCTGCACTGGGCGGTGATCCGCGCCTGCTCATCGCCGCCCGGGCCCTGCTCGGAGTCGGCGGGGCGATGATCATGCCCGCCACGCTGTCGATCCTGCGCCAGGTCTTCCCGGACCGCCGGGAACGCGCGATGGCCATCGGCGTCTGGAGCGCGGTCGCCGCGGTCGGCGCGGCACTCGGCCCGCTCCTCGGCGGCTTCCTGCTCGAGCACTTCTGGTGGGGCTCCGTCTTCCTCATCAACATTCCGCTCATGGCGGTCTGCCTCCCGGTCGGTCGGTGGATCCTTCCCGAGTCGACCGGCGACCACAACGGACCGTGGGACGTCCTCGGGGCCCTCATGGCAGCGTTCGGCCTGTTCGGTGTGGTCCTGGCGGTCAAGCGGACCGGCGGCGGTGAGGGCCTGCAGGCGGCGATGACGCTCGTTCCCCTGGCAGGGGGCAGCCTCCTGCTCGCCGCCTTCGTGCGCCGCCAGCAGCGGCGCGAGCACCCGTTGATCGACCTGCGGATGATGCGGCGCCCGGCGTTCGGCACCTCCGTGGGCTGCATCGTGCTCGCGATGCTCGCCCTGGTGGGCCTCCAGCTCATCGCCGCCCAGTACCTCCAGCTCGTCCTCGGGCTGTCGCCGCTGGAGACCGGGCTGCGCATGGTCCCGCTCACGCTCGCCGCGGTCGTCGGTGGCCTGCTCGGCTCCCGGATGCTCCAGTGGACCGGGCCGCGCACGATGGTCGCCCTCGGCTTCGGGCTGACGGCCGTCGCCGTCCTCATGCTGACCTTCATGGGCCAGCACGACCGCCCGTGGCTGCTGACCGGCTGCTTCCTGCTCCTCGGATTCGGCCTCGAGAACACCCTCTTCGGGTCCTATGAGTCGATGCTCAGCGAGTCGCCCGCCGACCGGGCCGGTGGCGCTGCCGCCGTGGGCGAGACCTCCTACCAATTGGGGGCGGGATTCGGCATCGCGCTGCTCGGCAGCGTCATGAACGCGGTGTACGCCCCCGCTCTCGCCCATCTGCCGGGCGTCTCCTCGCGGGCGTCCGCCGCCGCCGGGAACTCCCTCGGGGAGGCCTACGAAGTGGCCGCGCAGCTGGGCGGGCCGGCCGGGGCGTCGCTGCGCTCGGCTGCCCGGGCCGCGTTCGTCCAGGGCATGCACGTGACCCTCGTGGTCAGTTCCGTACTGCTGGTGGCCGGCGCGCTCGCCGCCCTGCGGCTGCCCCGCACCATGGACTGCGCTGATCGGCCGGCGCCCGGGCCCGCCGAGCCCGGCAGCACCCCCCGGATCCCGCAGAGCAGGCGCCCTCGGGCGGGGGCGAAGTCCAGGAGCTGAAGCCGCCGTCCGCGGCCGGCGCGGCGACCGTTCCGGCCCGCCGTCCGGCAGGGCTCCCGACCCACCAGCCGGGGCCCTGCCGCTGTCAGCTCTGGTTGAAGAACCCGCCGTCGGCGGAGCGCCGGGCGGAGGGGTCGTTGACGACCGTGTAGTCGCTGGGCGTGAGCAGGAAGACACGGGTGGCGACGCGTTCGATCGAACCGCGCAGGCCGAAGGTGAGCCCCGCCGCGAAGTCCACGACGCGTTTGGCGTCCGCGGGGTCCATGGCCGTGAGGTTCACGATCACCGGCACGCCCTCACGGAAGAGCTCGCCGATGCCCCGGGCGTCGCGGAAGCCGTCCGGGGTGACCGTGGCGATCCGGCGTCCCTGTTCCTGCGCAGCCTCGTTGGCGACCTGGATCCGCGGGTCCGTCACCCAGGCGTCGCCGGGCTCGGGTCCTTCGGCGTAGTCGTCGTCGTAGTACCGCTCGTCATCGTTGTCGTCGACGAGGCCCAGCCAGGCACTCGCCTTGCGCACCGATCCCATGGACGCCTCCTCTCACCCGCGGTCTCTGCTGCCACCTACCCCTCCATGGTCGTCCATGATGCGGAGGATGCGCCAAGCAGATAGCGGTCGCACAACGTTTTCGTGACGGTACTGGTGCACAACGGGTGTCGGCCCATCAGCATTGTTGCTGGACAGGGCTACTGACGGGGTAATACATCCCTTTTTTCGAACCGTATGGGTGACGCAGGGTCGTCCGGGTGAACGCGGCTGCCGCTATCATGCGTCCCGCTCCGCCGGGGGAGTGGAACGAGTCGGGGGGGGAGTTGTTCGGGATCGTCCGTCCGTGCCGGCACCGGCTGCGGGAAGACATGAGGGCCCAGTGGATGGCGCATCTGTGCGGGCTCTGCCTCGCGTTGCGTGCCGGCCACGGCCAGTCGGCCCGGGCCGCCACCAACTACGACGGGCTGATCGTCTCCGTTCTGGTGGAGGCGCAGTCCCCGGTCGCGCAGGGCCGGCGGCGTACGGCGGGACCTTGCCCGCTGCGCGGCATGCGGACCGCCGAAGTGGCGCAGGGCGAAGGGCCCCGGCTCGCTGCCGCGGTCTCCCTGGTGCTGGCCTCGGCGAAGATCCGCGACCATGTTGCCGACGGGGACGGCCTGTTGGCGCGGCGCTCGGCCGCCGCCGTGGCCCGCCGGGTCGCCGGGCGGTGGGACCGGGCCGGGAGCTGTGCCGGGGCGGCGGTCGGATTCGACACCGCGGAGCTGACCGAGGCGGTGGACCGGCAGTACGCGATCGAGGCGTCCGCAGGGCCGGGTACCCCCCTGACGGCGGTGACGGAACCGGCGGAGTCCGCCACCGCCGCCGCGTTCGGCCACACCGCCGTGCTCGCCGGACGTCCGGGGAATGCGGCCCCGCTCCGCGAGGCGGGCCGGTTCTTCGGCCGTCTCGCACACCTGCTGGACGCCGTCGAGGACTTCGGACATGACACCGCCTCAGGTCTCTGGAACCCGGTCACCGCCACCGGTGCCGACCTTGCCGAGGTGCGGCGGCTGTGCGACGACGCAGTCCACGGCGTGCGCCTGGCGCTGCGGGAAGCCGAGTTCGTGGACGGCCGACTGGTGCACCTCCTGCTGGTCCACGAGTTGAAGCGGTCGGTCGACCGGGCCTTCCGGGCTTCCGGATCCTCCTGCCCGCCGGAGGGCCGGAACGCCGACGGCGAACGGCCCCCGTCGCCGTGGATCACCCGGGATCCGCACGGTCCCGACGAGCCCGGAGCGCCGCCGTCCCGCCCGCGCCGCCGCGGCGCACTGGCCGGCTGCGCGGTCTGGACCGGGCTGTTCTGCACCGGCCAGGTGTGCTGCCGCGACCCCTACGAGGATCCGTGGACGGGTGAGCCCCGCGAGGGCTGGTGCCATAAGTGCGACTGCGACTGCTGTGACTGCTGCGATGGCTGTGACTGTTGCGGCGGCGATGGCTGCTGCGACTGCGGGTGCGACTGCTGACCCGAGGGTCGGAATCCGGACACCGGCGATCGCTGTGCGGAGGCCTGTCGAATTGCTTCGTCCCCTCCCGGGTCCACCCCCGGGCGATGCGCACCGGACGTGGAACTGCCCTCTCCCGCTTTCCGGAATCACCTTGCGTCTGTTTGCTCCCGTTGTCGCCGTCCTCATCGTCACCTGTCGGCGAACTTTCTTGATCACGGCCGAAACAAGGTCTTGCGCGGGGAGCTCCGGCCGCCGAATACTCCCCCTCAACTGCTTGTCAGGGGCACGCCGATCAAGCCGGATCAACCGGCAGGGGTGGCTGTTTTCTGACGGCAGGTCACGGGCCCGCCCCCAACGGGCCCGCCGGTTCCCCACGACTGGAGGAAATATGTGAAGATCACGCGCACTGCCCCCCACCGCAACTCTGTTGCGAGACGCGCGCGGCTCATCGCCATGACGGCCGGCCTCGCTGCCGCCGCCCTTGCCGTCCCGGCTGCCACCGCTTCGGCGCAGCCCGCCCCGGCCACGTTCAGCGCCTCGGCGCTGGCGCAGGTCAGCGACGCGGTGGAGACGGCCGACGTGGCCGGCACCGCCTGGTACGTCGACCAGAAGACCGACAAGGTCGTCGTCACGGCCGACTCGACGGTCTCCAAGGCCGGGATAGCGAAGATCAAGAAGGAGGCCGGCGCCAAGGCCGGTGCCATCGAGATCAACCGCACCGAGGGCAAGTTCAACAAGCTCATCGCCGGCGGCGAGGCCATCACCACCGGTGGCTCCCGTTGCTCGCTCGGCTTCAACGTCCAGAGCGGCAGCGGCACCAAGTACGCCCTGACCGCGGGCCACTGCACCAACGCGGGCAGCTCCTGGTCGATCGGCACCACGGCGGGCAGCAGCTTCCCGACGAACGACTACGGCATCATCCAGCACTCGAACCCGTCTGCCGCGGACGGCCGGGTGTACCTCTACAACGGCTCGTACCGGGACATCACCGGTGCCGGCAGCGCCTCGGTCGGTCAGTCCGTCCAGCGCAGCGGCAGCACGACGGGCCTCCACGGCGGCACCGTCACCGGCCTCAACGCGACTGTCAACTACGGCAACGGCGACATCGTGTACGGCCTGATCCAGACCAACGTCTGCGCCGAGCCCGGCGACAGCGGCGGTGCGATGTTCTCCGGCAGCACCGCGCTCGGTCTGACCTCCGGTGGCAGCGGCAACTGCTCCTCCGGTGGCACCACGTTCTTCCAGCCGGTCACCGAGGCGCTGAGCGCCTATGGCGTGAGCATCATCTGAGCAGGTCACCGGCCCGGTCTTCTCCCCGGTGAGCACTCGCCCCCGCCCGGATCCCGGGCGGGGGCGAGGTGCTTGCGCGGGCCCGGCGCAGCCCGGTCGGCCGCCTTCCGGGACTCTCCCCGATGGTTCGAAACTGGACTATCGTTAAAAAAGGGGCACGAGTGTTTCCTGGGCGAGAGGGACGGCGGGTGGCCTGATGATCGGGGAGCTTCTGGCAGCAGTGATCGCACTGGCGGCATGTGCTGCCGTATACGTCATGGCGGCCGCCAAGGTCGTCAAGCAGTACGAGCGCGGGGTCGTCTTCCGGCTCGGGAGGCTTCTCCCGGAGGTGCGGCAGCCCGGATTCACCATGATCGTTCCGGCGATCGACCGGCTCCGCAAAGTGAACCTGCAGATCGTCACGTTGCCCGTGCCGGCGCAGGAGGGCATCACCCGGGACAACGTCACGGTCCGGGTCGATGCCGTCGTCTATTTCAAGGTCGTCGACGCCGCCGACGCGATCGTCCGGGTGGAGGACTATCGCTTCGCCGTCTCGCAGATGGCTCAGACCTCGCTGCGGTCGATCATCGGCAAGAGTGATCTGGACGACCTGCTCTCCAACCGGGAGAAGCTCAACGAGGGGCTGGAGTTGATGATCGACAGCCCCGCCGTCGGCTGGGGGGTCCACATCGACAGGGTCGAGATCAAGGATGTCTCCCTGCCCGAGGCGATGAAGCGGTCCATGGCCCGCCAGGCCGAGGCGGCCCGGGACCGGCGTGCACGGGTCATCAATGCGGACGCCGAGCTGCAGGCATCGAAGAAGCTGTCCGAGGCGGCCGCGCAGATGTCCGGGCAACCCGCCGCCCTGCAGTTGCGGCTGCTGCAGACCGTGGTCGCGGTGGCGGCGGAGAAGAACTCGACCCTTGTGCTGCCGTTCCCGGTGGAACTGCTGCGTTTCCTCGAGCGGGCGCAGGGGACGGCGACGACCGCGGTGGAGAGCGCGCCGGCCGGTGATTCGGGGGCGGAAGCCGCCCGGGCCACGCCCGGATCCTCGTCCGCGGCGTCCGGCGGACAGGGGGTGCTCCGGGAGCAGGAGCCCCCGGTGGTGTTCGAAATGCCCGAGACGCCCGTGCGTCCGATGGCCGGCCGCCGGTCCCGGCCGGGGCCCTCGCCGGACCAGGCGGAGAAGCCCCTTCCGCCCGGGGTGTACGACGGGGAGTGACGTGC
The DNA here is from genome assembly GCF_023703325.1 of Streptomyces meridianus. Lineage (GTDB taxonomy): Bacteria > Actinomycetota > Actinomycetes > Streptomycetales > Streptomycetaceae > Streptomyces > Streptomyces meridianus. The sequence continues at coordinate 28,815 of NZ_JAMQGM010000009.1, forward strand.
GAGCTCTATGACTGGAATTCAGAATTTTCCGGTCGATTACTGGCCACGGCTGTTCCTTCGGTCCGCATGCCGGAACGATCGTGAGACTGCCGGAAAGCCCTGCTGACCTGCTCTGACGCAGGTTTCCATGTGATGCGCCTCGTCCGCGGGGCGCATCTTCGCTATGGTGTGCCCGGCTTGAAATCGACCTTGTGTTCGGCGAATGGACGCCGGAGAACTCTGCGGTAGCGATTGACATGGACGCGTCCTGTTTGGGGTGCTCTGTCCGTGTTGGGCGTACCCCGGGCCCGAGCTCCCCACGGCGGTGGCCCGCCCCCCACTGGAGGAAAAGACTTGAAGCACCGTCGCATCACCAAACGGGGCACCTCGATAGCTGCGGCCGGTGCGGCCGCAGTGATCGCGGGAGCGCTGACGTTCTCGTACGCCAGCGCATCGCAGGCGCCGAGTGAGCGGATCCTCTCGGTCGAGGGCGCGGGCCGGCTCGCGACCTCGCTGGTCGCCGACCTCGACGGCCGGACCGCCGGCTCGTTCTACGACGCGAAGTCCCGGAAGCTCGTCGTGAACGTGGTCGACGAGTCGGCGGCGGAGCGGGTGCGGGACAAGGGTGCCGTCGCCAAGATCGTCGCCCACACGCTCGGCGAGCTGAACTCGGCGCGGGCGACGCTGAAGTCGAAGGCCACCATCCCCGGGACCTCCTGGTCGATCGACCCCCGTTCGAACAAGGTGGTCGTGACGGCCGACTCCACGGTCAAGGGCGCCAAGCTGGCCAAGCTCACCGAGGTCACCCGCAGCCTCGGCGGCAAGGTCGAGGTCAACCGCTCCGCGGGGGAGTTCGAGCCGTTCGTCGCCGGCGGCGACGCCATCTGGGGCGGCAGCAGCCGCTGCTCGCTCGGCTTCAACGTGGTCAGGAACGGTGAGCCGTACTTCCTCACCGCGGGCCACTGCACCGCGGCGGTGCAGAGCTGGTCGGACACGCAGGGCGGCGCGCAGATCGGAGTCACCGAGGAGGGCAGTTTCCCCGGTGACGACTACGGACTGGTCAAGTACACGGCCGGCACCGACCACCCCAGCGAGGTCGACCTCTACAACGGCAGCGCCCAGGCCATCACGCAGGCCGGTGAGGCCACGGTGGGCCAGCAGGTGCAGCGCAGCGGCAGCACCACGCAGCTCCACGACGGCCAGGTGACCGGGCTCGACGAGACGGTCAACTACCAGGAGGGCACGGTCGAGGGTCTGATCAAGACCGACGTCTGCGCCGAGCCCGGCGACAGCGGCGGTGCGATGTTCTCCGGCAGCACCGCCCTCGGCCTGACCTCCGGCGGCAGCGGCGACTGCTCCGCAGGCGGCACGACCTTCTTCCAGCCCGTGACCGAGGCGCTCGATGCGTACGGCGCCGAGATCGGCTAGGACCCGACGCCCACGTCCCACAGGGCCGGCCCCCGTACACCTCCCCAGGTGTACGGGGGCCGGCGCCGTTCCCGGTCCTGGTTCCCGGGTGCCCCACGGTCCCGGAGCGGGGCCGGGAAGCGGCCTCGTTGCGGTTCGTGCTGCCGGAGTCGTCCCTCTGGGCATGGGGGCGCGCTCTCGCGGGGCCGGCCGGAGGGGAGTGGCCGATGCGCGGAGCGATGCACCTCCGAACGTTCATTTCCGGTCGTCCGGGGAGTGCCCCCCGGGTGCGCTCGGGAGACGTCCTGGCGAGGAAAGGCTGTGGTCGTGCTGCTCGTACGAATGTTCGAAGAGTGGTTTATGGTGGAGGCAAGGGGTGGCCAGAAACAGTCGGTCGGCGGGGTGAGCTCAGCGGGAGGTGCGCATGCCGGACTTCACGCATCTGCATACCGCCTCCGGGTTCTCCGTGCGCTACGGGGCCACGCACCCGGAGCGGCTCGCCGAGCGCGCCGCGGAGCGCGGACTGGAAGCCCTCGCGCTCACGGACCGGGACACCCTCGCCGGCGCGGTCCGCTTCGCCAAGGCCTGCGCGAAGGCCGGCGTCCGGCCGTTGTTCGGGGCAGACCTGGCCGTAGCGGAGGAACGAGGACGGGACCGGCAGGGCGGCTCAGCCGCGGCCGGACCCGGAAATCGCACCGAGCGCAGACGGACCCCGGTGCGCGGCGGGGCGTTCATCGACGAATCGGCACCCCGCGCGGTCTTCCTCGCCCGGGACGGCGCCCCGGGCTGGGCGGCCCTGTGCCGGCTGGTCTCGGCCGCTCACGCCGGGACGCCGGAGCGGCCCGTACTGGAGTGGAACGACCTCGAGCACCTGGCCGGAGAAGGGGTCACCGTTCTCCTCGGTCCGGACTCGGAGGTCGGACGGGCCCTGGCAGCGGGTCGGCCCGATCGGGCCGCGCGGCTGATCGAGCCCTGGAGGGAGATCCACGGCAGCGCGCTGCGGCTGGAGATCGTCCACCACAGGCGCCCCGCCGGAGCAGGCAACGGCCCGGGCTCGCTGCGCCTGGCCGCCCGCACCCTCGGCTTCGCCCGGGAACAGGGCGTGGGAGCAGTGCTGACCAACGCCGTCCGCTACGCGGATCCCGGACAGGGACCGGTCGCCGACGTGCTCGACGCCTCCCGCAGGCTGGTCCCCGTCGACCCGCGCAAGCCCGGGGGACTCGACAGTGGTGAGCGCTGGCTCAAGGGCGCACCGGAGATGGCGGGCCTGGCGGAGGAGGTCGTGCAGGCCGCGGGTCTGCGCCGCGACACCGCGCTCGCCTTGCTGGAACAGACCCGCCGGACCGCCGCGGAGTGCCGGGTGGACCCGGAGGACGACCTCGGCATCGGCAGCGTCCACTTCCCCGAGGCCCACCTGGTGGGCGGCGGCCGGCGCACCGCCGACCGGGTGCTGCGCTCCCGCTGCGCCGCCGCGATGGTGATGCGCGGCTACGACCGCGACCGTGCCCGGTGGGAGCGACTGCACGACGAACTCGGCACCATCGGGCACCACGGATTCGCCTCGTACTTCCTGACCGTCGCCCAGGTCGTCGACGACGCCCGGGGCCTCGGCGTCCGCGTCGCGGCCCGCGGGTCCGGAGCGGGATCGCTGGTCAACCACCTGCTCGGCATCGCGCACGCCGACCCCGTCGAGCACGGACTGCTGATGGAACGCTTCCTGTCCAGGGAACGGCGCGTCCTGCCCGACATCGACATCGACGTCGAGTCCGCCCGCCGCCTCGACGTGTACCGGGCGATCTTCGAGCGTTTCGGCGCGGAGCGGGTGGCCACGCTCGCCATGCCCGAGACCTACCGGGTGCGGCACGCGGTCCGGGACGTGGGCGCCGCCCTGGGCATGGATCCGGCCGAGGTGGACCGGATCGCCAAGGCGTTCCCGCACATTCGCGCCCGGGACGCCCGTGCAGCGCTCGCCGAACTGCCCGAACTGCGGGAGGTCGCCGCCGGGCAGGACCGGTACGGCAGGCTGTGGGAACTGGTCGAGGCCCTCGACGCACTGCCTCGCGGGACGGCCATGCACCCCTGCGGAGTGCTGCTGTCCGACGCCTCGCTGCACGACCGGACCCCCGTGGTCAGCAGTGGCGACGGATTCCCCATGTCCCAGTTCGACAAGGACGACGTCGAGGACCTGGGGCTGCTCAAGCTCGACGTGCTCGGGGTCCGGATGCAGTCCGCGATGGCCCACGCCGCCGCCGAGGTGCAGCGCACGACGGGCCGGCCGCTCGACCTCGACGATCCGCAGCAGGTACCGCCGGGCGACCCTGCCACCTACGAGCTGATCCGGTCCACCGAGACCCTCGGATGCTTCCAGATCGAGTCGCCGGGCCAGCGCGACCTGATCGGAAGGCTCGAGCCCGCCACCTTCCACGACCTGGTGGTCGACATCTCGCTGTTCCGACCCGGGCCGGTCGCCGCCGACATGGTCCGCCCCTTCATCGAGGCGCGGCACGGCCGCCGCCCCGCCCGCTACCCGCACCCCGATCTGGAGGGCGCGCTGCGGGACACGTACGGCGTCGTCGTCTTCCACGAGCAGATCATCGAGATCCTTTCGGTCATGACCGGCTGCTCCCGGGGGACGGCGGACGAGGCCCGGCGCGCGCTCTCCGACTCCGGACGGCAGGGACGGGTGCGGGCCTGGTTCGCGGCCGAGGCGGCCGGACGCGGCTACCCGCCGGAGACGGTCCGGGCCACCTGGGAGATCGTCGAGGCCTTCGGGTCCTATGGGTTCTGCAAGGCGCACGCCGTCGCGTTCGCCGTGCCCACCTACCAGTCGGCGTGGCTGAAAGCCCATCATCCGGCGGCCTTCTACGCCGGGCTGCTCACCCACGATCCCGGGATGTACCCGAAGCGGCTGCTGCTCGCGGACGCCCGGCGGCGCGGGGTGCCGGTCCTGCCGTTGGACGTCAACCGGTCGGCAGTCGCTTATGGAATCGAACTGGAGTCTGACGGTAAGTGGGGCATACGCCTCGCACTCGCCGATGTCCACGGCATCAGCGACGCCGAGGCGCAGCGGATCGAGTCCGGACAGCCGTACTCCACGCTCCAGGACTTCTGGCAACGGGCGCGCCCCGGGAGGCCCGTCGCCGAACGGCTCGCCCAGGTCGGCGCGCTGGAGGCCTTCGGCGGCAACCGCCGCGACCTGCTGCTGAACATCGCCGAACTGCACCGGCTGCACCGGACCGCCTCCCGCCGCGGTGCGGGAACACGCACCGGACAGCTTCCGCTCGACGCCGGGCCGCGCACCGCCGTCGAGCCCGCCGGGCTGCCCGACCTCGACCGGGACGAACGCCTCGGCGCCGAACTCGGTGTCCTCGGCATGGACACCTCCCGGCACCTCATGGGCGACCACACCGCCCTGCTGGAGGAGCTGGGCGCGATCCCGGCGAAGCGGCTGCGGGACGCACGGCACGGAGAGACCGTCCTCGTCGCCGGGGCCAAGGCGGCCACCCAGACCCCGCCGATCCGCTCCGGACGGCGCGTCATCTTCATCACCCTCGACGACGGCACCGGCCTCGCCGACCTCGCCTTCTTCGACGACAGCCACGCCGCCTGCGCGCACACCGTCTTCCACTCCTGGCTGCTGCTGGTGCGCGGGACGGTCCAGCGCCGCGGCCCGCGCAGTCTCAGCGTCGTCGGCGTCCGGGCCTGGGACCTCGCCGAACTCGCCGGACTGCGCCGGACCGGCGGTCTCGACGCGGTCGCCGCCCGCCTCGCGGAGACCGTGCCCGAGCCGCCCGCCGACGGCACCGGTCCCCGCCCCGCGGCGGCCGGCCGGCGCATCGGCATGCCCACCGGGTACGAGATGCACCCCTGGGCCGACCTCCAGCCGGCGGGCGACCGCGCCGCCACCGGCCGCAAGCTGTGGCACTCCAGTCCGGGGAGCGCGGGACCATGACCGCACGGACGACGCAGCACCCCGGTCCGGAGCGGGAGCGGACGTCCCCCGCGGGCCCGCACGTGCTGTACGTGCGCTTCCATCCCACTGCCCGGAGCGGCTCGCTCGACCCGGACACGTACACCCGGCTCCTCGGCCTGCTCGCCGAGTTCACGCCCGTGGTGCAGGCGCTGCCCCCCGACACGGCGATCGCCGATGTCCGCGGCGCGCTGCGCTACTTCGGCCGGGATGCGGCCGGACTCGCCGCGCTCGTACGGATCCGCGCTCTCGCCCGTCACGACACGGACTGCACGATCGGTGTCGCCGCCAACCCGCTTCTCGCACGGGTCGCTGCCGGAACAACGGGCCGTCCCGGTGCGATCCGCACCGTTCCCGACGACCCGGCCGCGGTGGCCGGCTTCCTCGCCCGCAAGCCCGCCGGCGTGCTGCACGGCGTGGGCCCCGCGACGGCCCGCACCCTCAGCGCCTACGGACTCGACAGCGTCGGCCGGATCGCGGCCGCGCCGCCCGCGACCCTCCAGCGGATCCTCGGCGCGAGCGCGGGCCGGCGGGTCCACGAGCGGGCCCGCGGGATCGACCCGACCTCTGTCACGCCACAGGCGCCGCCCCGCTCCCTGAGCACCGAACACCCTTTCCGGCAGGATGAGTTGGACCCGGACCGGCGGCGACGGGCGCTGCTCATGCTCGCCTGCCGGCTCGGCGACGCGCTGCGCACCGAAGGACGGCTGGCCAGGGCGCTGACCCTCACCGTCCGCTACGCCGACGGTTCCACGACCACCCGCAGCCGGACCCTGGCGGAACCGACGGGCCACACCCCCGCACTGACCGCCGCGGCCTATGCCCTGCACGACGCGCTGGCGCTCCAGCGGGCCCGGGTCCGCGGGGTCTCGCTCCGGGCTGAAAAGATCACCGGCGACGACTCCGCCGGCCACCAGCTCACGTTCGACGAGCAGGCCACCCGGGCCCGCATTCTCGAGCCGGTGATCGACCGGCTCAACTCCCGCTGGCCGGGCGCGGTCCGGCCGGCCACCCTCGCCGGCCCGGATGCGGCTGCGGAATCCGGGCGGCCGAGGAGCGCCTGACGCCCTTTCGGGCCTGTGGGTGCCCGGGCTCGACGACATCGGGGCTCCGCCCCGGTCGTGGTCCGGCGCGCCGCTCAGTCCTGGGTGAGGGCATCCGCGGCCGGCCAGACGCCGTCCCGGGGCATCTCCAGCCTCTCGGAGAGTCCGCTGCGCCACTCCGGCGGAGGGAACGGCTCACCCCAGTAGTCGGTCACCCGGACCGCCTCGCCCGCCACCAGCTCGGCGATCGACACGTTCCGGTAGACCCGTCCGTCGCCGTAGTCCGTGCTCCACTCGACGGTCAGGGTGTCCCCGCCGGCATGCCTCCTGCCCACGCCGAGCCGCAGTCCGGCGAAGTGTGACTCCACCTCTGCGATACGGGCACGACCGTGCAGGATCTCGCCGCTCTGCGGCCACTGCCGTACCGCGTTCTCCGCCAGGGGGACACCGAGGATCCGCTCCAGCCGGGTCCTGTGCGCTGCTTCAGTCATGCGGCGGACGCTACTCCCGGAGTTCCCCCGATCCGCTCCGCGCCATGGGCCCGCTCGGGCTCCGCAGCCTGTTCGGCGCAACGGGGTACCTCAGCACGGCATCTGACGGTTTTTTTACCGACCGGTAGCTGGTGACCTTTGCTACTCGCCCGTAGTTTGACAACCGACCAGCCGTTTCGTGACCCGGGTCACAGAGGAGCAGCGCCCCCAACCTGACCGGAAACGCAAGGAGTTCCCATGAAGCTGCCCTGGAAGCGGACCCTCCGGATCCTGCCGGTGATTTTGATGGCCGTCGGTCTCGGTGCGGCCCCCGCAGCCGCCCGGCCGGCCACGAGCGACCACACCGCCCGTACGCAGGCGGGATGGAACGACTTCAGCTGCAAGCCGTCCGCCGCCCACCCCCGGCCCGTGGTGCTCGTCCACGGAACGTTCGGCAACTCCGTCGACAACTGGCTCGGCCTCGCGCCCTACCTGGTGCAGCGCGGGTACTGCGTCTACTCGCTCGACTACGGGCAGCTCCCCGGTGTGCCCTTCTTCCACGGTCTCGGCCCGATCGAGGACTCGGCGCGGCAGCTGGAGGTCTACGTCGACCGCGTCCTGGAGGCCACAGGCGCCGCCGAGACCGACATCGTCGGCCACTCCCAGGGCGGCATGATGCCCCGGCAGTACCTCAAGTTCCATGGCGGGGCCGCGAAGGTGCACACCCTCGTGGGCCTGGCCCCGGACAACCACGGCACCACCATGGGCGGACTCACCGAGCTCGTCCGGCAGTTCCCCGGCGCCGAGGACGCGGTCGACGAGCACACCCCCGGCCTCGCCGACCAGATGGCCGGATCCGACTTCCTGCGCAGGCTCAACGAGGGCGGCGACACCGTGCCGGGCGTGCGGTACACCGTCATCGCCACCCGCTACGACCAGGTGGTCACCCCGTACACCTCGCAGTTCCTGGCCGGGCCCGACGTGCGCAACGTGCTCCTGCAGGACCTCTGCCCGGCCGACGTCTCCGAGCACCTGGCCATCGGACTGGCCGATCGGATCGCCTTCCACGAGGCGGCCAACGCCCTGGATCCGGACCGTGCCACCCCGACCACCTGTGCCTCCGCATTGAGCTGACGGGCCGGAACCCTGCCGACCGCGGGCCGGAACAGGGCCCGCAACGGCCGGGTCAGATGCCGAACAACGCCCTGCACGGCGCCAGTCCGTCCAGCCGGACCGGCGTCGTGCGGTGCGCCTGCCAGCTCTCGCGGTCCAGGCGCAGCCGTTGCAGTGTGACCGCCTCGCCGCGCACCGAGGCGGTCAGCAGTCCGTCCGGCCGGTAGCCCAGCTTCCTCGAGACACCCAGCGAGCGCTGGTTGTCCGTCATGGCCGAGGACGTCAGGGACCGGGCCCCCAGCCCCTCGAACGCGAGATGCGCCACGGCCGCTCGCCTCTCCGTGCCGATGCCCCGGCCCTGGTACGCCGTTCCCAGCCAGGAACCCGTCTCCGCCTCACGGGTCACGGGGAAGCAACTCGTCATCAGGTCCTGCCGCCCGACCACCTGCCCCTGGTGCAGCACCGCGAGGCTGAGCGTCCACTGCTCCGGCTGCCATGCGGCGACGGTCCCCAGCACGTGCTGGAACGTCCCCCGCGCCCGTTCCTCGGGGGACGTGTCCGTCCACGGCACGGTGAACGGCATCTGCGCCGGGTCGTGCACGCCGGCTCCGGCGACGGCTGCCAGTGCGTCGAGCGCGTCGAGGTCCGGCAGCCGCAGTTCGAGGCGGGGCGTTGTGATCCGCAACCCGTACAAGGGCCAGTGACGGGGCTTCATGGACACAGTGTTCCGGCAAGCCTCCGGGGCGCGTCCAACCAATTACCGGGGACGTCCTGACGTCCTACGACAAAGGTCCCTCTCGACACGTTCGCGGGATGCGCGGCAGGATCCGGTCGTGCTCGATCCCCAGCGGCTGGCCGCGTTCTGTGCGATGTCCCTCCTCCTGTCCGCCCTCCCCGGGCCCGCCGTGCTGTTCGTCGTCGGCCGGGCCCTGGCCCATGGCCGGCGGGCCGCCCTGGCATCCGTGGCCGGCAACGCGCTCGGCGGGTACCTGCTGGTCGTCGCTGTCGCGTGGGGGATCGGGAGCGCGGTGGAGAAGTCCGCGGTTCTCTTCGGCCTGATCAGGACGGCGGGCGCCGCCTACCTGGTGTACCTCGGCGTCCAGGCGTTGCGCAGCCACCGCAGGCCGTCCCCGCCCGACGCCCGCGCCTTCGAGGCCGCGCGGACGGCCGCTTCCCGAACCACGGTCCGGCACGTGTGGCAGGGCTTCGTGGTGGGTGTGACGAATCCGAAGAGCATCGTCTTCCTCACCGCCGTGCTGCCCCAGTTCGTGGACCGTGCGGCGGGCCACGTGGTGGTGCAGATGCTGCTGCTCGGACTGGCGGGGGCGCTGTTGCAGATCCTGTCCGACAGCGGCTGGGGCATGGCGGCGTCGGCAGCCCGTACCTGGATGGGGAGGTCTCCGCGCCGCTTGGCGGCCCTCGGCCGCACCGGGGGTCTGACGATGATCGGGCTCGGCGTGGGCGTGGCCGTCACCGGCCGGAGCGGGTAGCGGACCGGCGGAGCGCCGGGTGCGTACGTCCTGACTGCACGCCCCCGGCACCTCGCGGCGTCCAGTGATGGGGCCGGGAAACCTGCCCGGCCACGGCATCAGATCTGCGCGAACACGGTGACCAGCACCAGGACGACCGGGAAGCAGGCGAGGAACATCGCGAACGTGTACCCCATGATGTCCCGGGCCTTGAGTCCCAGAACGGCCAGTGTCGGAAGCATCCAGAACGGCTGCAGGAAGTTCGCCGACGCCTCCGCCAGGTCGTAGACGACGACCATCCATCCCTGGTCCACGTTCAGCTGGTTCGCCGCGCCGATGACGTACGGCGCCTCGATGACCCACTTGCTGCCGCCGCTCGGGACGAAGACCCCCAGCACCGCCGAGTAGACGGCGATGAGCGGCGCGAAGAGGACCTCGTCGGACACGCTGACCAGCCAGCCGGCGATCTGCTTGGAGAGCCCCGTGAACGCGATCATGCCGAAGATGGCCCCGTAGAACGGGAACTGCAGCAGCACACCGGAGGCGGCGGGCGCGCCGCGGCGGACGGCGTCCGCCATGCGTATCGGCCGCCAGTGCAGGCAGAGCGCGAGCAGCAGCAGGATGAGGATGACCGTGTTGAGGTCGAGCGCCGCGATCGGATTGCCCTCGGCACTCGCGAAGTGGCGGACCAGGTACCACAGTCCCAGCAGTCCGGTCAGGATCGCGAACAGCGGGCTGTGCTCGAGCCAGTCGCCGGGGCGGCGGGTGGCGGTCTGCTTCTCCTGGCGGTCCTCCAGCAGCGGGCGGAGTTCGATCCCGAGGTCCTCCGCGGTCCTGGCACGGGCTGCGGTCGGTGCGAGGAACCAGGCCGTGGTGAGGGCCACCAGGAAGACGACGAGCGTCGACACCAGGCTCTGCCAGGTGAAGATGGTGTCGGTCAGCGGGATGATCCCCTCACCGTTGCGGCCCTCGGCGATCACCTTCTGCACGGCCTCCGGGCTGGACGCGGGGCTGGCCACCTGAAGGGCCGCCGAGCCGGAGAAACCCTGCGCCCACACCGTGCCCAGCCCGAGGAAGGCCATCGCGCCGATCGCCCGGTAGTCCACACCGCGCACGACCCGGGCGATCTCCTTGGCCAGAATGGCGGTGAAGACCAGGCTGAACGCCCAGTTGAGGTAGGCGCTGATCATCGCGACCGCAGCGGTGAAGGTGATCGCCGCACGGGGCGTTCTCGGCACCTGCGCCAGACGGGCGATCAGCCGGGCGACGGGCGCGGAGACCGCCACCGCGTACCCGCCGATGATGATCATCGCCATCTGCAGGGTGAACTCGATCAGCGACCAGAAACCCTCGCCCCAGGCGTCGGCCAGGGCGGTGGGGCTCTCGCCCGTGGCCAGCCCGAGAGCGAAGACGATGAACGTGCCGACGAGCACGAACCCGAACGCGTCCGGCAGCCACTTCTCGGTGAAGGCGGTGAACCGCAGGGCGACCCGTGCCAGCCGGGTCTCCTCCTCCCGCTCCCCGGCACCGGGTGCGGTCTCGACGTCACCGGCCATGCCCTGCCTCGCTTCCCTCGTCGGACGGCCGGTTCCGTGCGCGTCGTCGGGCGCGTCCGGCCGGACCGTGAACTGGCACCGCATCCTTCAGGTGCCGGTGGACGAGGGGAAGAGGCCGGCCCCGTTTCTCCGGTTTCTCTGCCGCCGCTCGGCCGCACCCGGCGTGTCACGGCCCGGAGGTGGCCTCGTGGACCGTCCCGTGGGCCGCTTCTGTGGCGTCGGGAGACATGGCGGACGGCAACGTCCCCGCGTAAGTGCGCCTTGCCGGTGGTGACGGCCGCCGTGGCAGGGTGGATCCATGACCGGATCCGGCCACCGCGCCCCAGTGCTCCAGCTCATCGACACCGTCGCCGATCCCGGCAGCTGGATCGGCTGGGACGAACCGGTCGAGCCGGGTGGAACGTCTTCCCCCGGGGCCGCCGCAGCCACCTCCGATCCGGACTACGCCGCCGACCTGGCGAAGGCCAGGGAAAGCACCGGCCTCGACGAGTCCGTCGTCACCGGCGAGGCGCGCATCGGGGGCCGCCGGGTCGCCGTCGTCGCCTGCGAGTTCCGCTTCCTCGCCGGTTCGATCGGCCTCACGGCGGGGGAGCGGCTGGTGCGCGCGGTGGAACGGGCCACGGCTCAGCGGCTTCCGCTGCTGGCCGCCCCGGCTTCCGGGGGAACGCGGATGCAGGAGGGCACGGTTGCCTTCGTCCAGATGATCAAGGTGACGGCGGCCATCGCCGAGCACAAGGCGGCCGGGCTGCCCTACCTCGTGCACCTGCGGCATCCGACGACCGGCGGCGTCCTCGCTTCCTGGGGATCGCTCGGTCACCTCACGTCCGCTGAGCCGGAGGCGCTCATCGGCTTCCTCGGGCCGCGGGTGCACGAAGCGCTGTACGGCGAGCCGTTCCCCTCCGGCGTCCAGGTCGCCGAGAACCTCCTGGCTCACGGCCTGGTCGACGCGGTGCTGACGTCCGGTGAACTCCCCGCCGTCCTGGCCCGTGCGCTCGACGTGCTGTGCCCGGCGCCCGCCCCGGACCACCGTACGGCCGTGCCGGCTCCCTGGCAGGAGTGCCGTCCCGGGGCGCCCGTTCCGTCCACCGCGGACTCGATACGGCGTTCCCGGCGCCCCGAACGCCCGGGCGTCCGCGACCTGTTGCAGGTGGCGGGCACCTCGGTCACCCTCTTCAACGGCACGGGCGCGGGGGAGCACGACCCCGGCCTCTGCCTCGCGCTGGCCCGGATCGGCGGCGCGCCCTGTGTCGTCCTCGGCCACGACCGGCGCGGCGCCCACGCGCCGCCGCTTGGCCCGGGGGGCCTGAGGGAGGCCCGGCGCGGAATGCGGCTGGCCGCGGAGCTCGGTCTTCCGCTGCTCACCGTCGTCGACACCGCGGGCGCCGCGCTCTCGAGGGAGGCGGAGGAGGGAGGGCTGGCGGCCGAGATCGCCCGGTGCCTCGCCGACCTCGTCACCCTGCCCGCGCCGACCCTCTGCCTGCTGCTGGGCCAGGGCGCGGGCGGGGGAGCACTGGCACTGCTGCCCGCCGACCGGGTGCTCGCCGCCCGCCACGCCTGGCTCTCGCCGCTGCCGCCCGAAGGTGCGTCGGCGATCCTGCACCGCACCACGGAGCGGGCGTTCGAGGTGGCAGGAGGACAGGGCGTCCGCTCCGCCGATCTCCTGGAGCAGGGCATCGTCGACCGTGTCGTCGAGGAGGCCGACGGGGACCTGGACGCCGCCGACCGCCCGGAGGAGTTCCTCACCCGTCTCGGGCGTCTGGTCGGTGCCGAACTCGACGCCCTGCGCGGGCAGCCGTCCGGCACACGGCTCGTGGCCCGTCGGCTCAAGCACCGGCGCCTGGGGCTGGGCTGAACCGTGCGCCGGCCGGCCCGGCGGTCGACGCCGCGGGTGAGCCGGCGCCCTACGCCACGGCCGACCGCAGGCCCAGCCCGAGCAGCACGAGAGCCGTGACCCGGGTGAGGCAGTCCTTGACGCGCGGTGTACGCAGCGCGCGTGCCGCCCGGCCGGCGAGCAGGGACCAGAACAGGAGCCAGAGCGTCATGAGGACGGCATGTGCGGTGGCGAGAACGAGGATCTGGCCGGTGAGGGCACGCTCCGGGGCGACGAACTGGGGCACCAGGGTCAGGTACACGGAGGCCGCTTTGGGGTTCAGGACGTTGGCGGCCAACGCCTGGGCGTAGGCGGAACCGGTGAACCCCGGCAGGCGCCGGCGGACGCGCGACCGCGAGAGGGTCTCCGGCGGCCGTCTTCCGGCCGAGCACCAGGTCCACACGCCCAGACCGATCAGAAAGACCGCTCCGCCGAGCCGGACCGACCGGAAGGCCTGGTCGGAGTGCATGACCAGGGCGGACAGTCCCGCAGCCGCGAGCACGGCGTGAACGTACAGACCGGTGGCGGTGCCGAGGACGACGGGCAGAGCCCGGCCGCGGCCGCGTTCGGTGACCTGCCGCATCAGCAGCGCGAGACTCGCCCCGGGCGTGGCGACCAGGGGGAGTATCGCGGTGAGGAACGCGGCCACGGCATGGTGATGCGCCATTTGTGTCTCCGGCAGCCCGCGGGTGTCAGATCACGACGCGGTAATGGGTGGTCAGGCGTCCGTCGTCGTCGAGGACGTGGAAGGCGAGGGCGGGTGGCTGTTCGCGGTCCGCGGGACGGTCGCCCTCCCAGGGCAGGCGCAGCGTCCACGTGACCGCGGGGCCGACGACGAGCGGCCGGCCGGCGAACATGGAGGCCGCCGCGGTGTGCGCGTGACCGGTGAGAACAGCAGTGACCTGGGGGTGCGAAGCAAGGACGGTCGCCAGGCCTGCGGGTTGCCCGAGCAGGTATCGGTCGGGGAGCGGGTGATGGAGGCCGACCGGCGGATGGTGGAAGGCGATCAGGGCGGGCGTCTCCCGGGGCAGACCGTCGAGCGTGCCCGCGATCCAGTCCAGGGTCTCCGCGTCGAGCAGGCCCTCGTCCCGTCCAGGAATGGACGAGTCGCACATGAGGATCGCGGTTCCGGCGATGTGGTGGGCCCGGTTGACGGGACCGTCGGAGGCAGGCTCGGCGAGCAACCCCTTGCGGTACGCCACCCGTTCGTCGTGGTTGCCGGGGCAGGGCAGCACGGGGAACGGGGCGGCGAGGAGGCGCGCCGCCTCCTCGTACTCGGCCGGGTCGCCGTGGTCGGCGATGTCCCCGGTGACCAGCAGGGCATCGACCGGACGCGGCAGGGCCCGGAGGTGGTCCATGACGCGCAGGGCCCGCTGCGTCGCACGCTCGCTTCCGTCCAGGTGGAGATCGCTGATCTGAGCCAGCAGAGTTCCCATCGCTGTTGCCCTCCCGCGGCGGATGCCGCCACGATCCGTGCAGCCGCACAGCGCGGGCTGCCATGGATCCGGACTCTAATGGCACAGCGTCAATGTTTCATTAGAATCCCGGGATCAGGGCTGTGAGTGTGATCCGTTGACGAAGGGTGGGACGGGCGGAAAGGGGAACGGCATGGACCGGGATCTGGCGTTGGAGCTGGTCGGCACGATCCGGCACGACGGGGCCGGCGGAGTCGCCGACGACTGGGGCGACCTCCTGAGGACATCCGCGTGGATCCGCGACCGGGCCGAGCTCCTGGCCGTCGGCGTCGAAGCGGACGGCTTCGCCGCCGACGAGGCGCTCAGAAGGGAGCTGGTCGCTCTCCGGCAGGCGGTACGGGCGCTGTTCGCACAGGCGGTGAGGCCGTCGCCGCCGAGCCCCGCGGACGCCGGCCGTCTCATGCCCGCAGACCGGGCTCTGGCTGCTTTGAACGCCGCGGCCCGGCGGGAGCCCGTCATCCCTCAACTGGAGTGGGCAGATGGGGAGCCGCCGTCGGTCCGGTTGCTGTCGGACGGCCCCGATTTCCGGATGCGGCTCGTCGCTGCCCTGGCTCGCGCGGCCATCGACTTCCTGGCCGGCCCGGAACTCGACCGCCTGCGGGCCTGTACCGCTCCGCGCTGCGTCCGGTATTTCGTCAGGAGCCACGGACGCCAGGAGTGGTGCAAGCCGTCGTGCGGCAACCGGGCCCGGGTCGCGCGCCACTACCGGCGCCGCAGCACGACAGCAGCGGATGCGGAGCCCTCGCAGGAGTGAGGCGTGGGCGCGCCGCGAACCGTCCGCCGACTGCCCGCCGATCGAGGAGAAGCACGTGCACGACGCCATCCGCCCCGCGGGGCCCGCCGATGCCGCAGCCGTGCGCGCCGTGACGGAAGCCGCCTACCGCCACTACGTCGAGCGGATCGGGATCCGCCCGGCGCCGATGGACGCGAACCACGAGGCGGACATCGCGGCCGGGCGGGTCCACGTGACGGGGGAGCCCGCGTCCGGCGTGCTGGTCCTCGTCGCCGAGGCCGATCACCTCTTCGTGGAGAGCGTCGCCGTCCACCCCGATCACCAGGGCTATGGGGCCGGCCGACGGCTGCTCGACTTCGCCGACGCCCGCGCCCGGGAACTCGGCCTGCCGGAGATCCGCCTCTACACCAACGTGTTGATGTGGGAGAACCAGCGCCTCTATCCCCGGCACGGCTACGAGATCACCGAGCGCCGGGTGGACGGGCCCTACGACAGGATCCACTACCGCAAGCGGCTCTGAGGCCGCAGACCCGGCCGGCCCGCCGGTGCGGACGCGGACCCGCGGCGCCGGGCCCCGGTCGAGATGTCAGTGGCGGGTGCGAGGATCCGTCCATGGGAGCCGAGAGCGCCACCATCGCGTACTGGAACGCCGCCGCAGCCGGGTTCGACGACGAACCCGACCACGGGCTGCGCGACCCCGGCGTGCGGGCGGCCTGGGCCGAACGGCTCGCGGACTGGCTCCCCGGCGAACCGTCGGACGTCCTCGACGTCGGCTGCGGTACCGGCAGCCTGGCCCTGCTCGCCTGCGAGCAGGGCCACCGGGTCACCGCGGTCGACCTGTCACCGGCCATGGCCGAACGGGCGCGGGCCAAGCTCGCCGGCACCGGCGCGGACGTTCTGGTCGGCGACGCAGCTCACCCCCCGGTCGGCGAGCGGAAGTTCGACGTGGTCCTCGCCCGGCACCTGCTGTGGGCGCTGCCGTCCCCCGAGGCCGTGCTGCGCCACTGGGTCTCCCTGGTGCGCCCCGGCGGCCGGCTGGTTCTGGTGGAGGGTGTCTGGGGACAGGTGAATCCGATCGGCATCCCCGCCGCGGCCCTCGCAGCCGCGGCCGAGCCGCTTGCTGCCCGCCTGCACACCGAACGTCTCTCCGCCGACCCCCGGCTCTGGGGGCGGCAGGTGACCGACGAGCGGTACGCGATGGTGGTCCGTCCGGCCCCGCCGCAGCGTCACGCCGAAATCGTGGATGTGCACCTGATCCTGCGCCGGGGCGATGAGGTCCTGCTGGGCCGCCGGGCGGGCACCGGTTACGCCGACGGACTGCTGCACGCGCCCTCCGGGCGTCTCGAGGACGGCGAGGACGTCGTCGAGGCCATGGTGCGTGAGGCCCGTGAGGAGACCGGAATGGACCTGGCTCCCGAGGACCTGCGCGTCGCCCTCGTCATGCAGCACTGCGCCCCCGGCGAACAACCGCGGATGGGCTGGTTCTTCGAGGCCACTGCCGGGGAGGGCGGCGAACCGGTGAACGCCGAGCCCGACAAGTGCTCGGAGATCGGCTGGTTCCCGCTCGCCGAATTGCCCGACGACATGGTCGCTTACTGCCGGGCCGGCCTGGACGCGTACCGGGCGGGCCACCGTTTCGTGCTGCACCGGCACCGGCCCGGGGACGCGATCGCCCACTCCCCGGGCTCACCGTCCCGCGCGGTCCCCCTGCCGGGTACCCGGAGTGCCCGGCCGTCCCCGCCGCCGGCCGGCTGAATCAGCCGGCTTCGCCCACGCCGAAACGGCCGGCCGGCAAAGGTGTTCGAAGCCACCGCCCGGGAGCGTACGCACCGCGGGCGGCGCCTGCCGACTGCTCGGATCAACTCGGAGCGGCTGCGGGCAGGCAGCTCCCCGGTATGCCACACAATGGGTGCGACGAACGTGTCGTGAGGAGCTGTCCGTGAAGTTGCAGATCAGCGTCGACCCCGGTTCGCCCGAGCCGCCGTACGAGCAGGTGAGGGCCCAACTGGCCGATCAGGCCCGGTCGGGAGCGCTTCCGGTCGGCTACCGGCTGCCGACGGTGCGCGGGATGGCCGAGGAACTCGGGCTCGCCGCGAACACCGTGGCCAAGGCGTACCGGGCCCTGGAGTCGGACGGTGTGATCGAGACCCGGGGGCGCAACGGCACGTTCGTCGCGGCGGCCGGAGAAGCAGCGGAGCGCGAGGCCGCGGCAGCGGCGACTGCTTACGCGCAGCGGGTCCACCGGCTCGGCCTGGACCGTCGGGCAGCCCGAGCGGCGGTCGAGGAGGCGTTGCGGGCCGCGTACGGGGGAGCCTGACGGTACGTTGCGGGCCGTGGTCGCCCCGAAGGGCGGGCGGGGTGCGGGTCCGGGGCAGGCCCCGGGAGCGGGCCGCGCGGGCGAATTGGCGCCAATTATGAGGCCATACGGGGCAAGGTTTGGCATGGACACTTCCAAAGTATCCGTGGTGCTGCTACCACAGATCTGGCAGCAATCCTGCTTTGGGAGGTTCCATGAAACTGTCCCGTATCGCGGCCACTCTGTCCGCATTCCTTCTC
>NZ_JAMQGM010000090.1 GCF_023703325.1 Streptomyces meridianus
GCCGGCTGCACGTCACCGGGACCGAGGTGGACTGGTCCGCCTTCTTCGACGGCACCGGCGCCCGCCGCATCGACCTGCCCACCTACCCCTTCCAACGGGCCCGCTACTGGATGACCGCCCCGACGAACGGACCGGGCACGGTCGGACTCGGACAGGAGGCCCTCGACCACCCGTTGCTCGCTGCGGCTGTGCACCTGCCCGACTCGGGCGGTGTCGTACTCACCGGCAGGATCGCTGCGGGCACCGCCCCGTGGATCACCGATCACGACGTCCTCGGCCACGTCCTGCTGCCCGGCACCGGATTCGTCGAACTCGCCCTCCGGGCGGGCGATGAGCTCGGCTGCGCTCTGCTGGAGGAACTGACCCTCCACGCGCCGCTGATCCTCCCCGAGCACGGCGGGGTGGCCCTCCAGGTCTCCGTCGCCGCGGCCGACGACGCGGGGCGCCGCGCCGTCACCGTGCACTCACGTCCCGACCATCAGCCGCACACCCCGTGGACCCGGCACGCCGAGGGCATACTCGCTCCCTCCGCGCAGACCCCGGACACGGAGCTCTCCGCCTGGCCGCCCGCTGGAGCGGAAGAGATTCCCGTGGCCGGCGCGTACCCCGGGCTGGCCGATCTCGGCTACCGCTACGGCCCGGTCTTCCAGGGACTCCGGGCGGCCTGGCGACGCGGAGACGAGCTGTTCGCCGAGGTCGCACTGCCCGATCAGGCGCAAGCGGACGGAGCACGGTTCGGCCTGCATCCCGCGCTGCTCGACGCCGCCATGCACGTGGGCATGCTGGACCTCCCCGGCCGCGACGGCGGTGGGCAGACGCTTCTGCCGTTCGCCTGGAACGGTGTCGCCGTCCATGCGATCGGCGCCTGCGAGCTGCGCGTCCGCATCGCGCCCGTGGACCAGCGGGACGGGCTCGCGCTCACCGCCGCAGATGCCCGGGGCAACCCGGTACTCACCGTGGAGTCCCTGCTCTCCCGGCCGGTCTCGGTTGAGCAGTTGAGCGGGACCGGGCGTTCCGAGTCCCTCCTGCACGTGGAATGGCAGGCCGCGGCCACGGAATCGGCCGCGCTGTCGTGGAGCTCGTGGGACGGACTCGATGCCGGCGGGGCCGTGCCCGCGCTGGTCGTCCTCGAGTGCGGGAGCGAGACGGCGTCCGACCCCCTCATGGGTGCCCGGGACACCCTGGGACGGGTGCTCGAGGCCGTACAGCGGTGGGTGGCGGACGAGCGCTACGCCGCCTCCGTCCTGGCCGTCGTCACACGAGGTGGGGTCGCCGCGGTCGAGGGCGACCGGGTGGACCTCCGGCAGGCTCCGGTGTGGGGTCTGGTGCGCGCGGCACAGGCCGAGCACCCCGGCCGCTTTCTGCTGCTGGACGTGGACGACGCCGGGGACCTTCCGGCCGCGGTCGATCAGGTCAGCGGCCTCGGGGAGCCGGAAGCGGCGGTGCGGTGCGGGCGGGTGCTGGTGCCGCGTCTGGCCCGCACGGCGGCCGACGTGCAGGGTGACGATGCCGCGGTGTGGGACGGATCGGGCACGGTGCTGATCACCGGCGGCACCGGTGGCCTCGGGGCGCTCGTGGCGCGGCACCTGGTGACCGAACACGGAGTGCGTCATCTCCTCCTCGTCAGTCGCCGAGGTCATGAGGCCCCGGACGCAGCAGAGTTGAGTACGGAACTGACGGACCTCGGCGTCCGGGTGGAGATCGCATCCTGCGACGTGTCCGACCGCACGGCACTGGCCGACGTTCTGGATCGCGTCGACCCGGCCCACCCACTGCGCGGCGTCGTACATGTGGCCGGCGTCGCGGACAACGCCGTGATCGATGCCCTGACGCCCGGACGCATCGACGCGGTGTTCCGGCCGAAGGCGGATGCGGCGTGGCATCTGCACGAGCTGACGCGAAATCTGGACCTGTCGGCGTTCGTGATGTTCTCCTCGGCCGGTGGTCTGGTGCTGGCCGCCGGTCAGGGCAACTATGCGGCGGCCAACGTCTTCCTCGATGCCCTCGCCCACCACCGCCGCGCCGCCGGCCTCCCCGCCGTGTCCATGGCGTACGGGCTCTGGAACGTCCCCACCGGCCTGGCCGGCGAGCTGTCCGCCGGGGATCTGGAGCGGCTGCGCCGCTCCGGCACCCCTGCCCTCACGGTGGCCGAGGGCTTGTCGCTCCTCGACGCCGCCCTGGCATCGGGTCTGCCGGCCGCCGTTCCGCTCTCCCTGGACCTCCCCGCGCTGCGCGACCGGGCAGGTGAACTGCCCGCGCTGTTGCGGGGGCTGGCCCCGTCGGGGCGGCGACGGGCCTCCGCCGGAGTCTCGAAGTCCGCCTCTCTCCCCGAGCGGCTCGCGGGCCTCGGCGTCGCCGAGCGTTCGGAAGCGGTGCTGAATCTGGTGCGCGCGACCGTCGCCGGAGTGCTCGGTCATGCATCCGGTGAGGCGATCGAACCCGAGCGGGCATTCAGCGACCTCGGATTCGATTCCCTTGCTTCGGTGGAACTGCGCAATCAACTGGGCGCGGCGACCGGATTGCGGCTGCCGGCCACGCTGATTTTCGACTATCCGACAGCGGCGGCGGTTTCCGCGCATATCGAGAACCTTGTGGGACCGATGGATTCCGTTCCCGATGCCGCAGCCGAATGGGAGCGTCCCGATTTCCTGGAGTCCGCGGGCGAGCTCCCGGAGGCCGATCGGCAGAGGATCGCAGAACGCCTCCGTGCTCTCGCCGATCGGCTGGCAGCACCGTCCGGTGCTGCCGCCGCCTACGGCGACCGGGATCTGGCCGAGGCCACAGCGGACGAACTGTTCGACATGCTCGACGACGAGCTCGAAACACCCGCGGCCGGCTGACCACCCCGGCGTCGGGGACGCCGCCCACCCCGGCGCCGGGGCCCCTGCCATCCACCACTGCGTTCCGCCGAGTGGAGGCTAGCCTCGCCGTTTCGGTT
>NZ_JAMQGM010000091.1 GCF_023703325.1 Streptomyces meridianus
GGGCGGCGAGGATGTCAACCCGGACCCGTACACCGACCCGCTGGTGTTCGGCCAGAGAATGCAGATCCTGCGCCAGCGGCGCGGGATGAACCGCACCGTCCTAGCCGGCCTCATCGGCATGTCCCCATCGTGGGTGAAGCGGGTCGAGAACGGCCAGCTGCAGACACCGGGCCTGGAGATGATCCTCCGGATCGCCGAGGCGCTCCGCGTCCGCGACCTCTCCGACCTCACCGGATATCTCGCCGGGCACACGAGCCTGTTCACCGGGCCCGGGCATCCGCGGCTCGCAGCTGTCCAGGACGCCGTCAACGCCTACCCGCTGACGACCCGGCAGGAAGCGCCGCCCGCCGAGCACCTGCGGGCGCGCCTCGCACGGGCCTGGTCTGCACGGCACTCCGCACCGAACCACCGCGACGTCGTCGGCCAGCTGCTGCCGGACCTGATCCGGGACGCCCAGCTCGCCGTCCGGCAGGCCGACACCGCCGTCGACCGGCGCACGGCACAGGCCGCCCTCGCCGAGGTCTACAGCCTCAGCCAGTTCTTCCTCGCCTACCAGCCCGACCCATCGCTGCTGTGGCGGGTCGCCGAGCGCGGCATGGTCGCCGCGCAGGAGTCCGAGGACCCGCACGCCATCGGCGTCGCCGCGTGGCTCGCCGCCGAGGCACACCGCGACAGCGGCCCCGGCCACTACGACGCCGCCGACACGGTGACCATGGAGACGCTCGAGTACCTGCGGCCGCTGGCGCCGGACGCGAGCGACGACGTCCGGGCCATCACCGGCGCCCTCACCGTGGCGGCCGGCTACACCGCCGCCCGACGCGGCGACACCGGCACCGCCTGGCGGCACTGGGACACCGCCCGGGAGATGGCCGACCGTCTGCCCGCCGACTACTACCACCCCGTCACATCGTTCTCCCGGGCCATCATGGGCGCGCACGCCGTGACCGTCGCGGTCGAACTGCACGCCGGCGGCGAGTCCGTCCGGCAGGCGGCCCGCGCGGAAGCCGAGGTGATCCCATCCCGGCCGCGCCGGGCCCGGCACCGCATCGAGCAGGCCCGCGGCTACCAACTCGACGGCCAGCCAGACGTCGCCCTCGCCACCCTCGCCCAGGCCTACGAGGCCGCGCCCGAGACGATCCGCTACAACGGCTACGCCCGCCGGATCGTCCTCGAGGAGACCGAAGCCGCGAGCCCAGACCGCCGGCGCCGGGCGTCCGACCTCGCCGTGCGCATCGGCGTACTGGCTGCGTAATCGGAGGGACACAGACTGTGTCCCCTCCCCCGGTCTCCCGGACCTACGGTCATGGCCCAGCCCATCACCGACATGTCCGGGGGACTGATGGAGACGACGAAACCGGCTTCTGAACAGGCTTTTTCGCGGACCCGCGAAGAAGGTACCGGCGGGGCGCCGCGCGCTGACCTGGATGCTCTGCCCATCGACGCGGCCACGATCCGGGCCAGCGTCGAGCGCGCCGCGACCGTGACAGCCGTACTGCCGCAGTATCAGGACCTCGTGACCCTGGCCCAGTTACTGCGCGGCCACCTCCACCTGCTCCTGCCCGACGCTCAGGCGGACACGGACCGGCTGAACCGCGGCACCGCGCTGTGGCACCAGCGGCAGACCACGATCGACCGGACCCGCCGAACCCTGGCCGAGGGCATGGGCCATGGCCTGCTGTCCGCCGCCATGCACGTCCAGGAGCTCGGGCGGGCCTGTGGGTTCCTCCTCAGCTGGCACGGTGAGAGCCGATGACCCGTCGCTGGTGCACCTTCCACGGCGACTACGCCGAGGACGTCGAGCTGGTCCGCATCATCGAGACCGGCACCGGACCTGGCGGCATGCTCTACGCCTGCCCGCCCTGCCGACAAGAGCGCGGTCTGGCCCCACTCATGGACCAGCCGGCCGACGAGGACGACCAGTGATGCGCGCGGTCGGCCGCTGGGCGGGCGTGCTCTTCATCGTCGGCATCAGCGGCACGTGCGGACTGGTGATCGGTCTCGCCGTCGCCAGCACTCCATAACCCCCGCCCGGCAGGTGCCAACTCCCAGCCGGACGGACCTGGCCCCGGTTCTCCGCTCCCCCGTGGCGGAGGGCCGGGGCCTCTTCACGCCTTGATCATTTACCTTTCGGGCCAGCAGCGGGCCAGCAGAACCCTCTCGGGCGGCCTCTGTTCGAAAAAAGGACCCTCCGCCCGGAACCGTAGTTCCTGGTGAAGGGCCCTTCGTAAGCGGTAGGCCGTGTGGGACTC
>NZ_JAMQGM010000092.1 GCF_023703325.1 Streptomyces meridianus
GGCCCGCACCCCCTGGGCGGAACCGGTCTCCGGCGTGCCTGCGGGAGCCGGCGGCGGACCGGCGAGCCGCGCCGCGAGCATCCCGGCCAGACGCCCCGGTTCTCCGGGCAGCCCCGGCAGCCGCGCCGCCACGGCCGCGCGAGCGTTGACCACGCGGCTCGCCGCGGCCTGCGCACTCGCCTCCACCTCCGCCGCCGTCGCGGACAACCCCAGCCCCACGCCGTCGTGGAGCAACAGCGCCCGCCGGTAGGAGGGCGGCAGCGCGAGCAGGGCGGCGAGCAGCGGATCGCCGGAAGCCGGACCGGCTTCGCCGCGTGAGAAGAACGGCCGGTGCGACGGCCGCAGCCGGTGCCAGGGCGACAGCGCCCAGTCGTAAGCCTTCGCGCGCGCCCAGCCGGCCGGGTCGGCGTGCGCCGCGACCTCAGGCCAGTGCTGCCAGGCCGTCTCGAAGGCGTACCGGGCTGCCCGCCGCGCATGCGCCCGGCGCCCGGTGAGCAGATACGCCTGCCGCACGATCCCCGGCGCATGAGCGGTGTACAGCGCGTCGAACGCTTCTGCCGGGCCCTTGGCAGGGGCGGGTCGGGCAGGTGGGGAATCCGCTCCGGAAAGGTGCATGGATGCATTTTGTGCGACACGACGGATGCAACCCGGCTGCCCGGACGAACCGGGTGTTGTTGGCAGCATGGCCGCGTGACGCAATCGACCGAGCACGGCCCGCTGTTGCCCCGGCCGGACCGTCCCACGGCCCGGCGTGTCCCGGTGGCAGGCGGCGGCGTGCTCGCCGGAGCCGTCGCCGCCGCGCTCGGCCTCGGCTCGGTCACGGTCGTCGTGCTCCTGCTCTGGGTCGCCTCCCCCTACCCCGACAGCAGCGGGCCCGGCGGCGCCCTGCGCATCGCCGCAGACCTGTGGCTCCTCGCGCACGGCGCGATGCTCGTGCGCGAGGAGACCCGGTCCGGTGCGCCGGCGCCGGTGGGGCTGACGCCGCTGCTGCTGGGTGCGCTTCCCGTGTGGCTGCTGTACCGGGCCGCGCGGCACGCTCTCGAACGGGGCGAACCGGAGGGCGCGCAGGACCGCGTCCCGGACGGCCCCGGGCGGGACGCCGGGTCCGGGCCGGGGCCCGACCGAGAGGGGACGCGGGCCGCCCCTGGGACGATCGGGTGGTTGTGCGCGGGCTATCTCGCCGTGGGCGCGGTGGCCGTCGTCCACGCCTCCGGCGGTCCGCTGCACGTCGATGTGCTCAGCGCCGTGCTGCACCTCCCCCCGGTCGCCGTGGCCGCCGCAGCGGCGGGCGTCTGGACGGCTCACGGG
>NZ_JAMQGM010000093.1 GCF_023703325.1 Streptomyces meridianus
GGTCACGTCCGCTGGAGTGGTGTATCGACGGCCACTCGGCGATCCATTGGTGAGGCTATGCAGTGAGTTCGGTGGCCAGGGCGGGTTCGGCGTTTTCTCCGTCGATCGGGTGGAGGCGGGCTTTGGCGAGGAGCTCGCGGCCCATGTAGCGGCGGGCTTCGGTCCACTCGTCGTTCTGCTCGGCCAGGACCGCGCCGACCAGGCGGATCAGCGCCGGGCGGTCGGGGAAGATCCCGACCACGTCAGTGCGGCGGCGGATCTCTTTGTTCAGCCGTTCCTGGGGGTTGTTGGACCAGATCTGCCGCCAGATCTCCCGGGGGAACGCGGTGAAGGCCAGCAGGTCCGAGCGGGCCGCATCCAGGTGGTCGGCGGACTTGGGAAACTTCGCCTCCAACGCGTCCAGCACCTGTTTCATCTGCGCGTGGACCGCTTCGCTGTCGGGCTGCTCGAAGACCGTCCGCAGCAGGGTGGCCACCCACGGCTGGGCCGATTTCGGCACCTGGCAGAGCAGATTCCTTGCGTAGTGGGTGCGGCAGCGCTGCCAGGAAGCGCCGGGCAGGACCGCGCCGATCGCGTTCACCAGGCCGGTGTGGGCATCGGAGATCACCAGCTGGACACCGGACAGACCGCGGGCGACCAGCGAGCGCAGGAAGGCCAGCCAGCCGGCGCCGTCCTCGGCGGTGGCGACGTCGATGCCGAGGATCTCGCGGTGGCCGTCGGCGTTGACCCCGACCGCGACGAGGGCGTGGACGTTGATGATCCGGCCGCCTTCGCGAACTTTCTGCGTGAGTGCGTCGACCCAGACGAACGTGTAGGGGCCGGCGTCCAGCGGGCGGTTGCGGAACGCGGCGACCTGCTCGTCCAGGTGCTTGGCCATCGCCGAGACCTGCGACTTCGACAGCTGGGTCACGCCCAGGGACTCGGCGAGTTTCTCCACCCGGCGCGTGGAGACGCCCAGCAGGTAGGCGGTGGCCACCACCGAGATGAGGGCCTGCTCGGCCCGGCGGCGCCGCTCCAGCAGCCAGGTCGGAAAGTAGCTGCCGGAGCGAAGCTTGGGAATGGCCAGCTCCACGGTCCCGGCCCGGGTGTCCCACTCCCGATTCCGGTAGCCATTACGAGAGTTGACCCGTTCCTCGCTGACCTGGCCGTACTCCGCCCCGCAGAGCGCATCGGCCTCCGACGACATCAACGCATCGGCGAACGTCTTGATCATCGCCCGCAGCAGATCCGGACTCGCCGAGGCGAGATTGTCCTCCGTGAGCGCGGACAAGGGCACACTGTCAGGTGCGGTCATCGTGCTGATTCCCTTCAAGAGCTTGGTCGTTCTCGAAGGATCAGCCGATGGCCGTCTTACGTTCGGGCACCACACCCACTACCGGGAGCAAACCCCCGGATCAGGTGGAACCCGTACACCACTTCCAAGGACGCAACCC